>CABQXY010000024.1:0-189341 GCA_902468245.1 uncultured Porphyromonadaceae bacterium | reverse complement strand
CGTCACCGACCGTCCCGGCCATGACATGCGATACGCCATCGACAGCCGCAAGCTGCAGAAGGAACTAGGCTGGGAGCCTTCTTTACAGTTTGAGGAAGGTATCGAGAAGACCGTGAAATGGTACTTAGACAACCAGGACTGGATCGACAACATCACCTCGGGCGAATACGAGAAATATTACGACGACATGTACGGCAACCGCTAAAGGGCCTCTCTTATAGTTAAAAGGCCCCTTCCTTACAGTTAAAGGGGCCCTCTCTTACAGTCCCGAGGCGGAAGCCGAGGGCGCCATATCTCCGGCGCCCTATATAAACAAGAAAAAGGCCTGCATCACGCAGACCCTGTTTCTTCAATTAAAACAACAATAACAACTTTTTCAGAACGTTTGTAGCAGTATATATTATGTCAATCAATGACTTATGCTCTATGTAGTGTGGTTTATCAAACCTTACGCTATTATAACATCGCTGCTGTTTATTTGGTTCGGAAAGTTGTGATTTTTTTGTTGATTTTTCGTAAAAATTTTTCAGCTTAATATCAATCTCGTTGATATTAAGCTGATTATCATAACTAAAAAAAATGAAGGAGCTGATAAACCGATACGTGTGGATAGTGGACGTGCTGAACCGCTACGGCCGTCTGACGCGCGAGGACATCAACGACCTGTGGCGCAAGTCGCCCCTGAGCAACGGCGACCCGATGCCCGCACGCACCTTCTATCACTACCGGCGCGCCATCGAGGAGAATTTTCAATTAGAGATAGCCTGCGACGCCTCCGGCCATTACTACATCGACGAGGCCGAAAGCAACGCCAATCCGATGGTGACCAACTGGCTGCTGGAATCATATTCGGTCAACAATGCCATCAAGGGCTCCTCCATCCCGCACGACCGCGTGTCGGTCGAGGACGTGCCCTCAGCCCGCGAATTCCTGCCCTTGGTGCTCGCCGCAATCGGCGACAGGCACAAGCTGTCGTTCACATACGCCGGCTTCAGCAAGTCAAGGCCGGAGAAGGACATACGGTTCCTCCCCTGCTTCGTGAAGCGTTACAAACAGCGGTGGTACATGATAGGGATACGCGAGCAGAGCGGCGACGTGCGCACCTACGCCCTGGACCGCGTGTCGCAGATGTCGGTGGTGAACGAGGAGTTCGAGATGCCGCAGCTCAAGCCGGAGACTTTCTTCGAAAACCTGATAGGCATCACGGCGTCAAAGGCCGATGTGCGCACCGTCAAGATAATGACCACGCCCATCCAGGCCAAGTATTTCCGCGCCCTCCCCTTCCACCACACCCAGCAGGAGGAGTTGCACGACCGGTATTCCATCTTCACCTACCAGCTGAAGCTGAATTACGAGCTGGTGCACGAAATCCTGTCGTACGGCGACGCGCTGAAAGTGCTTGCTCCCCGCGAGCTGCAGCTGATGGTGCAGACTCAGCTGGAAAACACCCTGAAGATGTACGAAAATCCGGACCTTATTCCCCGCTGATAGGCGAAATGTCCGGCTGAAGCGTTATTAATTTAGTTTTAGTTGAAAAAGTGAATTAAGTTAAGAGGAATGTGAAGACATGCCAATTACAGCACTATCATCTTAACTTTTTAAACTTTCTACACTTTATTAACTATTCAAGACAATGGCAGAGAGCAATTTCATAGATTATGTAAAGATATTGTGCCGGTCGGGCAAGGGAGGCGCAGGGAGCCGCCATTTCCACCGTGCCAAGTATATACCCAAAGGCGGCCCCGACGGCGGCGACGGCGGCCGTGGCGGCCACATCATACTACGGGGCAACCGTCACCTGTGGACCCTGCTTCCGTTGCGTTACAGGCGTCATATCTTCGCCACCGACGGACAGAGCGGCGGCGAGAACCGCTCGCACGGCGCCGACGGCCAGGACCAGATCATCGAGGTGCCCGTGGGTACCGCCGTGTTCGACGCCGACACCGGCGAGTTCCTGTGCGAAGTGACCGAGGACGAACAGGAAATCAACCTGCTGCGCGGCGGCAAGGGAGGCCTGGGCAACGTGCATTTCGCCACATCCACCAACCGCACTCCGCGATACGCACAGCCCGGCCAGCCGGCCATCGAGAAGGCCGTGGTGCTCGAGCTTAAGCTGCTCGGCGACGTCGGACTTGTCGGATTCCCCAACGCCGGAAAGTCCACGCTGCTCTCCGCCATGTCGTCGGCCAAACCCAAGATAGCCGACTATCCATTCACCACAATGGAGCCGCAGTTAGGCATAGTCAGATACCGCGACAACCAGTCGTTCGTCATGGCCGACATCCCCGGCATCATCGAGGGCGCTTCCGAAGGAAAGGGTCTCGGACTCAGGTTCCTGCGCCACATAGAGCGTAACGCCGTGCTGCTGTTCTTAGTGCCGGCCGACGCCGACGATATCAACAAGGAATACGAGATACTGCTGCACGAATTGCGCGAGTTCAATCCCGACCTCGACATCAAGAACCGCGTATTGGCCATCTCAAAGTCGGACATGCTCGACGATGAGCTGCGCGACGAGATAGCAGCAACGCTGCCTCAGGACGTTCCGCACCTTTTCATCTCCGCCGTCACCGGCCAGGGACTGACCGAACTGAAGGACCTGCTGTGGCGCGAAATCAATTCCGAGGACAATCAGGCGCGCTTCACCGTGACCCACCGCCCCCTCGACATGCGTCACCGCGTGGAGGAGGAAGACAACTTCGTGTTCGACCAGCCCGAAATGGAGGACGAGGACGACGCGTACGGCGATATGTCGGACCAGGAATGGGAGGACGAGTTCTGGGACGAGGAATCGTCGGTAAACGATTAACGCCAACCTCCTGAATTACTAATTGCTAATTTCCATTTATTCAGAAATGGACAAGATTGACATAAACCTTCACAATATACTGCGCTCGCGCATCAAGGGCTGGAAGGGCCGGATGATTCCGGGCTTCATGATCACGGGGCTTGAGAAATTAGTACATCAGGACGAGCTGAACGCCGCCCTGGATGCCACCTACCCCTCGACCGGCTCGGAATTCTGCGAGCGTATATACGACTTCTTCAACGTCACCCTCGAGGTGGAGGGGCTGGAGAACATTCCCGAACACGGACGCTTCATATTCGCCTCCAACCACCCCCTCGGCGGTCTGGACGGCATGGGACTGATCAAGGTGTTGGGCGCAAAATACGGCGACGAGAACATTCAGTTCCTGGTCAACGACATGCTGATGAACGTGATACCGCTGCGCACGGTGTTCCTGCCCATCAACAAGTATGGTTCGCAGGCACGCGCGGCTGCCGTGGCCATCCGCGACGCATACGCCTCCGACAAGCAGATACTGATATTTCCTGCCGGCATGGTGTCGCGCATCCAGCCCGACGGCTCCATCGGCGATCTGGTGTGGCACAAGTCGTTCATCGACCGGGCCATCGAATTCCACCGCGACATCATCCCGATCCATTTCGAGGGACTGAACCGCATGAGCTTCTACCGCACCGCCAAGGCGCGTACAAAAATGGGCATAAAGGTCAATATGGAACAGGCTTTGCTGCCCGCCGAGCTGTGTGCCGCACGCGGCAAGACGTTCCGCGTCAGGTTCGGCAAACCGATATCATGGCAGGCCCTTGAAAAGAGCGGCGAGCCTCACGCCCTGCTGGCGTCCAAACTGCGGCGACTGGTACATTCCAGGCTGACGGATTACAGCGGCATAGCCCCGATGCCCGAATCCAGCGACAAGACTTCGAATTCCGAGCAGAAATAGGCCGCATCAGGCCCGAAATCGCGCATGAACCGGCCCAAAACCGGTTCAAGCGATTCGTGCGCCCATTCCTGCAGCGCCTCCTCGCTGTCCGATTCCACCTGGAAGGCCAAGCTCTGCGCCTCGCTCTCCGCGGCCAGCGCGCCTGCAAGGCGCGACAACCGAGGCCGCATCCCGGCCTCGGCGATACAGGCGGCACGAAGACGGAACCAGTCAATGAACCGCTGCTCCCTCTCCTTCGCCACCACAAACGTCGTATTGTAGATATATCTTCCCATCCCCGTATATTTGGAATTCTCTTAACTTTATAAACTTTCTCAACTTTTTCAACTAAAAAACGCTCAGACCCCTGAGCGTTTTTTCCTCCGTATCAGCATCGGCGTGGCCGGGCGGTTGCGGTTCACCTGAAACCGGATTGCGTCGTTGGGACATTTGGCCACACAGTCGAAACAGCGCACGCACCGCGTGTCGTCGATGTGCCGGCTCACCATCTTGACGCACTGCGACCGGCATATATCCTCGCACTGACCGCACGACACGCATTTGTCGCGGTCTATCTCCAGATGATACAGGCTGTAGGCCGACACATATCCGAGGGCCGTGCCCAAGGGGCATACCACCGTGCAGAACTCGCGTCCGCGCGATACGGAAGTGACGGCTATCAGAATTGCCGCCACAAGGCCGCCGATCACTCCGGTAATGGTTCCCATCCCGATGGTGGCCCAGGTGGCGCTCACGGCCTCCGGACGCACCGTAGCGGCCATGTTGCGCATTATGTTCCATGGCTCGATCAGGAACGGCACCCCCGCGACTCCCGCCACAAGACATACCACATACACCCACAGGATGTGTACCGACACCCCGGAACGCTGACGGTAACGGAACGGCTTATGGCGCAGTCCCGGTATCAGCCGCCGTATCTTCAGGAACAGGTCGGACATGGTGCCAACGGGGCAGACCGTGGAGCAATACACACGTCCGAACAAAAAAGTCAGCAGGAGCCACACGATTGCGGTTCCTGCCGTGATTGACAAAGAGGATAATATGATCTGGGACTTTTCGGCCAGTCGGGCCACAGGATGCACCTCGGCGCCCATCAGCAGGGCTGCCGCGGAGGCCACGAACGCAAGCGCGGCCAGGGATATGCGTACTATCCTGAGGAGTTTCATGGCCCGGTCCCGGGGCGTTATCTGCGACCGCCCCTCTGCTGCTTCTGCTGCTCGCGGAGCATCTGCTGCTGCTGACGCTGCATCTCCTCCATGCGCTGCATGAACTTGGATTTCTTCTTAGGTTTCTTCGCGTTTTCGGCCATCTTCTTCTTCACGTCCTCCTCCTTGATGATGAAGCGGAACGAGTAGGTCTGGATGATGGTGATCAGCAGCGACAGGAAGTAATAGTAGCTCAGAGCCGCCGCGTAGTTGTTGAAGAATATCATGAACATCACCGGCATCAGGTACATCATCAGCTTCATGCCGGGCATGGTGTTGCTCTGCGCCTGACTGTTGAGGTAGGTGTAGACGATGTTGGTTCCGGTCATCAGCAGACAGAACAGCGAGATGTGGTTGCCGAAATACTTCGTAACCAGCGGGATGTCGCCCGTCCACGATATGATGGCGTCGGGGGCCGAAAGGTCGTGCGCCCACAGGAACGACTGTCCGCGCAGCTCGATGCACGAGGGGAAGAACGAGAACATGGCGAACAGGATGGGCATCTGCAGCAGCAGCGGCAGACAGCCCGACATGGGGTTGGCACCGGCGCTGTTGTACAGGGCCATGGTCTTCTGCTGGCGTATCATCGCGTTCTCCGTGCCGGGATACTTCTCGTTCAGGGCCTGGATCTGAGGCGCCAGCACGCGCATCACGGCCTGCGAGCGGTAGGACTTATAGGTCAGCGGGAACAATACCAGCTTGATGAATATGGTCAGCAGCAGGATGATGATACCGTAGTTGCTGATGAACTTGCCCAGGAAGTTGAACACCGGAATCACGACGCCGGTGTTGATCCAGCGGAATATGTTCCAGCCCAGCGGAATCATGCGCGTCAGCTTCAGATCCTCGTCCACGTCCATCTGGTGGTCCAGGTCGGACAGCAGCGGATAGAGGTTCGGACCGAGGAACAGCGACAGCGACACGGGATTCTCCTTGTTCCAGTCGTAGTCCGAGATCTTGGCCTCGGCGGCGAAGTTCTTGAGGTAATCCTTTTCGCTCATGATGGTCGACTTGAAGTCGGCCGAGTTGAAGCTGCCCCGGTTCATCACCATCACCGACGAGAAGAACTGGTTCTTGAAGCCTATCCACTTGATCTTGGCCTCGCGCTCCTTGGTGTCGTCCTTGGCTTCCTTCAGGTTCTCGACCGAACCGCCGGCGTACTTATAATACAGCGCGGAGTTACGCTCCTCGAACATGCGGCCCTTCTCCTGGCGTTTCAGATCCTGGTTCCAGCTGAATATCATGTTGCGGTTGTTGCTCTGGGCTATGGGCGCCATGTTCTTCTGCACCACGTCCATCTTCACCACATAGCTTTCGCCGCGGGGCAGCGTGTAGCGTATGCCCCAGTATGTGTCGGGGCCGAACTCCAGTGCCATCAGCACCGTGGAGTCGTTCAGCACGCGAGGCGTGAAGTACAGGTCGGCTGTCTGCACGGACGACGGCAGCGGCAGCTCGAAGCTGAAACTGTTCTTGTCGCCCTCGAACAGCACCACCTTGTGCTTGGTGTTGTCGGTCTCGTCGCTATTATATTCGGTATCGTACTTCTTAAGTTCGGCGCGCGTGATGGAGCCGGTGTGGCTGTTGAACTGCAGCTTGAGGGCATCGTTCTCCAGGTTCACGGTCTGCGGCGTGCCGCCTAAGAAACGGGCGAATTTGCCGTACCGGCCCAGGCTTTCGGTCACCTTGCGTACGGTCTCTATGGCCTTGCGCTCCTCGGCTATGGTCATCCTCGACGTGTCGGCATCGGCCACGGCGGCCCACTCTATGTTGCGCCCCTCCACGGTGACCGTACCGGATATCGTTCCGTTCTCGAGTGTAAGGTTCAGCCCGTTCTGATTCAGGGCCACGGCTCCGGGGCGGTCGGCCACGGGCGTGCCGTGCTCGCGTATGTTCTGCTCAAGCCACTGGCGGTCCTGACCCGTCAGCGAGTCGAGCGCCATGTTTACGGCGGCCTGCTCCGTGGTGCGGGGGCTTTCCACGTTCCCCTCCGGTGCCTGCTCCTTGGGCGTAAGCCACATGAACAGAACAAACACCAGCAGCATCAGAAGCAGTGCGTTCGTCGTGTTTTTGTCCATTGTTCTCTACTTTTCTATTTCTTTTGTTCGGTTTCGCTGTAGGCTATGGCGGCCTTCACGAAGTCAATGAATATCGGGTTGGGATGCAGCACCGTCGACGAATACTCGGGATGATACTGCGTTCCTATATACCATCGTTTTTCGGGGATTTCCACCACCTCCACCAGATTGGCGTCGGGGTTGCGTCCCGTGCATTTCATTCCCGCGGCCTCGTATCGGTCCAGGAACTCGTTGTTGAACTCGAAGCGGTGTCTGTGACGCTCGCTTATGGAGGTGGTGCCGTAGGCCTGCGCCACGCGCGACCCCTCGGCCAACTCGCAGGCGTATGCTCCGAGGCGCATGGTGCCGCCCATGTTCATGATGTTCTTCTGCTCCTCCATCAGGTCGATGACGTTGTATGGAGTGTGGAAGTCCATCTCGGTGCTGTTGGCGTCCTTGAGTCCCAGCACGTTGCGCGCGAACTCAATCACCATGCACTGCATTCCCAGGCAGATGCCGAACGTGGGCACGTCGTGCTCCCTGCACCATTTCAGGGCCACGAACTTACCCTCGATGCCCCGCTGGCCGAAGCCGGGGGCGATGATGACGCCGGCCATATCCTTCAGCTGCTCCTCCACGTTGCCCTCGGTCACCTTCTCGGAGTTGACGTACACAATGTTCACCTTGTGGTCCAGCCGGGTGGCGGCCTGCATCAGACTCTCGCAGATGGACTTGTAGGCGTCCTGCAGTGCCACATATTTGCCTACGAGTCCGATGGTCACGGTCTTGTCGGCGGTAGCCAACTTGTGCAGGAAGGTGTTCCACCGCGTCAGGTCGGGCTCCGGAGCGTCGTCCACGCCCATGATGTGCAGCACCATCCGGTCCAGACCCTGCTCGTGCATGCGCAGCGGCACCTGGTAGATGGTGGGCTGGTCCAGGCTCTCTATCACGGCCTCGGGCGCCACGTTGCAGAACTGGGCCACCTTGCGACGCATCGTCACCGGCAGCTCCTTCTCGGTGCGGAGCACCAGGATGTCGGGCTGGATTCCGAGGCTCTGCAGCTGCTTGACGCTGTGCTGCGTCGGCTTGGTCTTAAGCTCCTTGGCGGCCTTGAGGTAAGGCACGTAGGTCAGATGGACGAACAGGGCGTTGCGGCCCAGCTCCCACTTCAGCTGACGCACGGCCTCCAGGAAAGGAGTCGACTCGATGTCGCCCACGGTGCCTCCGATCTCGGTGATGACGAAATCGTAGTCGCCCGTGTTGCCCAACAGCTTGACGTTGCGCTTTATCTCGTCGGTGATGTGCGGAATGATCTGCACCGTCTTGCCAAGATAGTCGCCGCGGCGCTCTTTGTCTATCACGCTCTGATAGATGCGCCCCGTGGTGACGTTGTTGGCACGGGTGGTGCGTATGTCGGTAAACCGTTCGTAATGACCCAGGTCAAGGTCGGCCTCGTGGCCGTCGACCGTCACGTAGCATTCGCCATGCTCGTAGGGGTTCAACGTGCCCGGATCGATGTTGATGTAAGGGTCAAACTTCTGGATTGTAACCCTGTAGCCACGGCTCAGCAACAGCCGCGCCAGGGAACTGGAGATGATGCCTTTGCCCAACGACGACACCACTCCGCCCGTCACGAAAATGTACTTTGTGTCCACAATTTTGCTGTTATATCGGTTATAAAGCTCGCTACGACACATAGCCGCACAACACTTCGGGATGCAAAGTTACACACAAATTGACAAATAGCCAAAAAGTTGGGGACCTAATTTCGGGTCTGATTTCGGGCGTCAGTCGTCGCGGTCGGCGAAAAAGCGCGGGAAATTGCACAGGAAGATGTCGTCGGCCCGGAGCAGCGGCGTGGCTTCGATCAGGTCGGACAGCCGGATTTCGCCTATCACGTAACGGTAGTCGTCGCAGCGGTATTCCTCGTTGACCGCAATCCACGGCAGCGCAGTGCGCAGGTCGGTGTGCTCGTAGCGGGCGTAGATTTTCAGCGTCACGTCGGCGGTGTATTCGGGACGGGGGCTGAAGCCCATCTTCTTGTATTCGTACCGGTAATTGTGGCGCAAGGCCGTGATGTCGCTCAGCAGCGACGAGGCGGTGGGGCGCCCTCCGGCTCCCTTGCCGAACATGAACTGACGGTCGTAGCATTCGCCGCGTATCACCACGCCGTTGTATTCGTCGTCCACGGCATATATGTAGCGGTTGGGCGCCACGAACTCTGGCATAACAAACATGGTGAACTTCGCATCCGACAGCTTCACAACCTGTGCCACGAGCTTGATCTTCATCCCTTTCTCGCGGGCATACCTGATGTCCTCGGCGCGCAGCGTGGGGATGCCGTACACGAATATGTCCTTGGGCGGCACGTACACGCCGATGGCGTGCAGCGTGATGATAACCAATTTGTTGAGCGAGTCATTGCCGCTGATGTCGTGCGTCGGGTCACTCTCGGCGAATCCGAGCTTCTGTGCGCGGGCCAGAGCGTCGGCATATTCCTCGCCGTGATCGAACACACGCGACAGGATGTAGTTGGACGATCCGTTGAGAATGCCCTTCACCTCCAACAGCAGGTCGTTGTCGTAGTATTCCTCCAGGTTGCGTATCACGGGGATTGAGCCGCACGACGAAGCGTCGTAAAGCAGGGCGCGGCCCGTGGCCTGCTGCAGCTCGATGAGTTCGGACAGATGGCGCGCTATCATGGCCTTGTTGCCCGACACCACATCCTTGCCGGCGCGCAGCGCGTCGCAGGTTATACGGTATGCGGCCTCGGGATTGTCTATCACCTCCACCACCAGGCTGATGTCCGGGTCGTTCACTATGTCATCGGCGTCGGTGGTGAGCAGTTCGGCAGGCACCTGCACCTTGCGCGGCTTGTCGAGGCTGCGCACGCAGATGCGCTTCACGGCGGCGTGCGCGTTGCGGGCACTCGACACCACTTCGTAAAGTGCCTGGCCCACAGTGCCAAAGCCTACAAGTCCTATGTTGATTTGTTCCATTATCTTCAGGATTGAATAAACGGTTTAAGTATTGCGTTGAGCTGTCCGTACTCCACTAAGAATCCGTCGTGACCGAACGGCGAGGATATCTCGTGATATTCCGCGCCGGGTATCATGGCGGCCAATTCCTTCATCTCCGCCGGCGTGAACACTAAGTCGGTGGAGAGTCCCACCACGCATGTCCGCACTCCCGCGTCCGACATGCTTTGCAGTGCCTTCTCTATCCCTCCCCGGTCACGCCCTATGTCGTGCGTGTCGAAGGTGTCGAGGATGGTCATATAGGAATATGCGTCGAAACGGTCTATCAGTTTCCGGCCCTGATGCTGCTGGTAGGTACAGGCGCGGTGGTATTCGGGAAGGCTGGGCAATGCGCAAGGCTGGTCGGGATGATCCTGTTGCGTCAGGTTGTAGCCCTCGGGGCCGCGGTATGTCAGCAGTCCCAGGGCGCGGGCCGCTCCGAGTCCGGCGGCTCCGGCGTCGGGACGCGGTTGGCCGTATGTGCCGTCGGCGCGTATGGACATGCGCTGCGTCTCGTTGATGGCTATGTTCCAGGGCGATGCCTTTGGCGCGGTGCCTATCAGCACCATGTCGCGGAACCGCTGCGGTTCCAGCGAGCACCATTCCAGCGCCTGGAAGCCCCCGACGGAGGCACCTATCAGGGCGTGTATCTTATTCAGGCCAAGCCGGTCGGCGAGCAGGCGGTGTGCCCGCGCCAGGTCGCGCATGGTCAGCCGGGGGAACTCACCGTAATATGGCTGGCCGGTGTCGGGATTGACGCTCATCGGCCCTGTGGTGCCGTAGCATGAACCCAAGATGTTGGCGCATACCACGAAGTAGCGCTCCGGATCGAGAAAGCCATCCTTCACCACCGTGTGCGGCCACCAGTCGGCCACGTCGCTGTTGGCGGTCAGGGCATGGCATACCCATATCGCGTTGTCGCGCGCCTCGTTCAGCCGGCCATAGGTGTGGTAGGCTATCTGCAGGTTGTCAAGACGTCCGCCCAGTTCCGGCTCGAACGGCTCCGGGTGATTATATATCAGCTGCGCCATCCGTCATGCTTTGGGTGCGAGTCCGCATTTCTCGAACGCCTGCCGGAAATCGTCGATTATATCCTCCACGTCCTCTAATCCCAGGCTGATGCGCAGCAACGTGGGCGTGACGCCGGCAGCCAGCATATCGGCCTCGCTCAGCTGCTTGTGGGTGGTGGATGCCGGATGCGTCACCACTGTGATGGAATCCCCTATCATGGTCATGTGGGCGCACAGCTCCAGAGCCTCGACAAAGCGCGAGGTGGTTTCCAGATCGCCCTCAAGCTCGATGGTAAATACGCCCGACGAGGCGTCGCGGAAATATTTGGCGGCATTCTTATGGCTGGGATGATCCTCAAAGCCTACGTAGCTCACCGAGCGCACGCAGGGGCTCTCCTTGCAGAATTCGGCGAGGCGGCGTGTGGCTTCCACCTGATGGCGCACACGCAGCGACAGCGTCTCGAGACCGAGGCACATCAGATAGCTGTCGAATGGTGAGGGACATGTACCGAAATCGCGCAGACCGTCCACGCGGCATTTCACGGCGAAAGCGGCGTTGCCGAACGTTTCGTACAGATTCAGGCCGTGATAGCCGTCCGACGGGCCGTCAATCTGCGGATATTTGCCGTTGCTCCAGTCGAAGGTGCCGCCGTCGACGATGACGCCGCCCATGGCCGTGCCGTGGCCGTTGATCCATTTCGTGGCGGAATCCACCACAATGTCGCCGCCCCAGTCGAAGGGATTGCAGAGATAGCCCGCGGCACCGAAAGTATTGTCAACTATCAGAGGCACACCGGCGTTGTGGGCCACCTTGGCGATCCCCTCCATATCGGGCACGGCGCAGGTGGGATTGCCCATGGACTCCATGAAGACGGCGCGCGTGCGGTCGTCGCAGAGCGCGGCAAGGGCTTCGGGCGCTTCGTCGGCGGCAATGCGCACCTCGATGCCGAGCTTGCGCAGCGTGTGACGGAACAGATTGTATGTGCCGCCGTAGAGGTAAGGCGTGGTGACGATATTGTCGCCGGCCTGTGCCAGCGCGGTGACGGTCACGAAGATGGCCGCCATGCCCGAAGGCGTCGCCACCGCGCCCGTACCGCCGTAGAGCGATGCGATGCGCTCCTCGTAATTGGCGGTGGTTGGATTCTGGAGACGGGTATAGATGTTGCCCGGCTGAGACAGCTCGAACAGATCGGCGGCATATTCGCACGACGGGAACCGGTAAGCCGCCGTCGGCACGATGGCCAGACCGCGCGCATTGCCGCTCTCGCCCGGATGCAGCCCGCCATGTATCTGCCGCGTCGCAAACCGTAATTTCTTATTTTCCTTCATAGTCTGATAGCTTCTTTAGTTTGATTGCACTTAGTTTTTATAACACCTTAATCCCATAGATTTTTTATTGAATAGCACTTTCGGACTAAATCCTACGTACAAAAACAGGATTTGCAAAATTACTCTATATTTTAGGAATATGCAAGTTTACGAGCCGCCGCATATCCCCTTGCCCCGCCATAATTAACAAAAGATAAGATTAATCCTTTGACAAACCTTATCATTTTTCCTCAGACTTTATGGGCAATCGGACTTTACTGCCTCGAAGAGGCTGTTTCTCAATAACCCCATGATGGCCGGCGACAGCGACAGCTGGCACCGGCCTTCGTGGGGTAGACATGGCGTAGCAAGGCTTGGTCGAAGACCATGTCGCTGTACTTCCACACCCGTCATACCACAGAACCAAGAGGCGTGTGGCGAGAGACATGGTCTCCGACCAAGCTGTCATATCTCGGCAATAATCCCACGAAGGCTGTCGGGTCGCTTTGCACCCTCCGGCCATCGTGGGGTTAATGAGAAACAGCCTCTCCGAGGCACTGACTTACATTGTTTTATTCTCATCTTTAGGCTTCGTAAATGTGTGAGGTGTAGACTACGTTTGCCCGGCATATACCTGTTTATGCCTGTTTTCCTGAAAATTTCGCAGATTTTTTCGTCTTGAATTGGGAAATTCGGAAAAATGTATTAACTTTGCACTCCGAAAGGTCTAACCCATCCGACGAATGATGGCTAAACCATTAAATAATGGAGAGGTGGGTGAGTGGCTGAAACCACCAGTTTGCTAAACTGACGTAGGAGATTATCCTACCACGAGTTCGAATCTCGTCCTCTCCGCCAACAAAAAAGAGAACCTCACCGGTTCTCTTTTTTTTGGTTTTATAGCTTCGCGCGCCTATTTTGACACATCCTCTAATCAATTTATCATTTCTGAAATACTTTGTTGCATTTCATCCTCTACTCGTTTAATTTGTTCTCTAAGAGCTTGAATTTTATTATAGGCTTCATTAACAGGGGCCACATCCCCAATTAACGCCTTAGGAATTTTCAATTTCTGAAGTTTGCTGAAACTCAAGGATGTTCTTATAGTTCCAATTCCGTAAATATCTATGTAAGTATTATAGAAGTCATTTTTTAGCAACACACATAATACTCTTGCATCTAAGCCATTAGTCGTCTTAAAGACTACATAAGACGGACTAATCAGCATACCATCATATTCTTCTCCAACGATTCCAATACTTCCAACATTAATTCTATAAGGATTATAAGCAATGTCACCTGTATGTACGATTTTTGATTTTGAAATATTGTTCCCTTCAACCTCATACTTCTTCTCATCATCTTCATCTAAGATAATGCCATGAGTGTTTGTAACGCTCACAATGGAAAAAACATCTGTTGGAGCGTTGACCTTGGGATTAAATGATACCCCACTTTTAATTATATAATCTCCAAGTTCAACATATTCAAACTCTTTCTTTGACAAGATGTTATTGAACCAATAATATCTTGCATCGAAGCGTGATTCCAAAGACTTGTTATTAATTACAAAAGCCTTATCTGAAAGTTCAACAAAAGTTTCTCCCGGATATAGATTGTCAGAAACTGCAATTCTATATGAGCTTAGTATTGAATCTAAATCGTTAATTCCTGAACGTGATGCATTTCCGTTTGGTTCATACCCAATTTCAGATGCAACTCCCATAAAGATATTATAATCATCATATCCAAAGCGTGCTTTAAGGATTTGTCGCTCTAAGGGAGTATTTGCATTTGACAGCTCCGAAAAATATTCTGAACAGAATTTTTTAACATAAAGGACACTTGTACTAATCGTAGGCACCCCACTCGGAGAGAATGTATGTTTAGGTAATGATATGACAGCTTTTATCTGTGCATTATTTTGAATTAGAGTACGAACACATTCCGTAGGTTGACATCCCAACACTCCATCGGGGATTACAATAGCTAATTCACCATCCGGAGCAAGAATATCAAGTGCTTTTTCAATGAAAAGACATTCAGTTTTTACTATTTTGTTAGATTTATATAAGTCAAATCGATTGAGAATTGATTCTTCTTTTTCCTTATTACCAAAAGGCGGATTAGCTAATATAAGCGAAACACCTTGTTCGATGTAAGGATAAGGATCTCCACAAATATCAATCATGTCAAGACCATTACCTCTCACAACATTTTCCCCGTCACCCCACATAATCATATTCATTTTAGCAGTTTTGGTTGCACGAGGTTCTGCATCCACACCAAAAATATGATGGGATTTTACCGTTTCAAGAAAATCTTTTCGAGTGGTTCCCCAACTTGAAAACACTGAATCAGGTGTTTCAAAAATCTTAGAACGGATTTTGGAGAATCCATTAATGAGGAATCCTCCTGTACCACAAGCTGGATCCAATAGAATTGTATTCAAGTTAATATCAACCAAATCAATCATAAATTGGACTACTTGCCTTGGTGTAAAAAATTGGCCCAAACCTTTGCCCCGAAAAGTCGATGATAAGAATATTTCGTAAGCACGACCTTTCACATCCATTGGTATTTCAGTGATAAAATACCCATCAAACTTTTTTAGGATACTATCTATTGCTCCAATGCTGAGATTAATCTTTTCATTGGACGAGAAGATATTGGGATAATGCTCACATGTATGTTTAAACCGATTGGCTATATACTGCAACCCATTTTCACGTTCAACTTCATCTTTAAAGATAGCATAACTCAGTCTACGGGTACCATTATGCCCAATCGACCACCGTTCTTCATTGATTTTCATGAACAGCAGTTTACTCCATTCATCAAAGGCACTGGTAGGATCGAGTTTATCAATATCTCTGATGTCTTGATGTATCTGCTTGAGCAAAGATGAAAATGTATCTGATTGATCTTGAATAACAGGGCCCGCCACTTCAGATAATCTTGATATATTTCCATCACATAATATGGAAGACAATAATCCATAGTCTAATAAGTTTAGTCTCTTATTAATAAGATAAACTCGTTCATTGCCTTCAAAATACCCTCTTAGTATAAAAGAATATCCATCACAGGCTACCCCAAATTTAGCGGGAAGCCACATTGCATAAGAGTCAAGTTGAGCTATTGCATCGTCATTAATATGAGCTGACGGACTTTTAGCCTCAATTACTATATACGGATTCCCATTGCGATAAATCACAATATCCGCTTGTTTTGTCAACATTTGACGCCCTGCACAAATTGAGACAGGTACACGAAGTCTATAATCATTATTTCCACGAATAAGGCCAAGTGCTTTAAATAACGGAATAATAACTTTATTCTCAACATCTGCCTCAGAAGATAGTTGAGATTGAGGAACAGTTATGATGCTTGTGATAGATTCTCTTGTGGGCATTACCATTAAATAATATTAAGTTTCTATAATTATCCCGGAACCAATTAAAATTCAATTGAAAATCTTAACGATTAATGTATTGAAGACATATTGCTTTAAGACGGAGTCTTAAATTGTAGATATTTCATAACATATTTTGCTAATGATCTTAAAGGAGTCAATATCATAAGCAACTTATAATGTTACACACATTTCCATTAATCTTGAACTGCTTATACACAAAATATGTGGAAAATGACTCTTTAGAGTTTAGTTGTATTAGTTGTAAGAGAATAGATAAATCTCCTTTGAATATCTTACGCACATTATCAATGATTTCCATATATGGCATCATTTAAGCTTGCCATTTACTCCATAATGGCTCAACCTATAAAACAAAAGCGGGAGTCAGTACCGTACTCGTCCCGCAATCTCAACGCATGTGGCGGCGTTATTCGAAGTAGAACGAGTAACGCAGACTCCACGCTATATATGCAAATACCTCAGCTCACTCCAAGCATAGCCTGAAATGAACCGTTTCGGTATACACATACTTGTGGCGTCTATCGTTACTTCATTCTTGACTTCGATTTAGAAACTGCCACATTTCTGAGATTGCCAAGAACAAAGCGTAGATACACGCTTTCTTCAATTCAATATGTAATGGGATTCCACCAGCTACAAACCATCCCTATAAAAATAGGAACATCTTATATGGCTATGGAATTCCTACCGCAAAATTACAAAAAATATTAATACATCATAGGGTTAAGCTTCGATTATTATAAACAAACTGATTATAGTATAATTGAACATTTAAATTGCTGAGATATTTACCACATCATAAGCTGAGATTGGATCATAGGAACCATCCTTGCCAAGATCGATAAATACTCAGACTGTTTTCATTATCTTAATACCTGTCTTAATCAGTTAGTAAGAATCGCTTACATACTGAAATTTCAAAACTGAAAAGGAGCCATTCAATCAGAACTTTATCACGAAACTTTTAAGGTCGCAAATTGCGACCTCAAATATTATTCACACGGGATTATCTTAGTTTTGAAAGGATGTCACCGGGCTTCTGGTGCATCTGACTGAATGCGACAATCTTCTTGCCAAGGTCCTTGATTGAGCCGCCGATGAAGTAGACGGCATCGTCGATTATCAGAAATCGGTCATGCACATTCGTGCAATGCCTTACTTCTATTCGTGGATATTGGGCGTTATGTCGGCGCAAGTCATTGCTTATCTGGGAATGATGTGGGTCTGTATAGATTGTCGCTGAAACTCCTGCCTCACGCTTTGTCAGTACTTTCAGTATCCGGTCATCCACGTAGTTGTCAATTATAATGATACGCTGTTTTGCTTTTCTGATTAAATCAGATATGAGCGAATAGGCATCGAATATCTGACCTTCAAAGAAAAATCCCTCAATCGGTTCTGCATCCTTATTATCAAGACGGGACAGGACCTCTTCAAATTTTCTGTCATGTTCAGATAGATGACGATTGACCAATAGGTAATTATGCTCTATGGTTTCAAGCCTTTTGAACATATGCGCATTACTCATCAGGAAACTGCGCATGGCAGTAAAAGCCCTCATAATGCGGATGTTCACCTCGATAGCTGTTTTGGATCGAAGCACACTACTTAGCATGGCGACCCCATTTTCAGTGAACGCATAAGGAAGCTTACGACTTCCTCCCCAATTTCCTCCCCAACTTGATATCACATTTTGTGATTTCAAGTCATTATTCAAGGTCACATTCTGTGATCTTGAACTTGATGTCGCAAATTGCGTTATCAAGTCTTGAGCCTCGTTCTTTGTGAGTTGGAACATGAAATCTTCAGGAAATCTCTCTATATTACGTTTCACAGCTTGGTTGAGGACACGTGTTTCCACGCCATACAACCGGGCCAGATCGCTATCAATCATTACCTGCTGGCCGCGGATTACATGTATCAGATTTTCAATCGGCATTAATGCCGAATTATTGCCGCTGCCAACCGGACCTAAAACATTTGCATTTTTTGATTCTTCCATAATGGATTCATTTACACCTGAGAATTTACGAAAAATATTCGGGTTGGTGCGGTCAGCGGGTCAGGGATTCGATGACGGAGACGGCCTGGGTCTGGTTCTCGGCGGAGGCACCTACCTTTGCAAAGCGGACTATGCCGCTCTTGTCGACGACGATGGTAAGGGGAAAGCCCTCATTACCGACCAGCGCCACTAAATCTGAGGCTTCCTGTAGGTGCGTCCAGCTGAACTTGTGGCGCGTCACGATGGGCAGGATTTCTTCCCGGTTGTGACGGGATGCCGAAAGAAAAACCACATCAGGAAACCGTTCCTTCCATTCCGAAAGCACAGGCATCTCGCGGCGGCATGGCCCGCACTCCGTCTGCCAGAGATTTATGACGTAAACCTTTCCTTTAAGTCTTTCATTATTCCATACATTTCCGTCGATATCCGGATATTCAAACCGGATCATAGGCTCCCCTACCTTGACGCCGATTCCCTCATATTTACCGACAGCCTGCGGTTTACGGCCGTTATAATCCCGTTGCAGTTTTTCGGCATACTGAACCCGCGCTGCCGGAATGGCCTTCGCCGCGACTGATTCGCCCAAAACATATCCTTCGGGGAGATATACACCTAAAACCTTGGCTCCGTCAGGGTCCTTCAGTATAGCTATCGTCGAGCCTCCGGGCATAATTGATTCCAGTGGCATCGTCTTATCAAAGAATAATCCGTCCACTATCGTGGCGGCGTTGACAAGACTGTCGCCCGGCGTTTGAGAACAGACACTCAGACAACCGACTAATGATAATAGTATCGTCGTAAAGAACTTCATATTTGCGAGGCTTTGTACATTCATGGCAAAATTAAATTATTTAATCAACAAAGCAGTCGTAACTGTGTATTTTTTATTCAGTTGTCGCAAAATTTGCGACAGTTGCCCTGTCAGGCGGTGACAAACGAGAGGTATGACGGGTAGCGGGGGCCGGCGGGGTCAGGCATGAAGTCGGAGGACTCAAGGACGGCGATGTCGGCGGGTGACGAGAGGCCGTTACGGACAATCAGGTCCAGCAGGCGGCCGCGCAGCTCCTTCAGCCGGCCGGCATTGGGCGTCTTCATGGCGTCGGTGCCGTCGTACATCTTGAAATCGACCTTATACACACCGGCGAATCGCTTAATCAGCTTCCAGTCCACGCATTTGGCGGCGTCGGACGGCAGGAGGTCGATGATGACGGTATCGCCTTTCGCCCGAAGTTCCTGTGCCAAGGCGAGGGTCACGTCCTTCTTCCAGTATTTCATCAAGGTCTCGCCGAGCGGGGCGACATGGCTCTTGAAATCAAATCTGTATGGCTTGACGATGTCGTCGGGCCGCAGCCAGCCGTAGAGCGACGAAACGATGCGCACGTTGTCTTGCAGAAACGCCCTCTGCCCGGCATCATATCCGGCAACACCAAGCTGACGGAACACTACGCCGGTGAATGCCTCGATGGCGCGGAGGCCGGTGGACTTGTTGGGAAACTCGTATATCATGCGGCGCAGCGAGGCGGCGAGCCGCAGGGTGATACCGGCTTCGGCGGCCAGTTGCTCCGGCGTGCGGTCGCGCAGCGAGTCCATGATGGCATTGGCTATGCCGTCGAACAGAGGGCGGCACTCCGCGAATTCCTCCCTGCTTACCTCCGTCTCCGCGGACGCCATCGTTTTCGATTCTGCTATCAGTATCATACTCTGTCTATTATGATTTCTTAACGTAATTATTCATAAATAATTATTAACTTTACACATCCTAACACCATAAAACTGATACATGAAACTCGGAATATTATCGCTATCACTTCTCACGGCAGGCTGTCTGAGCATTGCATCCGCTAAGGAAACCGTCGTGATCAATCCTGACAAAGTCTATCAGTCCATCGACGGATTCGGCGCGTCGGACGCATGGAGCATGCGCTGTGTCGGCGAAATGCCGCAGGCCACACAGAACGCCGTGGCCGATCTGCTGTTCAGTTCCGACACATACGCCAATCTGAATCCCAAGGGCATCGGCCTCAGTATATGGCGCTTCAACATCGGCGCCGGCAGCGTGGAGCAGGGCGACAGCAGTCAGATCAATTTCGGCACCCGCACCGATTGTTTCCTCAACCCTGACGGCACCTACGACTGGAACAAACAGGCCGGACAGCGACGCTTCCTGAAGTTGGCCAAGGAGCGCGGCGTGCCTTATCTGCTCGGTTTCCTGAACTCGCCGCCGGTATATTTCACTCAGAACGGCCTGGCCACAAACACAGGCCGTGGCGGCACCTACAACCTGCAGCCCGACAAATACGATGACTTCGCCCGGTTCATGGCCGACGTAATCGTAGGATTGAAGCAGCACGACGGCATCACCATCGACTATATCTCCCCCGTCAACGAGCCTGACGGCCACTGGAACTGGCTTGGTCCGAAGCAGGAAGGCTCTCCGGCCACCACCCGCGAGATAGCGCGCGTAGCCCGCGAGCTTGACCTGGAATTCACCCGCCGCGGCATCGACACGAAAATCACTATCCCCGAATCGTCCGACTACCGCTGCATGATGGCCACCCATATAACCGACTGGCAGCGCGGCTACGAGATTCAGTCCTTCTTTTCGCCCGACAGCACCGACACATACGTTGGCAACCTCAAGCACCTGCCGCGCCTCATAGCCGGTCACAGCTACTGGACCAACACGCCGGTCGAGACAATGAAGGCAACGCGCATCGCCCTGAACGACACGCTGAAGAAATATGGTGTGGACTTCTGGCAGAGCGAGGTGTGCATCATGGGCAACGACGAGGAGATAGGGGGTGGCAACGGCTACGACCGCACCATGAAGACCGCCCTGTACGTGGCCCGCATGATCCATCACGACCTGGTATACGCCAACGCCCGCACATGGCAGTGGTGGCGCGCCATCGGCGGCGATTACAAGGACGGTCTGTTGCATCAGTACAAGGATGCCGCTACGGGCAACGACACCATCGTGGATTCCAAGCTGCTGTGGGCGTTGGGCAATTACAGCCGCTTCATCCGTACCGGCGCCGTGCGCATCGATGTCTCGGCCATTGACAGTAAAGGCAAGCCCGTGGCCGATTCAGTTACCGATCCATACGGGCTGATGCTTTCGGCATACCGCAACGCCGACGGCTCGGTCGTGTTGGTAGCCATCAACTATTCGGACCAAACCAAAGACTTCGTCCTGCAGCTCCCGGACAAGAAGATGACGCTACGCCAATCCTACACCACATCCGACCTTGACGGCGAGAACCTGTCATTCAGGAAGCAGAATCTCAAATCCGGCACGAACGTCCGGATCCCGGCCAAAGCCATCGTCACCTTTACAGAATAACGAACTTGTAATCACACTATATGGAAACCTTGAAACATATCTTGATGTTGGCTCCGCTATCGGCCGCAATGCTAAGCGCATGCACGTCACGGCCCGTAAATACCGCCGACTACCGGGTGGTACCGTTACCCCAAAGCATCGAACTGACCGCCGGAGCCGAACCCTTCGTAATGTCCGGCAAGACGGCACTGAGCGTCAACCTGTCTGACTCAGCCATGATGAAGAACGCGGAGCTGTTCTCCGGATACATCAGCGACCTGACAGGCATCCGGCTGAAGACAAAACAGAATCAGGACCGAAACGTCATAAAGTTGCGCTCCGCGCTTCCCGACAGCTGCCGCGAGGCATACGACATACGCGTCTATACGGACAGCATCGTGGTGAACGGCGCCTCCCCCGCCGGCACGTTCTACGGCCTACAGACGCTGCGCAAAGCCATCGCCCCGGACAGCACCCGCAATTTCAACGTGGCATATCCCGCAGCCCATATCTGCGACAAGCCCCGCTTCCCCTATCGAGGCGCCCATTTCGACACGGCACGCCATTTCTTTGCCCCGGATTCGGTCAAGATATTTATAGATATGCTGGCCCTGCACAACATCAACACATTCCACTGGCACCTGACCGACGACCAGGGATGGCGCATGGAGATCAAGAGCCACCCCGAACTGGCTGAAAAAGGGCAGTGGCGCTCAGGCACCGTGATCGGCCCCATGAAGGAAGGGGACCAGAAGCATCTGAACGTATACGACACCGTCCGCTACGGCGGCTACTACACCCAGGACCGGATACGCGACATCATCAGGTATGCCGCCGACCGTCACATCACCGTCGTGCCCGAAATAGACATGCCGGGACACATGCAGGCGCTTCTCTCCGTATATCCGGAATTAGGCTGCACCGGAGGCCCTTACGAGGCATGGAAGGGCTTCGGCATTTCCAGGGAGGTGCTGTGCGCCGGCAATGACAGCGTGTTCGGCATCATCAAGGACGTGCTGGATGAGGTTGTGAACCTGTTCCCGGGGGAATACATCCACATCGGCGGTGACGAATGCCCCAAGGACCGCTGGAAGGAATGCGCCAAATGCCAGGCCAAAATCAAGGAATTGGGACTGCGCGCCAACAGCCGGAGCACAGCCGAACAGAAGCTGCAGACATGGTTCATGGCCAAGGCCGCTGACTATCTTCAGCAGCGCGGCCGCAAGGTGATAGGCTGGAACGAGATGATGGAAGGCGGCCTGCCCGAAGGAGCCGTGGTCATGTCGTGGGTCGGCATAGACGGTGCTATCGAGGCCGCCCGTATGGGTCACGACGCCATCCTGACGCCCTTCGAGTCCCTGTACTTCGATTTCGCGCAGGGCGACCCGGCCCGGGAGCCGTTGGCAGCGTCCTGGAGCCACCCAATACTGCTGAAGGACGTATACCACTTCAATCCCGCGCCTGAAGCCCTGACTCCCGACCAGCTGCGTCATATCTTGGGCGTCCAGGCCAATCTGTGGTGCGAGTATATCCCGACGTTCCGTCACGCCCAGTACATGGAACTGCCGCGCATGGCCGCCCTGTCCGAAGTGCAGTGGTGCGCGCAGGACAAGAAGGATTTCGACGATTTCCTGAAGCGTCTCCACGGCCTTGCGGCCCATTACGACGCCCTGGACTATAATTATGCGCGCCATACAATTGCGCCTCAGTCCGGAAAGTGATAAATCCACTTAATCACGGCTTACATGAAAAAGAGTGCGGCCCCGGGGGGTCGCACTCTTATGATATGATTTCGTAGGAAATTAGCTTTCGTACTTCTTCAGGATCAGGCAGGCGTTGTGGCCACCGAATCCGAACGTGTTGGAAAGCACGGTCTTGACGTCGCGCTTCACAGCCTCGTTGAAGGTGAAGTTGAGCTTGGGATCCACCTCGGGATCGTCGTCGCCTTCCTCATGGTTGATGGTGGGCGGGATGATGCCGTCGGTAATGGTCTTGACACTGAACAGGGCCTCGATGGCGCCTGCGGCACCTAAGAGGTGTCCGGTCATGGACTTGGTGGAACTCAGGTTCATTTCGTAGGCGTGAGGGCCGAACACCTCGACTATGGCTTTGGCCTCGCTGCGGTCGCCCACCGGAGTGGAGGTGCCGTGCAGGTTGATGTAGTCGATGTCCTCGGGCTTCATGCCGGCATCCTTCAGGGCGTTCTCCATCACGAGTTTTGCGCCCAGGCCTTCGGGATGAGTGGCTGTGATGTGGTAAGCGTCGGCGCTCATGCCGCCGCCGGCCACCTCGGCATAGATGTGTGCGCCGCGGGCCTTGGCGTGCTCAAGTTCCTCGAGCACAAGCGCTGCGGCACCCTCGCCGATCACGAATCCGTCGCGCGAGCCGCTGAAGGGACGCGAAGCGCCCTTGGGGTCGTCGTTGCGCGTGGACAGGGCCTTCATCGAATTGAAGCCGCCCACACCTGCCGGGAATACGGCAGCCTCGGCACCGCCGGCCACAACAGCGTCGGCCATGCCCAGACGGATCACGTTGAAGGCGTCTACGAGCGCATTGTTCGAGGATGCGCATGCCGATACCGTAGCATAGTTGGGACCGCGGAACTCGTGCTTGATCGAGATGTGGCCCGCTGCTATGTCGGCAATCATTTTTGGAATGAAGAAGGGATTGTATTTCGGACCCTGCTTCTCTCCGTTGACGGCATACCATCCGGCCTCTTCCTCAAAGGTGTGAAGGCCACCGATACCTGCGGCGAAAATAACGCCCACCCGGTTGCGGTCAACGCCTTCGTTCCCCAGACCCGCGTCGGCTATCGCCTCGTCGGCCGCCGTCATCGCGTACATAGCGTACAGGTCCAGCTGGCGCATCTGGCGACGGTCGAAATGATCCGCCGGATTAAAGCCTTTTACCTCGCATGCGAACTGTGTCTTGAACTGGCTCGCATCGAAGTGGGTGATCGGGGCTGCGCCGCTTTCGCCGCGCTTGGCGGCTTCCCACGTGCTGGCTACGTCATTGCCCAACGGGTTGATCGTACCCAGTCCCGTCACTACAACTCTCTTTAATTCCATTTATCTGGTCGGGATTGGCCCTTTTTTATTTTACGTGTGCCTCGATGTAAGCAACTGCGTCGCCCACTGTCTTGATTTTCTCTGCCTCGGGCTCGGGAATCTGAAGATCGAATACCTTCTCGAACTCCATGATCAGCTCAACGGTGTCGAGGCTGTCTGCGCCAAGATCCTTGTTGAATTCTGCTTCGGGTGTTACCTCGTTCTCGTCTACCGTCAGCTTCTCGACGATGATGTTCTTTACTTTCTGTTCTACGTCAGACATGTCTTTGTGTATTTTGGTTAATTATTTCCAGGGGTGTCGGTCCGGAGCCGGCATTTCACCGCCGTCCTGACCAATGTTCCTATTGTTGTTGCGGCGTGTCAGGCTGCTTTTCAGCAGTTTCAGACACTCCATTATTCGGTTTAGAGTGCAAAATAAGTGAAAAAAATCGAATTAAAGAAATTTTTAGCCATAAATCTGCACAAGCTCCCGTTTCTTGTGCAAAATATCGCCTGACCGCGCCCCCTCTTTCTTCGGTTGCCCTATTTCTTCGGTTACCCATCTTTCTTCGGCTGCCCATCTTTCTTCGGCTGCCGCTTCAGGACGGGCAGACAGGCAACCCTTATTCCGGTTCTTATCTATTTTCCTTTCAGCAGGAGGCGTTCGGAATGAGGCAGGGAGGCGATGGCCAGGGCGAGGTCGTTCATCCGGTGGAATTCGGCATAGCCGGCTGTCGATTTACGGCCCACGTTCTCGGGCCAGGGCGCCAGCAACAGCAGCCGCCCGTCGCAGCATAAATCAAAATCAGCACCTTTCGGCTTGAACCGCTCCTCAAAGCCTTGGTCCTTCAGCATTATCATCCTGCCGCCGTTATCGCGGGCATATTGCACAATAGCCTTCTCGGCCGGATGGATGGCCGGCGTGATCGGCACCGCTCCCCTGTCTATCTCAGCCCGGCACCGTTCGGAATACGTCTGGAATTCCTGTTCGCTCCAACGACGGTGAATCCGCACAGGCAACAGACACATCTCCTTCAGCAGGAATATATTGCCGAACGCCGCATATTCATGTCCCGCCACCTCCAGATGCAGGTAGCGCCTGAACAGGTCCGGATAGCGCCTCCTGTAGATATAGCGACGCGGATTGTCCTCCACATACTTGATGGCACGGCCCAGTTGCTCATGGCTCAGAATCACCCGGTCGTGGAAAGTCTCGAACAGGGTCTTTACCTCAGTCAGCTCCTGCAGCCGGCTGTTCGCCTTAGAGCACGCCCCGAAGAAACCCGCCAGCTCGCTACCAAGCATCCGCTTCAGCCTTGCCGTCACCTGCAGCACTATGTGAATATGATCCGGCATAATAACGAAGCGCAGTATTCTCATCTCCGGATGATGGGCCGGGATTGACTGGATTTCCTCTTTAATCTTTTCCCCGAGCCGCGTATTATCAGGAATTATCATCTCCCCTTTCCTTATTTCCCGGACATCCCGGTCCGGAATCTCCGACAGCCGAGGCGAACCCGGCAGTGTGGTGGCCGTGATAAGATAGAATCCCGGACTGCAATAATCGTGAAAGAACGCCCGCTTCGGATGCTTCCGACCTCCCACGGCACGCGCCGGCTCATGTCCCTTCATGAATTCGGGAAGCGGATGATGGGCCGGGAAGCCGGAGAGGGAAGAATCCGGGGACGGGAAGGAAGGCGAGGAAGATGAGGAAGATGAGGAAGAATCCGGGGATGGGGATGCAGATGAGGATGAGTCTGGGCGCATATTGAGTCGGAATTAAATTAACAGTAGGTTTGTATTGATTCTATTCTTTTCTTCGGCTTCCGCCTCAGCGCCGAAACGGAGAGCGCAATGGCGGCAGGCGGAGAAGGGAGGAGAGGCGGAGGGAGGAGGGGCGGCTTCTCTTTGGCTGTGCTGAGGCGGAAGCCGAAGGGGCCAGGCGGAAGCCGAAGGAGCCAGGCGGAAGGGAGGCGCCAGGCGCTCCGAGGCTGGATCAGAATGCGGTGCCGTAGGAGGCGCGGTCAAGGCTGCGGTAGCCGATGGCTTCGGCTATGTGGCGGGGCTGGACGCGCTCGGAGGCGTCGAGGTCGGCGATGGTGCGGGCCACGCGCAGGATGCGGTCGAAGGCGCGCGCCGACATATTCAGCCGCTCCATCTGCTCCTTGAGGCGCGCCAGCCCCTCGGCGTCGGGCCACGCGTATCTGCGCAGCAGGCGCGAATTCATCTGCGCGTTGCAGTATATTCCCTTCTCGTTCCTGAAGCGTTCCTCCTGGATGCGGCGCGCGGCAATGACGCGCTCTCTGATGGCGGCCGAACTCTCGGCCGGCTCGGTCGAGGCCATGTCGTCGAATGCCACAGGCTCGATCTCCACATGCAGGTCTATGCGGTCCAGCAGCGGGCCGCTTATCTTGTTCATATACCTTGCCACGGCTCCGGGCGTACACGTACAGGGGCGCGTGGGGTGGCCGTAATATCCGCAGGGGCACGGATTCATGGAAGCCACCAGCATGAAGCTGGCGGGGTACTGCACCGTGTACTTTGCCCTGGACACGGTGATGACACGGTCCTCGATGGGCTGTCTCAGCACTTCAAGGACGGAGCGGGGAAATTCAGGGAATTCGTCGAGAAAGAGCACACCGTTATGTGCCAGGCTTATCTCGCCGGGCATCGGGTTGGCGCCACCACCCACCAGGGCCACGGGCGAGACGGTATGATGCGGTGTGCGGAACGGACGCGACGTCATCAGCATATCGCCGCGACGCAGCTTGCCGGCCACGGAATGTATCTTGGTGGTCTCCAGCGCCTCGCCCATGCTGAGCGGAGGCAGTATGGAAGGGAGCCTCTTGGCCATCATAGACTTGCCGGCTCCTGGAGGCCCGACCATCAGCAGATTATGACCGCCGGCGCATGCCACTTCGAATGCCCTCTTCACCGATTCCTGGCCCTTGACTTCCGAGAAATCGAAATCAAAATGCCCGGCGTCGCGCGCGAACAGCGCCCGCGTGTCTATCCGCATGGGCTGTAACGTGGATGTGCCGGTCATGATCTCGGCCACATCACGCAGATTCCGGGCGCCATACACTTCCAGCCGGTCCACGACGGCAGCTTCGGTCATATTGGCCTCGGGCACTATAAGGCGTTTGAGGCCCATTGCCCTGGCCTTCACGGCCATCGGCAACGCGCCCTTGACCGGCAGCAGCGAGCCGTCAAGACTCAGCTCTCCGGCCAGCATATATTGGTTCAAATCCGGCACCTTAAGCTGTTCGGAGGCGGTGAGCAGGCCTATGGTGATGGGCAGGTCGAAACCCGAGCCTTCCTTCTTGACGTCGGCGGGAGCCAGGTTGATGGTGATGCGCATGTGGGGGAACGAGAAGCCGCTGTGCTGCATGGCCGCGACTATGCGGTCGTAGCTCTCCTTGACCGTCGTGTCGGCCAGGCCGCTGACATTATATGCCGCGCCTCTGCCTATGTCGGTCTCGATGGTAACGGCCATCGCATCTATCCCCTGGATGCTCGCGCTATATACCTTTGTCAGCATGGCCGGTACGTTATTTGTTTTCGGCTTTCTTCTTCATGCCGGCGGCGTCGCGCAGCTTGCGGGCGGCATCGTCCATCGACGTGCCACGATACAGAATCTTGCCCTTCTTGCCCACCACGATGAAGCATGGTGCCTTTTCCAAGCCTAACGAAACGGCGGCGGGATCAGCGAACGAGAGGGGCATCCATGCCACCACCGCCCCCTTCAGCGAGTCCATTCGGGCCTGATAGCGCCAGGCGGACGAATCGTTCTCAAGCGATATGCTCACTATCTGAGGCTTGCCGGAATCGGTGCGCTCCTTCAGCAGCTGCTTCATCTTGGAGACGTCGTCCTTGCGCGCGTCATAATTATTGTACGAGAAATAGAGCAACGCCGGCTGTTCGTTGAAGCCGATTGTGTCGGTGCCGTTGCCGGCAGTGCGCAGAATCAGCGGAGCGGCCGTCTGCTTCAACGGCTCGAAGCCTCCCAACAGGTCGGAGCGGCTCATCAGTTCCATCCAGCGCACATCCGCGGCCTTACCTTTCAGGCTCTTGAACAGGGTCTCGAATCCGGCCGTATCGATGCTGCGGTCGTAATATACCTCCAGCAGGATGGTGGATACCGGATCCTCGGGGCGGGCCTTGACATACTTCGCCACGGCCTCGTTCACATTCTTATTGTCGCGGGCGCTGAGAGCATTCCGGTTCTCGGCGCGCCATGCGCTCAAGGCCTCGTTGATGTCGTTGCCCGATACGGACCATGATGCCGGCGACCCGCTGTCGCCGGTTATCTCTATCTTATCGCCACGCTCGGCATATATCACCACGCCCGGCTCCTGCGCCCCCTGGAACACATAGATCAGCGTCGGATTGCGCGTTATTCCCTTCAGCTGGCATTTCCCCTGCTGCACCACGGCCACCTGGTCGTAGAGCCATCCTTTCTCGGAATCGGACACGTAGTAGAGCATGGTGTAGCTTTCGTTCACACCGGCGGGCAGCTTGAATTCCACCAGGAACTCATTCTTGACGCAGCCCGTCAGCGTAAGGAGCGTCAACACCAATATCGACAGGAATCCGGAGAATTTGCGCAGAATCAGGGTCATAATGTCATTATATGAATTTGTCGCCGAAACGGTCCTTCACCTCGTTGACAAGCTGACGGATCTTCTGCTCGTCGGAGATAGGATATACCAGCAGGGCGTTTTCGGTGTCGGCCACGATGTAGCCGTCCAGGCCACCGGCCACGATAATCTTGTTGCCGTCGGTGGCGAAGATGGAGTTCCTGCAGTCGTTGGCCAGCACCTTGCAACCCTGCGTCACGTTGCCGGCATAAGATTTGGGCGAATGCTCGTACAGCGCCTTCCACGAACCGAGGTCCGACCAGCCCAGGTCGGCGGTCTCCACATATACGTTGCCGGCCTTCTCCATGATGGCGTAATCCACCGATATGTTGGGCGAACTGGGGAATGTCTTCTCTATGAAGTCCTGTTCCTGCGGAGTGTTGTAGTAACCGGCACCGGACTCGAATATATTGGCAATCTCCGGGGCATATTCGGCGAAAGCCTTCAGCACCGAGTCGGCGCGCCACAGGAACATGCCGGAGTTCCAGTAGAACTCTCCGCTGTTTATGAACAGGGTGGCCATCTCCAGGTTCGGCTTCTCGGTGAATGACTTGACATGGCGGATGTTGTGTTCCTCGTCGAACATCTCGCCCAACTGGATATAGCCGTAGCCCGTGTGCGGGCAGGTGGGCCTGATGCCGATGGTGAGCAGGCGGTCGCCCTGTTCCACGAAGCTCAGACCGTTGCGCAGGGCCTCGTGAAATGCCGTCTCGCGCAGAATCAGATGGTCGGACGGGAGCGTCACGATCGAGGCCTCCGGGTTCCGGGCATATATATGGCGCGCGGCCCAGCACACGCAGGGCGCCGTGTTGCGGCGTGCCGGCTCCAGCAGTATGTTGCCGGGGTCTATGTCGGGCAACTGCTCGAGCACCGTCTCCCGATAGGCCCGGTTGGTTACCAATATTATGTTTTCTATATTACAGATTGGCAGTATGCGGTCAACGGTCATCTGCAGCAGGCTGCGGCCCGTGCCGAACATATCCAGAAACTGCTTGGGCATGTCCGTGCGGCTCATGGGCCAGAACCGCGACCCCACGCCGCCGCACATTATCACGCAATAGCGGTTGTTTTTCTTATCTGAGGTTTCCATGATAGCTAATTGTCACGCCCCCGCCGTTTCCGGAGCGCTCTTGAACTGATGTTTCACACCCTCCACCACGTTGAGCATATAATCCGCCAGTTTCTCGGCCTCTCCTATCAGGTCCATGAAGAAGATACCCTCCTGGTAGCCGTATTCCTTATTGTTGATATTGAATATATTGCCGTCACGCAGCGAGTTGCGTAGATTGTTGATTTCGCGTTCCTTGTTGTAGGCCTCGACGATGCGGCTGCTTTCCGGACGCTCCATTTCGTCCAGGATGGCCAGCATATTGGTCATGGCCTTTGACACCATGTCGAACATCTGGTCTATCTCCTTCATCACGCCGTCGTTGAATTCCACGTGATTCTGGTTCTTGCGCTGCAGGGTCTTGGCCACGTTGAAGCAGCCGTCGCCTATCGATTCGATTTCCGACACGATACGGAGCATTCCGGAGATACGCATCTTGCCTTCGGGGCTGAGGCGTCCCTCGGCTATGTGGTTCAGATACGTTCCGATCTCGATCTCCATGCGGTCGGAGATCTGCTCGTACTTCTCGATACGGTTGTAAATCTGGGTGTATTCCTCGCTCTTGGCCTCGAGGTGTATCATCTGCTTGCCCATGTTCAGCATACGCTCCACGCGCTTGCCGTACAGCTGAATCTCCTTCTGCGCCTGCAGGATGTTAAGCTCGGAGGCCGACATCAAGCCGCCGCCGATATATTTGAGCGTGAAATCCTCTTCCTCCTCCTTGTGGCGCGCGGGCACCAGCCAGCATACTATCTTGACATACAGCTTGGTGAACCATATCATGATCATCAGGTTGCAGGCGTTGAACACGGTGGGGAACATGGCGAGGCCGAACGCCACGCAGCTCTGGGCCGTGGCGGTGTAGCCCCCCTTCTCGTCCAGCAGCGTAGTGCCGCGCATTCCGGCCTCCTGCGCGGCGCTTATGTCCATGGGATTCGTACCGGTGCATATCCTGGTGATGTCGGCCACCAGGTCCATGAAGGGATGGAATATGAACAGCACTATCACCGAGCCGAGCACGTTGAACAGCAGGTGGCCCATGGCCGTGCGCTTGGCGGCTATGTTACCGCTCAGCGACGCTAAGATAGGAGTGATGGTCGTACCGATGTTGCCGCCAAGGATGATGGCGCAACCCAATGCGAACGAAATCCATCCCTGCGAGCACATTATCAGCGTGATGGCGAACGTGGCCGCCGAACTCTGCGCTATCATGGTGAACACGATGCCGAGTCCGAAGAATATCAGCACCGACCATACGCCCAGACTGGTCCATTCGGTCACGAACTTCAGCATCTCGGGGTTCTCCTGCAGGTTGGGCACGTATTCCGAAATCATGTCCAGACCCATGAACAGCAGTGAGAAACCGATCAGGAACTCGCCCAACGACTTGTAGGCACTTTTCTTCATGAACAGCATCGGCACGCCGATGGCCAGCAGAACTAAGGAATAGTCCGAGATACTGAATTCAAAACTGAATGCGGAGATAATCCAGGTAGTGACCGTAGTGCCGACGTTGGCGCCGAATATCACCGCCATGGCCTGTTGCAGCGACATGAGGCCGGCGTTCACGAAGCTCACCACCATCACGGTGGACGCGCTTGAACTCTGTATCAGAGCCGTAATCACTATACCGGTCAATACGCCTGTGACACGGTTGCGGGTCATCACTCCGAGTATGTTGCGGAGACGGTCGCCCGCTACTTTCTGCAAGCCTTCGCTCATAACCTTCATGCCGTACAGGAACAGGCAGATGGAGGCCAGCAGACAGAAAAAGTCTAACAATGTGTAGCTCATGGTCGGGCTATTATGGGCAAGGCGGTTTTTATCCTCACCGGTTTTCTTTTTGCAAATTTACCAAATTATTTCCATTATTTTATTAATTTTACCCTCAAATATTATGAATCATGGAAATGTCGATTCTTTTTCCGTCAGACCGGAATGAGTCACAGGCCGCGGACGCGACCCGTCTGACACCGTTTTCCCTCTATAACTCAGCCACCTCACGCGGCCGCGAGGTGTGGTGCGTCGTGGCGTGCGGCGAGGACCGGGCCATAGGGCGCCGGGGCGAGATACCCTGGCGTCTGAGCGAGGACCTGAAGCATTTCAGGCAGGTCACCATGGGGCATGCGGTGATAATGGGGCGCAAGACGTGGGAATCGCTGCCCGGGAAGCCGCTGCCCGGACGCCGAAACATCGTGGTGACGCGCAACGACAGCTATTATGCCTCCGGCGCAGAGACGGCTCAGAGCATCGAGGCGGCTGTGGCTATGTGTTCAAACGATGAGCTGCCCATAATCATCGGGGGCGAGCAGGTGTACCGCGAGGCGCTGCCCTACTGCACCAAGGCCATCATCACCCTTGTGGACGTCAGGACGCCCGACGCCGATGCTTTCTTCCCGGAATTGTCCGAACGGATGTGGCAAATCACCGATGAATCCGAGGAAATGACCTCGGCCAACGGCATCGGTTACAAATACGTGACATTCTCGCGCCGATGAAGGTCGTAATCATCAACAAGTCGGACAGCACGGGCGGCGCGGCGGTGGTGAGCTACCGTCTGATGAAGGCGCTGTGCGACGCCGGCGTGGATGCCCGTATGCTCGTGGCCGAACGGCTGCACGACGACCCGCGTGTGGGAATGGCCGTCCCGAACCTCCGGTTGAAAGCATCTTTCCTGCGCGAACGACTCGGCATATTCCTGCACAACGGCATGAACCGCGACACGCTGTTCAAGATAGACACCGCATCGTGCGGCGTGCCGCTGTATCGCCATCCGTGGGTGAAGGAGGCGGACGTGATATGCCTCAACTGGATCAACCAGGGGCTGCTTGGCATAGGCGATATACGCCGGCTCCTGCAGCTCGGCAAGCCTGTAGTATGGACCATGCACGACATGTGGAATATGACGGGCGTATGCCATCATGCCGGCGAGTGCCCGCGCTGGCGCCAAAGCTGCGGCGAATGCCCGCTGCTCGGATCGCGCAAAGGGCCTGAGGACATCTCCGCCTCGACATGGCAACAGAAACATAAACTCTATAATCTTCCCGGCCGGCGCATACATTTCGTGGCCGTGAGCCACTGGTTGGAGGATAAGGCCGCGGAATCCGGTCTGCTGTCCGGTCAGGATGTGTCGGTGATTCCGAACGCCTTTCATTTTGACGATGACAAGCCCGGATTTTCCGATGGATTCAGGGGGGACAAATGCCGCATACTGTTCGGAGCGGCGCGGCTTGACGATACGGTCAAGGGACTGCCGATAATGGTGCGCGCCACCGATATTTTTGCTTCCGATTATCCCGACATCGCCGAAAACTGCGAGCTGGTGACTTTCGGCAACGTAAAAAATCCCGATTCCATCGCTCATTTCGGCATTTCGCACACACATCGCGGCCTCCTCAGTCCCGACGAGACACGTCGATTGTACGGCACCGGCGACATCGTGGTGTCCACCTCTCTGTACGAGACACTGCCGGGCACCTTGGTCGAGGGTCAGGCCTGGGGCTGCGTACCCGTGGCCACCGACCGTGGCGGGCAGCGCGACATCGTGGACCACGGACGCACTGGATATATCGCGCATTTTGACGGCGTGGAGAACACGGCGCGAGGCATAGCCCGTGGCATCGCTTACGCTTACGGCGAACTGCAAAAAAATGGCGCGGCTCTGCGCCACGCCATGTTGTCGTCGGCACGGTCGCGGTTTTCCGCTCAGTCCGTGGCCGCCATGTATCTCGATTTATTCGCCCGTATTCAGGGCTGATTTTTTCATCATCTTGCCGATACCTACAGCTTACGCGTCGATATTGGCGTAAGTGGCGTGAGCCTCGATGAAATCGCGTCGGGGAGCCACTTCCTCGCCCATAAGCATGGCGAAGGTGCGGTCTGCCTCGGCCGCGTTGGTCAGGTTCACCTGCTTCAGCATACGGTTCTCCGGGTCCATGGTGGTCTCCCACAGTTGCTCGGGGTTCATCTCACCCAGACCTTTGTATCGCTGCAGCACCAGACGGTTGCGGTCGCCGTTGCACTTGGTGTCGATGTAACGCTGCACCTGCTGGTCAGTCCAGCAATATTCCGTGGCCTCCCCTTTCTTCTTGCCCTTGACGTCGCAACGATACAACGGCGGAGTGGCTATGTACAGGTAGCCGTTGTCGATGATGGGACGCATACGGCGGTAGAAGAATGTCATCAGCAGCGTGGCGATATGCGCGCCGTCCACATCGGCATCGGTCATGATGATTATCTTGTGGTAGCGGAGCTTGGTCATGTTCGGGGCCTTGCTGTCCTCCTCGGTGCCGATGGTCACGCCCAAGGCCTTGTACATGTTCACTATTTCCTGCGATTCCAGGATCTTGTGGTCCATTGCCTTCTCCACGTTCAGGATCTTACCGCGCAGCGGCAGGATAGCCTGATAGTGCGGGTTGCGCCCCTGCTTTGCGGAACCGCCGGCGGAATCTCCCTCCACCAGGAACAGCTCACAGTCTTCGGGTATGCGGCTCTTGCAGGGAGCCAGTTTGCCGGGCAGTCCGGCGCCGCCGAGGCTCGACTTGTTCTGCACGCGCATCTTGGCATTGTAAGCCGCATGACGCGCCTGTGCAGCCAGCACCACCTTGTCGACGATGGTCTTGGCCTGCTTGGGATGCTCCTCCAGGTAATTGCGCAGAGCCTCGCTCACGGCGGTCTGCACCACGCCCATCACCTCGTTGTTGCCGAGTTTGGTCTTGGTCTGTCCCTCGAACTGAGGCTCGGCTACCTTGACCGACACCACTGCCGTCAGACCGTCGCGGAAGTCCTCCTTCGACAGCTCTATCTTCAGCTTGTCCAGCAGATGGTTGTCGTCGGCATATTTCTTCAGCGTGGTGGTGAGGCCACGGCGGAAGCCCGTCAGGTGCGTACCGCCCTCGATGGTGTTGATGTTGTTGACGTATGAATAGATATTCTCGTTGAAGTCGTTGTTATAGGTCATGGCCACCTCCACGGGTACGCCGTTGCGCTCAGTCTTGAGGTCGATGATGTCCTCGATCAGCGGCTCCTTGCCCTCGTCCAGATACTGCACGAACTCACGCAGACCGTCCTTGGAATGGAACACCTCGCGCTTGGGGTTGCCTTCCTCGTCCCGCACGCGCTCGTCGGTCAGCGACAACGTGATTCCGGCGTTCAGGAACGCCAGGTCGCGCAGGCGGTTGGCCAGCGTCTCGTAGTCGTATATGGTCTCCGAGAATATGGATGCGTCCGGATGGAATATGATAGTCGTGCCGGTGCGGTCGGTGTCTCCGATGACGCACAGCTGCGAGGTCGGCTTACCGAAAGCGTATTCCTGCATGTGGATTTTGCCGTCACGGTGGATTTCAGCGCGCAGATAGTCGGAGAGCGCGTTTACGCAGCTCACGCCCACACCGTGCAGACCGCCCGACACCTTGTAGGAACCCTTGTCGAACTTACCGCCGGCGTGCAGCACCGTCAGCACCACCTCCAGGGCCGGCTTGTGCATCTTCTCGTGCATATCCACGGGGATGCCTCGGCCGTTGTCGTCCACACGGATGGAGTTGTTCTCGGTTATGGTCACCTCGATGTGGGTGGCATAGCCTGCCAGGGCCTCGTCGATGGAGTTGTCCACAACCTCATAGACCAGATGGTGAAGACCGCGCACCGACGTGTCGCCGATGTACATGGAGGGGCGCTTGCGCACGGCCTCCAGGCCTTCCAGCACCTGGATATTGTCTGCCTGATATTTCTTTCTGACCTCCTGGCTTTCGTCCAGGAAATCTTCTGTCTGTTCGTAGTTATCTTCTGCCATTGCTATGTCATTGTGCAGATTGCCATCTGCCTATCACCTTGCAAAGTTACAAAATTTCCGGCACAAAAGCAAGGATTTGGAACCGCGCGCAAAGGCCGCTCGATCGTTATCCGGATATTTGAATCAAAGTCAATTTCAAACGCGGGATTTCATTTTTTGCGACATCAAATATTATGTCGGCATCCAGATTGAAATATCCATGCGAAATATGGTCGCGAAGTCCTATGATTTGCTTCCATTGAGTTTCAGGACTGGCCTCAGACAGATAGCCCGGGGCAAGACGATCAATCTTTTTTACCCCTTCTCCTATCGCCTGGATCATCATGCAGGTTGCGGCCATTTTTTCCATTCCTTCCGGAGATGACGGATATTCATTGGCAGTTGATATTCTTTCATTCCATGATATGATCATGTCGCATGCATGAATCAATTGTCCCATTATATGAGAGATCAGACTTTTACGCGAATATTCTGATTCCATCCCTGTTGATTTCGTTTGTAAGGTAAGGATCAAGCTGGGCATGTTTACGGACTATATCAACCGATCGGCCCAACAGATTTTGCAGATATTGTTTCAGAGCGACAATGTCCAATGCCTTGGGTGGCATGTCGACAAATAAATCGACATCGCTGTCATTCAGATCTTCTCCTCTTGCAACTGACCCGAACAGGGTAAGCGATCTCACTCCGTACATCGAGCGGATGTATGGAGATGCCTTGGTCAATAAATCTATATATATTCGTTTTCGGCTCATTACAATAGAATTCATGACTTCTAATGCCAAAGTTAAGAAAAAAATTGAAATTGACAAAAAACGGCTTAGGGTCTGTGGGGGCTTTTGGACGCGGCCAGCTTGTCACACGCTGATTTGACCCTTGATTGCGGGCCAGGGGTCGTAGCCCGACAGGGTGAAATCCTCGTAACGGAAGTCCAGGATGTCGCTCACGCCGGGGTTCAGGGTCATCACGGGCAACGGCCGTGGCGTGCGGCTCAGCTGCTCTTTCACCTGGTCCAGATGGTTCAGATAGATGTGCGCGTCGCCGAGGGTATGGATGAACTCGCCGGGCAGCAGACCGGCGCACTGCGCCATCATCATGGTCAGCAGCGCATAGCTGGCTATGTTGAAGGGCACGCCTAAGAACGAGTCGGCGCTGCGCTGGTACAACTGGCAACTCAGCTTGCCGTCGGCCACGTAGAACTGGAAGAAAGCGTGACACGGCGGCAGGTTCATGTTGGGCAGGTCGGCCACGTTCCACGCCGACACGATGATGCGACGCGAGTCGGGGTTGTGCCTTATGTCGTCCAGGGCCTGGCGTATCTGGTCGATGTGGCCGCCGTCATAGTCGGGCCACGAACGCCACTGATAGCCGTAGATATGGCCTAAGCCGCCGTCCGGGTCGGCCCATTCGTTCCATATACGCACACCGTGCTCCTGCAGGTATTTCACGTTCGTGTCCCCTTGCAGGAACCACAGCAGCTCGTATATGATGCTCTTGAGGTGCACTTTCTTGGTGGTGAGCAGCGGGAAGCCCTGCTGCAGGTCGAACCGCATCTGGTAGCCGAACGTCGACAGCGTGCCGGTGCCGGTGCGGTCCTCCTTCTTTACGCCCGTCTCCAGAATGTGGCGCAACAAATCCAGGTATTGTTTCATGACGCTAAGTTAGCGAAATATTCCGATTTAAAAAAATAATCTTGCGGGGCTTCTGTCCCGGCGCGGTGACGATATATACGCCGCGGGGAACCGGGATGACGTCGCCGTGGCTCACCGTGCCGCGAAGGTACACGTTGCCCTGTACGTCGGATATGGTCACTCCCTCCACGTCGTTGCCGTCGCCCGTCAGGAACAGTATTCCCTCGGAGTCGGCGAATACGCGGTACGGCACGCCGTATTCAATGGAGTTGACGCCGCTTGCGCCCACATAGATGGTGTTGCTTTCGGGCGACACGATTCCGAGCCGCGTGTATGTCACTGTGTAGGTCTCGGCCACGCCGGGGTCGCGGTCCGTCATCAGCAGCGAGGTCTCGCCGGTCTCGTACGTCTCCGTCTCCGTCTCCTGGTTGTCGCCGTTGTAGCGCACGCGGGTCACGGTGTAATAGTCGGCAATGCCGTCGGCCCGGTTCCAGTTGGCCACATAGCTGTTGGCCGTCACGTCGGTTGCCTCCAGCGCGGTGAGTGCGGTGAGTTCAGGCACAGACAGCGCCTCCCCTTTCAGCGTGATGGCCACGGAGCCTTCCAGACCGCCGTCGTACAGCGTCAGCTTGGCCTCATGCCTGCCTGTTTCCTGAGGCAGATAAGTGATGTCGAGCATATATCCGCCGGCGGCGTTCAGCGTGGACGCCGGAATCTCGCTTACATCCAGATGGAACAGACTGCGGTCGGCACCCACCACACGCACCGACAGCGGCGAGGTGAAGTTGGAGCCTTCGATGCTCAGCGCGCGGGTCACGGCGTGGCCCACGGCCGCCTGCCCGAAGTCCATCTCCGTACCGTTCACCGGATTGGTCAGCTCCGGGTCGCCTGTGATAGGCGGCGTCGGATCCGTCGATTCCTGGTCGGCTATGATGAACGTCTCGTTGGTGCGCACTCCCCATATATACTCGGCAAGCTCCGGGAAGTCGACGAAGGGATTGCGGTTGCCCTGGTATTGCTCCACCAGGTTGTTGCGGTCTATCTCCTTCTGCGACACCTTGTCCTCGCGGGCCCACTGCAGCAGCATGTTCATGGCCCAGTTGGTCAGCGTGGGATACGATTCCCGTCGGAACATATAGTTAATAACCCAGTTTATGTCCGGGTATACGCAGGCCATGTAGAACATGGAGCGGGCGAAGTCGCCCTTATACTCGTCGGCCGGCTCGAACACGCGCGACGAACCGCCGCCATAGCCGTTTTTCGGGGTCCCTACCTTGCTGACGCCGTTGTCGAATGTCGCGGTCTGGCAGGGGCCGAACGAATAGTTCAGCTTGGCCTGGTTGGCCGCGCCGTTGCTGGGATACAGGTTCCACAGGTCGGAATATGCGGGCGTATATTCCACGTCGCCGTTCAGCTTCCACCACGACTTGGGTACGGAGTGCTCGCGCTGCATCTTGTAGCCTGAAAAGCTCTGAAAGGCGTTCTGGCCCGAACGTATCAGGCACAACTCGTCGGAATACATGTCCCACCATCGTTTGCAGCCGTCCACCAATTCGGGATACACGTCGGTGTATTGCCAGTAACCGGGGAGCTGGCTGTACACCAGAGTCTGGTGGTTCTGCACGCATTGCTTCACGGCCGACTTCAGTTCCTCTTTTTTCTTGCCGTCCATCTGATTGTAATAGCCCGGCCTATAGGCGGCATCGAGCGAGAATACAGCACCGACAAGCAGCGATATGAGTAGGAATCTTTTCATAGTCTTTTATTCTAAAAATGCCGCCGAAGCAATCGTATATACGCTTCGGCGGCATCAGGTTGTTTCAGTTCGTCAACGTGCCTTTACGACAGCGTCCTTGATTCTCCATGTATCGGCTCCGGCCTCGCTGGAGGCATACTTGAATGCTATCTGTATCTTCTTGCCGGCGAAGGCGCTGATGTCGATGTCGCCGGAGTTGGCGTATGTCCAGTCGCCTGTCGGCGGCCATGTCGGGATGTCGTACTCGGTCCATTCCGTCTGGCCCGACTCGCGCACTGCGAACTTGCATAGCGAACGGAGCGTGGTCTGGAACTTGGCCTCGTGATCGAAGCTGGCCTTGGCCTCAAGCTTTCCGGTCAGGTCTATCTCGGGGCTGACAGCGTACGCCAGTGCCTCATAGTTGACATTTCCCACGAATGCGCTGCCGTTCAGGTAGTATTTACCGTTATAGTCACGCCACGACCACACGCGGGTTACCGGGGAATTCATTATCACGTTGTCGAATGTCCAGTCGCATGAAGTGGCGGACTCGAGCAGACCGTGGTACACTTCCTTGAAGTCGCCGGTGGGGACATTGATTTCCACACCCTCGATGGCGAACGAGCCTATTGTGCCGGGGCAGTCCGTCATACCCGTTATGCCTAAGTACGAGCCTACCGTACCGAGCACCGAAAGCTTTTTCTTATAAACGTCGGGATGGTCTATAAGGTTGGCGTAACGGCGCAGCATCGAGCCTTGGGTCAGGTCGACCGTAACACACTTCGACAGATCGGTGCAGTCGGGATCGTCGGCTATCAGCAGGTTGTTGTCCAGCTCGGCGTCCTTGCCGAATATCACCTTGTCGGCTGCAGTGGCTGTCTCGCCGGCCTTGACGGAACCGACGATGTAACCCGTTGCCCAGCCTTCAATCATATTATACTCACCTGTAAGTAATTGTTCCACAGTGAAGGGCTTCTCCTTTAGTCCGTTTTCACTAATCCTTACATCAAGAGTATCACGTATGGTCAATTGCCACGAATCCCCATAGTAACCCAAAATGCCGCGCACATTACCTCTACCTTTGGGTAACTTGGCATTATAGAAATTACTGTACCCCGAGTTGCGCACTGCAATCGAGTCGCCGGCCTCGTTCTTCAGGTAACGCGACACGGTCTCCTGCTTGGGCGCGTATGTAAGCTTGCCAGCACCTGAGAAACTGACGTTGCGTATCTCCACCAGCTGGCTCTGCAGGCGTATCAGGTCGCCCTGCGAGATAGGCAGCGTGAGCGAGATGCAGTACATATTGTCGGCGGGCCACTGCTCGTCGTATGTCACAAGTTTGGTGTCGGGATTGGGCAGACCCGTTTTCTGGGCGTGTCCCAGCCAGTTGTCGTAAGCCATGAAGCCCAGCTGCGGCGCTCCGTCGTATGGATCGCCCGGGGCGCCCACCTGCTGCAGACCGCGGTAATAACCGATATAAAGACCGGTCATGTCTACCACCACTTCCTGACCCAGACGGTAGCTGGTGTACATGCTGCCCTGACGTATGGAGAACGTCAGCGCGGCAGTCTCGTCCTGCACCACGAGGTTCTGGTAGATATTGCCCGAGGCGTCCGACGACACCACGCGGCCATGGATTATGTAGTGCGATCCGTCCTCCTTGGTGCCCACAAGCTCCGTCTTGTTCTGGAACTCGGTCTTGAGTTCGGCGATGGTCATGTTGGGCTGGATGGTAGCCTCCGGCACCTGGAGATCCGGCGTGTCCATATCGGCCTGGCAGGCGGTCATGCCCGCAGCCAACGCCAGCGCCCCGATACCGAGTGTGATTATCTTATATCTTTTCATCTTCGTACTTATTTAGACTTACCGGTGATTTGGAGATTGCGTATTTGCCATGAATCGGCGGCACTTGCCGTAGAAGCGTACTTGAATCCGACCTGAACTTTCTTGTCCTCGAAAGCGGAGAGGTCGATCTCGCCGGACTTGACGTAATTCCAGTTTCCTGCCGTAGGCCAGTTTATGATGGTCAGTTCGGTCCATTCCGTTGTTCCGGCCTCACGCACCACCAACTTGCACAGCTGCCGTATGTTGCGCTGATAGTTTGCTGTATGTTCGAACTGCAGGGTGATGTTAGTCTTGCCCGTCAGGTCGATTTCGGGCGAGATTGCGTATGCCAGAGCCTCGTGTGCTCCGTTAACGTATGCCGTACCGTACAGGTAGTGTCCGCCGTTGCGCTCGGTCCAGCTCCATACGGAAGTGAGGCCGCCCAGGTTTATGTTGTCGTATGTCCAGTTGATGCTGGATGCCGCGCCGTCAAGGCCGGTGTATATCACTTCGGGAGCGCCGCCTATGTTCACATTGTCCAGACAGTATGCCGTGCAATTGGCGCCTCCGTGGGCGCTGTAATAGCGCCATGCAATCTTGATGTCGCCGCTCAGCTCCGACAGGTCGATCTTGGATGTCACCCAGTCGCTGTAACCGTCGGCGGGAGCCTCGGGGATGTCGGCGTCGAGTTTACGTGCCGGCTCGCCGTCCTGCATCAGCCATACCTCTAAGGTGGAGTCGTCGGCCTTGTATCCGGCGCGTATGCTGAACGACGCTGTCTTCTCCACGCTCTGGTCCAGATTTACCGCCGGGCTTACCAGCCAGTCCTCGTACGGGCCGCCGTTGGCCGTGGCGTTGTATGCGCTGGCCACGATGTAATTGTTGTTGCCGTTCTGGGCGATGCCCCAGCCCAGCACGTTGCCGCTTACGGTCAGCACCTTCCAGCCCTCGGCCTTGTAGGTGTTCAGGTCCGTGGACGTGTCGAAGCCCTGCCACAGATAGCGCACTGAGGGGACGTCGGTGTTGACGGGTTCTTTGCCCTTGTCGCCCCATTCATAGTCCGAAACGGAGCGGACGCCGTAGACGCCGCAGTATTTCGAGCCGGTGGTGCCGCGCAGCGTAACCAGCTTGCCTAAGTTTTCGGGATGGTCCTTGAGATTCAAGGCATTTCGCACTCCGCCGCTGGGCAGCTGCACCGAGGCGCATTCCTCCCATGTCAGCGGGGCCTCCTCGGTAATGGTTTCCGGATCACGCGATGTAATCAGCATGTTGGTGGCCACTGTGCAGGGTTTGTCGGCCGTAGGCACGCCGAATGTGGCGTCCGACAGCACGTTGCTTACATTGGTGTTGATGTATCCGGCTATGTAACCGGTCACCCACGGCTCGGCGATGGAGTCGTTGACGAATCCGGTCAGCGCCTGCGCCGCCGTCATCGGCACTTCCCAGGTGCCGAGTCCGATGGTGCCGCCGTCGGGCTCCGGGATGGGCGGCTCAGCCAGTTCGTCGTTGCACGACACCAGGCCCATGCCTGCCAACAGAGCCATCGTATATATGATCTTGCTTATTTTCATTGTCTTATATGTTTATGGTCGGTTCCTTAGAAGCGGATGCCCACGTTGAAGAACACGCGAATGCCCTGGGCGTACCAGATCTTGTTGGGGAATTTGTTCACGTCGTAGTTGGTATAGTCGAACTTACCTTCCTGCCAGCCGCCGGTCTGAATGTTGCGGTTGTTCAGCAGGTTGTTCACACTGAGGTTGAAGTTCAGCGAACCGAACTTCGTGTAGATAATCTTGCCCACCGACAGGTTGACCACCCATTCGGAGTTCAGCTTGTCCTGATGTGCTATGGCGTCGCGACGGCTGATGTAGTCGGCCTCCGACGAGCAGAATTTCCACAGGTCGGGCATCTCCTCGTGGCGTGCCGGCGAGATCTCGAACCAGGTGTCGCCGAACCACTGGGCGTTGGCCTCGAAGAACCACTGCTTGATGTTGTAGTTCACTCCGAACGAATAAACCTGCTGCGGTGTGCCGCCGATGCGGTAGTTCTTATAGTATAGTTTCTTCTCGATATCTGCCTCCGAACCGTTCTCGTAGCTTCGGATACCCATCGGGTTGTTCTTGTACTGATAGCGGGCGTATGTGCCGGCGAAAGTCACCGACAGGTTGCTCAGTATCTTGTACTCCATACCAAGCTCTATACCCTTATACTCGGTCTCCATGCCGCTGATGGCGTAGTTCATGAAGGAGTTGGCCTGGTAGTCGTAGAAGTTGGAGCGCTTCAGGCCGTCCCAGTTGTGGGTGATGAAGCCTGTGAGGCTACCGCGGAAGTTCTTGTAGTTCCAGGTGTATGAAAGGTCGGCGCTGATGTATTTCTCGGTCTCGAGGTTCTTTACAGCGTCGTCCTTGGTGCGGGGCGATACGTATGCGTCGTAGGGAAGCGGAGCGCGGTTACCTGCACTGAAATGAGCAGTAAGATAATTACGGCCGTCTATCTTGTATGTCACACCAGCCTTAACTGCTCCTGTCATGAATGTATGCGATTTGCCGTTACCATATGAATTCTCTGGTGCTCGACCATTCTGCATGTTACCATGACGCAGGAAACTAACCATATTATACTCCAACCCGTAATTCATGTTTAAATGGCGAGTGTTGACCTGGGTTTGCAACCATGCCCGGGCATGATAGTTGTGGATGTTGTAGTCGTAACCGAACACATCGCCCTTGCCGACACGGCGGTTGGGGTTGCGCATATCGTTCTGCATGATGTTCACGTCGCCGGCGAAGTCACGCTCGGAGAAATTGTCGACATCGCGCCAGAACTCGCCGCCCAACAGGTCACGTATAGTCTTGTAATAATGTCCGTTGGTATAGTCGAAGCTGAGACCGCCCTGCAACGTCATGATGTCGCTGAGACGGTAATCCAGGTATGAGTTCAGCATCCACTGGTTGAAGTTGCTGTGACGGTCCTCCAATATATAGCTGGACTGTCCCCGCAGTTCCGGGTCGCGGTCATACTGGATGCAGTTCATCAGGTTGGTCTGATAGATGTTGTCCCAGTTGATCTGACGGTGGGCCTTGTCGCCTCCCCACCAGTCGGCCACATACTGCTGCTGTGCGAGCTGTGCGGCGAACAGGTCGGGTTCCAGGTCGCGGTCGGCCGTCGGCTTATAGTAGCTGGGCAGGTTGCGGTAATAGTCCGGTTTGGGATCGGGCGCCATATAGAACTGTATGGCCGAGCTTGAATAGTTGGAGCTGCGGAATCCGGCGCCGGTGTTGAGCTGTACGCCCATCTTGGGTTTCCATATCCAGTTTACCAGCACGGTGGGATCGAAGCTCTCCACTATACGCGAGCTTTTCTTCTTGCCGTCCAGGTAACCCCAGCTGGGGTTGTACAGGTTCGAGCCGGCCAGGTCGTAAGCCTCCTGTGTGGCTGCTGCGTTGGTGGCGCGCTGTGTGGGCGCTCCCCATGTGGAGATGTTGAGGCTGTGCTTGTCGTTGAACACCTTCTGCAGCGACAGGAAGTAACCGAAGCTGTTGTAGAACGTACCCTCTATCACGCCCTCCGGAGCGTAACGGCCTATGATGGAAGCGGTGAACGCCCAGCCGTGCTTGTTGAGTCCGGTGGAATACTGCAGCATGGCACGCAGCATGTAGTTGGAGTTGGTGTACGACAGATTTCCGCGCCATCCGGGGGCGAACTGCGAGGCGTAGGTGGTGATGTTGGTGGCGCCGCCTATGTCGCCGAAGCCGTAGGCCGCGGCCGACATGCCGAGGTCGGTGGTGCGCGAACGGAACGCGCTGGACGTCATGCCGCCGAACTGCGAGTAGTTGAAGCGGCCGCGCATCGCGTCGTTGAAGTTGAAGCCGTTCACGTAACCCGCCTGCCACTGCTGCTCGTAGCCACGCAGCCTGAAGCGCATGGTGCTGAACTTATAGTTGGCGGCCTGGTAATAAACATCGTCCGTGGCTCCCTGGATGGTACCGATGTTCTGGCTCAGACCCTCGTCGTCCAGAAGGTCCTCCTCATTGAAAAGATAATTCTCGGAATCGAGGGCCGGGGCGTCGAATCCGGCGGGCGTCAGCTTGATGTCGCCCAGGTTGCTCACCATGCCGGCCACTATGTTCACGTCCACGTATGCATCCTCGTAGCCGGAGGCTATGATTTCCAGCACATCCTTGCCCTGCTGGGCGTTGGAGATGGTGAACACGCCGTCCGAGCCGCTGGTCACAAAGAGAGCCTGGTCGCTCAACACCACATTGGCGTTGCCCACCGGCGCGCCGCTCTTGGCGTCCACCAGCGTGCCCTTGACTCCCGTGGCCGCCATCCCCTGGAATGCCAGGGCGATCAGCAGCGATATTGTCAGTCTTGTTCGCATTTTATTGTCAGTCTATTTCTTGAGTCAGTCTATTTCTTGGGTCAGGAATATCTCGGTAGGCAGGTGGTCGGAATAGCCGTTGGTCCAGGCTCCCGACGAGAAGGTGCGCAGGGGATAGCCCTTGTACTGGCCGTCCTGCTGCAGCAGGAACGGTTTGTTCAGCACCTCGGCGCCGTAGTATTTCACGCCGCAGGCTCCATCTACAATGTTCTTGTTGACTATTATCTGGTCGAACAGGTCCCAGCCTCCGCGATATATATAGGAGCCGATGCCCTTGTCCAGTTTCTCCCAGAATGGATTGAAGAATCCGCCCGGCACCGTCTTGTCGATATGCTTCACGGCGCCTAAGGTCTCGGCCACGGACTTGTTGTGCGGGTCGTCGTTGAGGTCGCCCATCACGATGACGCCAATCTTCGGGTCTATCTTATAGAGGGAGTCGGCGATGGAGCGGGTCAGCTTGGCAGCGGCCTCGCGCAGATAGCTGCTCTGCTTCTCGCCTCCGCGGCGGCTGGGCCAGTGGTTCACTATCACGGCCACGCGGCTATAGCCCGTCACCTTGTTGCCCAACAGCCCGACAACGCACATCTGGTCGCGCGTCTTGAACCAGGGCATAGAGTCGATGGTAAGCACATGGTTGGTGGTGCGCAGCGGACGGAAAAACTTGGGATTGTACAGCAGGCCCACGTCCACGCCTCGGCGGTCGGGGCTGTCGTGGTGGATTATGCCGTAGTTGCGGTCCTTGATCTGCGGATCCTTCACCAGATCCTGCAGCACGGTGATGTTCTCTATCTCGCTCACTCCTATCACGGCCGGCCCGTCGGGCGTGGTGCGCGTGGTCATCTGCGAGATGGAGTACCCTATGTTCCTGATCTTCGACCAGTATTTCTTGCCGTCCCAGCGGTAGGAACCCTTGGGACTGAACTCCAGATCATATTTGCCGTTGTTGTTGATGGTGTCGAACAGGTTCTCCAGGTTGTAGAAGGCCACGCCGTATGTGGCTATCTTCTTGGCCGCGAGCTGCCCGCAGGCTCCCGTCAGGGCCAGCGACACTATCAACGCCGTTATCAGTCTTCGCATGATGTTTATGTTCCCGTTAAGGTTAAGGATTATTTATACTGTCTGAAATCCCGGATGGATCAGAAGAATTTCACTTCCTTGCCTTCCAGGCTGGAGAGCACGGCGTTGGCCAGGCTGGATGCACCGAGACGGAACAGGTCCTGGTTCAGCCATTCGTCGCCGAGCACTTCCTTCACCACGGCGTAGTAGTTCAGGGCATCCTCGGTGGTGCGTACGCCGCCCGCGGCCTTGAAGCCCACCTTGCGGCCCGTCTTTTCATAGTATTCCTTGATGCACTGACACATCACGTAAGCGGCCTCCAGGCTGGCGCCCTTGTAGATCTTGCCCGTCGAGGTCTTGATGAAGTCGGCGTCGCAGTACATGGACAGTATCGACGCGCGCTTTATGGCGGCGGCCGTCTTCAGGCAGCCGGTCTCAAGGATTACCTTCAGCCTGGCGTCCTTGGCGGTGTTCTTCAGCTCTATCAGCTCGTCGCACAGCTCCTCGTAGTTCTCGTCGAGGAACATGCCGATGTTCAGCACCACGTCCACCTCCTGCGCTCCGGAAGCCACGGCCAGGGCCACGTCGGCCACCTTTACTGCGGTGAAGGTCTGGCTCGACGGAAAACATCCGGCCACAACGCATACGTCAACACCCTCCACGTCAAGGTGATCCTTCACCACCTCGGCGAAATTGGAATAGACGCAGATGGCGGCCACGTGGCCGTACTGCGGATATTCGGCGTCAAAATCGTTCACGCGGTTGGTGAACTTAGCCACGCTGCGCTCCGAATCCTCGGTGCTGAGGGTGGTCAGGTCTATCGAGTTCAACAGAAACTTATATACTTCTGGGCTCGCGTACTGCGGGGCTTTCTCCACTATCTTTGCGACTTCGTTTGCCACCAGGGCGTCATCTTCCGTCACTTTGCTGGCCTTGATGGCCTCGTTGTATCTGTCCATAATCTTTCGTCTTTGTGTTTTTTCGTTTTCAGGTAATTAGATGCATCATAATGCACGCATGGTTAAGGTATAACCTGCGCACACGGTTGTCAGTTTGCAAATTTATGGATAATTTTGCAATTATTAAAATTTTTTTCGTCTCGTAACATATTGTTAATACCCTCTAATTTTCAAAAGTGCTTTCTCCAGAGAGCATTTTTACCACAAAAGTGCTTTTTCTAAAGAGCACTTTTGTAAACATTGTTTAGAGTTTGTCCACTTTACTAATTTCCATGTTGAATTCATTAAGGATCTGAATCCAAGCGGCAATTATAACCACTCAGACTCCGAGCGGCATACCGTGTCCGAGCGACATACCGTGTCCGAGCGGCATACCGTGTCCGAGCGGCATACCGTGTCCGAGCGGCATACCGTGTCCGAGCGGCATACCGTGTCCGAGCGATATCCTATTGTGTGTGTGGTGCCTCGGAGAGGCTGTTTCTCATTAACCCCACGATGGACGGGGACAGCGCCAGCTGGCACCGGCCTTCGTGGGGGAAAGTCCGCTATGAGACAGCTTGGTCGGAGACCATGTCTCTCGCCTCTTATCCCGAGGGCACACGGAGGTGGGAAAGTACAGCGGCATGGTCTCCGACCAAGCTGTGCTGCACCCGTCTCTCCCCACGAAGGCTTCCGGTCGCTTCGCGCCCGTCAGCCATCGTGGGGTTAATGAGAAACAGCCTCTCCGAGGCACTTCCGGGAATCGTACCAATTAATTGACACAAATAATTATGAATATTGACGAGAATCCTGGTGTGAATAATGGCAAGAATGGAGAGAATTATGTAATTTTGTGCTCTGAAACTATGGAAATGACCGAGAAACTGAAAGAATACGACCGCATCATAATGGGCATCGACCCGGGCACACGTGTCATGGGATATGGCGTGCTGGGGATACGCGGCAGGAAGCCGGAGGTGATAGTGCAGGGCGTCATCAAGCTGGACCGTTTCGAGAGTCATTACCTGCGCCTTCACCGCATCTACGAGCGCGTGGAGAGTCTTGCCGCCCAGTATCTGCCCGACGAGGTGGCATTGGAGGCGCCTTTCTTCGGCAAGAACATCCAGTCGATGCTGAAATTAGGCCGCGCGCAGGGCGTGGCCATGGCGGCCTGTCTGGCCCGCGACATACCAATCGCGGAGTATGCCCCGCGTCTGGTCAAGATGGCCGTCACCGGCAACGGACAGGCATCGAAGGAACAGGTGGCCAACATGGTGCAGCATCTGCTCCGCATCCCGCAGAGCCAGATGCCCGCGCTGCTCGACGCCACCGACGCCGTGGCAGTGGCTCTCACCCATTATTACGAAACCGCCAAACCCTCGTCCGCCACTGCCAAGGCCTCCAAGTCCTGGGCCGAATTCATCGCGAAAAATCCCGACAAACTCGCGCACTGATACCCGCACATTCCGCACCGTGCGCAGTCTCATATTCCGTTATCAGAAATATTTCCTTATTATTTGTCTGATACCTTATTTTATTTGAAATATTATTTGTAACTTTGCTTCCCCATGTCACTCTGCCCGGCAAACGGCAAGCGGCATGACGGTTAACCATGAATATGAGAACTATCTAATGACATTATCAAGACGAAATCTGATCATAGCCGCCGGACTCCTGTTGTTTGGCGGATTGGGTACTGTCGATGCATTCGGCGGATACCCCGCTAATTATTACAACTCTCTGAACGGCAAATGCGGCGCCGAGCTGATGGACGCCATCAAGAAGATGGCCGCAGGCCACAAGGAGATAAGCTATGGCGACGCTACCTGGCGCGCTTTCCGCTCCACCGACATCAAGGTAGTAAACGGACAGGAATACTGGTGGGACATGTACAGCAACAACCTGGTGTCGACCAACGGACATGCCGACATGAACATCGAGCACTCGGTAGCCAATTCCTGGTGGGACGGAACCAAGAATGCCGCCTACAAAGACATTGTACACCTCAATCCATCGGATAAGACGGCCAACAACCGCAAGTCCAATTATCCTCTGGGCGTAGTGTCGGGCACTCCGACATGGGAGAACGGCGTCACTTTCGTGGGACACCCCACAAGCAACACCGGCGGCGGCTCCAACTATGTGTACGAACCGGCAGATGAATATAAAGGCGACTTCGCCCGCGTGTTCATGTACATGTTCTGCGCATACAAGGATATGCAGTGGGGCACCCGCTTCACCTGGATGTACGACACCGGCAATCCGCTCATGTTCAAGCCTTGGGCGCAGGAGCTTCTGCTCAGCTGGTCGGCGCTGGACGCCGTCAGCGACAAGGAACGTGACCGCAACGACGGCATTCAGAAGGAGCAGGGCAACCGCAATCCGTTCATCGACCTCCCCGACCTGGCCGACCACATCTGGGGCGACAAGAAGAACGTGCCATACAACACCGGCACCGGCGGCGGCGACGACCCCGAGGATCCGAAAGACCCGACAGATCAGGATGTGTTCAACTGGCTGGGCGAGAACGATCCCAACGGAGTCGCAGGCTGGGATTTCGACATCGTCTCGATGGATCCGGCCCTGACCTATATATGGCAATGGAAAGACTATAACGACAAGTATTACCTGAACGGCAGCGCCTACATGAACAATAAGGCTTACGCCGCCGAGGCATACGCATGGGGTCCCGAGGTGGACATGACCGACGTGGAAGCCGCCACATTCAGCTTCGACCATGCCGCCAAGTTCCAGACCACCCTCAGGGATCTCTGCAAGGTAGCGGTGATGGATATGAACGTCAACGCCAACGACGCGGGACACATCAAGACCTTTGAGATTCCGTCATGGCCGGTGGCCGACAAGTGGGCATTCTCCAACTCGGGCGACATCGACCTGTCGGAATACGGCATGACCGGCTCCAAGATACGCATCGGATTCAAATACCAGTCCAACACGTCGGGTGCCGACACATGGGAGGTGCGCAACGCCAAGCTGACCCTGACACGCAAACAGGGCTCGGGCATCGGGAACATTCCCGCAGCCGACAGCGACAACGACGACAGCGTCCTGGTGGAAGTGTGGGGCAACAACATACTTGCTCCGGAGGGTGCCATGATATTCGACCTCAACGGCCGTCAGTGCAGTGGCAAGAACCTGGCCCGAGGCATCTACATAGTGACCAAGCCCACGTTCCGCAAGGCCGTAAAGGTAATGGTGAAATAACGTAAACCTTAATGTCCCCGGCTTCGGGCACTTTAGCCCCGGGCCTCGGGACGAGTAAATATCAGTAAAACACAAATTATGTTGCAGGAAACCAATGTCAAGGCCATCGACAAGGTGGTGATCAGATTTGCCGGCGACTCGGGCGACGGCATGCAGCTTGCAGGCAACATCTTCTCCAACATCTCGGCAGAGAAGGGAGACGAGATCTCGACATTCCCGGACTATCCGGCCGAAATCCGCGCGCCGCAAGGCTCGCTGAGCGGTGTGTCGGGCTATCAGGTCAGCGTGGGCAAGGACGTGTTCACCCCCGGCGACGAAGCCGATGTGCTCGTGGCCATGAACCCCGCCGCGCTCAAGACCAACCTGAAGTACCTGAAGAAGGAGGGCGTGATAGTGTGCGACGGTGACTCGTTCACGGCCGCTAATCTGAAAAAGGCCGAATACGCCACCTCCGACCCCATCGCTGAGCTGGGCATCGACCCGCACAGGGTGATGCTCGTGCCCATGACTACCCTGATCAAAAGCGCCCTGGAGGATTCCGGCGTGGATCAGAAAACGATGATGAAAAGCCGTAACATGCTGGCCCTGGGCATAATCTGCTGGATATTCGACCGTCCCGTGGAATCCGTGCTGCGCAAACTGCGCGCCAAGTTCGCCAAGAAGCCGGCCGTGTACGAGGCCAACGCCAAGGTGATACGCGCCGGATGGGACTACGGCCACAACACCCACAGCTCGCTGCCCGTGTACCGCATCGAGACCAGCGACGCGCGCCCCGGCACTTACACCGACGTAACGGGCAACACCGCCACCGCATGGGGTCTGATCATGGCCTCGGAAAAGAGCGGACGCCCCCTGTTCCTCGGCTCGTATCCCATCACTCCGGCCACCGACATCCTGCATGAGCTGGCCAAGCGCAAGGACCTGGGCGTAAAGGCCATCCAGATGGAGGACGAGATAGCCGGCGTATGCTCGGCCATCGGTGCCTCATACGCAGGCCACCTGGCCGTCACCTCCACGTCCGGCCCCGGCCTGGCGCTGAAGTCGGAAGGCATCGGCCTGGCCGTAATGGCGGAACTGCCGCTAGTCGTTATCGACGTGCAGCGCGGTGGCCCTTCCACCGGACTTCCCACCAAGACGGAGCAGACCGACTTGCTGCAGGCCCTGTACGGCCGCAACGGCGAGGCGCCTCTATGCGTATTGGCCGCCACAAGTCCCACCGACTGCTTCCACATGGCTTTCGAGGCCGCGCGTATCGCCATGGAGCACATGACGCCCGTCATCCTCCTTACCGACGCCTTCATAGCCAACGGTTCGTCGGCATGGCGCATACCCGAAGATAAGGATTATCCTGAAATACATCCCCACATCCTGCCTCAGAACGTGCTGGAGCAGGGCTGGCGCGCATACGACCGCGACGCCAACGGCGCCCGCTGGTGGGCGTTGCCCGGCACGCCCGGCGCCATGCACCGCCTCGGAGGTCTGGAGAAGGACGCCAGGACATCGGTCATCTCCACCGACGGCCCCAACCATGAGCGCATGGTCAAGGCTCGCCGCGAGAAGATCGCCCGCATCGCCGACGAGGTGCCCGCGCTCGAGCCTATGTTGGCTCCCGACGCCGACACCATCCTGGTGGGCTGGGGAGGCACTTACGGCCATCTGCTGGCAGCGGCCACCCAGCTCAACGCACAGGGTCACAAGGTGGCATTCTGGCAGTTCCGCTACATCAACCCGCTGCCCGCCAACACATTCGAGGTGCTGTCGCGCTACAAGAACATCATAGTGGCCGAGCTGAACACCGGCATGTTTGCCGACTATCTGCAGATGCATCTTCCCATGAAGGAAATCAAACGCATCAACAAGGTGGAGGGTCAGCCCTTCCTGGTGCGCGAGGTTGTGGACGGAGTGTTGAACCACATAAAAGCTTAAGCAATGGAACAGAATGAAAACAAAGCCTATACGGCCACGGATTATAAAAATGGACAGACGGCCCGGTGGTGTCCGGGTTGCGGCGACCATGCCATTCTGAACGTATTGCAGAAGGCAATGGCCGAACTCGGCATTCCGCCCTACATGACGGCCGTTATCTCGGGTATCGGATGCAGCTCGCGCCTGCCCTACTACATGAACACCTACGGCATGCACACCATCCACGGACGTGCTGCGGCCATCGCCACGGGCCTGAAAACGGCCAACCCCGACCTGACCGTATGGCAGATCAGCGGCGACGGCGACGGCCTGGCCATCGGCGGCAACCACTTCATCCACGCGGTGCGCCGTAACGTGAATATCAACATGCTGATATTCAACAATAAGATATATGGTCTGACCAAAGGACAGTATTCCCCCACGTCCGACCGAGGCACGGTGTCCAAATCCAGCCCCTACGGCACGGTGGAGGATCCCTTCATCCCGGCCGAGCTTTGCTTCGGCGCCAGAGGCAATTTCTTTGCCCGTAGCTACGATACGAACCTTGAGGTAAGCCGAGAGGTCATGGTGGCTGCCGCAAGGCATCAGGGAGCCTCTGTGGTGGAAATACTGCAGAACTGCGTCATCTTCAACAACGGCATCCATTCGTACATCACCGACAAGGAGATGCGCGACGACCATACCATCCTGCTGCGCCACGGCGAGAAGATGCTGTTCGGCAAGAATATGGAGAAGGGACTGGTGCAGGACGGCTTCGGCCTGAAGGCCGTGACCATCGGCCAGGACGGCTACACCCTCGATGACGTGCTGACGCACGACGCCCACTGCAAGCACAACTTCCTGCAGCAGCAGCTGGCCATGATGGACGGCCACGACCTGCCCCTGGCTCTTGGCGTGATCCGCGACTACGACGCCCTCGTCTACGACCAGGAGGTAGCCCGCCAGACGCGTGAAATCAAGGAAGCCAAAGGCTTCGCCGACCTCCGCGACCTCATCATGAAGACCCAGGAAACCTGGACAATCGAATAAGGGCAGCCTGAATCCCCAAGAGAAAATTCGCGAATTCCTGAATACCCAGGTAGCGAATTCCGAAAGTAGCGAATTCCTGAATACCATACCAATAGAGCGCATCCGCCCCGTGCAGATGCGCTCTTTCTTTGCGGTATTCTCCTTTTGTTTTCCGCGTTGAGCTTCAGCGAAACGCCCATTTGTCCGCGCGTTGAACTTCAGCGAAACGCCCCGGTCTTCCGCCCCCTTAAAAACAAAAAAAACCGGGCGTCTTTTCAACGTCCGGTTTTTTCTGAGCCTCTTGTCGGATTCGAACCAACGACCCCGAGATTACAAATCACGTGCTCTGGCCAACTGAGCTAAAGAGGCGAGTGGGAGAGCTCCCTGCATCGCACCGCTACAACCCGCTGCCCTTGCTTCGGTCAAGACCTGGGGGATTCACGGGGAGCTGGTCGTCCAGGACTCACCCGATGCAAAATTACTACTTTTTTTGGTTCCGGCCAAATTTTTCACACTATTTGTGGAAAATTTGCGCATTTTTAGCCGTTTCAAGGCTCGTTTTAGCGGTTGAGAAGCCCTTTATTATCCGTTATCAGGATTTCTCAGCAGTTACCAGGGGGCACTTTTCAGTGTCTCTTGCCCTTTTTCTTGCCACCTTTCTTGGCTTCGTGGTGCTTGCCGGGCTTGTCTTCGGGCAGGGGCTTGTTGGGATTTCCCTTGTCGTCGATCAGAGCGAAGTCGAGCTGCTTGCGCTCCAGGTCGGCGCGGGCCACCTGCACCTTGACGCGGTCGCCGAGCGTGTAGCGCACGCCGTGACGCCGCCCTATCAGGCAATAGTTCTTCTCGTCAAGGTCGTAGTAGTCGTCGGCCAGGTCGCGGATGGGTACCAGACCCTCGCACATATTCTCGTCAAGCTCCACGTAGAAGCCCCATTCCGTCACGCCGGAGATTACGCCCTCGTATATCTCGCCCAGCCGGTCGCGCATGAATTCCACCTGCTTGTAGCGTATCGAGGCGCGCTCGGCGTTGCTGGCCAGCACCTCCATGTCGGAGTCGTGGCGGCATTCCTCCTCGGTCTTCACCTTGTCGACGCTGCGGCCTCCCTCGGCATAACGAGCTAACAGACGGTGAACCATCATGTCGGGATAACGGCGTATAGGCGACGTGAAATGCGTGTAATAAGGCATATTCAGGCCATAGTGGCCCACATTGTCGGTGCTGTAATTGGCCTTGGCCATGGAGCGGATAGCCAGGATGGAGAGCATGTTCTCCTCCCCTTTTCCCTTGACGTCGCGCAGCAGGCGGTTCACGCTCTGGTTCACCTGACGCGAGCTGCCGTCGGTGTTCAGCTTATAGCCGAAGCGAGTGGCTATCAGCGCCAGGTTTGACAGCTTGTCGGGATCGGGATTGTCATGCACGCGGTAAACGAACGTCTTGGCCTTCTTCCCCTTGGGCACCTTACCGATGGATTCGGCCACAGTGAGATTGGCCAGCAGCATGAATTCCTCAATCAGCTTGTTGGCATCCTTCGATTCCTTGAAGTAGACGGATATGGGCTTGCCGGTCTCGTCAATCTCGAATCGCACCTCGGCGCGGTCGAACTCCAATGCGCCTCCCTGATAGCGCCGGCGGCGCAATTCCTTGGCCAGAGTGTTGAGCACGGCCAATTCCTCGGCGTATTCACCCTCGCCGGTCTCTATAATGGCCTGCGCCTCCTCGTAGGTGAAGCGGCGGTCGGACTTGATGACGGTGCGGCCTATGCGGCTGTTCACCACGTTGGCCTTATGGTCCATCTCGAAGATGGCGGAGAATGTCAGCTTCTCCTCGTTGGGCCTCAGGCTGCACAGGCCGTTGCTGAGACGCTCCGGAAGCATCGGGATGGTACGGTCCACTAAATAGACCGACGTGGCCCGTTTCTGGGCTTCCTTGTCGATTATGGTGTTGGGATGCACGTAGTGCGTCACGTCGGCGATGTGCACGCCCACTTCCCAGTTGCCGTTGCCGAGGCGGCGGATGGACAGGGCGTCGTCAAAGTCCTTGGCATCGCGCGGGTCGATGGTGAAGGTGGTGACGTTGCGGAAATCCTCGCGCTTGGCCACCTCCTCCTTTGTGATGCCTTCCTGAATTTTCTCGGCCGCGTTCTCCACGTTCTCGGGATATTTGTACGGCAGCCCGAACTCAGCCAGAATGGCGTGCATCTCGGTGTTGTTCTCCCCTTTCGCGCCAAGGATGTCTATGATTTCGCCGCGCGGGTTCATCTCGTCGTCGCGCCACTGCACGATGCGGGCCACGGCCTTGTCGCCGTTCTTGCCACCCTTGAGGCGTCCGCGCGGCAGCACGATGTCGGCCGCCAGGAACTTGGAATCCGTCACGAGGGCGGCGTAATTCTTCTCTATCTTCAGCGTGCCGACAAACTGCTGGTCCTTGGCCTCGACAATCTCGATTACCTGGGCTTCCGGCTCCTGGCCCTTGCGGGCGGCGCTGACCACCACGCGCACCTTGTCGCCGTTCAGCGCGTGCATCGAGTTGCGCTCGGCCACGAATATCTGCTCGTCGTCCACCACCACGGCGTTCTTGCCGTTGCTGCGGCGCACGAAGTAGCCGATGTTCTCTGTGCCACGGTTGGCCTTGGCCTTGTATTTGCCCAGCTCCACCTCCATGATGTCGTCGGCGGCGGCAAGCTCGTCCAGCACGTTGATCACATCCATCCGGTTGGAGGGATGCGTGGCCCCGATGCCGAACGATATCTGTTTATAATTAAAGCTCTGCTTATTGTTCTGCTGCAAAAAACCGACTATCAGCGCGGGCAGGTCACCCTTTCGGATGCGTGCCGGAAGCTTATCTTCCTTTGCCGTCTTGGTCTTCATAACTTATACTTTTTACCTTTTCGTAACGACTTTTTTCTTTTTTTGTAGTGGCCTTTCGTCGTTTTGTGACGATTCCGGCCATACTTCCTTGCAAATATAACAAATTTTGCCTTAACTTAGTTATTAATTCATTCGATAAACAAATCATCGAGTGTGATATATGAATTTATCTCATATTTCTGCGGATTATTGACCACACCGGCAGATGTGATCATTGTTAAATGCACTCCTTTCCGTGGACATATTTCCTGCTGATAGCGGCTCCTCCTTAACCGGAGTTTTTGCAGATATTCCGGAGTAATCGCAAACGGAGCTTCTGTGAATTTAACTTCACATAAATTTACGATGCCGTCAGCTCTGTCAATCACCATATCGACTTGAACGCCCGGATATTCATCCGTTTTACGTGCGCTCCAAGCATACCACGTTGTATGGATTCCCGATATACCGAGAGTTTTGGCTATTTGAGTACGATGCTGAAAACACAACCGCTCAAAAGCCAAACCACTCCAGGCGTAATGCGCAGGAGTCATATAATTGGAACTCCAATAGTTGTATCTCACCGCCCTGTTCCGTATAAACTCATGATAAAAAAGAGAGAAATTGTCGACTAACTGGAAAATAGCATCCTTATTCTTCTTATTTGGCTGGGTCGTTTTAACAATAAAACCACATAATTCAAGATTCTCCAGAATTGAAGTCAATCGCCCGGATCTGTTATATCCCGACAAATCCGATATTTCCTGTTGTGTCAGGCCCCGCTTTTTCTGCGCAAGCGCTTGGATAATATTTTCGTATGGTTCCGGATTAGAAAATAACGAAGAATATAATGACTTGTATTCCACTTCCATGTCCGAATCATTACTGAAGAAAAGCCGATCTATGTTATTTACAAGACTCGTTTTCCTATCAAACTTATTCCAATAATGCGGAATACCTCCCATTATCATGTATGCTTCGGTTATTTGCATGCGGCTCCATCCCAATCCTAATTTACAGCTTAATTGCTCGCATTCATTGAGCGTGAAAGGATGCACAGGTATTTGCCTGGTGACTCTATTATAGAGGCCTCCATGATTACGGAATACTTTGTTGAAAATCCATGACGTCGCACTGCCACAGATTATCAGGACAATATCCTGTGACCATGCCGCCCATCTATTCCAGAAATTTCCCAATGCCTCAACAAAACCAGCTTTGGGAGCATCCATCCATGGCAACTCATCAAGAAATACTACTTTCTTACCGTTATTTCTCGAATCTCCTTTCTTGTGTTCAAGTAAATTCTGCAACTGATAGAAAGCTTCGATCCAAGTCGTCGGTTTGGGACATTTGGGAAGACCCTGCTCACGCAATGCCTGATGAAAAGCGCCAAGCTGTTGTTTATTGCTTTTCTTTTCCAATCCTGTGTATTCAAAGGAAAACTTACCATCAAATGCCTTTCTTATCAAGAAAGTCTTACCGACTCTACGTCTCCCATATACGGCAACAAATTGGCTTTCATCAGAAGCCAATGCCTCTTTCAGAACCTCTAATTCATGCTTTCGGCCAATTATAAATTTTGCATTCGTCTCCATTATGACTGCAAAGTTAATAAAAAATCATGTATTTTTGTTCTAAATCTCAATTTATTTACCACATTTAGAACAACCAAATGATACAAGAACGACATCTTTGCATTTTGAAACGGAGGGAATAATGTGTAGGTGTATGCTAAATGTTAGAAATATACCGTTTCTTAGCTATAAAACCAAATAACCATGAAAATAGAACGTTTCGCGCTGGTGGCGCTTGCGGCCATGTCAGCGACGGCAGTACTTGCCGACGATCCCAAAATCGAAGTGCCCGACAGCACGGGCTTCAAGTTCACCGACGTGCGCATCAGCGACCACGGTCCGGTCTACGACCAGAACAAATCAGGCACATGCTGGGCCTTCTCCGGCCTCTCCACGCTTGAGGACAACGTGCGCCACAACACCGGCAAGGCCGTGACGCTGTCCGAGATGTACATAGTACGCAACGCCTACATCGAAAAGGCCAAGAAATACATCCGCATGGGCGGCAAGCTCAACTTCGCACAGGGAGGCAGCTTTGCCGACGTGCTGAACATGTCGAAGCAGTACGGCGCCATGCCCGAGGAAGCATACCGGGGCCTGAATTACGGCGAGGACAAGCATTCGCACTATGAGATGGCCGAGGCGCTGACGGCATACCTTGACGCCGTCCTGGCACGCGGCACCAAGAACAGCAAGCTCAGCACGGCATGGCTGAAGGGCTTCGAGGGAATACTGGACGCCTACTTAGGTCCGGTGCCCGAGCAGTTCACCTACGAGGGCAAGACCTATACGCCGCAGTCGTTCGCCAAGGCCATCGGGCTGGAGCCTGAGAATTTCATCAACGTCATCAGCTTCACGCATCATCCCTTCTACGAGGAATGCGCTCTTGAGATTCCCGACAACTGGGCCTGGACACTGTCGCGCAACGTGCCGATGGAGGACATGAAGGCCATCGTGGACAACGCACTGGAGCAGGGCCGCACCGTATGCTGGGCAGCCGATGTGTCAGAAGGCGGATTCAAATGGCGCAAGGGATATGCCCTTCTCCCTGCTTCCAAGGGCCGTCAGGACATGACAGACACCGAGCTTAGCCGGTGGGTCAAGTTGAGCGACAAAGACCGTGAGAACGAAAAATTCGAAATCAAGGGCCCGGTCAAGGAGGAGGAAGTGACCCAGGAGAGCCGTCAGACCGGTTTCGACAACTTCGAGACCACCGACGACCACGGCATGGTGATTGTTGGAACCGCCACTGACCAGGAAGGCAACAAATACTACAAGGTGAAGAATTCGTGGGACACCAACCAGCTGTACGACGGCTACCTGTACGTCTCGATGCCCTACTTCATGGCCAAGACCATCGGCGTCGGCGTTCACCGCGACGCCGTCCCCGCCTCCATCGCCAAGAAGTTCAAGTAACCCCACCCACCACCAAATTTCGCCCACACACAAAACGGACGCGCCCACACCGGACGCGCCCGTTTTATTACAATTTATTGTTGTGAGTTTTCTAAAATCCCAAGTTCCTTAAACATGGTTCCTAATTCTGAATATGTAAAATCCCGGTCTCCTCGACTTACACATTCTTCTGATTTTATAGCGTTTCTTATTGCATTGTTGAAATCGCCTCCTTCTTTTATAAAAAACTGATGTAATGGATGCGAGGCAAAGAATTTTCGCGTTTTTTCGTATCCACACCAATGGCTCAACTCTCTTTCTACAGATTGGGAATCAGAGAAACAATGTCCAACATATTTAAAATAATACAGAAAGAAAAGTTCCGTACAGCGATCTGTTTCAAAGAACCGAACTTCATAATTTACGCCTTTACGATCGTTACACACCTTCTTACCGTGATATTTCGATTTTAATTTGGCATAAGCATTCCAGCTTGTTCTATCCTTTTTCTTCGTATCCATGTCAATAAGACAAAAGATACGGTCATAACCCATAATTATCGCTGTCTCAATCGACCGTTCCAATTCTTTAAGACTTGTATTCTTGGGTGTATCCGGTTTTATATTCTGTAGTTCCCTGAATTCATCTTTTAGAGAGTTCAGATAATAAAACTCTGTAGGACCTTCTCCGATAATAACGGTCGTATTCTTTCTAACTTTCGGCATGATTTTCTAATTATCGAAGATTAAAGGAGAACCCAATGCAGGTTTTGCACCGAATCGTCCGATCCGGTAAGAATTATACAAAGAGTTGTTTTTGTGCAGACCAAGTCTGTCTCCCCGCGTATATTCGGATTGTGCCGTTTCTGCACTTTTCTCTACAAACCATACCACCCCCCTATTCTCATTAATCAGATCTTCAGAAAGCAATGTAACTTCCTGTGATGTAAAGAATAATTGAGATTGACGAGAATTGGCAAGAAACACCTGAATGTAATACAACAACAAATCATAATGTAATTCTTCTCCAAGTTCATCGAGAATGTAGATATGGTCACCCGTAATAGCGTCATAAAGATAAGACAGGTCTTTCAGATATTTCAGTGTACCTGCAGATTGAGTTGATGCCGGGAGCACAAAATTATTGCGATCACACATATTCTCAAACTCAACGTTTTCCGTTGTTCCATCAAATGAAACATTGAAATTGGATATATTGAAATCTGCCTTTTTCAACATTTCAAGGAAAAAACGCTTTTTACGCGGAGTTGAAGCTACATCTTTCAGAAGTTCTGTAAGACCCGGCATATCAGGACCCACTCCATGCACATGAGTTCTTAGCCAGTTATATAGCTTAGCCATTTTGTCGGCATCATCAGGCAATGACACTTTTGAGTATGTGGAGAGTACTGTATGATTATTCAATGTATTCTCACGCAATATACTCAATGTCTTCTTCTTGATGCCTATGCTCGTGCCAAATTTTATATGGCATTGATTGTCTATGCCTTCAAATTCCCGTTCATAAAACAAAGATTTGCTTTTATTGGGATAATATGATAGTTCTTCCCGAATTATATGAGTTTTAGTATATATGATTGTGTAATCATAACGTATTCCATCCGCATAAAAAGATACATACATTTGAGTAGGAGCATCAGGTGTCAGAGCAAAAGGTATATGCGAATGGACGAATTCGTTCCGATTATTCCGAACCATGAATAATAACTCAAACACATTTTGTATCGCTTTCAATATATTGGATTTCCCGGAAGCATTTGCTCCGAACATTATTCCAATACGACTTATTTTAATGCCATTTGCCACTTCTGCACATATCCAGTCATCGCAGTCGCTGTCAATTTCAAAATTCATGCATTGGCGCGTACCTATCGATAGATAATTTTCTGCCCAAAATTCGCGTATCATCGTATATTTCGGTAATAATTTAAGCCATTTTCGTAACTATGCTACAAATTTAAGCCAAATTTTTGTAATTTGCAACAAAATTGCGCAATAAGCACAAACGGACACGTCCATCCACGGACGCGCCCGTTTTTTATAATGTAAGTATCCTTTATTAAGTATCCTTTTTAATGTCAGCGGGTGGTGTCAGTTCAGCCACTTTTTGTTTTTAGTGTCATATATTTTTGCCGATCCTCCGCCGGAACCATATTGGTTCTTCAGGATGACGCCTGACTTGACGTATCCGTAATCGTCGATATACTTTGCGAACGCAAACGAAACAGACGTAGCCGTGGGCGAAATCTCCTGGTCAACCCATTCCTCGCTGTAGGGATTCCAGATTCTGAGCACAGCTGATGTCGGTTTGCCGTAATCCGCATTCGAGGGCAGCCTCCAACGCAATGTGATCTGCGACGAAGTGGCGGTGCAGTTGGTATACTCTACAGGGCCGGGAGCGCGCTGGTCATCGAATGTAAAGCTGACAGTCTCCGAGAAGTCGGACGTGCCCGAGGCATTGGAGGCTTTGACTTTGTAATAATAAGTGTTGCCGAGCTTCACCGAATTGTCGGTGTAAAAGCACAGGGAATTAAAACCTATGGGCGTAAAGCTGCCGGAAGCGGAAAAGGCGCGATAAACGGTATATTGCGTGGCGCCGGCGGATTCATTCCAGCTGACGCGCACATCCGGCAGATTGGTGTTGCCATAGTTCGTCACGCTTAATCCCGTAGGCGCCTTTGGCGCGGATGAAGTGCCGCCGCCGGGATTATCGCCACCTCCGGGTGTGTCGCCCCCTCCGGGATTATCGCCACCACCGGGGGTATCACCGCCGCCGGGATTGTCGCCGCCACCGGGATTGTCGCCGGCCGACTGCGTTACATCTAACGTAACACTCGTGTCTCCACTGGAAACCGAGAATGTAACCGACCGTTGGCCTCCGCTGTTGGGCTGACAGCTGACGCGAATGGACGTGCCTTCTATCGAAGCATTCACCCATGAGCTGTAACCGTTAATCTCGCGAGCGGTTCCACCGGAGACATACACATACTTCGTACCTCCTTCTGCGGAGAAATGAACCGAAGTCTCCGACAATTGGATGTAGGATAGGCCGTCATCATCGCCTCCGCACGAACCCAGTACCATCAGCCCCGTCAGCAACAGGACGGAACCAAGAAGTTTAAAAAGTCTTTTCATAATGTTATCAGTCTTACGACACCGGCACCGGGAGCAGTAATATGGAATGTTATAAATGTAAGTAAAAAAGAAGCGTGATGCCAATACATGCCGCCGGTCCTTCCGCATAGAGGCTTCTCGCATTGCCCGATAAAGAAAGGACAGCAACACGTAGAAGCCCACGCCGATTTATGGTATGTATTTCACATACTTGCATATACGACATGAGCATCCACACGTGCCGGTAATGTCCTTGACTTTATCTGGAAATTTTGCGAGAATTTCTATGCGTCAAAGAAATAACGTCGTGTAAACGCTTCGATAATAAAGTTGCGACATACCGCACGACTTCTCTAAGTCCGCTCGATATGTCGCCGCAAATATAATACTAATCTTGGTAATGACCAAATACGTCGGTAGAATTTACATCAATTTACATCAATTTACCACGGCTAAATCTGACGGGCGTCTCTGACAGGCGTCAGACGGTCAGTTCGACGGTATTGCCTTCCGGGTCGGCGACGACGCTTTCATAACAGCCGTCGCCGGTGGTGCGCGGCTCGCCGAGGATCGTTATGCCGGCACTCCGCATCAGCTCGGTCATTTCATCCACTTTCCCTTTGCTTCCCAATGAAACGGCGATATGGCAGAATCCCGTAGTTTTCGCGTGAATGTCCCGGTCTGTCAGTTCCGGAACATTCATAATCTCAAGGCTGGCCCCGCCGTCGGGGAATGTAAGGAAATATGAAGTGAAGTTCTTTCGCGGATTATGGTACCGCTCTCCTGCCTTGGCGTTGAACCAGCGGCAATAGAACTCTTTCAACGATTCCGGGTCGCGGGCCCATACGGCGATATGATTGATGTTCATGCTTTTTTATTATTTTTATGATAAATGAATCTGTCGGACAGCCATACGCGTACGGGGAGGTCGTAGACCTTGACGCTGGCATACGCCACGGCGATGGAGGCGATGAATATGCTTACTGCCACCCAGATGTGGGTGCCGAGCGGCGCGTCGGCATGTCGCGCGGCCCAGTTCATCTGTACATATATCATGGGATAATGAGTGATATACAACGGATATGAGATCATGCCCAGGAACTTGCAGACGGCTATGGTTTTCTTACCGGTCAAGGGGCTTCCGGCCCCTGCGGCCACGATGGCCGGATAGACCAGCAGAATCACGACTGCGCAGTACAGGCCGTTAAGCCACTGATGGGTCTCGCCCCCTATGTGGGGCATTACCAGCGTCACCGCCACGGCCAGCGAGCACCAGGTCATGGCGCCCCGCTTCAGATTGATGCGCCATTTACCGAGCCTGTACAGCAACAGGCCGCCGAAGAAAGGATACAGGAGCCGGCAGATGCCGATATATATCTGGTCAGGCGTCAGTCCGAAACCGCCGATGACGGTGTATCTGGCATATTCACGCAGGGCCAGTAGCCCGGTGACGTCAAGGTTCATGGCGAGGTCGATGGTCAGAAAGGCCGAGAGGAATACGAACACGGCTAGGACAATGGTGCTGAACCTGCGCACCACCAGCGCATACAGGATGTTGGCTATATATTCCCACAGCAGCGACCATTGCGCGCCGTTCAGCGAGTTTATCTCCTTCCAGCCGCGAATGTCCATCGACGGGGGCGTAGGAAACATGATACACCCTAATATCATGATCAGCAGCAGCTTCCACCACGGCGTCCGCATCACCAGCTCGAATCCAGGCGCCGCGCTGAAATAGAACCAGAATGCCCCGATCAACGTGCCGAGTATCACCATAGGCTGCAGGCGTATCAGACGGCGCTTGAAGAAGTCCCAGGTAGTCATGCGCTTCCACCGGTCGTCGTAGGCGTAGCCTATCACGAAGCCGGACAGAACGAAGAAAAAGTCCACGGCAAGATAACCGTGATTCAATATCTGGTATTGCGGACCGGCCGAATATGTCTCGAACAGATGGAACGCCACTACAATCATGGCGGCCACGCCGCGCAGCCCGTCAAGTATCTCGAACCTCGGTTTGGAGGACAAAGGGATCGCCTGTGATGTCATAAGTCTAAGTCGTTATTGAAGCGGTTCGGATTGCTTCGTTGTTTCGGATGCAAAATTACATATAATTTATTTCACTGCATTTACCGATATTTTTAAATAATTGAACTATATTTGCATCATGAGTTCGTCAGCCTTTATATTTGACGATGTCCGTATAAGTCCGGGCAGACAGATTGACCTGCATTCCGGCCATGCCTGGGAGCTGTCGTACATATTGACAGGTTCGGGCACACGCACCATCGGCAATCTCACGGAGCCTTTCACACAGGGAGAAGTGGTGCTGATACCTCCGGACATACCGCATGTATGGCGGTTCAATCACGATGATGTCGATGTGGATGGCAATATCGGCAATATCTCGATATACTTCGACACGTCGCTGATTCAATCGCTGATGGATCTGATTCCGGAAATATCGGAATCTTTCGGGCGGATTGTACGGCTTGACCATGCCGTAAGCTACGCCGGCGACAGACGCAGGATAATTCAAGAACTGATGCGCAGGATGCAGGGAATGGTACCTGAGCAAAGGGTACCTCTGATGATTGAACTGCTCGTAGAGATATCCGATGTCTCGGGCGCCAGGGAGGCAGGACGGAAAAGCACGCTCACCCGCGCCGAACAACGGCTTGAAGCCGTCAGGGTGTATTGCGCCTGCAACTATTCCCGACGGATCGGTCTTGACGACATCAGCCGGCATGTGGGCATGAACAAGTCGGCATTCTGCACATTCATGAGGCATTGCACCGGAATGACATATTCGGAATATCTCAACGACATGCGTCTTGCCAAAGCAATGGAAATGCTACGTCACACGGAAAACGGCATTGCGGAGATAGCGCTTGATTGCGGATTCCAGAATGTCACGTATTTCAATCGCCTGTTCAAACGAAAATACGCCTGCACCCCGAAAGAAATGCGCGGATTTAATCAGTAATTTGGCGCGGATTTAATCAGTAATCCGGCTGTCGGGGTGGAAGTGGGCGTACAGGATGCGGGCCTTGGCGGTGCCGATGGCTGCGGCAAGCTGCTCGTAGTCAGCCTCTTTGGCGCGTTTCAGAGATTTAAACGCCTTCATCAGCTGGGCGGCCGTGGCGGGGCCGATTCCCTTTATATTATCCAACTCGCTGGCTACCTGGCCCTTACTGCGACGGTCGCGGTGATGCGTGATACCGAAGCGGTGCGCCTCGTCGCGCAATGCCTGTATCACCTTCAGACTTGGCGATTTCTTGTCCAGATACAGCGGCAGCGTGTCGCCGGGATAGTATATCTCCTCCAGCCGCTTGGCTATGCCCACCAATGCCACCTCGCCGCGTATGCCCATCTCGTCGAAAGCCTCGACGGCAGCACTCAGCTGCCCCTTGCCTCCGTCCACCACCACCAGCTGGGGCAACGGCTCGCCCTCGGCCATCATGCGCGTGTAGCGGCGGTGAAGCACCTCCTTCATCGACGCGAAATCGTCAGCGCCCACCACCGTCTTGATGATGAAATGACGGTAGTCGCGCTTGGACGGTTTGCCGTTGCGGAACACCACGCAGCTGGCCACCGGATTCGTGCCCTGGATATTCGAATTATCGAAGCACTCTATATGTCGCGGCTCTTTTTCCAGCCTGAAATCGGACTTCATGCGGGCCATCAGCTGATCGATCCTGTGGTCGGGATTCAGTTTCTCCTGCTGCTTCTCCACGTCGTGCATATACTGCGTGGCGTTCTTCACGCCCACCTCCAGCACCTTCTTCTTGTCGCCGCGCTGGGGCACCGTAAACTCCACGCCGTCGAACTCCACGTCAGGCAGGAACGGCACGATGGCACGCTCCACCTTGCGGTCGAACCTGGACTCCACTTCCGCTATGGCGCGCGACAGTATTTCCTGCGGCGTCACCTCTAATGACTGCCCGCGACGAAACTCCAAGTTCAGACTTTGCGTCACGGCGCCGCGGTGCAGGTGCATGAAGTTTACGAACGCCATGTTTTCGTTCTCCACATACGCGAACATATCCGTATCGGGCATGGCGCGCTCCCCCACCACGCTGCGCGAATTATATCGCCGCACAGCCTCGTATTTCTCCTTCACCTCCTGCGCCTGCTCGAATTTCCATTCCTCGCTCAGACGCTTCATTTCATCCTGCAGGTTACGCTCCAGTTCCACCGTCTCGCCGTTCAGGATCTGACGCACGCGCCCGATATATTCGCCGTAGCTTTCCGGACTGATCAGCCCCTTGCACGGCCCGGCGCATTTGCCGATGTGATAGTCCAGACATAGCGAGAACCGGTTGCGCGCTATGCCACGCTCGTCCAGCGCGTGACGGCACGACCGCAACGGGAATGTCTCGCGTATCAGGTCAAGCACCACCTTGGCCGACTGCAGATTCGAATACGGCCCGTAATATCTCGCGTCCAGACCACGCTCGCGCGTCATGAATATTCGAGGATACAGCTCCTTCGTTATCACGATCCAGGGATAGGATTTGTCGTCCTTCAGCAGCACATTGTAGTGCGGCTTATACTCCTTGATCATGGCGTTCTCCAGGTGCAGTGCATCCTCCTCCGAATGCACCACGATGAAGCGGAGGTCGGCGATGTTGCGCACCAGGAGATTGGTGCGTGTGGAATCGTGCATACGGTTCCAGTATGAGGAGACGCGGCGTTTCAGCCGCTTTGCTTTCCCCACATAGATAACCTTCCCCGACTTGTCGACGTACATGTATACGCCGGGCAAATCGGGGAGGCCGAGAATTTTTTCGCGCAGCTTCGGGCCGGGCCGGTTATGCCGGATTTCGTCGGCCGTCCGCTGCTCGTTTATCTCCAGATCGAAGCCTCCGATTTCATCGATATCCCTGCCGGAACCGGCCAGGATTTCCTCTACCGAATGCACCGTAGGCACGAATGAAATTTCAGGCTGTCGATCCGAAGAATTCTTATCTGATTCCTGCGGTATCAATTGTGATTCCTGAGTCATCAATATTTCAACAGAGATGTCACCTCGCAATCCTCGGGGAGATTGTCGCGGCCGTGCAGAGCCGTAAGCTCCACCACGAAGTTAATGTAGACCTTCTTCGGATTCATCGATTTCACCAGGTCGTAGCAGGCACGCATCGTACCACCTGTGGCGAGCAGGTCATCATGGATTACCACGATGTCATCGGAATTGATGGCGTCGCTGTGCAGCTCGATAGTATCCACGCCATACTCCTTGGCGTATGCCTTCTTGATGGTGACGGCAGGCAGTTTGCCGGGCTTGCGCGCGGGCACAAAACCGCAGCCAAGCTCGTAGGCCAGGACAGAGCCTCCGATGAAACCGCGGCTTTCTATACCCACCACCTTGGTTACGCCAAGGCCACGGTACAGGTCGGCCAGCTTATCGCCCATCAGATGCAGTGCCTCGCCATTCTTCAGCAGCGTGGTGAGATCACGGAAAATAATTCCCTTGCTCGGAAAGTTCGGAATATCCCGAATCAGACCTTTCAAATCCTCTAATTCCATATTCGTTTATTTGATGTTATTTTTTGTTTTCTTGATATTCTATTTGTCTTTATGTTTCCTTCTCTAAAGCTTTAACAGTCGGGCTTATTCCAATGTTCCACGTGGAACATTACAGCATCCTTATCCGTTCATATCCTTTTATTGATGCGGGGTCCCGCGCGACTACGTTCTTTAAAATAGATTAATTATGCTTATAATCCCCTCTAAATTCCGGGCCGTCTTTTGCATCGTTGTTCACCGTCCAATCAGCAGCAACAGCACGCTGATGTCGGCGGGGCTTACCCCCGGGATTCGTGACGCCTGCCCTACCGTGCGCGGCCGGATCTTCGTCAGCTTCTGTCGGGCCTCCGTGGAGATTGCCTCCATCTTGCCGAAGTCTATCCCTTCCGGAATCCGGACATCCTCAAGACGCTTCTGCTTGTCGGCCATCTCTGCCTCGCGGGATATGTAGCCGGAATATTTTATCAGTATCTCGGCTGCCTGCACTATCTCCTTGCGACGCGCTCCGTCATGTTGGGCGTCCACCTTCCCTATACTATCGGCAAGCATCGGCAGATGCTCGGCAAGGGTGTAGAATGTTATCTGCGGTCGGCGAACCAAATCTGCGACCTTGACGCTGGCAGTTAGCGGCGACGTTCCCAACGACTCCAGCCAGGCGTTTAACTCAGGGGCCGATTTCACATTGGTGTTTTCAGCCCATTGTATGAACTCGTCGCGCTGACGCTTCTTATCCATCATCGCCTGATAGCGTTCCTTGGATGCAAGGCCGATTTCGTAGCCGATTGGAGTCAGGCGCATGTCGGCGTCATCCTGACGCAGCAGTATTCTGTATTCTGCGCGCGAGGTAAACATACGATATGGTTCATCCACTCCCTTAGTCACCAGGTCGTCGATAAGAACTCCGATATATGCCTGGTCTCGTCCGAGTATCAGTAGCTCATGCCCGACGGCGCTTCTTGCCGCATTCACTCCTGCAACAAGTCCCTGCGCGGCGGCCTCCTCATAGCCCGTCGTACCGTTGATCTGACCTGCGAAATAGAGACCCTTCACAAGTTTTGTCTCCAGCGAATGGTTCAGTTGCGTGGGGTCGAAATAGTCATATTCTATGGCGTAGCCGGGACGGTAAAGCTGCACGTTTTCCAGTCCGGGTACATGCTGCAACGCTTCGACCTGGACACGCCAGGGCATCGAGCTGGAAAAGCCGTTGATATAATATTCCTCAGTCGTCTCACCTTCCGGTTCAAGGAAAAGCTGATGCGAATCTTTGTCGGCAAAGGTTACGAGTTTGGTCTCGATGCTGGGGCAGTAACGGGGCCCGACACTATGTATGTCGCCGTTGTACATCGGCGATTCGTCAAGGTGGTCGGTTATCTCTTTATGGCATTCCGGATTGGTGCGCACTATCCAGCAGGGGCGCTGGTGAAGGGTTCGTTTCACCGCCGGAAGGAAAGAAAACTTCTCCCATTCCTCGTTGTCGCCATACTGTATTTCGGCTTTCGAGAAGTCTATGGAGCGGCCGTCGATACGCGCCGGAGTGCCGGTTTTCATGCGTCCCGTAGTGAATCCTAAAGCCTTCAGTTGCTCGGTCAGACCCACGCTGTTTTGCTCGGAAATGCGTCCTCCGGGCAGCTTTGTCGGACCGAAATGCATCAGTCCGTTCAGGAAAGTTCCGTTGGTCAGAACCACTTTTTTTGCCTTGAATTCTATGCCGAGGGCAGTAACCACACCGACTGCCCGGCGGCCATTTTCACCGTTTTCTATCAGGAGTCCCGTCACGTTGTCCTGGAACATATCAAGGTTCCGAGTGCTCTCTAAGACGTTGCGCCAGTGGCTTATATACTTCTCGCGGTCGCTCTGCACGCGAGGCGACCATACGGCGGGACCCTTGGAACGGTTCAGCATACGGAACTGTATCGCCGTCTTGTCCGCGGCGATGCCCATTTCTCCGCCAAGCGCATCTATTTCCCTGACAATCTGCCCCTTGGCTATACCTCCAATGGCAGGATTACACGACATCTGCGCCACCCGGTTCATATCGAGCGTCACAAGCAGAGTCTTGGCGCCCACACGGGCCGAAGCCACGCTTGCCTCGCAACCGGCATGGCCTCCCCCGACCACTATAACATCATATTCAAACCTCATAGGGTTATCTTTGATTATCGAATATTATGGTTCGTATATGTTCTATTAAAGGAGCAGAGACGGCGGCCACATATTGAGGGCGGCGTTCTCGGCGGCTTCCATTATCTCGCGCTCGCCGGGCCCTTTGTCGTTGATGCCTACCAGGTGCAGCACGCCGTGGATTATGACGCGCATCAGTTCGCGACTGTATGGCTGGCCGAGTCCTTCGGCGTTACTGCGCACCGTGTCGAGCGAGATGTGTATCTCGCCGCACAGTCTGCCGTCACGACTATAGTCGAAGGTTATGATGTCGGTATAATAATCATGGCCCAATGCCTGGATGTTCGACTCCAGGATTCCGGCATCGTCCATAAATAAATAGGAGAGACGGTGCACGGTGCAGCCGTGACTTTGGGCCACGGCGTTGATCCAGTTGCGCACCTCGCGCCAGTCGAAGTACGGCATCTCCACATTCTGCGTTTCAAATTCTATGCGCGGTGTCATGTCGTGATTTTCGCAAACTCGCGAAAATAGTTTAGAAAGTTGAGAAAAGCAATCAGTAAGCATTACTGACAGCATTAACTTGCAAATGTAGTAAAAAAGGCACAAATAATCAACGCCAATTTTACGAATTCTTGCCCGGTGCAATAAATGGCCCCAACTCCATTTATCCGGCAAATCCGAGGCACCATGTCTATAACATTTATTTAACGCTGGTTACTAACGCTTTATTTAGTTATCATCACTAAATTAAGGCTCTGAGATTATAACAAATGCCTTATTTCGGCCAATCACCAAGCTATTTTCGCATTCTCACGCCTCTTTTTGCAAAGTAGAGAAAACCAGCCGGCCTCGTCGCTGAAGCTCCGACCCGAAACAAAAGACGGACGGCACTCACTCCTGCAGCGCATAGCTGCACCCGATTCCCGCAATAGTGCAGGGAGGCTGTATCGGCGACTGGAAGGGCGGCGTCCAAGCCGCCCACAGGCAGACGGCGTGGACGCCGTCACTCCAGTCATTGACGAGGGGATTAGTGTCGTATAAAGAATAAAACTGACGTAAAACTAATGAAAAAGCGATGAAAGACTGAGGAAAAGCGATTAAAAAAGACAGATGGAGGTGGGGTAAAAAAGCTGTTGATAACTTTTTGGAGAAAATGATGTCTTTTTTGTGTTTTCAGTTGTAAATAATTTACAAAAAATAACTAACTTTACACCCAAATTTCCAATTAGGGAGCCGGAGCGAAAATGGAAAAGGAGATCTATCACATACCTGCACTGCTGACAGAAAGTATTGACGCATTAAACATCAATGCTCGTGGCAGTTATGTGGATGCCACATTTGGCGGCGGCGGTCATTCGCGCGCCATTCTCCAAAGACTCGGCCCCACGGGACACCTTTACGGTTTCGACCGCGACATCGACGCACTGCAAAACGCTCCCGACGATTCCCGGTTTACATTTGTACACTCCGACTACCGGTTCATCCCCAATTTCCTGCACTATTACGGCTGCGACAAAGTGGACGGCATCCTTGCCGACCTGGGCGTGTCGTTCCATCATTTCGACAGCGGCGAACGCGGTTTCTCGTTTCGCGAGGAGGCTCCCCTGGACATGCGCATGAATCAGAAAGGGGAGAGGACTGCCGCCCGGATCATTGCCGATGCCTCGCCCGAGAAGCTGGAGAGCATCTTCCGCGCCTACACCGACCTGAAACGGCCCCGCCTGCTTGTCAACGCCATAGTTAAGGCGCGCTCCGTCTCCCCCATCCTGACCACGTCGCAGCTGACCGACGCCCTGACTCCGGCCCTCAGCCCCAAGAACCTGAAGAAAGACCTGGCGCAGGCATTCCAGGCGCTGCGCATCGAGACCAACGACGAGCTGCACTCGCTGCAACGGCTGTTGCTCAACTCCCTGTCGGTGCTCAAGCCCGGCGGCCGCTTCGCCATCATTACCTATCACAGCATCGAGGACAGGATGGTCAAGAACTTTTTCCGTTCCGGCAATCTGGAAGGGAAGGTTGAGCAGGACTTCTACGGCCGCGTATTGACGCCCTGGAAACAGATAACACGCAACCCTGTGGTGCCGTCTGCGGAGGAGATTGAACGCAATCCCCGCTCCCGCTCGGCCAAACTCCGGGTGGCCGAACTGATTGACGACAATAACTGAACCAATAACTCCTCGATTTAATGTCATTATTTTCCAAGAAGAAAGACAAGAAACTGAATAAGACGCCCAACGGCAAGAAAAAGACGCCGGGCTGGGTGGCCGAGCTGCGTTACGGCCAGTCGATCTCGATCGAGTTTTTCCGTGCCAACGCCTGGCTCATAATGGTAATCGTTGTGGTGGTGATAGCCCTGATGGGACTCCGCTACAAGACACGCACACGCATGGAGGAAATCAAGAAACTCACCTCCGAACTACAATTGGCCGAAAGCACCATGCTCGACGAAAAGTCGAAGTACATGACCCTGGTGCGCGAAACTGAAATGAAGAAGATGGTGCACGACCGCGGACTGCATCTGGAATTCCAGGAACAGCCCCCGTACATCCTTTCCGACAGCGAACAGAACTGACTTACAATTTATAATTACAATCACTACTATCAACAATGGCCAAAAACACAAAACGAAACAACAAGAAGCACATCCTGGGACGCTATGCCTTCATAGTGATAGCATGCGTCGTGGTGGGACTGGGAATATTGTTCAAGCTGTTCGAGACCACGGTGGTGGAGGCCTCGGACTGGAACGCCCGCAGCAAGGCCATCTTCTCAAAGATAGACACCATCGCTCCGGAGCGCGGCAACCTGCTGTCGGACAACCACAACATACTGGCGTGCAATCTGCGCGTGTACGACATCCTGCTCGACCTGCGTCACAGCAAGATTCAGAAGATGATGCATATCGACATGGATTCGGTGTATGCCCTGGCCGATTCCCTCGACAAATATTATCCGCGACGCAAGGACCTGACGAACCCTGATTCGCTGGCCAAATACTCATGGCGCACCAAGCTGAAACGGGAGTTCGAAAAGGAGCCGGAGAAACGCACACGCGCCCTGCGCATGGTCAAAAACGGCTCGCTTCAGGACTACGAAAGGGTAAAATATTTCCCATTTATAGCAAAATGGCAAAAAACCAGCAATACTCCCCTCTATAAGACGCCGCGCTACAAGCGCACCTATCCCTACGGCAAGATGGCCTACCGCAGCATCGGCCGGGTGAATCAGAACGCCCAGACGCGCCAGACGCACGGATACTCCGGTCTGGAGCGCGACCTCGACTCGCTGCTGTACGGCAAGCCCGGCCTGGCCAAGAAAGTGGCCATGACATCGGGCATCGGCAACTGGACCACTACCCCACCCCGCCGCGGATACGACATCTGCACCACCATCAACATCGACCTGCAGGACATGCTGGAGGAGGAGCTGCACAAGATATGCCAGGAAGCCAACGCCGTGTGGGGCACCGCCATACTGATGGAGGTCAAGACAGGGGAAATAAAGGCCATCTCCAACATCGAGAAGCTGGACGACGGCACCTACGGCGAGGCCCTGAACCGCGCCGTGCAGGCATACGAACCCGGCTCGGTAATGAAGCCCATATCGCTGATGATAGCCTTTGAGGACGGCCTGGTAAAGAACGTCACCGACATGGTGGACTGCTCCCCCTTCATGCGCACCAACGACCCCCACGGCTCGGGCCCCAAGACCATGAAGCAGGTGATAGAGCAGTCGTCCAACACCGGCATCGCCCGCGTCATATTCCGGGGCTACGCCAAGAATCCCGAGAAATGGTACGACCGTATGGCCGGCCTGGGATTCTTCGAACCGATACGCTCGGGCATCTACGGCGAGTGCACGCCGCGAATCCGCCGCCTGATAGACCATGACTCGCGCGGCAACAACATCACCATGACAGCCCGTCACCTCGACCTGGCCCGCCAGGCATACGGCTACAACACGGAGCTGCCACCTCTGTTCACGCTGTCGGTGTACAACGCCATAGCCAACGACGGCAAGTACGTGCGCCCGCACCTGGTGCGCAGCCTGATTGACGAGAACGGCCGCGACTCCATCCTGCCCATACAGTACATCCGTCCGCAGATATGCAGCCCGGAAACGGCGGCCAAGGTGCGCGAGTGCATCCGCGAGGTGGTGTGGGGCGAGCATGGCACGGCACGCGCCGTGCGCGACGACCGCGTGGAGATAGCCGGCAAGACCGGCACCGCTTTCCCGGTGGAAAACGGACAATATAACCGCGCCCAGCGCCGTTACGCATTCGCCGGGTTCTTCCCTTACGAAAACCCGCAGTACAGTTGCATGGCCCTGGTGCTGGCCGGCGGCGGCAACTCCGCCAACCGCACCTCGGGACAGGTGGTGAAGAACATGGCCATCAAGATGTATAGCCGCGGCATGCTGAACAATGCCTCCGACTATGCTATGGAGAAATGCCAGTCCAAGCCTGTGATAGCCGCGTCGTCGTTCGACAATTCGAACCGGATCGCCGGCATGACCGGCTCGCGCTCCGTGCGCCGCCTCAAGGCCAACGACGTATCCGATACGGGCAAGATGCCCAACCTTATCGGCTACGACGCGGCATCGGCCATACGCATCATGGAGCAGCGCGGCATCAACGTGCGCATCAGCGGCACGGGCTACGTCTGCTCGCAGTCCATACCCGTCGACACCCCGCTGAGACGCGGACAGACACTGGTGCTGAGACTTAAGATTTAGGTATGAAGTATGAGTGACGAGGTAATAATAGATAAGATATTTAGACAATATAAGATATGACTATGAAACTGTCACGCCTGCTGCAGGACATCGACACACTGCAGATCATAGGCGATCCGGAACGAAATATCGAAAGTCTGCAAAGCGACTCGCGCCTTGTGGAAAAGAACGGTATGTTCGTGGCCGTGCGCGGCACCACCACCGACGGCCACAAGTACATTCCGATGGTAGCCTCCACCCACGTGGGGGCCATAGTGTGCGAGGAACTCCCCTCACAGATCGTGAACGGCATCACCTACATCCAGGTGGCCGACACGGCCGAGGCCTTAGGCAAACTGGCCTCGGCATGGTACGGACACCCCAGCTCGAAGCTGAAGCTTGTGGGCGTGACCGGCACCAACGGCAAGACCACCACCGCCACCCTGCTCTATGAAATGGCGCGTCTGGAGGGTTACAAGGCCGGACTCCTCTCCACGGTGTGCAACTATGTGGACGGCCGCGCCGTGCCCGCCACACACACCACGCCCGACCCGCTGCCGCTGAATCAGCTCCTGGCCGAGATGGTGGAGGCCGGCTGCGACTACGCCTTCATGGAGGTGTCGAGCCACGCCGCGCATCAGAAGCGAATCGCCGGCCTGAAATTCAAGGGGGGCATCTTCTCCAACCTGACACGCGACCACCTGGATTATCACGGCACGGTCGAGAACTATCGCGACGCCAAGAAGATGTTCTTCGACTCGCTGCCCGCCGACGCATTCGCGCTCGTGAACGCCGACGACAAATCGGGCCTGTATATGACACAGAACACCAAGGCGAAGGTGTACACTTATTCGCTGCGCACCGACGCCGATTTCCGCACCAAGGTTATCGAGACGCGTCTGGACGGCACACTGCTGTCGTTCAACGGCCACGAGGTGGAGGTGAACTTCACGGGCCGCTTCAACGCCTACAACCTTACGGCGGTGTTCGGCGGCTCCATTCTGACCGGGTTCCCCGAGGAGGAGGTATTGGTGAACATGAGCCGGCTCGTACCTGTGGCCGGACGTTTCCAGACGTTCCGCAGCGCCGACGGCCAGGTTACGGCCATCGTGGACTATGCCCACACACCCGACGCGCTGGTGAACGTGCTTGACACCATCCGCGAGATAGTGGGTCCCGACGGCATCGTCACCACCGTGGTGGGCGCCGGCGGCAACCGCGACCACGGCAAGCGTCCCATGATGGCGCGCGAGGCCGCATGCCGCTCCGACCGCCTCATCCTGACCAGCGACAACCCCCGCGACGAGAATCCCGAGGACATCATCAACGACATGAAGAAGGGTCTGATGCCTCAGGAACTGCGCCACACCCTCTGCATCACCGACCGCCGCGAGGCCATCCGCACCGCTCTGCACACCGCCGAGCCCGGCAGTGTGGTGCTCATAGCCGGCAAGGGCCACGAGCCTTACCAGGAGGTGAAAGGCGTGCGTCATCACTTCGACGACCGCGAGGAGGTGCAGAACGCTTTCAACGAAATGAAATGACCGGTAATCGACATAACAGCTGAGAATCATGATTTACTGGTTGTTGCAGCAATTCAGCGACCTGGACTTTCCGGGTCGCAACCTGATGGGATACATCACCTTCCGCGCGGGTGTGTCGTTCGCGCTGGCCCTGCTGGTGGCCTTAGTGTTCGGCCACGCCATAATCCGCCGTCTGCGCATGATGCAGATAGGGGAGGACGTGCGCAATCTCGGCCTCGAGGGGCAGGTGCAGAAGAAGGGCACTCCCACAATGGGAGGCATCATCATAATCCTCTCCACACTTGTGCCTTGCCTGCTGATGGGCAATCTCGGGAACATATACCTGATACTGATGATTGTCGCCACGTTGTGGATGGGCAGCATCGGATTCCTGGACGACTACCGCAAGTTCAAGTTCCACAACAAGGATGGCCTGAAAGGGCAATATAAGGTGATAGGGCAGGTGGGCCTCGGCCTGCTTGTAGGCGTCACGATGTGGCTGTCGCCGCAGATAGTTATGAGCGAGAACTTCGAGACGCACACATCCGTCAACACCGAGAATGTCGAGAACGTAGCCGCGGCCCAGACTCCCGAGGCCGAGACCGTCTCCACCAAGGTGATAGTCAGCAAGGAGCAGATCAAGTCGCCGCAGACCACCATTCCGTTCGTGAAGAACAACAACTTCAACTACGAATGGCTTACGTCCTGGGTCAAGGACAAGGAAGCGGCCAAGACATTGGGCTGGCTGGTGTTCGTGTTGGTGGTTATTGTGGTGGTTACGGCCGTGTCAAACGGCGCGAACCTGACCGACGGCGTCGACGGACTATGCGCCGGCACCTCGGCCATAATCGGGGTGGCGTTGCTGATCATGGCATACCTCGGAGGTAACGTGATATACTCCAGCTATCTGAACATCATGTACATACCCGGCTCGGAGGAGCTTGTGGTGTTTGCCGGCGCGTTCATCGGGGCCTTGGTGGGCTTCCTGTGGTACAATACGTTCCCGGCACAGGTGTTCATGGGCGACACCGGCTCGCTGACATTGGGCGGCATCATAGCCGTGTTCGCCATCCTGATACGCAAGGAACTGCTGATTCCGTTGCTGTGCCTCGTGTTCTTCCTCGAGGACCTGTCGGTGCTGATGCAGGTTTCCTACTTCAAATTCACCAAGAAGAAATATGGCGAGGGCCGACGCATCTTCAAGATGACGCCTCTGCACCATCATTTCCAGAAAGAGGCGCAGCCCGGGGCATTGGTGCTATGGAACAAGCCGGCCATGCCCATGCACGAATCCAAGATCGTGACACGGTTCTGGATCGTGAGCATACTGCTTGCGGCCCTCACTTTCGTAACACTGAAAATCAGATAATCAAGACTTTAAAAAGATTCGAGTCGGATAATTCAAGACTTTAGAAAGATATAGCAAGATATGGCAAAAGAATTCATGGTAGTGCTCGGAGGCGGGGAGAGCGGCGTAGGCGCCGCCGTCCTGGGCAAAGTTAAGGGTTATGACGTCCTGGTGTCGGATTCCGGCATCATAGGCGACGAACATCGCCGTATTCTTGACGACGAACATATCGAATACGAGGAGGGCGGCCACTCTGTTGACCGCATCATGACGGCCTCGCTGGTAATCAAAAGCCCGGGCATTCCCCCGACGGCTCCCCTGGTAAAAGCCTTGGCCGAGAAGGGGACACCCATACTGAGCGAGATAGAGTTCGCCGGCCGCTACACGGACGCCAAGATGGTGTGCATCACCGGCTCCAACGGCAAGACCACCACTACCCTGCTCACCTATCACATTCTGCGTCAGGCCGGACTGAACGTCGGACTGGCCGGCAACGTAGGCAAGAGCCTGGCGCTGCAGGTGGCCCGCGAGCATCACGACGTGTACGTAATCGAACTCAGTTCGTTCCAGCTGGAGAACATGTACGACTTCAAGGCCGACGTGGCCGTGATAATGAACATCACACCCGACCATCTGGACCGCTACGACCATAAGATGGAGAACTATGTGGCCGCCAAGTTCCGCATCCTGCAGAACCAGACCAAGGAGGATTTCTTCATCTACTGGCAGGACGATCCCATAGTGACCGCGCAGATAGCGCAGGTGCAGTCCGAGGCGCGCCGTCTCCCCTTCGGCGAGATGCGCGAGCACGACACCGCCGCCTGGGTGGACGACAACAACGTGGTGCATTACCACACACCGATGGATGTGTTCGAGATTCCGCGCGACCGTCTGTCGCTGCCGGGGCTGCACAACCTGTACAACTCCATGGCCGCAGGTCTGAGCGCATCGCTGCTAAGCGTGAAGAACGAGAGCATCATCAAGTCGCTCAGCGATTTCGAGGCCGTTGAACACCGCCTGGAATACGTTGACACCGTCGACGACGTGATATACATCAACGACTCCAAGGCCACCAACGTCAACTCCACCTGGTACGCGCTGGAGAGCATGACCCGCCCCACGGTGCTGATTCTCGGCGGCAAGGACAAGGGGAACGACTACACTGAAATCGAGGAGCTTGTGAAGCAGAAAGTCAAGGCCATAGTGTGCATGGGCAAGGACAACAAGAAGCTGATGGACTTCTTCGGCGGCAAGGTGGCCAGTATAGCCGACACGCACTCGCTGCAGGAGGCCGTCGAGGCCTGCCGCGGCTTCGCCGAGCCGGGCGATACCGTGCTTCTCTCCCCCTGCTGCGCCAGCTTCGACCTGTTCACCAGCTACGAGAACCGGGGCGACCTGTTCAAGGAGGCCGTACACAACCTTAAGAAATAGACACTTAATCCAGACATAAACCAGCATTGATACATGGCAAGTCCTCTCTATGACTCGATAGAAATCCGCGAGACGGTGGACGGCGAGGCAGTGACCGGCACAGGCCGGCGTTCCGCCCAAAGCGCCTCCCCTGCCGCAGCGTCCGTAGCCGAAACCGTGGCCGCGCCCAAGACCAAGACGATGGCCAAGGTGCGCCGCGCCGACCCCTACATCTGGGGCATCTACCTGATGCTGTTGCTTATCAGCGTCGTGGAACTGTTCTCGGCCAGCAGCTCGGAAGTGACGGCGGGCAACGTATATTCGCCGCTGATTCGCCACGGCATATTCCTGGTCATGGGACTGGGACTGGTGCTGTGGATCCAGCGCATACCGTACGTGATCATCAGCAAGCTGTCATGGGTGTTCGCCGTGTTTTCGCTGGTATTGCTTGTGCTGTCGGCCGTGGTGGGAGTGGAATACAACGGCGCGCAACGGGCGTTGCGCCTGGCCGGAATGACCATACAGCCGGCCGAAATCTCAAAGTTGGCTGTGGTGTGTCTGTTGGCCACCATCCTCGGTAAGAACCAGCGTCCCGGAGGCGTCTCCAACCGCGCGGTCATCACCTCGGCCATCGTGGTTGTGGCCTTCAGCGCCGCGATGGTTACGAACGGTATGACCAACATGCTGCTGATGATGTGCGTCAGCATGGCGCTGATGCTCACCGGCGGCATACAGTGGCGCAAGATGGCATACGTTATCGCGGCATACGCCGTGGGAGGCATGGTGCTGTATGCCGCCAAACAGTTCAGCAAGCCGCAGGAATCGGAATTCGACCGCCTCAAGACCGAACAGACCATGCTGGCCCAGGCCGGCGGCAATGTCGGCGCCGTGGCCACAATAGGCAATGAAAACTCCAACCGCGGCAAGATCGACCGCACGAAAACTCGCCAGAACCGAATAACGAACTTCTTCAAGGGCGTGCATCCCGACGACCCGATGACCGACGAGAACCGCCAGGTGATGCTGGCGCGTTTCGCACAGGCCAACGGGGGCCTGGTGGGCCAGGGACCGGGCAATTCGCGCGAAAGCGCACGTCTGCCCCTCGCCTTCTCCGACTATATCTATTCCATCATAGTGGAGGATACGGGCTTCGTGGGCGGCGCACTGGTGCTGCTGCTGTTCCTGCTGATGCTGGCGCGGGCAGGACGCATCGCCTTCCGCTGCGTCCGGGCCCTCCCCGCCTTCATGATACTGGGCTGCGCCATGCTCATAGTGCTTCAGGCACTGGTGCACATGGCCATCGTGACGGGAATAGTGCCCGTTTCGGGTCAGCCCCTCCCCTTCATTTCCAAGGGCGGAACCTCGGTATTGGTCATGTCCATGGCCATCGGAATCATGCTTTCCGTGAGCCGTTTCGCGGCATTCAACACCGACGGCAAGGCCATCAAGGCCGAGCTTAACGCTTTGCCACCGGAAATGCAGGCCGAGAATTTCTCTAAATCATAATAGAATATTCAACGTGATTATATCCATATCATAAAAATGGCTGTTCACAAACCCAAGATATTGATATCGGGAGGCGGCACGGGCGGACACATCTTCCCTGCCCTCTCCATCGCCAACGCGCTGCGCCGGCGCCTTGACGCCGACATCCTCTTTGTCGGCGCCGACAACCGCATGGAAATGGAACGCGTGCCGGCGGCCGGTTACCCCATCAAGGGACTCCCCGTAGCGGGCTTCGACCGCAAGCACCTGCTGCGCAACATAGGCGTACTCATCAAGCTGCGCAAGTCGCTGAACATGGCGCGCCGTATAGTCAGGGATTTCCAGCCCGAAATAGCCATAGGCGTGGGCGGTTACTGCTCCGGACCTACTCTGAAGGCCGCACAGAAAGCGGGGGTCCCTACCCTGCTGCAGGAACAGAATTCGTACGCCGGTGTCACCAACAAGCTGCTGGCAGCCAAAGCCGACGCCATCTGTGTGGCATACCCCGACATGGAACGCTTCTTTCCCGCCGACAAGATTGTGATGACGGGCAATCCCGTACGCCGTGACCTGCTGGAGAAGGCTCCGGACCGCGCCAAGGCATTGGAAAGCTTCGGTCTTCACGCCGACGCTCCTACCCTGCTGGTTATCGGCGGCAGCCTCGGCGCCCGCACACTCAACGAAAGCATGGAGGCCGGAATACGCAAGCTGGCCGAGAACGGCATTCAGGTGATATGGCAGACCGGCAAGAACTTCGGCGACCGCGGTCCCGAGGCCGTAAAAGGCCTTAAGGGAATTGTGGTGACCAAATTCATCACCGACATGGCCTCGGCTTACGCAGCCGCCGACTTAGTGGTGTCGCGCGCCGGCGCCGGCTCCATCTCCGAGATAGAGCTGCTGGCGAAGCCCTGCATACTTGTCCCCTCGCCCAACGTGGCCGAGGACCATCAGACCAAGAACGCCCGCGCACTCGCCGACCACGACGCCGCGATACTCATTCCCGACGACCGGGCACGCGAATCGCTTGTGGACACGGCCATCGAGACCATGCGCAATCCCGGGAAATTGGCCGAAATGTCGGCAAACGTGGCGAAACTCGCCCTGACCGAGTCCGACGACAAGATTGTGGACGAGGTGATTAAAATTCTGAACCGCAAGTAAGAATCCGATTGAATCAATGGAGAAAAAACTATACTTCGTGGGGGCCGGGGGTATCGGCATGGCCAACTTGGTGCGCTATTACTTAGCACATGGCGCGGCCGTGGCAGGATACGACCGCGCTCCCTCCGAACTGACGGCCGCTCTGGAACAGGAAGGGCTGCAGTTCACCGACCTTGACGACCGCAACGCCATTCCCGAACCGTTCCGCAACCCGGACGACACCCTTGTAGTCTATACGCCGGCCATCTCCGATGACAACGACATACTGAAATATTTCCGCGAGAACGGTTTCCGCATCATCAAGCGCGCCGCCCTGTTAGGCCGCATCACCGAGCACACCGACGGCATCTGCGTGGCCGGCTCGCACGGCAAGACCACCACTTCGTCGATGATAGCCAACATACTGCGCGGCACCGAAGCCGGCTGCACGGCATTCTTGGGCGGCATACTGCGCAACACCGGCTCCAATCTTGTGCTGAACGAGAAATCGCGATATTCCGTCATCGAGGCCGACGAATACGACCGCTCGTTCCATCAGCTGCATCCGTGGCTGGCCGTGGTGACGAGCACCGACCCCGACCATCTGGACATCTACGGCGACGAGGAACACTATCTGGAGGCTTTCTCCATCTTTACGTCGCTGATACGTCCCGGAGGCCGGCTGTTGGTCCATACGGGGCTTAAATTCAGGCCTGCGCCGGGTCCTGACGTCACGGTGGCCACATACAGCGGTGGCAGCGAGGGGGACTGGCACGCCGAGGACATAACATACGGCGACGGCACCATCACGTTCACTCTGGTCGGCCCCGACGGGCTGCGAATTGAGAACCTCAGCCCCGGAGTGCCTGTGGACATAAACATCGACAACGCCGTGGCGGCCGCCGCCGCCGCAATCACGGCCGGAGCCACGCCCGAACAGGTGCGCGAGGGACTCGCTTCGTTCCGTGGCGCGAAACGCCGCTTCGAGATATGGCGCGACGGCAGGGACGGCGGTACGGTACTGATAGACGATTACGCCCACTCGCCCAACGAGATACGCGCCAGCATCCGCTCGGTCCGCAAGCTGTTCACGGGCAAGGACCTGACCGTGATATTCCAGCCGCACCTCTACACGCGCACACGCGATTTCGCGCCCGACTTCGCCGACGCACTGTCGGAATGCGACCACCTGGTGATGCCCGAGATATATCCGGCGCGCGAGCTTCCCATACCCGGAATCTCGTCGCACACCATCCTTGACGCCGTGAAAGGCCCGCAAAAAACTTATTGTGAGCGAAAAGATTTGCTGAATCTGATAAAAAATAGTAACTTTGACGTTCTAATGACTCTGGGAGCCGCCGACATCGACCGGTTGCTTCCCGAGATTTCGCATATCCTGGAAGAAAAAGCAAAAGCCGAGGCCTGATGAAAAAGGGGACAGCGATACTGAAGTGGGTGTGTCTTGTCACATTGATGGTATATGTGACATGGGCCACCGTGTGGGCTCACAACGAGGCCGCGCACCATATCTGCCGCGACATCGCGGTGGATGTGGAATCGCCTGCTCCCATCGACTCGATCATACGCCGCGGCGTGGCCATGGAACTGAAGGACTATCCCGGCAGGATAGTGGGCGTGCCAATCAACCAGGTGGATACCCGCAGGATAGAGAAATACCTCGGGTCGCTCAACACCTTCGAGTCGGTGAACTGCATGGTGTCGGCCGGCGGCACGCTCAACATCCGCGTCACGCCCATGATTCCGGTGATGCGCGTGTTCCTGGGCAACAAATCATACTACATCAACAAGGACGGGAAGCACATAGCCTCCAACGCGGAGTTCTACCGCGACGTCCCGGTGGTGACGGGGCGTTTCACCCGCGACTTCCAGCCTGTGGACGTGCTGCCGCTGGTGCGCTTCGTGGAGCGCGACAAGACCATGCACGACCTTACGGCCATGATCGAGGCCCGCGACGCGCGCAACCTCATCGTGGTGCCTAAAATCACCGGCCATGTGGTGAACTTCGGCGACACGACGCGCCTGGAACAGAAACGCGACGCCCTGAAACTGTTCTACACCAAGGTGATGCCCCACAAGGGCTGGGAGCAGTATGACACGATATCCGTGAAATTCCGCAACCAGATAGTGGCCACGCGCCGCGACAAGACACGCCTCAACGTGTCGGAGGAACCGGTGGAGGAAATCGACCTGGAGGAAGGCACCCTTCCCGATATCGGCGAAACGGCGGGAGGAGCCTCGGCCAACGCGGGCGCCCCCGATGCCTCGGAAAAGAAAGTACCGTCTCAACAAAAAGTACCGTCTCAACATGAGTAACGAAAGATATGTCGCTGCCGTAGAAGTGAGCAGCTCCAAGATAGTGGCCGTCGTAGGCAAGATCAACGACGAGGGACAGTTTGAGGTGATAGCCTCGGACCATGAGCGCGGCGTGGAGAGCGTGCGCTACGGCATAGTCCAGAATCTGGAGGAGACGGCGGTACGCATAGACCGGATACTGCAGCGCCTGGAGCGCAAGCCGGCCATCGCGCCGCACACCATCACGGGCGTGTTCGTCGGCCTGTCGGGCCGTTCGCTGCGCTCCATATCCACCACCGTGTCGCTCACGCTGCCCAACGACACCGAGATAACCCAGGCCATCCTGGACCAGCTCAACACCCAGGCGCGCCAGACGGACATAGACTCGTCGCTGATGGTGGTGGACGCCATTCCGCGCACATACACCATAGGCAAGTACGAGACCACGTCGCCACGCGGCATGGTGGGCTCGGACATCACGGCCACTTTCGACCTGATAGTGTGCCGCCCCGAGATGCAGCGCAACCTGACGCGCACCCTCACGGAGAAGGTGAAGGTGGACGTCAAGGCCTTCCTGGTCACGGCGCTGTCCACGGCGGCCGTCACGCTGTCGGTGGAGGAGAAGCGCCAGGGATGCATGCTGGTGGACATGGGCGCCGAGACCACCACGGTGACCATCTACAAGAAGGGGTCGCTGGTATATTTCGCCACTCTGCCCATGGGAGGGCGCAACATCACGCGCGACATCACCAGCCTCAACGTGCTGGAGGAGAAGGCCGAGGACATAAAGACCACGTCGGGCAACGCCATAGCCAGCGAGACGCAGTCGTCGCTGAACTTAGGGGGCCTCAAGATGTCGGAAGTGCAGTCCATCATCGTGGCCCGCGCCGAGGAGATAGTGGCCAACATAATAGAACAGATCTCGTACGCCGGGCTTAAGGAAGCCGACCTGCCCGGCGGCATAGTGTGCGTGGGCGGCGGCTCGCGCCTGAACGGCATCATGGACCTGCTGGCCCAGAAAACGGGCCTGAACGTGCGCCGCGGACAGCTGCCGGCATACATATCCATCTCCGACACCCGTGCGCAGCAGGTGGACACCCTGCAGGCCATAGCGCTGCTATACATCGGCGCCACCAACTCCACCGACTCCTGCCTGGAAATCCTGCCGCAGGACGAGCTTCCGGCCACCGGCGTGGCCAACGCCTCGCAGCCCGCGGAGGAACCGAAGCCTAAGACCAAGCCCAGGAAACGCAGCGGCTGGCTCTCGAGCATCAGCGGCCGCCTGGCCGACATGTTCGCCGGCGACAGCGAGGACGATTCTGACCTTATGGACCAATAACACACACCCCATCTCACAGATATGGACCGTAATTACGATATGGACATCAACGACACCTCGAGCTTCAAGGACGAGGATGTCACCAACGACATCATCAAGGTGATAGGTGTCGGAGGGGGCGGCGGCAACGCCGTAAACTACATGTACAAGCAGCAGATACCGCATATACAGTTTGTGGTGTGCAACACCGACAAGCAGGCTCTGGACCGCTCGGAGGTGCCCAAGCACGTGCTGCTGGGCTACAACATCACCAAGGGACTCGGGGCCGGCAACGTGCCCGAGGTGGGGCGTCAGTGCGCCGAGGCGAGCGAGGAGGAGATCCGCGCCCTGTTCGACGACAAGACCGAGATGGTGTTCATCACGGCCACCATGGGCGGCGGCACAGGCACCGGCGCGGCTCCCGTAGTGGCCCGTCTGGCCAAGGAGGCCGGTATGCTGACCATCGGCATCGTCACGGTGCCTTTCTACTTCGAGGGCGAAAAGAAGATTCTCAAGGCCCTGGAAGGCGCCAAGGAGCTGAAGAAGCATGTGGACGCGCTGCTGGTCATCAACAACGAGAACCTGATTGAGCTTTACAAGGACTGGAACTTCTTCAACGCATTCCATAAGGCGGACGACACGCTGGCCAACGCGGCAAGGTCCATATCCGAAATCATATCCGAATCCTGCTACGTCAACGTCGACTTCCAGGACGTCAAGACCACGCTGAAGGATTCCGGCTCGGCCATCATCGCCACGGCCGAAGGGGAGGGGGAGCATCGCATCACGCAGGCCATCAACGCCGCGCTGCATTCGCCGCTGCTGAAGGACCACGACATCAACACGTCCAAGCGCCTGATGCTGAAGTTCATGTGCAGCAAGGACAGCGACAACCCCATCCGCGCCGAGGAAATAAACGAGATAACCAGCTTCACCTCCAAGCTGTCGGGCATAGACGTGAAGTGGGGCATAGGCGACGACCCGTCATTGGGCGACAAGGTGAAGATCACCGTGCTAGCCTCCGGCTTCGACGTCACCATCGCGGAGGGCGACGAGAACAAGAAGACCATCGTGCTCAAGAACGAGCCGGAGAACAAGACCGAACTCTCGCAGAAACAGAAGGAACAGGAGAACGAGATAGCCAAGGTGTACGGCATGGACAAGGTGAAGCAGCAGCAACAGCTGGCCGCCAAGATGAAGTATGCCGTGCTGACGCCCTCGCAGTTCGACGACCACGAGGTGATAGCCATGCTGGAACGCTTCCCGATACACAAGCGCTCGCCGCGCTTCAACGAGGAACTGGCGGCCCACACCGGCAAATCGCAGGCCAAGGCCAGGCCCGACGAGGGCGACCAGACATGCCAGATACTGTTCTGATGAAACAACGTCTATATTAATCATTTAACAATACATAACTTTTTGAATCCGTCGGGATCGCGTCCCGGCACTCTGATATGGAAAATACCTTTTCAATGGTGGCCAAGACCTTCAAGGGACTGGAGCCGGTATTGCGCGACGAATTGCTGAGCCTGGGGGCCGAAAACGTAGAGATGGGCACCCGTATGGTCAGCTTCGAGGGAGACCTGGAACTGATGTATCGCGCCAACCTGTGCCTGCGCACAGCCCTGCGAATCCTCAAGCCCATTGAGAAATTCACCGCCAACGATCCCGACGAGCTTTACGACATAGTGCGCGACATCGCCTGGGAAAAATATATGACGCCTCAGACCACGTTCGCCATCGACACGACGGTGAACAGCGAGGACTTCAACCACAGCCGTTTCGTGACCTATCGCGTAAAGGACGGCATCGTCGACCATTTCCGCGACCTGCAGGGGGAACGTCCCTCCATCCGCGTGGCCGGATACGACCTGCTGTTCAACGTGCACATCGACGGCGACCGCGTCACCATAAGCCTTGACTCCAGCGGCGAGCCTCTGTCCAAGCGCGGTTACCGCGAGGAGCAGACCGAAGCCCCCATCAACGAGGTGCTGGCCGCCGGCATCATCATGACCACCGGCTGGCGAGGCGAGTCAGATTTCGCCGACCCAATGTGCGGCTCGGGTACTTTCCTGATTGAAGCCGCCCTGATTGCAGCCAACATCAATCCCGGCATCTACCGCAAGGGATTCGCTTTCGAGAAATGGCCGGACTTCGACGCCGACCTGTTCGAGACCCTTTATAACGACGACTCGGCCGAGCGTCCCTTCGATTTCAAGATCATGGGTGGCGACATCGACCCCGAGGCCGTGGCCATAGCCCGCAAGAACATCAAGAACGCCCAGGTGGACGATATGGTGACGGTGGAAATGAAGGCCATGGCCGACTGGACCGACAATCCCGAGGAGGGATGCCTGGTGATGAATCCGCCGTACAACCACCGTCTGAAGCAGGAGGACATGACCGAGATGTTCCGTGGCATAGGCAACTGCCTGAAACGCAATTTCTCGGGCTGGAACGCCTGGATCATCGGACCGGACACCGAGGACTTCGACAATATCGGCCTGAAGCCGTCATTGAAGATACCGATGCTGAACGGTTCGCTGGAGTGCTCGCTGCGCGAGTATGTGCTGTTCAACGGCCGCTACAACGACTTCCGCGCCGACGGCGGCACGGTCAAGGGATTTGACGACGATTTCCGCCGCGACCGCGAGCCGAAGAAGATGCGCCGTGTCACCGACGACGAATGGCGCGCCGAGTCGCGCAAGTTCGGCGACCACAAGCAGAACCGTAAGCCCGGCGGCGACAAGAAGCCGTTCCGCAAGGACAACGACCGTAAGGCATTCAGCCGCGACGACCGCGACGAGCGTAAATCGTTCAGCCGTGACGACCGCAGCGACCCCAAACCGTTCAATCGCGACGACCGCAGCGACCGCAAGCCGTTCAACCGCGATGACCGCGGCGACCGCAAGCCGTTCAACCGCGACGACCGTGGTGACCGCAAGCCGTTCAACCGTGACGACCGTGGTGACCGCAAGCCGTTCAACCGTGACGACCGCAAGCCTTTTAACAGAGACGATCGTAAGCCGTTCAACCGCGATGACCGCGACCGCAAGCCGAGCCGCTTCAACAAGCCGGCACACGAGGTGGTGGACCGCGGGCCGCGCATCAGCGCCGACAAGTCGCAGGTGGTAAATCCCGTATATTTCCGCAGCCGCAAAAACAGGAATTTCGACGACGACAACGATTGAACTGACGTATGGGAATATGCCTGCCATCGCCCGTTGACTGGAATCTGACGCCGCTCGCTTCGCTGCTGCTCAATGTCGGACTCTTGGGTGTGTGCGCGCTGGTGCTCCTGCTGCTGTCCAAAAGTTTCTCGGTTATCAAAGGGAAGGGGGGCATACTGGCCCTGCTGTTCCTTGTCACCTCAGTCTCGTTTCCGTGGGCTTCGGGCGGTCTGCTGACAACGTCATTGATACTGGCGTTAGGGATGTTGCTGTGCCTCGGCATCCTGTTCAGCGCATACAGGAAAAGCAACGCCGCACGGCAGCTGTTCCTGATGGCCACCATCCTGGCCTTAGGGTCGATGGTGCAGTACAGCTTCCTGATCATGAGCATCCCGCTGCTGATAGTGGCGGTGACGTTCAAGAGCCTGCGCATGCGCGAGGTCATAGCTTTCGGCATGGGTCTGTGCGCGCCATACTGGATAGTTCTCGGACTGATGCTGATACCCGTAGACAGCCTGCGCCTTCCGGAACCCATGACGTTGTGGAACGGGATGCCGTCGCATACAGCCATATTCACCGGCCTGGCAAACCTCGGTTTTACGGCGGTGGTGTCCCTGATTCTCGGGCTGAACAACGGCATGAAGCTATATGCCGGCAACACGCGGCGGCGCATGTTCAATATGGCCGTCGACATCGTGCAGGCGGCGGCACTGATAGCCATGATACTGGATTTCAACAACATGACCGCCTACGTGGTCACCTTCTTCATGGGGGCGGCGTTTCAGTACACCAATATCTTCTCGCTGTGGAACCTGCGCCGCCCCTGGATATGGCTGACGGGCATCTGCGCGGTGTATGTGACCTTTCTCATCCTCGCTTATATGTATCTATGAAGATAATAGCAGACGAAAACATTCCTTATCTGCGTGGACGCATCGGTGGCGGCGCGGACGTGATATATGTGGATCAGTCGGAATTCAGCCGCGAACTGGTCCGCGACGCCGACGCGCTGCTGATACGCACGCGCACACGCTGCGACGAGGCGTTGCTGCACGATTCGTCGGTGCGCCTCGTGGCCACGGCCACCATCGGCACCGACCAGATAGACATCCCCTGGTGCGAGAGTCACGGCATCGCCGTGGCATCGTCGCCGGGCTGCAACGCTCCGGCTGTGGCGCAGTACGTGTGGAGCGCGCTGCTGCGCTTGGGTTTCGATCCCGCCGCCGGCGAACGTTTGGGCGTGGTGGGATGCGGCAATATCGGCAGCATCGTGGCCGACTGGGGACGCAAGATGGGTGCCGATATATGGGTGTCCGACCCTCCGAAACAACGCGCCGGCGTTCCGAACGATTACCACACCCTTGAGGACATCATGAGGGAATGCCGCGCCATTACGTTCCACACGCCGCTGACCAAGACCGGGCCGGACGCCACGCTGCATCTGTGCGACGCCAAGGCGCTGGAGCTGATAGGGGAGAACCGTATCCTCGTCAACGCCGCCCGGGGTCCGGTGGTGGACAACGACGCGCTGCTGCGCAGGATGTACGCCGACCCGACGCTGCGCGTGGCCCTGGACGTGTGGGAAAACGAACCGGATCTGAACCGCGAGCTGCTGGAGAAAACGGATTTCGGCACGTTCCACATCGCGGGCTATTCGCGTCAGGGCAAGCAGCGTGCCACGCGCATGGTGCTGGAGGCTCTGAACCGCACGCTCGGCGTGCCTGTGGACACCGATGGCCTGGAGCCGGTCTACAATCCTGCTCCGGACGCAGTGCCTGTGCCGGACGGCATTCTGCAAAGCTATGACCCGACCGTGGATTCCGACGTGCTGAAACAGAATCCCGGCGCGTTCGAACAGCTGCGCCACGATTACGACTATCGTCCCGAATATGAATTACAGTAAGAGATTTTACGTGGTGTTCGCGGGGCGACAGCCCGGCGTGTACGATGACTTCAACGACGCGATGGAGCAGGTGGACGGCTACGACGGAGCCTCGTTCAAAAGCTATGCCTCTCCGGAGGAAGCCGCCGAAGCATTCCGCAGGTTCGACCGGAAAAGCGACTCACGTTCCATCGGAGCGCTGCTTATCAACGCCACGGAACAGAAGCGCAAGGAGAGCGGGGAGAGAACGGCGAGAGGCAGGGAAGACCGCATAGAGACCAAAACCGATTATTTCGCGTTCCCTGAGATAGACCTGAACGGCTGGGCCGTCGATGCCTCATGCATGGGCAATCCCGGCGTGATGGAATACCGAGGCGTGGAACTGATGAGCGGCAAAGAGATATTCCGCGTGGGCCCGTTCAAGAAGGGAACCAACAACATCGGCGAGTTTCTGGCCATAGTCCACGCACTGGCCTTGATGCAGCAGAAAGGGGAGCGCCACACGGTCTATTCCGACTCTGTTTCGGGCATGGCCTGGGTGCGCAACCGCAAGGTCAAGACCCAGCTGGCGCGCAACAAGGACACCGAACCCGTGTTCCGCATGGTGGAGCGCGCGCTGTCGTGGCTCAACACGCATCAGTACGACGTGCAGATACGCAAGTGGGACACCGACCGCTGGGGAGAGGTGCCGGCCGATTTCGACCGCAAATAACATTTTTGGCATGAACCGGGAGGGACTTCGCGCAGCCTTGCTTGAGGCGGGAGCGGCAGCCGTAGGCTTTGCCACGGCCGGACCCGTGAGCGAAGACGAGGACCGGCGACTGCGTGGCTGGCTGGCCGCAGGACACCATGCAGGCATGGCCTGGATGGAACGCCATGCCGACCTGCGACGCAACCTCGACAACGTGTTGCCCGGAACAAAGACTGTCATTTCGCTGGCATTTCCATACGCGCCCGAGCGTGAACGCCCCTCTGACTTACCCTATCTGAGCCGTTATGCGTACGGCACGGACTATCACGAAGCCATACGAAGCCTTCTGACGGCCGTTTTAGAACAGACGGGTATTTTATCATCCTGCCGCCTCTGCATCGATTCTGCGCCCGTTTCCGAGCGATTCTGGGCCATTCGCGCCGGCATCGGCTACCGCGGCGACAACGGGGCCCTCATAGTCCCCGGCATCGGCCCCGAAGTTTTCCTTGCCGAAATTCTCACCACAATCGAATTCGAACCGGACACACCCTCTTATGCCGAATGCCTGCATTGCGGCGTCTGCCTCCGCGCATGTCCTACCGGAGCATTGCAGGCTGACGGCACCATCGACTGCCGCCGTTGCATTTCCTACCTCACCATAGAGCATCGCGGTCCCTGGGCCGACCCCGACGCCATAGCCGCCATGAGCACCCCCGCAGGCCGCACCTCCCTGTTCGGCTGCGACCGCTGCATCACCGCCTGCCCCTTACGCAACGACACTTCCAGCCCTCATACCTGGAACCAGCCATTACCCGCCATGCTCGCACTCACGCCGTCCGACATTCCCGCACAACAGTCTGAATTCAAACGACGCTTCGCCCACACCGCCCTGCTCCGTCCGGGATTACAAAACCTACTCCGCAACATCGCCAACCTCGACCACCGGAGCAAATGAATCCGTAAAGGGCGCGTCCTTCTTTGCTCGATACTCAGCTCGGTGCGCGATTCCGAAGGGAATTTGGCCAACCCACAAATATTCAGTAAATTTGCAGTATTATGGCAAAGGAAGCGATTATACGGCAGGACACGGCAGATTATAACGCCGCTGTTCAGACAATAAAAGAAGCGATTCTTCGCAGTCAGTATCAAGCGGCGAAGTTGGTCAATCGTGAAATGCTGTCTCTGTACTATGGCATCGGCCGATATATTTCGGCGAACTCTCGCGAAGGATTCTGGGGAACAGGAGCCATAAGAACAATCTCAGAGCGGCTACGCAAGGAACTGCCGGGCCTTAAAGGATTTTCGGAGAGTAGCCTGAAAAATATGAGGATGTTTTATGAGGAATGGTCTCCTGTTTTGGGACCCTCGGATTCTACATCATCTAAATCGCCAATCATGATTGGCGAAATAGAGACAACCCTGCTGCTTTCATCTAAATCGACAATCACGATTGACGATTTAGAAATCTTCGGGAATCTAAGCTTTACCCACCATGTCAGAATTCTCAACGGAGAAAAAGATGTAAACAAAAGGTGGAAATACATCAGACTGTCTCTTGAGAATAAATGGGACACTCGTTATCTTCAACAACAGATAAAGGATAATGCAGCCGATAAATATGGAGCAATGCCTTCAAACTTCGGTGTAACAATCAAGGACAACCGCGATGCCATCAAGGCTCTCAATATGTTCAAGGATGAGTATCTGCTTGATTTCATCAATACTGAAGAAATCGGGATTCGTGACATTCAGGACGTGGATGAGCGGGTTGTCGAGAAGGAGATAATCCACAATATCAAGAAATTCATCATGACATTCGGACGGGATTTTGCCTTTGTCGGCAACCAGTATCATCTCGAGGCATTTTCCGAGGATTTCTTTCCCGACCTGTTGTTTTTCAATCGAGAACTGAACTGTCTGGTCGTTGTAGAGCTTAAGACCGGAAATTTCAAACCCGGCTATCTGGCTCAACTTATGACATACCTCCGTATTCTTGACGACAAGGTAAAAAAGCCTCACGAGAATCCATCCATTGGCATCGTGCTGTGCAAGAATGCCAATAAAGACTTTGTAGAGTATGTCATTCAGGACTATGCCAAACCCATGGGCGTAGCCACATATCGTCTCCGTGAGGATATGCCTGAAAAATTGCGCGAGGCATTGCCGGATGTCGAGGATCTGAAGAAATTACTTTGAATTAAGTACATGAATATAAAATGTTGTCCACATAGCTGATAATCAAAATAAAAGTGTTACTTTTGTAGCATGAACGACTTGACAGTATCAAATATCGAACGGCAGAATGTTCTGAATAATCGCTATGCCCTTCAGACCATCCAAGAAAACCTGGATGTCAACGGTCTGCGCTTCCACGACCAACTGCTTTTCACCACTAAAATGGTAGCGGATTTTTATGAAGTGGATGAGAGGACCATTAAGCGTTATGTTCAGGAATATGGCGATGAACTTCGTGCAAACGGCTATTTTTTAAGTCAAGGTAACTCGCTGAAAGAATTAAAGTTACATTTTGTTAGGGACATTAATGTCCCTAAGTTTACACGTCAGTTGGGAGTATTTACATTCCGGGCATTCCTGAACATAGGGATGCTCCTCACAGAGAGTGAAAAAGCCAAACAGCTGCGCACACGCATACTCGATATTGTCATCGCCACAATCAATGGACGCGCCGGTGGTGGAACCAAATATATCAACTGGCGGGACCGCGACTATATTCCTACAGCAATAAAGAGCGAGAACTACCGCAAGAACTTCACCCAAGCCGTAGGCAAATATGTGGACGGCATTCCGACCTACAAGTACGAGCAGATAACCGATTTGATATATAAAGCCGTATTCCGGGAAAACGCAAAGGAATACCGTGTGGTCCTTCGTCTGCAGAACGAGGAGAATGTGCGTCACACGCTTTATGCAGAGGTATTGCTTTGCATATCCTCATTTGAGAATGGTGTGGCCCGTCAGATCGAGAAACAGTACTCCGAGAACGGCAATAAGCAGCTCTCTATCGCAGAGGTAAAAGCAATTATTGACGAACTGGCGGCAGCCCCGATGATGGAACCGTTTATCAACGATGCCAGATCCAAGATGGCATCGCGTGATGTCGCATTCCGCGATGCATGGCATGGAAATCTTGCTGAATACCTCCGCGCGGTTACTCCTGATGAGTTCGATAAATTCATAGGCGACGCGTCAATCGACTTTGACAATATCCTTGAAGCCAACCGCGAAGTTCTAAAACGCCTGAAGCAAGCCGACGACGATGAGTGAGGAACTTAAATACATCGACTATGAAGGCGCGTTAGAGGTCTATCGTAAGACAGTCGCCGCCAGCGGTGGCGGTTTGCAGGGCGTAAAAGACGAAGGCGGCATACGCAAAGTTCTCGATTTCGTACAGAACGACCTGTACTATCCGACTTTCGTTGATAAATTGACCTATCTGGTATTCGGATTATGCACCGGCCATTACTTTGAGGATTCCAACAAGCGGGTGGCGCTGACCGTTGGCGTCTGGTTTCTCGTTCATAACGGTTACTATTGGCACGCCTACAACTTCATGCAGTGCATGGAGGCAATCATCTACCATGTCGCTGCCGGCCGCATCGATAAAGACCTGCTCCAACGCATCATCACGTGCTTCATGGCAAACGAGGACTATCCCGAAGGCCTCAAGCTTGAAATAATCCACGCAATCGACGACCAATCCACAGGATTTAACGAATAAACTTTTTCTTCGTTACAATTGGAGACTCCGACAGATAATTTGTTTGAAATTTGAATCGGGCACATAAATTAGAGACGTTTTTGCCTGCATATTGCCAACTAATCGTTAACTTTGCAGAATGAATGATATAGAAAATATCAAAGCTGAAGGCAACGAGCAGGACGTAAGGCAAAGGCTGGAGCAGGAGGACGTGAGGCATGACGTGAGGACTGAGGACGTGTGTCATCCGCTGCGAATGGGCAAGAGCGAGAGGCTGCACCACCGCACGCTGGTGGAGGGGCTGTTCGCGGAGGGCAAGAGCATGTACGAGTTTCCGCTGCGAATGGTGTGGCGCTGGATGCCGGCCGAGAAGCTTGACGCGTCCTTCCGCAACGGGCGTCCCGCCGGGATAGCGCCGGTGCAGATGATGGTCACCATTCCGAAGAAGAAGCGGCGGCATGCGGTGGACCGCGTGCTGATGCGCCGCCGGATCCGCGAGGCTTACCGTCTTAACCGTATGCCGATGCGCGAGGCATTGACTCAGCTGCCCGCCGACGGTTTCCTGCAGCTCGCATTCATCTATCTGCACAACGAGAACGCGGAGTATGCCGAACTGGAACCCAAGATGCAGAAGCTGCTCGCCAAACTTACCAACAAGCTATGCCGTCATTGCTGAGACGAACCGTGCGCCAGTTGGTGCTGCTGCCGGTATATTTCTACCGGGCGTGCATCTCGCCGATGCTGCCGCCGAGCTGCCGCTACACTCCGACGTGCTCGCAATACGCCATCGAGGCGGTCAAGACGCACGGCATATTCTCAGGCTCATGGTTGGCCATCAGACGCATACTGCGCTGCAATCCCTGGGGCGGCTCCGGCTATGATCCCGTACCTCCGAAGAAACCCAAGAAAGTCGAATAGGTCAAGATAATTGTTATTTTATTGAAAGGTCTCCGGTATTCTCTAAACTATAAACTCTAAACTTAAACTGTAAACTATAAACTAATCGATTACCCTATGATACTTGACATCCATACACACAAGGCGGCTCCGCAACCGTTGGCGGTGGTCGACATCTCGTTTATCAGAAACCCTGAGTTCCGGGCTGTGGACGGACAACTGTATTCGGCCGGCATCCATCCGTGGGAAACCCATCGCGACGTGACGCCCGAGGAATGGACGCGTCTTGAGGAATTGCTGCGTCGTCCCGAATTCGTGGCGGTAGGGGAGGCCGGCGTCGACCTGTCTGGTCGCGGCGGAATGATGTTCCGTCAGCTGAACATCTTTAAACGCCAGATAGAGCTTTCCGAAAGCCTGAAGAAACCCATCATAGTGCATTGCGTCAAGGCCGAGGACGTGCTGTGCGGCCTGATACGCGACCTGAAGCCCACGCAGCCCTGGATAATCCACGGATTCCGCAAGAAGCCGCAGGCGGCGCGAAAGCTGCTCAACGCCGGATGCTACATCTCCTTGGGACAGCACTTCAATCCCGACACGCTCCATGCCATTCCGCAGGACCGGCTGCTGGCCGAGACTGATGAATCGGAACTCTCCATTCAGGAAATCATCAGAATCCAGAGCAACATCCTCGGCACCGACCTCGAGCCCGTCATCGCCGCAAATTCGGCAAAAGTGCTGGGACTCTAAAACGAAAAAAGCTGAAATGACCCCAAAAAGTCCGTTTCAATTGTTAAAATGACCGTTTTGGCCCCATTTTAACACTTGAAACGACCCAAAAAAGTTCATCTCAGCAGAAATCTATACTATAAAATTGAGAGAAAATGATTATCTTTGCGAAAGGATCAAAACGCTAAAGCATGATAATAAGCCTTCGCCTGAGGAATTTCTACTCCATGAAAGATGATGCCGTGCTCGACTTTACGGCAGAAGCATCTTCACGCAAAACTGCAGACAGGCTATCTGAAAATCTGATTGAATTCTCCGACGACAGTTTTGTAAATATAATCGGTCTTTTCGGCAGCAATGCTGCCGGCAAGTCGAACATGATCAAGGCCATTGACTTCTGCCGACGACTTATACTCGACTCGCATCTGAATAATGAAGGGAGCGTTTTTGATTTCGAACCCTTTAAATTCGACATCGACAAGCCTTCCGAATTTTATATCGACTTTATAACCGAAGGAGTAGAATACGAATATTCTTTTACGTTGCATAAAGGCAGAGTGAAACAGGAATCACTGTATTATTATCCCAAAAAGAGAAAAGCCAAAATTTTTACCCGGGATAACGGTGATACATACACCTATCGCAAAGGCACCATCCAGCGCCCGGCTGAAATAGAAGCCAACACGGGACCAAAGACTCTGTTCCTCAGCAGAGCGAGTTCGATGAATCGTCCCCTCGCTCGTACCGTCTATAGATTCTTCCTTAACGAGATGGTGGTTGGCATCGGAGGTTTTGACCTTTCCAAACTGTCACGCGAAGATTTCACGGCAAATAAGGATGTCCTGCTGAAAGCCTTTGAAGTCAGCGACAGCGATATTTCGGATATCTGTCTGAGCGAAGATGCAACCGGAAGACCCCGACTGCTTACTTTCCACCGCGAAAACCCCTCTATCGCGTTCGATTTCGAGAAAGAAGAATCTGAAGGGACCAAGCGGCTTTTCTTCATTTTGCTTATGCTATTGAAGAAGTCTACGGCAGGAGCTGCTGTTTTTCTTGATGAATTTGATTTGAAACTTCATCTTCGTCTCGCTGAATTCATTCTTGACGTGGTCAGGGCTTCCAAAGGGGCTCAGATGGTATTTACAAGTCATAACCCTCTCCTGATCGATATGACGAAGCTACGCAAGGAACAGATCGTATTCGTCAACAAACAAAGTAACGGCAATTCCGAATTCATACCCCTATCCGATTATGAATTAGGGAAGAAAACCGATATAATGAAAGCTTATCTGCAGGGACGCTTTGATGCGGTTCCATATATCGGTAATATCTACGCTATACTCTCCGAAATGATGAATGCGTGATGAGAGAGAGGAAATACAAGAAAAAGCGACTGCCGCGCAAGGTCTATCTTGTAATATGCGAAGGAGAGACTGAAAAAGTGTATGTCGAAACTCTCCGCCAACATTATCGCCTTCCGGTAACCATAAAGGCCAAAGTAAGCGGCAATAGTATCAATGGCCGCCTTGTGGATCAATATATCAGCGAATTAGGAGTCGACAAGAACGATGACTATTCGATATTTTATGTATATGACGCCGACGTGAAAAGCGTGGTGGAGAAAGTAGCTTCATTACCCGGGGAAATGATTCTTACGAATCCATGTCTCGAACTCTGGTATATTCTCCATGCAGATAATCATTCGAAAGCCATCAATTCCAATGACGTGATAAAATTGCTCAAAAACTCACATCCGGCATGGAAAAATTATATGAAGGGACATCTGACATCCGATCAGAATTCTCTGCTTATAGCAAACTGCAAGGATGCCACAGAACGAGCGAAAAAACTAAATTGGCCCGACAATCCGTCTTCCAATATATGGCTTTTTATCGAGGCTCTTGAAAACGAAAAAAGCTGAAATGACCCCAAAAAGTCCGTTTCAATTGTTAATACAGCCGTTGTGACCCCATTTTAACACTTGAAACGACCCAAAAAAGTTCATCTCAGCAGAAATCTATATTTTAGGCCCGTCATAGCCGCAAATTCGGCAAAAGTGCTGGGACTCTAAAACAACTTACCCGAAAACTGAGTTATAAGTTAGTAGGTATAAGATACCAGATAGTAATTGTAAAAAAATATAAAAAGACATAGGTTATGAAAAAGATGATAATGGCGGCACTTGCCGCAGTGGCCGTTATGGTATGGCCGGCACCCGCCACGGCTCAGACACAGGACGAGAGCACCAAGGCTCTGGAATCGGCCCACTGGTATGTGCCCCTCAGCTACGGAGGCTTCGATTTCGAGATTCCCGCCGGTTCGATCGTGCAGAAGGATTCCAAGATGCTGGTGAAATATCCCGACGGATCTTTCGGCGTCTCGATGGAAAACGAGGCGGTCGGCCTCACTCAGAAAATAGCATTCGAGAAAGCCCGCATGTACGCCACCAAATACAAGCTCACCGACCCGAAAGTGGAGAAAGTGACCGTCGGCAACTCCAAAGGCGCCCGTGCCAAGGGTATGCTGGAGAACCATGAGGTGACGGTGCTGATCCTTCCGGTCAACGACCAGCAGATCACCACCGTGATCATGGCCACTCCCAACCGCCAGGAATGGGCCAATCACTTCGTGAATTCGATGAAGAACTGATATACAGAATCACAACATTAAAAACAGACAAGGCGCCCATATTACGGGTGCCTTGTCTGTTTAAACCATCTTGATTTCTCTTAAAATTCAATTATTTTGATTATCTTTGCATTGTAATCGGATTAGGAAAGCAATGTGCACTACTGATGACTGTATCGCAACACTTAGAAAAAACATTCCATATATCCAGAAGGAATATGGAGTGACAGGGATGTGCCTGTTCGGATCAATGGCCAGAGGCGACAATCGCCCTGACAGCGATATTGATATTTTGGTGGATATGCCTCCCAGAATATTTGCCCTGAGTGCCTTACACAGGTATCTGGAAAGTCTGCTTCAGTCTTCTGTGGATTTAATCAGAAGGCATTCACATCTATCCTCACAATTTCTGAATCAAATAAACCGCGATGGTATCAAAATCCTCTGACATAGGAAATATGGCACCTCATTGCGTTCCATCTTGACCAAGAATGGTCAAGATGGAACACTTCTTTTGTTATATGGTGCTTATTTCGTAATTTTGCGTCATGTTTAAGAAGTTAAATATCATATTGCTGGGAGCGACTGCCTTATTAAGCGCTGCTCCGGCATCGGCACTGACACTGGAGAAGATCAAATACGGCGATTTCTCGCAGTGGGTAACACGCGAGATAACTGAATCGTCAGTACTGGGCGGCGACACCAAGAAGGTGTATGCCGTAGGCCCCACGCAACATCTCAAGGGCAACAATCCTTACCATCCCCAGGGTGGCACGCCCTGGGCATCGAGCAACGTATATGCCAAGGTATCGGGAATAGTGAAGGCTTCGAATTCCGTCGAGCCGGCTGTGCTGAACGGCAACAAGGTAGCCAAACTGCAGGCCAAGATGGAGCATGTCAAGGTGTTGGGCGTGATCAACATGGACGTGATGGTGGCCGGCACCCTCTACTTGGGCAAGCTCAACGAGCCTGTGACCAGCACTTCCACCCCCTTCTCCAAGATGGCCATGGGCATGCCCTACCGCAAGAGTCCCAAGGCACTGGTGTTCGACTACCGCATCGACATGCCCAACGTCAACACCCGCGTCAAGTCCACCGGCCTGAGCCGCAAGAAGACGCTTCAGGGCCGCGACCAGGCCGAGGTGTATGTTCTGCTTCAAAAACGCTGGGAGGACACCAAAGGGAATGTCTACGCACAACGTGTGGGCACTGGCCGCGAACGTTACAGCAAGTCCGTGCCCTGGACCAAGGGACATCAGCTTCCCATCCATTACGGCGACATCACCAGGAAACCCTTCTACAAGCCCTACATGGGTCTGCTGAACGGCGAGAAGGCTTATTACGGCTATAATTCCAAGGGCAAGCTCGTACCCGTCAAGGAAGTAGGCTGGGCACCCGTCGGCACTCAGCCCACCCACGTGCTGGTGATGGCCTCCACATCGTGCGGCGAACCGTTCGTCGGCACCGAGGGCATCACGATGTATATCGACAACGTTGCCTTCGGCTTCTAAACACCCCTCAATTATGAAAATTGCGCTTATAGGATATGGCAAGATGGGCAAGACCATAGAGCGTCTGGCCCTGGAACGCGGACTGGAGATAGGCTGCGTCATCGACGTGGACAATCTCGACGCGTTCGATTCCGAAGTGTTCATGCAGTGTGACGCGGCCATCGAGTTCACCACTCCGGCTACAGGCTTCGACAATGTGGCGCGCTGCCTGCGCCGCGGGGTGCCCGTAGTGAGCGGCACCACCGGCTGGCAGGCACGTCTGCCCGAGGCCATGGACCTGTGCCGCGAAGTGAACGGCTCGCTGATATGGGCTTCCAACTTCTCGGTGGGCGTAAACATCTTCATGGCCGTGAACCGTCAGCTGGCGCGCATCATGAACGCCTTCCCGCAGTACACGCCCTCCATGACCGAGACGCACCACATCCACAAGCTGGACCATCCTTCGGGTACGGCGGTGACCCTGGCTGAACAGATCATGGACGGCACCGGGCGCATCACGTCATGGGCCGAGCCTGAGGAGGGCAAGACCATGGAACCGGGCGTGCTCCCCATAGACCATGTGCGCGAGGGCGAGGTGCCAGGCATACACACCATCCGCTGGGATTCTCCCTCGGACATCATATCGATAACACACAGCGCCAAGAACCGCGACGGATTCGCTCTCGGAGCCATCCTTGCGGCGGAATGGCTCGTAAACCATCCGGGCATCCACACCATTCAGGAAATGCTCTCCGATATCTCCGGTTATGACTTCAACTAAAGATCGTTTAAAGGCCATAAAGCCCACGCGCTGGCTGCGGTTCGGCATCGTAAGCGCAATATACATCCTGTGGGTGGTGCTGATGGGCAATCCCTGGCTGCTGTTAGGCTGGCTGCTCATCATCGACATCTATATCACGGCTTTCATCCCGTGGGGATGGTGGAAAAACAAGAAGGGCCTCACGCGCACCGTCATGGCGTGGGTGGACGCGATAGTCTACGCACTGGTGCTGATTTACTTCATATTCGGGTTCATTGGCCAGCAGTATGAGATACCCTCGTCCAGTCTTGAGAAATCGCTGCTTGTAGGCGACCGACTGTGGGTGGACAAGACCGTCTACGGCTCGCGCGTACCCCAGACCCCGCTGCACTTCCCGTTGGCTCAGCATACGCTCCCGCTGGTCAACACCAAGAGCTACATCGAGAAGCCGCAGCTGAAGTATCACCGCATGCCCGGGTTCCGTTCCATCGAGCGCGGCGACATCGTGGTGTTCAATTATCCGCAGGGCGACACCGTGGCGCTCAAGATTCAGAACCCCGACTATTACCAGATATGCAACGAGCTGGTCAAGAACGGCATTAAGGACCCGAAGGCATACATACAGCAGAATCCGGAGAAGTTCGGCGAACTGGTGTGGCGTCCCGTGGACCGCCGCGAGAACTATGTGAAGCGTACCATAGGCCTTCCCGGCGAGCGTATACGCATAGTGAACGACACTATCCTGATCAACGGCAAGGCCATAGCCGAGCCTGAAAACGTGCAGTACAACTACCTTATACCGGTCAACGGGCCCATAGCCGCACAGAAATGGATGGACCTTGGCGTACGCGTCGAGGACTTCGACCAGGCTCCCATTCAGGACCAGACTACCGGCCGCTATTATTACGACCTGCCTCTGACCAAGGCCATGAAGGCCCAGGTGGAGAAATGGCCCGAGACAGCCGGACAGCTTATATCCGAAAGCGAATCGGGACTTCTGGACTTAGGCGGTGTGTTCCCCTACAACGGAACCTACAACTGGCAGCGAAACAACATGGGCGAGATATGGATTCCGAAACGTGGATCCACACTCCACCTCACCCCGGCCAACTATCCCATCTACGAACGCGCCATCCGCACATACGAGGGCAATGACCTGCAGATGAAGGACGGCAAAATCTACATCAACGGCAAGCCTCAGGACTACTATACGTTCAAGATGGACTATTACTGGATGATGGGCGACAACCGCGACCGCAGCGCCGACTCGCGTTACTGGGGCTTCGTGCCCGAGGACCACATAGTAGGCTCGCCCGTGCTCATCATCATCTCGATGGACAAGGACCGCAAACTGACCGACGGCAAAATAAGATGGAACCGCATGTTCCGCAACCCGAATCCGGACAAGAAGGACGGCAAATGGTGATGCCGCCGTTTGCGGCGTCGGCCGGATGGTACGCCCGCTGGCTTGCGGCGCGTATTGACGGCGCCTCGGACGCCGAAGCCATCCGCACGGCGTGTGATGACCCGGACTTCGACCCGAAGTCGCTGAGACGCACCCGCGTGGCCGACGGCGACAACGTGACGCTGCTGTCCGTACCCGTGGCCAAAGGCCCCGGCATGGTCCTCTCCGACCACGGCAACTGGCCACACGTACACCTCGGCACCCTCAACGCCATATATGGCCGCACACCTTATTTCCCGCATCTGTTCGATCCTCTGACCGCTCTATACCATAACACGCCCGGAACACTCCCCGAACTGAACCGGGCCATGCACGACCTCGTATCGAAATGGATCGATACCGAGGCCGCGGCAATGGCCGCAACAGCCATCGCCCACGACCCGGAGACTGGTTTAATTAATTATTGCGCTGACATTGAAACAAAAGTTAACTATTCCGTTTCAATTTTAGACACGATTTTCCGTTTTGGTAAAGACACATTGTTCGTCCTGATGAACGGATGGATCAAAAGCCGGAACAATAAATGAAGACACTGCGCCACGGACATACATCATACAACCTGTCGCGGCTGCCGCTCATCATAGCGGCGGCTGTGTTGGCATCGGTGTGTCTGGTCGGCGTCACTCCCTGCCGTGCCGACGAAGTGCCCGACATGGAGCTGAAGGTGAAGGCCTACCGCGGATTCACGCACATAGTGGACGAATACGGCGACACCTGCCGCCTCACCTACATCCGCGACGTATACGTGTTCCCGCCCCTGAAATTCAAGAACAAGAAGCAGGAGCAGTTCTACTGGCGCACCGTGCGCGACGTGCGCAAGACCCTGCCCTACGCCAAACTGGCGTTCGCCACGCTGTGCGAGACATACGAATACATCCAGACCATCCCCGACAAGAAGGAGCGCGAACGTCATCTCAAGACGCTGGAGCACGACATATTCGAACAGTACAAGCCCGTGGTGAAGCACATGACCAAGAACCAGGGCAAGGTGTTGCTGAAGCTGATAAACCGCGAGACGGACCAGACGTCGTACGGCATAGTCAAGGCATTTTTGGGCAGCTTCCGCGCCGGATTCTGGCAGACCTTCGGCCGATTCTTCGGCATGAACCTGCGCTCCGGCTTCCATCCCGAGAAAAACAAGGACGACGCCATGATCGAGCGCATCGCCCTGCTGATAGAACAGGGAGCGCTGTGATAATTTTGAATTTTGAATTTTGAATTTTGAATATGCGGTTCAGGACGGAGATAACAAGTAGTCCGGCTGATATAGAACTGGCGGCGTACAGGCCGGTGCTGAGCGCGGGGAGCTGCTTTGCCGAGAACATGGCGGTGCGGATGCGGCAGCGCCTCTGGCCGGCGTCGTTCCCGTTCGGAATGCTGTACAATCCGGCATCCATAGCCATGGTGATGCGACTGATGCTTTTGACCGACCCGGCTACGGCCATACGTCAGTTCGAGGACACGGCGTTTGAAGCCAACGGCAGATGGCGCTCGTGGATGTTCGATTCGCGCCTCATAGCGGATTCACGGCAGGGACTTGCCGATGCCTTCGCGCGTCTGCGGCTGGATGTGAGCCGTACCATGACCCTATGCGACACAATCCTGGTCACTTTCGGCACGGCATGGTGCTATGCCCTGGCAAGCAACGACATGACTGTGGCAAACTGCCACAAGCAGCCGGCCGCGCTGTTCCGCCGTTATCGCCTCGACCCTGACGAAATCGCCGACCTGTGGATTCCGCTGATCCGGGATCTGACCGACCGATATCCGCGCCTGCGATTCATATTCACCGTCAGCCCCGTGCGCCACCTCAAAGACGGCTTCCACGAAAACACACTCTCCAAAGCCACGCTGCATCTTGCCGTGGACCGGATATGCTACCGGACAGAAAACACACGCTATTTCCCGGCCTTCGAACTTGTGATGGACGACCTGCGCGATTACCGTTTCTATGCCGCCGACATGGCCCATCCGTCGGACATGGCCGTGGAATACGTGTGGCAGCATTTCTGCGACACGTACATGAGCGCGGAGACACGTCAGGCCATAGTCCGCGGAGAGAAAATCCGGAAGCGGCTGTCGCATCGTCCCATGTCAGGCGCGCCCGATCCGGAATTCTCAGCAGAGACAGAACGCCTCTTGGACGAATTCAGACGCGATTTCCCGCAATTACTCCTTCCGCAATGAGATTCCCATCAATTACCCTTTTGATCGCCTCCATAACGCTTTATTTGGCGCCGTGCCGTGCCGACAGCTACAGCGAATACATAACACTGTACAGCGACATGGCCGTGGAGCAACAGGAACTGCACGGCATCCCGGCCTCCATCACCTTGGCACAGGGCCTGCTGGAAAGCGCCGCCGGCCGTTCCACACTCGCCGTGAAAGGCAACAATCATTTCGGTATAAAGTGCCACAGTTCGTGGACCGGCGACACCCTGATACGCAGCGACGACCGTCCCGACGACTGCTTCCGCGCGTACCCGGACGTACGCCAGTCGTTCGACGACCATTCCCGGTTTCTGTTGCGCTCGCGCTATGCCTCGCTCTTTAAGCTCGACCCGTTGGATTATGCCTCCTGGGCGCGCGAGCTGAGACGCTGCGGCTACGCCACCGACCCCAACTACGCCTCGCGCCTGATAGCCATCATAGAGCGTTACGCCCTCTATCTGTACGACACGCCCGAAGGCAGGAAAGCCGACGAGGACGCCGCATTCATCCAGGCGTCGCTAATCTCCACGCATCCCGTGAGACGCGCACGCGGGCTGCACTACGTCATCGCCGCGCCCGGCGACACGTACACCACGATAGCCCGGGAATTCAAGTTAGACGTAAAGAAGCTTCGTGAATTCAACGACGCCGGGCGCCACGACAAGATCAAGGACTGGGAGGAAGTGTACCTCGAGTCCAAGCTTGACGACGCCCCGAAACACATTGACAAAGCCGTGATAGGAGAGCGCGAGTCGATGCACTCCATCGCCCAGCGCTACGGCATGAAACTGTCGCGCCTCAAGGCCCTGAACCCCGGCGTCCGCGACACAGCCGGGGTCACTCTGAGGCTCCGGTAGTGGGAGCTGTGGGAGTAGTGGGAGAATTGGGAGTAATGGGAGAGGTGGGAGAGGTGGGAGAGGTGGGAGAGTTGGGAGAGTTGGGAGAAATGGGAGGGGTGGGGGTCGATTTGCGGCGGAGTCTTTCGGAGAGGGTCTGCATGAAGGCCCAGAAGTTGGGGACGAACAGGGTGCCGATGAAGGCGTTCATGGCCATGCCGAACACGACGGCGGCGCCGAGCGCCTTGCGGCTGCCGGCTCCGGGGCCGGTGGCGAACAGCATCGGCATCACGCCGAACACAAACGCCAAGGCCGTCATCATGATGGGGCGGAATCGTATCTGTCCGGCTTCCTGGGCGGCCTGGATTATAGGCACTCCCTTCTTGCGATAGTCCATGGCGAATTCCACAATCAGAATGGCGTTCTTGGCGGCCATACCCAACAGCAGGATCAGTCCGATCTGCGTGTAGATGCTGATGCTCTGGTCCATGCATATACATCCGAACACGGTGCCCAGCACGGCCACGGGCATGGCCAGCACCACCGCTATAGGATCGCTCCAGCTTTCATACTGGGCGGCCAGCACCAGTATGGTCATGATGATGGCGAAGATGAACACTACGTTCACCGTCAGGCCCGACTGCGTCTCCTGATATGCCTCGCCGGTCCAGGCGTAACTGTAATTCTTTCCCAATCTGTCGTGTACCATCTGCTCCATCTCCCTGATGCCTTCCGACGAGCTTACGCCTTTGGCCGGCGTGGCGGTCACGCCGGCGGTGGTGTACATGTTGTAACGGTTTACGGACGACACGCCCATCATCGGCTCGATGGTGGTGAACGACGAGAAGGGCACCATCTCGCCCTGCGCGTTGGCCACACTGAGGTGCATCACGTCGTCGATGTTGGCGCGTGCGCTGCCGGCTCCCTTCATCACGACCTGGAAACTGCGGCCGAATTCGTCGAAGTCGTTGATATATCCCTGTCCCATGAACGACGACAGCGTGTTGTAGATGGATTCCAGCGATATGCCCATCAGTTCGGCGCGGTCGCGGTCGAACTTGAGCCTGTATTGCGGCGTGGAGCCCTGGAAGGTAGTCGTGATGGACGCTATCTTCGGATTCTCGGCGGCTGCGTCCTGCAGCGTCTTTACCGCCTCCTCAAGCGCTTCGGTGCCGAGGCTGGATATGTCCAGTATCTGCATCTCCAGGCCCGACGACATGCCGAGACCCTGGATGGCGGGAGGATTCACCGAGAACGACACGGCTTCCTGGTATTTTGACGTGATGGCGTTGACGCGCTCTATTATCGAGTTGATGTTTCCTTCTTTCCCCTTGCGTTCGCTCCAGGGTTTAAGCTGAATCATGAATGAAGCGCCGTTCGAGCCGGAGCCTCCGAAGAAGGACTGGCCGGCCATGGAAATGATATATTCCGCTTCTGGTACTTTCTCCTGAATCTCGCGCTCCATGGCGTCCACCACTTTCTGTGTCCTTTCAAGCGAGGCTCCGGGCGGAAGCTGTATGCTGGTCATGAAGTGACCCATATCCTCGGCCGGTATATAACTCGTGGGCCACTTTATGAAGCCCCAGAAAGCCACTATGGTAATGGCGAGATACACAAGCATGGCCACCTTGTCGTGCTTCAGCATCTTGCCGATACTGCGCGCGTAGAGTGCTTCGAACCACGCCCAGAAGCGGTTGAACCATCGGTAGACGATGAATTTCGATTCCTTCGGAGGCTCCAGGAACAGGGCGCATAGCGCCGGAGTGAGCGTCAGGGCGTTGAATCCGGAGAATGCGGTGGATATGGCTATGGTAAGGGCGAACTGCTTGTAAAGCTGTCCTGTGATGCCGCTCACGAAGGCCGTAGGCACGAACACCGACATAAGCACCAATACCTCGCCGATGACCGGGCCGGACAGTTCCTGCATGGCCTGCCGGGCAGCCTGCTCCCTGGTCAGCTTGCCCTGGGCCAGCAGCCTCATGCAGTCCTCAACCACCACGATGGCGTCGTCCACCACGATGGCTATGGCCAGCACCAGACCGAACAGCGTGAGGGTATTGATGGTGAAGCCCATCAGTTTCATCACGGCGAACGTGGCTATCAGCGACACCGGAATGGTGATCATCGGAATGATGACCGCACGCCAGTTCTGCAGGAAGATCATGATGACCAGCATCACGATCAGCGTGGTCTCGAGGAACGTTACCAGCACCTCGTCGATGGACTTATGCACGAAGTCGGTGGAGTTCATCACCACGTTGTAGTGCACTCCGTCGGGGAAATACTGCGACAGGCGGTCCAGCTCCTTGATGGCGCCGTCGGCCACCTCCAGCGCGTTGGCGCCCGGCAGCTGCGATATGCCCATCAGGGCCGTCTCCTGACCGTTTACCTTGGTGACCGTGGAATATGAGCTGCTGCCTAATTCCACGCGGGCTATGTCCTTAAGCCGGAGCAGGCCGCCGTCGGCTGAACGGAGCACTATGTTCTCGAACTGGCTGACGTCCGACAGACGCCCCTGGACCGACAGCGTGTAGCTGAACTCGTCGTTGCCCGACAGGGGAGCCTCGCCGACCGAACCGGCCGACACCTCCATGTTCTGCGCCGACACGGCGGCACGGATATCGGCCGGGGTCACGCCGCGCGCCCGCATCTTGGCCGGATCCAGCCACAGACGCATGGAATATTCGCCGGCACCGAAAGCCCCGACATCACCCACGCCCTTGACGCGCGACAGCGGGTCGACCAGATGCAGCTGGGCGTAATTGGTGAGATACAGCGCGTCATATTCTTTCGGATTGTCGCTTTCGAGGGTCACGAACAGCACGTTGTTGCTGCTGCGCTTGCTCACGGTGACACCCTGTTCCACCACAGCCTCGGGCAATTGCGCCTGAACCTGCGACACCTTGTTCTGGATGTCGATGGCGGCCTGATCCACGTCGGTGCCGTTCTCGAACGTCACCGTCAGGCTATACGATCCGTCGTCGCCCGAAGTGGACGACATATACATCATACCCTCCACGCCGTTTACCTGCTGTTCCACAGGCACACCGATGGCCTGGGCCACCGTAGTGGCCGACGCGCCGGGATAGTTGGCCATGACCATCACCGTGGGAGGCGTGATGTCGGGATACTGGGCGATCGGCAGCGTGTACATGCACAGCAGGCCGGCCAGTACCATCAGTATGGCTATGACCGTGGCGAATATAGGCCGCTTTATGAAGAAATCACTGAACATGGCTCACCTCGTTTTATTTTGCACGTACTTTGCTTTGCTTCGTCGCGCCCTGCACCACGGGACGCACCTTCTCGCCGTTGCGCACCGTCAGCAACGCCTGGGTCACGTAGCGGTCACCAGGCTTGATGCCGCCGTTGATGATGCGCAGCGTGTCGCGGAACAGCTCGCCCGTCTGCACGGGAGTGTACACCACCTTGTCGCTGTCGTTGACCACATACAGATAGCTTCCGCGCTGGTCGCGTCCGATGGATGCGTCGCGCACCAGCACCGCATGAGGCTCCACGCCGTAGGGCAGATCCACGGTGACATACATGCCGTCTTTCAGCAGCTTGTCCTTGTTCGTCACCGTGCCCTCCAAAGTCAGCGTACCGGTGGCCGCATCCACGGCCGGGGAAGTATAATATAGATCGGCGGTGAAGGCGACGGGCAGATCGGGGGTGAACCGTAACGGTACGGCCGTGTAGAGAGGTCCCTTGCCCTCGGCGGTATTGACCGACATGAGACGGTACTGTGCCTCCTCGATGTCGAACACAGCCTTCATCTGCCGGTCGTCGTAGATCGAAGCGAGTTTGACGGGCTGTGCCTCACCGGCCACATAATTGCCGGCCGTCACCACAGGAGCCGTTATCAGGCCCGAAACCGGGGCCGTGACGGTGCAATAACCCAAGTTGGTGCGTGCGGTGCGCAGAGCCGCCTCGTAATTGCGGATGGAGGCCTCGGCGCTCTCCATACTGCTCTTGGCCTGCAGCAGTTCCATCTCGGACACGGCATCCGACTCAATGGCCTTCTTCATGGCCTCGTACTGGCGCGAGGAATAGTCGTACTGCGCACGGGCCGTGGAGAGTCCTGCCGACGCCTGGTTCACCGCGTCGCGGTATTTGGTGGATTCGATGGTAAAGAGCACCTGGCCCTTCGACACATAGCTGCCCTCCTTGTAGTTCACGCTGAGGATGCGGCCGTTGACCAGCGCCATCACATCGGCCGAACTGACCGAACGGATATAGCCGGGATAGGTCTTGTGCAGCACTACGGAATCCTGCACGGGATATGCCACATTGATTTCGGGAATTTCCGCCGTTCCCTTCTTTTCTTTCCGGCAGCCGCAGAAGGCTATCAGCAACGTCAGCGCCAGGGGCACCAGTATCAGGGCCTTTAATTCCAATTTATATGTGAGTCTGCGTGTTTTCATAATATCGGGGGCTAAACTGTCTTATCTTCTAACTCATCACTTGTCACTCATCACTCGTACTTATGACCTATCACCTACACCGGCCCTGCGGTACACTGATATATCCGGATGGCGGAATTCAGCGCCGATGCACGGGTCTGCAGCAATGTGTTCTGATACTCCAGAAGGCTTACGAGCGAGTTCATCACGTCGGTGAATGGCGCCAGGCCGCGTTTGTAACGGTCAACAGAGAGATCGAGCGACTCGCGCGCCTGCTCGTTCACCTTGAGTATCAGGTCTATTCTTTCCAGATCGCTGCGGTAGGTCTGCAGCGCGTCGTCGGTTTCGATCACGGCGTTCATCACCGTCTGGTTGTAGCTGTCTATGCCGAGCTGTACCTGCTCCTTGGCCTCGGCCACGCGGTATTTGCGGGCCAGACCCTCGAAAATGGTCCAGCTGAGTTGCGGGGCGATGCTGTAAGTGAAACTCTTGTCGGAAAACATGTCGCGGAGGTCGTGCGCCTGGGTGCCGATGCTTCCGGTCAGCGACAGTGTGGGCAGGAAATCCTTCTTTGCCACCCCGAGTTGCGCGGCATATTCCGCCACCAGCATCTCGGCCTGCAATATGTCGGGACGGCGGCGCAACAGGTCGGCCGGCACGCCGATGTCGGTCATTACGAACGGATTGGGCAGCTTGGCGGGCTTGTCAAGAAGATAAGCCAGCTTTTCGGGATAGCAGCCAACCAGCATGGCAAGTGAATTGAGGGCGGCCGTCTTCTGCTGCCGCAGCGAGGGGAGCGTGGCCTGGGTGGAATAGAGCACCGTGAGCGACTGCGCCACGTCGAGCTTCGAGACCAGTCCGCATTCATAGCGGGTCTCGGTGATGGAATGTATCTTGTTCTGGGTCTCGATCTGCTGTTCGGCGACCTGAATCTGACCTTCGGCCAGCAGCAGGTTCATGTAGGCGGTAGCGATGTTTGCGGCCAGCGACACCATGGCGGCGTCGTATTCGGCCTTGGTGGCGCGGTAAGCGGCCTTCCCGGCCTTGGACTGCGCTGCCACACGACCGAACACGTCGATTTCCCAATTGAAATTAAGACCTAAGGAGAAATAAGACATCGTCGCCGGTTTGCCGAGAGGGGAGGTGTCGCCCGACGAGCGGTCGCGGTTCCAGCCGGCGGAAAGGCCAAGCTGCGGATACCACCCTGACTGAGCGGCACGCCAGGCGTTGCGGCTCATCTCGATGCGGCGCATTGCCTGACGGAGATCAAGGGAATTCTCCATTCCCTGATCGATCAGGGCGGTTAGCTGCGGGTCGCCGAAGTTCTCCCACCAGCGACGGTCGGCATCGGCATTGGCCGTCACCTGCGGTTCGTATGTCCATTCGGCGGGCAACGGAACGGCCGGCTCGGGCGTCTGTGCCCGGAGCCGGGGTGCTCCTGCAGCTACGGATATCACCGCAAGTGTAACTATCAACCTTTTCATACCCTTGATGTGTGTCTGTGTTTTTCAATATTTCACAATATTAACAAAATACAGAAACATTTTGGTTCACACCAGGGGAGCGATTTTTCTGAGTATACCGGGACCGAGCAGAGATATACCGGCCCCGATGCGGTTCTTTATTCGGGATTGGGAATTGAATATTGAATTGCGGCGCAGTCGCTGGATCTGGGCGTAACAATCAGCCTGAATATCACGCGCTTGCCGGCGTGTGATGTCGCCGCGACGGGCGGCAAGCTCGGAAAGCATGAAGATATTGAAGTTGGCGCTCATGCGCCGGTCGCGCATGGCGCGCAGTATTTCGGGACTGCGGCTTTGGCCCCATGCCTCGAGCTGTTCGGTCACGGTCAGCACGTCCAGGCGCTGAAGCGTGAAGCGGTGCATATAGCTGTCGGGATTCTGACGGTAGCCATACAGAGGCGCATCGACACACACTATCCTGTTGGCCGACTCCATCAATTTGCAGGCTATCTCCAGATCCTCGTACCAGCCTGGATAGAACCGTTTCTTGTCCCATAATCGCCGATTATACAGTTTTCCGCAAGCCGAAACATTCAAGCCCGAGGTTTGGTAATAGGCTTCTAAGATTGCGTCCTGAGCAGCAAGAATTACTTCTTCTCTATCGCTATATGATGATACGAGCCATTGTGATTCTTGCCTTGATGAAGTGAATTTGTATATAGCACAACTTACCATATCGACATCATACCGCACGGCCAATCCATGCATCCGGCAAATCATGTCAGGATGCAATACATCGTCCGCATCCAGAAATGTAATCCATTCCCCATGACACACCTCCAACCCGTGATTGCGGGCTGACGAAAGGCCGCCGTTCTCTTTGTGCGCAACCCGAATACGGGCATCGGAAGCGGCATATTCATCACACAGACCGGGAGTGGCGTCGGTGCTTCCATCGTCCACCAACACCAGCTCCCAGTCATGTACGGTCTGCGCCAGCACGCTGCGAACGGCAGCCGGAAGCCACCGCTCGGCGTTATAGGCCGGCACTATTATGCTGACCATATTGTCCGTATACGGTCAGGGTATTATACGGTCAGGATCTCCTTCTCCTTCTCGGCGAAGATGGCGTCGATCTTCTTCACATACTTGTCGTGAAGCTTCTGCACATCGGCCTCGGCATCTTTCTCGGCATCCTCGCTCAAGCCGTTCTTGATCTCCTTCTTCAGCCCCTCGATAGCCTCGCGGCGCGCGTTGCGCACCGACACCTTGGCATTCTCAGCCTCGGTCTTGGACTGCTTAACCAGCTGCTTGCGGCGCTCCTCGGTCAACGGGGGGATGCCTAAGCGGATCACCTCGCCGTTGTTCTCGGGCGTGATGCCGAGTTCGGAATTGATGATGGCCTTCTCAATCTCCTTGAACATAGCCTTCTCCCACGGGGTGATGGCGATGGTGCGCGCGTCGGGCACACTGACGTTGGCCACGTTGGAGATAGGCGCTTTCGTGCCGTAATAGTCCACCTTGATGCCGTCAAGCAGCTTGGTCGACGCCTTGCCGGCGCGGATGTGCTGCAGAGTTTCGTCCAGATAGTCCACTGCCATCTCCATCGAGTCCTCCGCGTCCTGCAGATATTCCTTTACCTCTTTCATTGTATTTCGATTTTATTATTATCTTGATTATTTGTGCAGCACGGTGCCGATGGGGTCGCCTGCCAGGATACGTCCCAGGTTGCCTTCGGTGTCCATGTCGAACACCGCTACCGGCATGTCGTTCTCCTTGCACATCACCGTAGCCGTCAGGTCCATCACCTTCAGGTTCTTTTCCAGCATCTCGTCGTAGGTAATCTCGTCATATTTCTTAGCCGATGGATCCTTCTCCGGATCGGCGGTATAGACTCCGTCCACACGGGTTCCTTTCAGCATAACGTCGGCCTCGATCTCGATGGCACGCAGCGATGCGCCGGTGTCGGTGGTGAAATAAGGATTGCCCGTACCGCCGGCTATGATGGCGACGGTGCCCGTCTCCATGGCCTTGATTGCCGCCCATTTGGAGTAAGCCAGGCCGATCGGCTCCATGCGGATGGCCGTGAACACCTGTGACGGCTGGCCAATGGCTTCTAACGCCGAACTAAGCGCTAAGGAATTGATCACGGTGGCCAGCATACCCATCTGGTCGCCCTTGACGCGGTCAAAGCCCTTGGAAGCGCCCTTCAGACCCCGGAAGATGTTGCCACCGCCTATCACTATACCTATCTGCACGCCTTTGGACGCGGCAGCCGCAATCTGCTTTGCGTATGAGTTCAACCGGTCGATATCGATGCCCCGGCCCTCGCCGGCACCCAGGCTCTCGCCCGACAGTTTCAATAATATCCTGTTGTATTTCATCTCATCATTTGTTTAATGCCAAAATTAAGAAAAATATCTCATACTGCGAAGAATTCTGTGGGGAGAATGCAAAATTTTCATATAATTCAACTTCTGCCAGCTCCAGTTACAATTGAAAAATCAAGATCATACCAACTCCGACTTACAGAGTCTTAAACCCGCATGATCCCTCGGAGAGCCTGCGCCTCTATTAATTGGCGACGTGGACGTCGCCATTCCAGTCGCCGCTACTGTTCTACTGTTCTACTGTCAGAAATTTTGGAGGGGCGGCCGTTGTGCCGGTCGTCCCAGACCACGTATGCGGCGGAGAACAGGCCGAGCACCACGAGCCAGGCGGCCTGCATGCTCCACATCACCAGCGAGAAAGCGGTGCCCTGCGTGTCGCTGATGCCGTAAAGCGTCAGGGCGTACATCACGGCTACATTCCACGGGCCGAGACCGCCGTTGGAGGGTACGGCCATCGAGAAACTGCCGAATACAAACACCACCAGGCCCGGTATCAGTCCCAGGCAGGTGCCGGGCTCGGAAACAAGCGCGCGCGTGAACGGGAAGGCATAGAACGTGACGTAGGTCTCGAGGAAATAGCAGGTCCATATTCCTATGGTGAGAAATGCGTATGCCCATTTCCCTTTCATGGTGAACAGCACCTTGAAACCATCCCACATCCTGGCCATGCTGCTCTCGATGTCGGACACGACCTTGAATCTGCGGCAGAAGCGTAGCACGGCCCATATCGCGCCGACTATGGCGGCGATGACACACCACATTCCGGGATCGTACAGCATGTCGCTGATGTCACGGCCTATGGCGTAATGCACCAGAAATGAATCCATGGCGCCTTTGGCCACAACGAGGGCGAGAAGGAACAATGCCAGCACCACGACCAAATCCGAACCCCGGTCGCCGATATCCGTTCCGACTACAGTAGAAAGCGGTACACGCTCGCGTTTGCTGACATACACGCACCGCCACGCCTCGCCCAAGCGGGGGAACACTAAGTTCAAGGCGTATGCGCCGAAAATGGATACGGATTCCCTGACTACGGGCATACGCGGTACGCCGGCGCCGCGCAGCTGGATGCCCCAGCGGATGCCGCGGATTATATGCGACAACGTGGTGATGGCCATCATCAACACCAGATACCAGACGTTGCATTCGGTGCGCACCACATGCATTACGTCGTGAAAATTCACCTTGTGGAACAGCCACACCACCAGCACGACGGAGATGGCCACCGGAAACAGATACTCTATTCCCCTGACGGCATATTTCCTGACGCTCGCCCACCGCGATTCTGTCTTTGACAAAGTATTTCCCATAACCTTGACTTTACCGTTAAAAACGTCTGTGCCACAGGTTTGGTTGTAATGTGTTGTCGGTTATAGGTTTGGTTGCAAGGATCCTTTTATCGGTTATAGCTTTTCCGGAGCCCGGATTCGCAGAGGCCGATGCGTAGGCTGTTCAGGATGGATTCATGGATGAATATGGAGGACGTGGGGCAACGGTCGGCGCAAATGCGGCACAGGATACAGTCGCGGTCGTTGTCGGGCAACACATGGCTGTCCTTACGCTCTAAAACGTGCATCGGACAAGCCGCGATGCATTTGCCGCAGCCGACGCATGTGGATGTGTCAAGAAACACTACTTTGTCGCCGGCTACGACGTCCGAACCTTTGCGGCGAGCCGGGACGCCTTCTATATGGCCATCAACCGGCTCGTGATATATATCGGCCAAAGGATGGAGTTTCCAACGCAGTCTTTCGGCAAACAGTCCGGCCCTGAATACATCGCGCCCGTCGGGACGCGCCTTGTTGTAGCCGTCCATCAGCACCCAGGGACCCGTGCGGTCATAGCCCCGGCAGGAAAACTCGCCTACAATGATACCGCCTCTGCCTTTGATTATTTTTCTGAGTGCTTTGTGGTAACCTCCCAAGTATGGGCGGCAGCGGGTGGAAAATATGAAGACATTCTTATCCTTGAGATTCTGCTGTTCGGCAAACCTTTGCAGATGTATGTCATGCGCCGCGAAATGGATGGCCGATCCGAAACCGATCAGGTCGTATTCCGATAAATCCACACCTGGATTGGAGTCGATCGACATCAATTCGGCACCAAGCACCTCCGCAATCTTCTGCGCGATTTTCAGCGTATTCCCTTTATACGCCGACCGATAGAATATGATAGTCTTCATTATAATTATTTATGACAGTTACCAGTCGTCCCTGTCGTTATCGTCATCCCAGTCATCGTCGTCATCGCTGTCCCAGCTGAAGTCATCGTCATCTGCCTCCCAGTCCAGGCCGTCATCTGTTTCATCGTTGCAAAGAAGTGCGTCGGTCTCCAGGTCTTCCAGTTCATTGCGGATGTCTTCCAGTTGGTCAAGCCAGTCATCTATATAGACGGCATCGGCGCAGCAGTCGCGCTTCAGATACTTTTTCAACTCGCGAATACGGGCGGCAACATACTGATATCCTCCGTCGCAGTCATCAGGATAAAGAGCGGATATGAACTGAGTGTTCGATTCGACATCGTCAATCTGTTTCACCAGCTCCTCCAGTTTATCATAGTATTCGTCGCTTCGCTTTTCCCGGGCGGTGCGGCCGTCCGTCCAGGGCAGCCCCTTCTTTCCACGTCTTTTTGAATCGAAATACATACTTTTAAAATTAAGGTCAAAGATTTAGTAACGCTTAGTGTCTGTGTCGCAAAGTTAACGCATTTGCCTCATTAATGCAAATCACGGCGTTGCTCACTCTTAGTCCAAGGTGCGCTGCCTGACTTCATTTCAATCATTAATTCCAAAGCGAGGGAGGCGATACCACGACCGGTATCGCCTCCCTTCCTGAATATTTGTAAGCTGTGGTTTATCGCACCATAATGGTCTTGGCCTTTCCGGCGGCGTCCACGCGGATGTACATGCCCGGTGCGGCTGTCGGATCGGCAACGCGTACGCCCTGCAGATTGAAGTACCGTACATGGCCGTCGGTCCCGGCATCAATTACCGTATCTTCTATTCCTGTGGGGGTATTGCGCAGTTCTATGCCGGAAACTTCCGTCGCTGCGGGAATGCTGAAATAAGCCTCCATGCCCGGCACGTATGCGGCTGCATCGGCGGCAGCTTTCGCAGCCTGACTGACGCTGAACGACGAGAACGCGCGCTCGCCGTCGGTCAGGGCATGTGCCTGATATGTCCCCGAGAATGTGATTCCGTCTTTGGTGACCGATCCGGCCTCGGCGGGAATCCCGGTCTCATCGCCCTGCACATATATACTTGTAGCGGAGGGAACGAACAGATAAGGCACATTTGCTACGGGATCACCGGGCAAGACCTTGAATATGAGTTTTCCCTTGTCAAGACCCTGGAATTCATAGAATGTTCCGGCGGGTTTGGCTGTGACGTCGGGCAGAATGACGGCTGCCGCCTGATTCTCGATGAAGGGAAGGAAATTGCGGTAGGCCTGGAAGTCGGCAATCTGTTCCAGGGCTTGCGAGAAACTAACCGAAGCATCGCCCGTGATTCTGTAGCCGTCGGCTGTCACCGCGCAGTCAAACTCATGGTCAGGCTGCAGAACCGTTACCTTATAAGCGCCTTCGGCGTCTGTTGTGCCGTAATATTCGATGTCGCCTGCCTTGAGGGTTACCTTGGTGTCTGCCAGCGAGATGTCGCCGTCAACCACCTTGCCCGTGAGGGTAGCGATTCTCGGCACGCTCTTGATGATGCAGTGCGGACGTCGCCATGTTGACTTGCTGGTGGAAGTCGTGAATGTGTCATCGCTGAAGACATTGTAGACCAACTGCGTGGAGGCTGTATTGCCGCCTGTGGATTCAAGCAAGAGGTTTGAATTGCTCTTACCGTCGGCCATGACGCCGCGAAGATGGATGACAAGTGAATTGCCTGTATAGACAAACTGCTCGTCGAATGTTAGTACGAGCGCTTTATGTATATCAGTATTTTTTGTTACGGTAACATCCTGTTCAAGCATCTTGGTCATCGCGGCAGTCTCCACTACATAGGTCCTGTCACTCTTTACTTCCGTTTCTTCCGAGTTGGCAAGATAAGCGGACAGATGGAAAGCGACATCCGCGTTAGCTTTTCCGAAATACTCTATTCCGTTGATTCGGGCGCCCGCAGGCAGACCCAATTCCTCGGCCGGTACAATCAGTTCGGACTCGACGTATGCACCCTTGCCGAATGGCAACACGGACATATTGGCGTTGAACATAGGGCTCTTGCCGTCAGGCGTGGGGCCTATCTCTCCCTCGGAAAAGGCTCTTTCTTCCTCTACGTTAACCGTAAAGGACTCCCCTTTCTGCGTGTAACCGGGAAGTTCGACCTCGGCATAGAGAGTGTATTCTCCGGGCTGATGAGGCGTGAACGAGAACTCATGGTTTTCGAAGCTTGCGGCGACTAATGTCTGCGATTCCTTTTCGGCAATGACCTTGTCGTTGGCATAGAGCCGGAGCGTGAAGCTATCCTCGGCAACGTTGCGTTTGCAGTTCTGTGCCTTTACATTCACGGCCACAGGATAGTTGACCATTCCTGTCGCCGGTGTCTGCATGTCTGCAATCACAAGATCGTGGCTTACGTCGGCGAATTTGAACCCAAGGATATTGTCAATCGAAATTTCGTAGCCGTCGATGGCTATGTAATATTCTCCTGCGGGAAGGTCCTTGATGGTCTGTGTGGAGAAACTGCCATAGGTAGTGTATGAGATATTGCTGTTCTTCGTTGTCAGTGTTTCCCCTATCTGCGTCCAGTTCACACGGTCGGGCGAATACCACATCGCCAGGATGTATGAGCTGTTGGTACCCTTTACGTCGAATGTCATCTCGTCGCCTGCTCCGACTTTGAGTTTGGGCGTGACCATACGGCTGCACTTGTCATGACGACCTTCTTTTTTATTAGAGGCATATTTCGTAAAGTCGCAGCTCCATCCATCCTCGACAGCCATATATCCGGGAATCTTACCATCCTCGAAATCTACATAAAGTTTCGTCGGGTCGAGAAGTGTACCGGTAAGGGTCATGGTGAAAGGCTGTATTTCCTCTGCGGAAATGGAGAATGTGCCTTCCTTCTTTCCGAACGTGTCGGAAGTGGCATCGAGAGTGATGGAGAAGGTCGTTTCCTTGCCGGGAGCAAGGTCAATATTGGTCAGGGTCGTGGTATAGCCATCGGGGACAGTGACGCCTGTGACATGCAGTGTGGCCTTTCCGTTGTTGGAGAGTCTGAACTCCTTGGTCACGGATTCATTTACCTTGCCGAAGTCCACCTTTCCGCTTCCCGATGTAATGCCGGTATTGCCGTTATAAACCTTTATCTCGGGATAGCAGGGCATAAGACGGAAGCCGGCGGTGCCGGACGCCACGGTGTTGGTGACGTGGTCGCGCACGGCAATGGTAACGAACGCAAAAGTCGCAGTCTCGCTTGCACGATATTTCTTGAAGTCGAGGCCCTTCACTTCGTATGTCATGGCATACTCGGTTCCCGGCTCTATGGCCGCGTCAATCGGAATATCGGTGTATATAGCTTCCTGTGCCACGGTCGATGAGTTTGCAAGAACATCGAACATGAAGTTCTCGTCGCCCACGTTCCATGCCTCGTCGCCGGTGTTTTTGAACGTGACTTTTATCTTGCAGTCTCCAAGCTGCTGTTCGTTGCAGTTCACCATCGAAGATCCCTCCGATTTTACACTTGTTACGCTCAGGGACTTTTCGGCGTATCCGGGCAAGGCTCCAAGCAATGCCGCCAACGCCAACGTTAGTAATGATTTATGTTTCATATCTTATAAGTTATGTTCTTTAGGCATCGATGCCTTAAAAGAGGAGCGGGGAAGCGTTGGAATTCCACGCTTCCCCTGTAAGCTAATGGTAAGTTTATCTGATGGATTTGGTCACGTTACCGTTTGCGTCTACCGTGACGGTGATGCCCTTGGCCGAGGCGTCCTTCATCCGGATGCCCTGCAGGTTGTATGTCCGTCTGGTCAGTGAGGATGCCGTGCCGTCGTCCGTCACGCCCTCGATGCCCGAACTGTTGCTGACGCTCATGTTGTCGATGAACGTGGAGTAATAGTTCACGGTTGTGGCACGCAGGCAGATGCTGACCTCGCTGTCCTTGAAGTCGGCGAGAGACACTGTCGCCTTCACCCATCCGTCGGTATCACCGAGCGAGCCGATCTCGAATTCCTTGACCTTCACATATCCGTCGCCGTCGCTGACGCTGACCGTGATGGTGTTGCGGTCCGAAATTGCGGGATGAGCCTTGTCCACCAGATTATAGACATAGAAGCTGAGTTCTGGATTGGCGACGCCGGACAGATTGATCTTGCCGGTATAGAGTTCGCCCCACGAGCCTACGTTCTTGCCCTCGACGGCAAAGTATCCGTTATCGCCGTCCTGCGATGAGAAATTGGCGGCATCCTGACCGAAGCCGATCTGCGCGCAATCGTTCTGCTCAATCCGGAATATCATGGCCGGATAGCCGTCGGCAAACGACTCGGCATACGGCAGCCGGTAAGCCTTTCCTACAGGCGCCGGCTTAGAGTCGGTCTTCGCGCCCTGTCCCGCATCGTTGCTGGGATATATGCTGAACGATACGAACTTCTGCTCGTCGCCCGACACGGCCGTCCATGTGGCGGTGGTGTCGGATGTTTTGTCCTTGACAAGCTCCTGTCCGCGGTCGGTGGTGTCGTAAAGGGTATATTTGTTCAGTGCGGGATTGATGGGCTTGCCGTTCACGTCCTTGTCCACCTTTTCCCAGGATACCTCTACAATACCCTTGCTGTTGCTTTCCTTGACGCGCAGTTCCTCCACGGCCGCAGGCTTGCTGAGTCCGGCGTACACACCGGCGCGCGCACCCTCGCCACGACCGCTCTCGTTATAGGCGTACACCGTGTACACATGCTGGCCGGCAAGAGCCTCGGTATCCTTGAATGTCAGCGACTGGCCGGGGGTCAGGCCGGAATCCCATGTCTTGGCCACGCTGTTGTCGTCGCGCACTATCTCAACCTTGCTGATCGAGGTCAAGGCGTTGCCGGAGAAATCCTTCTCCGGGAGCTTGAAGCTGATGGTCACGGCCATGGAACCGTCGGGGTCGGGCATTGCCGTCAGGTCGCTGACAGCCGCCGGAGTGGTGACGCCGATGCCTGTGCCAACCTTGATGTTCTTCAGATAGATGTTATGCTGGTTGGGCTTGCTTATGGCATGGAATCCGATGTAATAGACGCCGTCCTGCTCGGGCTTCACGAGCACGCTGCGGGGAGTGTCGTCATATTTCGTGTTGCTGAAATCGAACGGAGCCAACAGAGTCTTAGTCATTCCGGCCACGGTGTTGTCGGTGCCCATCTTCACCTCCATGCGCTCCACATAGTTGCCCGTGTCGTAAGCGTGGAGGTCGAACGTAAGCTCGTAGGCCAGACCGCCTTTCAGTTTCAGCGGGGGCATTATCAGCCAGTCGTCGTGTCCCTTGGCGGCTCCGGCCATACGGAATTCCTTCATCGGGAACACCACCACCCAGTCGCGCTCGTCGTCGTTGGCGTTGATGATAGTGAAGTATTTCTGAACTTCGTCTCTCGAGGTCCACGCCACTTCGTAGGGAGGCTCGGTGGCGCCTACTATGACGTTGCCTGATTTCACGGTCCCGGAATCGTGACCTCCACAGGAAGCCGTCAGCTCAAAGGTGAAGATCTCGAGTTTATCAGTTTCTGCGTATGGTACGGCAATGGAGGTGCCTTTCTCGTTGTCGGCCACCTTTACGCCGTCGGGCATACGTGTCACCGAATATGTCACGTCCTCCTTGTCGAGATAACCGCCGTTCACGCCCTGCGTCACAGCATCCCACGACAGCGAGAAATTGCCGTCGGCATACGTGGCCTTGAAATTGGAGGGAGCCAGGGGCGTGTCGTTGCCGGCATAGATCCAGTGGGTTGCCGCCGGGCCTTCACCCTCGGCATTGGACATCGTCACCTCTATGCCGCTGTCGCCGTCGGCAGGAAGGGTGACGTCAAGGCTTACAGCCTCCCCGCACGATGTCTTGCCCGTGGCCAGCGCTGTGCCGTTGCACGATACCTTGTAGGAAACTTCGCCCGTGGCCGATGTCCCGTCGTATAGTGTGGTCGGCGCGGTGAACGATACCGTTCCCGACAGCCGGCCCATCGGGAAGATGGCCGTGAGGTTTACGGGACGTCCCGGCACCTTGGCGCTCTTGACGCCGGGGATATACAGGCCGGCAAACTGCTCGTTGCGCGGGGCGGTGTACAGCTTGGAAGCGTGTCCTGTGGTCAGGTCCACTTCATAGAGTGCGCCGCCCTGCCGGTTGTTGACCCACCAGAAGAACCGTCCGGTCACGGGGTCGATGGTTCCGGAACCCGACGAGTCGGGAATCACGCCGGTATCGCCCACTTCCATTACCTCGCCGGTGACTTTGTCCACCTTGCACAGTGTGGATTTGGTGTATTCGTAATCATACTCCGTGACCCAGTGTCCCTGCAGGATGATGGCATAAAGCTGGCCTTCGGGAGAGAATGCCATTGCGTGCCATTCGCGACCGGATGATACCTTTGCTATCGCGGTCATGGCCGTGGAGGGATAGGAAATGGAGGAGAACAGGTAACCGCCGCCGGTGATGCCGCCCGATTCATCCACCACGACGGGGACGGCGAAACATCCATAGGCCTTCTTGCCCACAGGGTCGTAAGCCAGATCAGTGGCGATGCAATTGGCCGGAGCGTTGAATTTGCCTGTCTGCGACCAGTCAGAGGTGTTGTAGCTGACGTATGCGGCTACGGTCTTTTCGATTCCACCGGCATATACGGTGGTTTCGTGGGCCGCATAGTATGTGCCCTCGACAGCCACGCCGCCGGCATCGGCCTTGACACCGGCTACTACAGGCCGTAACGGACGATTGGATGACGGGTCGATGGCGCATAGCGCATAGTCGGAGCCGGTCATCCCGTCGTAGTACACCAGACCTCCGTAAATCAGTGGAATCTCACCGGCCGAACTGCCGGTGGCAGCAGCCGAAGCGTTAAGTCCGGATCCAAACGGGCTTATAGCCGTTACGGCAAGAAGCGTTGCAAGTAATTGTTGTTTCATATCAATATGTTTAGTGTGTGTTATTGTATAGTGTGTATCGTTCAGTTGTATAGTCGGATGTGATATCTTTGATATGTTGTGCAAATGTACAATAAGATATCCATACCATGTGGCTCATTTTTTGACAATTATCAAAAAACAACAGGTGATATATGTAAGTTGGTTGATTTTGCGCAAAAAAATCAAGATTCAGGGTGTTTTCCCGTTATAATCAAAAAGCTTGGAGGCTTACATCCTTTTGTTATGGAACTTGCGGAATCTCTATTGTGTTATGCCCCGTTGTCGCGGGAATGCATTGCGGAAATCGAACGTCGTTGCACGCTGGTTTATCTTAAATCGGGGGAGGAGATTCTTCGACAGGATGATGTGTGCGATAATTTCTATATCAACCACGCGGCCATAATGCGCGTAAGTCATACCACAGACAATAAGGAACATACCATCCTGTTCGGCACGGATGGCGATATCTACACGTCGCTTCATTCATGGGTGGCGGGCGAGCCGTCGCCGTTTTCGCTCACGGCCGTAGGCGAGGCCGAGGTATGGGAGTTGTCGTACACGTCCATGCGCCATCTTCTGGCCCGTTATCCGGAAATGACCAACTGGCTGTTGCAATTGTCGCTGGCGCAGCTGTACGGACTCGAGCGCAGGTACCTGGGCTTCTGCAGCAACAATACAGAGGAAAGGCTGCGTAATTTTCTCGACAAAGTGGACCCTAAATTCAAGCGTATGCCCGGCAAGAAGATGATGCGGCATATCCCGCTCAAATACATAGCCTCGTACCTGGGCGTGGCGCAGGCCACCTTAAGCCGCCTGCGCGCCAAAATATTGCGCGATACGCGCTCCAATCAATAGGAAAGGGGTAACAGTACGCTACCCCGGTCGTCAGGACAATCAATCGTCGGTTCTGAAGCCGATACGGTTTCGCGGGGATGCTTTCTTTCTGTCAGACTGTAAGTCGGCAAGAGCCGCGTTTATGGCGTCAAGCTGAATGCGGGTATCCTCGTTTATATCATTGTAATCGGCAAATATTTCCTCAAGGTCCTGTTTCAGTTCCTGGAAATTCTTTTCGAGTGTGGACAGGCGCAAGGCAACGGGATTGGCGGCTATCATCTGTCTGACCGTAACGAATGCCCGCATTATTCCCCGGTTGATTTCTATTGCAGTTGCACTCCGTAAAACGCTTGACAGCATGGCTACTCCCAATTCCGTGAACGCGAAGGGGAGATATTTAATATTACTTCCTCTACCTCTGTTCAAGATGCCAATTTGGCATCTTGAAAGTTCGTCTTTGGTAAGTTCAAACATGAAATCATCGCCTTCGAATCTTTCCATGTTTCGTCTGACGGCTCTTTTAAGCTGTCCGGTCTCGACTCCATACATCGCTGCGAGATCGAAATCCAGCATCACTTTCTGTCCCCTTATCTCGTAAATTTTGGAGCGGATTATGTCTAAATCATTTTCCATGTATGCCATATCAGGTCAGGTATTTTCCACAAAGATAACGCATTTGCCCCATTAATGCAAATGGCAGACATGACGTGCAAGCCACAGGTTGTAAAATTTGTAATCCGGTTAAATTGGGCACTCTATTCAGCGGTTTTCCAGGCGGTGATGTTGCGGGTCCCGGTGCTGAAAGTGATGCCGAGGCTGATGACCGGGCGCGGGTCGCCGGCAAACTGACGGGCGTAGTCTTTATTCTCAATCTGGGCTAATGCCTCCTCGGGTGTTCCGTCGCGCTTCAGCTCGATGATGTAGATGTAATTGCGCATGCTCAGCAGCAGGTCGATGCGGCCGTCGGACGTATGCCACTCCGGGCGGGCATCCACACCTATCAGCATGAAGATGATGAACAGGTTATTCTCGTAATGCAGCTCGGTGGCCTTGTCGGCGAATTCGTACGGTATGCCGGCCATGAACGTGCGCAGGCGCTCCATCGCCTCGTCGATGCGTCTGGTCTCAAGCAGTTTCCTTACGTCGCGGACGTTCCTGGCTACCCGGTCGCCGTCTTTGTCCACATAACAGTCAGACAGATTCTGGAACAGTCCCTTGCGTACCTCTAAGTTGGGGATGCCCAGATGGAAAAGGTCCGGATCCTCGTATCCCTTGATGGTCAGATAACCTGTCTGATAAAGCAGGGCTGTGGGCTTGGTATTTGAGATGTCGTTTGACGACAGTGTGCGCACTTCGACGGTCTCGTCAAACATATCCGGCAGGAAACTTCCGCTTTTCTGAATCTGACGTATCAGGAATTCCGGTGTTCCGCTCTGGAACCAGTAGGCGCCTATCTCTGCATCGTTCAACGCCCACAACAGACTGAACGGGTTGTAGATGTCGGGGCTTGTCTTTGCGAAATGATATCCGTCGTAATTGGCCTTCAGCAGTGCGAGGGCGCCGTCGCGGTCGGTGTCGTATTCCTGCGCGAGCCTTTCGATTCCATGCCGGAAATTATCGGTAATCTCGCGGTCGGTTATGCCGCATATCGCGGCGTATTCCCGGTTGAGGGAAATATCCTGAAGGTTGTTCAGTCCGGAGAAAATGGTCATCTTGCTGAAACGGCTTACTCCTGTCAGCATCGTGAAACGGATGTACTGGTCCAGGTCCTTGATGTTGACGTATATTGATTTCAGCAGCAGGCGGTGCGCCTCGCTTCGTTCCGGATCGTGCATGGTCTCAATCAGCGGATGGTCGTATTCGTCCACAAGAATCACCACCGGCCGGCCTGATGCATGATATGCAGCCCGTATGATATTTTCGAAACGGGAAGCAAGATTGGTGGCCTGGATTTTTACATCATACTGCTGTTCCCATATCAGAAACTGATTGTTGAGAATCTCCTCAAGACTTCCCTCTATACTTGAATTGTATTTTGCAAGACTGAGGGTCAAGACGACATGAGGCTGCCATTCCGTTTCCAGATGTTCGATGGCGAGTCCCTTGAAAAGTTCCTTTTTCCCTTCGAAATAAGCCTGGATGGTGGAGAGCAGCAGGCTCTTGCCGAAGCGCCGGGGCCTTGACAGGAAATAACATTTGCCTGAGTGGACAAGATTGTAGATTAGATCGGTCTTATCGACATACAGATACGAAAGTTTACGGAGAGATTCGAAACTTTGCACGCCGATGGGGTATCGTATAATATTGTTTTCCATGTCAAGTCCGGTATTTTCCACAAAGATAACGCATTTGCCCCATTAATGCAAATGGCGTGTCAATTGACGGCATCGTTTTGCGTAGGGATGAGGTGCGAGATATTTGACCAGGACAATAAAAAAAGAGAGGCGACAGAATCGTCTCTCTCTTTATCGTCCGTCATGCGGAACTACGGCGATGTTATTTCGCCGGGCGCGGATAGTTGTCCTTCACGCAACGCTTGGTCATCTTCTCGATACGTGCTTTGGTCTCGGGATGGGAGGAGAACATCTTGGTGATGTACGAACTCTTCTGGTTGCCCTCCATAGTCTGGAGCTTTTCAAACGCCATCACCATTCCCCAGGGGTTCTTGCCCTTGGACACCAGGAAGTCATAGCCGCAGTCGTCGGCTTCGTTCTCCTGCTTCTGCGAGTATTTGGCGTTGATCAGCGACTGTGTCAGAGTTCCGAGCTGGGAGTCGGAAAGAGCCGCGGCGACCCCGCCGGCCGAAGATATGCCGTCCTTCAGAGCATCGGTAAGGAGCGAGGTCTTGAAGGCGTTCTTGGAGTGATGTTTCAGTACGTGGCCGATTTCGTGGCCTATCACGCCGAGAAGCTCGTCGTCGGACATCATGTCCATCAAGGCGGCGAATACGCGCACGCTGCCGTCGGGACAAGCGAATGCATTAACGTCCACCACGTTGTAGACCTTGAAGTTCAATGGAATTCCGTCGGCGTCGGTTATACCGGCAGTCAGCTTACGCAGGCGCACCGTGTAGGGATCGTTCTCAGGCAGCACAGGGTTATGCTTGTCCATCCAGTCCACGGATTCCTTTACGTATGCGGCCATCTGCGCGTCGGTCAGGGTCAAGGCCTTCACGGCCTTGGCTCCACCGCTAATTGCCTTTTTCAGATTGAACTGAGCGGATACCGGTGCGGCCCCAACCAGTACCATCAGTAGCAAAAACAGTTTGAAGTTCAGTTTCATAACTTATGTTAGTTATTGACGTTGATTATATCGAGTCCGATTTTTACTGCAAAATTAACGCATTTGTCCGGTTAATGCAAATCTCGTGGCGTATGGCCGTACAGGCTGTAGCGGCGACAGGCAGCATGAACTCAGCTTCCATAATCCTTATTCTATTTTCCAAATGTAAACCTTATACCCAAGTTCAGATTGAAATTCAATGGCTTTTCTTTATAAATCGTCCGGATATCCGTTCCGTCATTGAAATAGTAGCTGATGCCTGGCTCAACAAATATACTCATTGACTTAACAAGAGTGCATTGAACTCCTGCCGAGGCATTAACCGACCATTGCATAGGCTTTGCTGACAGATTTTCCGATACCCTTCCCTTCTTTTTATTATCAAGAATGAAGTCCTTATCAAGTTTTGCAGAAACGCATTTCTCTGCAAGCACACCTGCCGATGCATACAGATCCAATCTTTTCCACGAAAGGACACGGTATTTCAGATTGAGAGGAATGCCGATATAATGCAGCTTTTGTTCGCCTGTATAATAATGGCTCTCGCTCCCTTCCCTGACATCAGAGGTAAGATTGGCATAACTCAGGCCTGTTTCTATGCCGAATCTTTCGTTGAAATTATAAGTAAATGAAATTCCGGCCCGTATGGGAAGGCGATGTTTGATGTCCGTTTCAATGTCTTTGCCCTGATTAAAGAGAAGAATACCTAACAATGGCTTGTCAGCCCAGTCCGAATCATCAGGTCCGACTGTGGCTTCTACAAATGAATCACCTTTTGAATTGTAGTTCAATGCAGAACCGGTTCCGCCCGAACTGTATATGGAAACGGATACATTGTCAGAGGTTGACACTTTTTTAGGTATTGAAGCGATGTAGCCATTATCAGCCTTCGAAGGGAACTGTTGCTTTCCGATACGCTCAACTTTTTCAGAGGTGTCATTGGTTTTAACCGGTTTGTCTTCGACCACAGATGGATTATCCCGATTTTCATAAGGATGATTATCGGCTGTCTGCGCCTGCACTTCCATCTGCACGGATGGCAGGGCCGGCAACATATCGGAGTCATGCGCCGGAAGCATATTTTGAGCAATCAGAGTTTTAGGCACATGTTTGTCCTGAACAGTGTGAGCAATTATGTTTTGCGTGCTATTTTCCAAACTGCTCGCAGGATTATCGGTTGTTTTCGTCAGCAGTGGTGCCCGGGATGCTCCCTGTTTTATATTGATTAAATAAACGCCCAGTGATATGACAACTGCAATCATTGCGGCGGCAGCGATACTCCTTTTTACCCATATCATCACAGGACGCTTCGTCGGACGGGAAGTTGATGAAGTTTCAGCCCGCTGTGATTCTATGGCATCCCACAGGTTTCCCGGCTCGTCGATTTCGTAGTCGGACATTCGGTCATGGACTTTTTGTAGCCAATCTTCGTTCATAACAGTATGGATGTTAAGAGTTATATTGCCTGATTTTAGTCGCCAATAAAGATTTAGCGCGGTGCAACTGTGAGGCTGAAGTGCTTTCTTTTATGTCAAGCAATTTTGCGATTTCCTTATGGCTTTTGTTTTCAATGACATATAAGTTGAATATTGTTCTGTATCCATCGGGAAGTTCCCGTATGAGTCTGAATAAAACTGACGAAGGCAGTGCATCTACATCCGGTTCCATATCCGGTTTGTCATGCTCTTGTTCCGATATTTCAACAAATTCAAAGCGGCTGTTTTTTTGAAGGAATTTCAGTGTTTCATTGAAAGTGATTTTTGTCACCCATCCTTTCAGAGAACCTTTTCCACGATATTCAAATGAAAGAATACCTGAAAAAATCTTTAAGAAACTGTCCTGAAGAACGTCTTTCACGTCCTCATCATTAACGATATAACGGGAACATATAGCTGCAAGATATCGGATATATGTGGAATATACCGTTCTCATAGCCATAGGATCGCCTTGTTTGACAAGGTTAAGAAGCTGTTCCTCGTTGTCAGTTTCTATTGATACCACCAGACCTCAGATTTATAAGAATGGCTCGGGAGAAACGGTTATATGACATCCGTTTCTCCTTCGCCAATAAGGGTTAGCGTATTTTTACTTTACGGTTACGGAGATAGTACCTGTTTTCTTGTCCTTGTCTGTGACTGTAATGGAGGTGGTTCCGGCTTTCACGCCCTTTACAGCGACTTTGTCATCCGTAACAACGACAGCCGTTGTGCCTTCTTCGACACCGGTTAGGGTAATCGTATTGTCGTTTACACTTGCCGTAGCGATTTGGGCATCGCCCGATGTGACGGTGAAGGGAGCCGTACCCTCACTTACCGTCACTGTTGCGGTTGCACCGGGTGCAACTGCTACATCGGCAGTGTCGAACTTGAGTCCGGAGCCTTTGGGATCATCGTTGTTGTCGCAGGATGTCACTGCAATAGCTGACACGCAGGCCAGCATGGCAGCGGTAAGTTTGAAGAACTTTGATATTTTAATCATAATTGTTTGTTTATAGCTGAAACCTATTTCCTGAGAGCTCCCATTTTTTAAGGAACGATGCCTGAATCTTCCTTTTGCAAAATCTTGCATCGGAAAGACGATTTTTTTGCTGTTTTATTCTATGCCTTTGGAATGCTGGATATTATTTGCATCGATTTCTTGCTTTAGCGGGCGCATCTTTATTTCAAACTCGGCAGATTTTTCGCCTGTAAAGGACTTCCACTTAAGTTTGATTCTGGCTTTGCCGGCATCGGCGCCAGGCAGTTTGTTAAGATTAAACGCTATCAAAGCGTCTCCCCAACTTCCGTTATCGTCTCCTTTGGCATCGTGTCTTAATTCAAGTTCATAGGGGTCTTCCGGATTGGTTCCGGTCACAAGATTAAGAACGTGGGTAGCATTGGGAGAACTCCAGAGAGTGCGTATCCGCAGCGTCAGATAGCCGTCTTCAGCCACAGTAACCCAATCCTGCACGATTTCAACGGGATCATTCCCAAATTTGGCGGCATCTTGTTCTCCAAGAGTTTCCACCGGTAATTTGGTGCGGATGCTGTCAAGCCAGTTGACTTCGACATTCCTTGTTTTTTTGTCTTGTGGCGACACATTTGTTTCCGTATAGTTCACAAGGGCCCTGACTTCTTTTGTCCCGAAAGGAGAAGACTTCAGATTCGTCGGTACTAACTGTGTCTCGTCGTCGAGTTGCATTATAAAGCTGCCATCGGCATTAGGACATACGGTAACAAGTGCCGTCGGCCTCAGCAACTCGGAAGAATCGTCGTCATTGAGACATGATGGAAGCATCATGAGCAGCACAACTCCGACGACAGATAATAAAAGATGTTGTTTTGCCATATCGCTATGATTTTATTGGTTGTTCTATTATATTAAATCTGCCGATAATGAAAACCTTGCACCGGATAATAAAAAATTCTTTAGACACAAAAAAGAGACTGCCTGAAAGCAATCTCTCTTATGACGCCGAATGACGCAGGGCTATTTCTATATACGCGCTGATTTACATAGGTTTAGTAAATCAGTAGAGAGACAGCTCCCTAATGCCTCATTCTGCGATTTAATGTTCTTCTCCGAAATAATATTTCAGTGTTGCAATATATCGATTTTTATTTATGAGGGGTATTTGTTGATTATTAATTTTTTGATAATCTCCTACGATATTCCCCCTGATAGTCCCCATTTACAGACTATCAGGGGGAACATAATACTCTGTGGACGGAATTTCTATAAAGAAACCCGATGATTAAAGAGACTGATTTACCCTATAATTTGATCTTGTCTCCTGATATATCACTTTCTGATTACTGCATACCTTGCCCAAATAGTATCAGTGCCTGTGCAACGGTCTAAACCATTCAGGCGAAGTCGATATGGATGACGGTCATGAGGGATACCGTCAAACACAGAAGTTTCACCCTTTCTGCCATCAATGCCTGCTGCAATCATCATGCTGACCTCGTCAATAAGTCCGGCATCAAGGAATCCACCATTTATATAGCCGCCCCCTACAATGGCAACTTTTGTGATACCAAATTCTTGGTAAAGCATTTCCATAGCCCGTGCAAGATCAATTTTCCCTTCGCCTGATGCAACCCACGATATACCTTTGGAACGCATATCCGCAAGATATGAGTCTGATACATTACCGCTGCAAATACACAATACAGGATAACCGTCGGCATGAGCGGCACACCACTGAAGGCTTCCCTTGGTATCCATCACGATAGTATATTGGTCAGACTGCCTTGCGATGTGGAATGATTCACGGCTGTATGACAACAGTTCCGGGTTCGAGTTTTCTCCACAGACAGCCGTACATTCCAGTGCCGCGGTAGTCCTGCCTGTCAGTTTAGAACACTTGCCAAGAGAATCGAGCGCGGTATAATATTCTTCACCACTGATTTGTGCCATTACAGGGCAATCAATCCGCCCGTCAAGCGACATCATCATGTGGCTAATGATATAAGGTCTTTTCATCTTTTTATTTGAATAATTCAATTATTAATACGTGCTTTACTCGTACTTACGATATAGGCTCCGGATAAAACTAATATTCCTGCCAATGGCATAAACCATGAGAATGTGTCCTGCCCTATGGCGATAGCGGTTATAGACGCAACCACTGGCTGGAGATTCATATATACGCTCACTGTTGTGGCTCTTATTCGCTTCATTCCTAACGGCATCAAAAAATATCCCACGGAGGTTGCAAAAATCACCACAAAGCCTAATTCAGAAATAGCCGTCCAGTTCCAGTTGTGCGTAAACAATCCGTACTGAAGTATGTCAGGCACTCCAATCGGAATCAATATAGCGGCTGTGAACAGAAACATCCATTTCATCTGTGTGACTGCGGAATATTTTTGTGCCACAGAACGCATAATAATCAGATATACAGAGTATGCGATGATACTTGTCACCGCCAGCCCTATGCCCAAAAGGTTGTTTGAACCGGTATTGCTTTTTGCCTTGACAACCAGTATCAAGGCTCCGAGTACCCCAACAGCCACACCAATTATTTTCTTGCCGGTTATCGGTTCTTTTAATAATACCGCTGCAAGAAGCATGACACTGACAGGACTGAGAGCGACAATAAGTGAGAAATACACCGGACTTGTATATTGTAAACTGAGTGCAGTGAGATATTGCGACACAATAAATCCCAATATACCACCCAATGCTATGACACCCTTGTCTTTCAACGGCACGTGTTCTTTGGGCAGAAAACATTGTATAATCCAAAAGACGACCGCTGCCCATATCGTCCTTGTAACCATATAGGATAACGGGGTCATCCAGTTATCAAGCAACGATTTCGTAACAGGGACATTCAATCCGAAAATGATGTTTGCCCCAAGGACAGCGGCGTGTCCTTTGATTTTTGAAATCTGTTCCACCATACGTGCCACAGGTTATTTGCCCAGACTTGTAAGGAATGTCACTGTTTCAGGGTCATAATGAGAGAAGAACAGGCTCTCAGCCTTATCAAGTCCGGCAATAACATTCATGTCTTCATCAGAAAGCGTGAAATCGAACACATCCATATTCTGAACCATACGCTCTTTGTGAGTGGATTTAGGGATGACGATCACACCACGCTGTATGAGAAAACGGAGAGCTGTCTGGGCCACACTTTTTCCGTATTTTTCTCCGATAGCGGTCAATTGCGGATTTGTGAAGAAGTCATTGCGACCTTCGGCGAAAGGTCCCCACGACATAATCTGACATCCGTATTTCTTCATGATTTCCTGCGGCACACGCTGTTGGTTGAAAACATGTGTCTCAACCTGATTGACCATCGGCTTGATTTCACTGAATTCAGCGATGTCGATGAAACGGTCGGGATAGAAATTGCTTACGCCGATGGCACGGACTTTCCCCTCTCGATATGCTTCCTCCATAGCACGGTATGTGCCGTAGTAATCGTTGAAAGGCTGATGAATGAGGAGCAGGTCGATATAATCGGTGCGGAGTTTGCGCAGCGACTCATCAATAGATGCCTTTGCCTTTTCGTAACCGGCATTGGAAATCCACACTTTCGTTACTATGAACAGTTCATTACGGGGAACGCCGCACTTTGTGACAGCATTGCCAACACCTTCTTCGTTCTGATATGCCTGTGCGGTGTCAATCATCCTGTAACCTACGCTGACAGCATCGGCCACACATCTTTCACACTCTTCCGGAGTAACCTGATATACGCCGTAGCCCAATACCGGCATTTCGACTCCGTTGTACAATTTGATAGTTTCCATATCCTACTGTTTATTATTTATGCTTATTTATAGGTGAAACATAAAGTATTTGTGTCTCACCTATAAGTGCCTCGCCTACTGATACTTCATTAATAAATGGCCGTATGCCTCGGCCGTATCTCTTAGAGTTATGCCTTTGTCATGTGCGGTGCGAATCACTTTTACAGCATAACCTTTTTCCTGTCCCTTCCCGGTGACTCCACTCAGATTCATACATACCATGCCTATGGCAGAGACTTTTATTTCACCTAATCTTCTTGTCTGCATTATTATATCAGTTTATTGTCGTTCAACCATGCCGCAATCTCGTTGTCAGCAGTCGCCACACGGCTTCCACGTATTGCAAGACCTTTTTTCACATCTGAATCAGGACAAAACTTTACGATGTCCTTTTCGCTATGTCCCGGTCCGCTGCCTTCATGAGTACAGAATGGAATAATTGTCTTACCAGAGAAATCATACGATTCAAGAAATGTACATACACACATCGGCATTGTACCCCACCAGTTGGGATAACCTAAAAATACAGTATCATATTCTCTTATATTGTCTATCGACGATTTCAACTCCGGGCGAGCATTGGTGTTCAACTCAAGCATTGCCACATTTGTCGTCTCTGTATAATCTTCAGGATAATCGCTCACGGTTTCAATACGGAATATATCTGCATCAAGATATACAGCTATCTTATTAGCCACAGTTTCCGTATTACCAATGGATAAATCCTTGATTATACCATTCACATAGTTCTCGCCTCGACGGGAATAGTATGCAATCAATGTCTTACCCATGATTTCATCTTTTATTTTTATGTTGCAAAATTAGTTGGTTTATGGCAGTTGATTGTTTCAAAAATAACGTGTATTTTTTCACAAAAAGCGCAAATCGTTTTGCCGGTTAAGAAGAATTGGCTATTTTTGGAGAATGGAAAATGGCAATCATATCGAAATCGTATATTCCACATTGTTTCATCTGATATGTTCAGTGAAATTCAGTGGGTGGTGTATCCATTTGTTATGTCTTTCAGGAGAGGGATGCTTTTCATATAACGGACGCAATTTCAAGATAAAAAGGAATGATGCCGTTGTAATCACTAACCCGGAGTCAGTCTCTATCGTAAACCAGTCAGAAGACCTTCAGGTCGAAATCCTTGCAGCCCCTCAGGATTTTCTGAACAATCAGCTGCCGGCAAATCATTATGGAATAGGAGGTGGCATAAGTTTATTTGACAATCCGGTAATTCCCCTGACAGATGAAAACGCACGGATTCTGCTGACAGATATGCGCAATATCAGAGACCGCCTTTCAGATACGGGACATTTATTCTACAGGGAACTGATGGGGAGCCTTGCCTTGACAATGATTTACGACCTTTTTCATTTCCATGCGGAGAATCACGCATCGGTATTTGCAACAAATCGCAGTCTTTATGTTGTAAAAAGTTTGATGGCATTACTTGACAGTGGCAGAAGCAAAAGATATCGGAAGGTGTCATATTATGCAGCTCAACTCAATGTTTCGGTAAAATACCTTTCAGACACCATAAAACGACAGACCGGGAAAAGTGTAACATATTATATTGACAGATATACCGTTCCTATGGTGATTGAATATTTAGACAATCCCAATCTCTCCATAACACAGATTGCTGATGAGATGAATTTCGCCTCGGTATCATATTTCAGTCGTTATGTAACAAAGCATTTGGGAGTTTCTCCTCAAAAATACCGTCAGTCTCTTAGACCGATGGAATGATGGAATTTCCAAACTGAAACAAACGTGCAATCATCGAATTATGACTACACGTTTGAATCTAAAAAGAATGTAATCAAGATTGATTGCCAAATCCATAGTTCAAAAGGCAGTTCTTCATATAGTCAACTAAATTGAACTCCTTGAAGGCAGGTTTTTATTCAATACAATGATTAAATGTTGATAGAAAGTGTGCAGACTACCCTTTTTAACGCATACGGAGGGGCATTTGCGCTGCCGATAACAAAAAAAGAGACTGCCTGAAGGCAATCTCTCTTGCGGTGCCCCCGGAGATTTCAGGGTTATTTCTTTATATGCACTGATTTGCAGAGGCTTAGTAGATTAGTAGAGGAACGACTCACTAATGCCTCATTCTGCGATTTCAATGTTCTTCTCCGAAATAATATTTCGGTGTTGCAAAGTTAATACTTTATCTCCAATCTTCAATGAGCCAAAGCGTTAAAAATACCTTTTACTCACGCTAAGAGAATTTTTCAGGCTCACGGTTCAAAATGCCAGATTGTCAGGATAACCGCTATCTCTCCGCTTGCACGACTCACGGATTATTTGAGATAAAATCGACAGACTTTTCGGTCAGTTTCAAATACTGGCTATCTCCTTTGTCAATAGATGAACAGTCGAGGAAGGATTGGAATAGACCTCTTTCCCATTGGCGCGTGCCGCAGCATCATTTATGTTCTCAATCAGTATTCTTTTCATCGTCGTTGAAAATTCTCCTTTGGAATAAGCCGGATCTTTGCTTCTCAAAAAAGCCAGACACTCTGACGACGATATTTCACGGTTGACATCAGCATAGTGCAGCAGAAACCAATATTCTATACAAGGATTGGAAAGCAGAAGTATGGCATCCTTTATCTTTGACAGATGAGAGAGCATACCGGGCACATCAAGGTCGAACATCAGAAATGTCTTGTCGGCTGATGTTGTAAACCTCTCCCTTTTGCATCTGTCGATATACGGTTGGGATATATTGGAATCGCTCACTCTTGCAATGATTTCAACAGGCACACGAAAACTGCGGCGCAGCAAATCAACGTATGCCGCCTCTGTTTTCCCTTCGCAGAAAACGAAGAATGTCGGATTCATTTTCTTGCCTCTCGGCTGTTTCGCTTTTCGTGCCATAGTCAGATATTTTCAAATTCGTTGACATAAGGCACGGCGTCGAAACGACCCTGAAGATATGCTTTCTCCAAATCCATCTTCTCGCGGAAGTCCTTGTAATCAAAAAGTGAATAAAGGTCACTGGAACCGTCATCGCGCTTGTTCACAAAGAAAATCTGGTCTTTGCGGAAGCGTGTCATGTCAAGCAGATGGGTGTTGTGCGTCGTAAATATAAGCTGCGCCGACCTGCTGTTGTGGAACAGGTTGATGAGATACTCGACAAGCCGGGTGTGCAGGCTCGTTTCCACTTCGTCAAGAAACATTGTCTTATTATTGCGGACAACATCCATTACCGTGAGCATTATCCTGAACAATATTTTTGTACCTTCTGACTCTTCGGTATTGAAATCAAACGGAAGTAAAGGATTGCGGCGATGGAATGTCGTCAGTTCGCCGTCTTTGTATGAAAACTCCACAATGTCGCTGTCGGCGGCTTTAAGGACACGAAGAACCGCATCCTTGTTATCTCCGAGGAATCTGTCTGTCACCGCTGATGTATTGCCGCGATAACTGAATACAAGCTGTTCGTTGAACCATCGGTATATCTCCTTTGCTTTGTCACGATCCATCTGGCTTGCACGCGACAGGAAAAGCGTTTTGCGTGAGGTATTCGACGCCACATCCATCGGACGGCGTATTACGGTCGTAAACTCATATTTCTCCTTCTTTCCCCCGGATTTACGTTCATCGCGGGAGAATATCAGAGCCTTCCTTCCTTTGGGATAATAGTAAAGGCTTTCGGTAATGATTTCCTCACGGGTGCAGGAAAAAGAATATTCATGTTCTATCTCATTGACGATAAAACGTATGTAGAACTCACTCGGAGCATCATTCCCGCCAAATTTGAAAGGCTTGAAACCAAAATTATCCCCCTCATTATAGTTGTGGGAGTCGAGAATCATATCAACTGCGGCTTTTACACCCTTAATTATGTTGCTCTTGCCGGATGCGTTTGCTCCGTATATCGCAACAGTCTTCAAAAGCCGTTCTCCGCCGACGCTGAATGTGTTTTCGGCAAGGGCGCGGGCTTCCTTTGTCTGTATATTGGCAGCCTGTAAGTCAAGCGTTATTTTCTCGTTAATCGAGAAAAAGTTGGTGAGAGCGATTTCTAATACCATTTCAAATGCTGTATTTGGAATTATTTTGCAAATATAACACTTTAATTCGGATTATAGACTATTCAGCCAAGAAAAAATCAATGTTGTTTGTCCGCCACTGCGAAAACTGCGAGAGGCGTGGCGGCTCACGGTGTTGTCGTCGGCTATGCCGTCAGATGGTGACGGCGAAGCAGGCTTCACTGACACCCTCCGACCGCACGCCGACGATGGGAGCCGGCTGAACACCGGCTGCCTCATACGCCTTGTGAGATTGCGACAGGGATGTCGCACACACAAGACTTCTAATCGACAGCCCGTGTTCTTAACGCCTGCTCTTTGATAAGGAATTTGAGCCGCCGCGCCACTCTCCGTTTGTTACGGCCCACGGCGGCAAAGAATGTTTCGGTGTCGATCCCTCCATAAATTCCGGGGTCGTCCCCGACACATACATTGCCTTATACCGGGGCTGTCATAGCGGTTTCTAATGAAAGTATAGACATTATCATCGGTGAGAGAGTATGACATACATTGGCTTCGGGCATATTTATGGACATTGCTATTATCTTACGGATAGCATTTCTTGTATGTCTGCCGTTCAGTGTCACCCACCGGGGCGTTGCCAGCTCTATGTTTATCGCGGATAATAATCGGGGTTCAAAGTCTGTACGCTCGGAGTTGATGAACACGCCGGGACGGGGTATTCTTTTGCATTTGTCTGAAAAAATCTCCACAGCTCCCGTTGGTCGGTAGTATTTTTTCCGGCAAGTGCAGAACACCCCTTTTCTCCCGTCGTGCAAGTGTGTCAACGAGCGAACAAACTTCAAACAGCGATTATACGCATTAAAAAAATATCGCCTTATGACACTGAACGACAGACATATCAACAAAACGAGCTTCACTCCTTCTCCAGCTCATACCGCATTAAAAAAGGCGGCAAGAGTGATAGGGATTATGGCAGGTCTGATTGTCGGAGTGCTTCTTTGGGCGATACTGAAACCAATTTGCCGAGGTGTTGGGTGGATAATCTCAATCCTAACGGCAGCAGGGATAATCTATTGGATAACGACACTCTAAAACATTTACGACTATGGCAACGAACACAATGAAAGGAACACAAGCGTTCCAAGACACAATCGCCCAGTACCTTATGACAAGGGCGGAAAACGACCCTCTCGTAGCGGTCAGGCTGGCAAATCCCTCCAAGACGATGGAGCAGTGTTGCGCCTATATCATCGGAGAGGTCAAGAAAAGCGGTTGTTGCGGTTTTACCGACGATGAAATCTTCGGCTGGGCTATGCACTTTTGGGATGAGCCGGAAATCGAGGTAAGCAATACAGCCACCAACTGCCAAGTGGTGGTAAACCATACGGTAGAACTGACAGAGGAAGAAAAGGAACAGGCACGGCAGGACGCAATAAACAAACTCCGTGACGAGGAAATGGCTAAAATGCGCAGACCCAAGACTACCGAGAAGAAAACGACCGAGAACAATCCCCAAATCGCACAACCCAGTCTTTTTGACTTTTAACACATTACGACTATGAAACCGAGAACGAAATACGAAAAAGCGGTAATGGCACAGAGTGGGCATCTTCGCCCACTCCCGACCGCCCCACGCCGTTGGGCGTTCACCAACACAATCAACCACTATGCCTTCCGTCTGCCCAAAGGTCGCACCACTTGTATGGACTGCGGACACTCTTGGCTGATGAACGAAACCGCCGAGAGATGCACCTGCCCCAACTGCGAAGCGAAACTTAAAGTCAAGGAAACCTATGAGCGCAAATGCCGGCAGAAATCCTATTTCAACGTGATAACCACTTGTGGGGAGTATCAGATATTGCGTATGTTCCTGCTGATAGTGGAAATGCGGAAAGGTATGAAGGCATCCCCCGCCTTTCTGGAAATAGGACAGTATTGGATTGCTCCGAATGGAAAGACCTCGCTTGTGGCTATTCAGCGCACTATGGGGTGGTATCTTGACTGCTTCGCTTTCGGTTCTCCTTTTGAGATTAGAAAGGATAACGATACCTATCAGTATATCGCAGACCAGTATCTCTATCCGAAAATCAAGGTCATACCGGAACTGACACGAAACGGCTTTGACGGCAATTTCCACGACATCCGCCCCGTCAGCTATTTCTCAATGCTCCTTTCCGCACCGCAAGCCGAGACACTGCTGAAAGAAGGCAACATAAGGATGCTTAAATATATGGCTAACCACACCGCAGAGGTAAAACACTTCTGGGCATCATACATCATCGCCAAGCGACACGGATATGAAATCCCGAACCTTTCAACGTGGTATGACTATCTGCGGATGTTGGAGCGTTTCGGCAGGGATACCCATTCCCCGAAACTGATAACTCCCTCCAATCTCGTTGAAGCACACGATGAATATGTGCGGAAAGTCAACCGCCAGCGTGCAAAGGAACGTAGAGAAGCCGACCGCCTTAAAGCGATTGAGGACGATAAGAGGTTCAAGGAACTCAAAGGTCGTTTTATCGGACTTGTGTTCACTGACAACGAGATAGAAATCAAGACCCTTGACAGCGTTGACGAATACTATGCGGAAGGCAGCACACAGCATATTTGTGTAGGCAGTAGTCAATACTACCTTAAATCCGAAAGCCTTGTGTTCTCCGCACGAATTGGTGGCAAGATAGTGGCGACCATAGAGATAGACCTCAAAACTCTCAATATCATACAATGTCGTGCCGCCTGCAACAAAGTCAGTGAATATCAGGAACGTATAGAAAGGGCTATCGCAAGCCACCGAAAGGAAATCAGAGCGAGAATGACCGCCTAAATGTCTAACAAGACCTGCGTCAGCAATGGCGCAGGTCATAAAAACCACCTATTATGAACGTAACATTTGAACATCCGACCATCATCTTTGATGATAAGGTTGCCGAAATCATCATAGAGTTTGTAAACCACATTCTCTATGCCGACAGCGAGGAAACGCTACGGCAGATAGTAGCCGATTTTGCAGACAAGTACCCCCTTGACCGCTACTTTGTCTATGGGTACGGCAGCCACCACTTATGGCTGAAACAAAGGAAGATAACCAACCCCGATATAACATTTGAATATCGGATACTGATTGTAGAATACTAAAACCGAAATACTATGGCAACGAAAATGACTGCCAACGGAGTAAGCACAACCACCACTCCCGGCACTGAACAATACGAGGTGTTTTACACCGGCTATCGCACACGGCGAAAGAAACACTATCAATACGATTACCGCCACACTGACGGAGAATTGTTTTATGAATAGTACAATATTATGAAAAGTTAAGTTGTAATCAACTTATATTTGCTTGATAACTAAAATAATTAGGAGGCACTGAACATAATTGCTTTACATAATATTATAATTATATGAGCAATATTGCAATCACCATATAATACCGTTATTACCATGAAAGGCATTAACATAACGGAACTAATGGACAAATGTCTTTTGTTCTTTAGGTGCCACAATTATTCCGATGATAGAATTAATCGGTACAAGGCATTGTGGAAGAAAGGCATTCTGAAGTTTATGGCAGAGGAGAATATCCAGCTATATACGTCAGATATTGGATTCCGGTTTAAGGCGCAATGTATTCCAAAAGAGCATTTTAACGACTACATAAAAGACATACTTAGGTCTGTTAATGTGTTAGATGCAATGCTACAACAAGGTTCAATACCTAAAAGATGCACTGTTCCCATAGAGCATCCGCTAAACTTCCCAATAGGTGATAAAATGGAGATGTTTCTTAATCGGCTAAAAGAGGCTCGGAGAAGCAAGGACACTCTGTTACGTCACAGAATACATCTGAGTGGTTTCTTGACATGGCTTAACCATAATGGGATAACACATATTGCCGACATACAGGAATCACATATTTGCCAATACATCAGCCAGCGTGACACGGATTTAAGTAATTGCATATCATCGCTTAGGGGGCTATTCAAGTTCTGGGTATCCCAAAAGATGGCATTGTCCGACTTCTCGGAATTTTTTGAAACTTTGCGTGTGCGTAAAGAAGAAAGAATTCCGTCTTTCTATAATAAGGACGAAGTGGCAACGATTGAAAACTCTATCGACCGCTCCGGCTCTGTCGGGAAGCGGAATTATGCCATATTGTTATTAGCTACGAGACTCGGACTCAGGGCATCAGACATAGCAGCCTTGTCGTTCAATAATATTGACTGGGATAAGAATCTTATAACGTTGATTATGCAAAAAACCGGTAAAATCATAGAACTACCTCTTTTACCGGAAGTTGGCAATGCCATAATTGCATACTTGAAATATGGTCGCCCAAAATCAATATTACCTCAAGTTTTTTTATGCTCGGTTCCTCCATATACCGCTATGGGCATAGGTGCGATATCAACGGTTGTATCGAATATTATCAAAAAATCTCCCATATCACCAGGGCAAAGACGTCATGGTCCACATTCCATGAGGCATAGTCTGGCAGGATGTCTGTTGGCAAATGGCACAACTGTTCCAACAATATCCGAAGTTCTGGGTCACAAAAAGTCCCAGACAACTATGACATATCTTAAGATTGATCTGAAGTCACTTTCTGAATGTTCATTGTCTGTACCTTCGGTGGGTAAAGACTTTTATATGCAGGAAGGAGGGGTGTTCTATGACTAACAATAAAGTTGAGTTCAGAAGCGCTTTCGCGCCATTCATGTATCAGCTAATCCAATTAAAATCCAAGGCTGGCCAAGAATGCTTGTGGTATATCAAATGTTTTAAAGAGCTTGACAGGTTTGCATTAGAGTCCGCTTTATGTGAGCCGGTATTTACACCTGAACTTGTAGCCGTCTGGAAAAGTAAATTTATAAACAATACTTCTTCAACCATTTATGGCAAATTGACGGTGTGGGCGATTCTGGCCCGTTATATCAATAGAAACGGCTACCGTACATATATACCATCACTCCCGAAAAAAGAACCTAAAACCTTTGTCCCTTATATCTTTACACAAGAGGAGATGGCTCGGATTTTCAGCACCTGCGACAACTGGCAATTGAAGACAAACCACATTCACAGCATTCAATTTATCATGCCGGCCCTTATTCGTCTCTTATACGCCACGGGGCTACGCATTTCCGAGGCTCTATCTTTACGAAATCAAGACATAAACAAAGAAGACCGTTATGTCCACGTCTGGAAGACAAAAAACGGCACAGATCGTATTGTCCCAATCAGTGAGTCAATGATATATGTTCTGTCTGAATATGAGGAATATAGAAATAAACTGCCATTGGAAAGTGTCGATTCCCCAGACTCCCGCTTTTTCATAAAGCCTGATGGAGAATTTGTGTCCTCCGCATCAGTTTATAAACGATTCAGAGAGATTTTAGAAAAATGTAAAATCCCTCGTCGCGGTAAAGGGTGTGGTCCGAGAGTACACGATTTGCGCCACACTTTTGCTGTCCATTCAATGGTACAGCTATGCAGGGAAGGTAAGGATTTATACACCGCAATGCCGGTACTGTCAGCGTATCTTGGGCATAAATGCCTTCTTTCTACAGAGATGTATGTTCGGTTGACAACTGCGATGTATCCCGAACTTGAACGTCAGGTTTCTCCAATAAATGCTTTTGTTTATCCCAAAATAGTACGACATGAGTAAACGAACTGCCATACAATTCTCCATGCTTGTAAGTAAGTTTTTTCAGGAATTTCTTACAAATGAGCGTAATTACAGTCATAATACTGTATCCTCATATAGAGATGCTTTTGTTCAGTTTATTGATTTTATGAGAACTTGTCGTAAAATCAATATAGGGAACCTCTCTTTGGATGACCTTAACAAATCTAACGTTGAAGGATATATTCAATGGCTTATTGAAAATAGGAACTGTTCTACCGCCACAACAAATTACCGTCTTGCCGCAATACACACATTTGTCCGTTTCATACGCCAATTTAATATTGAGCGAATGGGACAATGGCAGGAGGTTCTGTCCATACAACCGATGAAGAGTAGCGGCCGGGTACTGAACTATCTGACTGTTGAAGGTATAAAACTTCTGCTCAGTATGCCAGATACGACTACGCCTTGTGGACGAAGACATCTCGCAATACTTTCGTTAATGTATGATACGGGGGCGAGAGTCCAAGAAATCGCAGATTTGCAAATCAATTCTATCAGAATACATTCATCTCCATACACAGCTCAGATTTTTGGCAAGGGCCGTAAATCGAGGATTGTTCCATTAATGAAAGAACAAGTTGAGATTCTTCGGACATATATCACAGACTACAAGATTGATACAATAAATGGGGTAACGCAACCGCTTTTTTATAACAGCCGACATGAAAAGCTTACGCGGGCAGGGATAAACTATATCCTACAAACTTATGCGAAAATGGCGAGAGAATCAAATCCCCATTTAATACCGCCAATTATTAGTTGTCATACCCTGCGACATAGCAAAGCGATGCATTTGTTGCAGTCAGGCGTGAATATTATTTACATTAGAGATATTTTGGGACATTCTTCAGTGCAAACAACCGACATTTACGCAAGAGCCGATAGTAAAGCAAAAAGAGAGGCTTTAGAAAAAGCATATATCGACGTGGCACCTCAGCGAACTGAAATTCCTTTATGGGAAAGGAATGAAGACCTTAGAGAATGGCTGAAATCGTTAAATAGATAATAATATTATGGAAAGTTTAATTTGCATGAAATCCTGATAACTCAGTAGATTGTAGATGTGACTTTCCATAATATTATACTGTTCATAAAATAATTTATGGATAGCTTTACATAAATTGTTCTCCTGCGTGGCTGATACTCTCAAAGAGTGCAGACAACGCCGTGATGAATGGCTGAACAAGAAAATCAACAACTGAGATATAATTTGCCAAGTCGTAATATAGCAAGTGGAGCGACCTCGTGATGAAGTCGCTCCACTGATTTTCGCTAAAAATTTCGGCCGCCACAGGCGGCATTGGCGCATGGTAATTGCTTGCGCAAATCAGATTATTTCTGGAACAATACCATAAATTCCATAATCCTCCGCTGGTGTAACTGCTTATGGAATTTGCCTTTGTAGCGGCAGTGCGAGGTGTAGGATTTGAAGATATCGCGGTTGCCGGATTTGAGTCGCCTGTAAACGCTGGATTTGTTGACAACGCCGGGCCCGCAGTTGTATGCCAAAACTCCGAGGAGCAGCGCATCATTCGGTCTGAAATCGTCATAGAGGGCTACGAACTTGCGGAGGTCTTTCCGCAACAGGGCATCCGCCTGTCTTTCGGAGAGCTGCACGCCACGTCGGTAAGGTTCTCCGGGCTGCACTTGATGTCCATATCCTACATAAGGCCAGTGTTTCGGCTTATGTAGCGTTTCAAATTTCTTGATTATAAGCACAGCCCGTTCAAACGGCGGCAGTTCCATTATCGACCTCTTCTTGGTTTGGGCAGTGATTCCGGGCGTTGCCGCCACAAGGGTCAGCAACGCCATGAAGAATAACAATAGTTTCTTCATCGCACAACCGGTGTTACAGGGCCGACAATCGGGCCAATGATTTTGCCACCATCCTCATCGCCGCTGTCCTTGCCGTTGAACTCAAAGGTCTGATCCCACGGGGTTGAGTTGAAATTGTCCTGTATTACCACGAGGAATTTATGGGCGTCGGCACTCTTGGCGGTATAGTTGAGCCGGAATGTTTTGCTTTCCAGAAGCACACGGTTGTTGTTGACCAGCACCGGGCCGTCAACGAGTTTTAGGGTGCCTTCGCCTTCATACTGGAAATAGCGGATGGTGTAGAGGGTGTTGGCATAGTTGCCCTTTGGCTTTATCTCGAAGCGCAGTTCTACCGTTTCGCCCTGCTTGATTTTGTCGCCGTAGGGCATGACCTCCACCATGAACGGATAGGACTGCTGCACATCGAGGTCGTCGGAACAGGACGAGAGAGTGAACACGAGGGTGAAAAGAATTGCCCAGAACCCGAAGAACCGGGCGGGAGTGAGGCGAATATCGCCGATGCGTGAAAAGAAATTTGTAGTCATAATTTGAATTTAGGTTTAGTGATTTGTTTTTGAGTGGGCGACATCAGATAGTCGTTCAGATCCTTGTGGTCGGGATAGAGCGCGGATTTGTCGCTCACCCTGTCGCCGAACTCGCGGCGCAGTCTTGCGACTGCGGCACGCCCGGCGGTGTCGTTGTCGAGGTAACACAGTATCAGCGGATATTCCGCAAGAACCGGGATTGCCTTGCCGACATTAGCCACGGAGTTAAGCACAACACTGTCGTTGCCGTCGTTGTATCCGAGGCGTTCAGCCGAAAGAAAGTCGATAAAGCCCTCGAACACGTTACATCGGGAGTGACCGCCGGATATGCGGGTAATGCTCTTTGGGGGATAACTCCCCTTGAAGAACGGGTTGCGCAGCTCGTAGCCGTGAGCGTTGTTCTCAAAGCCGATGGCGTAATAGTGCTTGCCATGTAATGTGTAATCCACTTGAACACAATAGCGTTGTGCAATCTCTTTCGGTATGCCCCGTTGTTCTAAATAGCGGAGCAACGCAGGCGATTCCAGCCGGTCTATTGCAATATTTTCAAATGTCGGTTCCTCGACAAACGGCACCGGTTTGTAAGGCTCAGCCACGGGCATATCCATCTTTTCGGCGATATACCGAGCCTGTTCAACGAAATCCGTCTTGCCGGACAACGCTCCTGCGAGAGTGAATATGTCGCCGCCTTCGCCTGTCCCGAAATCGAACCATACATTTTTGCGCGGATTGACATGGAAAGAGGGTTTTCTCTCGTTGCGGTACGGTGCATAAAACCACAGACCTTTGCTGTCGCGCCCGGTCGGGTCGTAGCCGAGGCGGTGCAGGAAATCCACAAGGGATATTCCTTTGATAGCGTCTATATCCATAGGCTAAAAGCGCATTTTGCGACCGGGGTTCGGCTTCGGGGTTTTCTCTTTCGGCTGCTCCTGCCCGACATCGGCTTTTTTGCCGTCTTTGTTCTTGACAGGCATTGCCAGTATCATATCAGCATTGGCACTCTCGCCGTTACCCAGAACCTCGTAACATTTGAAGTCCATAATCTTTTTCATCTTGGCGGCGATGAAAAGATTTAATTCCGATCGGTTGCAACTGCCGGTTATCTCATAGGCGAGGTCGTATATTCCGCCGTAGCATTTCTCCGGCTCCTGGCTGTCGTACCATCCGTTCTTTTCGGTATCCACGACGATGGAGCCGTCAGAGGAATACGGGCTGTCGTATGTCAGACGGTTGCCGTCGCGTGCTGTCGGCTCATAGCCCATAGCCCGCATAAAATCCGCGAGAGGCAGATTGTGTATGTCAAGGTCGAATACTTTGATACCCATAACTCATTCAATTATGAATTTGACACCGACACCATACTGCGTATGGAAATGCCCCGTTGAGTTGCCGAACACAAACCTTTCCTTCACATTGGCTGTAAGGGCGATTTTATCCGAGAGATAGAAATCGGCCTGCAAAGTCAGTGCGCCGCCATAGATGAAGGCATCGCCGTTGTGGAGCGTGGAACCGTCGATCAGGGTGTGCTTGCCCCAATTTACAGTTTCGTAACCACCGAGTGCCGATACGCCGCCATAAAGATGGAAAGTCTGCGAATAGTCGCTTACGAGGTGAAGATTATATCCCCCCTCCGCCGTGAACTGCGCCACGGGAATCCGACCTTTTTCGGCGTATGGCTTATAGGTCCGGAGATACTCGCCGCCGAAGCTCCATGTGTTTGCGCCACCTTTGAACACCGAGTAATACACTCCGAATGAATAACCGCAGTCGCGGGAATTTCTGGTATAGAAACCGTCTGTCATATTTGCCTTTACCTCGACGGCCGACATACCGGGGAGGCATCGCTGGGCCATTGCCTGCCCCCCGCAGAGGACAAGCATGGCAGCGATTATCATCATCGCTTTTCTCATGGGTTACTGAATTGAAAGTTCGTCAATAACATTTGCTCTTACAATATCCTCGTTCTCCACTACGAAGGACTGATGTCTGCCACCGTCCTTCTCGGCGACCTCGATCACGAGTTGCTTGTCGTCGGGGATAGTGAATTTCTCCAGCGCAAACACAGTGCGTTCAGAGGATTTTGCAGGAACGACCACGACATAGTTCTGGGCGCGGAGAGGCTCCAAAACCTGCTCCTGCATGGCAGTACGCTTGATAACCTTTTTGTCCACAATCTTGAACGATACAAAATCGACATCGAAAGGAATGTTGGAGGTATTCTTCAGTTCCGTGTGAAAGTAGAGAAGCCCGTTATTGGCATAGATGGATTTCAGAAGGAACTGCACTCCGAAACGCTTTGAGCCTATATGCTTGATTTCGCGCTTGTTCTGCTTGTAGATAGATTTCATAATCAACTTGACAAGCATAGGACTTTCACTGCCGAGGCGTTCAAGGTAGATTTCCTGCGCGTTGTTGGGACGGTTCACCGATTCTCCGTCGTGGAGGAAGTCTGTCATCTCGATACTTAGCAACAGCGGCTCTTTGGCGAATTTCACGTTAAACGTATAATAGCTGCCATCTTCCGTGATTACCGACAGGTTTGTTTCCTGCTTGAAGGACTTGAAGGCGGATTTGACTCGCAGTACATTCTTCGCGCCGTCGGCAAGTCCGGCGACAAGGTTCTCGTTGTCGAGTAGGTCAGCCCCATTGCTGGGGCTTTCCCCTCTAAGAACCGTGCATGAGAGTTTCCCCTCACACGGCTCAAGCAACACATTGCTATTCTTAACCATTGAATAGTTCTGCCTCATTTCCTACTAACTTTATTGGGTTTGGTTTTCTTGGGTTTACAATCTCTGTGAATGAGAATTTCAAACGGTTTACCGTCTCTGATTTCCTGAATGGTACACCATCGACGTTCGTCGTCTATAATTTCCCCACAAATTGGGCATCGTTTCCCTTGGTGCAACCATATCATGCGGAGTAGTTCATCAGTATCACGCAACTGTTGTTCCGTGGTGTCTGACTTACGTCTTGCATAATATTTCGCATCGGTTGGGTCATAGGGGTTTGTTGAGATTCTTATAGGAATGTACTTCTTGACGGGTATTCTTGACAATTCTTTGAGTCTGACCATAATTTCTCTGCCAGACTTTTTCTTTGTCATTGCGGCAAATTGCCATTTGCTGCCTTTCCATGTCTTGAAATACTTCTCACGTACCCAATGACTGCTTTTCTTGGGATGTCTGCGTTTAGCCCAACGCCATAGCATTCGATAGACTTCAAAATCCACACGTGAGAATGCTTTCGAGGAAGCCCCATAGATGTAGTAATTACTCCATCCTGTAAGCATCGGATTGAGCATCCTTATTATGGATATAGTCTTTGCCGATTTGTTCTTCTTGACTTTGGCTCGCATCTTGTTGCAGAATGTTTTCATTGCATCCTTGGACGGTTTAGTGAGCAACTTGCCGTTAGGATATTTACGAATATTGAAGCCGAGAAAGTCAAAACCCTCACTTATGTGAGTTATCTTGGTCTTTTCTTCCGATAGCGTCAATCCTCGTTCTGCCATGAAATTCCGTATCAGCGGCAGGAGAATATTTTCGATAGTCTCCTTGTCCTTGGCAGTGACAATGAAATCGTCAGCGTATCGCACGAGATGGATTTTGGGCTTGATTTCCTTTCGCTTGCCGTCTTCGGTATAGTAGTTAATCTTCTTTACCGCTTCGGTGACAAGCGACTGGAGTCCGTCAAGAGTCATATTTGCAAGAGTGGGAGAAATTATGCCCCCTTGTGGCGTTCCCTCTTCGGTGGGAAAGAGTCGGTTCTTGAACACATAGCCACTTTTGAGCCATTTGCGCAACATCTCCCTATCCATGGGAATGTTATCAAGAAGCCAATCATGACTTATGTGGTCAAAACATCCTTTAATGTCTCCTTCCAACACCCATTCGGGCGACACCTTCTTCGATAGAAGACGGTGGCAGGCGGCAATTGCATCCTGGCATCTTCGATATTTTCTGAAACCATAGGAATGACTGTCACCCATAGTTTCCGAAATAGGGTCTAATGCCATAAGATAGAGGGCCTGCATTGCACGGTCTTTCATCGTGGGTATTCCCAAGGGGCGTTTCTTTCCATTCTTTTTCGGTATCTCCACACGGTGCAGTGGCATCGGATGATAGCCACGGCGCTTCAGCGTGTCGATTGCTTTGGCTTTAGCCGCATCGGTTGACCAGCGTACATGGTCAACTCCTGCGGTGTTCTTACCCTTGTTAGTAGTAACCCGAACCACGGCAAGGTAACGTCCGTAGAACGAGTGGGTCAGCAGCCACTGCAAAGACTTGACTTTACCATGTCTGCCTTCCCTTTGAGCCTTTACAATACGTGCTTGCAGCTTCCGAATGTAGTCCTCGGCTTTGCGTCGGTCAATGCTTTTCCAACGCTCCGCATCGGTAAGAACCACATTTTCAGGCGCACACGTTTCTTTCGATTCGTTCATTTGCTTTCCTTTCTTTAGAAGTTCTATAAAGTTTATTGTAAAGAGTTACCATGTGGAAGTGGGCACACTTTCGTGTCGGATGATGTGGCTCTCTGCCATCCATGGCAATGAGGTCAATCCGTATCCGCTCCATTACAGAGCGGCATTCGCTTTCTCCACGTTCCTTTACCCGCACCACATATAGGCTCGCCTTGCGGCTCGCTTACCAACTCCGAAGAATTGGAGAGATACGGGCTTACCACGTTCCGTGTAAGTGACACAATGGGTTAGGTTCGTCCTATCCACCGGCAGTCTTGCGTCCGTGTGACCCCACTAGGGCAGGGGGGCAACCGACTGCACACCTTTTGGTTCAAGCCTCAGACTTCTCTCCGCAGAGGGAAATCAACAACATCCTTAGGCTTGGTCGTAGTAACGATGTTTATCAGACGTTCACACTTAGTTAACCATACCATCAAGTCTCGCCCCTCGGCAGAATGATGTTATCCGCCATTGACCTCCACTCACGCTTTGGTCTATTCCTTTCGGAAAGGGTACTTCGTCAGAGCAGCTTCGCACAATTCGATTACTCTCTATGCACGTACTCTCAGACTACTGCAAACGGAATTGCAGGTGCAATCAATGCTTCTCTAAGCAAAGTTGCACAATCACTTACACAGCATTATTCGTGTCACACCCCCAAATCGACATAAGTGATTTCTGCCGGGAAGATGATGTGCGTCGTCTTCTCATAACATACCTCCAGTGCGTGAGGCGGTATCATACGGTCGAAGCCCACTTTACGGGTAAGACCGCTGAACTTGTCGCCGTCGGTGTAGTTGTCACCGTACACGTTCAAGTCGTGTTCCGTTGCGTTGGTTGTTACCTGTTCAGTGTCAGGCGACACATTGTTATCGGCACTATTGACCGTCTTTTTGCCTTTTGCAAAGGCGGGTGTTGCCATAAAGAGGGCGGCAACGAGAGAAAGAATAAATAATTTGAAATTCATTTGATTGTGGATTAAGGGGTAAATAATCATATATCTTCCGGCTGGTGGAGCATCACACGGTAGCCGGCCTTGAGGTGGACTTTCACGGTTCGCAGTTTCTTGTTGAGATACTGGCTTACACCGTTTATCAGCCCTCTCCCCACATCGGAGGCAATCTGTGCCCCGGTATTGGTGGAGATGTTGATCGAGCTGCCCATCGTACTGCCCATATTGGCACCTATTTCGTGAAGCGCGTCACTCTCCATAGAGTTGGGAATGTTGATACCCTCCTGACCGTCGGAGTCATAGACCTGCAACTCCACATCGTAGATGGAGCCGTCGCACTCGATAGAGGATATTTCGATTTCCAGCCTCTCGCCCTGCACTCTTGCAGAGCCGACGATTACGGTGTTGCGTGGTATCAGCCGAGAGCCTACCCACATCGGTTCAGTAGTCCGTAACTTTACGCTTTCGCCATCGGTTACACTCTGATTACCGGCGACCACTGCGGCGATTGTGTTTTTATTCACAATTCCTGACGAGCCGACGGAAGTGTTGAAACTTCTGTCTGACGAGGCACTGAGGGATGATACAACATTTTTGTTTACCTGCGCCACCGGTTGCACGTTCCTTTTACCTTTTTCATCGTCGGCCGGAGCCGGAGGCGGATAGTTACCGCCGTTGCCGTTACCCATATACTGAGCTGCCAACTGGTAGGAGCGTTCAAGCATTTCCATCTGGTCGGGCTGCCGTTGCTGCTGCACCATCGCATTTTGAGCTTCCAGCTCGTCTATCCGGGCCTGCAACTCGGCGACCTGTGCCGCCTCATTATTTTCAGGCACGAAAAAGTCATCGAGTGAAGCCTGCACTTCCTGATATGTCTGCGCCGATGTTTCCACCGCCGTGGGCTGACGCACACCGCTGTCTTGGAGAGTCGTGGCGGTGAGGGTATCGAAGACGGCCACCGTCTGCTGACGCGTCTCTTTCTCCTTGGCGGCTTCGGCTGCCTCATATTCCGACATCTTGTCTTTCATGCCGTCGTTCTCTCCTTCGGGTATCTCGGTGTTGAAGGCATCGCCCACGCGCTCGTCGCTCTTGTTGAGGCTGGTGTAAAGGAGCCATAGTATCACTGCGCCGCACAGGACAGCCGCCGGGAACACGACTAAATATTTCATCATCTTCTGCCGTTCAGCCTGCGATTTGGGCTGGAAGAAACCGTTAATCCTCGCTTTCCATTCCTGCATCGTCATAGGCAACGGTAGTTATCGGTTTGACATCGGGTTTATGGATTTCCAGAGGCTGTATATGCTCTACATTCACAAGACGGCCGGAGTGACCCAGCCCGATCTTATAGCAGGCATGACCGAACACGAAGAAGGCGATAAGTACGAAGGCGCAGAGCATGACGCTCACGACCATCAGCCGCTGTTTGTGAGAAAGACCGTCGCACAGGTTCCTCAATCCGGAAGAGAGCTTCCCCTTCGGGGCGCGCCACACCTTATTATATACGGTGTCTCTCGCGGCACGCAGATTTGAAAATACATTCATCGTTTGGTAGTGATTATATCCTTGTTTTCAAGGATGTTGAAACCTTCAATAATAAACCCGTTGGGATTGTCGTCGGAGCGCGACACATTTGACAGACGGCATACCGTTATCAATGTGCGCTCCGTCATGTTGGACTCACGGATAATCATCTGGCGCGCGTATGTCCTGGCGGTATAGGGATATGTGTTGAAATCACACACCACGCTGTCAACCTGCACGACCTGATTGATATTTCCGGCTATGATACGGTTGTAGTAACCTTTCTCCGAGAAATCGGTATAATAATTGTATGCCGACTTGTCGCTGAGTATCAGCGCACGGTTGATGTTATGCTCGATGGCTGATTTGTCAGGAGAAAGATTGAAGAACAGCTCGTGGAAGCGTCGGACGTGTTCACGTGCCTCCGCAGGTCGGTTCTGGCTCATATCCTGCGACAAGGCAAGCATAAGCGACTTACCGTTGTCAAGGACATAGATTTTCTCACGCTGCTTCTCGGCGAAATTGAACACCATTATCATCGCGACCGACACCACAACGGCACACATCGCAACGAATATGATACCGAAAAGACGTATCTGGCGAAATGATGACTCAATGTTCCTTAATGATTTGAACTCCATAGGCATGATTATTTGAGAAGTTTACCGGCCCGACCTGCCACATTGCCCGCAACTCCACCGGCGACACTTGCCGCACCGGAGCCGACCTGCATTGCGGTGGTGTTGACCGCACGGTTGTAATTACCTGCGCCTCCAGCCTGTATAATCCAGCCTGCCACCGTTGGAATTGTGAAATATCCGATAATGCCGATAATCATAAAGACGGTATAAGCGGTGTTGCTCCCGTCAAGGTCAACATTCGGATTATTAGTCAGTTCCGAAATGTCGTTCTGCAACATCAGCACCTGTATTTTCGCCAGTATCGTCGAAAACAGGTCTGCCACCGGCAACCACAGATAGGTCTGAATGTAGCGGCATATCCATTGTGTCAGGGTTGACTGGAAGCCATCCCACACGGAGAGAGCGAATGAAATAGGTCCGAGTATCGCCAGCACGATAAGGAAGAAAGTACGGATTGTGTCAATAGTCAGCGAGGCAGCCTGAAAGAGCATCTCCAGCAGCTCACGAAAGAAATTCTGGATTGCCTTCTTGACCTTATACATTCCGCGCTCGATATACATTCCGGCGGCTGTTCCTATCTCCGTCACGCCCAACTCATCAATCTGCCTGTCAAACTCGGCATCGTCAACGAGGTAAGCTGTCGATGGGTCGTTCATCATCGCCTCGTATTCCAGACGGTCTTTTTCCTCCCGGTATTTTTTCATGTCGAGAGTCTGGCCTTCGAGCATCGAGGCGGTACCCTGCACTATCGGCGACATCACGGAATTGATTGTACCTAATACCACGGTAGAAAAGAACATTATGCAGAATCCGATTACAAACGGACGCAGAAGCGGGAACACATCAATGGGTTCGGCTCTTGCCAGCGACTGCCATATACGGTAGGCGACATAGAACAAGGCTCCGAGTCCAGCTATGCCCTGTGCCACTCCCGCCATATCCTCGCAAAGAGGCATCATCTCGTCATAAAGCGAGCGCAGGATGGTGTGGAGGTTTGAAAAATCAATAGCGCACAGCATAGGCATCACCAGTATTTTTCGGAGCCGTCGCCGTAGAGAGCCACCACACGTTTGGTGTCGGCTTTCTTTTTGGCGCGCAGGTATGACACGCTGATGTTCTTGTTGGTATAGTACGCCGTGAGGTTCTTCAGACGCTTCATCTCCTTGTAGCAGTCGTCCACGACATCCATGCGGTCTTTGTCGGTCATGCTCAGTGTAGTTATATTGACTACCTGCTTCAAGTCGCCGAGGACACCGTTGGCTTCTTCAAGGATACGGGTGTAGCCGGAAGCGATTGCCGACAGTTCCGCGCTTGTGAAATTGGGGTCTGTCAGCATTTTCTGGAAATTGTTGACATAATAGCCGGAGATGTTGCCGAGCATCAGGATTGTCTGCTGCACCTTGCGGGCATCGCGGACAAGGTTGTTCACCGACTGGAGCGCGTCATAATATTTCTTCGCCTGCTGGTAGATTTTCACCGTTTCCTGAAAATTTTTCACCATGTGCGTCGCCGTCTGCGACTCCTGCACGAGTGATTTAGAGTTGTTTACGATGGACTGCGCGATATTGGACGGGTCTATGACAGTCCACTGGGCCGAAGCCCTGCCCGTGCCTAAAAGAAGGCACAGGGCGATTAAGGGGATAAGAAACTTTAATTGCTTCATTTGATTGTGGATTAAGTGGATTTAGCGTATTCTGTGAGCCATACTCACAATGATTCTGATTAAGGCTGTAAACAGCCGGTAAGCCGTTACAAGGAGGAGGCCGAGGAAAAGGAACAGACCTGAAATAATGAATATTAGGTATTGCTTGACTTTCATACATCAGTTCTCTCTTCTTTCGTTGGCTAACTGTTTGATGGCAGCCTCGATGTCGCCGCCGAGCTGACGGGCGCGGGCGAGTACCTGCATCTTCTCCGTTTCCTCGGTCGTGTAGGCGAGGTATTCCTCCGGCGATACCTCTGTCGCATACACTGCCGACTGCGTTCCACCCAGCCCGATCCACACCTCTTTATATAATCGGTTCGGATTATTGGAGAGATTTATACTGAGAATCTGGCTTTTCTCCTTATCGGTCAGACCGAGCAACTCCTGTATCTGGTCAAAGCGGTTCATATACTTTCTCTGGTCGAGAAGTATCTTGCAGTCGGAGTTGTTGATGATGGTCTCCTTGACAATCGGCGACGATATTATGTCGTCAACCTCCTGTGTAACCACCACAGCCTCGCCGAAATATTTGCGCACTGTCTTGAACATATAGCGCATATATTCAGCCATGTTAGCGGTTGAAAGTGCCTTCCACGCTTCTTCACATATTAGGACTTTACGGATACCTTTCAAGCGTCGCATCTTGTTGATGAAGGCTTCCATGATGATAATCGTTACCACAGGAAACAGGTCTTTATTGTCGCGGATAGCGTCAATCTCGAATACCACGAAACGCTTGTTGAGCAGGTCGATGTTCTCCTTTGAGTTCAGCAGGAAGTCAAAGCGACCGCCATGATAATATTGCCTTAAAGTAGTCAGGAAGTTGTCGATGTCAAAATCCTGCTTATAGATGGGGATAGGACGCTGTGCCATTTCAGCACGGTAATCGTCGCGCATGAACTCGTAGAAGGAGTTGAAGCAGGGAACGATGTTGCGGTCTTTCTTCATCTTTTCAAGGAACATAGACAGCGCGGAGCCAAGCTCACCCGATTCAGTCTTTGTCACGCGGTCGTCTTCCGACTTCCAGAGCGTGAGAAGCAGCGTCTTGATGCTGTCCTTCTTCTCCACATCGAAAACTCCGTCGTCGGTGAAGAACGGATTGAAGGAAATCGGCTTTTCCTCCGTGTAAGTGTAATACACACCGTCCTCGCCGTGGGTACGGTTATGGATAAGGTTGCACAGTCCTTCGTATGAATTGCCGGTATCAATCAGCAGGATATGCGCGCCTTGCTCGTAATACTGGCGCACCAGATGGTTGGTGAAGAACGACTTGCCGCTACCCGACGGGCCCAGTATGAACTTGTTGCGGTTTGTGGTTATGCCGCGCTTCATCGGCTCGTCGGAAATATCCAGGTGGACAGGCTTACCCGTGAGGCGATCAACCATCTTTATACCGAATGGCGACAGTGACGATCGGTAGTTTGTTTCTGCGGTGAAAAAACAGACGGCAGGCTCTATGAATGTGTAGAACGATTCCTCGGCGGGAAAATCAGCCTCGTTGCCGGGTATCGCCGCCCAGAACAGCGTCGGGCAGTCGATGGTGTTGTGCCTCGGCATACACCCCATAGTAGCCAACTGACCGCCGACATCGTTCTTTATCCGGCGCAGTTCCTCGGCATCGTCGCTCCAAGCCATGATATTACAATGGCAGCGTACCGAGGTAAGTCCGTAGCTGTGCGCTTCGTTAAGATAGCGATCTATCCACTCCTTGTTTATGGCGTTTGAGCGAGAGTAGCGGCTCAACGAGTTCATATTGCGTGCCGTCTTTTCAAACTTCGCCAGATTCTCGTCGTGGTCGTCGATAAACACATACTGGTTATAGATGTGATTGCACGGCAGGAGCAGACCCACGGGAGATGCGAAGCTCAGTCTGCAATCGCTCCTGTCGGTTGACAGGCGTTCATAGCGGTTGTCGGTGCTGACCTTTCCGGGCAGGTCGTCGGTATCCGACAGGGTGTGCAGACACAGCATCTTGTCGCCGACGCGCATTTCTTTAGGCGACAGGTCTATATCCTCCAGACAGGTTACATCGCCGGTTGACAGCGAGAGATACCTCTCGATGATGCCCGATGTGCTGTCGGTGCCGACAATCTCATCGTCACCCATGCGGCGCAGCGATATATAGCCGGTGTCGTTGATTATGCGCTCGAACTGGCCCACGGCTTCCATGAAGCCGACAATCATCTCGTGATTGAGTTCCTTCGGCGTGATACGCCCACGGCAGAGGGTGGAGAAATTGGACTGCTGGCGCATACGCTCCTTTGTGGTCTTTGTCAGATACAGGTAACACTTGTGAGCCAGATACGGACGCTCGTTGAAATGACGCTCGAAGCTCCTGTCAAGAAAAGACAGATCATCCTTTTGCAGTTCCGGCTTATAGTTCTCTGACACAAACCAGTCCTGCTTGTGCGCCACTGTGAAGCGGGGCAATACCTTGATAGCCTTGCACCATGCGGCGTGCATCGCCTCGTATTCCTGCGATGTGACGGTGAACAGCTCCGGCAGAGTAACCTCGTAGCACACGGTTATGTCGGCGTCCTTGCTGATGATACAGCCGTGTTCCACTGCGAGAAGCGGCAACTTTGACTCCAGTGTTGTGGCTTTCAGTATATTTCTCATCGGCGACCTCCCTTCAATATATTGCGCACACGCAGACGGTTGATGATGTACCGGGGGCGGTATTTCACCGATGTGAACTTCATAAGTCCGTACTGCCCGTATTTGCCGTTGAGATGAAAGGTGTACCACACCAGCACCGATGCACTTATGGCACCGAAGCCTATGCACAGGCCCTGCTGCACCCCGCACATATAAAGGATTACGAACAGAATGAAGTCGGCTATAAGACCTCCTGCGAAGATGAACAGGTACTGCGCTTTAAGCCCCTTGTATTCCACCGTCCTGCCGATGCCCTTGTTAACAGAATATTCCATCAGCGGCACGGATTAGAGGAAGAACGAGCGCAGGATTGTGGCGGCGACAACAAGGAAGATACAGGCACCGAACCACGATGCGGCTGTCTTGCTCGTGTCGGGATCGCCGGAACTGAACTTGCCATAGACCTTGACACCGCCGATAAGACCGACGACAGCACCGATGGCATAAATCAGCTTCGTGGCGGGGTCGAAATAGGAGGTCATCATCGAGGTTGCCTCGTTGATGCCTGCCAGACCGTTGCCGGCGGCATAGAGGTTGGCGGCGCATATCATCAGTGTGAGCATGGCGGCCATAGGGCGGCGCATACCGGGAGCGTTCATAAACTCCACGATGCGTTTGTAGAGCGACTTGAAGAATTTAGTCATAAATTAAATTGATTTGGATTGTGGATTTCTTTGCCTTAGCAAAGCGCTAAAGCGGTTTAGTGGTGGTCAGTGGAGGATATTGAAGTCGATGGCGTCAATATCGGTAGTGTCGATGTCAGCATGAAAGACGATCTTGCGGGCTTTACCGATTGCCTCCTCGGTTTTCTCAGCCGGAGCATCTTCAGGTATGTCGGGCAACTGACACTCAATCATCAGTATGCGTTTGCGCACTACCGGGTCGAGTTTGACATATTCGATAATCTCGGTGCCTTCAAGTTCGGAAACTACGCGACGGGCGGTCTGTTCATCCTCAGTGGTGTGAGGCTGATTCTTCAGCACTTTCATGGCGGTCTGCATTTCCTCGAAGTCTATACCGTCGGCATTTGCCTCGGCGGGAGGCGGAGTTTCGCCGGTAAGCTCACTCACGGAATGGGTTGAGAATATCTCGTCCAGCTTTTCGGGTGGAATCTGGGCAGACGGCTTTTCTTCGGGAGTATCGGGCAGTCCGGCATCTGAGGGCTTGCCGAGTTCCATGACTATAAGCGGCACGACCTCCCTTGCGGCTTCGGCAGCGGCTTCCTTTGCGATTTCGCGGAACGAGTCCATGAATTTATCGGCATCGAAGGAGCTTTTGCCTACTACTTCTTCCGACGGAGCTTCATCTGCGGGCGGTGGTTCCGGCGCGGCGCCATTTTCATTTTTGCCGACGCTCTGAACATCCGGCTTTGTCAGGACTTTTCTGATAAGCCACACATTGCTTGCAAGCAATGCTATGATAAGCAGCGTTTCCATCAGAAAAGAGGCTGGCTGTTCTCGTCATAGAGACCTTCCATGACCTCGCGGTTGTTGGCGAAGTGGTCGAGAAGGATCTCCGATACATACGAGCCGATGGAGGCACCGGTATCTCGGAACCTGTCTGCCATACGGCTCAGGACGGCATGGACTTCGGGATAGATATACACTTTGGTGTTGGAGCGCACAATGCCTGGCCGGAGAAATTTGGCGGCATATTTCCTGCGCTCCTCTGCGGCTCTGACATCTATGTCAGTGGCCGGATTCACGTTGATGGTTACAAACGGGGATTTGGGCATAGTTGGTTAGAGTTTAAGCTGGTTGATAACATCGGCATATTCCTCCAGATGGGCTGCCAGTACGTTGTTGATGAAAGCCTTTAGCGAGCATACGCGCCCTTTCTTGCGGCCGAACAGGATACTACGTATTTTCCATACAATTTCAGGGTCTATCTCTGTCGTGACGTATTTGACTTGTGGAGCCGCATACGTATTGTTATATACGAATCGTTCCATGTATTCGTGAGTACGATTCGGGAGAGAAGGGTTTTCATATACATCGGCTTCCATAACGGCTTTACCATTTGAAGCCATATGCGTTGAAACATCGGGATTTTTTCTGCCATCCTTCGGTATTACCCTGAAATTCCTGTCGGAAATAGTTGAGATTGATGCTGATTTGGGCATAGCTGGTTAGAGTTTGGGGTTGATTACATCGGCATACTCCTCAAAATGGGATGCCAGTACATTGTTGATATAGGATTTGAGGGAGCAGGAACCGTTCTCGAAAGCGATAAGCCTCTTGATTTTACCAATCAGAACCGGGTCTATCTCTACCATAAGGAATTTGACCTGTGGACGCAGATAGGTCGTTCTCGTGATAAACCGTTCACGGAACTGTGCCTCCCGTTTTGTATCGGCAGAAGATTGTTCCGAGGGTGCGTGACTGGATTTGGTGGACGCAGCCCTGTCTTCTGTCGAATCGGGTGTGTCAGGCGTCGGACTTTCTTTAGGCTTCCTTTTCAGCGTTGACAGAGAGGAGGACTCCTCTCTGAATGACCTGATGAACTCATCGGGATCGATTTCCGACTCATATTTCTTTGCCATATCGGTCAGAGTTTGAGTAAGTCGAGCAATTCATCGGTAAGTTCCGGCAGGCGGGTTCCTTTTAGCAGTGTCTTGTCCGGCGGCATAACCGTCGAGCGGAACACGGCGCGGTTGAGCGTCTTTGACCCTTCACGCCTATACTTTTTGGTATCCGGGATCTTGGTTTTAAGCGTCATAAGACCGTATTCCTCGAAAACGGCCTCATACTGGTCGTAGAGGTCTGTTTTCTCGCGTGCATCGACGAGGTTCCAGAGCATATACATCTGTTTGACCTGTGTGCGTCCGGTAGTGAGCCACTCCTGTATCTTCAGGGCGAAGGCGAGTGAGCTTTCAAGGATAACCTTGTCGGCTGCGACGGGCACGATAACCGTATCCATGCAGTTGAGAATGTTGACGACACCACGGTTATTGACCGTGCCTGGCAGGTCGAAGAAAACGATGTCTATATCGTTGCCGTCCTCGATGATGTCGCGTACCTTCTGCATAGCCTCCTCCGGCTTTGCCGTCAAGAGAGGATAAGGCGCGAGTTTAGTCTGGCGCAGATTGTCGGAAAAAAGTTTCTTGAACTGGGGGCTGCACTCAATCAGGTCTTTGTCACGCTGGCGCATCTCTTCGATGCTGTACTGAGGATAGTCGCAGTCCACAACAAGGACTTTCAGCCCCTTTACATAGTAGAGGTAACTCGCCGCCAAAACGGTCAGAGTGGTCTTGCCTGCTCCACCTTTCTGGGTGGAGAAAGCGACAAATTTGGGGTCTGTCATAAAATTAAATTTGGATTTGGATGTAGTGGTGGTTGCATAGCGGTTACCGTCAGCGTATCTTCTGACACGGATAGACCGGGCTTCTATCGGTGTGAAACAGTGCCGGCATATACTATGCGGGGATTGACAGCTTTCTATGCCGCATATAGCGACCTTCCTCCGCTGTCGGGAGGGCATCGGCTATGTGAGCCGGAAATGGTTGGGTTCGTCAGTCATGTCTGGTTCGGGTTTGGATGTGGAGATTAGTGGTGCCTGTCACCATAGCTGTCAAGCCTTGAAGCCATCAAGCTATGAATTATAGATAAATAAATTTGTCAATCAAACAGTAAATAATATTGCAGATACATAAATCTATAAGACTGTATCTTTATCGTTCATTAAACAGTTCCAATTCCATATCTATAAGTTGAACTGTAAGGAAGGATACAGATTTGTCTAAAAACAGATATATCCATCAATAAAAATAATGTTCTCAAGACAGATTGAAAATCATACTTGCAGTTCAATGGATAGTTCTATAATAATATCGGTAAGTTGAACTCCTTGAAGGCAGGTTTAACTGTCAATCTCTACACAAAGAAACAAATAATTCTGCAAATTGGCAAATCTGAAAATAAGCCAATTTCTTGGGATAAAGAGCATTGTCCGGCTATGTCCAGGTATGTCCGGCTATGTCCGAAAAATTCGGCTGAATTTTTAACATTTCGCCGTGTATATTTTTTTGGCGCATCGGCACCGGCTCCATCGCCGGGAAATAAAGCTCACAAAATTTTCTCCGGTTGTTAGGAATTGCGCCCGATTTTTTGTAAATTTATGGAAGCATAACGATAACAGGCACCATCCGGCGCATTGGAATCAGGGAAACACACAGGTCGGAATATAACCGGGCATATCCGATAAAGTCATTTCCTTATTTCATATTAGGAGGGATGTCCACATGAACATTGCAAGTTATGTTTCCCGGCACACGAATCAAAGATTGTGCCACGAAACACTTGCCATGTGAACATGGGGAAGATTTACTCCGAAGTCGTAAGTCCATGCGATGAAACTGCGTTGGCCTGTCATGTCGCTATGCGAAACCACCACTTAATCCACATAATTATGACACAGATTTCAGGCAAAGGGGGCCGTCGCCCCAAGACAGACCCGTCTGTAAACCGCTATGTAGTGCGGTTCAATGCGGAGGAAAACGCCCGCTTCCTCGCCATGTTCGACCGTTCCGGTCTGGAAAGCAAGGGCGCGTTCATCAAGAATTTCATATTTCAGAAGCCTTTTAAGGTCTATACCATCGACGAAAACACCCGTGTGTTCATCGACAAACTGTCATCGTTCAACTCGCTTTTCCGTACACTCGGCGTTTCATACGACAACGTGGTAAAGACACTGCGCGAAAACTTCACCGAGAAAAAAGCGATGTCGGCTCTCTATAAGCTGGAGAAACTGACCATAGAGCTGGTAAAGGTAAACATCGAGATTGTCGCTCTCGCTAAGAAATTCGATGATGAATGGTCGCTAAAATCTCGATAGGCAACTCGCTCTACGGAGCCTTGACCTATAATGGAGAGAAAATCAACAAGGAGAAGGGCCGGCTGCTCGACACCAACAAAATCTACAATGACGGCAGCGGCACGATTGACATACACCGTGCGTATGAGGATTTTTTGCGCTGGATTCCGACTTCTTCTCGCACCGAGCGACCGATGATGCACATTTCTCTGAATCCACATCCCGACGATGTACTCAGCGACACCGATTTCACCCGTCTGGCACATGACTATATGCAAATGATGGGATTTGCCGATATGCCATACATGATTTACAAGCATACCGACATTGACCGGCACCATGTCCACATAGTCGCGCTTCGTGTCGGTACTGATGGACGCTGTATTTCCGACCGCAACAACTTCTACAAGAATAATAAGGTATGCCGCGATCTGGAACAGAGGTATGGGCTTAAAGTAGCCGAGCGCGAGAAAATCACACCCGATATGCCGATTAAGAAGGTTGACCCCAATGGCGACATAAAGCGACAGGTTGCCAACGCCGTCAAAATAGTTGGTATGCGCTACAAGTTCCAGACTCTCGGCGAGTATAATGCGGTGCTATCCTTATACAATATTAAGTGTGAGCAGACCGACGGCAGGGTCAACGGGCGCGAGTATCACGGTCTGGTGTATTTCGCAACCGATGATGACGGCAAGACAATCGCCAATCCGTTCAAGGCTTCGCGTCTCGGTAAATTCGCAAGCCGCACAGCGATTGACAGCCGTTTCGAGAAAGCGAAAGACAAGATTGATGTCGCACCGACAAGGAACAGGGTTACAGATGTGCTTGCCCGCGCCACCGATAAGGAGGATTTCACATCCAAACTGAAAGACTGCGGTATAGATGTTGTGTTCCGTTATACAGACGAGGGGCGCATATACGGCGTTACGTTCATCGACCACAACACCATGACGGTACTGAACGGTTCCCGACTCGGCAAGCAGTTCTCGGCAAACGCACTCAACGAGCGTTTCAACAATCCACAGGCGCAGCAGACAAACGATGTGCCGGTTCCCGACGTCCCCGTTATTGTGCTGGAGCAGAACGCCAACACTCATTCGGATACTCAATCCCAAACCGCAGACACTCAGACACCGTCGGATGGGCAGCAGCACTCCACAGGCAGCCAACATCAATCCGCGACTTCCCACTCCGCCACGGATTACGGCGACAGCGATTTCACCCTTCCGGGTCTTGACCTGTTCCAGCCGGGGCAGTCGTTCAATCCCGACGAGGAAGAATTCCGCCGCCGTATGCAGCGAAAGAAGAAGAAAGGGCGTCGCCCGAAATTTTAATCCTTAATTCCACATTCTATTATGAGCCAACAAGAGGACGACCTCAGAGCGTTGGCGAAGATCATGGACTTCCTGCGGGCAGTCAGTATCGTGCTGGTGGTAGCCAACCTTTACTGGTTCACCCGCGTGGAAACCGTGGACAGCGGCTGGTTCTATTCGACCGTCCACAAGATCTGCGCCAACTTCAACCGCACCTGCGGTCTTTTCAACACCACCTTCAACGCCAAACTTTTCGCGCTGCTGCTTCTCGGACTGTCATGCTTCGGCACAAGAGGCGTAAGGAGCGAGAACATCACATGGCGGCATATATGGGCGGCAATCTCCGTCGGTTCCGTGCTGTTCATGCTGAACTGGTGGACACTCGACATGGGTATGCGCCACGCATATATAATCACCACCGTTACGGGCTACATCTGCCTGATGATGGGCGGTATATGGGCCGGGCGTATGCTGAAGAACAACATGATGGACGACCGTTTCAACGACGAGAACGAGAGCTTCATGCAGGAAACGGAGCTGATGGACAACGAATATTCCATAAACCTGCCGACCAGATTCTACTTCGAGAAGAAATGGCACAAGGGCTGGATAAATGTCGTCAACCCGTTCCGCGCCACAATAGTGCTTGGCACACCCGGTTCCGGCAAGTCCTACGCCGTCATCAACTCCTTCATCAAACAGATGATAGAGAAGGGTTACAGCGGCTATATCTATGACTTCAAAAGCCCGGATCTGAGCGAGATAGCCTACAACCATCTGCTGACACACAAGGACGGCTACGGCAAGGTCAAGCCGAAATTCTACATGATAAATTTCGACGACCCGGAACGGAGCCACCGCTGCAACCCCATACACCCGGACTTCATGACAGATATTGCCGACGCATACGAGAGCAGCTATACCATAATGATGAATTTGAACCGAAATTGGGTGCAAAAGCAGGGTGACTTCTTTGTAGAGTCACCGATTGTACTGTTCGCGGCGATTATCTATTTTCTCAAATTGTATAAGAACGGCATCTACTGCACCTTTCCCCATGCCATCGAGTTGCTCAACCGCCGTTATGAAGATTTGTTCCCCATACTCACGAGCTACCCGGAGCTGGAAAATTACCTGTCGCCATTCATGGACGCTTGGCAGGGAGGCGCTGCGGAGCAGCTCATGGGGCAGATAGCATCGGCGAAAATCCCGCTGTCGCGCATGATTTCCCCGCAACTCTATTGGGTAATGACCGGTGACGATTTCACGCTCGACATCAACAACCCGAAAGAGCCGAAAATCCTATGCGTCGGCAACAACCCAGACCGTCAGAACATCTACGGCGCGGCACTCGGACTGTATAACTCACGCATCGTCAAAATCATAAACAAGAAAGGGATGCTCAAAAGCGGTGTTATCATAGATGAATTGCCCACGATATATTTCAAGGGCCTCGACCAACTTATTGCCACCGCCCGAAGCAACCGTGTCGCCGTCTGCCTCGGCTTTCAGGACTTCTCCCAGCTCAAACGTGACTACGGCGACAAGGAGGCGGCAGTGGTGATGAACACCGTCGGCAATATCTTCTCCGGGCAGGTCGTGGGAGAAACCGCCAAGACCTTATCGGAGAGATTCGGCAAGGTTCTCCAGAAAAGGCAGTCAATATCCATCAACCGACAGGATGTGAGCCACTCCATCAACACGCAGATGGACAGCCTTATCCCGCCAAGCAAGATTTCCACTCTGACACAGGGAATGTTTGTCGGCGCGGTCTGCGACAACATCAACGAGCGCATAGACCAGAAGATATTTCATGCCGAGATAGTAATCGACAGCGACAAGGTCAAGGCAGAGACATCGGGATACAAGCCTATCCCCGTGCTGACTGACTTCAAGGACGACACGCCCGACAAATCCCGCATGAAGGCTGTAATACAGCGCAACTACGAGCAGGTGAAAGCCGATGTGATACGGATCATCGCCGACGAGAAGGAGCGCATAATGTCAGACCCCGTGCTGAGCCGCCTGTTCAAGCCCAACTAATTACCAACCACTAAATATCCACAATCATGTTAGAACTTGACCGAAGTCTTACCGACTTCAACTACTATTATTTCTATTTGTTGCAGTATCTCCAGCTCAACAAATATCAGGTTGACCCTGACCATCCCCAGATTATATCCAACTCTATTGCCGCACTTGATGCTTTTGAAAATGCGCGGCGCAACGGCGCCAATGTGCCTATGGCCGAGGCCGAGGCTATCTCCGTGCTTTTCTCCAATATCGGATCATCGGAGTATAACACGGTGTCGGAACTTATCCTTGAGAACTTCGGCGACACCATAGACCTTGACAGCGAGGTTGCCGTAGAATACTGGACAAATCAGGTTATGACCGATATTCCAGACTTGTTCGACGGCGTTGACCGCATGGCAATAGGTGTCGATGCTCTTGACCTTGAACTGATGGAAACCGAGATTGTAGGCAGAATCGTTATTTATCTTTCCGACAATGGCCTACAATAAGTTACAGACGATGCGCGATAACATCGAGGCTATACGGATGGCGTTTAGCCTCGGTGTCAAGGGGCGCGGGGCGCAGACTGCCGAGGAGATTGCAGTGCTGCGCAAATATGCCGGGTTCGGCGGGTTGAAGTGTATTCTCAACGATGCCAACGAGTTAGCGGATGCCGCCAAGTGGAGCAAGTCAGATATTGAACTGTTCGCGCCGACGGTTGAACTACGTCGCCTGATTCACGATTATTCGCGTGATGACAAGGAGTTTAACCGTTATATGGAGTCGCTTAAAGCGTCAACACTGACCGCGTTCTATACCGACAACCGGATTGTGGATGCAATCTCTGACGCGCTGAAATTTCAGGGCGTAGAGATAAAGAGTTTTCTTGAACCGTCTGCCGGTCAGGGTGCTTTTATAGACTCATTCCTGCGGAATGACAGATATCCCGGAACCGAAGTGCTTGCCTATGAGAAGGATTTACTCACCGGTAAAATTCTGTCAGCCCTGCACCCGTCTATTCTGACCCGCATAGAGGGCTTCGAGAAAATAGAAAGTGATTTCAAAGGATACTTCGACGTGGCTGCATCCAATGTTCCTTTCGGAGATTTCGCTGTGGCTGACCCCGTGTATGCGACAAGCAAGGAAATTGGCTACCGCCAGGCGGCGAAGTCGTTGCACAATTACTTCTTTCTCAAAGGTCTCGACCAAGTGAGAGAAGGAGGTCTGATTGCCTTTATCACATCGCAGGGTGTGATGAACGCGGCTTCGCCCTTTATAAGAATGGAGCTTGTGAAGCAGGCTGACCTTGTGGCAGCTCTGCGTTTACCCAACAATACTTTCAGCGAAAACGCAGGAACTGATGTAGGAAGCGACCTTATTATATTGCAAAAGCATTCAACTAAGAAGGCACTCTCTGCTGATGAAGAGTTCTTTATCCAGTCTGTAGTTGACCGAGGTACGAAAGTACCGGGCAATAAGTTCTTTCAGGCTTTTCCGCAGAATGTAATCTGTACTGATGCAAAGGTGGGTACTGACCAGTATGGCAAACCGGCTATCGTCTATACCCACAAGGACGGCATAGATGGTATTGCCCGTGACCTGCATGACGCTTTAACCCTTTCATTCCGTCTGCGCCTGAATCTGGAACTGTATAATTCCAACGGCATAAAGCCGCCTACGCCAGACCCGGTTACTCCAACGCCTACACCCAAACAGGAGGTAAAGGCGGAAAAGAAGTCGAGCCTTACCCTGACACCTCTGATGCAGCAGTATCAGGAGATGAAAAAGAAACATCCCGATGCTATTTTGCTGTTCCGCATTGGTGATTTCTATGAGATTTTCGGCGAAGATGCAGTAAAGGCGTCGGAGATTTTAGGTATAACCCTGACCCGCAGAGCCAACGGTAGTGACAAATATATAGAGCTTGCCGGATTTCCGCACCATGCGCTCGACACCTACCTGCCCAAACTCGTAAGAGCCGGGCAACGTGTGGCAATATGTGAGCAGCTCGAAGACCCGAAGCTGACAAAGACCGCCAAGCAAAAGGTCGTAGAGATTGTTACGCCCAATGCTCAACAAGTAGCTACCGAAGAGCCTGTTAAAACGGATGTCAAGGAGATAGAAACCGACGGCGACCCGGATTATTCCGACAATCCCGACCCGCGTCTGTTTGCCTATAACCTTTTCGGGGAACTGGAGCCGAGGGATGCGCCAAAACACCAGCGTCCCACTGTGCCAAAGAAAGAGAAGGAGGAAAAGCCGGTCGAAAAGCCGAAACCGTGGGCTGACGCCAAACCGTTGCCCATAAACAAATTCCGACCGCTCACTGACAAGGAGCTGGAGTTTTACGGTTCTCTGAACTGGGACGACAATCCGCCTATCAACGGGTTCTACGAGGCCATGATGTCAATCGCATACGCCCAGCTTGCAGAGCGTGAGCGTCAGGCGGCTGAGAAAAAAGCCGACAAGGATTATAAATCCGAAACTATCGTCGAGGGCGGCACTGTCATCGAGAAAACCGAGGGCTACTTCATTCCCGTCAGACAGCCAAGAGTGGCGGCACAGAAGCAGGAGAAGGCCGAGGTGGATATGTCACCCCGTCCTTTCTCGGAGGATATTCAGTTCTTCCACCACAACGGCAGCATGGTCGTTCAGGATGGCATGGTGGGCTTCCTCTCGGAAGTCCGCAAGAACAGCGCGACATTCAATCCGTTGGCGTTGAAGCCTGAACAGGCGAAACGCGCCATGCTCTATGTCACGCTGTCGGAAACGTATCAGCAACTCTACAACTATGAAGCTGAGACCCATGAACCTTCGGAACATCTGCGCGAACACCTCAATCAGTATTATGATGAGTTTGTGGAGAAATACGGCAACCTAAATGAGAAAAAGAATGTGAAATTTATTCTCATGGACGCCAATGGCAGGGATGCTCTTGCATTAGAGCGCGGCGAGAATGGTCGGTTTGTCAAGGCTGACATTTTCGACCATCCTGTTTCATTCGCCATCGACGAGGTTACTTCGGTAGATACTCCGATGGAGGCGTTATCCGCATCACTCAACAAATACGGCGAGGTAAATCTTGAATATATGTCAGGACTTGTGGATATGGATAAAGATTCTTTGGTGGATAACCTCGAAGGTCACATATTCTATAATCCGATGGTCGAGAACTACGAGATTAAAGACCGCTTTATCGCCGGCAATGTCGTGGCAAAAGCCAACGATGTAAGGGCGTGGATTGACCGTGAGGAAGAACGCATCAAAGGTTTCCCCGGATATGATGGTGTCGAGCCGTTCATTACCCTGTCGAAAGACTCCCTCAAAGCGTTGGAGGAAGCCCGGCCACGCCGTATCGAGTTTGATGAACTTGACTTCAACTTCGGTGAGCGATGGATTCCTACGGGTATCTACTCCGCCTATATGTCGTATCTGTTCCACACCGATGTCAAGATTGCCTATTCTTCATCTATGGATGAATATTCGGCAGAGGCATCGAGAAAGAACATGACCATCTGGGAAGAGTTCTGCGTCAGAGGTTACTATCGTACCTACGACGGTATGAATCTGCTGAAGCACGCTCTTCACAATACTGTTCCCGACATCAAAAAGTCGGCTGGCAAGGACGACAACGGCAACGACATCAAGGTGCCGGACAACGAGGCTATCCAACTCGCCAATACCAAGATTGACGAGATACGAAATGGATTCAGCGAATGGCTCGAAGTCCAGTCGCCGGAGTTCAAGGAAAAACTCGTTGACCTCTACAACGATAAGTTCAACTGTTTCGTCCGTCCGCAGTATGACGGGTCACACCAGACATTCCCTGACCTCAATATGAAACTATTGGGTGACAGGTATGGAATCCACTCCATTTATCAAAGTCAGATGGATTGTATCTGGATGCTGAAACAGAATGGAGGTGGCGTGTGCGACCACGAGGTAGGGACGGGGAAAACGCTGATAATGTGCATTGCAGCGCATGAAATGAAGCGACTCGGACTGGCTCACAAACCGATGATTATCGGTCTGAAAGCCAATGTCGCCGAGATAGCCATGACTTATCAGAGTGCCTATCCCAATGCCCGGATACTGTTTGCCGATGAAAAGAGTTTCAAGGCTGACAACCGCGTGGCATTCTTCAACCAGATCAAGAACAACGACTATGACTGTGTAATCATGTCGCACGACCAGTTCGGCAAGATACCGCAGTCACCGGAGATGCAGCAGCAAATCCTTCAGGCAGAACTTGATACGGTTGAGGAAAATCTCGAAGTGCTGAAGCAGCAGGGACACGATGTAAGCCGTGGCATGTTGAAAGGTCTTATCAAGCGCAAGGAGAACCTGACCGCCAAGATAGCGACCATTCAATACCAGATGGACCAGAACCGTGACAACGTGGTGGATTTCAAACAGATGGGCATCGACCATATCTTCGTTGATGAATCGCATCAGTTCAAGAACCTTATGTTCAACACCCGACATGACCGTGTGGCGGGGTTGGGAAACAGTGAGGGTAGCCAGAGGGCACTCAACCTGTTGTATGCCATACGCACAATTCAGGAGCGTACTGGCAAAGACCTCGGAGCAACATTTCTGTCGGGTACTACAATCAGTAACTCGCTTACTGAATTGTACCTGCTGTTCAAGTATCTACGTCCGAATGAGCTTGAAAGACAGGAGATCAGGTGCTTCGATGCATGGGCTGCAATCTTCGCCAAGAAAACTACTGATTTTGAGTTTAATGTCACAAATCATATAGTGGCAAAGGAACGCTTCAGGTTCTTCATCAAGGTGCCGGAGCTGGCCGCTTTCTACAACGAAATCACCGACTATCGCACTGCTGAAGATGTAGGTGTTGACCGACCGATGAAGAACGAGATTCTTCACAATATCCCGCCGACACCGGCGCAGGAAGCCTTCATCGAGAAATTGATGAAGTTTGCCGAAAGTGGCGACGCCACAATACTCGGCCGGGCACCGCTGTCAGAGACTGAGGAAAAGGCGAAGATGCTAATCGCCACGGACTATGCCCGCAAGATGGCTCTTGATATGCGTATGATTGACCCCAACGCAGAGGATGATCCGAACAACAAAGCCTCGCATTGTGCCAAGATGATAGCAGAATACTACCGTAAGTATGACGCTCAAAAGGGTACACAGTTTGTATTCAGCGACCTCGGGACTTATAAGCCCGGAGAGTGGAATGTCTATTCTGAAATCAAGCGCAAGCTGATAGAGGATTATGGTATTCCGGCTCATGAAATACGCTTCATTCAGGAGTGTAAGACAGAGCGTAGCCGCAAGGCTGTCATCGAGGCTATGAACAGCGGCGATGTGAGAGTTTTGTTTGGCTCAACAACGATGTTGGGTACAGGAGTAAATGCACAGCAGCGGTGTGTCGCGGTCCATCACCTCGATACACCCTGGCGCCCAAGCGATTTGCAACAGCGTGATGGTCGGGCAGTTAGAGCCGGCAACGAGATTGCCAAACTCTATGCTGACAACAAAGTAGATGTAATCATCTACGCCGTGGAGAAATCTCTGGACTCCTACAAGTTCAATCTCCTTCACTGCAAGGCGACATTCATCGACCAGCTCAAATCCGGCGCACTCGGAGCGCGTACCATCGACGAGGGTGCAATGGACGAGAAGAACGGCATGAACTTCTCGGAGTACATGGCTATCCTCAGTGGCAACACCGACCTGTTGGAGAAAGCCAAGTTGGAGAAACGTAGCACGGCACTGGAGTCAGAGCGCAAAGCCCACAACAAGGGCATATCAGATTCCAAGTTCAGGCTCCAGACCATCAGCCACGACATCGCCAACAACGAGGCTGCAATAAGTCGCATGAAGGAGGACGCCGAAAGGTATCAGTCAGTAGTTCAGCGAGACAAGGACGGCACCCCCGTCAACAATCTCACTATCGACACCTGCAATCTTCGTGACGAGCAGAACATGGGTATCCACCTGCAAGGGCTGGCAATGAAAACCGACACCCACGGTCAGTATAAGCGCATCGGAGAAGTCTATGGCTTTCCCATCAGCATTATCTCGGAACGCACAGTTGTTGACGGCAAGGAGTCCGTACAGAACCGATTTGTAGTTGAGGGCAACTACAAATATAAGTACAACAACGGCTTCATCGCCATGAGCGACACCCATGCTGCCTGCATGAATTTCATCAACGCATTGGAGAAGATACCCGGTATCATCGCCCAATACGAGGAACGCACCGCCAAACTCAAAACCGACGTTCCCCAGCTTGAAGCCATCGTTTCAAAGCAGTGGGGCAAAGAGGACGAGTTGAAACAGCTCAAATCCGAACTTGCTGCCCTTGACCGTAAGATTACCGCTGAACTTGCTCCAAAACACGATGAGAATGACGGTACGGAGGTTAAACAGGAGCAATCCACTCAGCCCCAGACGGAGGTCAAGGCTGAAACTTCGGTCAAAACCGTCAATGTCCACACAACTGACACTCCGCAGGGACATAAACCTTCAATGGTTGCAGAACCATTTACAGAATATAATTTGAGTAATCGGACTTCTAAGGCAAATTTCTCTTTATCAGTTGGTGCTGTTCGAGCATATCCTAAACATTAAACGACAGGCGGAACTTCGATTTGAGGTTCCGCCTGTCTTATTTATCTTTTGGCTATCTTTTTGCCGTCGATTATGAAAATGCCCTTATCGGCGACTTCAACTTTTCGTCCATCTAAAGTATAGATACCTTGCAGCTTTCTTGACGTACCTTGTAGTTCATCTGTCATGACTTCTGAGATAGCAGAATTCTGTGAAGTGGAAAACATAAATGGAAATGCGTTATAACAAAACTCCCAAACAGAATTAAAGTCATGCTGTCCATTCTGCCGTTGATGATACGAGAAATTTGATGAGTTGAATGTTTCAGGTATAGCCATCATTGCCATAGCTTGATTATGGGTTTGAGGGAAACGTGAGTCTGATGTACCGACTGCATACCACACATAAAAATCATCTTTGTAATCAGATGAATTTACTACGGTAACGAGAAACTCTGCGGTTTCTTTTGGCGCAGACTGTCCTCCGAACATTCTGATGTGCCAGTTGTCTCCACTCATCGGTAAATACCATTTTTGATAATCAAAGGCTTGCTCAAAAATATACCATGTTGTAATGGCTCCTAAGGAAAAACCTCCGAAAGCACGATGGTCACGTGATGCCAATATTCCCTCCTTGTCAACTGTCTCAGCATAGGTTGAATACTTGCCTTCAACAGCAGGTATAAGGTCATTGATATATTCATTGAAAAAAACAGCAACTTCCTGTGTCGATTCACTCCAATCCTTTGCTCTGTTATCTTTATCCCATGTAGGAGAAACAGCTATAAAAGGAGCGCAATCACCATTTTGAATCATATTGTCAAAAAGGTTCTTCATTTGGGGCCAACTTGGAATACCGAAGTATTGCTCTGCTGTTCCTGTCCAACCGTGCATAAGATATATTATATCGTATTTTTTTGAACTGTCATATCCGTAAGGAAGATAGACATAAGCCGGCTTCTTTGTCGGTGTCATAGATCCAGTGTAATCTTTAGAGTCATATTCAACGACTTCAACTACACCCTGATTGGTTGCCGCATTGAAATAGTTTTGAGGTATAGGTACAGTCATTTCTATTTCAGTTGGTTCCATAACTTCTGATATAGGGCTTTCCTCGTCTGCAATGTTGTTAGCGCATGATGTTCCGCACCCTAATATAGCGGAAACTATGAAAGTTATCGTGGACTTATTCATAATGTGCTATTAAATTGATTATATGCTTAATTTGAAACCTCCCATGATAGTAAAACCGGGCATTTCATAGCCTCTATTTATCACATACCGGGTATCGGTAAGGTTGTCAAGATTTACAAAAACCTGTAATTGTTTGATAAGCTGATATGTAAGCCGAGTATTGACAATCGCATAATTCTGATGCTTAATATTATCGGCAACATATAGTCCTCCGACACCTTTTAGCTCAACGTCGGCATGAAATTTCGGGAAGGCATCCCATCCGATTCCAACATAATATTGGTTTTTGGGAGCACCTGTAAGGTTGTCAAGCGAGGAATGAAGATAGCTGTATGTAGCCCATATCTGTAGATTATCAATAGGATGACTGCGAGCTGAGACCTCTATGCCCTTATTGATGAAACTTCCAGTGTTGACATTCTTCTGATCTACCACCTGAATCATATCGGAACCGTTACTATAGTAGGCTGTAAGATCAATGCCGAACCATCGACCGAACTGCTTTCCTACGGACACCTCATAATTCATCATATTCTCAGGATTGAGATCGGGATTAGCCATTCGGTAAAGGTAAAGTTCTCTGAAAGATGGATTACGATAACCCTTTGCTACAGACCCTTTGACTGACCAGTCTTCATAAGGATGGATAACAAATCCTGCCTGTGGTATCCATTGGGTATCAAACATATTGCTGTTAGCCATCCTGATACCGACGTTCAAAACAATACGGTTGTTCCAAAGATTTTGTGCCAAAGTAAGATATGGAGAATACTCAGTAATGCCTTTTCGAGCCATTGTAGATAAAGAGCCTTCGGTGTGGGCATTGCCTCCCGATACCGGAATTTTACCCGTATATCTGTCAAAGTCAAAACCTACAGTAGCATTTGCATCTTTCCAAGGCTTGATGTTTTGATACACAATCACACCAAACCTATCGTCAAGGCTATGGAAATGTCGGGGATCATCAACAAAGTGATTGCCATAGCTGTAATAGACCCTGACGGCTCCACTCGTGCTTCCATAATTATTAGTTGCAGTCAAGGAACTTTCCCCTCTGATGATATTCTGATGATATATGTCAGTGGATTCCGGATTGGATAGCGTCGGGTATATAGGGTCATTACCAATGAACTGCATCAATGTATAGTCTGCCCTCATATTCCAATTGGCACTAAAATCATATCCGACTTTCGCATACAGATTACTCTGTTTGAAATCGAAATTCTTTTTCAAACCGTCAGTACGGTCATAGCCTAATGATACGAGTGATGAGAATTTCCCGAAACGAGTCGTATTGGTCAGTGATGAAAGCCAAGTATTATAGGAACCATATTGTGATGTCAGAGTAGTACGGACTCCATCGTGAGCAGCATTTTTAGTAATGACGTTTATAACGCCTGCCATAGCATTAGACCCATATAGGACAGATGCCGGACCTCGTAAAACTTCAACTCGGTCAACATATTCGGTTTCATAAAAATCCGCAATCTGATGTGAATAGATACCAGCGAACTGAGGTTGTCCGTCAACCATCATCAACACCGCACTTGCCCTGTCTCCACCGACTCCGCGCAGTTTAATATGTCCGGAGCCACCGTTACTGACACCAAAGCCGAAAATATTACGTTCTGATACGAACAGACTGGGTACAATGCCTGAAACTGCACCAAGAAGTTGTGTATTTCCTGTTGCTTCCAGTTGCTTTCCAGAAACAGTCGAAACAGTATAAGGCAATAGATTTTTACCAACTGCAACATTACTTCCTGTCACGACGACCTCATTAAGCACATGAGTAGAATCAACTATCTCCATGCCATGAAGTGACGGTGTAAATAGTGCTGACAACGAGAATATGGCAATGACTAAAGATTTGGTACTCGACATACAAACGATATATTATTAGTTTCTCCCCACGAGTGTCTTGACTCCGTTAATGATATATATTCCCGGAGAAAGAGTGTCTATTTTGTCAGTATTATTTCGTATTCTTACACCATTCAGGGTATATATTTGATTTTCACCATTATCGGTATAAACACTGCTGATGCCGGATGACTCAGGGGTATGTTCGTAGGTATAATCTTGGAAATTACCGAAGCCCCAGTTGCCATAAGAAAGATTGAATGAGCGACCAGCATCGCCTCTGTCAATGGCACGGATTGCTTCCATCTCTGCGTCCGTCAGTTCAAAGTCGAAAATGCTGATATTTTCAAGGATATGAGCCGGGTTGGTAGAGCCGGGAACGGGACAAAGACCTTCCTGCATGTGCCAACGGAGAATAATCTGATAGACAGTTTTGCCGTGTGCCTGAGCAATCTCCTGAAGAGTTGTGTTGTTTACATCATTCCTGTTGTGATTCAGCGGATACCAACATTCAACTTGAATATCATAGTTGTCAGCGTACAACTGTCGTGCATCTGTTCTCTGAGCAAGCGGATGACATTCTATCTGTGCCATCTGTGGCTTAATCTCCGCGTTCTCCATAATATAGTTGAACGCCTCCATTCGGTTATCGAAGTTACTGATACCCAGAGCTCGTATTCTACCAGCCTTATACTCCTTTTCCATTACCCGCCAACATGCAAGTATATCATCCAGAGTACCTGCCGGATGATGAATATACACGAGATCAAGGTAATCTACTTGCAGACGCTCAAGCATTCCGTTAAAAGCATTCTGTGCATCAGCTAAATTGCCGGATATTTTGCTCGTTACCCATATCTCCTCACGTGGCACACCGCTTTCCTTAATACCCCAACCTGCACCACGCTCATTATAATAAAACATCGCATCATCAAGATGACGATAACCCGACTGAAGTGCCGAGATAACCATTCCACGAACCGTTTCGTTGAGTTGCTGCCGTTGATTGGCACTTTCCATGCTCTGTACCTGAGTGCCAAGTCCAAACCGAGGCATCATAACACCATTATTCAGTCTTACCAAAGGAACACCGGCAACAGATTTGATATTAGAAGCTGCTTGTGGCCCTCCATCCTCAGTATCACCACCCGGAGCAGGTTGCGTTACAATATGATCGAAATTACCGAGGGCGTAATCTTCACTCTTTGCTGAAATGCTTACACCTAATAATATCGCTGCAAGTATTACTATTTTTGTTACTTTCATATACCTTCTCGTTAAGTGATTATTCACATTTACGACAATAGTTCGGTTGTTTTTAGTAAACTATTTAATAGCTCATAGAAGCCATTAAAGAACTAAAAAATAATCGAAGTATTGATAGAGATGATTTGATTATTTTCGTCCTACAAGAGTTTTGACTCCATTAACGATGTATAGTCCGGGCGAAAGAGTATCAATACTCTCTGCATTGGTCAGGACTTTTACGCCATTTAAGTCATAAACATTATATTTTTTTACACCATCAGTGACAACATCTTCGACCGCTGCGGCATTAGTTATGTCTATCAGGTCATAAGCAAGTGAGCCTAATCCGATTTCAGCTGCGTAATCTACGATATGAGCACCATGTCTACCATTGATACGTTGTACAAGGGGAGCACTGTTATCACCTGTTGTTGACTGATGATTGAATATAAGGTCAAGACAAGCCTTGTCAAGAGCAACCGGATCGAGGGATGCAAGAATTCCTATGTCCTTCATTTGGGGAGCAGAGGGATGACCGTCACAATCACAGTCAACCGAGAGATTATTCATCACGTTTATATAGACGATACCTTTCTTTCCCTTGAAATAGTTATGTACGGACTGGGCGGCACCTGCCATTGACTCTAAAAAAGCATCCTGACCGTGGGGCTGCTGAAAGACATAGCGGGGATCGGAGTAGGCTCCGGCCGTGTGTATCCGGGTTTTGCCGTCAGGAGTGGCGATACCGATGCTCTGGTTTTTCAGTACACCACCGAAACCACCCATCGCATGACCCTTGAAATGGGCGAGGTTTATCATAAAGTCGTAATTTGCAAGGTGGCTGCCAACAAGATTTTCTGCAAACCACTTTGTATCCTGCATAGGAAGGTTCATGCCTCCTTCCTCATCCATGATGTCAACCGTAGCTATCTCGCCATAACCTCTTTGCTCTATGGCACGACGGTGATTAGCAGTATTTGAACGGTTGCCACCGTATGCTGTGTTACACTCTACGAGCGTTCCTTTCACATCTTTAACCAACTGACCTATTAATTCCGGTCGTAGATGATTTGACTGCGAGGACTCTCCGGTACTGATTTTTACAGCTACCTTACCGGTTGCCTCCTTTCCGAGTGCATTGTATATCTTTACAAGACTCTCAGGACTGATGTCAGAGGTGAAATATACTTTGGACTTTTCTGTCTCTGTTGCTGTCTGTGCGTTTGCTGCGGAGACGAATGCCATACAGACAGCAAATAAAGTGAGTAGTTTTTTTCTCATTGTGTTTAGAGAGTTTATGTTCAAGTCGCAAAGTTAGTGTGGAATATACGAAAAGTAAGAACCATTTTTTCCGTAAAAACTTCAAAAAACGGAGATTATTAGTGTTTCAGGTTTGTAGATATGGCTCATATTACCCTCCAAATTGGTGTGCTTGAAGAACTTGGCATAGGACTGGTTACATTCAGTCCTCTTGGCAAAGGGTATCTTACAGGTGGTATTACTAAGGATACAAAGTTCACCAAACACGATTTTCGTAATTCAGTACCGCGTTTCACAAAAGAGAACATCAAGGCCAACATGGCTCTCGTTGACTTTATCAAAGGACTTGCCATTGAGAAAGACATGACCCCGTCGCAAGTTGCAATCGCATGGTTGCTCTATCAGAAACCGTGGATTGTGCCAATTCCCGGAAGCCGCAGTCTCCGTCATCTTGAAGATAACCTTGGAGCTGCTGATGTCTCTTTCACACAAGAAGAACTGAAGCGAATAGATGAAGTATTGGACTCAATCCATATACAAGGCGACCGCTATAATGCCAACAATCAGGCAAATGTCGGGAACTGAAATCAAGCACTAATATAAAGGAGTACGGAGCCAAGTCGCATTTGATAAGGCTCCGTATCTCGTATGTGAGAGAATTATTATCTCCAGCCCATAAACATTTTATGAGCCGTAATCTTCAATCCATTTTTTGATTTGTTCGGGTTTTGCGGGAAGACGCAGCCCGGTCTTGATATTCAGGTCGGGATAACCTTTGCGAAGGGTTGCATCCGCCTCTGACATCGGGCTTTCATAAGAGGTGCAGAACGGATATATTACCTTGTTTTTCAGTTCTGCACGGTAGTTGTCAAGGAACGTGCGGATTACAGCCGGTTCTTCGTGCCACCATATCGGGAAACCGACGAAAACGGTATCGACATCCGCGAAGTTAATGTCAACAGGCTTGATGGCGGGGCGAAGCGACTGGTTGAGATGTTCCTGAGTGCATCGCGACTGCTCGTTTACCCAATCCACATCCTCTGATGAATATGGCTGTTCGGGCTGGAGGCGTATCATTTTCGCCCCTGTCACGGCAGCGACTTCCTTAGCTGCCAGTTCCGTATTTCCGGAATGAGTGAAATAGACGATTACAGATTTCATTTCTTCGTTTGTAGGTGTTTGTGGCGTTGATGCCGGTTTGGAGCCGCAGGCACTGAGTGACATTGCCAGAACGGACACAACTGCCATTATTGATTTTATAAATTTCATATTGATTTGTTTTTGCTGATTAGAGATTCTTGCCGAAGAAGTCAGTCAGTTTGTCGGAAATCTGAGTCACATACTCAGGTACATAATAGGTCTGTATATGTGTAGCACCGGGTACAAGGAACAGCTCCTTGTTATCGGTTCCGGTTGCCTTGCTGAAGCACTGTTCCGACATGTATAGCGTATCAGCATTTTTACCGGCAATCATCAGCAGAGGCTTGTTGATGAGCTGCATCCCTTCCGAGGCATCCCAGTCCATCAGATCTATAAGGCTGCTCTTGGTATAGCGGAAAGTGGAATTGGGATGTGCGTAATTGACGATGTAGTAGTCATAGCCCTCGCGGTAGAGGTCAAACGGCAGTTTTGCAGCCTGCTCCGGGGTCACTCCGCTCATGTCGCCGACATATTCTATTTCACCGCCTTCGGCTTCCTTCTGGCGGGCTGCACAGGCATCTTCGAGCCGTTCCTGAATCTGGTTTATCTGCGAATCAAGGAATCCGTTGCGGCGCACCAGTCCCGAATTGAACAGGCTGAGTGTGGCAATTGCCTTGAAGCGTTTGTCGGTCTGTGCAGCCTTTGCCGTGTAGCCGCCACCACCGCAGATACCGAGTATGCCAAGACGGTCGGCGTCAACGCCGGGATATGTAAGAAGGACGTCTGCCGCGCGGTGAATGTCCTCCACGCGGTTTGCAGGCTTGTCGGTGCTTCGGGGTTCGCCTCCGCTCGCACCCTGATAGGCGGCGTCAAAGGCAAGAGTGATATAGCCCTTTCCAGCCATAATTTGCGCGTAGTTGCCGGCAACCTGCTCCTTTGTGCCTCCGTTGGGGTGTGCCACAACGAGGGCGGGATACTTTCGGGCGGGATCATATCCTGCGGGAGTATAGACGTTTGCACGGATTTTCAGACCGTTCAGGTCATATTCAATCGGGTGGATATTGACCTTTCCGGCTTCGTTCTTCATAATGGCGTTGTTGTAGACAAGGCCGTAGGGATTGCCCTTATAGGCAAGGACATCCTTTACATCGACATTCTTGAAAATAGGTTTTGTTTCCATAATCGTAGAATTTTGAGTGAATGCCGGGAGAGACATCAGTCCCAGTATTATTAATAATATATATTTCTTCATATTGGGTGCGTTACATTGTTTCTGTCAGTATTTCAAACAGCTCATCGTGAGTGAATCTCTTGGCACATCCCGGAGTCAGCACGGTTGAGTCTGCCGCTTTGCGAAGCAGGTTTCCATCAGTCACGCCTATCTCACACCATCGCGAAGGCATACCGATTTCCATGATAAAAGATTCAAGCGCATCGACACCTTTTGCCGCCTTCTCTTTTTCAGAGCCTTCTGTTATGCCCCAGACATTTTCTGCCATTGCCGCCAGTTTTTCAGCTCCTTCGTCCAGCATGTGACGGTAAAGGGTCGGATGTATAATGGCAAGCCCGGCACCGTGGTTGCAATCGGTATAAGCCCCCACGGCGTGTTCAAGCATGTGACACTGGAAGTCAGTGATTTTGCCGAGTTTAAGGATTGAGTTCTCAGCCATAGCCGATGCCCACATCAGCTCTCCTCTTGCAAAGTCGTTGTCGGGGTCTGCAATCAGTGCGCGGATATTTTTGATTACATTGCGCATTATAGCTTCGTTTATCTCATCGGTAAGATTGGTGTGTGCGGGGCGTCCCATATAGGTTTCCATACAGTGGCTCAGCGTGTCAAACGCCCCGCTGATCACCTGCTTCATGGGCAAAGTCAGCGTCAGGTCGCTGTCAAGCACTGCAAACGAATTGAACGCACCGAAAAGAGGCTGTTTCAGTTTCAGTTCTTCATTGGTTATTACCGCTCCGTTGTTCTGCTCCGCGCCGGTGCCTGATGCTGTTACAATCGCCCCCATAGGGATGCAGTCTGTCGCCATGCGACGCTCTTTGCCATACTGCATACTCCAGATATCGTCATCGGTCTTTGCCTGAATCGAGACAATCTTGCAGCAGTCTATAACGGAACCTCCGCCGACGGCAAGTATGAAATCGACATTGTTTTCACGGGCAATTTTTGCGCCTTCCTGAACTTTGGCGTATGTGGGATTGGGCATAATGCCGCTAAAATCCACAACTGTCTTGCCGGCAGCTTCAAGCATTTCCCGGATGCGGTCATAAAGACCTGACCGTTTCAATGAGCCGCCACCGTAGGCAAGCATTACTTTGTTACCCATTTTGGGCATTTCTGTATTCAAGGCAGTCTCCAGACAGCCTTTGCCAAAATATTGTTTAACGGGATATTTGAATGTAAAACTATTCATCTCGTGCAAGAATTGTGTCATTTTCTTTGTCATGGATCGAAAATTTATAAATGAATATTAGTTGCTTATATTTTGTGTTTATCTACTCGAAATTATCACTCGCCAGCTTCAACGCCTTCGGCAAGCACTCCTGCCAGAAAGCCCAGTCGTGCCTTCCGGGGCGGGTGGTATAGATATAGTCGAGTGTTGTTTGCTCCAATATGCTGTTCAGTGTATTATTCATCGGATAGGCTGCAAAGTCTTCCGTACCACATTCCATAACGAAAGCGGGAAAGTCGGCCAGTTCCGCCTCCGTTCTTTCCGTTACAAGCGGCGCAATGGGCGGTCTGTTCGACCCTGTAACGGTGAATGCCGCGCTCATCGCAAAACAACTACTGAACATTTCCGGGCGTTTGAACGCATGGAAAGCACAACCGTAACCTCCCATCGACAGTCCGGAAATGGATCGTCCGCCTTTGGTTGCCTTTACTCTGTAAGTAGATTCTATTGCCGGAATAAACTCATTCACAAAATAGTCTTCGTAATTCATATTCTGAGAATAACCGTTGCAATAAAACGAGCCGTATGCTTCGGGAGAGACGATAATCATCTCTTCGCATATCCCATTAGCGATAGCATCGTCGGCAATGGCTTTCAGGTTGCCGTTGGTTTCCCACGATCTGTAATTCTGCCCAAGTCCATGCAGGAGATAGAGAATGGGATATTCTTTGTTAGGGTGAGTCTGATAACTCGGCGGCAGGTAAATGGTATAGTTTTGCTGCCCGCCTAATATCTCGCTCGCTATGGTCTGCGACATATCTAAGGTTCCTTCGGTCGGAACGTCCGGTTCCGGTTCGGGAACAATCGGTAAAAAAACAGCCCGGAGCGTTAAATCCCTTTCCGGCATGGAGAAAGAATAGGCGGCAACGCCGGAGAGTCTATTCTCTTCTTCATACCATGCGCTGAAAGTGAAGTCTTCATTGGGTATTGCCGTTACGAGTACGGCTTCCCCTGCCGGATAAGCCGATTTTTCGGATTCGGCTGCTCCGCCGCCTTCGGTTATAAGTGTTAATGAATAGGTAGTTTGTTCCGGCTCCACAGTCGTATTATCCTCCGAACAGGCCACTGTTAAGAAGAGAAAACTGATTACCGCAAATAAATTCAATCTGGTACTCATTTTTAGTTGCTATTTTTTAGTAGATGACAAAAATTAAATTTAAGCTGTTAAACATTTAATTTTTGTCATCTACTAAACTTATTTTTATTAAATTCTCTGTTGATTTGCACGTACAATTTCGTTTATTGAAATTTCAGGGTGACGATAGCGTGCTTCGGGATTACGTTCGCCCGGAAATCCCTCCATCCGTGATTTAAGTGATAGAGCCTTCTGCGTGCAGTTGTGAACACAAGCCAGACAAAATTCGCATGATCCATCAGCAATTACACCTTCACTCGAAAGCTTTAGATTTCCATGAGGACATACTTGTGTGCATATTCCACAACTAATACATTTATCATGATTTACATCAATGAGCTGTTGCGCAGTCATTGGAAAATGACTTTCACGAAGACGCTCAAGCCCCTCTTCACTGAACCTACCCAAATCACCCTTCTCTATATACTCTTCATGTGCAGCGACTTCTTGGATAATTGTAGCAAGATTTTCATCCGTATGCTTGTCGATTGTGATCTGTTCGTTCATATCGAAAACAGGCAGGTAGTTGTCCACCATCATCAACGACTTGATGTATTGCTGGTGTAATCCCTGTTCATTTGCAAACTTGACCCACCATTCGCATACATTAGCTGCAAAGTTCCCATAAGTTATCACTGAAAATATATATGGTGCTCTAAATACTGCTTTGGAAATGAATTCTCTCACTATAAGAGGTGCTGACGCGGCATAATCCGGGAATACAAAGCCTATTTCATCTGCCTCATAAACCAAATCATTTTTCTTTAACTCTTGCGGTATGCTGAGTATCTCATCAGAAAGCATTTTTGCGACAAACAGAGAATTGCCAGTTGCAGTAAAGAAGAAGATGATACGGCGTGCTTTCTTATTTGAACACGATGTAAGGGCGGATACACCTGTCAATTCTAAGGATAGTAATGCAGCGAAAGCTCCCATACGTTTAAGTGCTTCGCGGCGTGTCATCGGGGTCTTCATATTTTCATTTATGTTGGGAAACATTTATTTATTTTCTTCCTGAATATCGAAACCTACAGATGAGGTTTTAGAAACATCGTATAGATCTTTAATCTCATTTTACAATCTATGGAACTTGTATCTAAGCCACATAATGCCGTGATTCCTTGTTTCTGAGGATAGAAGTTCCAATGCCTGACCATCGGCAGGTCGCTCATCATCAGCACCGAGATATTCAAAGATTGATGGAGATGTAGTCAGACCGTCAATCCCCGGATAAATCACCAAACTTAGCTCGTCAAGCAAACCTGCTGCAAGCATAGCACCGTCAATTATCCCACCCCCTTGCAAAGAAATGGAACGAACCCCGAACTGCTCTGCAAGTATTTCAATAGCTTTACAGAGTTCTTTCACATCTTCAAGCACAATATATCCAATGCCTTTCTCTCGGAGCATCTCGATATAGTCCGTTGTCGCATTTGTACCAAGAACCACAATAATGTTGTCTCCACGTAACTTATCAGACGTGTAGAAAATATCTGCATCAGGGTCAATGGTGATAAATAATCTTTGAGAAAGCGAAGAAGGAATAAATACCAGACCCGGTAAAACAGTCTGTTCACTTTTGGGCATAAACTTATATGGAAAAGACTCTCTTGTTGTGGCTTTGCCAAACATCCAAGCGTCCGTCTCCAGTAAACGACCAATCTCGGCATATTCCTTGAACAACTCACCGGCAGGTGTCCCGTCAAACGGAAGCGTCCACCGCCCCGGTAGAAGCCGACCGTCAACCGAACTCATTATATGGCATATTACTTTGGGTCTCATTTTTCAGATTGCTTTTTGAGATTTTACAATTTTTGAGCCGCCGAACACTTCGCTCATTGGTATTGTGTCGAGGGTACGGTCAATCCGGGCGATTTCCTCTTGGCTCAGTTTCACATCAGGTGCTCCGGCATTCTCTTTCAGACGGCACAGGTGCCGTGTGCCAGGGATAGGAACAATCCACGGTTTCTTGCACAGCATCCATGCCAGTGATATCTGCGAGGGTGTGGCATGATGTTCGTCGGCAAGGCGGGTGATATAATCCATCAGCTCACGGTTCTTTTCAAAGCTCTCCTTTTTGAACTGCGGCATTGCGGCCCGATAGTCGGAGTGCGGGTCAAAAGTTGAGGTGACGTCATAGTTTGCGGTAAGCAGGCCGTTGGCGAGCGGAGAAAACGCCACAAAGCCGATGCCAAGTTCTTCCAGCACAGGGAACAGAGCCTCATGCCACCGTGCCATCATCGAATAGCGGTTCTGCACGGCAGTGACACGGCATACGGCATGGGCACGGCGCAGATATTCCTCGTCGGCCTCCGAGATGCCCCAGTGGAGAATCTTACCTTCTTTCATAAGGTCAAGCATCACACCGGCCACTGTTTCCGGCTCTACATCCGGGTCAATACGGTGCTGGTAATAGAGGTCGATATGGTCGGTGCGAAGACGTCGCAAAGAGCCTTCAAGAGCCTTGCGTATCGCCCCCGGACTCGAATCCGGTATAAGCGGATGCGGGCCGTCGCCACCGGGATTCTCGAATTCAAGACCGAATTTTGTTGCAATAACAATTCTGTCACGATAAGGCTGCAAGGCTTCTCCGAGCAGTTCCTCGTTGGCGTGCGGATCATCGACAGTGCCGTAGATCTCGGCAGTGTCAAAGAATGTATAACCCATATCGACCGCATCATCAAGCAGCCGGATCATATCCCGTTTTTTTGCCGGAGTGCCGTATCCGTGACTCATGCCCATGCAGCCAAGTCCGACGGCAGATACTCTCAGACCACTCAGGCCTAATGTTCTATATTCCATTTTATTCCTTGACTACATTTATATTTTTAAGCCATGTCGCGATATTGGAACTGTTGACACTTCCGCTTGTGAGGCCAAGCCCCGCAAGATGAGTTGATTCAGGGGTAAGGTCGACAATCTTCCGTAAAGTCTCATCGCGATATGTAGAAGCGTATGTGCAGAAGGGCACAACAATCTTGTCTTTCAGATCGTAGCTCTCTGTAAAGGTGCTTATAATCATAGGAGCAGTGTGCCACCATACAGGGCAACCGATAAACACTATGTCGTAGGATTCCATATCCTCTACCGTATTCTTTATAGCCGGTCGAGCGTCTGTATCACGTTCCTCCAAAGCTACTTCGGTACATGGTGTGTATTCGGTAGGATATGGCACAACAGGTTCTATTTCAAAGAGTGTTCCGCCGGTCTGTTCCGCAATCTGCTGTGCCATTCGGCGGGTAGTTCCACCCCAACTGAAGTATGCTACAAGAATTTTACTGTTTTCCGGCACCTCGGTATTGTCGCCACCGGGGATTTCCGGTTCCGGCTCATCGTTTCCGCAGGCAATCAGCGATATAGACACAATCGCAGAAATGAAAAATGAAAATATTTTCTTCATTGTAATTATGTTTAATTGTTCTGATGCAAAATTATGTCTAATCTCACTTCCGACTGTTACCCTAAATTCGGTGCGTTATGCTAAAATCCCCGAAAATGACTGATGTCTTTATCTGATTTTTGAGATGGATACGTTGTGAGCCGTAATTTTGTATGTTGACACCGAAATAATTACAATGGGAATATGAGCAATTTTCAGTAATTTTGCGTATGGAAAAGTTGAATGATGTAATAATCTCCGACTCCATTGACGGTATCGGCAAGGACCGTTATAAGGATTATCTCTCCCATGCTTTATGCACTGGAGGCAAATCCACATTCAGCTTCAACGGTCAGACCTTCGAGTTCAATGAGGGAGATTTGATGATTGTAAGAAAAGGGAAATTACTCGATGATGTAAAGTTGTCGGATGATTTCACCGTTAAGAATCTATATGTGACGGCACCCTTTATTGAACTGTGTACCCCTCAGTCCAATTATGGGATGAAGGGGCAGTTGGCATTGTTTCTTAATCCGGTTATGCACCTTACCGATGAACAGCGGTTTGTATGCGAGCGAGATTTCCGTTGGATTGATTACCGTCTGAATCAGACATCACACAATTTTTATCGCGAGCTGCTTATCAACGCCGTGCAGTCTGCAATACTCGATTTTTTTGACTTCCATTCAACCCTCAGCGGAGAAGATTCCATATCCACACAGAACGCCTCGATCATGAGCCGTTTTCTGAATATGCTGGAAAACGGGGATTACCGTCACAACCGCGAGGTGACATATTATGCCGATGCCCTGTGTGTTACCCCGAAATATCTGTCGGAGGTATCAAAAAAGGTAAGCGGTTATCCGGCAAACTATTGGATAAACCGCTATACGTCGCTTGAAATAGCCCGGCTTCTGCGAGACAAGAGTCTGACTTTCGTCCAGATCTCGGATATGTTCCGATTTTCATCACCGGCGTATTTCAGTCGCTATGTTCAGCGTACTCTCGGTCTGAACCCTACTCAATACAGGGAATAGCGTTTTCAGTAAAAACGGTTGTTCCCTCCGAAAATATCATAACAACCCTTTGTCATCGTGTCTGTAACTTTGCAAAAAATTACAGACACGATGAATCGTTTTATATTGACAGTTATCACATTGTTATTAAGTGCAGTCTCATTGACCGCACAAAACAATCCCTGTTTTTCTTCTGAAGAACAAGCGATAATAGATTTGTCAAATGACAAATGGCTATGGATGTCAGATAGGGATGTCGATAGACTCAAAGACCTTTTCCATGATTCCGCCCAGTTTGTACACATGGGTGGATATTGGGACAAGGAAGCCGAGTTGAATACAATCAAGGATGGAGGCATCTGGTACAAGAAAGCCGAGATACATAAGCAGGAAGTTAGATTTGCCGGTCCGACGGCAACAGTTTACAGCACAATACATCTTAATTCTGTTGTAGGCGGGCATGAAGTCCGATTCCCTTTTTACGTGACTGAAACGTATCTTATGGATAACGGGCAATGGAAGCTCATATCACTCGTATTTACCAAAACATTAGGCGAATAAACAAATCAATCAAGAATAATATGAGAAAACTGACATTTCTTGCAATAGCAATGATAGCATTAGCTATTGCCCCGCTCTCACTCGGAGCAGCCAACCCCAACAAAATCCTTATAGCTTATTTCAGCTGGGGAGGAAATACTGAAACCGTTGCGAACTACATCGCCAATCAGACACAAGGCGAACTGTTCAGAATAGAGCCGGTAGTTCCTTATCCTTCTGAGTACACACCTTGCACCGAAGTGGCACTCGAAGAACGGGATACCAACGCCCGTCCTGCCATAAAGGACAAGGTGGCAAACTGGGATGACTATGATGTGATATTCATCGGTTGCCCGGTGTGGTGGCATGAAGCACCGATGATTATCCACACATTTGCCGAAAGTTACGACTTCGCAGGAAAGACTGTGGTACCTTTCTGCACATACGCTTCTACATATCGCGACGAGACACTTGCCAAGATTGTTGAAATCACACCTGCCGCAGATCATCTTGAAGGATTCGGTGCAAGAAGCAGCAGCACATCAGGTGTGACCGAATGGCTGAACCGTATAGGAATGATTCCCGGTAACTCCGGCATTAATGATGTCGCCGTGGACAACAATGCCAATATAACGGTTTACAATACGACCGGCAATGTCGTATATGACGGCATTAAATCGGAGGTGTTCGTGCCGCAGAAAGGCATATATATTGTGCGCAGTGATAATAAGACAGAAAAGGTTGTCCTGTAATCAGTCAGCAAGGTTATTCTGTTGTAGCCATTTGGCGACATGTGCGGCAATAACATCGTTGTTAAGCTCCTGCATGAGAAAATGGGAATTACCCCGGATGCCGATTTTCGGGAGTTCGACCAGTTTGGCATTGCCGCCGTGTCGATTGACTGCATTTACAAACTCACGGGCCATCTTCAGACGGACTTCCCAGTTGCTCCCGCCCAATGTCGTGGCATTGGCTTCTGGAATATAGTCGCCAAAATATATGATAACCGGCTTTTTTGTGAGTTCCGTGAACTTGTCAGGAGCTACCGCCACTCCGGCAAGTCCTCCCGTTAGTCCCGGCAGTGGCTCAGGCATCTCGCCTTCAGGAAATACAAAGCCTCCAGGTTCAAGTGCCACCACTCCTTTTACCTGAGGATTGTTCATTGCCGCCATCCATCCGGGAAAGCCTCCAGCCGAGTGGGTCACAAGAATATTGTCGCCGATTTTCTGCGACACGGCGTCAAGAGCTGCCATATCGAGCTGATGGTTGCTCAGGTCGGGCACCATCTGCCTGAAAAAGTTGGATACACTCAGTGAATCTTTAGGAAACTGGATTCCTTCGTTCCACTGGGGCCATAAGCCCATGCGCCAGATGTCGAACCAGAACTCTTCGTCAGCCACGGGTTTTACCGTGACTTCTGCACTTGTGCGAGAGGCATGACCTCTGCCCGGAAGGTCAAGGACGTATGTCGGGTATCCTTCGCGCAGCAGGAGAGTGGCAAAACCGTCACGCCCGTCAGGCGTGGTTTCCCAGCAGACTCCATCGCCACCAAAACCGTGAACGAATACAAGTGGCAGCTTTTTTGCATTCACAGGTATCTGATAGCGGGCGAAAGCATGGTCGCAACGATATGTCTGTCCGTCCTGAACCGGATTGGTCCAACCGGTAAATGAGTCGGGGTCAAATGTGCCGGGACGCTCAATGGTGGTGCCTCCGACTGGAAACTGCCCCTGTCGCTCAATCATAAGCGGCTTTGTAGCAAAACTTGTCATACTCATAGCCGAAAAGATCAGTATTGGTAAAAATTTCATCTGTCAAACTGTATTTTTTGCAATGCTGAAGTTACGAAAAGAGTGTAATTTATTGGAAATGAGCGTAGGTTAATTGCTCTTGATAGTAATAGGTTACGATTTAGTTAGTTATCTACTGCATTAT
>CABQXY010000023.1:0-20281 GCA_902468245.1 uncultured Porphyromonadaceae bacterium | reverse complement strand
TGAACAGACAGTTTTCTTAGGCATAAGACAAAAAAATCCCAAAAAATATTTGGAATTTAGCATAGAATACGCAGGAATCTGTATCTGTTGCCGTCCTACTGCTTGAGGCTTCTCGCATTGCCCTATCTAAGTCGGACGGCAACGCCAGAAGCCCACGCCAGTATATGCAACCATTGCATCCGGCCGTATTTCCTCACGGAATATCGCGCCGAATGAGATTAATTACACATCCACGGGCATCTACCGTTGCTCAATCCTTGACTTAGATAGAAAAGTTTGCGAGACATTTCAAGCAGTCAAGAATCAGCGCGGATAAACGCTTTTCTATGTATTATGTTCCGGACGCGAACGCGCGTCCTTCCTTACATCCCGTCCCTCTTTACCCCCAGACCGTGCGGCGGCTCCGGCGAGCCGCTTCCTGCTGGCATGGGTATCGTGGCGGTCTGCGGTTGCAAACTTAGTAAATTATTTTGAATCAGACAAGAATATGTTGAAATAAATTTCAATCGAGGCATCCGGTCCCCCACCACCGCGCCCGGCTCGGAGAGTTCGTGTCTCGTTAACCCCACGATAGGCAGGGACAGCGCAGTCGGCACTGGCTTTCGTGGGGATAAGCAGATGTTGGCCAGCTTGGTCGGAGACCATGTTTATCGCCTTTCACGAAACCGACGAAAACCGACATAAATGTTAAAAAAATAATTTTTCTTGCCGGATATTTGGAAATGTCGGAAAAACGCATTAATTTTGCACTCGATTTCGGGGCGTAGCGCAGTCCGGTTAGCGCACCTGCTTTGGGAGCAGGGGGTCGAAGGTTCGAATCCTTTCACCCCGACCAGACTGAAAGACTGACAAACCGAATAACCTGAGAATACCTCTCGGATGCAGATTTTAAGATTTGTTTCTGACGGTTTTCAAATTACGAGCCCAGGTGGCGGAATGGTAGACGCGCTCGTTTCAGGTGCGAGTGCCGCGAGGCGTGTAGGTTCGACTCCTATTCTGGGCACCCAAAAGAGAGGAAGCTAATTAAATTAGTTACCTCTCTTTTATTTTTCTATCTCTTAGATTTCGGATGGAGTTGTTTTTACCAGTCGTCGCCGGAGTCGAAATCGTCGAACGCGCCGCCCATCGAATCGTAATCGTCATAGCCTCCATACGACGAGCCATAGTCGTTATGGTCACCATACATCGAATCGTAATAATCCTGGCCGCGATACCTTGAGGTATAGTCGTCAAGATCCTCCGGATCCTCAAGCAAGTCGTCGTATGATTGCGAATACACGTGATGGCCGTGATGGTCATAGTCGCAACTGCAATTGTAATCGCAGTCGCAGTCCACATAACGGTCTGCGCCGGAATGGCTGTCACCGCCTGACGACGCCCTATGGGACGCCTCCTCATGTCGGTCCGATCCGAACAGCCACCGGAATATCAAAAACTCTCGTAAGTATTTCCAGAACAACATAATTATTCTTCCTTTCAGATGTTTTTTTTAACTAATTTCACGCCGATGGCTTGAAGTCAGACAGTTATTAATATCGGGAGGGATAATGCCAAAAATGCATCCTGCCTTTTTGTAGACAATCAGATGGCGATAATAGCCCTTGCGTTTCAGGAAATCCATGATGTCAATCGTTTTCTCCGGTTATTTCTTCCAAGTTACAACAAATTTATGAGACGGCAATAGATTATGCTGTAAAACATGGTTTTTATAATTATGGGATGAATGGGCTAAGTCAGGTTATTGCCGTTTATGCTAAGTTGCAACTTTATTTTTAAACATTTCATAAGTTTACGAGTAAAAGTGTTATATTTGCAGTTGATAAACAATTGACCCTGAATCGAGATGAAGATCATAATAGCGGGCGACGGCGACACGGGGTGTCATCTGGCGCGGCAGTTGTGCGCCGAGAACCAGGATGTGGTGCTCATAGGCGAGGACCGCAAGCGTCTGGAGGAGCTTGACTCGCGCAACAACATAATGGTGCAGTACGGGTCGGGCGTGATGCCGTCCAATCTGAAAAGCGCGGGCGTCGCGGGGTGCGACTTGTTCGTAAGCGTCACTCCTTGGGGCAACGAGAACATCGTGTCGTCGCAATTGGCCAAAGCGTTAGGCGCCGGGCGTACCGTGGCCCGCATCGACAACGGCGAACTTATAACCGACGCCATGCGCGACGTGCTGCGCAACACGGGCATCGACATCGCCCTGTATCCCGAATACCTTGTGGCGCACCAGATTCGCACCCTGCTGAAACACAATTGGGTGAAGCAGTGGTTCGAGCTGCACGACGGTGCCCTGGTAATTGTGGGCGTAAAGGTCCGTCCGGATTCTGAATTAGCCGGAATGCATCTTTACGAGCTGATGAAATCTGAACATCCGTTCCATGTGGCGGCCATCAGGCGCAAGGGAAAGACAATCATCCCTAAAGGCGACAACCACATAGAAGCTAACGACATAGTCTATCTGTCCATGCTGCCGGGAGTGGCCGACCAAGTCGCAGGGCTATGCGGCCACAGGCCGAGCCGCGTGCAGAAGGTCATGATTTCGGGCGCCGGCAAGCTGGCGCGCCAGATAGTATCGGCCTTACGGCAGTCCGGTTACTCCATCACCGTGGTAGACGCCGACACGACCCGGTGCCGCAAGCTGTCGGCACGCTATCCTTCGGTAACAGTGGTGAATTCCGACCAGCGGGACTACGAGGTGCTGTGCGACGAGGGGTTGGAGAGCACCGATGCGTTCATCGCCGTTAACGATTCGTCGGAAATGAACATCGTCGGCTCCCTGCTGGCCAAGGATGCGGGCGTGCCCTGGACCATAGCCGAAATAGAGGACATACAGTATTTCGCCGAGGCCGAAAACCTCAACATCGATGTGGTGGTCAACAAGAAACTGCTTACATCCAGCACCATCCTGCAGATGCTGCTTGACAGCCGTAATATGGAGACCTCGCGTTGTCTGTCGCTTGAGGACGCCGATGTGTCGGAGATTGTCGCGGCTCCGGATTCCAAGATTACAAGAGGCACCGTCCGCAACCTCAAGCTGCCGGCCGGAATAACCCTTGCGGGAATAGTCCGGAACGGCGAGGGAATGCTGGTGTCGGGCGACACACAGATTCGGGGCGGCGACCACGTGGTGGTGTTCAGCCTGGCCGGGTCGCTGAACAAATACGAGAAATTGTTCAGATGAAACGTCTGTCGAGGATACATATCGATTACCGCACGGTAAGCAACGTGACGGGCAGTCTGCTGTTCGTCGAGGCGGTGATGCTGTTGCTGCCGCTGTTGGTGTCGCTGATATACGGCGAAGGGGAGTGGTGGATATTCCTGTCTGCAGCGGCGCTGTCGGCGGTGGCGGGCGTGGGGCTGATACAGCTGGGCGGCGGCCGGCATTACAAGTTGCAGATGAACCGTCGCGAGGGATACCTGCTCACCACTTTCATCTGGATAGCCTATTCCCTCATCGGCATGGTGCCGTTCATGTTCATGCCCTCTCCGCTTAACGTGACGGACGCATTCTTCGAGACAATGTCGGGCTTCACCACCACTGGAGCCACCGTCTTTGCCGACGTGGAGTCGCTGAGCCACGGCATCCTGTTCTGGCGCGCGCTGACGCAATGGGTGGGAGGCCTGGGCATCGTTATATTCATGCTGGTGGTGTTGCCGGCGCTGAACCAGTCGGGCAGCGTGTCGCTGTTCAACGCCGAGGTAACGGGCATCACCCACGACAAACTGCATCCGCGTGTGGGGCAGACGGCCAAATCGCTGCTCTACGTGTACCTGCTGCTGACGGCGGTGCTGATTCTGCTGCTGTGGTGCGGACCGATGAATCTGTTTGACGCCGTATGTCAGGGATTCTCCACGATGTCTACGGGCGGCTTCTCCACACGCAACGCCAGCATCGCGGCCTGGAATTCGGACTATGTCGGCTGGGTGGTGGCGGTATTCATGCTGGTGGGAGGGGTCAACTTCATGCTGCTTTACGGATTGCTGCGTGGCAACTGGCGCCCCCTGATGCGCAACGACGTGTTCCGGGCATACGGACTTATCGTGCTTATATCATGGGGTCTGTTTGCCCTTGCACGCTTCATCAACGGCAATGACGGGGGTATCGGACGCAACCTGCTGGAACCTCTGTTCCAGGTGGCCACCACCATCACGACCACCGGCTTCGCGTTCGGCAGTTACGAGGGGTGGGGACAGTTGGCGCTCTCCGTGATTCTGATACTGATGGTGATGGGGGCATGCGCCGGTTCCACCACGGGCGCAATCAAGATAGACCGTTTCGTGGCGTTGTGGAAGAATATGCGCCGCAGCGTGGAGCTTGCGTTGTATCCGCAGCATACGGTCACGGTCGAAATCAACGGCCACGCCCTGGAGGACACGCAGATGTCCCGGATTGTGTCCTTATTCGCCATCTACACCGTCCTGCTGATAGCCGGCGCCATGCTGATGAGCGCCTACGGCTATTCGTTCACCGACAGTCTGTTTGCATCGGCATCGTGCATCGGCAACAACGGACTGGGGTACGGAGCCACCGGTGCCGGCGGAGGCTTCGGCACGCTGCCCGCTACGGTCAAATGGTTCTACTCCCTGCTGATGCTCATCGGGCGTCTGGAGGTGTTCACCGTCATCGTCATCTTCAGCCGCAAGTTCTGGCGCCACTGACTTCCGGAACAGCACTTAACTTCAATATTATTTTGCAGTTACAGGGGAAAGTGTTATATTTGTGACGCTAACCTTTGAATTATGGATTTATGGAAGGGCTCGTCTGCATTCTTGTTTTGGTGGTATTGATCGTGCCGATTGTCACGTTGTGGAAACTTTTCTCAATAGCCTCTGCAATAGACAAGCTAAGAAAGACCGGCGACAATATAAGCAATCGTCTCAACGCCCTGGAACTATTGTCGCGTTCTACTGGTCCCGACATTGTGCCGGAGGAGCCTGCAGGGGAAGCACAGTCCATACCTCCGGAAGAAGTGCTGCCGGAAGAAGTGTTGGCACAACTGGCCATGTCGGCGGTCACTCCGCCGCCTGTCCCCGAACATCTGAAAGAGGAATCTTCAAGCCAACCGCAGCCCGCACCTTTCACCGAACCGCAGCCAATACGCAAGCCGAAGCGTCGCAACTTCGAGAAAATCGTAGGCGAGAATCTGCTGGGCAAGATCGGTATTCTCGCACTGGTGATCGGCATGGGATTTTTCGTGAAATACGCCATCGACAACAACTGGCTTAACGAAACGGGCCGTACCGTCCTGGGCCTTATGGTAGGCTGTGGACTGTGGGTCATTGCCTGGTTCCTGCGCGACAGATACCGCAGTTTCGCATCGGTGCTGTCGGGCGGCGGATTCGCCGTGTGCTTCGTCACCGTGGCCATCGCCTACAATTTCTACCACATATTCAGCGCCACAGCCTCGTTCGCCATCTACGTGTGCCTCACGGCGTTCATGATCTTCATAGCCCTGCGGTTCAACCGCCGGGAACTCGCCTCCGTCGGATTCATCGGCGGCTTCGTGGCACCATTCCTGTGCATCAGCGATTCGGGCAACTTCATCATGCTGTTCGGCTATATCGCCGTGCTGAACGTAGGCATGGACTTCATCACCGTGCGCCGCAAATGGTGGGAGCTGGCCGCCATCGGTTGTCTGCTGACATGGATTATCGTGTTGATACAATATGCCACCGAAGACATTACATCAGGAACAGCGGCATGGATGCTCGGCTATATCACATTTTTCGTAATGCTGTTCTCCCTGCCGCTGGCCACAGTATTAAGACACGACCGCAGGCAATCCTGGCTCGGCATGGTTCTTATCCTGACATCGGCCATCAATTTCGTGGCTTATCTGATAATAGGGCTGGATTGTATAGACTATATACCTGTGCTGAAGAACCTGGAAGGCATCATACCGTTCATTCCGGCATCAATCTGCGCGACATTGATCGGGATATGTTACCGCGACCCGGCCGACATGATGATGCGCGACCTGCTGTTGGGGGCGGCAATCTTTTTCTTCATCATCATTTTCCCCATTCAGTTCTCCAGGCCGTGGATAGTGACGTTATGCTTCGGCGCACTGGCCGTCGCATTTACGGGCGTCTATGCCCGCAGCTGTAACAAGCTGTTCGGAGCTGCGGCAATCATAATGGCCTTCATCGTGGCCTTACGTCTTGCCGAAGCCGCCACATGGCCGAGTCTCGAGAAGATACCGGCCGGCGTTCCTCCCACATTCCTGATCTGCGGAATCTGCTACTCGGCCATGGCCTTCATAATCCACCGATACATATTGACACGTCCTGAATCCGACACCGTCAGCATGCTGTGGAGCTACCGCTGCGCTCTGTGGGGCGGAATTGTGGTAATGTGCGTATCGGCTTACCTGTGGGTGGGACGTACCGCAGGAAGCATAATGGGCATGAATGCCTTGATGACAGTTTCCATGGCCGCATTGCTCCTAATTTCCCTTATTGACCGCCGCAGCGATGATGCAGGCTGGCTGTTTCCCGGCATCGGAGCGTTGATGTTCCTCGTCTATTTCGCCACATCGTTGTCCAAGCCTACCGTCCTGAACCAGTTGCTGGAATGGTCGGCCGCCGCCATGTACATAGCCGTCTTGGCCATCCAGGGCCGGCGCATATTCACCGGCCATGCCGCTACGGGTATATTCGGAAGAAGCGGTTTCGCCGTTTACTATTCCTTGGCTGCGAGTCTTTTCGTAATCATCGCGCTGGAGATGATGCTCTATTCCGCCGACCTTACGCGATACTACAGCGCCGGATTCTCGTTAGGGCTCATAGTCTGCGGCGCACTGACCATGGTGGCCGGCATGAGATACCGCAGCACCGTGGTGCGTTTCGTGAGTCTCGCGCTGTTCGGCATACTGCTGCTGAAGCTTGTGGCATACGATCTGTGGCAACTCCCCATCGTGGGACGAATCGCCGTGCTGATTCTGCTCGGAGCCGTGCTGCTGGTGATATCATTCAGCTATCAGCGACTGCGCAAAACGTTGTTTCCTCCTAAGGAATGAAGCCGAAACGACAGCATAATACCCCCGCTGTTGCGGAAAATCAGATTTTTTGTTTACCTTTGCAAGCGGTGAGGGTCAGCCTCCTCAACGCCACACCACGTTTACACACTTATTAAAACACGTATGACAACTACAACAAGACTGTTTGCAGCCATCGCAATGGGCTGCGTCGCCTCAGCCTGGAACGTGGCTGTGGCCGAGACTCACACCGCCAACGACAAGAACGGAGTGCCCGGCATGACCGTCAGCATCAACGACGCACGCATCCGCCACAGCGGCCAGGAAGTGATGTTCTATCCGATATTCCGTCAGACAGGCAACAAGAACATCGGCATTCTCAGCATCGACAACAACGACTACGCCTGGATCGACGACGAGGGCCCGATCGGCATCTATATGCCCGGCACCTTGGTGGAGGTGCCCTCGGACGGAGAACCGGTCGCACCCTACGTGGAGGTCCGCGACGTGCCGCTGAACACAACCGCATTCACGAAACTGAAGATAGTGGGCCGCGCCCCCGACTCGCCGAAAGTGTCCAACGATAACTATTATGGCGATTTCTCCTATACATTCTCGAACATCCCTATCCCGCAGTTCAAGAAAGTTGCCGCCGACCAGACCAAAGGCTTGCCCGGCGGTATGTTCACCGACAACGAAATCGAGCTGGCATTAATCGGCTGCGAAGTGATCAACGGCGACGGCTACATTTACTTCACGCTGACCAACGTCGGCAGGTCCAACAAGCAGCTCCAGGCCAAGGACGGATACGCCACCACCCTGGACGGCGAACGCATAACCACCACTGTCAAGATTCCCCAGACCCTGGACTCGGGCGACACCGTAAAGGGTACCCTCATCGTACCGGAATGGGCGAGCAATAAATTCAGCTCCGTCAAGCATAACTTCTATGTAGGCGAGAAAGATTTCCACTGGAACCCGCAGCTGATACTGAAATAAACCGTTAAAGCCTATATCATCATGAAGCGAATTCTGCTTTTATTGACAGCCGTCATGCTGTGCGGCTCATTGACGATGAGCGGCCAGGCCCGCAAAGCGGCCAAGAGGCCGGCCGCCAAGGCCCGCACCACCGCCGCAGCCAAGGCCAAAGCCGTAACCCCCGCCACGCCCGCCAGCGACCTGCCCCTGTTCTGCCTCAAAGGCAAGGTGAAGAAACTGACGGAGAAAGAACTGGGCTGGGTGATAACGGATTTTGTCTATGACCAATACGGCAATATCAACGAGAAGGCCAGCAAAAAGACCCTTCAGACATACAGCACAAATATCTACTATTTCACTGAAGACGGTTTTCTAAGCGATTATGAGTTTTTATATGAAGAAGCGAGTCCACAGCGTGAAAAGACCCGAGATGCTAAGGGACGACTCACCAAAGCCCAATATAACGATAATCTTGAAGGAGAAGATTATGTGGCCGTCATGACCTTAAACCGTAACCCCGCCGGCCAAATTACGTCTTATAAGATTGTAGACAAAGCCTCTCCATCAGATATAATTCAGAGCGCAACCCTTACTCTCCGTCCTGATGGTAAGATATCGAAGTCTAAAGACCAGTGCATCTATGAGGATTCCAACACGACATACACATACGATGCGAACGGGTTCCTGACGAAAGAAACTGGTCGGTCACCGCTTGTTCCGACACCTTCCGTTACTACCTACAAATATGATTCACAGCGAGACGCACAAGGCAACTGGCTGAAGCGCACCGGTCCTGAAGGTGGAATTACCGAGCGCGAAATAGAGTATTACGAATAACCCAATCCGCTGCGCAGTAGGGACATGCCTTCGGCCTATGACGGCGTACCGGATAGGCGGTGTCCCCACCGCTGTAGGTTGCCGACGTGGACGTCGTCATTCCAGTCGCCGACGCAACCCGCAATGACTGGAGGGGCGGTGTCCCCACCGCCCACCGCATGTAATCCCCACCGCCCACCATCTTTCAAACCATCTTTTCAAACCATTGAATTGAACAAAATTTTTCAAAAAAAACTGCGAAAAATTTGTTCAATTCAAAAAATAGCATTAACTTTGCACTCGCAAACGGGAAAACAACCCGCAAGCAACATAAAGATGACTCCGTGGCTCAGTTGGTAGAGCAAATGACTCTTAATCATTGGGTCGTGGGTTCGAGCCCCACCGGGGTCACAAAGCAAAATGGCAAAACGCCGCAAAGCACTGAAATCACTTGATTTTCAGTGCTTTTTTAATTTGACAAAATTTCAGATTTGCGCAGAATACAGAGGCTGTGAGTGAGTCATTAGTGAGTACTCACATTTGTGAGTAATTCGACTCACGGTTGGCGGGAATCGTCAGTGAGTCGGCTGATATAGCGGCTTTTAGCCCTAAATCAAGCCACTCAAAGTGGGGTTTTGAACGGAGGATGGAACCTTCGGCCCGGTTGGGGTCGCAATTTTCAGAGTTTGTAAACACTCTTTAACTCTTGAAATATTCTTTAACTATAAATCCTGCCTAAATTCACTCCATGACACTGATTGCCGCGCTTTGCGCCATTTTAATCTGTGAGCCGGACTCACGGTTTGCACACATATAGGGCGTGAGTATCCTAAATGACTTGTATTGCGATATTAGATGCTTTTCTCAGTTTTGATATGTCGGTAAAAATGATTATATTTATATAACCATTAAACCCACAGAGAAATGACATCCGATTCTTATTTCACCCTGACTTTCTACGCCAGAAAGCCAAAGACCGACAAGAGCGAATATCCGCTCTACGCCCGCATCTCGGTCGGCGGGCAGATGACCGAGTTTACTATCGGCCGTTCCGTGAATCCAAAGCACTGGAACCAGAAACGCAACGTGAGCGACGGCACATCGCGCCGCGACAAGGAACTTAACAAATTCCTCGAAATGGTGCGTGCCCGTTTCTGTGAAATCCACAATATGCTGATCCGCGAGAACAAGCTGGTTAATCCCGCAATCCTTAAAGCCCATTATCTCGGCACTATGGAAAAGCCGAAGATGATGTGTGAGGTATTCCGCGAAGCTAACGAAAAACGCAAGGAGGAACTCGACCGTGGTGACATAGTTAAGCCTACCTATCAGCGTTGGACCCGATGCGCCGACTATCTGGAGGATTTCTTTCAGCTCCACTACAATGCCCCCGACCTCCCAATAAAGGAGGTTACATCCGGTATGCTTGATGATTTCGAGCATTTTCTCCGCATGAAGAAAGGATGCGCCAACAATGCCGCCGTCCGTTATCTGCGCTGTGTGAAAAATGTGTTGCAGTATGCACTGGCACACAAGTGGATCACCCATGACCCGTTCATAGGGAAAAAATATCAGCGCACATACAGCGAGCGTCAGTTTCTGACTGAAGCCGAACTCAAGGTCATAATGGAACTTGACCTGAAAGAGTTGCCCCGTCTGGAGATAGTACGCGACACATTCGTGTTCTGCTGCTTCACCGGCCTCGCCTTCTGTGACATGAAAGCACTCACGCCCGACGACATTCAGGACGATGACAAGGGCAACACGTGGATACGCAAGGCCCGTGCCAAGACTGGCGAGATGTGTATAGTCCCCATGTTGGAGGTTCCCCGTCAGCTCATTCTCAAATATGCCGACCATCCGGTTGTCAAGGCAAAGGAGGTGGTGATGCCCGTGATAACCAACCAGAAGATGAACGCATACCTCAAAGAGATTGCGGATCTCGCGAAAATCAAAAAGCATCTCACCACCCATGTTGCCCGGCACACTTTCGCGTCAATGTCGCTCTGCAACAATGTTTCGATAGAGGTAATCTCAAAGATGCTGGGACACAGCGACATCAAGACCACGCAAATCTATGCCAAGATGCAGGATCAGGCTGTCTATGACGGTATGGCGACAATGCGCAGCAAGTTCAACAACATTCAGGTTGTATAAGAAATCCCTTACAACGTAAAAAATGCGGTCATCGGTATTATCCGGTGGCCGCATTTCAATTTCAGTATTTGGGACAATAAGTGCTTTTCAAAAAAGCCTCTACATCATCGTCGGCATAAAGTATCTTGCCGTCAAGACGATAATATGCGATGAGTCGGTTGTCGCGGTATTCTTGCAAAGTGCGTCGTGAAATGTTGAGTATCTCCGAAAGCTGGGCATCGGTATAGAATCTTTTGCCTAAGAAAGAGGGAGTGACATCCTTGTTCAGACGCTCCATTATTTCAAGGATTGCCAGACTGTCGGCATAAAAGCCTTTAAGGTGTTCTGCGGAATAGGTTTCTGCCATTGCCGGTATCTGCATCTATCCGTTCAAGCAATCCAAAAGCATCACTCGCGCTATAAAGGAAACCTTTGCCACATTTCACAAATCCGATACGTCCGCTTTTTTTCAATGAGCGTACTTTGGATTCCGAGATATGGAGCAATCCGCATAGCTGTTCCATTGTAAGCCAGTCATCCGGTTCTTTGTTTCTTACACGCTCATATAGAGAGCGCGATACTTTGTGAAGATAGTTAACCCGACCGAGTATGTCTTCAAGTACGGATTTTTCTATCTGGATAAATTCTGCCATAAAATTATAGTGGATTTGAGTGGTGGTTTGGGATAAGGGATTGTAAAAAGGCAGCGGGTATCCCTCCCGCTGCCTCACCACTAAATCCACAATCAAAAATAAAATTTATGACTGCGATTCAGTGGCAAAGTTAGCGATTTCTATCCGATTTTCGGCTATGTTGGGCCGGTTATTTTTGATAGAAATGCGATTTACAGCGGATTGCAGCGTTTTACTCTCCGGCTTCGGGCTTGATTGTCTCTATCATACACAGCAGTGAGCCGGAAAAGTCCTCGATTACCGAGCGTCCGGACTGGTCGCCTTGGTAGAGATCATTGGCCTCGAACTGCCATGTGAGCAGCATCTCTGCGAACTCGCGGCCGGCAAACTCGTCATAGACATACTGGCCTTCGGGCGAGAGATACACATCGTCGCCGTCGAGTGTGACGAGTCCCTTGCGTATGAGGCTGTCCAGTGCGCTGCCGTAGTCGCCGGTTTCCAGCGTGTACGGCACGTTGGTGTGCATCATCTCATCGACATACTCCGCCTTTGAGGTAAGGGCGCACATCACATCGGTGAGGGCGTTGGATTCTGCTACCGGGGCATCGCAGGGATATACCGCCGCGTCTGCGATTGTAACGCCTGTCTGGAACGTGCCCGTCTCGGTCACTGCATACGCCTCTCCGGTAATCTCCCACTGGCGGTAGAACACGGCTTCGCCTATCTTGAACTCTACGGTGGCATACTTGCGGCTCGGCTGTTGCTCTACTACCGACTTCATGCGGTTGAATATGAGCCAGTAGAGCTGCTTCTCCTTTTCGGGCAGTTCCTGGTCTATAGCGCGAAGGGTGATTATCGCGTGGTGGTCAATGGTCGCGTCGTTCTCGCCCCAGCGGTAACCGGGCGTGTCGGGGAATACCGTCTGGATATGTCCACGGAGCTTTTCGGGAAGGTGTGAGCAACGTGTCAGTGGCGACGAGATAAGCCCCTTGTCATAAAGGCTCTGTGCCAGTCTGAGAGTCTGGGCGGGCATGAAGCCGAGATTGTTGAAGGCGTCCATCTGGAGCGTGAGCAACGTGTGGAAACGGATATTGAAACGGTCGGTCTCGTCAACCGTCAGCGTGGCCGATACCGTCTCACCGACAGGGATTTCTTCGGCTACTGCAAAGGCGTCTTCCTCAGCCTCCCAGACGGCTTCGGATTCAAATTCCTCACCGCCGTTGACATTGACACGGATTGAATGTCCGTCGGGGATACCGTTATAGTTGTCGAAACGGCCGGTAAGGTCGCCCACATAATCGAGGGCGATTGCCTCCTGACGGGTAAGGTCGTATTCGGGCAGTCCGATATGGAGAAATGTCTGGTTGATGTTGTATGTGAACATCAGGTCCATACCCTTCGACACAAGGCCGGTCTGTGCGAGGCGGTGCAGGTGTCGCCCGGACTCGCGGAAGTGGAAGGCCCCGCGTATGGCACCGTAGCTGAGGCGCGTGAGCCACATTCTGCTGCGGGGGCATCCGACACGGAAATGGCGGCAGATGTTGAAGAAACGTGCCTGTGCGTCGGCTCCGCCGTCGGAGGCGAACACCACTTCCACGGCTGCACGGAACAGGGGTTTGAGCTGTCGCTCCAGCTCTTTCATCGTTACCGACATACGGAACTTGTCGGGCATGAAGGGATATTCTCCCCCGGCCAGCTCGCGCAGCGGAGTCTGGCGGATGAAACGTGGCGGGATGCTGGCGACGGTGACGGTGTCGGATGTGTAGATGCCGTTGGCGGCTTCGGTGTTCGCGCCCAGAGAAAGGGCGACGGTCTTGGTGGCGAGAATGTTCTCGCAGATAATAAGAATCATAAATTTAATGTGGGTTTAGGGTGATTTTATGAAAGTCACGGGGACGGTTGCCCATCCCCGTGACCTGGGGATAGTTGTGTGTGGTTGACATGACACACGCCGGCGGGATACTTACGGCTTCGTTACGGTCATAGTGGTCGGAATTGCGGCTGTGCGGCGGCAGTCATGTCGGATGAATCGCAGTATGAAACTGATTGTGGAATATGCGCGGTGAGCGGCGGTCAAGGCTTCGGGCCTTTCGGTTTACGCTGCTGCCTCTGTTGGTCTTCGTCCTTTGGCGCGGTCTGTCCGCGCTGGAGCGGCTCCTTCACATTCTTGGTGGCCTCGTTGGTCGCTCCATCGTTATTTACGGCATACTGCGTCTTGCTTTCCTCGGCGACACCGACGACCTTGTCGCGGTCGGGATATACCCGCGTGGTCTCAGGCTGGCGCTTTTCAGGATTGTACTGGAAATAGACGGTGCAGTCGTTGCCGAATTTGTCTTTGGTCTCGCCTACGAGGACTTTCTTTCCGGCGAGGTAATCTGCCTGCTGCTGTTCGTTCAGCGGCAGCTTGCACCAGTGCTCGAGGCGCTTGATGGAGCCGTCGGGATTGTGCCATGAATCCCTGACCTGCTGTTGCTGGGAACTGTTCTGCTCCTGTTTCTGGCGGTAAACATCGGAGTTTACGAACACGATGTCGCGTTTTGCGGCGTTGTATTGCAGGTCGGCGGTGAATTTGGCGCCGTTGGGCAGTTCCACGTGCTGCTCGCGTATCATGCCGCCGTTTTTGAGTATGCCGATAGCTTTCATGTCGAGGTCGATGTTGGCGACTTTGGGTTTGATGTAGATTTTATCCACCGGCATGGCCTCTATCTCGTTGGTAAGCCTGTCTATGCCCACGAGGCACTTCTGCACTTCCCCGGTCTTGGGGTCGGCGAGTTCAACGGCTTTGCCGAGATTGCCGGTCTTGCGGAGTTCCGCCTTGTCCTCTTTTGTGAATGTGTAGCCCTTGAATTCCTGATCGAGCTGCGGCTCATTGCGGACGAAATGGGGCACGAGAGAATATGAGCCGTCAGGGTTGGTGCGGAACGAGAGTTTTGCCTGAAGCGAGTATTTCTCGTTGCCGAACTGCGGCGTTACTGTGAATAGCTGCGGCGACTTGTGGTTATATACCATCTGGTCGAGTGCCCCTGACTTTTCAAGGTCGTCGCGCTTTATGCCCCACTGCTGTTCTATTTTGGTCCAGTCGATGCTGTCGCGGTCGATAGGCGGCTGCTTATTGCCGGCTGTTTCCGGCTGCTGTGTCTGAGCCGGGGCCTGTTCCTGCTTTTCTGCCTGCTGCGGAACTTTTATCTCAATCTCGTATGGTTTGAGCATTTCGGCGTTGTCGCCGGGATTCTTGATAATGTCGGACATCGCCGGCCCTACAAGCTCGTATTTGTCTTCCTGCAACTTGAAGAAGCTGAACAGCGTGGGGTTCTTGGCCTGACGGATAAAGTTCGACATGAACGCTTCGAGGGGGTTCTGCCCTTTGTTGAACTTGATGAGTTCGCTTAATGGCGTTGATTTTACATCCGCCATCTTGGGAGTGCCGTCGGTATTCTGCCCTACGACTGCTCCCACCTGCCCACTTGTGTTGTCGCGGGCGATCAGCACTTCCTGCTGGTCGGGAGTTTGGTCCATAAAGAATTATGATTTAGTGGTGGTATGGTTGGCGTTTCCGCCGTTGGTTGATTTCTTCTTCACAGTCTTATAGTCTGGATGGGACGAACTGATGAAGGAGTTTTCGAGAAACCTGTCGAGGTCGCATTGAAGCACAAACTTGATATTGCCCTCTATACTCTCATAGACTTTGATTTTACCGGCATCGCGGTAGCGTCTTATTGTTTTCTCGCTGACATCAAGCCCGGTAACGATGTCTTCAAGAAGGATAATAGGCTCTCCGCGAAAGTATAATCGAGGTCGGTTTCCCGTAGGGTACTGGCCGGGGCTTCTGGCGCGCTGCTCCACAAGTGAAACGTATGCGTTTGCAGCGGTCTTGAAGTCTGCCTCGTGCGGGTCTGTCTGTTGCATAGGCTCAGTCAGTGGCTACGTCTGTTTTGTGGAGTGCCGGAACATCGAATCCTATAACGGGACCGAGCATCTTTGCGGCGGCGATGAGAAACATCGAGCCTAACATCCATGCCTTAGCCTCGTCGGGCATACCGGCAAATGGATTGGAGCCGGACTTGCGGGAGATTAGCTTGCGCCCGATGATACGCTTTCTGTTCTTGGGCTTCCTGCTGAAGCCCGTGGTGTTTGGGGGAGTTGTCGCTTCCATACGGTTATATGTGTTTTGAGTTAGACATGTCGAGGATTGCGCCTCGTTTGCAATTATAACCGACTGGATTTCAGAAACGGCGATTTAAGGAGTGTTAAAGTTGTAATTCGCTGATATAGTGGATATTTAGGCAATAGAATAATTGTGATGTTAAATCTTGACTGTTGGCAAACAACTAACTGTGTTTTTCTAAAGGTAAAGGATTTGAGTGCTGTTGATGGCTTAAATCAAGGCAAAAAATAGCGTGCATTTCACGCTAACTCTATTGCTGGCTCTGGACTGCCTTGAACGATTTAGACATGAATGCACGCTATGCGATAAGCATAGCATAAGCATCACGCCAAGCTCGTCATTAATGAATTTTGCAGATTCTCAATAGAACTTATGCGGAAGTTATGTTATCCTGTATTTTTGATGCGGCTGACTCCTCAGTCGTTATTCTTTGCTGTTTAGCGTTGCAAAGTTACGCATTTTTATCGAGGTAATCAAGCCTCAATTTCTCCGTGGGAATTGATATGGTGTTTTTTACGGAGCTGAATCAGTGTCTTTTCGGACACATTCAGCAGTTTCGCGGCACCTCTCCATGTCCCGGCACGGATATAGGCCCTGATGATGCGGTCTTTTTCCGCTTTCGGATTGCGGTGGGTCAGGTCTTCGGCAGTTTCCGGAAGGATATCGCTGAAAACAAGGTCATCGGCTGATATGGTGTCGCCGTCGGCATAGAAGGCAGCCATTAGAATGGTATCTTTCAGTTCGCGGATATTGCCGGGCCACGGATATAGTTTCAAAGCCTTGATTGCCGATGCGTCGAGTCGCTTTCTCGTCTGGGATGTCTTATGCGCATATATTGCGAGAAGATAATCGGCAATATCCGGAATATCCTCGGTCATCTCGCGCAACGGCGGCACTGTGATACCTGACTGGCGCAACATATAGAACAGATTGTCACGGAAATCTTCCTCGGCAAGCATCTTCATCAGCGATCCGTTAGCGGTGCATATCATCCTGACATCGGGATGTTCCTCCGAGAGAATATGCAGAAGCACCGACTGTTTCTCGAAGTTGAGAAGCTGGATATTCTTCAGGATGATTGTTCCTCCGACAGCGTTCTGGAAGTAGCTCTTGATGCGGTTATACATCTCGTTGCGGTCGGATTTAGGGTCATGAAGCCCGACGAGTTCGGCTCCACCTGCCTCGATAACCGTTATCGGCTTTTGTGTCCGGGAACTTTGGAGATAGATTTGCCGTGCTATCTGCTCTTTGCCCATGCCGCTCTCACCGAAGATGATGCAGTTGGCATTTGTCTCGGCGATACGCTCGATAGCCTGTTCAATCTCCCTGAACTTCGCGCTCCGTCGAGGAATCAGCGCATTGTCAAGTTGGATTACAACGCTCTCCGGCTTCGCATATTTGCCGACTGTCTCGACAAGTTGCTTGTCTATCGCCGGACGCTGAATGATGTCAACAGCTCCGCCGTCGCGCATCACCGAGAGAATATCCACGGCGTTATAGTTGTCCACTACGGCAATGACGGGGAATTTGTAGCCCTCGCGCTTTTGCCAGTTTATTAACTCCTGCGCCGTGCCGCCGGTGAATTTCATAGCCGCGACTACAACCGCGCCTGGTGGCAGTTTCGCCACCTCGTCTTTTGCAGCCTCCATTTTATCAACGGCAATCGGCTCGTATCCGGCCCGCGTGAGCAAGCCAGACATAAGCCGACGGTCGGATTCGGAGGCTTCAACAATGAGGATTCCGTTCATTGTTTTGAAAATTATTAAATGTGTTAATTGATATTTCAGTTTTGTCAGATATAACTCAACCCGACATTGAACTAAAAGGAATCAAAATTACGAATCATCGCACTACTGATTATTTCGTTAAAATCGGTGATATTTTCCAATTTTACTGAAATACCCTTATAATGTCCAGATACAAAAAAGCGAAGGATTTATTTGCCCTTCGCTTTTTTGAGCATCATAAGAGAATGAATCTGTGTGAGATATTTAATCGGCATAGACCGGTGGAATACCGGAACTGTCATCATTGTGCATATTTGCTTTCCAGAAATTGATGGCATCGTTAATCCAGCCTTCCGCAACCGTACCGGAGCCAATACCAAATCCGTGCCCCAGACCTTCATAGACATGAAATTCAGTTGGTATTCCCATATCTGAAAGTCGTTGCAGACGGTTTTGCATTGTGCGCCAAGAAGCAATCCCATCATTTGAACCTACACAATTATATGTCGGAGGATCTAACGGAGATACTGATGAATAACCGGTATATTGCATTATCACTGCCGCTGCTTGTGGCAGATTGGAATTACCCGTAAGTTGAGTAAGATAACCTTTATTGCCTAATGTCGCAGCCATTCTCGCACCGGCGGAACCGCCCCAAAGAGAATAGTTTTCTTTTTCAACGCCCAGTTTGTCGGCATTTTCATAAATGTATGAAATTGCCTGTGCTAAATCTGTGTAGGGATCATCAGGCCTATAAATCAAGGCGAAAGCTGTGTATCCGGCTTTGCTAAGTTCCAGCGAATGAGGGAAACTGTCGTGCATTGCTCCGACATAGGCAAAACCACCACCGGCGTTAGTAATGGCAAATGGTTTTCCGATTTCGCCCTTAAATACAAATAGACCGGTATCTTTTTTAGACCTGTCTTGTGCAATTTCATCTGCCGAATATATACTGTGGAATATCTGCTCTCCGTTTGCTGCTTGCGAGTGAAGATAATTCAATATCTCCACCGTTTTTTCAACTTGGATATATGGATACCACATATATACGTTAGAGGTGCTGACCTGTGCCAGTGTCATCGAAGGTGACACATTTCGGTCAACCGGGAACAACAATCTGCCGAATGATCCGAAAACCGGGTCGTTTATTACATCAGAAACTGTTGATTGTGATGTATAGTATCTATCCATTGGCTCTGTAGTTTCCGACCCCACATTATTGGCCGGCGTATTTTCAACAGGTTTATCCGGGTCGTTCCAAATGGCGTTTTCAGTCGAGCATGATGTAAGCCAGCAACTGATTAAAAAAGACATCAACAAAACGATATTGGGGAATTTATTATTTTTCGACATCATTTTGAATATATCTTTGTTAATGGTTATTCTCAAATCTTTTTATCACAGGTCGTAATGGATTTGAATATTCAGGCCCGATATTGGTTTCAACAATATTAAGTAATGCTGTCAGTTGCGCAGGTGTCAGCCCTTGATGAAGACATATCCCCATGTGAGCCGCCGCCATAGGCTCCACACCTCCGACTCCGGCGATAATCGAAACGGTTGCAAGTTCACGGTCTTGCCACGAAAGAATATCGCGATTGAAAATGTCTGCAAACAGATGTTCTTTCAAGAACTTGTCAATAACAGGTGCGAATACAGCGTAACCACTTGCCGGAGCATCCGCAGGAACACCTGACAGTTCGGCAAGGTTCTTCTTTCCGAGAGCATACTTTGTCTTATCATCCATATCCGGCACAGGACTTGCTTCCCTGCCTATTGTATCATTGATTCTGGCAGCCTTGCGTTTGCCGAGCAGAGCCATGAATGTCTGCAAAGCGCGTAGAGAACGAGGGAAACCGGCGTATGCGTAAGCCTGTACGAGAATTTCCTTAATCTCATTCACGGTCATCCCTGCATTAAGTCCTCCTATAAGTGCTTCATTAAGATGTTCAAGATTACCACGTCCCGTGCAGGAACCGATTGCCACAATAGCTTGCTGTCGAGGCGAAAGAATCTTGTTGCTTTCGGCATACTTATTAACGGCATCAGCAGTAGCCTTCTGATATTCTTCGTCAGTAACAGGCGAAAGCCATGTCACATTGTTGTTATCCGGATTACATTCTATGGCGATGTGGGCGAACCAACTGTCAGGCGCAGCCCCATGCCAGTGTTCGACATCGGGAGCTATCTCCACTATATCGCCCGGATACAGGCGGCGTGCCGGTTTTCCTTTCTCCTGATAATAACCGATGCCTGCGGTCGCAATCAGAATCTGACCGCCTGAGTGGCGGTGCCAGTTATTGCGGCAGCCCGGTTCAAAGGTCACATTGAACATCGGCACATTCAGCTCCTTGACCTCCGACAGAGGATACAGGTATGCTGTGCCTATAAAATTCGGATTGCCGGTCATGGCGTTTCCGATTGGATATGGCTGTTCAAACTTTTGAGCAGCCATCGTGAATGATGAAATTATTGCCATAGTCGCCAATAATATTTTTTTGAATTTCATAACTGTGAATTTTGCTGTTATTCGAGATAGAGCAAAATTACATAACTAATAACAATCCGTAGTTTTGAATAATACGGAGACTTTTACCTAAATTTCCGATATGAACTGTAAAACAGCAATCAGCATACTGAATACTAATATTTTGTATTAACCGCCACGTTTGTATTTTCTCCGAATTTGGATATTATAGCCGAAAAAAGTATAAAGCCATCGACGACACATTTTCGTTATTTTTGACCGCAAAGTTACTACAAAAAAGTGAAATGCGGAAAGATATAGTGATAGAATTGAGTTACAAGGGTTTTGGTTGAAGTGGCGATAATCCGTGAAGCCATTAC
>CABQXY010000022.1:0-21281 GCA_902468245.1 uncultured Porphyromonadaceae bacterium | reverse complement strand
CTACCTCTCCCATAATTTCTCAATCCCACATTCCTCTCCTCCCTTACTATGAAAGAGCTTACCAACCACTCGGTTCCGCGCTATTCGCGCGATGATATGTCCCGTGCCCTCGAAACACTGCGCAACGGCGGCGTCATACTGTATCCCACCGACACCATCTGGGGTCTTGGCTGCGACGCCACAAACCCCGAGGCCGTTGAAAAGATCTACTTCCTGAAGGGTCGTTCCGAATCCAAAGCCATGCTGGCTTTAGTGGGCAACGAAGGACAACTGCAGAACTGCGTGCATCATATACCTGAAATCAGCTGGGAACTGATCGAGGCAGCCGTGCGCCCCCTGACCATCATCTACGACCATCCCAAGGGACTTGCTCACAACATGCTGGCACCGGACGGCAGCGTGGGCATACGCATCACGTCCGAGAACTTCAGCCGCACGCTTTGCCAGCGTTTCGGCAAACCCATAGTTTCCACATCCGCCAACCGCAGCGGCATGAAGTCGCCCAAGACATTCGCCGAAATCAGCGACGACATCAAGTCGAAAGTAGACTACATTGTAGAGTATGGCCGCGGCAACAACCTCCCCGCCGCCGCCTCCGACATCATCAAAATCTCCGACGGCGGCCTCGTCAAAGTAATCCGATAGAAATACCACCAGTCCCCGTATCAGGCTGTTTTGTTCTGGCAAGGGGCTTCAGCCCCGTATATATCCCTCTCCGTCTATATCCTTTAGCCCCTTCTACATAATGAAAGCGGAGTCAACATCGTGTTGGCTCCGCTTTCATTATATAGTGTTTTGTTGTTTACTTCAATGCGTCCTTTACTGCATCGTTGGGTACCATCTCCTCTTTGAAGACGTAAGCGCCGGTCTTAGGCGACTTCTCCATCTTGATTACTTTCGAATATGTACGGCCCTCACCTTTCTGGATAGAGGCCACTGTTTTCTTTGCCATTGGTCAGGGGGGTATTATTTGATTTCCTTGTGGATGGTGTACTTCTTCAGGATCGGGTTGTACTTCTTGAGTTCCAGACGACCTGTAGTGTTCTTGCGGTTCTTTGTGGTGATGTAACGTGACATACCGGGCATGCCGCTTGCCTTATGTTCGGTGCATTCCAGGATTACCTGAACGCGATTGCCTTTTGCTTTCTTTGCCATTTTGTTCGCGATGCTTTAGAAGGAAAGAATTTTGATATCACGAAGGTCGAGGTTACCCTCGGCTTCAGCCTTGCGGATAGCGGCGTTGAGACCGATCTTGTTGATGGTGCGCAGTGCTGCGCAGCTCAGGGTCAGCTCAATCCACATGTTCTGCTCTACCCAATAGAATTTCTTCGTGTGCAAGTTTACCTCGAACTTGCGTTTCGTGCGGCGCTTCGAGTGGGAAACGTTATTGCCCACCGATGCCTTTTTGCCTGTGATCTGACAAGTTTTAGCCATGGCTGTAACTTATTCTTGTTTCGATGTGAATACTATAAATGAATTCTATCATTTGTGTAGACATCTCAGTTCTCATATCATCGCTGAATGCATCTTTTCAGCAACTTTTCAGGATGCTCCACAAAACGTCTGCAAAATTACAAAAAATTTCCGAACTATACAAGAGAAAGGCACAAAAACCAGCAAAACAGCGCAAAAGCGGGCTGCAAAAGCAGGCTGCTGATAACAAAAGCCGCGGGCTTTTGCCACAGTCCGGACACTGTGCCTCAAGCCTGCGGCTCTGTGCCGTCCTTACTGTGCCTCAAGCCTGCAGCTTGAGGTTACATCATGTCGCGGTCGTCCAGACGGATGGCGGCAATCTTGTATTTGTGGTTGCGTACGAAGTTCACGATGGCGTCGCGTTCCGGGCCTTGGTCCACATCGGCCTCGATGCGCCGCAATGCGTTGAAAGTCGATGTGTTGCTCTGGTATATATGGCGGAAGCATTTCGCGATATTGTCGATGGTCTCCTCCGGGAATTTGCCTTTACGCAGAATAAAGGCGTTCACGCCGTAATAAACTATGGGATTATGGGCCATGATGGCATACGGCGGCACATTGCTGTTGACGCGGCAACCACCCTTGATCAGCACCCACTGCCCTATCTCACATCCCTCGTGCACCAGGGCCGAACTGCTGAGAATGCAGAAGTCGTTGATCTTCACTTCGCCGGCTATCTTGACGGAGTTGCCGAGCACCACATGATTGCCTATCTGCGAGTCATGACCGATGTGCGTCTGCGCCATGATGAAAGAGTCGTTGCCGATGATGGTAGCGTGATCCTTATAGATGGACCGATTGATGATGACGTGTTCGCGGATGGTGTTGTTGTCACCTATCACCACACCCGACGGGTCACCCTTCCAGCGGAAGTCCTGTGGCGTGGCTGCGATGATGCAACCTTCGTAGAAGTGGCAGTTTCTACCGATACGGGCCCCGTCTAATATCGAGACATGGGGGCGGACTACACAGCCGTCGCCTATTACGGTGTTCCTGTCGATGTAAGCGAAAGCCATTACCGTTACATTCTCGCCTATCTGCGCCTCCGGGTGCACATAGGCCAATGGACTGATTGTGTTCATAATAGTGGAGTTTTTATGGTATATTTGCCCGTTGATAGGCCCCTCCGGGCCTATAGGCTGATCGGTACCCTGTGGCTCCGCAAGGGGCCACAGGGTTAGTATTGATACGGAAGCCGCGGGCTTCCGCCACTGTAGCGGGGCTGACAGGAGGTGTCGGCTGCGCTATCAGCGTCCTCCGCCTACCGCCTGATAGAGCGATATGCATGCCGACACCTTGTTGTGCCAGCAGCTCAGGCTTGACATCTGGGCGTTCAAAAGGCTGGACTGGGCCGTCAAAACTTCCAGGTAGGTAGTTTTCTGGTCCAAAGATAATAATTCCTGCGTATATTCCACAGATTTTTCCAGACTTTCTATCTGTTTGAGCACATATTCGCGCTTTTCGTGGTTGTTCCTGTACTTCGAAAGGGCGTCGCTCACATCGGCCGATGCGGACAGTACGGTGTTCTCGAAGTTGTTCATGGCCTGCTGCTGACGCAGTTTTGCCACCTTCAGATTGGCTATATTCTGGCCGCGCGAGAAGAGGGGTGCCGTCAACTGTCCTGCCAATTGCAGGAAGAACTTGCCGGGATTCTGCACCATCGAGCCGAGCAGGTTGGTGAAACCACCCTGCGCCGTAATGTTGAGGCTGGGATAGAACGAGGCGCGTGCCGAGCTGGTATTGTAGTAAGCGGCTGCGAGTCCGCGCTCGGCGGCGCGCACGTCGGGACGCTGTGCCAGATAGCTCATCGGCACGCCCCGGTCGGGATCCACGGGGAGGTTGAATTCCAGGCTGTTGGTCACGTCATAGTCGTTGTAATGCTCGTGCAGCAACAATGCCATGGTGTTGTTCAGCTCGTGTATGTTCTGGCGTATGTCGGGAATCGACGACATGATGCTCCAGTAGTTTGCTGCGCTCTGCACCACGGCTGCCTCGTTGACGTACGCGGCCTCCTTCATCAGCTTCATCGACTCCACCTGGTCCTTCCATATCACGGAAGTGCGCTCGGTCAGGTCAAGCTGCTGGTGCAGTAGCACCAGGCTGTAGTACACGTTGGCCACGGCCGAAATTACCTGCGAGCGTGTGGCGGCCTGATATTCCTCCATCTGTTCCAGCGATACCTTTGCTCCGCGTTTGCGGTTCAGGATCTTGCCGAATACGTCTATCTCCCACTGCACCGACAACGGTATGGTATAGGTCCATGTATCCATGTTGCCGCTGCCGTACTTGGCGGCGCCGCCATTGGGGCTCAGAGCGACTGCCGGGAAATAGCTCAGCTTGGCGCCCTGAAGCTGTGCCTGGGCCATCTTGACGTTCAGCACGGCGTTGTCTATGTCGGTGTTCTGCTCCAGAGCCTTGCGGATGTACCCCTGCAGGATCGGGTCGGTAAACACCTGCTCCCAGCCCAGGTAGGGCAGCGACAGCGAATCCACTGTCTGCTGCTCGGCCTGTGCCAGCTCGTTGACATACCGGTTCTCCACCGGCATCTCGTATTTCTTGTATATGCCGCAGCCGGTCAGCATCACCGACACCACTGCAACAATTATATATTTACTTGCTTTCATCTTTTCTCTTAATTATGCATTATGCATTGTGCATTATGCATTCTCAACTCTCCTTGCTGTACTGCGTGATCTCGGATCCCAGTCCGCTGTTGTCGGTATCCTTCCACTTCATCGGGGTGAACTTCTCCTGCAGCATCTGCAATGCCACGAACAACGCGGGCACCATCATAAGCTGCAATATCATACCGATCAACATACCGCCGATGGCACCCGAACCTAACGCGCGGTAACCGTTGGCACCGGCACCCGTAGCGAACATCATAGGCAGCAGACCGATAATCATGGCCATTGATGTCATAAGGATAGGACGCAGACGGGCCGCAGCTCCGAGGATGGCCGACTTCACGATCGACACGCCTGCACGGCGCCGCTCAAGGGCGAACTCGACGATAAGGATGGCGTTCTTGGCCAACAGACCGATAAGCATGATCAACGCGATCTGCAGATAGATGTTGTTGTCTATGCCCATGAACTTGGCGAAGACGAAGCTTCCCATCAGGCCGAATGGCACGGATAGGATGACGGCCCAGGGTATGATGTACGACTCATACTGTGCGCTCAGCAGCAGGTAGACGAACAGCAATACCAGCGCGAACACATAGCCGGTGGAGCTGGAGCCCTGCTTGGCCTCCTCGCGGGTCAGACCCGAGTAGTCGTAACCGAATCCGACGGGGAGCGTCTCGGCGGCAACCTGCTCGATGGCGGCGATTGCGTCGCCCGACGACGATCCGGGTGCCGGCGAACCTGTCACGGAAATGGAGGTAAACATGTTGAAACGGTTGATGATGTCGGGACCGTATACGCGGGTCAGCTTTACGAAGTTGTCTATCGGAGCCATAGTGGCGCCGTTGCGCACCTTGATTCGCTTCAGTGTCTCGGGCGATACGCGCGCCTCGGGATTGGCCTGCATCATGACGCGGTACAGCTTGCCGAACTTGTTGAAGTTCGAGATGTACATACCTCCGTAGTATCCCTGCAGGGTGCTGAGGATGGCGTTCTGCGTCAGTCCGGCCTGCTTGATCTTGGCTACGTCCAGCTCGACCAGGTACTGCGGGTACGAGGGGTTGAACGTCGAATACGCCATGGCAATCTCGGGACGGGCGTTCAGAGCGGCGATGAACTTCTGGTATACCTGGAAGAAGTTGGTCAGGTCGCCGCCCGTCTTGTCCTGCAGACGAATCTCGAAACCGGACGTAGCCGAGTAACCCGAGATCATAGGAGGCTGGAAGAACATGATACGTCCGTCGGGAATCTGTGCGGTCTTGGCGAAGAGCTGCTGCAGAATGGCCTGCGCGCTCTCGGTCTTCTCGTCACGTTCCTCCCAGGGCTTCAGCTTGATGATGAACGATCCGTATGTGTTGCCCTCTCCTGATACGAACGAGTAACCGGTGATGGCGTTACGCACCTGGATTGCGGGGATGGTGCCGCATATCGAGTCCACGCGGTCCATTACGCGCTTGGTGCGCTCCATCGACGTTGCGGGCGGCATATCCACCACGCCCATGATTGTTCCGGTGTCTTCGTTGGGCACCAGCGATGTCGGAGTGATGGCCATAAGCCATACCAGCAGCGCGCACGCGGCGGCTACGGAGCCGAAGCTGAGCCACTTATGGTTGATAACCCAGGAGATACCCTTGGTGTATTTGTTCTGCAGCTTGTGGAACACGTTGTTGAACGCGTCAATGAAGTTCTTCTGGAACATACCGATCACGCCGAGCACGGCCACGGCTATGGCCAGACAGCTCAAGGCCACGTTCTCGAACTCATACCAGCCTAATACCAGGAACACGATGGCAGCAAGCAGCAGCAGGCTCGTCACCCATGCGGGGAACTGGAAGCCGAGACGCTTCTTGTAGGTCTGCTTCAGCACTTCGCCGGTGGCTGAGTATGCCTCCTTCATGCGTTCGCCGAGTGGTTTGGGTTCCTCCCCTTCTTCCACATGGGGCTTCAGGAACAGGGCGCACAGTGCCGGCGACAGCGTCAACGCGTTTACGGCCGACAGGAAGATGGCCATGGCCATGGTAAGTCCGAACTGGCGGTAGAACACTCCCGACGTGCCTCCGATAAACGACACGGGAATGAACACAAGCATCATGACCAGCGTAATGGAGATCAGCGCGGATGCAATCTCGTTCATGGCGTCTATTGCCGCCATCTTCGACGATTTGTATCCCTGGTCAAGCTTGGCGTGCACCGCCTCCACCACCACTATGGCATCGTCCACCACAATCGCGATGGCCAGCACAAGAGCGGAAAGGGTCAGCAGGTTCAGCGAGAACCCGAATATATACATCAGGAAGAACGTACCTATCAGCGCCACCGGAATGGCAATCATAGGAATAAGCGTGCTTCGGAAGTCCTGAAGGAAGATGAACACCACAAGGAACACCAGCAGGAACGCCTCTATAAGGGTCTTGATCACCTCGTGGATGGAAGCGAACAGGAACTGGTTCACGTCCATGGTGGTGATGATCTTGATTCCCTCGGGAGCATCTTTCTGGAACTTGTCGAGTTCGGCCTGGATGTCGTTCACCACCTGTGTGGCGTTCGATCCTGGGGCCTGCATTATCATGGCGGCCACACCGATCTTACCGTTGGTCGTAGAGTGGAAACCGTACGAGAGTCGGCCCAATTCCACATCGGCCACATCGCTGAGGCGCAGAATCTCGCCGTCCGGAGTGGCGCGTATTATGATGTCGCCGAATTCCTTCTCGTCAGTCAGACGTCCCTTGTAACGCATAACGTACTGGAACGACTGGTCGCCGTTCTCACCGAACTGGCCTGGAGCGGCCTCGATGTTCTGCTCGGCCAGAGCGGCAGTGATGTCACCGGGCATAAGTCCGTATTGCGCCATTGCCTCGGGCTTCAGCCATATACGCATCGAATAGTCGGCGCCCATCACCATCGCCTCGCCCACACCGGGCACACGCTTGATGACGGGGATGATGTTGATGGCGGCGTAGTTCTCCACGAATTCCTCGGAGTAGTTGCCCGAGTCGGCGTATACGTTGAACACCATCAGCATGGAGCTCTGGCGTTTCTGCGTGATGACGCCCACCTGGTTCACCTCCGACGGCAGGAAGCTGGCAGCCTTGGCCACACGGTTCTGTACGTCGACGGCGGCCATGTCGGGGTCGGTGCCTGCCTTGAAATATACCTGGATCTGAGCCGATCCGTTGTTGGCGGCCGTAGAGTACATGTAGTCCATGTTCTCGGCGCCGTTTATCTGCTCCTCAAGCGGGGCGATCACCGAATTCAGCACTGCCTGCGCATTGGCTCCCGTATAGTCCGTGGATACCGAGATGGTAGGAGGCGCGATGTTCGGGTATTGCTCGATAGGGAGCGCCATCAGGCCTAAGAGTCCCAACAGCACGATGAAGATAGAGATCACCGTACTGAGTACCGGCCTGTTTATGAATGTACTTAGTTTCATAACACTTCCTGAGCTTGTTCTTACTTCTTAGGTTTGATCACCATGTCGTCCTTCACGGAGATACCCACGCCTTCCACTACTATCTGCTGGCCGGGCTTCAGACCGCCGGTCACGATATAGTTCTTACCGTCGTTGTCCTCGGAGATTGTGATGGGGGTGCTGTGCACCTTGTTGGAATCGCCAACGACGTAGACGAACTTCATGTCCTGCATTTCGTATGTGGCGGCCTGAGGCACCATCATCACGTTGTTGTGAATCTGCGGAATCATGATCTGGCCGGTGTTGCCGCTGTGCAACATACCGTCGGGGTTGGGGAACACGGCTTTGGCCGATGCGGCGCCGGTGGCCGGATCGATCACCCCGGAAATAGCCACGATCTTGCCGGGCTGGGCGTAACGCTCGCCGTTGGCCAATTGGAGTGTCACGGCCGGCATGGCCTTGATGGCCTCGGCTATGGTGCGGCGTCCGTTGTCGGTCAGCGCCAGGATATCCTTCTCGTTCAGAGAGAAGTAGGCTTCCATGTCACCGTTGTTGGAGATGACGGTCAGCTCTGTCTGGGGCGATACCAGCGAACCCTCCTTGAAGGGAATCGAACCTACAAGACCGCTGATAGGCGCCGTGATGGTGGCATACGACAGGTTCTTGCGCGCCGACGAGAGGTTGGCGGCGGCCTGCGCATACTGTGCCTTGGCGGCGTTCAGGGCATCCACGGATGTCTGATAGGCCGGCGCCGAGATTATGTTTTTGTCAAGAAGTATCTTATTGTTATTGGCGTTGGTCTGCGCGGTGTTGACGTTGGCCTGGGCCACCTGCAGCGCAGCCTGAACAGCGTCCACGGCAGCCTTCAGCGTCACCTGGTCGATGGTGAACAGAACCTGGCCCGCACGCACGTGCTGGCCCTCCTCGATGTAGACCTTGGTCAGTATGCCCTGGATCTGCGGACGTATCTGCACGTCGTTCTCTCCCTCCAGAGTCGTGGGAATGCCTGTCTCAAGGGTAGCGTCTTCCTCGCCTACCGTTATGACGGCCAGCTCCGGAACCTGCTGTCCCTGCTGTTGCTGTCCCTTACCTTTGCATCCCGTAATCATAGCCGCGCCTATCGTCATGACGGCCATTCCAATGCAAACTCTTTTCGTATTCATATATCACTCTTTGATTATTATTTCGTCGTTATCCAGCCGGAGCCTGAGCGCCCCGCTTCTAATTAAGGGGCTTCAGCCCCCTTCCTTTTCCGGGGCTAAAGGCCTCTCGCCCCAACTAACCGGCCTGTGCCGGGCGGGTTGGTTTATGCCCCAAATCAGGCGGGTTGGTTTCTGTGCATGCTCCGGGCGGGTTGGTTTCTGTGCATGCTCCAGGCGAGTTGGTTTCTGTGCATGCTCCAGGCGGGTTGGTTCTGGCCCGGAGCTTCAGCTCCCACGTGTCCGTCCGGCGCGTATGCCGCTCCTTTTCGCCCCCCTGAAAACCCAAATCCGTATTTTTAGTTTTGCAAAATTACAAATTTTTTCACTCCCGCCAAAATTTATAACAATTTTTAATGCTAAAAGGGTGCGCAAAAAAGGCCGCGCCACCCGGCCCGGCCTTCTGTATCATTTGCCGCTGAACGGCGGCGGCGTGTCTGCGTCGTCGTCATCGACGGCTTCCGGTTCAGACACCTTGTCGCCGGAGCCTGCGGCTTCCTTGCCGCCGATTGCCTTCGGCTTGTCGGCGTCCTGCGCCTTGTTCAGCTCTATTATCTCGTCGGTGCGGCTTTTCCATTTACGCGGGCCGAGTATGCGCGCCACGTCGTCGTGGTAGATCACCTCGTTCTCAATCAGAGCGTCGCGTATCCGGTTGTGCTGCGCTGCATATTCTTGCAGTATCTGCTTCGCGCGCTCGTACTGCTCGTTGACTATGCGCATCACCTCGGCGTCTATCACTTCGGCGGTGCGGTCGCTGTACGGCTTGGTGAAGCCCATCTCCTGGCCTGTCGAGTCGTTGTAGTTCAGGTTTGGCAGCTTGTCGCTCATGCCGTACACCTGCACCAGGCTGCGTGCTATCTTGGTACACTTCTCCAGGTCGTCGCTGGCGCCTGTGCCTATCTGGCCCAGGAACACTTCCTCGGCGGCACGGCCCGCCAGCAGACCGCACATGGTGTCCAGCAGCGCCTGAGTCGGGATTATCTGCCGCTCCTCGGGAGCGTACCAGGCGGCGCCGAGGGCGCGGCCGCGCGGTACGATGGTAACCTTAACCAGCGGATTGCCGTATTCCAGCATCCATGTCACCGTGGCGTGTCCAGCCTCGTGTGTGGCGATACTGCGCTTCTCCTGGTCGGTGATGATGCGGCTCTTTTTCTCCAGACCGCCTACGATGCGGTCTATGGCCTGCATGAAGTCGTCCCAGTCCACAAGTTTCTTGTTGTTGCGGGCGGCTATCAGCGCGGCCTCGTTGCAGACGTTGGCGATGTCGGCGCCACTGAAGCCCTGCGTCTGACGCGCCAACTGCTCGATGTCGAGCTTGGCGTTCACCTTGATGTGTCGCAGATGCACCTTGAAGATGGCCTCGCGGTCGGTCAGCTCCGGCAGATCCACATATATCTGGCGGTCGAAACGTCCCGGACGCAGCAGGGCCTTGTCCAGCATATCGGCGCGGTTGGTGGCTGCGAGGCATATCACGCCGTTGTTGCTCTGAAAGCCGTCCATTTCGGTCAGCATCTGGTTAAGCGTGTTCTCGCGCTCGTCGTTGCTGCCCATGTTCGGGTTGCGGCCACGGGCACGGCCCACGGCGTCAATCTCGTCGATGAACACGATGCACGGCGCCTTCTCCTTGGCCTGCTTGAACAGATCGCGTACTCTCGCGGCGCCCACTCCCACGAACATTTCGACGAAGTCCGAACCGGACATGGACAGGAACGGCACGCTGGCCTCTCCGGCCACAGCCTTGGCCAGCAGCGTCTTACCTGTTCCGGGAGGGCCTACCAAGAGGGCGCCCTTCGGTATCTTTGCGCCGAGGTCGGTATATCGCTGCGGATTCTTCAGGAACTCAACTATCTCCTCTATCTCCACCTTTGCCTCGCTCAGACCGGCCACGTCGTCAAACGTTACGTTCGTACCGTTGTCCTTGTCGAACACCATGGCCTTCGACTTGCCGACGTTGAAGATACCTCCCCCGCCACCTCCGCCGGCCATGCGTTTTGACATATATACCATGAACACCACAATCAGGATGATCGGGCCGAAATACCAGATGAACTTCATCAGGTCGGAGCCCTTCTCGTAGTTCACCTTGATGGCCGGTTTACCGGCTTTTTCCAGCTCGTCGTTCCAGGAATCTATCTTCTCCTGTATCTTATCGGTACTTGGGATAGTGGTTATCAGTTTCTTATCGCCGCTGAACGTGGGCGACATATCGAACTTCTGGTTTTTTGCGCCTTGTGTGGTGAGCACGCCCTCGGCTATGCCCTCGGTAGGCGTCACCGCAATCTTGTCGATGTCGCCGGCCAGGGCCGCGCGTTCGAAATCGGTCCAGTCCACTTCCTTGGTCTGCGAGCCGTCCTGAAAGTAGTATAGAGCCAACAGCGACATCACTATCAGCGCATACATCCAGTACATATTGAACAGCGGTCGTTTGCTGTTGCCCGGCTTTCTTTTTTGCGGTTGAAACATATTTTGCATTTGTGTGTGTTCCTAATTATTTTTTACGTCACGGCATGATAACTTCGTGCCTTGGCGTGAATATTTTCGCACATTCACGCGAATATCCACGCAAAGGTAATAATAATTTCTGAATGCGCGTTGTATTTCCCTATAATTTCTCTATTTCCCTATGTTTAGACAGGAGAACAGTAGAAACAGGAGCGGCGACTGGAAGGGCGACGTCCACGTCGCCCACATGTTGACGGCGTGGACGCCGTCACTCCGGTAGCGCTGCTCACTCATCACTAATCCTGGTGATGCACGCGTCGCTCCACAGGTCCTCCAGATCATAAAGGCTGCGCATCTCGGGCAGGAACACATGAGCTATGACCGAGCCATAGTCCAGTACCACCCATTGCGAATTACGAGTGCCGTCCATGCTGTATGGCGAGATATGCAGGTGTTCGCGCACCTGTTCGCGCACATTGTCGGCTATGGAACCTGTCTGTGTGGTTGACTTTCCCTCGCATATCACGAAACGCGAGGCCGGCGCCGAGTCCAGCTTCTCCATGTCTATGACGGTGACAGCCTGCGCCTTGAGGTCCTGCATAGCCTCCACTATAGTGTCGGTCAGCGCCTCGACGCCGCCGTTATTTCCATTCTTTGCTATTTCCATGCCAATGCTCCTACAAAAACCGCGCCAAAAGCTGCGACCGGGACGGCGGTGTCCACACCGCCGATTATATTAACACCGAAGGCGCACCCATACGGATGCGCCTCCTTTGATATGCGTCAGAAAGAACCTACTGTTCTTCCTGTTCTCCTGTCAATAAAATCACTTCGTGATTTTCACAGCCTTACCGTTCTGCACGCGGATAAAGATGCCATTCTCAGGGTTCTGTACGCGTACACCCTGCAGGTTGAAGTAAACGGCCTCGCCATCCTCAGCCTCGATGCCTGCGATACCGGTATCTGTAGCTTCCGTTACAGTGATGGGAGCGACCTGTACCGTAGTGGTTGGAGCTTCATTGTTCTTATTATACAATGAAACGACACCGACAATGTCCATTTTCTTATCTGCAGCAGTGTTAGCAAGCGTGAGACCAAAGTTATTGAAACCCGCTATCTGATCAGTGCCTTTCTCGATTGTAAAGTTCTTACTGTTGTCTGCAACTCCGGAAATGCTTACACCTTCCAGCTTGATATACGCATTAGCATCAGCCTCGCCGATTTCGCTGATATTTTTCACAACGGGATCAACAGTTGCACCGCCTGTAACCACCTCACCGAGAGTGTAATTCTGAATTTCGGGAAGACCATTGAAAACTGTATATTCACCTTTCACGAAAGTCAGTTTATCTCCATTAGTATAATTGTCGGGAGCCGTACCGAACAGAAGCATATAGTTGTTCCTGCTGTCCATTGTGTAGAGATTTCTACCATTCTGGTAAAGCACTGTGATAGGTCCCTCTATCTTGACCTCAGCATCCTTATCGTCAGCGGTAATTTCATCGTATCCGGAGTAGATCTTTTCATATACGGCATTATACGTAGCTACATTGCTTGATTCACCGTCCTTGATAGCCACGGCCTTGATTGTAGTGTTTGCCGTGATGAGGAAAGGTGCATTATACTTGGTAGCCTCTGCAGTAGGAGTGGTCGTACCGTCTGTGGTATAGAAGATTTCAGCACCATCCGTTGCGCAGGTAATGGTTACCTTGTTGTCAGCGCAAGAGATTTCGGGAACGGCAACAGTAGGTTCGGGACCAGCGGACTCAAGGTTAAGTGTAAGAGAATACACATCAACAGGAGCATCCGTACTTTTAACTGTCAGCGTCTGAACATCACCAGCAGCCTCTGCACTACCTACAAATGGAATGTTATATGTTGTAGCCGTCGTAACGTCCGATGACAGAGTCGTAGCCATTTGATGGCCATTTATATCCAGATTCCAAGTCGGATTTTTAGGAGCTTTGCTATTAGTACTTTTGTATGTCGTTAATGTAACGTCGATGCTTTTAATCTTATATGATGCTTTTAGATTAATAGTGAGAGTCCCCTGTTTATAAGCACCGCTTGCATAAGATCCAAAACGAACAGCCTTTTTCCCATTCAGTGCAGCTCCTCCGTTAAGATTAGAGGGATCAGCAAGAGAACTGATTAAACTTTGCGTGTCTGAATCGAACATATAGTCAACTTTAGAGGCATTGGCCGCCCCAATCTGATTTCCCGTATTTTGACTGCAGTTAAATGTCAGCGTGACGGAATCTTCTGCCGACGCGGCAAAACTCGTCGTGGCGAGCAGTGCGAAGGCTGCCAGCAGCTTCGCGGACTTGCGCGCCCAAGTCTGTAGTAGTTTGTGTTTCATGTTTAGTTGTTTTATGTTGTTATTTGGTTGTTATTCAGTTTGTTTTTGTTTTTCTATAAGACGCTGATGTGTGTGTCTTGTAAGTATTCTGGTATTACACCACAAAGTTACGGCTTTTTTACTATAAATGAAAACTTTTTAACAAAATAGTAATATTATTTTTATTAAAACCTATGCAATGGCTGTTGATTTTAATATTTTTAGTATACAAATGCTATTCCAGCAGCAAAATAGCTGCTATCTGTCCTGTTTCTGACTAAATAACGAAATTGTGTTATTTTGCCAACAATAACCAATTAAACTTAGCTATGAAACAACTAATACAAGGTGAAAGCTGGGAGCCTGTCACCGTCAGTCTCTATCGTCGTGACCGGCAATTGACCTTGTCGATGGGAAGCCGTTTCCGTCCCGCAGTCCTACGCAACGACGCATTGCAAATACAACGTCTTGAATCGGTGCGCCGACTATACGAAGCCATCGACGGCAAGATACACGAATGCCGCCGCGATAACACGCGCCGGGGCTACGAAGTGCTCCGTAATTTTCTCGATGCCAACTGTGGCGACATCCCTCTTGTAGCCGAAACCCTTGACAAATACGCCCATTCCTTTGCAGAGGCGTTGCAATTGCAATATGCTGCGAGTCCCGTGATGCGCAATCAGCTTACCTTGGGACTGAGCGGCGTACTGACGTATGCAAGCCGACAGGGATGGATGCCCGAGGGCTACCGTATGCGGTTGCCGAAGCTGGTGAAGGTGCGCGTCACTCACCGCCGCGACATGGATCCGCAGCAGTTTCGCGCCTTGCGCGAGTTGGCCCGTCGGCGCATAGCCGACGATCCGCTTCTGACTCAGCGCGACACATACGCCTTGGCGCTCTTTGAGTTAGATTTCGCCATGCAGGGTCTTGCCCCGGTGGACATGGCTATGCTGCGTGTCGGTATGATACACGAACTGCCGGTACAGATGGCTGACGGCACATGGCATGCTGCCTATATCGTTGAAACCGAACGCCGCAAAACCGGCGTTCCCGTACGCATCGTGATGGATGGCCTGGCGATGGCGCCAATAATGACAGCCCTGATGAATGGACGTGATGGTACTGATTACCTCCTGCCGATTCTTTCCGACAAGGAGCCGTTGACCGAACGCCGGCAGATGCGCCGCATAGCCAACTGGTTTCGTTCACGGGCTGATGCACTGAACGCCGCCCTTTCCACTTTGCCGGCCGGCCAGCGCCCCACAAGCCACATCACCTATTATTTTGCCCGTCATGCTTACTGTCAGAGCGTCGACAAGCTGGACGTAGCTCCACACATACTGCGCCGCCTCATCGGCCACGCGCCCACCACTCTGGAGCGCCATTACCTCGCTCCGCTCTCGCTTGCCGACCAGCTCCAAGTCTCCATGCGCCTTCTTGCCCAGTCCTCGTCTCCGTCACCTTCGCCCTGAACAGACTTGGGCGCGCAAGTCCGCGAAGCTGCTGGCAGCCTTCGCACTCCTCGCCACGACGAGCTATGCCGCCATGGCTGATGTCCTGACAATTCAAAGCAGCGATTTAGGCAAGACGGATAATACCTATGTTACTACCTCATTCGAATTTACCACAAACGATGGTAACAAGTTTACAACTAACAATGTAAATCCTACAACCTTCCAGATACGAGGCAATCAGGCGGCTACAAAAAGTAATTTTTATCTTTACAATAATACTGAATTCGGTACTATCAAAGAGATAAAACTTACTGCAACCGGCAATAACCTGATTCCCAGCAAAATCAGCCTTTACTTGAGTGATACTGCCTATACCACGGAGCCTACCGGTGAAGAAGCAGCTACAGGAGGTGCATCCAATACATCAGCAACAAATTCCGCAACCCTCACAGCACCCGACAACAATACGGCAAAATATTTTTACATCAAATTAGCCAAAGGAGCTACTTCAGGCACTTGCAAGATCTCTAAGATTGAAATCACTTATGAAGCTCTTTCCGGCAACAAACAGCCTGCCGGACTGTCATTCAACCCTGAATCCGTCACTATTGACCTTGGAGACGCATTCGAGGCTCCAGTTCTGACCAAGGACACCGATGCTACCATAGCATGGGATTCCACTGATAAAACTGTTGCAACTGTTGATGCTGACGGCAATGTGACGGTTCTGGCTGTCGGTACAACAGATATCACAGCTACAGCTGCTGAAAACGACAATTTCTACGGCGGCTCCGCATCATATAAACTGACTGTAAACGATCCTAACTCCATTTACAGCAATGCCTGCACTTCAAGCGCAAGCGGTTTCACAAAATGGAGTCCGGAAGGTTCTACCAATCCTTGGTCTTTCGATAGCCAATATGGCATGAAAGCAACAGGTTACAAGAGTGGCGAAAACACCGTTACGGATGGCATCATTGCTTCTCCTGTTCTTGATCTGACTAACCGCAAAAACGCAACACTTAAATTCAATCAGGCAGTCAATCAATTTAAAGGCAGTGATGGCAAAACAAATCTTTCCGGAGATGACATGGCAGCAATTCTCGAGGACATCTCAGTAGTCGTTGCCGAAGTTAATACAGACGAAATGCCTACGGAATGGACCACGCTGACCGATCCGGCTCTTACACTGCCTGAAACCCAAAGCTGGAATTTCTATGCTCAGGATCCTATGGATTTGACCGCATACGCCGGCAAGAAAATCCGCATCGGCTTCCGTTATGTTTCTACTGCCGAGCGTGCAGGCACATGGGAGATCCAGAATGTAAATGTTACCGGTGAGAAGAAAGATTCCACCGTCGGTATCGCCTCTATCGAGGCTGAGGATGGCGAGGCCGTTTACTTCAACCTGCAGGGCGTGCGCGTACAGAACCCCGAAAAGGGCATCTTCATCCGCGTGCAGAACGGCAAGGCAGTGAAAATCGCAAAGTGATTTTATTGACAGGAGAACAGTAGGAACAGCAGGTTCTTTCTGACGCATATCAAGGGAGGCGCATCCGTATGGGTGCGCCTCCTTCTTTCACCAGAGGCTCAGGAACGACAGCCACCAGCACAGGAGTTAAAACTCCGGACCCGAACCAACCCGCCTGATACTGCGGGATTAAGGTGGCATCAGGCGGGTTGGTCGAGGCGAGGGGCTTCCAGCCCCGGAGGCTGCATGGCTCGGAGGCTGCGACTTGGCTCGTAAACAGCAGCATGGGCCTTAGGCACCCTTTTAGGGGCGTTTTACCAGCGGGAAGCCAGCGAGAAGCTACGAAAAAATTTGCGCCTGCGCAAATTTTTTCGTAGCTTTGCTTCACTAACAGCCATTCGGGCACAGTCTTATACCAAGCATGGCTCCGATTTAACCCGAAAAAACACCACTACCACATGTCCATGAATTTCAATGTGCGGTGCCGAAACCATGACTACCACAGCAGGTGCATCTATATGATCACTATTTTGGAGGAGGAAGGTTTGCCGCCACTGATGCGACTCTCGGGCCGTTATGTCAATAAAAAGTTAGAGCCTGTGCATTATGTACAGCCGCTCGGCAAGGTGGTGTATGACTGCATCTACGCATTCTTCCGGCTACATCCTGAGGTCAAGGTGCTGACTCGGGCCGTCATGCCCGACCACATTCACTTGGAGCTGTTCGTTACTGAGCGTACCGAATGGCATTTGGGCCAATACATAGCTGCGTTCACCCATAGCTGCAATGATGCGCTGAAGTCTTATCTGGAAACAGGTACCGGTCCCGGCGGGACGGCCTTCTGGACCGAGTTGCGTCGGTATGCCGACGCCCTGAAGCGCACTGCCATATTCAAGGAGGGCTACAACGATCGCATAGCCTACCGTGTCGGTGCCAAGGACGCATTCTACCGCTATATCAAGGATAACCCCTACCGCTACGTGATACGCAAGATGCACCCGGAATTTTTCGGCAACACGCTTGACCTGAAAATCGGAGACAAGTGGCTGCAACTGTACGGCAACTTCCTGCTGCTGGACAACCCCATGAAGGAGTATGTACAGATCAGCAGCAAGCCGGAGAAGCGACGCGACCTGTCGCAGCGTGTCGCGACTTGGCGCGAGGCGATACGTCAGCAAGGGGTGCTTGTGTCGCCGTTCATCAGCAAGGAGGAGCGGCAATACAGGGACGAGGCTGTGAATGGAGGCACCGGAATGGTCATGGTGGTTAATTATGCCTTCAGCGAGAGGTATAAACCATACAAATCGCTGTTCGAGCTATGTGAGAAAGGGCGCCTGCTGCTGGTATCGACGGCGGCGCACGATAACCAGGACGCTCCGATGAGGCGCGAGGAGGCATTAGGCATGAATGAAATAGCGAGACAAATAGCGGCATTGCAGCCGGGCGAGGCGCGATCGCTGTTGAGGAAACGCCCGAAAAAGTAGTAGGCCGGAACTCAGGAGCTGGAAGCTCCTGGCCAGGACCAAGCCGCCTGAAACGTGAGGGACCCGGCCGCCAGGTACAGGCGGCAACAAAAGCGCCCGGCCTTATCGGCCGGGCGCTTTGTATCAGGTATGCTGCCATGTGAAGCAGGCAGGGTTTGGTTGGTGCAGGCGGAGTGGTTGAGGCGAGCGGCTTTAGCCGCGGAACCGGCGGTGAGGACACCGCCGCTCCAGTTAGGCTACCGCCGCTTCAATAAGGGTGCCGCCAGCGGGGTTACCAGCCGGGGAGCTGGGCGCGGTTCAGCACCGAGGGGGCGGTGAACACCGCCTTGAGGTGCGCGGGGGTGTTGCCGAAGCCGTCGGCTTCCTCGCCCTTCTTGTGCTGGTCGTAGGTGTACCAGAGGGTGAAGTAGCTCCAGTTGGCGCCATCCTGCAGGCACTTGTCCGGATCGGGCAGATAGCCGATCTCGGCCAGGGCCACGGGCTTCAGGCTCTTGCCCATGTTGCGGACGGCAACGTACGCATCCTTGTGGCTGGAGTCGTCGCCGGCCTCGGGATATAGATCCACGCCGAGGATATCCACGCAGTCATTGCCGGGATAGTCGGCGGTCATCTCCTGCTCTTTGCCGGCTGAATACTGCGCCGTCCATACCCATATCAGGTTATTCACGCCGTTCACGTTCACGATGCGGTCGTACATCAGCTTCCACAGCTGCTTGGTGTACTCGCCACCGTAACGTCCCCACCAGAACCAGGGGTTGTTGTACTCATAGCTGCCAGCAGCCTCGTGCAGCGGACGCCACAGCACCGCGATGCCGGCGGTCTCCAGCTTCTTGAACACGGCCGAAACCTTGTCAAGGTCCGCGAGTATGAATTCATGCTGCCACGTGCCTTCCTTCAGAGCCTCGCGGATGTCGAATTCTGTGGGTCCCTCCACATTATCGCCGGGTACGCGCGCACCGTAGCGGTTGTAGTCCTTCTTATCGTAGGCGTCCTTATCGGTGGGTACGCGCCAGTGCCACATGTAGCCCACTATGCCGTGGGCGTTCCACTGGGTCTGCGCCGGCGTAATGTCGTTGTAGTCAATCCAGTTCTGGCCCGACTCGGGGAGATGGATGAAGTCGTAGCACGTCATGCCTGGGTAAACGCCCGTAATCTTGTCGATCCAGTCGGAGAAGTCGTTGTTGTTGTTCACGTTGGCCATGGCACCGGACACGATCTTCTTGCCGATGTTCTGCACCAGGAACGCGTACACGTCTTTGGCAGCCTTGGTAGCATTAGGGTTGACCAGCGCCATATAGTCGACGGGAATGTTGCCGCCTTCGGTTGAGAACTTGATTGTCACCTCGTCGCAGAACTTCTCGGCAGCGATTGTAGCCACGCAACGGCGCGGCACGACGAATGTATAGTCAGCGCCTTCGCTAAGTGCAACAGTAGCCTTCAGTATCTTGTTGTCCTCAAGGACAATGGGCACCTCAACGCCGTTAAGGGTAGCCTTGACGGTCTGGTTCAACGCGACAGGCTCCGAATACTCTACGGTAATCTCCTTCAGGTCGGCGCTGACAGTGGCACCGTCGGCCACAGATGTGGCCACGACAGAGGCAGGGGGAAGGGTGTTTGGCTCGTCCTTGACGTTATCGTCGTCGCAGGAGGTCAGCGTGCCGAACGACAGCAGCGCGACGAGGGCCGGGATGTATTTCTTTATGTTTGGGATCATGATTGGTAGTTTTATCGGAGGGCGGCGGGATGCCGCCCTCCAGGTTATTCCAGAGTTACTTTTGTCATCTTGTATCCGGTACCGGTTATGACGAGGCCGCCGTTTGCCAGCAGGTCGTCCAGCACCTCCTGACTCAACACATATTCGGCAACGCCTCCTGCGGGCGTGTCAACCTGGCCGATGCCGGGCAATGCCGCCCAATCCTGTCCGTGGCGTACATCAACGCACCACCATTCGCCGTCGGCGACGAGCGGAGTGCAATAAATACGCAGCTTGGTGCCGGGCTTCACAGTACTCCAGTCATAGCCGCCCCAGGCCAGATCCTGGTTGCCGCTCCAGCCCGTATTGTCCCAATCACCGGTCCAGATTACCGTCTCGTTCGAAGCGTTGGGGTTGATTACATCGTAGGTGTAGCTGATCTCGCCGTTGCTTGAAACCAGAGTGACGGTGGTGTTCTTGGCGGCGTCCGCGGGCAGGTTTATGTAAAGGGTCTCCCCTGTCACGATGAACTGTACGTTCTGACCGTTTACCTTGACGGCAGTCAGCTTGTCGCCGTTCTTGACTTCAACCTCCATCAACTGACCGGCATGCAGTTCCTCGGACTTCACGACGGTGATGTAGGCGCACTCGGGCAGCTTCACTTCAAGTTTCTCGGTCGTGACCTTCTCGTCATTCTTCATAACGAGGGTCAATGCACCCGAAGCGGCTGTCGGAGGAACTGTGACGGTAATCTTGTCGGCCGTAGCGTTCTTAGGCTCGAGCTTGGCACCGCCTTCAAACACAATCTCCTTGACCAGGTCGAGGTTGCGGCCGTGAATTTCAAGAGCAGCGGCAGCCGCTACGGGGTTCGGATTGAATGCGGTTACCTCAGGCTTGGCGGTAGCGGCAGCCACAGTCACGGTCTTGCCACTCTTAAGATTCAGGACGATGTCGCCGCTCTGAGCCATCTCGGGCCACTTGGTCGTAATCTTCGTGGCGGTAATTTCGGGAGTAACCGCACTCTCTACGCCGGGGAATGCCATAGTCGTAACCTGATCCATGTTGACGCCACGAACCGAGAACGCGTCGCCTGCGCGCAGATCCTTGGCCGGCTCAGCCACAAGCCCGGTGGGAACCACCACGCCGATATTGGCCACGGCTACCTTCACGCCCGATGCGGGGACGGCGCAGATGGCACCGTCGCTGATGTCGCCGGGCAAGGTGAACCTGATCTTGCCGTCGGCATACTCGAAGTCAATCTCCTTGTTGGCCGGAGTCACTACCTTGCGCACCAGGTCGAGGTCGGTACCCTCTATGGTGATCACGTCGCCACCCTTGGCATCGGTGAGGTCCAGAGGCTTTTCTACGGCGGGAAGTACTATCTCCACTTCCTGCTCGCTCTCGATGACGTTAGGCATTGCCTTGCCGTCGGAGATCGAGATTACGCCGCTGACGGCCTCCTCGGGAACTGTCAGAACAATCTCATGACGCTCGTGCTTCTTGAAGTCGGCGCCCTTCACTATTACGCTGTCATTGAGGAACGAGAACCACACCTCGTTGATGAGGTTAAGGTATTCGCCCTTGATGGTGAGGTCGTTGCCGGGCTTTACGGGCGAGGGAACGATCTCCTCGATTGCGATGGGCTCGGTGTATGTGAGCATGGTCTTGGTCACGATGTCGCCGCCGGCGTG
>CABQXY010000021.1:0-49535 GCA_902468245.1 uncultured Porphyromonadaceae bacterium | reverse complement strand
GTATAAATTTTATCGTGACAGGTTGAACAGACAGTTTTCTTAGGCATAAGACAAAAAAATCCCAAAAAATATTTGGAATTTAGCATAGAATACGCAGGATCCGTACCGTTACTCGTCCTGCTAATCTGTGGCTGTGGCTGCCGTCACTTCGTAGAACGAGTAACGCAGAGCCTACGCCGTATGATATGATACGCCAAAGGGGACATACCTATAAGGTATAATCCACCTAAGGGTATATTAACCATACCCGAGACATCTACCGTTACTTCATTCTTGACGAAGTTTTGAAACTGCCACATTTCAGATTAGCCAAGAATCAAGCGTCGATAAACGCTTTCATTATGTAATGACCTCCCTCGCTCCGGCTTCTTAATTTGAAGTCTCACGGCGTTAGGTCACTGCAAAATTACTAAAATTTTCTGAGATGGCAATCGAATATGCTGAGAAACATATATGATACAGCGTATCACGGCAAGGATCCCGGCAAGGAATGGATACCTTGTCGGGATATGGTGATTTTATGGTCGATTATTCGTAGCCTTCGGGAAGATCCGGTTTGGCGTCTTCAGGAATGTTGGGGTCTGCCCGCATATCCTTTATTGCCTGTATTTCTCCCGGAGTCAATCTCCTTTCACGCTGATGCGGTAGCGGGAATCTGTCAATCTCTGTTTCTTTGGCTGGTTTTGGTTCCTCAGACTGCGATTGGGGAGGTTTCGGTTGCCAGTCATCATGCGGTTGGAAATTGCGGAACGGTATTCCGATGGCCTCATGGTTTACGATAGTGGTCTGCCAACTTTCCTGTTGCTCCTTTGTACCTAATAGAATTGATTGCTCCATACTGTTTAGTGAAGCAGTGTCTTTCGGATTTATCATAGACCGTAAACCACGGTAGAGCCATTCAACTCGCATAAGCTCTTTGCGCTCCTTCCATAGTTTATTAGCTCCCCAGCCGAGTAAGCACGCAATGTTGAACAGAACCATTATTGCGATGAATAGATTGCGGTTGACTTTTCGGAGGCGTGCATAATCCTTTTGAATGTCAATCCTCTTGTCCATCTCTTTCATCGTCTGATGGATGCTCGCCGCATCGTCAAACGATATGCCGGTTGTCTTGACAGCACCGAGGCGGACTGCCTTGTCTGCCGAATTGTCAATCTTCGGAGTTAGATCGGAGATAACCTTGTCGGCTGTCGCCTGGGCTGCCTTCATAGCGGCATCCGTCGCAATGGCTTCAACATCGGGTCGGGGCATAGCTGCAAAAGCCTTCTGTATCTCCGCCAGACTTTTCATTACCAACGACACTGTGCCATTGAGCGTCTGAATGACGCCCGATAGTGCGCGTATGTCCTCGCGGTTGGCGATATTGTCAGGCAGGGAAACTTCTATGGGTTGCGGCTGCTGTGGCTCCGCCGGAGGCGGAAACGCAGGTGCCTGAACGGTGATACTTCCAATCCGGTCATTGACTTCGGAGAATTTGTCGGTGAGCATTTTTTCAAGACGCGCCAACTGTCGGCGCATAATCTCGAAGTCGGCGTTCTCACACTGCACGCCTTGGATCTCATCTTTCTTTGCCATGATTGTTATCTTTTGATACCACGTTTAGGTTTCTTTTTCTTTGGATGCGAGAGTTCCCATGCCAGACGTTCCTCCTCCGGGTCATAAGCGGGTCCCGGCTGGAACAGTCCGCCTATGAATTGTCCCACACCCTCGCCGATGTCAGCCGCAAGATTTGCGGCAGTGGCGGCGGTGGCTTTTACCGCCTTGACTGCCTCGTCAGAGATTGACGATGTGCCGGATTTTTGAGCGGCTGAATGTGTGGTTGTGGCTTTTCTCGGCTCCGATTGACGGTTGGACTGCGAGAAATAACGGTCGAGATTTCTGTACTTGAAAGCCTCGCCGACATCAGAACCCTTTACCTTGTAGTCGCCCAACTGGAACGAAACGCCCTGCATTTCCTGCGTGCCACGGCGATATTTCGGTATGATATGGATGTTCTTTTTAGCCAGCAGAGCTGCGAAGGTGTGCCTGTCGCGGGAATTGCGCAGGGCCTCGGTAGCGGCAATTTTTATCTCCGCTTTCGCCCGTTCAAGACCGTGAAGTTTCTCCAAGTCGGGAGCCTCCTGCTTCGGCAGCGCAAGTCGGTAACGCTTAGTCAGTGCCTCGCAGACCTTCTTATTCTTGTAGCGGTTGCGCCCCGATTCCATGCGTTTGCCGTTGTCGCCGACCATATTGAACACGATATGACAGTGCGGTTTGTCCGTTTCATAGTGGCGCACGATAAGAAATTGCGTCTTGTCCAGACCCATCATTCTGATATAGTCAAGAGCTATTTTTAGCATTTTCTCGTCGCTGAGTTTCGGCTTGTCGGCGGCAAAAGACAGCGTTATGTGTCCGGCGGGGTTGCCGATTCTGCGGTTCTGCATCGCCTGAGCCTCGAAGCTCGCTATTATCTGATTGCGTTTTTCGCCCATCAGTCCACGGCTACCGAGTATCTTCCAAGTGTCGGGTGTAAAGATTTTCTTGTCGTGTTTCTCGCGGGTAACGTAGTCAACCTTTGAGCCAAACGACCCGGATTTAAGTATTTTTCCAATCATGTTTTCATGCGGTTTTTGAGTTTGAGAACGAATCCGGCGATGCAGTCAACGATGTTTTCAGCCTTGTCTGCAACGCCGTGGTATCCCTCGGCATTGGCTTGATGGGCTATCTGATTGAGATTGGGACCGAGTTTTTTAAGCTCGTGAAGGAGCATCTTCTCCTCGTCGGAGAGTACGCCGACGACCGTAGCGTTCAACGCTCCCTCCCTCACATATTCAGACCTGCTCATGCCGGCGCGGGATGATTTGATGTCTATGATGTCGAACTGGGCATCGCTGAAACGAACCATCACAGCGTTGCTCTTTTTCGCCTGTCCGAGAGGCGGCCTTCCTGTGGATTTCTTCATAAGAAATATGTTGAAGTCATTATAGTGATTGCACCGGATCAGCGACCATCGGGAGGCAGGCAACAACCGCCCGGACGGGCTGTTTTTGCCCCTTTTGAGAAACTCAAAAGGTATCTTGCCTCCCACAACTTTTATATGATTGCGGATAGATGACGGAGCCATTCCTTCAGGCGGTGTCCGCTCCCGATTAAGCCGCTAATCCGATGCCGTTTCCATCTCAGAGCTTGCGCCAGATTTCGATGTCGTCGGCATACTGTTTCAGATGCTCGGCGAGGATGGCGTTGGCGTAGCTGCTGACGGTAGTGCCACGGTCGCCGAGGATTCTGGAAACACGCTCAAGCTGGTCCCACAGGTCGCCCTCGATATTCAGGGCATGGCGGTTCACCAGCTTTGCAGGAGCAAGGAATGTCGCTTTGAACTCGGCGAAGTCGGATTTACGCTGTTGCTTGCCGACGCGCTGTTGCTTCGGCGGCTCGATTGTGGCGGTTACGGCAGTTGCCTCGGTTACTGTCTGCTCGTTGTCAAACAGATTATCAGCGTTGGCAGGTGTGGTGCTGTTAACTGTGTTATCGCTGTTAACTGTGGATGTGGAGTTGATAGAGTTATCTGATTTCATAATAAAATCGGGATTAAGAGTTGATGCTTTGGTGGTGGTTTTATTTGTTTTCATTGGGAAGTGTGTTTTTGGTGAAACTTTGGTTGACAAGAAAATCATTCAAGTCATTGAACTCGGAGTAGAGTGTGGCGCGGTCAATCACGGTTGAGCCATATATGGCTGTCAACTCGGATAAGGCTGTTTTTCCAGCATTGTCGTTGTCAAGATAGCAGTTGATGACAGTGTAGCCTTTGAGATAAGGCACTGCTTTGTTGACATTGACAACCGAGTTGAGTATGATTGCGTCAGCTCCGCTGATGATGTCGAGTGTGAGTGCCGAGAGGTAATCAATGAATCCCTCGAACACGACACACTCTGTTGACGGGCCATCTCTCGACCACGGCAGATATGAGATGTCCTTGCGTCCCCGGCAACTTTTGAAATATCGGTTACGCAGTTCCCAGCCTCCGCTGACATTCTCAAATGACACGGCAAAATATGATTTACCGTTGACGCTGTAATGAGCCTCCTTGCAGTTCGCCGTGGCGATGTGTGCCGGAATACCACGCTCTTGGAGGTATGCGACAAGTGCGCGGTGTTCCAGAGGCACGACCGCAAACCGTTCCACATTCGGTGCAGAGTGTCGCTGGGGATAAGAGGAAGCGACTGTCTGCACCGATGGCACTGGATAGCTGTTGGCGATGCAACGCATGAGATGGCGCAGGTCGGTTGACTGATACAACTCGGCTGCCAAGTCTATGATGTTGCCGCCTTTGCCAATGCCGAAATCATACCAGCAGTTTAGCGTTGTCTCGACCTTGAACGATGGCGTATGCTCCTGTCGCAACGGCGACTTATACCAGAGCCTCGTTCCTTTTCTCGCCGCCGGCTCGTGTCCGAGACGGGACAAGAAGGCGGCTAAAGGGATTGTTTTAATCTCTTTGAGCATATCAAAAATATGTGTTGGGGATTTGGTTCTGGTTCAGCTCACATATATACACCCCGTACTGAACCGAACTTAAATCAGTAATAAAAATCTGGGTTGTATGAGTATGTGCCGTTTTCCCGGACTACCAGCCGTTTGTTCATCAGAAATGATTTCAGTTTCGTCACTTTGCCGTCACCGTATGGAAACCCGCAGGCGGCATAGGCTCTCTTGATGCTGTCCTCGCAGTTCTGACAGCCCTTTATCGCGCCGTTGGCAAATGCCTTTTCAAGAGCCTGACGGTGCTGTTCGGGTGTAAGCTCCGAGTATGAGAAGGTCTGAACCTTTGATTTCCCGGCAAAGGTGTAATTGGTGGCGATTTCCGGCAGTCCGGCTTCGTTAACGATGAAAGCAAACGGCGGAAAATCCATTGAACGGATGCAGGATGCCGACACCTCGGTAACTTCACTGTCCGTAGTGCTTTTGCAGACTTGCAGAACGGTCTCCGCCTTGTTGTTGAGTTCGGTGCCTACATGACCGCGTACATTGTCATCGCTCTTGTTGAGGTGCAGGACCGTATGTATGTGTATCTGATACTTGTCCGTCCATTCCATCAGTTTGCCGATAAGCCTTGACGATTCAATGGCGTTGTTGATGTCGAACATCAGGTCGCGTACTCCGTCTATTATGACCAATCCGACATTGGGTGTGTTTGCGATAGCGTTGTCGATAAGTTCAAGGCGAAGGTCGGGCGTAATGGCGCGGAGCTGGGCGAAGATCAGATTTTCGGGATGCCTGTCAACCGGAAGTCCCGCAAGGCGCAACGCACGTTTCATCACCCGCTGGCAGTGGTGCGGACTTTGCTCGGTGTCGAAGTAGAGGATAGTGCGCTTGTCGTCGGGAAACTCGGCGATGTAGCGCAACACATCCCCGTTGGTCAACGCCGCAGCGAGAATGGCACTCACGTTGAATGTCTTTTTACTTTTCGCCTTACCGGTCGATGCCGAGAAGTTGCCGAGTGTACCTATTGCGGAACCGTTGCAAAAGAGAACTTCCGGGCTTCTGACAATCTCGTCCGTCACTCTGAGCTGATATGACTGCCAGAGCCGATTCAATTCCTGTGCATCCATCATTGTCTCGCCTTTTCAAGTATCAGACGCTCCACATCGCTCTGGCGGTAGCACACCTTCTTCCCGACTTTTACCGGGATGAGGATATTGTTTCGGTTCCAGTTCCAGAGGGTGGTATGGCACACGCCGAATTTCTCCATCACCTCCTTCTTGGTGAGCAAGACCTCCTGTGCCGCGCTGACCATAGCCGGAAGCAGCTCCGTCTTTGCGGCCTCGATTGTCTGTCTTACCAGCTCAACGAGGTCTTCAAGTTTGACATTAAGCGTAACGCCGGTCACGCCACTGTTGATTAACTCTAATAGATTTGTCATAGGCAAATGCCATGTCGCCGGATTGTTAAGAGCTGAACGATTTTGGCGACGTTAGAAACCGTTTAGCCGCCGTTCCGTCCGAAACGGCGATGCAAAGATAATGGGCAATTGCCCGCTTTGCAATAGCTATAACGCACTGTATCAGTCAAATAAATTCGTTTAATTTCGCTGACGCAATTAAACGAATTAAACGAACTGAATAGAGAAAAATCAAAGTGGATATAAACGAGAAAAGCCACCCGGCCGCAAGCGGTCAGATGGCTTCAGTATGATAAAATTTCGGCGTTATGCCGCCTCAAAATGATTTCTGATATTGTCGAGATTCTTTTTATCCTGCCCCATATCAATCATGCGCTTGCCTCCCATCATCGGAGTGGTGAGCTGCTGATGGGCTTTCTGCACTCCACGCAGTCCGACAAACTTGTGTTCGGGATAATGTTCCGACAGGGCATCGTGGAATGTTGAGATGTCGCAACTGCGTATGTGCGAATCCTCGTGAAGATAGATATACAGCATGGCGAGGTCATTGCCGCTTGACCGGAGTTTCAGGAACTCCGTTATTTTACCCTTGATGCGGTCGGTGTTGTCGGGTATGAGGTTGTCGAGGGTTTCACGGACTTTCTTCCTGCCGCGCTTCCTCGGTTCTTTCTTTTCATCGGTTGTTTCAGCATCGGTGCTGTCCGCTGTGGCTGCTGATTCCTCCTCGTCAAACTCAGCAATTGCCGAATCGGTAACAGGCACGACACTACCCATAGACTTCTGAATCTTACGGAAATTATCCCAATCCTGTCGAGTACGGTGTTCATTCTAGATACTTCTACGAATGATGAAATAAATCATGGCGCGGGCCATAAGACGATTGAAGAATCCGGATTCTTTATCCTGTATGATTTCTTCATTATAAGAAACCATCAGCTCCCAACTGTTGCCGAAGTATAGCCATGCAAGCATTGCCGGAGCAATGGTATCCGGATTTTCTGACTGAAAATCTCTAAGTATCGTTCTGCCTATGTCAGCGTCCTCCAATATCTTCTCAAGATCGTCAAATCCTTCATCCCTATTGTCTGCCATACGAGATTTGACGGCATTGGCATAAGCGGGAGCGATAGATTGGGCATACAGAAAAATCTGTTGAAAACCTGAACGGTCGCGCTTGCTCATTTCCTCGGCAAAAGCGCAGTATTCCTCGCGGTGGGTGTCAAGCCATTCCTTTATAAGCGACTTTAATTGTTCGTGCGTTATTGTACGGGGTTTTATTTTCATTAATTTATGTGATGTAAACGGCGGGACTTAATTACCCCGCAATTTACAAAACCCTCAATTCGATTGAATGGTTCACTCGTCGATGTTTATTAAAAAATGTGAAAAGATTTATTTTTCGTTCATTCAGTTGCGTCAACCACGTTTCAACACCGTTCAAACGGGCGTGTCATAGGTAACTTTATAGGGAACTCGGCAAAATTTGAGTGAAAGAAAAATCGCTAAGTAGTCAAAGTTTAACTACTTAGCGATTTTATATGTGGTGTCACCAGGGACCGAGTCACGCCTGACAGTCAGTAATTTAATTCACTATTGTGCCGACATTGTGCCGACATTCCGGGAATTATCAGGAATTCCGCTCACTCATAAGGACCTCGATCAGGCGCTCCTTCTCGTTCAGCAACTCCTGCAGATGCTCGTTTTCCTTGCGCAGTTCCTTGGCTTCATCTGCCTGATAACCATCGAAAAACACTCCAGGCGACACACCTAATGCGTTGGCAAGCGCTTCAAGTGTTACCGTATTCGTCGACCCGCGACGGATCGCACTCTGGATTGTGCTCTCATCCCTGCCTATGCGTTGCGCTAATTCCCGAATAGTCATCTTTCTGCGCTCGCACAATTCTCTAACTATTAATAAATTGGCCATTGTGTTTGAAATCTTAACGATTATTAACAGGAAATAATTACCCTATTATGAGCAATTATTTCTATATTTGCATCATAAAACTACAAAAAAATTACAACCTATGCAAGAACAAAGTAAAAAATCATTCAAGTCGGACGCGCAAATTTTACGTCAATGGCTTGATGACAATGTTCCCCGCGCTCAATATAACAAGGTAAAAAACCGGATTGTTGAGGAATGCCTGATCCGTCCATGGACACTCAACAACTGGCTGTACGGAAACTGTCGCATCCCTGATGCCGGGAAACGAGATATCAACAAGGTGACGATGGAGTTTTCCGGAGTCGAGATATTTACTATAGCCAAGCCCGGAGAACTATCCGTAGGCGTGTGAGGAAATTCTCCGGGGGAGGCTATTTAACAATAAAATTGCTCGAAATTATGAAAAGAGAAATCACATTCGGAGACCATACGGCCATCATCGACATGGGAGAAGGCCGCGCGATGTTGACAGTGCTTGAATCGTCGTTACCGGTCCAGCTGGCCGACGCGCTGGACGCCGCCGGCGACATGGATGCCACCGAGGTGTCGCTGATTCCCGGAGGCGCCTGCATACGCATTGTCCACGACCTTTCAACCGCGGACCTGCTGGCTGTAGTATGCGAGATTATATCGGATGTTTACGACACTGATACTACCATATCTTATGCGCGAGCCGAGGACTCTATATGATCTGCGGTATTACGCCAGGCGCCGTGGTTATCGTTTCAGTCGCAAAGGCAAGATCGTCACGGTGCCGGAATGCCGCCGGTCAAAGCGTGTGGAATCACGCCTGCAGGCATTCGGCTATGCTATACAACTAAACATATTCGGCTATGAAAACTGAATTTTTGCGCGTCCTTCTTCCTTCCCGGTTTTGTCACTCACTTTGCAAAGCTGTTACAGATAGACCCCGATTTTCGGAATCGGGGGGGGTAAGGAATCCCGGAAATTTTTGTAATTATGTAATTTGTCACAAGATATGGTAACGCCCGAACAACTATACGCCGCGACCGACGAAGGTCTCGACATACTTGCACTGCATTATCCCCGGATTCGGGAGGCGGCGCGGACCAAAAAGCCATTCAAGGCACGGCCGGACGAACGCACGCCCAGCGCGTCGGTCAAAAGATATCAGTCATCACAGGGTTTCTATGTATGGAAGGTTACTGATTTTGGCGACGAGGGCCGTGCCACGGATCCTATCGCGATCCATATGCGTGAAACCGGGCTGCGTTTCCCGGAAGCGATCCTGGATCTGGCCCAGATGTTCAATGTCACGGACGAGATAAACAGGGCGGTAAACCGTCCAGATATCCGCAAGCAGCCGGCCACGCCCGAACAGGAGGACGGTCAGACATATTGGGAGATAGATCAGGAATTTACGGACGCCGAATGCAAGATCATGGGGCCGCGTGTCACAAAGGATCATCTGAAGGCATTGCATTGGTACCGGGTCAAAGTACTGATATCGGTACGCAACCGCGAGGCCGTCTATAAATATCCAAACGAGCATTACCAGATATTTATGCGTGAATGCTGGTTCAACGACTCGAACGGGAAACCGGACAGGTTTTACAAGATCTATGAGCCGCTGAACGCCGATAAGCAATGGCGGTTTCAGTATCAGCCCAAGGGCAAGAAGCCGCAATCGTATGTCAACGGACTTTATGAGCTGGCCGAAAGATGGACCGAGTACAACAAGCAGGAAGAAAAATTATTCCGTGCGGATCCGGCCAACGAGGACAAGAGCTACAAGGATCAGAAGCTCCCGGAGGCCGTTATCTGTTCCGGCGAACGTGACGCTATCTGCGTCCGGTCATTGGGATATCATCCTATTTGGTTCAATTCCGAGACATATCAGGTGAGCGATGACGAATGGCGCCAGATTAACAAATACGTCGACACCGTCTACAATATACCGGATATAGACACCACCGGACGCCTGAAGGGCACGCAACTCGCATTACGGTTCATTGACCTGCACACCATCTGGCTCCCTTCTTGGTTATCCAATTACAAGGATAATCGGGGCAAACCGCGCAAGGACTTCCGCGACTGGATGGAGTTGCGTAAGGAGAAAAACGACTTTCGCGGATTGTTGGCGCTGGCCACGCCAGCCAAATTCTGGTATATCACGAAGAACGAAAAGACCGGTAAATTAAAATACGGCATCGATATCTCGTGCTTGTGCGAGTTCCTGATGTTACAGGGATTCTACACACTGAAGGAGGAACATTCCGAATGCGCGCTGTTTGTGCGTATCGAGGGTAGTATCGTCACGTCGGTGACTGCAAAAGATATCCGTAATTTCGTGCATAACTGGTGCATTGAGACCGCACAGCCGCGCGAACTGCGCAATCTAGTGCTGACTACCACGATGCTGTCGTCGACAATTCTGGAGGGACTGAAGGAGATTAACCCCGATTTTTCAAATTATACCGAAAAGTCTCAGATATTCTATTTCCCAAAATTCGCCATTGAGGTCACAGGCGAGGGGATGATTCGCCATGAAAACAAGACATCGGCGTTGGGCCGCTACGTATGGGAGGAAAATGTGATCGACCACAATATCCGGATACTTCCGGATATGTTCAGGGTCACCCACCGGGAAGGCTGCACCGAAAGCGAGGACTTCGACATCGATATCATGCCGAACGATTCCAATTACTTTAGATACCTGATTAATTCGTCCCGGATATACTGGCGTAAGGAACTGGAGCAGCATCTGGCCGACATGGATCCGGACGCGGCCGAGGCATACCGAAAGGAACATAAATTCGACATAGCGGGTCCGACACTCGACGCGTCCGAGGTCCAGGAGCAAAAGCAATGCCTGATAAATAAGATTTTCACCATCGGCTACATGCTGCATCGATATAAGAGCGAGTCGCGTGCATGGGCACCGTTCGTAATGGATAATGTGATCGGCGAGAACGACCAGTGCAACGGTCGTTCAGGTAAATCCTTCATGTTCCGGGCGCTAAGATTTTTTACCCGCTGGCTGAAGCTGTCCGGGCGTAATCCAAAGTTACTGGACAATCAATTCGCGTTCGAGCAGATAGACCGACACACCGGCATCGTGGTAATCGATGACTGCGACGAATATTTCCCGTTCAAAAGATTTTACGACAACCTTACGTCAGACCTTACGATCAACGCCAAAAACATTTCGGCTTATACTTTGCCGTTTGATCAGGCGCCTAAATTCGCATTTACCACCAATTATGTGCCAAAGGAATTTGACGGCTCCAGTGTCGGCCGTATGCTGTTTGTGGTATTTTCAGACTATTACCACCAAAGTACCGAAGAAAACGACTACAACGAGACGCGGGCCATCCGTTCGGATTTCGGTAAGGATCTGATGGGTTCTACATACACGGAGCAGGAGTGGGAAGCGGATATAAATTTCATGCTGCAGTGCGTTCGGTTTTATCTGTCGGTAGTGGACCAGGACATCAAGATCGAGCCTCAGATCGGTAATATCATTTTCCGCAAGTACCTGCGTGATATGTCGGACAACTTCCGCGAATGGGCCGGCGGTTATTTCGCAATTAATGAGGACGGCAAGGGCGACAATCTGGACCGTGAGCTTGTGCGCGAACAGGTGTTCGAGGATTATAAACGATATTCGGGCGTGACCAAGATCACGATGCAGAAATTTACCAAGCAGCTGAAGGGATTCTGCTACACCTGTGACTATATAGCCGAACTGAATCCTGAAGACCTGCACACGTCAGGAGGCCGCATCCTGAAGCGCGTCACGGACGCGACGGGCATGAGGGTCCAAAAGGAAATGATCTACATCCGGACAAATCAGGAGGCCGCAAGGCTGAAGAATCCACCGCCGGTACAAAAGCCGCTGTTTGACTTTAAGAATCCATCTAACGATGCTGATCCGTTCTGATGGGCGACATGTATTGACATTTGTATTTAATTTCGAGCCGGGAACCGGGCCAATTCGTACAAAAGCGAATCGGTCCGGTTCCTTCTTTTGCGGCCGTAGGCCCTATCGCTCCGCTTTCCTCACCCCCATACCCCCACCTAATTTTATACGAAATTTTTGTTACTTTGTATCATAATGTTTGAAAAGAATGTAACAAAGTAAAAATCAAATAATAAAGTGAAGGGGAGACGGTAACAAAAATCGGTAACAAACGTGTAACAAAATTTTTTCGGATTGTTACGTCTTCGATCATGCGATGATCTGGGCAGCGTGTGACGAATTGAATCAGCTGCGTACAAACTGGGGAAAGCCAGAATCTAATTTTTACGCTATTGGGAATCAATAAGATACAACAAATAACAAAATAACAAACTTTTTCGGCCATTTTGATACAGTCGCAGGAAAAATTTGCCTTATATCGTGAAATGTATTCCTTAAAATCGAAATTTATTTATAATTTTGCGACATAATCTCTATCTCTCGACCATGATGACAGTAAAGACAACAGCAGACCCGTATGTAGCAGAATATATCAAGGGTAAATTCTACAATCCGGAAGCCGGCGCCGTCAGGTTCCCGGCAACACTTGACATCTACATTCTTATTTATGATCTATTGCAGAGACGCCCGATCACGTGTCCCGTCGATACAGGGAATCTGGAATTCGTGCTGCCAGAACGGCGCATTGGGAAGGATCCGGTGTCGTACAACTATCTGTCAGGCCGGGCACAGAAGATTCTCGCCGATAAAATGCGTTTGATGATGTGGGCCGAGTTGCACGACTACATGGACGAGAACAAGCATCTGAACGGGATCCAGTTCAAGGAATCCGTGTTCATGTTCCTGCGCAAATATTCCATCGAGTCGATCACGGAGGATGCACTGCTCAAAAACTACCAGCGCTGGCGCGATAAGCAGCGCCGTAAGAAAAAGCGCGGGTATAAGAGGAAATAAGTTCATTTTATAGGTAAAAATTTTACCGACCGAATGGGCCGTTTTGTCCTTTTCTTGCGGTATTTATGTCGGAAAAATGTCGGAAAAATGCCGAGTGATTGAATATCAATAAGTTAAAATTGAAAATATGGACCGTTTTACAATATCGGCATGTCACAGTCTGCAATTGATCCCGCTGGGCAGAGTGGCGAGATTCGTCCGGATCATGTCACGGGTCACAATGTTGCTTTTGGGAGAAGCCATCGATGCGGTTGCCGTTCCCGGCTCCATCAAGATGTCCACAAGCAGCGACAAGGGTAAATTTAAGAAAAAAATCACCTTTGAACGTTCGGATGTGTCGGAATCGGTTACAGATATGATGGAACGGTACAAGGTGACGCGCCTGGTGGCCACATACGTCGACGAGTCCGGCAAACGGCGTGTGTGCGGTTCGCCCGACTGGCCATTGACTCTGGACTACACCATCGAGGGAGGCGTGTTCGCGGTCACTCTCCAGGGTGAGGACACCATGCCGGACGGTTTTCTTATGGATTAAAAGTCCTTCCGCGCTCCCCGGTTATGTGGTTAATTTGCATACAAAAATTAACCGTAATTAACCGCATGAACAGGTTACAACGATTTTTCTCTGATAACTGGACCATACAGCGTCATGATCTGGAAACGGTCATGTCGCTGATCATGCCGTCAATAGTCAACGGCAATATAGAGGCTGCAGCCGCGCAGCTGGCACAGAATAAATGCACAGTAAAGGCGACATCGTCGCCATACATGGCCAAATGGTATGAGCTGGACGACATCACGCTCCCGGTCGACTCCATTGCCGTGATCACGCTGACTGGCGTGCTATACTCCTGGGAGTCCGAATGGGTGATCCGTCAGGTGGAGGCCGCCGAGCTCAATCCCAATATTTGCGGCATTGTATTCGTCATCGACGGCCCCGGCGGCATGGTGTCGCATCTGGACATGGCTGCAGCAGCGGTCGAGAACTGCAAGAAACCAACGGCCACTGTAGTGACAGGCGTCATGGCATCCGCGCATTTCTGGCTGGGTACGGCCAGCGACCACACGTTCATCGCGTCGCCGCTTTGCGAGGTGGGTAGCGTCGGAGTGGTCATCACTCACTATTCGTTCCGGGAATACTTCAGACAGAATGGTATCGATTACCGGGAGATCTATCCCGATACGGCCGATCTGAAGAACAAGGAAGTCCGCGCCCTGGAGGACAACAACGACGAGTCCCTGCTGAGGGCACGCGCCGAACGCATCCACAAGGTGTTCGCGGAGACAGTGGCCCGCAATCTCGGCATCGAGTATGATCCGGAACTTCCGCTGTTCCGTGGCGAACTGTTCACGGGCGACGAGGCCGTGGCTGCCGGTTACATTGACGAGTTCGGAGGTGTATCGGACGCCGTGAAGTGGGTGCTTGCACAGGCAACGAGCCGGAAGGCTAACGATTTATACGAGTAATTAACAACTTATCAACACCCCAAGAAAATGAATTTAGCGAATTTTATCCCCGCGATTCTCGGTATTCTCGGCCTGACCGCCTTCACCAAGAAGGATGGCAAGGACGACCTGACCGACCAGGAGTGCGCCAAGCTGAAGGAGTACGGATTCTCCGACAAGTTCCTTCAGGACTTCAAGGCGTATATCCAGAATCCTCAGCCTTCCGCCGAGGGACATGACAGCGACGACAAACGTGCCGCCGTTGTCGCATCCGTACTGGGCCAGGTGACCACACAGCACCAGCAGGCCGTGTCGGAGCTGACTGAACTGAAGGCACAGGTGGCCAAGGACAAAACAGCCCACGAGGCTGCCATCAAGTCGAAGGAGGTCGAGATCTCGGCTCTAAACGACAAGATCAAGACGCTTTCGGCTATGCCTGAGACTGATCCGGGCAAAGGCGCCGGTCATTCGGCCGGTCCCGGAGCCGTTTTCAACATCGACGACACTCAGCAGCTCGGCGGAATGCCCGGCGAGTTTTTCTCGCTGAATCGCCCTTACAACATGCGCGCTAAGGCCGCACTGTTGGCCAACGAGGGCAAGATGCTGCCGGTGGCTATGGCGAATTCCGTAGACTACAAGAGTCTGCAGGATGACTTAGGCGCATTCTACCGCACACGCTGGACCGACCGCCTGCAGTCGTTCCTGGTTGAGCTGCCCACCATTACCAAGATCTTCCCCACGGAGTCGGGACATCAGGATCTGGAGACCCTGACCAATATCTGGCTGGGTGAGTTCTCTCAGGCCGATAACTCCGCCAAGAGCGATTTCAACAAAGTCACTAAGGGCTCCTACGAGTTCGGCACCGAGACGCTGCGTATGTACGGCGTCATGTTCGCCCACACGTTCAAATCCCTGAAGGAGCTGGAGAAGTCGTGGATCGGTTATCTGAACCGCGAGGGCTCCAATCCCGTGAAGCTGTCGTTCATCGAGTACCTGCTGGTAGAGACCGCCAAGGCGCTGCACAATGAGCGCGAGCTGCGTTACATCAACGGTGTCCGCAAGGATCCCGATCCCGATGTGCCGGGACGCGCAATGGAGGCCGCTGACGGTATCTACGAGTATCTGCGCAAGCGTGTGGAGGGTCACATCGACTTTACCCCCGATGGTGGCACCACTGGCAAAAAGGTGTATCAGATCAAGCCGTTCGCGCTGCCGCACATCACGGCCGCCAATATCGGCGAGGGGTTTTATCAGGGCACGTCGATGATCCCTTCCAAGTTCCGCGACACCGGCACGATCCGCCTCTACATCCCCAGCTGGATGCTCCCGCTGTACCACAAGTACAACGAGGCTCATTATGGCCAGAACATCGATTACAAGGCCGGCATTACTTACGTCAAGGAGTTCCCGGCCGTTCAGATCGTGACGCTGCCCAACGCCGACAACCATCATCGTATTTTCTGGACCATCGACGGCAACATCAAGACGTTCGACCATGTGGCCGGCGAGATGCTGCGTTTCACCCTGGAGCAGCACAATTGGTCTGTGGATGTATGGAGCAACTGGAAGGAGAGCATCCAGGCCCAGGCCGTCGGTTACAAGTACACAGATCCCAACCTGATGGATGGCAGCCGTCAGCTGATCTGGTGCAACGATTACGACCGTCCGGACACCTACTTCATGGAGTCCGAGCCTGACAAGAACCCGAGCGCGCTGCTGCATTCGTCCATCGTGACCGTGGCCAACACGTCGCAGCTCGACATCACCGATATCGCCGATGCAAAAGTGGGCGCCCTGATTCAGCTGAAATGCGGAGTAGGAGGCGACACGGCCGGTGTCAAGATCTCCAAGTCCGGCAAGTTTGCGCTGCTGTCCGAGGCATGGACGCCGAACGCCGGTGACGTGATCACGCTCATGAAGCGCGCCGACGGCAAGTTCATAGAGGTTTCGCGCACTACGGCCGCCGCTGATTCCTATCAGTTCGCCGCCAATGCCGCGACACCAAGCGTGAAGGGTGCCACAACCTTCGTTACCGGTGACAACACTGCCGCCACGGCCATCACGAATCTGGCCGACGCCGAGACGGGCGTGCTGTACACCATCCACGGTGCAGGATCCACTAACGCATCGACCATCGCCAACGGTGGCAATTTCGTTCTGACCAAGGACATGACCCTGAAGTCCGGCACATTCATCAAGCTGGTGAAGGGTGAGGACGGCAAGTTCTACGAAGTGGCCCGTGGCTGAATGTGATAAACACGGAGGAAGGTTAATTCCTTCCCCCGTGAATTAATATCAATGACTAAAATTTCGTAAAAATGAGTTATATAAAGACATCCGTGCCGCGCGCCGCCGGTAATCCGGGCGTAGGTATCAAGCCGCGCGACCAGCTCACCCTGATCGACATCGACGACATCGCGTTCATGCCGGGTCCTGACGACAAGGGAGTGGTGATCGTGGACAACATCGTGATGAAGCCGGGGCGTTACGGCTACACCATATATATGACGCCAGGCACCATCGAGGTGACGTCGGCCGCCGAGGGCGACACCGACAAGATCGGGTTCACGCCCAGCATCAAGTTCGAGCACCCGGGCAACGAGCAGGCCGTGCGCGAGTTCAAGGTCAACAGCATAAACCGCAAGTTCATTCTTGTGGTGCGTTACTGTTCCGGTAAGCCGGCCGACCTGATCGGCTCGCTTTGCAACCCCTGCAAGATGACGCCCAGCTACACGGGCAATAACGAGAGCAACACCAACGAAATGACCTTCACACAGATTTCCAAAGGGGACGATATCTTTATCTATAAAGGTACCATCCCCATGGAGGAACCGGTATCGACCGTCGAGACCGGCGTAAAGGCCATCGCGTTCGTGTCCGAAGGTCAGTATCAGCTGACCAGCGGCGCTGCCGCCATCGACGAGATCACCGGTGGCGCGCACGATGCCGTGATCACCATTCTGGGTGTGGCCGGCACGGCTCCGACGCTGGCGCCCAGCGAGGGCAAGATCATCCTGAAGGGCGGCAAGACCTTCACCGCGTCCGAGGGCTCGCAGATCACGCTCCGCGCGTTCGACGCCGGCGAGGCCGGCCTGATGTGGATCGAGCAGAGCAGATATGTAGCAGCATAGAAGTCTGACATTGAATATCTGGAGGCCCGGGGCAGTGATGCTCCGGGCTTTTTGTCCTTCATCCGGTAATTACCGGCCATTAATTTTGTAGTGTAAAATTTTGACGACATGACGACACAGGAAAAACAACAGATTATCGACTATCTGAGCGGTATCCGTGAATATCACGAGGGCGTGGCGCTGTATCAGCGCTACGGCTGTAATTTGCGCCTGAAGCGGCTGTTTATGACCGATGACACTGCAAACACGCGCGAAATCCTGATGGAGGAATTGCGCAAGCTGGCGGGGCTGACTGAATCGGAATTCGCCCGTTTGCCACGATATGCGGCGGCTCCGAAACTGAATGGAATCCGCATCGATACAGTGATTGTCGACGATCCGGCGCAAGTGGCAAAAAATGAAAATGTCAAGGCTCCGGAGCCGCTGAAGAAACTGATAAGTTTCCGGGAACAATACAAGTTCCTGAATTCTCCGGACTGTCCGGACGTGCTGAAGGTGCTTGTTGCCGATATGTTCACGGCGTTTGACAACTACAAGGCCGCGCACGCGCGCCTGCAGGAGCTTCCGGACGATGAATCGGCGGCCGCACTGGCCGATTGCGAGAAGGTGGTGACCGAGTACCTGAAGAACCGCGAGATCTGGGACGAGCTGGAGTATTACCGTGAGAACGGCGCCATTTTGGGAAAGGCCGCGAAATTTCGCGAAATGGAGCAGGCCGAGGATTATTCCAAGTTGTCGGAGATCGACCTGATGAAGAAGCTGCAGAGCGCGGCGGCCAACGAATCGAAACACCGCAAGGCCGTGAACGCGGCCAAGGAGAAAGGGGAGTCGAATGAGCGGGCCGAGGCGGCGCTGGTACGATGGTCCGCTACGAAAAAGGCGCTCCAGGACGAGGTGGCACGTAGAAAAAAAAAGTAACTGAGGCCATCGGTAAGCTGGAGAGGCACCGGGCCGAACTGACGCGCTATCTGTCACGTTCCGGATGCCATCCGTGCGACCGGTCCGAAGCCGGCCACCAGTTATCGATGCTGAATAAAGAAATTAATAATCTTACTGATCTGTTGAAGTGTTATGAGCGCTACGTCTCAGAATAAAGAAAAATTCGAGGATTACGAAGGGTTTGTCGATAAATTCAAGCCTAAGAAAACCACGGACGACTGCTATACGCCGCAGGCCGTATATGACGAGATTGTGCGTTACGTGGACGAGACCATCATGCCCCTGGAGGGCGTGAAGATTCTCCGCCCCTTCTATCCCGGCGGAGATTATGAGAATTATGACTATCCCGAAGGATCCGTGGTTATCGACAATCCGCCGTTCTCGATTATCTCCAAGATATGCCGGTTCTACAATTCGCGGGGCATTAAATATTTTCTGTTTGCTCCGGCATTGACGCTGCTTGGTTTACGTCTGGGCCTTTCTGACGAATCGTACATCGTGGCGCATTGCGATATCGTATATGAGAACGGGGCTCGCGTAAGGACATCGTTCCGAACAAATATGCTGAAAGGGAATCCCAGGATCCGGATTGCGGGAGATTTATATAAACGTGTTCAGGAGGTTCAGAAACGGGAGCCTAAATCCATACGAAAGATTATCTATCCGGATTACGTGATAACGCCAGCGACACTGGGGCGTCTCTGTGTCCGTGGCATAAAATTCGATATTCCGGCTGCAGATTGTTCCCAGATTTCGAAGCTCGATAACATGAAGGGTAATTTGTTCGGGAAAGGTTTTTTACTTTCGGAACGAGCGGCGGCGGAACGAGCGGCGGCGGAACGAGCGGCGGCGGAACGAGCGGCGGCGGAACGAGTAATATTAAGCGAACGTGAGTGGGCGATAATCAAGAATCTGGGCACCGATGGAGGATAATATTAATTTGCCGGCTCTGAGCAAGCAGGAGGAGGACGAGGTGATGAAGCTGGCGGCCGTCGGGTTTCTGGCTAAGGAGATAGCCGCGAGCATGGAGTGGCCGGCCGAGAAACGCCGGGCGTTCTGTCATGCCGCCGACATTCCCGGCTCCACGATCGCCATGCTGATTCTGGCCGGACGCGCGTCCGGACGCGCCACGCCGCAAATCAAGCTCCAGGAATCGGCGCAGGCCGGAAATATCGATGCCATTAAGACTCTCCAGAAAATACAGGCCCACAATCGGTTCAACGAATTGGTAAACAACATGGACGACGATGAATTTACCGACTAAACCTTCCAGGATCAATTTCGAGGCCGTCGACTCCAATCAGATCACACGAATCCTGAAAACAGGAGATATTGACAGCCTGACGCCGGCCGAGCGCGAATACTTCGACTTGATGAAGCTGGTGCGCGGCCTGCACGCCCGCATGATGGTGCCGGGAGGCGAACGTATCGTCACTAAGTCCGGAATCATAAAGCTGCTGAAGTCCGACGCATACGGACTGTCCGACTGGATGGCGCGCCAGGTTTACACCGACGCGCTGAATTTCTTCTACGACCAGGAGGGCGTCACGACACGTGCATGGTCCAACATATACGCCGACCGTATGGATAATCTGGCCAAACTGGCCATATCGGCCGGACGCCTGAAGGAGGCCAAAAGCTATATCGTTGAGGCTGCGAAATTACGTGGCTGCTATGACGACGCCGCGCCGGAGATCCCGCAGGAACTGCTGGATGCCGCGCCCGTCACTATATACACGGCCGATGCCGAGAGTTTAGGCGCCCCCAGGGCCGACCGTAAGGAAATTGAATCGTTTATAGACTCCATTCCGGATATCCCGGAAGCGGCCCGTGACCGCGTCAAGGAGGACGCCGGCGTGAAGCCCCGCAACCTGCTGGCCCGCATAATGGAGGACATAAAGGAATTCGGCGATGAAGATAAATAAGGATGTTGACGCGGCGGCCGTGAAGTTCGGGTCCGAGGCGCTACTGCTTTGCGACTGGATCGACACCACGAACCTGGTGTTTATCGGCGGCCGTGGGGGGGCCAAGAGTACCGTGATACTGGCCCGCCGGTCCGAACGGTGTGTCCGGCTTATGCCGGGCGCGCCCGTGGCAATCGTGGCCAACACCTATTCCAATCTTATCGACAACATCATGCCGGCCGTGCAGAACGGCTGGAGACTGAACGGCCTGATCGAAGGCGTTCATTACGTGAAGGGTAAGCGCCCGCCGTCGGAATGGTCGCGCCGCTGTTCGGTGATTGTCGACGACTACCGGCATGTTTACAGTTTCTGGAACGGTTCCGTTATATTTCTCGGTTCCCTGGATAACCCGTCGCTGCTGGCCGGTAAGTCCGTGGCCCATCTGATGTTTGACGAGGCTAAGTATGCGAGCGACGCCCGCGCGGCGCGCGTGATGCCTATACTTCGAGGCGACGCCATTACCTACGGCCGTTGTCACCTCTACGGCGGTGTCACCATTACGACCGATATGCCTGACGTGACCGAGGGGGAGTTCGACTGGTTTTTCCGCTATGCGTCGGAAATGGATCCGGACCGGATCATAAAGACCATACAGGCGGCCGGACTGCTGAACGATTATCGGATTAAGCTGGCCCGCGAGAACAGGAACACGCCGCCGGATGTACGTAAGATCTCCAGGCTGGAGCGTAAGGTGGAGTATTACACCGAGGGGCTGCTGAAATTGAGGAAGGGCCAGACGTTCTTTATGAACATATCGAGTTTCGCCAATATCGACATATTGACGCTGGACTATGCCCGGCGCATGTATAACGGCGCGCTGGAGCATCACGAGTTCCTGAAGTCCGTGTTGGGTATGCGCCCGGGCGTGCGTAAGGATGCCCGGTTCTACACGCTGTTCGGCGAACGGCATAAGTACACCGACGGCACTGTATCGGGCGAGGCGGCGTTCAGTTCCGCGCAGCTCCGATACCTGGATCCCACGCGGCCCATCGACGGCGGCGTGGATTTCGGAAACATGATGTCGTTCGTGACCGGACAGATGGACGGTCAGTTTTACCGGGTGCATAAGTGCATGTATGTGCTGGCGCCTGAATCTTACCGTGAATTGGCCGATCAGTTCCTGGAGTTCTTTGCCGGACACGGGGACAAGACGCTGTATATGTACTATGACCGCGCCGGCAACAACTACGAGCGCCAAGGCGATGACCAGGCGGGTAAGCTGAAGGATGCCATCGAGAAGGATGCCGCCGGGCGTCGCACGGGCTGGAGCGTGGTGCTGATGTCAAGGAAGCAGGCCACGATCAGACAGGGCGCGGAGTTCGATTTCATGCACGAGCTTATGGACGGACGCAATCGACAGCTGCCGCTGCTGATGGTGGACGCCCTGAACTGTCCGGAAATGATATCGAGCATGGAGCTGGCCAGGTACGACGTTAAGTACCGTGGCGACCGTAAGATCATAGTGAAGGTGAAGAAGTCCGAGAAGCTGGCGCTAAAGAAGCTGCCGAGGCTGTCCACCAACTTCAGCGATGCGTTCAAGTATCTGATGATGCGTCGCGGCTGGCTGAAGGCGGCCAAGGCGTCGGACTCCGCAGGATCCGCCGTCGATTCGATGGTGGAGCAGTGGGCGAACAACCGGTTCGACTCCTGACACCTTATATATTACCGGTTGTTACCATGGTAACGCCCGACGGCACGGAGCCGCCGGGCGTTGCGGTGTCCGGCCGTTTCGGGTAACGCCGTAACGGTCCGATTCCTCACATTTCACTCCGGTAAGGGGTGGTAATTATTTTTCCAATTCTGAGCGGGTCGCGCCCCCCGCCGTGTGTCATTTTTTTTGATTTCGTTTCGCTGGGGACTTAATCGGCTGAAAATGTGCGGGGGAACTAATTTTAGACCAAAATTCCAGCCCGAAAAACGCGGTTTTTGTAGTTTTACCGTGCATTTTCGGCCATATTACCGCGTATTTTTTGGACATTTACCGATAATATTTCGTAAATTTGTGGAGTCAAACACCAGAAAACCGGCGGAAGTAATAAAAAATACACGCCACAATGAGAAAATTAATCATGCTGTTCGCCATGCTGGTAACTCTAATGGCTTCAGCGCAGAACACTCCGCTCAGTTTTTCGGATGTTATCCAGGTAGAGGGTAAGACCAAAGACGAAATTTACGGAGGATTACGTGAATGGGTGGCCACTTCCTATGTGAATGGCAAAGCCGTCACGCAGATGGAGGACCAGACCACCGGAACCATTATTCTTAAAGCTGCATTCCCGTTTAAAAAAGGAGGAATCTACAAAGCGTATGATGGCACTGTCAGATATATGCTGAAATTGCAGTGCAAGGATGGCCGGTTCAGAGCGGAAATGAACAGCATTACGCATGAAAACAAGCCGGGACATGCATCGGATTGTTCTCTGGGATTGTTGACGAAGGCTGCAAAATCAGGCCAGGGCGGACTGAACAAGATGGCTCATGATAAGATCTGGAATGAGCTGAAGGCGAAAGCATCCGAAGAATTCCGGGGATTGACGCAGTCCCTGAGACAGATAACCAATTTTTCGTCAACGACTGAAGAAGATTGGTAACAGCGAGTTAAAGCACACACAACCATATTAGCCGGGGCCTGAAGGTTCCGGCTTTCATTTTTCTTTACAGGGTTAACAAACATTAACGTTATTTTTTTTGATGTTAACACTGAAATGCCGAATTTTGCAGAGTCAAATCATCCCGGCTATAAGGCCGGAACAGCCGAATTAATCGGCTCGAAATAATTCGGGCATTTTTATGCCCGTACAATACATACGAAAAACATAGGCGACCGCCTATCTCCAACCTAAGTAACTCGACTGTTCCGTCGGTTTCCGGGGTGATTTGACGACATGGGGATAGCGGCCGCTTTCTTTATGCCCTAAAATCGTCAAACAACTAAACCACCTCGGCAATGAAAACAGAAATTGCATTACCGGCTCCAGTTCTGCTGTATGAGCCAAGAGTTAAAAAATGCCTTATTCAAGGTATTATATTCCTTACATCGGATAATTTTCGTATCTTTGTAGGCGTAATCGCCGTGCTGATACTCTATATGGGAGTAGCGTTGGACGATGCGTATGTGCTGGCCTACGGAGCTGCGACACTGATCGCCGGGTTCGCCCCGGGCGTGATCCGCGAGACAGCCCGCGACGCCCGCCAGCAGAAACTCGGATTAAAAAACGAAATGTAAGTAACAGGGGACCGGCTATCCCTAAGATTCACCAATAAAAACACAGACAAAATGAAAGATCAAAAAATAAATCTGACATCGGATGCAATCCGCGCCATCGAATCACTGCAGGCCGTAGGCGGCACATTCAAATTCTATGACGACACGCTGAAGCGTCTGGAAAGCTACATCCTGGAGTTCGCCGAGGAAATCGGCATGTCGGACACAGAGGCGTTGCACACGCTTCGCGTGCTGAGATATGTTCGCCAGGATCTGGCCGACATCGCCAATCCGAAAAACCGTTACAACGGCACTCTGAACGAGTTCCTGGGGCTGGATAAGGAATCCGGAACGGAAGATCCGGCCGAGCCGGAGGACGACGTTCCTGAGGATGATCCGGATGACGGTCAGGCACCGGCCGGCGACAACGAACCGGGCAAAGACACGGAAGGTATTTGAGAATCATACATAGATAGCAAGTTTTATTTGTCAGGGCGCCCGTTGTGAAACGGGCGTTTCCCGTTTCCGGGCGTGTCCTTCGCAACGCGGAGAATTATCGGGATCTTTGCAACGTAAAACGACAACGACATGGAGACTTTAAACATCATTTTGCCAATCATCACCGGCTTACTTGGCGGTGGCGCGACGTGGCTGTTTACAATCAAGTATGACCGTAAACAGGCCGAGGCTACCGCTATGGAAAAACTTCAGGTCGTATATCAAAGAATGATAGACGACCTGAACGCCGACCGTGAACGCCTTGAAAAAGAAATTGCGCAGATGAAAGAAAAAATTGCGCAACTCGAAAAGAAATTCAACGAGAAAGAGCGAATAATGCGCATAGCCCGAAACCACTGTTGCGGAAAGGCCGAGGATTGCCCGAATTTTGAATCTTTTGATTTTTCTAAGTCATGATACATGGAAAATATCGAACATCGGGCGTTCATCGCCTGGGCCGTATGCTTTTCGACATTGTGTGCGTGTGTAGCGTTTGTCTGTCTCTGGCATCTTGCCGAAGCCATCGGAACATGGTGGAGGAAACGCACCAGGAAGTCCACGAATCCGTGGAACGAACAGTTGATCGTGATACACTCCGCGCCACCACCACCGCCGCAGAAGCGCGAACGGACACAACGGCCATCAACGCCGACGTTTACTTTCACGCTGTCATTGACCGAGACTCAGCGGGCCAGGTTGTGGAGATTACTGCGAGCGGTAAATCGAATGTACAGCAGACCAGCCATCGAGAGACTGAATCGAGCGGCCGAGTCGATCAGGTCAAGGCGTCGCACGGTGACGAGATTGCCAGAACAGTGGACACCGACGCCCAAAAGAAGGAGGAAGTTACGGAGGATGCTGGCGCGGGGATACCTTTAGAATGCCGCATCGGCTGGACCATCGTGGCTGCACTGATCATTTTTTATACAGGAGACCTAATTTACAGACAATGGAAAAAGAAACGACTATAGATCTGTTCGAGGCCATCAGGCAGATGAAGGAAATCAGTCTGGCCGGAGGCACGTTCTCGCTGAAGTTCCGCAAGTGGAACCGCCAGACCATGAACGGCGGCGACATGGCCATAGTCAATGCCGCCAGGATACGTCCCAAAGCCAAGGACGAGGACGTGGCCGACGCAAGTCATAAATTATTCTTTACAGACACGGAGACAGGGGAGGCACGCAACTGCTGGCAGCCGCTGATCATGGAGTTCAACGGAATCCGCACCGTGCTGCATTAACACAACATCAACGATGATACGGAGAATCGGTAATTTCGGATTTGTCGACAACGGCGCCGGCGAGATCTATTCGTTCAGCATGAACGCCAAGGGTTCGGGCTGGAGCCCGTCCACGTATATGCTGCGGGGCTCCACGCTTTCGTTCGGATACCGGTACATCAACGTCAACGGCACGCCGATCATACCCTACGGACCTGGCAACGACATGCCGGGCAAGGTGCGCGGCCTGCTGGAGAACTTCTACGCCGGCGAGGGCATCATGGGCAAGAAGGCCGGGCTGCAGTGGGGCGAAGGTCCGAGGCTGTACCGTGACGCTGTGGACAGCCATAACATATTTTACCGGGCGTGGACAGTGGACGACGAGATCACGGCCGACCTGAAGTCGACGGACTATCTGACTCAGATGCACCGGTGCCTGATCGACCTGGTGCACCTGGAGGGGTTCTGGGTGAAGTTCATCCGTTCGCGCGGCGCACGCATCGGCTCCGGAAGAATCGCCGCCGTGGAGCATGTGCCGGCCGGCAAAGTGCGGTTCGTATATCCGGGCGAAAACAAGCTGCCGGTGCAGGCCATGGTGGCCGACTGGCCCGCCGCGAGTCCGGACACGTCGCATATATATCCGCTGTTCGCCCCGCGCGAGCCGCTGAAATATACGGTGTCGCTGGCATATTACAACATTTACAGCTATAACCACGACCATTACAGCGTGCCGCGGTTCATCGGTGCGTTCGACTGGCTGGAATTAGCGGGCACGCTGGCCCCGCTGCTGGCCGCATACAACGAGAACGCCGCCGCCATTTCCAAGCACATCAAGTCGCCGCAGTCGTACTGGGACCGCGCCGAGGAACGTATCAAGGACGTATGCCGCGCCAAGAATATACCATACAAGGCCGAAATGCTGGAAGACTTTAAGGACGAGGCCATGGAGAAGTTCGCCATGTCGATGTCCGGAAAGGCTAACGCCGGGAAGTTTCTGCACACCTCAGACTATTGGAATCCGGAGGCAAACGCGTTCGAGGGCTGGGAGATAGTGACCATCGACAACAAGGTGAAGGACTACATCGAGGCTCAGGTGGCCATCTGCAAGAAATCGGAGGCGGCGGCCACATCCGGATTCGGCCTGGATCCGTCGCTGTCCAATCTGATACTGGACACCAAGCTCGGAAGCGGCTCCGAAAAGCTGTACGCGCTGAAGGTCTATAACGCCACGGAGACGGCCGTGCCGGACATGATCCTTTGCAAGCCGTTCCAACAGTTTATCGACATCAACCATCCGGGCACGGACATCAAGATCGGGCTGTACCGCACGGTGGTGGAGGCCGAGAAAAACGTGAACCCCGAAAACAGAGTCAAGGAAAATGCGTAACTTATTCGGCGACACGGAGCAGGTGCAGCGCACCAAGGACGAGGGCAAGGAACGCCCGGACGATCCCAACCGGGACCGGACGGTGGCGTGTCAGCGCACGCGCGGCCGCTATGTGGAACGCCGCATAAAATCGGAGCTGGCTCTGGAGGAATCCCTGCCGTGGCACTTCGAGCCGGGAACTGCATATCACTGTTTTTCGTTCGGTGACGTGGACGCGCTGACTTATCTGAGGGTCATCGTAAAGCAGCAGCGCGTGGAGTATGCGCTGCTGTCCACATGGTGCATGGCGGCCACGGACGTGGATGAGATTGCCAAATGGGTAAGAAACGGAGACCTGGGACACATCGACTTCTATGTGGGTGAGATTTTTCAGGCGTCGTACGCCTCTATCTATCTGATGCTGCAAGAGCTGGTGAAGGAATTCGGCGGCCGTGTGGCCATATTCCGCAACCATTCCAAGGTGATGGCCGGATTCGGCGAGCGTTTCGACTTCGTGATCGAGGGGAGCGCCAATGTCAACACCAATCCGCGTTCGGAATGCGCGGTCATTACCGTCGACACAGGGCTGGCCAGATTCTACAAGGAGGAAATTTTCGACAATATACAGTCGTTCAACAAGGATTTTGACGACTGGCAACCCTATAAACTGAAACGCGATGAAACTGTTTAACCGCCACGGTGACGGCGGCACCGAGATAGTGACCGCCATCGGGCTGATTTCAAACGACGTCGACTTCTCGAAGTGGGAGCCGGTGCTGCCGTTAGGTATCCGGGACGTAACCGCGATAATAGGTCCGGAACCGGTGCAGGCTCTGGCCGAATTCTACGACGGGGACTTTGTCGACGGGAACACGGCGATGCCGGAGGCGCTGGCGCATCTGCAGCAGGCCGTGGCACTCTTTACATGGCTGAAGATAATACCGACGCTCGACGCGCAGCACGACGGCACCGGGCGCAGCCGCCGGCTGGGCGAGAACGAGAAGGGACTGACGGCGCTTCAGGAGTACAAGGACGAGCGCAACATCCTGCAGATGGCCTACGAGGCCGTAGACGCGCTGATCGAAGTCATGGACCGCGAGGAGTTCGAGTTCTGGACCGGGTCCAGGAAATACAGGCTCCGCAAGGGGTTGCTGATACAGAGCAAGGAGGAGTTCGATGAATATTACACCATCGGGTCCCACCGGCTGTTCGTGACGCTGCTGCCCATCATACGTGAGGTGCAGGGCGCGCAGGTGGCGCCGGTGCTGGGCCGCTACATGCCGCAATTGCTGGCATACGAGGACCGGGATATAACGGATCTGTTGCGAGAACCTGCCTGCAGGGCCGTGGCGCTGCTGACCATGCAGAAAGCCATAGAACGCCTGCCGGTGGAGGTGATTCCGGAAGGAGTGGTCCAGATCCAGCAGTCGCAGCCCGTCAACTCCAGGCTGAAGGCCGAGCAGGCGGCACGCGCCGCAGTGGCCAAGTCGCTGGGTACGGACGCCGACAGATACATCCAGACTCTCCAGGACTTGGTGGCGCAGCTCGATGCCAAGGACAACACGCCGGATCCGTCAATGACCGGCCCGATAGTTCACTCTAAAGGGATGACATTCTGATGCGGACCATTCACACACGAGGCAGGGAGATCGAGATTCCGACCGCGCTGGAGGAACTGACGCCGGCGCAGTACGAGTATTATTGCTTTCTGGCGCTGATGCTGGCCGGACAGCTCATGGAGCCGGAATATTTCCGCATCCGCTGGATGTCGTTTCTGCTGGGTATGAAGCGGGCCGATTACACGATATTGAGGCCGGAATTCATTGATGAAATCGACGCGCAGCTGGATGCCATAGACGGGTTCCTGATACGGGAAACCATCGATGGATCCGAGCGGATCCGTCCGGACTTTGACACGGTGAGGAACATGCTGCCGGAATACCGGGGCCTGAAGGGACCGGACGACATGCTGCACGGCGTGACCTGGGGCGAGTTTACGGAGTGTTACACCGTGATGGAGTGTATGCAGGACGCTGATCAGGACGGCCAGGCCGAGGGCTACGAGCATATTGCCCGGATTCTGTACCATCTTCCGGACGGGATACCGGTGCCGAAGCTACTGACGTTTCATGCTCCGAGACTGTTCGGCAACGTGTGGCGCGCCATCCAGTCCGGACCTATCGAGGTGAACGGCCGCAAGATTGATTTCAGAATCATATTCCAGAGCTCCGGAAGCCCGAAGCCTGACGACCGCACCGGATGGACCGGAATCACTTACGAGGTGGCGCAGGCCGGACTGTTCGGCAATGTGTCGCAGGTGGAGGGGGAGGACTTATGGGCCGTGCTGCTCTATCTGTATAAATGTAAGTTCGAGTACCTGAACGAGAAGCGGAACAATCCGAATAAATGAATTTGTTAAACCCGATTACAGATATTACATACTAAATAATTGCGAGATATGGAATTATCGAAGAAAATCAAGGATATGATCAAAGGCTGGGAGGGATGCCGTCTGACGGCGTACCGGTGTCCGGCTGGAGTGTGGACGATCGGCTATGGCCACACGGGAGCGGATGTGAGACCCGGCATGAAGATCACGCAGCCAGAGGCCGACGCGCTGTTCGATAACGATGTACGTAAGTTCGCCGCCAAGGTCGCTCCGCTGTTTGCAGGCGTGGCCGTCAACAACAACCAGTTCGACGCGCTGGTGTCGTTGTCGTACAATATCGGTTCGCTGCAGGTGAAGGCTCCGACATTGCTCCGCAAGGTCAAGGCCAATCCGGATGACCCGATGATTCGGGCCGAGTTCATGAAGCATGTCAACGCGCGTGTAAACGGTGTGCTGAAGCCGTTGCCGGGGCTGGTGAAGCGCCGTGTGGCCGAGGCTGACCATTATTTCGGAAAGTAATGATCGGGCTGAAGGAATACCGCGAGTACTGGGAGCGTGTGGCCGCACGTGTGGAATCCATTACGGGGGTGCTTCCGGTGGCCGTCGACAAGGATATGGGTAAACGCATCCAGTCGTTGCCGACGGGATCGGTGACGCTGTTCGTGCTGCCGCCGGCCGGCCAGTCGGACAGCAGGAATCCGGATGCGTTCCGCGAGCAGAACACGTGCGTGGTGTTCGTGATGGAGAAGTACGACCCGCAGCGGCGCACGGCGTTCGACGCGCTGGAGACGTCGCAGCGGGCCATCGAGGACCTGAAGGCCGAAATGCTGGCCGATATGGCCACGGGGTGCCCCGTGATGCGTTTCGATGTCTCGACGCTCAACACCATGCCGGAAACTGAATTTTTCGCCGGTTTCGCCGGCTGGTCAATCGGGTTCAAGCTAATCACGTGACGGGATGGAAGAAATCAGGATTCAGGGACAGTACCTACACGAGCAGCTACTGAAGGGCATACGCAAGATATACGCAGTACAGAAACAGGTGGCGTCCAATAAAATGGCGTATGGATCGGGCAGCACTCGGAGCGGTGCGTTGATGAAGTCGCTGACGAGTCCGGAATATTCGCTGACAGTGCAGGCCGGCAGCGTGCATGGACGCTTGACGTATCCGAAAGAAATCAGGTTCCAGGATATAAAGCGGCTGGGCAACTGGCGAATCTACAACAAACAGGTGTGGGGCATACTATACAAGGAGACATTTCGCGACATTCGGTTCGAGTTCTCGGACTGGCTGAGGGAACAATTTAAAAAACAACTTAATGAGGCCCTTAAACCTTTAAATAAACAATAAACATGAAGAAACTGAAACTTATTATGGGCGCTGTGATGCGCGCGATCATTCTGCTGGCGCCGGGCGCAGTATTCCTTTCATGGGCATGGTCGAAGGTTCCGGCATGGTTCTCGATACTGGCGTCAATCGGCATCGAGTCCATTTACCTGATGCTGTTCGCCATTACGGTGACGGTGATCCAGGCGGCCAAGAACATCAAGAAGGAAAAAGAAGAAGCGGAGCCATCCGCCTGATCGACATCCTTCCGTTCGTTGCACCTCCCCGTCAGTCCCTGGCGGGGATGTTTTATGTTGCATAACATACGGCTATATATTTAGAATTTTATTCTAAAAATTGCAATTACACTGAAAATGTAATAATTTTGCAGTCGAAACAAATACCGTAAACCTATTATCTCCCCGACATTATCTCCCCGACAAACCCGAAGTTGCTAACTGTTCGGTACCTATAACAGATTCATAAACCAATCATCATCGGCCGTTAACAAAATGCATCACGAAGACGTTATGACTACAAACGCCAGTCAGATGTTCAAGGATATATATCGTTACAACAGTGTCGCGGTCGCTTTCTATATAGTGGCCTGGGCCAACGCGCACAATGTAACCATCAATCTGACCAAGACGCAGAAGCTTCTGTACATCGCATACGGTGCCAATCTCATACTGGGTGGAGACAGACTATGCGGTGAGCATCCGCAGGCATGGCCGTACGGCCCGGTATTCCCTACAACAAGAAGGAAACTGCTGAAGGCGGATCTGTATCGTGTTACGATGGATAGTCCGGAGGTGAGAGATCTGAAAGACGACACATATCTGGCGAGCCTGATGAAGTTCGTGTTCTCCGGTTTTGGTGACAAGACCGCCGGGCAGTTGACTGTCTGGTCTCACTCTCCGAATTCGCCCTGGGATGAAACGACGCATCTCTATAACTTCAAATGGGGGATGGAGATTCCGGACGGTTTTATATATGATTATTTTTCTACCATCATTAAGGTAGATGCACCGGCAACGGCACAGGCGCAATGAGCAATTCAATCCCTGAGGCCAATTGGGAAGGTATGCCGGTAGACGAGCCGTTGGCTCCATCCATGAATAATGTGGATAACGAAAGCCTGGCCATTCAGGAACGGGAACGTTATAAACAGGATACCCATCAACGCAAATTTTTGGCCCAATGGGTCGTGTGGACAAATTCCGCGTGGCTGTTTCTGGTGCTGGTCGTCATATTCTTTCAGGGATTCGGCCTGGTGGATTTACAGACGAGTGTCGTAAATGTGCTGTTGGCCACCACCACAGTCAATGTGCTGGGTCTGGCATACATCGTTCTTGAAGGATTGTTCGGAAAATCTAAGCACAGACCAAAAGCCTGATACGTAAAGCCCAATAAATGTTAATGATAGATATGTTTTACAACACAAAACGTTTATGCTAATAATAAATTCACTAATTTTGCATCGCAAAACTAACAATCTATACTCAATATGAGCCAAGCCGATCTCAAACGTGAATATTCCTATTTCATGGAACACCACGATGAATTGTCCAAGACTTATCTCGATAAATTTTTGATAATTAAGGACGAATCCGTGAAAGGTAGCGGAGATAGTTTTGAAGAAGCCTACAATCAAGCAATTGAAATGGGTCTTGAAGTCGGAACTTTTATCATTCAGGAGTGTGCAAAAGACCTTGACAGTTTAGTCCAGACATACGTTTCAAGAGCCGTATTCGCTTGAATGATATGAGTGTAAATGCATTGACACATACAGGAAGCTCTACGGCAACCGCAATCATCATCCCCGTCAGTCGCTGGCGGGGTTTCTTTATGGAAAATATTACATATTTGTTATAAATAATTGCCAAAATGCTTGCATATATGACAAAAATGTTATAACTTTGTAGTGCGAAACTAAACGAGCCCTTTACATGAAGTGGAAGGAACTTATCAAGATTGCCGAAGCTCACGGTTATAGACTCGTTAAGCACGGCAAGAAGCATGACCGCTACTATAATCCCGAGACCGGGGACGAAATTCTGATGGAGCGGCATGGATCCCAAGAGGTCCGCAAAGGCATCTATATGGCGCTAAAAAAGCGGATCGGATTCTAATAAAAGTGGGGAGGTCTTGACCTTCCCACTCTTAAACAAAGTTGGGTTGAGGTAGAACAGAGATCGAAGTCTTAACAAATTGGATTATGAAAGTAAGCATTGAGAAACAGTCGGACGGATCCTATATCGCATATAACACCGACGGCGAACATTGCGTGCTGATCGGCACAGGCGATACCGTCAAGGAGGCGAAGGAAGATTTCTTCAACTCCATCAAGGAAGTAAGCGAGGATTATATCGAGCGTGGCCAGACCGTACCCGAGGAACTGCAGCAGGAGCCTGAGTTCCATTTCGACATATCGTCGTTGTTCGAGTTCTATTCCATGTTTAATGTCAGCGCACTGGGTCGATATCTTGGCATCAATCCCGGATTGATGCGCCAGTATAAGAAAGGAGACACGCCAATCTCGGACGCACAGCTCAAGAAAATAGAAGCCGGCATACACCGTCTGGCCACCGAATTATCGTCACTGTCGCTTGTTTAGTTTCGTATGCAAGGCAATAGTGGCCACATCCCCGTCAGTTCATGGCGGGGTTTCTTTATGTGTGTAAGACTCAAAAATAAAAAGGCAGCCGGGGAAGGTGAACGGCTGCCTGGTCTGAATTCCGGTTGATATCAATAATGGAACATTTCTTTAAGCGTGTCCGAGACTGCATGTTTCTCCGACTCTGAGATCTCGCCGATATGACTTAATATTCTTGATTTGTCAACTGTCTTCAACTGGTCAAGAACCGCATAGCTGTCATTAGGCAGCCCGCTTTGCTTAGTCGATTTTATCGGGATCCTGGTGGGCAGGTCCCTTTTGACTGAAGTCAGCGGCACTATAATTACCGTTTTTAAATAATTGTTGATTTCGTCCGGAGACACTATTAAACAGGGACGGGTCTTTTTAATTTCGGCACCGACCGTCGGGTCCAAGATGACCCAGTTTAAATGAAATTGTTTTTCCATTTTTTAAGATTTTAACAGTTAATATTATTGTTGAACAGAGACAAGAACTTATATCAGGTCCACGGCCTCGCTGTCGAGACAGTCAGGGAGCAGCATTTCGTCCTCACCTTCCTTTGCATAACGGGCGAATGCTTCAGCCCAGCCCTGTCTGACTGTCCGGGGCTTCGATATGATGATCTTATCGTCTGAAAACTCTATGTTTATCGGCGAACCTTTTGTGAATCCGCCTTCCGTCGCGATATACCGGGGGATTATCACCCCGACCGATGTACCGACTTGTGATACTCTTGCTAACATAATCTTCGTGTGTTTGGTGTATTTATCTGCTTGTTTATAACCGGAGCCGTCCGATACGTCGCTCCTGTGTCTGTTCAACAATGCAAAGTTACTAAAAGATTTTTATATATCTATAATATTATTATAAAAATTATAATGATATTATTATGTTGTAAAACATATCGGCCCGGGGCAATTATTTTATACAATTATTTTGCTAAATCAAAATTTAGCATTAACTTTGCAGTGTAATCGAACGAGAGAACAATGAAGTACAACGAACTACACAGGAAACTCCGGAAAGCCGGATGTTATCCCACCGGAGAATCCAGAGCCGGTCATCCTGAGTGGTACTCGCCGATAACAGGCAGGAGATTTACCACAAGCAATCACGAAGCTCAGGAAGTCAAGAACGGAACTCTGAAATCCATTCTCCGGGACGCCGGAATCAAGTAAGGGACGGGGCTTGGCCCCTCCCTTTCCAACCCCGGCTATGACAAGTTTGTTAAACAATAATAAAGCATTACGACAATGAAAACAGTCAGAGTATTTATCGAACGCGGCAAGGACGGTTCCTATGGAGCCTATATGCCGGATGAAAACAATCTCTCTTATGGAGTGATTGGTGACGGCGATACAGCTGCAGCCGCTATCGCTGATTTCAAGGCGGTGTATGAGGATATGAAAGCGTCATACCAGAAAGAAGGTCGTCCTTTCGAGGAAGTCGATTTCGTTTTCTCTTATGATCTTCCTTCATTTCTGGTCTATTACGCCGATTTAATATCCTATAGGGGATTGTCGAAGCTCACGGGGATTGCTCCGGCTCAATTGTCGCAGTATATCTCCGGATATCGTAACCCATCACCTAAAACTACACGGAAAATTCAGAACGCACTGAATTCTTTCGGCAATGAATTAAGTCAGCTTCAACTCGTTTGATTACACCTTTAACCATGTTCTTGCTGACTTCGCGCCTCCGCCTCCCCGGCGGGGGCGCTCTTGCATACCTCCCACTTTTTTCGTATCTTCGCAACTAAATCCCTCTCATCTATGAACGAACTCGCAGCCAACAATCCTTGTATCAAATTCATCGTCGACAACTACGATATGCTCTGCAGAGCGCATCCCGGTGTCCTGAAGAAATTCATTTCAAAGAAAATCTGATTTTCCTTTGGTACTGTGAATTATTTGTCGTAAATTTGCAGTGCAATACCCACGGACGTTAGTCGTCTCCGCAGAGCGCGGTTAATGCTCGACATATCAGGCGGGCTTTTTTTATGCCCGGACATACCAGCCATACGCGGCTGTCACCGATTCATTGTATACGCTCTTAGGAGTTGACTACTGTGGGTATTGCAACGGTGACAGCCGTTTTTATTTTAATAGCAATACTCACAGTAGTTATGAATCAGACAATCTCTCTGGGCCACGCGCCCGCAGTTGCCTCGGGCCGGACGCTCCGGTCCCGCGCCCTCCGTTCCGTCAATGTACGGAAAATGTGCGTCCGTGCTATCTCACTCGCACGCCGCAAGTCACTAACCCTCGCCGCCATCAGCGCCACTCTCTCCGTGGCCGGCGTAGCAGTCAACTCGGATCCGCTAACCTACACCGCCGCATTCGTCGCCCTCGGATTCGTCCGGCTCGCCGATAGCAGCCAGAAAGGAGGTGAGGAATGAGGATCGAAGTAGCAGGGGCGCAGATCACGGACGCCGTGGTGGATGTGCTCGACACGTTGCAGAACGACCGCGATATAGTGGATATGTACGTAAGGACACTGGACGAGCTGACACGGTCCGTGATTCTGGACATCACGGCCACGGACGACGAATCGGACACGTCCACCATGTCGAAGCTGAGGGTGCTTCAGATGATACGCCGCGACCTTATGACGCTGGCCGCGCCGCCCGACGTGGACGATCCGGCCAACGACACGCCCACCGCGCAGATATAAGGTCGGCCAGAACTGAAGAAACAACTACCGGAGGAATGGGCAGGCTAAGGAGGAACGCCTTCCGATTCGTTGCTTTGGTGCCTGTGGTCCTCAGGACTGCAGGCGTTTTATGTTGTAAAACATTATACCTGAAATAAACTTTCTAGTACGAAAATTTGTATTATATGAAAATTCGTACTAATTTTGCAGTGAGTTCTTAATCGTATTGTTTAATTAATTTTTTTCAAGTATGGAAAAACTATCAGACAAAGAGGAAGAGCTCATTGCAGCGATCCGTAATTACAGAAGGGGTTACCCGGACAGTTACCCGAATCTTCTGTATTATGCTCAGCAAATATTTGATGAGCTGACGGATTTGCCTTAGAGCTCCTCGGAGGTGAGCCTTCGTAAAATAACGGAGGCTTGCCTTTTTCGAGAGCTCTGGAAAACGAAGGATATATACAAAAGAAGAAACCGTAATAAACCAACAAAACCAAAAGCGTATGGAATCTACAATCACTGCTCCTCTCCTCGTAGATGCCAAATCCCGATTGTCAGACATTCTGGTGGAAGTCTCATGGAGAGAGATAGCCCGCCGATATTTCGGTAAATCGAGCTCATGGCTCTATCACAAACTTGACGGCATCAAGGGGGATGGTTCCCAAGGTGGTGGATTCACTCCCGAAGAAACCCTACAGCTTAAAGATGCCCTAAACGACCTCGCTTCTCGTATTTCAACCGCCGCCTCCAGACTCTAAGGAAATGCAATCATCAACCCCGCCCGTCCAGCGGGGTTTCTTTATGTTGTAAAACATACGGACCGAAGGCAATTATTCTGTCCGATTATTTTGTAATGTCACTTTTTTGTCGTAAATTTGCAGTGCTAACAAAACCATAGCAGTTTGCCTGCTACCTTGAGCGCGGTTTAGACGCTCGACATATTCGGGCTTTTTTTATGCCCGTACAGGCTCAGAGATTCGTCCTCTGTGGCTGACATATATTGCAACCGTAAAAGGCTGCCATTCCGAAAACTTAATATCGCCCTCAGGGGTAGGCATTATGGTTTTGTTAGCAACGGAATGGCAGCCGTTTTTTAGTCTGCCAGTAGCTAACAAAACCATAATGCCAGAAATCATGAATCAAGCATTATTGATGGGCCATGCGCCCGCAGTCCGCGCCTCCCGCGCCCTCCGTTCCGTCAATGTACGGAAAATGTGCGTCCGTGCTATCTCACTCGCACGCCGCAAGTCACTAACCCTCGCCGCCATCAGCGTGACACTCTCCGTCGCCGGTGTTGCAGTCGCCTCGGATCCGCTCACCTACTCCGCGGCCCTCGTCGCCCTCGGCGCCGCATACGTCGCCACGGAATGCCAGAAAGGAGGTGTGCTATGAGGATCGAAGTTGCAGGGGCGCAGATCACGGACGCCGTGGTGGATGTGCTCGACACGTTGCAGAACGACCGTGATGTAGTGGATATGTACGTAAGGACATTGGACGAGCTGACCCGGTCCGTGATCCTGGATATCACCGCGGACGATGAATCAGACACGGCCGCGATGTCGAAGCTGAGGGTGCTGCAGATGATACGCCGCGACCTGACCACGCTGGCCGCGCCGCCCGACGTGGACGATCCGGCCAACGACACGCCCACCGCGCAGATATAGACCGACCGCAAAACGTTCGGTAATTTCCGGAATATTTCGTAACTTTGAAGTGATCAAAAGAATGAGGCAATGAGAAAATGGTTTGAGATGTCATACAAACGGTTGCGCAAGACAGTGGAATTCGTTCAGGAACAGCGCGAGCTGAGAGAAAAACAGATGTGGGTTGCGATGCATTGCGGATCATTCTTCGATGCGATGGAGAGAATTGAAGATATATTCCGGGAATATCCGTATCTGAAGCTGCAGAGGTCGCGTATGTTCCGGGCATGGTATAAGGACCGGATAGACTATATGTCGGCGCATCAGGATATATATCCGCTGAAATTCAGCGATGGGTCGGCATACGATAAAGACAGGGACAAGTATTATGATCCCAAGGCTCCGGAATGGGAGGGCCATGAGTGGATAAAATAGTGTCCTTCGCGGACTTGACCGGAGGGGATAACTTTGCGAAAAACAAGTTATCCCCTTTGTTATGTCCAAATTACAAAATGACAATGTATCAGTCAGTCTGGATGTCAGGGCCCAACAGGCACAGGAAACGATCCACAGGCTGACCAAGAACATAGAGCAGCTCCGGAAACAGAATCAGGAACACCGGAAAGAGATTTCAAGGATGGCGGCCGCCGAAGGAGATTTTTCGGCCGACATCAGGCGACTGAATGAAGATATCCGGAAAAATACCAAGGAGATAGACGCCAACAAACGCGCCATCAATGACGAGCGCCAGAAGATAGACATATCGAGAATGTCGGCGGCCGATCTGGGCAAGGAACTGAAACGGCTGAAAAGCGAGCTGTCCCACACATCCAAGGCAACGAATCCACAAAGATATAAAGAGCTGGAGATTCAGATTCGCAATACGGAGAAAGCGTATGCCCAGGCCACTAAGTCCTCGCGCGGATTCCTGACATCGATGTTATCGCTGGACAAGATGTCCACGTCGATCAAGGGATTCTTCATGGGGCTGGGAATGGTCATCACCACGTATGTGGTAGGGTCGTTCAAAAATCTGGTGGCTACGATCCAGGACTTCGAGCGTTCTAACTCCAAGCTGGCGGCCGTATTGCAAACAACCATTGGCGGAGTATCGAGACTGACCGAACAGGCCAAATTCTTGGGACGTACAACCACAGCAACAGCATCACAAGTGACGGGGCTGCAGACAGAGCTGGCCAAGTTGGGATTCTCGCAGGACGTGATCGAGAAGCTGACACCGGCCACGCTGAAATTCGCCAAAGCAGTCGATACGGATCTTTCGAGCGCGGCGGCGTTTGCCGGATCGGCCATGCGGATGTTCAATAAAGATGCAGGCGAGGCCGAGAGTGTGATGGCCACGTTCGCGGTGGCTACGAGTAAAAGCGCGTTAGATTTCAATAAACTGCAGGCGTCGCTGTCTACGATTGGCCCGGTGGCCAACGCTTTCGGTTTTTCGGTGGAGGACACGACGGCATTACTGGGACAGCTGTCTAACGCCGGTTTCGATGCGTCGTCGGCAGCCACGGCCACACGAAACATACTGCTGAACCTGGCTGACGCCAACGGCGCGCTGGTACAGGCTCTGGGTGGACCCGTAAAGGATCTGGACGGGATGGTGGCCGGACTGCAGAAACTCAACGCCGAGGGCGTGGATCTGAACAAGGCACTTGAGTTGACTGACAAACGAAGCGTGGCCGCCTTCACAACGTTCCTGAATGGTGCCGACAACATACTTGCTTTACGGGATTCCATCACGGACTGTACCGGGGACTTCCGAAACATGACGAAGACGATGGCCGACAACGCCGCCGGATCATGGGCCGGATTCACATCGGCAGTGGAGGGCCTGGTGCTGAAATTCTTCGATTTCCGCGAGGCCCTGAAAACGGTTTATGAATGGGCTACGGCAATCGTGAACTGGATCGGCGAACTGGTGGATGCCTTCTCGCCGCTGGGTTCGATACTGGCCACGGTGGCCGGCGCCATCGGGAAACTGATAGCATCGGTGGGGCAGCTGGTAGGATGGCTGACACGACTGTTCTCGCAGACGGCAATAGGCCGTGCCATACTGAACGGGCTTGTGGCCGCACTGGTGACATTCAAGGTGGCCACATTGCTGGCGTCGAAAGCGACAAAGGATCTTTTTGTAAATATCATGGCCAACGTAAAGGCGGCCCTGCAGTACATCAAGAACCTGGGGAAACAGGTAGCTTCGCTGCTCAGTACTACCGCTGCGACAAATGCCGCCACGGTAGCAACTCATTCGTTTAATGCAGCGCAGAAGGCAAATATAATAATGTTAGTTGTCAGCGCGCTGGCTGCATTGGTGACGGCTCTGGTTGCATTTAATTCCAAAACAGATGACGCTACGGAAAAGACGGGCGCATTGACTGAGGCCCGAAGGGAGGCGGCCAGGGAATATGGTGAACAGAAAGGAAAGATCGAAGCCCTGATACTGGTAGCCAATAACGAGAATATATCCCTGGAGCGTCGTAAAAAGGCCGTGGACGAACTGAACCGGACTATTCCGAACTATAACGCACAGATTGACGCTACAACCGGAAAATATAAGGCATCCACGAAGGCCCTGAAACAATATCTTGCCGCCCTGGAGAAGGAGTTGCGCTACAAGGCTAATCAGAAAAAACTGGAGGAACTGGTGTCCGAGGCCGAGGATAAGCGCATGGCATTCGATGAAACCGAACTGGAAGTAAACAGAAATATCAAAAAAAAGAGGGAACAGCAGCGCGCGATTCCATCATCAGGCACAAGTAGAGCCGACAGCTATGCGGGACAACTGGGTGCCCCGATCGCTCGTTATGGCGAATACAATAAATTGGAACGCGAGATCTGGGATGAGGCCAACAAGCGTGCCAGGGCGCGCCAGGAATGGAAGAACGCACAGGCTGAGGTGAATAAGATGAAGTCCTTCATCAACAAGGGACTTGATTCCGGATATATGGTGGCTCCTGGAACAGGCGACAACATCGAGAAGGAAGTGACCACACCGATCAAGAATGCCGGCGCTGCAGCCCGTGAAACCGCCAAGGATCTGAAGAAAATTCCTGAAGAAGTGTCAAATGTAGATGCCGAACTGGCCAAGGCCAATAAGGAGAAAGCCGACAAGGAAGCCGAGGCGCACCGTCAGCGGCTGGAGGCCAACAAGGCGTTCTACGAGACACAGGAGCAGGAGATGCGCAGAAGCGTGAACGAGGGTAAGGTGACCGAGGAAGCCGCCGACATTTACCTGATGGCCCGAAAAAAGGAATTCCACGAGCAACAGCTGCAGGAACTGAACGATTTTTACAACAAGTCGAAGGATGCGGACTATCTGGCCGACGAGGAACGGGCCAAGCTACTGGAAAAGACCCAGGGCGACATCCGGTCCATGACGTCGCAGGTGCTGACGGATACCGGCACGCTTATGGAGAAGATCCGCGAACTGTCGACGGACACCACCAGCGCCGACGGCATCCGGAGCATGTACGACGCGCAGCGGATGTCGATTGAGCAGACATACGCTCAAGCTGTCAAGACCGCAGGTCTGAGCGATGAGCAGATTGTGGCCCTGGAACAAAATAAGCAGCGCAGGATCGCCGAACTGGACTATCAGCAGCAGGAACAGCAGTGGCAGCTGCAGGAGCTGACAGGACTGACATGGGGCCAGGAGTACGAGCGCGAGCTGGCACAGCTGGAGAATTACCATAAGCAGGGACTGATCAAGGAGAAGGACTACCAGAGCAAGAAGCTGCAGTTAGGAGTTACGAACGCCAAAAAGTACTTCGATTATTACTCCGGACTGTCCGGATCTATGTTCCAGGCCATTCAGGATGCGGAGATTGCGCAGAGCGACGCCAAGTTCGACGTGCTGATTCAGCAGGCCAGAAACAACGGGGAGGATACAGCCGCGCTGGAGGAGGAAAAGGAAAACAAGAAGCTGGAGATACAGAAAAAATATGCCGACGTGAACTTCGCCATCAAGATCTCGCAGATCATTGCCGACACGGCGGTGGCGATCATGCAGGCATTTTCGCAGTTAGGTCCTATCGGAGGCGCCGTGGCGGCGGCATTGATCACGGCCACGGGTATCGCCCAGGTGATTCAGGCCAAGGCCGAGCGAGACAAGATCAAGAACATGCAGCCGGGACGGACTTCCGGAAGCGGCTCGGTCAAGGCTCCGACTTCTCCGGCCAAGGCCGAGCGGGCTCTGACAGGATATTCCGAGGGTGGATACACCGGCGACGGCGACCGATACGAGGTGGCCGGAGTGGTGCACCGTGGTGAGTATGTGGTGCCGAAACCCATCATGGAGAATCCGCGCGTCATCGACGCGGTGGGGACCATCGAGGCCATACGCCGCAACAAGATGGCAGGCTCCGGAATACCGGCGACGACTCCGGCCGGCAGCTATGCCGACGGTGGGTTCACCACGCCCGCGGCCATGCCGGAATTCACGGAGCTGGTGACGGCCACGCAGGAACTGCGCGAGGCCGCACGGAATATCCGGGCATACGTGGTGCTTAAAGACTTAGACGACGCGCGCGAGTCGCTGGACCGCGCACGCGCGCCATTCACACGCAAACCATAACCGACATGATACATATCAAGACAAACGGAGAGGAACTGGACCTTCCTTCAGGGTTCTCAATGGAGATAGAGGACTCCAATCCGATATTCAACGACCGGGGCAGCCAGTCGTTGCCGGCCACGGTTCCGGCCACACGCCGCAACATCCGGCTGCTGGACGCTCCGCACCGTATCGATACGGGCCGCGATCCGAACGCCCCGGAACGCGAGGCGGACGTGACCGATGGAGCATACATGCGCCGCGGAAGAATAAACATAACGGAGGCGAGCCGGACGGAGGGATTCACCATGAACATAGGTTTCGACAACTCCGCGGCCTACATGAAGTGGCAGGGAAAGAAACTTTCGCAACTGTCGGGATTGCCTACATTCGACGCCGGCAGAGGCCCGGACATCTGGGATCTGCTCGACCTGTTGTTCAGGATATATGAAAACCCGGATCCGAAAACGGATCCGTTCGCCGTCTTCCCGCTGGCTCTGAACAAAGAGGAATTCGATTCGGAATCGGGATCCGGGAAATCGGAATTGTGGGAAATACTCAACGTGCCCCGGGAAGATGACCTTTATCCGCCTGTGACGGTGAAACGCGTGCTGAACGATGTGCTTACGGAGGTGAAAGTACCGGAGGGGTACATGGTGTCGCCGTTTCTCAGAGTGTGGAAGGTGCTCGACCTGATATTCGCGGATCTCGGAATCCAACACATAACGAGTCCGTTTCACGATGATCCGGAGCTTGTGCGGCTTGTGGTGCTCAACAATGCCGCGGATGCCTGCTGCAGGGGAGAAGTGAAATTCGCCGACCTGATGCCGGACTGCACAGTCCAACAGTTCATGAACGCCCTGTGGGTGAGGTTCGGATTGGTGTACAATATAGACTTCAACAGGAACACGGCAACACTGAAACTGATCAAGGACATAATCGGCACGCCCGGAGGCGAGTCCCTGGAGAAATATGCCGCGGGACATGAGAAGATTATATATGGGGAAAAACAATATGTGAAATTGTCGGCAGGTACGTCGATTGATGGAGCTGAGCCCGGATGCGAACGATTTGAGGATCTGGTGAGAGGACGCGATATATCCACAATCCACATGGGCGCGGACGTGCGTCTCTGGACGATTTACGGCCCCGAAAACGAATACCGCTGGGACGGCGATGTGAACGGCGGATGGTGGAACGATCCGGAACCGGATGAGCCGGAACCGGACGAACCGGATTATCCGGAACCGGACGAACCGGACCGGGATGATGACTATCGGAGCACCAGGAGTGTCGCGCAGACTGATAGGGAGGGGCAGGTGGTGGATGGAACTGTCGGCACGGACGAGAAGTTTCTGGCACGTGAGTTCGTGACCGGGGAATGGTTCAAGCTCGACTGCGGAAACAAGAGGACGAAAATATCTTCTTCGAGTTTTTTCAACTGGGATCCGCAACCGGAAGGACTGTCCGCGCTCGACCTCGCAAGCGACGATGAATGTGTCCCGGTGGCAAAGGTCAGCAACGCACACGCGTCATCGTTGCATTTCGAGGACTATTGCCCTCTGTATCTTAAAGGCTCCAGACATTACCACAGCTACATAAAGGGAAACGATGACGATAAGAACGACGACGAGACGCCGCTGGCGTTCCTGTTTGCCTATACGGTGCAGCATAAGACTATCGGGCGCGTCACTCCGGAAGGCAATGACGGCCAGGGACTCATATTGGATGACGGCACCCGCCCGAAAGTGTCGCTGCTGTTCCAGTTCAAGGACGGACTGTTTAATAATTATTGGCGTCAATATGACGAAATTCTGAGGCATGGAAACAGATCAATAGAGTTGAAAGCACGTATCAACAAGCTGGACCTGCTGAGCCTTAATTTTCTGGATCCGTATCGTTTCAAGGGGGTGCGCGTACTGCTCGACACGGTGGACTATACTTTGCCTGCAGGACGGGACGTGGCCGCAAACCTTAAGATCCGCACTATTCAGACACACGGAGGCTATGACATAAAAGCTGAGCAAAACGTGCCGGAATTCGCGGCAGGAGCCCGACACTTGGAATGGACAGTGCTTGAGGACACATGCGGCAGAAATCTTGACACGCCGGAAACCCGCGCTGAGGCTGTAAGAAAGTTCATCGAGGAAAACAACTATCAACCGCACGGATCCGCTCATGACTGGTATTGCGTGGACTCGAGGTCCGTGATGTTCTGGTATGTAGTCAAGGTAACTCGCTGGGAGGATGACGAGCCTAATCAGATGCCGCAAGGGGTCGGAGATTCCGTGACGCTGACATATCAGGCTGACATCGTATATGCAGTTTACGAGATTCACGACTTGGACGAGAGTCCCGACACGCATTTCCAATATGGACACGTAAGGCCGGCACTGGGAGAGGTGAGGGTAAGAACGGACTATCAGGTTAAGCTGTACGGCATACTTGTGCCCGATTAGTCCTTTGCCCCATACGGCGGGAATAATAAATTCGCAACATGGATAAGAATAACATTACGACGGCTCCGCAGGTGGACGGGTTCACTTACTTTTTCGAGAAGTGGAAACGTGACCACGTTGGCTCTGAAAAGGCATTTTATAGTTTTATGACCACTCCGGGTACTGAGCGTGACGAGTTTATGAATTCGCTGGGACCCGAAGTGAGTCTCGATTTCAGAAGTGCCGTGGCGGAAGTGACATTAAAGAAAAGCAAATGATCAGCAAGGTTGTAAAAAGCGGATACGCATTCTCGCGTAATCCCATACTTGTACATGCCGAGGCTCCGGAAGGCGTGACGCCAGGGGTAGCCGGGAGTTTCTTTACCATTTCCATAGGTGCGGAGAAGGTCTATACGGGGCGTTTTTATCCACCATTGGATCTGGATCTGGCAGAAATTGTGGATGCGCATATAGGATTCTTCAAGGAGCCGGAGATAGACGATGCGGCACCGTTGGTGCGTATAGAAACGGCTGAGGAAATGTTCAGACGTTATGTGTTCGCATTGTTTGAATTCGCTGAGGATGAATATGAAGAAGAATTTGAGTTCATGGCCATACCGGGAGGAATATCCGGGCAAAATTTCAAACGGATGCTGGCCACGGGCCAGGATATTTTCAACGCGCGGTTTTTCAACCACAAAAGCAATTTCTTTATGACGACACGCACAGCCGGATGGCGCATCGTCATGAAGGAAACAGAGCTGTATCCGCTTTACTTCATCATGCCGGGTTCGGCTTCGCTGGAGATAGTGGAGGCGCTTTCAAAGAAGTCGCTGGCGCTGGGAGATCTGACACAAGGTGTATTCGCCCTGAATCTCGACGCGGTGCGCCGGAAGTTTATGCAGACCTATGACATCATCCCTAATATGTTCCACCTCTATGTGGACGGGAGTTATTCGTGCTGTATGGTAATAGAGGCGTCGGCCGCTGCCAGGGAACGTTATCGATTGAAATTCCGCAATTCTTTAGGGGTGTTCGAGATTATAGAACTGGTGGGTACGTTGAATGTCTCGCCGGATTACACAGCATCGGACGAGTCCGGTTTCGAGCGCTACGATCCTGACGCCGGGGCATTCTATGCCGACCGCGAACGAATAGAGCGCAAACAAGTCATAACCGTTGAAACCGGTGTGAAACGCCCGGACGAAGTACGTTTCCTTATGGATATGATCGGAAGCGAGGAAGTGTATCTGCTCGACCTGACGGAACTCCCGCTTAAGGTGATTCCTTCGGCGGAAAGCCTGAAATATTCGCCACGCCCGGAGACTCCGGAGAAATTCACGCTGAAACTCAAATTGGCGGATACGGAGTCCAACATCATGCAGGACATCATAGACGGGCTGGAAGGCCGTAAGCCTCGCGTATTCAGCAAGCAATTCAGCAAACAATTCAATTAACAACAATATTATGCCAAGCACAAAAGATTTAATAAAAGCCAAAATCTCAGCCCTTAAGGCCGAGATTGAGCCGGATTCCATATCTCCATCATATCTCGGCGAAATACTTGACGATATGGTCGACGAGCATGATATGATTGCCAAAATTCGAGAATACGTCGAATTTGATGGTTTCGTCAGCGGCAAAACAATAAACGGGAACCAATCGACATCTGCATCTGATGATGCCGGTAAGGCTGTGTATTACGATTCCACACACAAAACATTTCTGCTTTTCAATGTGAAGAAAGGCGGAACAACCACAATCATATCCGATTCCGGGTATGTGGACTGGAAAGACGGTGACAATTTCGGAATGGCGATTGCCACCGGTCGAGAACCCTACGATGGGAAATTGTATGCAGACGTAAGCACTGGCCGGCTATACCGAGCCGAGGTCGGGTCACTCGTTCTTGTCGGCTCAGGATTCAAGAGTCTGCATGTAGAACAGGAGGGGCAGAACTACACAGTACAGGCCCTCGACATCCTCGGAAAGCCTCTGTCCGGTGTTTCTCTCCCGGTACCGCTATTCGAGGTCTCGTGGAAGCAGCTTCAGGAGCTGCGTCGCATAAATAAACTTATTCCGGGCCAGATGTACCGCATAACAGACTACATCACCACAGTAGCCAACGATCCGGAGGCGCAGAGTGCCGGCCATCCTTTCGACATCGTGGTCATGGCGCTGTCGGCCAACTCACTTTCAGAACACGCTCTGGCTATGCGCTCTACACGCGACACTGATGGCTACTTCGCCGATGCGAAGCTGGAGGCATGGAAGGTGTGGTACTGCATCGACAACGATACCACGCGCTTCCAATGGGCCGACACCACCAACGGCAAGGGTGTCATATACCGACTCATCGACGAGTGGCAAAATGACTGTCCCTACGACTTCAAGAACATCCAGTTCAGGAGATACAAAATAATTAATGGGTCACAGCAATACCTGTCATCCCTGTTCGGGAGTTACTTGGGGTTAAAGGATGGTATGAACCGACTCGTATCCGACAACAACGATTATACGTGGGCATATACTTTCTCATTGATAAAGGGTGAGGAATGTACCGACGCCTCTGTATGTGACATCACCGGGAATTGCCAATGTGAAAACAATCGCATTCGCGGATACTTCACGACGGATCTTCGCGACGATGCTGTTTTTCAAGTCCTGTCGCTTAATAACATTATCTGCATAATAGACGTCGCAGATATGCCGAGTACCCGTACGAGTACGATTAGATACAATTCTTTCGGTCTCGGATGTTACTCCATCACTCTTTTCGGTCTGCCATGCAATAATACATTCGGGTATTGCTGTGCTTGCAATATTGTTGGCGGCAGCAATAACACATTCGGTTATAAATATTCGGGCAATTCGTTTGGGATTATGTGCAACTGCAATACATTCGGCAACGAATGTATGGATAACATAATCGGAGATTCCGCATCATATAATACATTCGGCAACGAATGTTCCGAAAACCTCCTCGGCAAAGGCAGCTTGAGAAATACATTGTCCGACCGATGTGTACACAATGATTTGACATCAGGATGCTTGGACAACAAATTGTCTAATCATTGCCGAAACAACATTCTCGGTGGCGATTGCGAGGGAAACTCTTTCGATTGTCAGTGCCGATCGATTGAATTAGGAAACAGCTGTATCGGGAACATCTTTGGTACCGGTTGTGTCAACATCAAGTTCGGGAACAACTACCAGTTTAATACAGTAGGCAATGACGTTGCGAATTTGGATATAGATAACGAAGCTGGGACGCGGGAGAACGTCCGTTATGTAAACATCCTGAACGGCACCAAGTTGTCGGCCAACTCTTACACTGTTATACCCTGCCCTGAAGATGCGCCATACAGTTTCTTCGTAGGTGTAGCCTCAGACGGGACTCCAAGGATGGGGTTCCTTGCCGACCTTTTGTAACTCCACCATCATGCCATCGTAACTAAATGCTTAAATCCTCTGTCACGGTGGCATGATGCCAATATTTAGCTTATAAATCCTATAATCATGGACAAACAATTTACCGTAGGCTCCAGCGCCTTCTTCTCAGGCATGCCTGATTTTCGCTCCAAGGACTCGGACATTCTCATCCTGACGGACGAGCCGGACGGCTTCCAGTGGCGTCGCGAACAGCAGTTGCGCGGCGTAAGCACTTTCCGATATAAGCGCGAACCGCTCGCGCAGATGATTCAGCGGACACTCGATGCGGACGATCCGCTGCTGGTCGGCAAGTTCCTCGTGCCGGAAGTAGCCGCAGAACTCGGTGCCTCAGTCGCGGACATCCTGCCGCTCCAGCCGCTTGTCGGCAAACTAGACGACAAGCACAAGTATTACGCTGTCATTTTCGATGCCTACCAGGCCAACGGCGCGTTCACACTCACTCAGGACCAGCGTGATGAGGCCTATCAGCTTTATACGGAGGCAAGGAAACCAAAAGAATAAGAATAGAAGGAGGAAATGATGAGAAAGGTAAATTACAAATCCGACTTTGACTTCATACTGAGGTTGAAGGATTCACGAGACGAGACTAAAACGGTACCGTTTCCTGAATGCGATTGGGATGCAGAGTTTTGGACATCGAGCAAGCCCAACGCATACCGCGCATCCTGTATCGGTGGCGAATATGTCAACTGCTTCCGTGAAGCGGACGGTAGCATCCATTTCGTGTTCAACAACCACCGTATGGGCAAAGGCATACTGCAGTGGGAGCCACACTTCCGATTCCCGAACGACATCTATCCCGACGGCTTCCAGGACCAGTTTCGCAAGGCTCAGCTCGGCATCGAGCTTGTGGACGGTGACGGCGACGATGTGGCCGACACTCCCGACGTAGAAGTCTATATGCCGGCCGTCTACCTGACCGCATACGACCTTGCCGTACGAAACGGCTACACCGGCACGTTGACCGAGTATATCGAATACACCAACCGTTTTCCGCAGGTCGTGGAGACCGCCGAGGCCGTTAATGCCCTGCTGTCCGACTTCGCAGACGGAAAGGCCATGATTGCCGACGCGCTCACACGGCAGGGCGCGGACACGTCCGCATCTGAATCCATGCAGTCGATGGCCGACAAGGTACTTGGGTTGCAATTGGCCGTAGAGGGAGACCCGCAGTATGTAGAGCATGACAGCCGTGTAGGAGGTTACGACCTCTACAACGTCATGCACAACCACCGCAAGGCCGAGTACCCGTACATGTACGCCGTTTCGTTCAACGCCCCAACCGTCACGCTATCGGGCGCAGACGCATACCTTTGCTCAGACGGCTACTTCACAGAGGAAAGCGGCACACACAGGATGCCGTTCGCGCAGGAGCATTACGTGATATACTACTTCCGCAACAGGAGCTTCTCATTGACGGCCACTGCGGCGAGATTCATCAACGAAATGTGCGTATATAACGGTGCGCCAATCGTCAACTTCGACCGCGTGTCGATTCACAGTCTCGCCATCTACGGCGACGAATTGTTCTCAACAGATAACGTAAATGCGTTCCGAATTTACGGCGGAAACTTGACCGACATCGCCATAGAGACGTTGGAGAGCGGTTACATACAGATTGATTCGGTCAATTTATCGTCATTCCGCATGCCGAATCTAAGGACCTTGAGAGGGGGTAATATGATGATCTATTTGAATTGGATGCAGAGTGCAATGCTGCCCGCGCTTGCCACAATCTCGGGAGGCACCATAGCCAACAGCTGCGGCGCGCTTGCCGAGCTGTCCCTGCCCGCGCTGGCCACGGTCTCGGGTGGTGACGTGGTCAACAACGCCAATGCCCTCACGGAGCTGTCCCTGCCCGCGCTTGCCACAATCTCGGGAGGCACCATAGCCAACGGCTGCGGCGCGCTTGCCGAGCTGTCCCTGCCCGCGCTTG
>CABQXY010000020.1:0-51995 GCA_902468245.1 uncultured Porphyromonadaceae bacterium | reverse complement strand
TTCCATAAGATCTCGGTCAAAATTTATCCGCCTCTCTTGGCCTTTTTAAGATAAATTTTCCACTCTCTTATTTTGCTGCTGCAAACTTAGAGCTTTTTTTGTTTAACAAGTCCATAGAGGGTCATGGACAATACAAATACATGGAGAACCCTCTATGAATATTCCAATCATACGTCATATTCTTGTTATTGCAGGTATAACTTGGGCAATAGCATTATCATCGTGCGGGCGAGATGTTAACTCAATAGCTGACCCTCATTTCGATACCGATGGAGCACCGCTTGACACGATTGTTGAATTATTTTCTCCAAAACTACCTGAGTCTGCAAAACTTTATGTTGAGACTTCTGGCAGCATGAATGGTTTCTTTCGGGCCAATCAAGCTAACAATTTCAAGAAAACAGTATGGTCTGTTTTCTCCGGTCTTGCACCTATTACAGACGGCAATGTTTACACTATGTCGAACGGCGGCGATATTGACGCCCCCGTTACTCTCGGTAATTTCCGCAATAGCATGAATGCAGGGGCTTTCGTTTCTAACTCATCAACACACGTACCTGCGATGCTTAACAATATCATCGAGAATATCGACACCGCCAAGAACGAAGTCGCTATTCTTGTTTCTGATATGAAATATAGCCCTATGGGTAAGACTGCCGCACCTGAACTTCTCCAATATCAGGAGCAGATCAGAAACGTCATTGGCGTACACTCGAATGTTTCGCTCTCTTTCGTTTGCGCTAATTCGGAATTCCTTAATCCTAACGGCTCGGTTGCCGAAGCCAACTCACCTTATTATTTCATTATCATTGGCCGTTCTGAAAATGTGGCTGCCATGAGGAATAATATTGCTCGTTGGTGCGAGGCAACCAACTCCTATGTTGAGTCGGGCGATATGGCTATGAATTACCATACGCCTTCTTACTCCATTGAAAATGTCAAGAACGGTCTGCTCAGTGCTGAACATCCCAAAAACCTCATTACGGTTTTTGACCAAGGGGTTTCTGATACTTGTTCTTTCATCGTTCGCGTCGATATGACCGGCTATCCCTGGGGTGCCGTTGATGCCGATGTCCTCAAAGACTGCTTCAATGCAAAAGCGGTCTATGGCTCGTCTGTCGATGTTGAACTTCTCACCGACGATGATCACCTCGTCGATAACCATGCCTATAAAGGCGACTTCAAACGTGTATCTTACGCTGACTATCTCGTGAAACTCTATAACGTCGCCCTCGATGACGAGGTAATCGAGTGGACGTTCACCAATAAGCCTTTTGATGGTCGTTACTTGATGAACTTTAACACAATCATCAATGCCGACCAAGAGAATGACCTGTCAGGCTCATTCTCTTTCAATAAGTTTATTGAGGGTTGCTTCAACGCTCGTCTCAATACTTTCGACGAGAATCCGGTTCGCATCCTTGTTTCTTCCTACCAATGAAAATAAAATAAACTCATCATGGGTATCATTAAAATATTCTTCCTTCTACCGTCACGTGGCAAGTTCTTACAAGGATTTGCCGGAAACGACCAGTTGAAGGCTCAGGCGGAGCAGGTATGGCGACAGCTCGATGGGCTTTCGCCTGTTCTGCTCATTTTAACCGCTGTCCTCGGCATAGGTTTCGCGATTTATTACTATACCGGGTATAACGAGATGCCGGGTCGTCATTACAAGATTAAACATTGGGGCATTTGGACGGCTATCGCCTTTATTCTCTCGCTTGTTGGTACTGCCTTCATTGAATATGTTGGCATCAAGACAAACATTCGAACAGGTCTCACGTCCCTCTATTGGCTGTGCGCTCTGAATAACGCCCTTTATTGCTTGATTCTTTATTTTTTAACCTCATTGGTTTGGTGCAATGTAGGCCGTACCAACGCTTATAAATTCCTCAAATTCTGATTATGAAAAGGGTATTTGTATTCTGTATCGGTGGCACCGGCCTCCGAGTTATGAAGTCCATTACTATGTTGCTCGCAGCAGGTATGGACGCTAAGGGTTACTCGATTGTCCCTGTCCTTATCGACCCACACATGGACTTGGAAGAAAAACGCAATTTACAAACCCTTATTGGCGAATATGAAACTGTTTACAATAATGTGATTCTCAGCGACGGTAAACGCCTTAATCCGATACGCGGATTCTTCGGCTCCGATATTGCTGACCTAGCGAAACTGAATGGTCAGCAAAACGACATATCCGAGCCTATCGCTGAAAAACGCTCTTTTGGTCAGTATCTCAATGTTGGCAATCTCAATTCCGAGGACGTGAACAAGTATCTCGTACAGACTATGTTCTCGCAAGCCAATCTTGACAATGACCTGTCTGTCGGCTTCAAAGGTAGTCCTAATGTCGGCACGGTTGTCCTCGGTGAGATGATAAAGGGTGCAGATTGGTTCCAAGCGTTCTGTAACGCTTGTCAGAAAGGCGACCGCATCTTTATCATTAGCTCGATTTTCGGAGGTACTGGTGCCTCAGGCTATCCGCTCCTTGAAAAGAAAGTACGCAACTCTACCGACCATCCTAATGTCAAAGACGCTATTATGGGTGCGGTCTCGGTTCTACCGTACTTCTCGCTTGAAGACCCCTCGACAACAGATAGCGACATTGATTCAGCAAACTTCCTTACCAAAACTAAATCAGCTCTCGCATACTACGAGCAGAGTGTTCTGTCAGACTATCTCTATTACGTCGGCGAACAGGGGATGAAAACCACATACGCCAACGACGAGAAGAAACAGGAAGATAAGGCACATTTCGTTGAACTTGTCGCCGCTACCGCTCTCTTTGACTTCCTCTCAAAGACTGATAAACCAGACAAAACTCAGGCTCTATCTCGCGCCATCAAGGAAGATGTCGAATCTCTTTCGGTTTCTTCTCTCGGTGATGCCTACAATGATGTTGTTAAGGCAGTCGCCGATATGATGTTGCTTTCTCGTTTGGTTTATTTCTTGCCTAACGAGAGCCAATTCCCCCTGTCGAAGAACCGTGGCTTTGATGCAGACTTCTATGCTGATAAATCTTTTGTCAGCCTCCGCAATTTCCTTGCCCGCTTCTCGCAGTGGTATCAGGAACTTGCCGAGAACAAGCGCGGGTTCGCTCCGCTCACCATCGCTGACCCTGACAATCGTTCAGCTAAACTCTCCAACTGGATTCAGGACTTCTCGCTTGACGCTAAAGACGAGTCCTATTACCTGTTGGATATGATACGCGCAAGCAATAAGGATAAAGACGATACTCACACAATCAAGTTCCGTCGCTTCCTTGATTATGCTTACCAAGCTATTGATAAATATACCTCTAGAATAATGTAACGCTATGAGTAGTGTTGACCTCAATATAATCGAGCGCGGTCTCAAAGGTCAGGAGTGGACGGCTGAAAAAGGCCCTATCACAGCCGGAGACCTCGCTAAAATCTCAGAGCAACGCACTAACAATAGTAGCGCGTTAAATGCTCTCCCGACTCCTTTTGCTCGTTTCTTCGTTGTCAAGGAGGCTTTTCGCCGTGCCCTCGAAGAAGTCAAGAACTCTAAGAAAAACGCCGGAGACGCTTATAACCGTCTCGTGTCTGACACTCTCGACGTTTTCGAGCTTCTGTATAACCTGACATTCCACGAAGGACGTTGGGATGATACCCGTAAAATCGTTATCCGTGAGTGGGAGCTTGCCACCGACCTTAAGAACTTGAAAAATCAAGTTCCTATTCTCGGTAGTGCCGTAGAGAATTACTTTGCCTCTGACCTCAAAGCATCCGACAACCGCCTGTTCTTTGTGGTGCTCGTCGATGGTGGACGCGACTATCTTCTCGCCACATCTTCGCCTTTTACCGGCTTCGTAACACCTCCCGACCTCGATAAGAAGGTAGATCACCGTGGAAACGGCACTACTTCCTTCATGGGGAAACGCTATCAACAGATGCCTTCGTTGGTTCGTAAGTCCGGTGGTTCTTACTTCCGTGATATTCGTTTGTTTGGTGCACGCGACAAGGATTTCAAAAACTATATGTTCCATCTCGTTGATAATTCCCCTCTTGGCGATGAGATGAAAGAACTCCGCGACTACATAAAGCAAATTCAGATTACAGACCCGGAAATCAACAAAAACTGGCAACCGCAGTTCAAACCTATCATTTCAGAAAACTCTAATGAACTTCTCGTAAATGGACTTCCCGTTGGCAAGGATTCCGGTCTTAGCACTGTAAATTTCTTCAATGATACTCTTATCAAACTGCCGTTCCGTCTGTCTAAGGACTGTTATCAGCCTATGACATACGCAGGGGCAGATGATAATAGAGATTATGACTTCATGTTGCCTATCAGCCATGAAGCCTTGTCTCTTATTGAGGGAGATTTCCAATGTGTCTGCAAAGTAACCAACGCCAAAGTTATCGTCACCCTTAGATATAAGGGTCAGGAATACACAAAGGACTACTATGTGGATTCCGACAACTTCGGCTCTCGTGGTCGTATTGTGAACCTGCAACGTGAAAACATCTGCTTCAACCTTGCTGTGTTCCCGAACATCCTCTCTCCGAACAGAAACGAAAACAATTACTTCAAAGTAATGGCAGTTATCAATGATGCAACTGCCGAATATCGCCCGGTTTCCATCAACAATATGGAGATGTCGTTCTTCTTCAAGAACGACGATAGCCGCTTCGAGGAGATTGAAACAATCGACAGGGATAATACTCACGCCAAGTTCGGCGTTCGACCTGCCGTTGTTCGCTCCGAGCAAAATAATGAAAGAGAGGTTGATGCCGGTTCAAAGTTCTACGAAATATTTAATACCCAATTCGATGCAATCAGCTTGCGCTTTACCCTCGACAGTGGAACCTGCGAGGGTGTGCTGCTCCCGAATTGGAAACGCGCTCAGCGTACCCAGGACTCCTACACTTATGCCGTTGACCTTGGCACCACAAACACCTATATCTCGTGCTGCAAGTTGGGTCGCGATAACGAGCCTGAACAGCTGAACATGAGCGAGCCGATGGTAGCGTTTCTCCATGATTTCAAGCGTTCGTCTCAACACTCGCTTGTCTCGGTCATTGAAAACGCCATTGCTCCGAAGTGTCGCAAGAACTTCAATACCGAGTTCGTTCCAGCTCTCATAGATGATTCGATATATCGCTTTCCAATCCGCACCGCTCTCTGTGTGAAGAAAGGTGACAGAAGCAAGCCCTCGCTGTTTGACAATTGCAACATCGCTTTCTTCTACGAGAAATCTATGGGGCTTGGCAACCAGTGTATTCTCACCGATATTAAATGGGAGGACAGCCACGAAAAAGAACTGCGTCTCTTTATCCGTGAACTGCTCCTTATCATCAAGACAGACGTCCTCCAAAAAAACGGTCTGCTGGCTAACACCAAACTTATATGGTTTCGTCCTCTCAGCTTCAAGGGTGCTATCAAGGACATCTATACCACCATTTGGCAAGAGGAAGCGAAGACCCTTCTTAATATAGGATCTTCGCAAATCGACTGCGTCTCTGAATCGGAGGCTCCGTACTACTATTTCAGCAAAAAGAACTCTTTCAACAGTGTTGATGCTGTATCTATCGTCGATATAGGTGGTGGTTCAAGCGACTTCATTTATTTTGCTGACGGCAAACCCCAAATTGCAAACTCCGTTCACTTCGGTTGCGATGTCCTTTGGGGTAATGGTTTCAGCGGATTCGACAACGACCGCATCAACGGTATCTATGAGCGTTTTGTCGAGACCGTCCATCTCGGAGACCATAGCGATGAACTTGAGCAGCTCAACATAAAGATGCGCTCTGACAGGGAGGTTTCCACTAAGGATATCATCAACTTCTGGATTAGCAACGATGCCCGTTGCGAAATCACCAAGAAGCTGAAAGAAGCCTATAAACCGCTGTTCCTTTATCACTTCGCCTCAATCGTTTACTTTATGGCGAAGATGTATAAGGCTAAGGACCTCGCTTGTCCACGTTCCGTCCTTTTCTGCGGAAACGGTAGCCGTTACATCGACGGGCTGCTTTCTTCCGATAAGGCAACCATCAAGGAACTTGTTGCCACAATCTTCAAGAATGTTTATGGCGACATTAAGGACATTCAGGTTATTCTTCCCGATAGTCGAAAAGAATGTACCTGCTATGGTGGCCTTTATCGCAACTCCGACGTCGATGTGCCTGATGAGTTTAACTTCCAAGGCGTCTCTGACAAGGTCTATGAGAATGTCGAGCAGCTTAAAGCCGACTTCCCTGCGGTTAGTCGCGACCTTCTCAATACCTTTGCATCGTTCAATAAACTCTACGCTGATCTCCTCCGCATCCTTATCTCCAAGGGTGAACTTGATAAGCAGGTTGACTCAACCGAAATTATCAACCTTATTTCTTCCGGCACTCAGGATTCTCTGGAGAAGAACTTCAAGACCCAGGTCATTCAGAAACTCAATGACAGCGAAATTTATCACGATTCAGTATTCTTCTTGCCTATTATTGATAATGTGTTAAAACTCACTAAGATTTAATATGTTTCAGTCCGGCATCTCTATCGCGTCGCTGATTATATCTATCGCGACTTTTATAATCGCGTTTGGCGTTCAGCTCTATTACTTCTTCGGAAACCGAAAGAAGTTAGAGACAGTACGCAATTTCTTCGTCAAGAAGCGCGAGTATGAAGTGTATGGTGAAGCGGAAGACTCTCAGCTTAATCCCTATGTTGCGGAAGAAGGCTCCAGTCTGCACACTCTTATCAATGAGTTGAATGAGTACACCAAGAAGAACCACGGCACCACGGATTTTTCTGTCATTCAGAATAAGACTGACCGAAAAATCAATGTCTTGTATGATAATGCAACTTCTCGAATTGCATTCCCTACCTATGTGGGCCTTATGGGCACTTTCATTGGCGTGTTCCTTGGTCTGTTATTCTTCACCATTGGTCTGGGTTCATCCCCTAATGGTGAGGGTATCACCGACGAAACTATCGGTAATCTTATTTCCGGTGTCCTCGTTTCTATGTCAACAAGTTTCATCGGCTTGCTCCTTACTACGATAACTCATCATCTTGCCGCAGAGACTCAAAGAGTTGTTCGTGAAGACAAGAACGAATTCTACGAGTTTATTCAGAATGAACTTATGCCGACCCTCGGTGTCAGTATGGTTGCCGCTCTGAATAAACTACATCACACTATCAACCTCTTTGAGCCGTCGTTCAATAATGTTATCGACCGCTTTCAGGCGACTTTTGACTCTTGCACTCAACGCTTCGGTTCTGCTTTCGAGCAGAATGTAACCATCGTTTCCGAAGCTGTGCGCGTCATGGGCGAGAATATGGATAAAATCAATGAGAATGTTGACCTGCAAGCTCAACTTCTCAAAACCCTCCGCTCTCGCGGTGTCGTTGAATCTCTCGATGCCTTTGTTCGTGCTTCGCAGAACTTTGACCTCGTTACAACGGCTCTTAACCGTTTTGAAGTTACTCGCAACGCTATTAAAGACGTTACCGTTGAACTCGTCAACACGCAACGCCGTTATAACGAATCTCTCGAAGTTCCTCTTAATGTTGCCAATAAGCTCAATCAGATACTCTCGCGCATTACTGACTTTGAGAAAAGCATTAATGCTCTTGGTCGCAGTATTGAAAAAACAGACCTTCTTGGTAACACCGAAATTGAAGCCCTCAAACAGGCGATTAATGCTATTAAGAAAAAGCAGAAAGTCGCTGTCGAGGCTATGGAGGTTTCCGACGGACATCTTGAGAATATCTTTAAGATGCAGTCTGAAGCTATCGTGAAACTCGGTCGTACCTACGAGGAAAGTTTCGCTTCCTATGCAGAAAAGTTCCAAAACATTCTCGATGGTCTCGAAAAAGAAATGCTTGAACGTCGCCGCGAAATCGTGGCTGCTATCGAGGAGAAGTTCTCTCTCGACCAGATTCAGCAAGAGTTCTCTCAGCTTAGCAAGCTGAAAAAGATTGAGGAATTGCTTACCTCAATCAACACTAAAAGTTCTCGTGAAGAAGTAGATAAAACCATCGAAACCACTCGTCGCGAAGTCTAATCTATACGTAAACTTCTTGACAAGGCTATTGAAGATGCCAAGAAGAAACCGGAAACCACGACTACATCGGGTGGCGGTGGCTTCCTCGGCGGTATCTTCGGCGGTCGTAAATAACTTTACCTATGGATAGTCGCAATAATAAAAGTGCTTTTTGGCCGAGCTATGTGGATATTATGACCACATTGTTCGCTATCATGCTTGTGCTTTTTGCGGTATCTTATAGCCGCTTCAAGATCAAGCAGCGCGAACTGGAGGAGTTCAAAGATAAGTATGAGGAAATCATGTCTATCTACAAGGCTGTAGATAATATTGACCCCGAATATTTTGAGTTCAATCCGGATTATCTCAAACATATCTTCAAAATTCAGGTTAACTATCAGAAAGGTAAGTTTTCTCTCGATAACTTGCTTCAAGACGACCCTAAATCTCCCGAATATAATCTGACCGAGGCTAATGCCATTCGTCAACAAATTCGTGATGCTGGAGAGGAAATCAAACGCACCATACTTAATTTGCAGCAGAATGATTCTCTGCGAACTGACATTAAGTATCTTGTCGTTATCGAAGGTCAGGCTTCGGCTGACGGCTATCATGTTGACGATTACTTCAACAATGATGTTCTCAGCTACCAACGCGCTCTTAAACTCCATGAGTTTTGGCGAGATAATGCTTGTATAGATTTTACTAATATGGAAAAGTGCGAACTTGTTATTGCAGGTAGTGGAGAGGGAGGTGTTCCGCGAGCTTCTCGCTTAAGCGATAGAGACGATTCTCGAAACCAAAGGTTCCTTATTCACATCGTTCCTGTCATTGGCGACATACACCTTGACCCCAAATTTAGGCAATAAAATCTTTATTTACACAATCTCTATCTTCCATCCTGCATCTTCCATCATTTGCAGTACGTCGTCTTTCCAGAGTCGTTTTTCTGATGCATAGCATAAAAGATGTGTTGGTCTAGAAAAACCAACATATAGCATCCGCTTGGCCATGGCAGCGTAACTGTTATTGGGCGGCAAATCATGCATCAAAAACGGGCTGGTCACTGTCCTTACCTTATTTCTTCCCCGTCCAGTTGTCTTATCTTCAATCATGTGTTGCGACTCATACTTATTTTTGTATGAAGTCTCCACATACATCGTTGCACAGTGTGTCATACCTTTTACCGAATGCACGGTTCCTATGTTTATAGCTATCTCGTCAGCATCGTATTCCTCTACATCTGGAATCAAAGGGACGAAGGCATCTTCATAGTATGCTTTCACCGTATCATTTGGCCGCTGTAGGAAGAAATCATTTAACCATTTGGTGGTGGTTGCCCTAATGATAGTATAGGCATTGCTCCATGCACCTTCACTCAGTTTCTTGGTACATTCAAGCAATTCTTCTTTGAACTGTTGTTTCGCTTGAGTATTTTCTTTCACCAGGGTTAACAACTTTGGCACTGTAAACATCCGTCCGTCAGCGGGTCTCTGTCCCGCCATTCTTGCAACCTTTACAAACACCTCCAGTACAGTCTTTCTCGACTCTTTGAAGTTACCGACATGTCTCTCTAGTTGAATGTGTTCACTCAATGTCGCGGGATTGACATGGGGCTTGCTCAGACTCCGGTGATACTCAGGGAAAATATCTTCTAATCGCCTATGATCTACTTTACCTGTTGCTTCAGAATTCCATCCCACTATGTGGAATCCATATTTTCTCGCCTCAACTATCGATTCAAGATGATATGACCGTATCAGATTCTTAAATTTCTCTTTTAACCCGCCTATGGTGTCTTGGGTATATAGTAATAGATAACGCGGTATAACCGGTTCTTGTGGCCTCATTCCGTTCACCACAAACCGTGCTCCTCCTTGACCGTCGTTACCCCTGTCCATTACTAGATGATCAACAACCGAAGCCACCTCTTGTGTCAATCGGAGCGAATTGTTGATGAAGGAGGGGTTCCTATTTTCCCAGGTATTGACCATAGAAAATCCGTCAAAGATGGCTTGATTGGGATCTCCTATCCTTTGCAAAACCACCGAGTCACAGTTAAAACATTCATCAATAATCTTTAATTGATACCCTTTCATATCTTGGGCTTCATCCACAAACACATAGGCAAACCGTTCCCTCAATATTTCAATAATATCGGAATGCTCCAGAATATTCGTTTCGGCCAAATAGTAGCAATCATCGTAGTGTAGCACACCCAAATCCAATATCTTCTCTTTCAACTTAAAAAGAAAGTCCTTAAGTTCAGCTATCTTTTCTTCTGCATTTCCATTTCTCACCCACTTGGGTTCAGCTTCTATCTCAACCTCTTTCCCTTCAATCCCAAACTTCAATATTCTGCGTCCATCATCAGAATAGCCTAGCCTAATACTTTTATAGTCCTTTCCGTATTTTAACTTACCAGACAAATAGTTCGTAATCCGGCCACGCCTGTTCATTATGTTGGTACATACTCGTTCATACTGATCTGCATCTATTATATCCTCCCTATGCCCATATTTCTGCGCATAGTATGGCAAAGCTAAGAACGTATCTACAAATTCCTGTATAGTTCCTACAAAGTTTGGATATTCAAACAGTTGCGGGCAATAGTTTTGCAGCATCTTTTTCAACTCGTCCACAGCCACGTTTGTATGCGATAATGCGAGTATGCCCCTGCCATCTTTCATTGGCAGTTCCTTTGCCATGCAGTAGAGCTTTGCCCTTAGTACTGTGGTCTTTCCGCTTCCTGGCACAGCCAGCAAGTCTCCACTCTCCATTCTGTTGATAAAATGGATTCTCTCCTCATCGAAATGACATCCATAGGGCAGCAATAATTGCTCCGCTTTTGCTATGTTTTCTGGATTTATTTCCATATGTTAACTACATACATGGTTAATAGCATCTATCAAATACTTCGCCGAATCACCATCGAAGTGCTCATAATCTATTATCGCCGTTTTCACAAGCTTCGCAAATTGATACGCTACTGCCACTTTGTCAAGTTGTGTAACGCTCTCATGTTTGCCTTCTTCATTTATTTTGTACTTTCTGAGCTTGTCGATCAGGGCATCCCTAAAATCTTCCGTATTGAATTGACCATTCTCTTTTTTGAAAGCATCTGTCCTTGTATGCACATTGCTCACAGCCTCCTTGAACACGTCTCCAAACTTTCCCGATTCATTCAGGCACCATTCTAGCGTCCAGTGTTCTGCTATATGCCAACTAACGTCTGGATAGTTGGTCGTATCCACCTGTTCTGTTATTTTTGTCCTTTTCTGCGCTTCCTTGTCCGCATCAAACTGTCCGTCATTATCATTAGGCCTTACATCCAAATCCGTGACGATTGCCACCTTACAGCCCATGCTCTCCAGATTATGTCTCATAAATATCTTGGCATAACGCATATAGGCTGTTGACCCCACGTTGATTATACTCACTTCATTAGCTGTAAGATCTTTTCCCATTCTTTCTGCTATTGCCGGTAGTATGATTTCCTCTGCCCAGCCCTCAACAAGGATAATACCTTTTGCAAAAAACAAGTTTGCTTTGGTCACATCAAGGAAATGATCTAAAAACTCATAGTCATCTTTGTCAAGCTGGGTATATGTTGGTCCCATAGGAAAAACCTTTCCGCCCTTGCATATCACAACTTGATTAAGGTCATCTTCCGATAACTTTACTTTCGATGCAAGATTCGGACTATGTGTCGTTATGATAAACTGAGTCCCCTTTTGATTCTGTATCGTTTCCAGCACCTTCATCTGCGCTTGAGGGTGCAGATGTGCCTCTTCTTCCTCAACCAGACAGAGTTTTATTCCGTTCCATACCGGCTTCTGGAGGTGCAACAGTTCTGCCGCCATATACAGGCGGTTCATCGTCCCAAGTCCAGGACCTGTTGTCCCGTCAACATTAAGCGATAATTTTTCCAGTATTTCTTTTATATGAGATCCCGATATTGAGAAAGAGGATGCAGTATCTTTTTGGATAAAACTGCCAAGGAATCCATCTATAACACCTTTGATTTGTTGCTTGTTGCTTAATTGCCCATCCACAGCCGTATCATTCTCAAACCATTCTTTTATCTGCTGGTTTGCCGTAGCCACATAGCCTTCAAACAATTCCTTCCCATCAGCACCTGTCTTAAATAGATGGTGTCCCTCTAATATCTAGGAAAGCCTACTATATTTCTTAGCAGTCAGTTCATTCTCAGCGTCGCGTAACGGTCTCAGAAATGTGACTTTTAAGTATTCTCTCGCTTGGCTATCTATTGCTGTTCCAGATTCATCCATTCCTGCTCTGATTTCATGAGGTATCGGCTTATCATCTATCAGTCGAGCGGTACATATCAGTCGCAGAATGGGCCTTGGGGGATTGCCATTTGCCCATCCAAGCCATTCTGTAAAGTGTGCCGCTTCGCTATTCGACAAACCGTCTATCAGAAGTTCTATCCTTAATTCGTTCGTTCCCTCATAGAAATCCTCTTTCACCCACATCAACCTCTCATAGGCATGAGTCCTCAGAACCATTTTGATGGCTTCAAGTATCGCACTCTTTCCCGAGTCATTTTCACCAATCAACACATTCAGTCCTTTTGTAAACGACAAATCGAGGCTTGGGTGTTGCAAGTCTATGTCACCCAAAGTTCCGAATTTTCTGAAGTTCCAAAGTTTTATATTTGAAAGGTACATATCTGTTGCTGTTTATTGATAACTCATTGGAAGTATTAATTCTCTAAATTTATGCGTCCATAAACAAGTCATCGGCTGTGATTTGCGAATGGATATTATTCATCGAATAGGAGTTCTTCACAAGGCCGAAACTTGTTATCATTGTCAGAGCAATTCCTTTACGTGTCTTTGTCAACTGACGGAACAAAGCCACCTTGTTGCGCAGATTCTCCATATATTTCTTGTCAATCGTATATGGCCCGTCGGAATATTTTATTTCACAAAGGTTTATTGCCTTATCACTGCGGTCAATCAACAAGTCGATCTGTGCACCGGAATGTTCATCAGTGGCAGCTGTGCGCCATGAGTATTCGTTAGTGATAACTCCGCTTATTCCAAGAGCCTTCTTTATCTGCTCTGAATGTAAGAGGCATACCCTCTCAAACGCGATACCACTCCATGCGTTAAAGATAGATGCCATCTGTATTTTAGACCAGTAATTAGCATCCGTATTCTTCTTGCCTTCCATAAATTTGAAATAGAAGAGCGTGAAATTATCAATAAGCTGATAGAGTGCATTCTTTGTCTTAGAGCCAATAGCCTGGTAACGTCGGATAAATCCGCAATTTTCCAAATCTTCCAGATATTTAGTAAGTTGACCGTTTGTGGCGAGATTGGAATTAGCAATTATTTCTTCACGTGTCATTCCAATCTTCTTTTTGGCCAAGGCTGTTATTATATCCAGATACGGCTCCGGCTGCTTAAAAAGCGATGAATATAATTCCTTAAACTCATTTCCCAATTTTGGCGTTCTGCCAAACAGCAATGTGTCAATGTTCTGTGGAAGGCTGAGCGACTTGTTTAGAAGAGACCAGTAGAAAGGAATACCACCAAACACCATATATGCCTCCATTATCTCTTGCCGTTCCAAAGGCAAATTGATACTCTTTGCATATAATTCACATTCATGCAGATTAAACGGTTGAAGATGTATCTGATTATTCAGACGATTATGCAGACCTCCTCTGTTTTTGAGTATCTTCTTCACCATCCATGAAGTTGCTGAACCACATACTATAAGGAGAATATCTTTCCGCGCTGAAGCCCAAGCATTCCAAAAGTTCTCAAAAGCAGGCATAAAGCTTGATTTTGGACCATCCATCCACGGCAATTCATCCAAAAACACTACCTTTTTCCCTCCTGGTAATCTTTCAAGATACTGCTCCAACATATAGAATGCCTCAATCCAGTTATTCGGGTATGAACCGCCCTTGAATCCATGACTTTTTAGAGTTAAATAGAACCGTTGCAACTGCTCCTTTGTAGAAGCTTGCGCCATTCCGGAATAAGTAAATGCAAAGTTGTCTTGAAAGACCTCCCTGACCAGATAGGTCTTACCAATTCTACGGCGGCCAAATACAGCGACAAACTTAGACTCGTCTGAATCGTAGGCCTGTCGTAGCTCTTGTATTTCTTTCTCTCTTCCTATCAGCATATAAGATATAATTTAGACTGCAAAGATACAAAAAGATTCTTACATCGCGCAGCCAAATCCAATATTTTTATGTCATATTTGGCTATACGATGTAAGTAGTCCCGATACAATCGGGTTCATTATTCAAGGATACAACAACGATATTCACTTACGTCACACAGCCAAATCGCACACTTTTATGCACATTTGGCACCGTGATGGATGTCAGAAATCTGATTGGTTTGGTTCGGGCTTTATATATGCCCGATAAACCAAACCTAATATACGACTGAGCAAAAGAAAAATATCTTAATCCCCTACATCGGGGAACTGTCTTATGCGCAACGCATAAGTCGGAACATAAGTCAGACATCGAGTCCTTTAGAACACTTCTTCTTTTGCACCGTTGACGATTGCGTCTATCTCATCGGCGATTTCATCTGATGAGAGTTTGATGTAGTCCATAAAAGTCTTTTGCGTCTTATGGCCGCTGACGTGCATCATCTGTACGATGGTGAATTTGTGGGAGAGGTACATATTGGTAATGCCACTGCGCCGGGCAGTATGGGTAGTAACGCAATCATAGCGGGGCATCATCACTTCCCCTTTGTCGTTGCGCTCCACCGTCAGTTCTCCGGCTTTCTCCTTTTCTTTCTGTTTCATCGTGAGCTTTGTCGGAACCTTGACCGCAAGCGTCGGCACCTTATCAGAGAGGTCTTTCAGTATCTCCTTTATGTACCGGTTCAGAATCTGATCAACCACCGAAGGAAGATTATACTCGTATTTTTTACAGATAGCTTCGAGGTTGGGATTCATTATTGGGATCTTGACTTCGTTGCGGGTCTTTTGTTGGACAAGGCGGATAATCGGTGTGCCTTTCGCGGTTGTCGTAAAGTCCTCCGGCTGAATATTATTGTAGTCGCTGACGCGCTGACAAGTATAGCAACCAACGAGGAAAATATCACGCACTTGGTCTTTAAGCCCTGTCAGCTCCATTTCAGCCAATGCCTGCAACTCGGTTTCGGTAAGATAGATTTCGACAGCCTTGTCGCTTTCCTCAACCTTACGTTTGGAGAAACAGCTCAGCGCACGGTCGTTGTTATGTAGTCCATCCTCGTATGCGTAGCCCACCATAGCGCGGAATGATACGAGATACTTGTTGACAGAACTGCCCATATAGTCGAGTTTCTGAAGATGGTCAAGGAACTTCGTTACCAACGAGCGGTCAACATCCGCCCAAGTCAACCTGTGGCGAGGGTCAAATCCGTTATATAGTTTTCGGAAACTGCTCCATGCCTTGCAGCTTCCGGCGGTATAGCGGTTGTTGCCGTTCAGCCGTTTGCCGGATTTTATCTCCTCGACAAAACGGTCAAGAAAATTCCAGATATTCGCGCGTTCAGTTTCAGCGGCAATTCGGGCTTTTTCCGCTTCTTCCCGTTGCTGCTGTTCCTCTCGTTCCCTTGCAATGGTTTCGGCCTCCTGCTGGCGGCGCACAATCTCGGATTTCTCAGGGTCTGCGATAGCCATTATCTCATGCTTGACTTTTTCGCGGTCAAATTCCGGTGCCTCCATCTCACGTTTGAGCATAACCTCTATGCGACCGAGCTTGTCATGCAGTTTCGGATACTCCTTGCGATGCCGTGCCAATGCGTCCTCGCTCGACACCGCCACCTTCCACTCCGCCACCGACACACGGAGCCGAGTGGTAAACTGGACATCAATTTTGCGTATGGGGTCTTGCACCCTTACAAAAAGGGTTGCCTTATCCTTGTTCTCGTCTTTTTTGAGCAGATAGAATCTGGAGAGAGTCTTTGCCATAATACGTTTAACTTTATAGATAATTCAATAGGTAACTTTTTGTCTATTGGTCGAGATTCTCAAAAGTTCGATTCCCGGCCGATAGGTAACTTTTTTGTCAGTTGGTCGGAATCTTCACCAGTTCGATTCCCGACTGCAAAGATAGGGAACTTTTGAAAAGTTACCTATAAAGTTACCTATAAAGTTACCTATAATTCTTGAATATTAACACCTGAAAACAAATTCAGTTCAGTTTAATTCCGTTGATATATAGCATAATAGCATTTAACGCTATTCACCACGATTCATTACAATTCATTAAAAATGGTGCTGGTGACACCACAAAAATCAGAGAGTTACAGAGATGTAACTCTCTTTTTTTATTTCCCTGCACGCCTGCGACAGCCAGGTCGGCGGGGTCAGCGGATTTAGGGTCAGCGGATTTACCATACTCAGGCGGTAAAAATGTGGTGAACTCAACCGGTTGTTCGCAGAGTCACCATATTTGAATGTTAAATATTGTAAATGCGCAATCATTTGCGTGTTTGGATATTGCGACAGTCTAAATGTGATTCAGAATCGCAAAATGAGGTAAATTTCACTTATGTTAACATTTGGATAAATTGCTTCATCGTATTTATAGAGTATACAAAATAGCGAACACGATTATGAGGAAATTGACATTAGAGCAGACACAGGGGTTTGGCGAAGGGCTGATGCGCTGGATAGAATCCGGTGAGGTTACGATGGATGACATGCTTGAGGGCAGGCAAATCTATCGCTTACTCGCTTGTCTTATTGAAAATCCCCACAAAGATTCTATTGATTCCAATTTCAACGGAATGTCTTTTCAGGGACTCTCCCGATATCTAAACATGGCAAATCTCGACAATCAACTTTTGGAGAGCTACTGACATGAGTATTACAAAACTCTATACCGCATTGTCTCTTGAGGAGGCGTATTTTATAGACCGGTTGAATCCTATTCATACCGGCGTATATACATCCAACACCGTGACTATCAAACACTGCTCAACCACATATATCTGTGGAGAGCGAAGATAGGTTAAATCCACACGATAGATACAACATGCAGGAGAAATATCGAAAACACATGAAGTGGTGGCTGGATGAGTTTTGCGCTGGCGACCAAGTCGACCATTACGTTGAATTGTTTCCGGAACTTGACTCGCGTCTTGCCAAGTTTGCTGTAGGGATATTTTTGTGGAACATGAAAGGATTGATTGACATAAACAATCCCGATGATGTCAGCAAAGTACGTTTGATCCTGAAAGTCCTTGACCAAACACCGGGCTATGACTTCTTCGATAACGTATTCAACGAAGCGGATCCTGATACGGTATGTCAGATAATCGGAATGTCGCCGGTCACTCCCATAGAAGAAGGAGAAATCGACTTTGACTATTGTGTTGATGAAATCAAAAACTTTGAGGATGCTCATTCATATTTTGAAATGGTATCATGGTGTATCGTAATTTCGGAAGCATCATTCAAGGAGTGTACCTCAAACGGCAATCGATTCTACTTCTGTGGCAATGGCGATTGGTGGGACGTTCCTTGTATGCCCGGCATTGGCTTTCCACATGACAAGTACGGCTACTCTCTGATAGCTGTCGAAGTAACTCCGGAAAATAAAATCGCATCTGTTACCAGCCGCTGGAATACATACGCTGGAGATACAGGCGACTTCATCGCCGAGCAAGAGCTAAAATCAATTCTCGGCATCGAGAATTACAACAAACTGCTTTGTAAACCCTCTAAAAATCACTAAATTTGCACTATGATTGAAGATACGACAATAGGACGAGGAACGATCCGTTGGTCTCGGCACAGAGCAGTGAAGAATTCATTGATTCGTGGCTTGATTGGAATTGGGACTCCGTCATTGTACGTCCGCTTGCCTGCCTCAAAAATGATTGGGAGGAAATGGGCGACATCGTTGTTGTTAATCGAGTATATCTATTTTCGTATAAAAAGTTTAAAATATGATTATTGAAGATTTAATTGTGGAATTAGATAAGCGACTCCACAAAATAGCACCGAGAATTGAGACACGATGGACGCAGACATCAAAAGGAGAATCCAAATATTCTCGAGAAATAATCGGCCCTATTAACAAAACCAAGAGCGAAATATTGCGTGAAACATTTGATATTAAATCAAATAAATGGGACAAACTATTCTTGCAAGCTACTAACGGGAAGGGACAAGAGCATAATCGAATCCTAACATTACATTCGTCTACGTTAATGGCAATTTTATGTTTCCATAATGTAGATGAAAACCCGATAACCATTGATAATGAAATTTATAATCAATGTTGGTTTGAGGTTAGGAATAATGTATATGGTTCTGCATCAAGCGTAGATGTTGTACTCAAATCAGAATCAGGGAATCTATTATTCCTGGAATCTAAATTTACTGAATATCTTAGTCATGATGTACCTGAGATTAAAATGGCATATTGGGAATTTTATAAAAACATTTTACCTCAAATTCCGGATTATCCTTTGCAAATGGTGTATCCTAAAGTATGGGAAAAAAACGGCAAGGAGAATGTGGGCTTTACAATTCAAGCGAAATCGCCAAAAGTGGCGTACGATTCATTGTACTTAGCTGGAATTAAACAGTGTTTTAGTCATATCATAGGTATATCTCGTGGTCCGGAAAACATAGAGGATGATTGCTGGAAGAATGTGACACCTCAGACTAAGTTGCGTTTCGGTTGTATTGTATATGGATTCCCCACTGTTTTTACGAATTACAATTCCTTTTACAAAGAAACAATAGGTCAAATTTCTTCAGAAATGATATTGAATTCACTCGATGGAGAAAAAATATATGCAAATCAGTTAGAAATTTTACCGGAACTCTTAACATATCAAGACGTTTTCAAAAAACAAAACCCCAAAGCATTATTGCCAAAGATTGCTGAATATTATGGGTTGGAATGAGAATACTTCACCTCTCCGACACTCATAACTGCCATCATCGGCTACGGGAGTTGCCTGAGGCTGATGTGGTGGTGCTTCCGGTGATTTCTGCATGGTCGGGAGTGAGCAGGAAGCGATTGATTTCCTGAACTGGTTCTGTGACCTGCCATATCCCCACAAAATTTTTCATCTGCGGCAACCACGATGACTGCTTATATGGAGCCAATATCAATTACCTGTGCAACTCCGGTGTTGAGATAGCCGGTGTTAATTTCTACGGTGTCCCGATGTTTATGGGAATATGCCCGGCTTATGACAGGTTCCCGTTTGTCGAAATCGTACCATATCCAATGGGTAAGAGGGTTTAACCGTTAAAATCTCAAAATAAATTTGTAACTTTATGGTCGGATTATTGGTTATGTAGTCCGCGCTTATGCATTATGAATCTGCCCTGTAAGGACTGCCGGGCAAAAATGAAAGATTGCAATGGAAATGAAATTCTGTCAGAGCTGCGGAATGCCGCTCACAAACGAAATACTCGGCACGAATGCCGATGGCTCTCCAAACGAAGATTACTGCGTCTACTGCTACAAGGATGGCAAGTTCACGCAGGATATGACTATGGAGCAGATGATAGACCACTGCGCCCGGTTCACCGACGAGATAAACAAAAACTCCGGTCAGAATCTTACAGTCGAGCAGATGAAGGAACAGATGCGCCGGTTCTTCCCGCACCTCAAACGCTGGAAACAGTACAGTGATTCTGAGCTGATACGCAAAGCCGAGGCCCTGCTTGCGGAATGTGCTACAGTAACCATCGCTTCTGTAAACAGTGATGGCTTTCCGCGCCCTGTGCCTATGGCGAAAGGCGACACACAAGGATGTGGCATCGTATGGATGGCAACCGGCGCAGATTCCGTGAAGGTCGCTGATTTCAAACGTAATCCCAAAGCCGGGTTATGCTACGACAAAGACGGTTCAAGCATCTGCCTGCGCGGCACGGTGGAGATTATCGACGATGACGATATCCGCAGGGAGAAATGGCAGGATTGGTATATAAACCATTTCCCGGGCGGCCCTGCCGATCCGAACTATGTGCTGCTCCGTTTCGTCGGGACGGAAGCCACTATCTGGATTGACCATGAATTCGCCCATATTCAATTATAAATTCCTGGCATGAAGGATATCGAAGCAAACAAAGAACTCATAGCGGCGTGCGGCCTCTACTGCGGCGCGTGCCGTAAGTATCTGTCGGACAAATGTCCCGGCTGCCATAATAACGAAAAGGCTTCGTGGTGCAAGATAAGGGCTTGCGTTAAAGATAATGGTTATCACTCTTGTGCCGAATGTCGTAAAGACGTGAGCGAGTGTAAGATATATTCCAATCTCATTGGAAAGATTTTCGCTTTCCTGTTCAAATCAGACCGTCCGGCCTGCATACGCTACATCCGCGAACATGGCGAACAGGCTTTCGCCGAGGAAATGACTAAACGTAAATGTCAGACAATTAAACGGAAATACAAATCTTAATAATGATGGATAAATCAGGGATAAAGAATATCCTGTTTGCATTGGGCGCCGATTTATGTGGCGTGGCCTCTCTTGACCGATTCAGTGATGCTCCAAATGGATTCCACCCCACGGATGTGATGCCTTCGTGCAAATCAGTTATATCTTTTGCATGTCGGTTTCCAATAGGGACCCTTAGGTGCAAATCAGCCATACCATACACTCGTGTTAGAAATTCTATGACCCCAAAGATGGATGCAATTGCTCTTGATTTCTGTATAGAGATGGAAAAATATGGAATAGTCTGCGTCCCGATACCAACCAATGAAAGTCTTTGGGACTCTAAAACCAATAGATTCCGTTCAATAATATCCCAAAAACATGCCGCGCAAGCCGCCGGATTAGGAACTATAGGCAGACATTCTTTGCTGATAACACCTCAGTATGGCAGTATGGTGTGGTTGGGAGCAGTATTATCTGAGCAGGAATTTGAACCGGATCCACTTCTTGCTCCCATATGCAACAACTGCAATCTATGCGTCGAAATCTGTCCGATTAACGCGCTCTCGGAATCAGAACTAAAGCAGCTTGATTGCTGGAACCATGCATTTGGCGATGACAAAGAACAAAAGACATGGAAAATATCATGTCATAAATGTAGAGATATCTGTCCTTATAATCTCGGGAGCAAAAATAAACTCTAACAATTCTTACTATGCCATACATATCAATCGAGAGCGGGAATCTGACCGCAGAACAGAAAAAACAGTTGATTGAACGCCTGACAGCAACCGCCTCCGAGATAACGCATATCCCGTAGCAGTTCTTCACTGTCACCATCAAGGAACTGCCTGACGAGAATTTCGGTATCGGCGGCAGGCCCATCGACGAGATTAAACGCAACTACAAACCATGAGGGTAATCGGTATCAACGGCAGTGCCAGAAAAGACGGCAACACGGCCATCATTGTCGGCAAAGTTTTTGATGAACTGAACAAAGAAAGCATTGAAACTGAACTGATACAGTTGGCTGATTATGAGATTCAGCCATGCCGTGGATGTTTCGCCTGCAAGGATCGCGGCAACTGTGTGTTTGCCAAAGACGGTTTTGCGGAGATATTCAGCCGAATGGTCGAAGCCGACGGCATCATACTCGGTTCCCCGGTCTATTCCGCAGATATTTCGGCCAAAATGAAAGCGTTTCTTGAGCGAGGAGGCGTTGTTGTTGCCACCAATCCCGGACTTCTCCGGCATAAGGTCGGAGCTTCGGTTGCAGCTGTTCGTCGTGGCGGAGGAATGACAACTGTCGATACCATGAACCATTTTATGCTCAATAAGGAGATGATTGTTGTAGGCTCAACATACTGGAATATGGTTTATGGAAAGGACATTGGAGATGTGCTCAGCGATAACGAAGGTATGGCAAATATGCGCAACCTCGGCAAAAACATGGCTTGGCTCATAAAACGGTTAAAAGATTAAGCTATGGACAAGAATAAATGTTTTAGTGCCCGGGGTTACCATTCGAAGCCGAGGTGGGCGCCGAGTCCATTCTGGACGATGCTGGACTGGTAGCCGCTCCAGTAATCAGAGGACTTCAACAAAATTCCCGTCGGGTCTCCACATAGATTATAAACGTGTTTATCATAATAAGGGAATCATCGACTTTATATTTCAATATCCTTTCCGGCTAAAATGAATGATATGCCAAACGACATTTCCCGCTTCATTTCGTCAGGAATACATGTAAACGTGTCCGGGAGTCGGTGAATGCCGAAAAGAGTCGAAGACGTCTTGGGAGTAATGTTTAAAAGATTATTTATTTTGTCTATGCCACGGCTTTTGAAGTCTGAGAGTGATTCACCATACAAGTTGATGCATACGGACTCAACTTTAGTAAAATCTATCTGTTTGAATTTGTCCGTTACTTTTAAAACCAGACTATCAACATCCGCGCCATATACAAATCGGGCATAGAATCTTCCGGCATCCTTTAATGTGGCATGAATATCGTTAATGTCAAAAGAAACGGGACCAGGGTAAATTGGCGGACAAGTAAGAGCGCGAACAATGCTTAGGATGTCTTTTCCGTCATTAACAGTCTGAGCATCGAAACATCCTCGTTCCTCAATATGTTCGGGAAACACGCCTAAGGTCAGGACTCCGGCTTGATAGAATTTACGACCCAATTCAATAGCCTTAGAAAAGTTATCTTGAGCCCGGATTATTACCATTCTATCTTCATCACCAACTACAATCCCGTCCGGATTTAAAGTATATTCGTTAGTGACTCCTGTAAACCACTCATATATATCCAGCACACTTGCCCCGTTATCTTTACTTACTGATATAACTCTAAATTCCATTTGCGAAGATATTACACGTCTTCATAATGCTCGTACATATCATAAATCCAGCCCTTCATTGTTTTGCGCACACTCTCAGGCGAAATTACTTCAAGCCACGCACCGTCATGCAAAAGGCGCATAATGAAGTCATAGGTCGGAACAACCCACAACTCAAAATCAGCGTAATCACCATGGTCTTCTATCAATCGTTGAGAATGATGGATGGGCAGGGATTTAAGATATTCCTTATGTTGTGCATAAGCCCGAAGAATAATTCTCATAGGGGGTCGATTATCCGAAACTATGCCATACATTGTTTCAAAATACCCTATTGCCGAGAAATCCTCGGGAAGCTTAAACATATCATTAAGGATTGTGAGAGACTGGATGCGGTCAAGGCCATAGATTTTTGGCTTATCTTTCGTTTTCGGTTTTGCCAACATATACCACCTTCCTTCAAAGAGTTTCACGCAGTACGGCGCTACGGTATCGGTCTTCGTCTCTCCCGTCCTGAAAGACGTATAGCTCATCTCAAGAACCCTATTCCCTCTCATCGCCTCCATAATTGGAGTCAGATACAAATATCCTGACGGTATCTCATCAACCAGAATACGATTTTTCAAAGAACGATTCCCTTGAACGAGATTGCCTACGGAAAACGTATCAAGTATCCAATGTCTCAACTTGTCTTCATTGATATCATCAGGATTAGCGATATAATACAAATACCCTCCGCTCTCCTGGCATTTTATTTCGATTCCAAGCGTAATCAGTATATCCTTTCTCCACCGATTGAATGTACCGCGATGGAGAGGCTCATAATCGCTCATGTCTTTATTACACTCCCACATATCGGAGATTTCCTTAAATGAAATCTTACCGTGGCGACGGAGAGTTTCAATCAGCCAGATATGTTTTTTCAGTTGTGCCATTAAAAATCATTTCATTTGATATTTCTCGGGGTTCATCCGAATCTTTGTCATAATCTGCTCCATCTTCTCACAGACATAGTCGAAGACCTTATTTGTAATAAGCTCTTTTGCGATATCGACAGACCACGATGGATATTTCTCGAACGCGTTCTTTTCTATTGCAACAATGGAGCCGGGGTCATTAGTATTCGGTTCTCCAATGCCATAGTAAGCCTTTTGGTAGTTTTGATTCTCAAACCATACAGCCACACGCTTCTTCCATCCGGGCAGCGATATTCCAAACCAAACACCTTTGTCTTGGTTTTCGAATTCAAAGCCTATGTTACAGTCATACTGTCGTTGACTACACCATTCCTTAAATGGCTTAGTGACATAAGTTGAGACGAGATATTTTCGATAACCCCAATCTTCTTTCCTGATTGCCAGAACTACATCGGGATATTTGTCCATAATGGCAAACAATTTTGATTTGTCCTCTTCTTCCATGATTGTATCAGTGAGAGTTTTGATTATAAATAGATACTGCTGTAGTGTTTCTCTTATTAAAGGTTTGGCAACCGCCATACTAAGACACTTCTCAATCCATTCTGTAATATCCTTTCCGTAACTTATGCATTTGTAATCCTTACCATATACCAATTCGTCTGCAGAACTGTCAGAAGGCTTATCACCTCCAAGAGTTAAATATACAAGGGCATGATGAGGACGAGATTTTGCGAAATTATGATATCTTATCAATTGTCGCGGTTGATCCCCGGCGTATATCTTGTTTTCTATTATAATCAAATAATCTTCTATGGTTAACAGGATATCAATATTCCCCCCTGACGTTTGATCTGCCGATATCGAGCCAATAACAAATTCTCGCTTAACATTGCAGTTTCCCAAAGTCCCCTCATCAAAATCTAAACCGAGGATTTTCAAAAACGAATCCAGAGGCTTCACACCGAGTCCATGCTTCCCTTTTGGATTGAGCAGATCAGCTATGAACGAAGAGTGCAGTCTAACCTCATCAGTTGACAGGTTAAGGACTTCAAAAATATTATAATATTCGCCACGTTCTATGGCACGTTGCTTTTTCTCCGATATCAGATTTAGCAGTATTTGTGTCGATTGAAAGAACGATTCATTATTCATAGTTCATTATTTTATGCAAATTTATATAAATTCTGTCTCATTTTGTAGTACAGGAGATATAAATTTTGTCTGTCCGGGAACTTTCATAAATAATGTGAAAGTTTTGTTTATAAATTTAAGACCCTCTCATAGATTCCCTATTACGGCTGTTTATATCGCATCTTTATTTCCTGTTGGTTATCAATCATATTGACGAGACAGTTTGCCACATAGTATTCGGGAGGTGTAGGAGGGAATCCCATCCAGGGTTCACGGCGATGAGTGTCCCGGACTTTGGTAGCAAGGCATGTTGACCATGATTCCGTCACAATGAAAAATTCTTCTTGATGAAGAATAGTATCATCGGAAACGTAAGAATCATGCAAGGCAAGAAATCCTCCTTTATCCTCATAGGGATTAGGATTGACCTCTTGGGATAACTCTTTTAGTTTCCGGAATGCCGATTCACACTCGGCCAATTGATGGTCGTAGCAATCCGGCTGGTGATTGCGGATATATCTTCTGACTTTTTCCCAGTCAGTCTGGCGAAAATAGAATTCCAATCTCATATCGGCACCTGACAGGTCATTGTATTCCATCTGATTGCAATAGCAACCTTGGTTCATCTTGAGTAGTTTATCAATCTCTGATTTATTCACAAAGGATTCAGGCAGAGCGACAAAAGTCAGCGACGGATATTTGGGCAGCTCTATTGCGGCAACAGGATTGAAAGAGCAGTCAAGATGTGTAATATCAGGACAGTGTCGCAGATCCAATTTTTTCAACATATTGTCTCTACATATCACCCCTTTCAGAAACCTCTTTTGATATTCACCGGGAGTCAAGTCAAGAGATGTCAAGCACTGCCCGACGACTGACAGACTCCTTAGTCCCGGACAATCGCCCAAATAAATCGAATTCAGTTGACGCTTGTTGCGACTGAAATCCAGACCTTCCACGACACCGTTCCATAACGATTCTATACTTAGGGAATATGAACCGGAGTTCGCATAGATATGTCTGCAGACTACGGAGCCGGTCTTATCCAGATCTCCATATCTGTCACATGTGCCGTCTCCCCAGTCAACGACAATATGGCAATAAGGAGCAAGGTCTAACGAGAACTCACAAGCACGGTTTTCGGATTTGATCTCAATGCCTAATATCATCCAATCCTGTGTAATACTCTTACGATGATAAAGTATACACTGCCGAAGCATCTTTTTTAAGAACGGATCATTATCATTTCTATACGGGCTTTTCAGGAATGGGAGATACAACTCATATTGTTTGTCTTTGCCATAACATTGTGAATACAGATCTCCCAATACCCATACCACTTCATAATCTTTTGGCCAATATGCTTCATTAAATCTCTCAAGGTATTTTATTGCAAGATCAGGATTCGGCTCTGTCCCTCGGCCATAGTAATACATCAGTCCCAGATATTGTGCCGTCACATCATCTTCAAGAACCTTTAATGTATTGAACGCTTCCGAGTATTCTTCCGTCTCATAATAGTATGTTCCTAATTCGAATGCGTAATGTACGTCACCTTCATTTGCTTTCTTGATATAATATTCACGCACTGCAGGATTGCAGAGCATCCTCGACAGGCTGCTACCGAATGTTGCGTTACATTTGGTGATTATATCCACATATTCACGGTCGGTCAAGGCAAGACGGCGTTCTGTACTGTCTTTGCTGAGTTCAGCGGTCAGCATCAGAGCCAATGCGTTATTACAGTACATGTATCCGGCATCCTTCCACTCAGTCAGACGGTCAACGGAATATTGAAATTCCTCTTTGCTTGCATTCTTTAGATAACATGACAGATTCATGACATCCATCGGAGGAATATATGGGGATTCAAATTCATTTTTAAGACTATCTGCAATACGAAGATATTCCTCAATGGCATCAAGACCATTTATGAGTTGTGCACGCATTGAGCCGTCAGGGTTTAACGGTTCATTTCTTAGAGGCTTCAATATGTCTGATGCTCTTTTGGCTAAGTCCCACATCCGTTTTTTGTTTTCTTCGGCAGTAATCATTGTATCAACGCTTTTAGTTTGATTCATTTCTATCAGATTTTCTGCAAATGCATGAAGATGTCCTATCCTTTGGAATTCTCCTGAAATATTGATTATTCTGGTATTCATTAATATCTATTCAGATTTAGGAATAGATTCCTTATCCGTTAATTTCCCCGTGCCGACATTGATACAATCCATACAGAGACAATCACCATTCCTCATGACGATTTCGCTCACTGTCAGATGTTCGTTGTCTCCCATTATCACATAGTATTCCTCATATTCTGAAAAATCCAACTGAATGTATAGTTTCAGATACTGTCCGCAATCAGTCAGCCCGATACCCATGATGCCAAGCCACATATCCTGAGCCTTGATAAAGTCGGTAAATGAAGCGTATTCCTCAGCTACTGCCGAGAAATATGCCTGTCGCTTTCGCACCATTTCCATACGGCCTATTGCTAAAAGATTCATATAAATCCATTAGTTTTTATCCAATGTTCGTTTCTGATAAATGGATCTGATGTTGTCTTCCACTCCAATTCAGCTATTTGACGCTCGGTCCAAAGCATTGTGAGATTTTTTTCCTTGCGAAGCTCAATAGCTGATTTTACAAGAGGAATAATATCGTGAAGACGTATTTTAATATCCTCCCATAGCCCGTCAAGGTGACAAGCCGCGACGTATGCGAGACGCAGATAAAGTCTTACATGCTTAAAATCTCCATAATAGTAAATTGTAAACTCATGCTCCCATCCACATTCATCCAATATATCACCGGCTTCACCCATCAAGTCTTTACATAGGGCTGTATGATTATGGCAAAAGTTATCGATGGCTACCGGTTGGGCATAATCCAACCGCACGTCAATCTTATTTTTTATATTATCTATCATAGCTGAAATCATTATTGTTTTTTGCGTTTTACGATTAAACGGATAATTGGACGGGCTGTAACAACCAACAATATTATTATAGAGGCATAGGTTCTGACAATACCACTGCCTCCCGGAAATACAAATGGAATAAGTGAGCTTACCATTGCCACTCCCACAAGCCATATTGACATTTTTGTAAAGCTGATGTCATACTGATTATTATCGGCCTCCGATTCGTCAAATAGATCCGCGATTCTTTTTTTGATTGACTTTCCCATAATAATTGAATTGTTTGTGATTTTGCAAAAATATATTCATGATGTCTCAATAAACAGTACAGGCAATCTATTTCTCTTAAAAAATTTATTCTGACGCTAAAAATGAGACACCCAAGCGCTAACTTTGTATTAAAGTTGTTTCTCCTTATTTACGAAAATATGATGAGGAACAACTTAATTATAAAATTATACACAAGATATAATTACACACAAGATGAAGATAATCCATATTTCCGACACGCACGGATGTCATCGATGTCTTCCCGAACTTCCAGCGGCAGACATAATCGTTCATTCCGGCGATTTCACAACGGCAGGAAGTGAGCGGGAAGCGATCGATTTCCTCAACTGGTTTTGCGACTTGCCCTATAGGTATAAGGTTTTCATCTGCGGAAACCATGACGATTGTCTATATGAAGCCAATATCGAAGGTCTTGACTCCAATGTATATTATCTTTGCAATTCAGGCATTGAAATAGAAGGCATGAAATTTTATGGGGTTCCAATGTTTACAGAAGATTGTATCACCAACCGGCAAAATCAAAACTATGCTCGAATCCCGAATGACACAGATGTACTCATAACTCATTCACCGGCATACAGTATTCTTGACTTAGCCGACAACATTACTTATGGATCGAAAGAATTATTACAATCATTGGCAAGAATAAATCCACGACTCCATCTATTCGGTCATATCCACCGACAGCATGGCATGACCATTATGGGGACAACGACATTTTCAAACGGAGCGATAATGAATGCCAGCTACTCAAATATCTATCATCCTAATATCTTCGAGTTGTAGGATCCGCATAAAGATAATTGCAATAGTATACGAATTAATACCATCGAGGGAACTTTTACTTCTCTCGGAGACTCTTAAAGAAATGTTCCATTATTGAAATCAACCATAATTCAAACCAGGCAGCCGCTAACCTTCCGGCTGCCTTTTTTATATCTTTTGGGAGTAAAAGACACGACAATTCCCGAGTTTACCATTCGAAGCCGAGGTGGGCGCCGAGGCCGTTCTGGACGATGCTGGACTGATAGCCGCTCCAGTAATCCGAGGTCAGGAGGCGGTAATAGACGCCGATGTTGAAAGCCTGCTTGGCGTTCTGCGAGTTTACCGGAATCCTGACGCCGATGGCCGGCTGGAAGTAGAAGTAACTGGTGTTGGTCAGATATCCGTTGCGGATTTTCACCGAATTACTGTTGGCTAAGAATGAGGCGCCTATCTTCAGGTCGATAAAGAACGATGCCGCGTTCCTCGGTCCGATATTGAACCGGAAATCGGTGAAAATAGGAATCATCACGGCCTTGGACACATACGTGTCGTCATAACGGTCCATATTCGACTGCGACCAGCCGTTGCCCCAGTCATCGTTCACATACGACCACATCAGGTCCACACCTATACCTGCACCCATGAAAAACCAGTCGGTCATCTGATAGCCCTGCGAGGTTGACACGGTGGCAAAATTGGACCGGTACCGCCCTACTCCCTGAGTATAGGCCGCATCCACAAAGCCCTTGTACGAATTCGATCCCGACAGGGCTGGCATCAATACATTGGTAAGTCCGTTGGCTATATTCGAATACTGTGCGCTGGCGGCGATCGCGGCGCTCAGCATTATACCTAACAATATGCTCCTTTTCATCTGTAATTCTTTTTATATGACCGACATCCGGTTGCTTAAAAATCCGTAAGTCATATATATAACAAGTGAATGGAGCCAATTGTTACCTTGACGCCTCAATCAAAATTCCCGACGTGCCACACCTGCTATCTGTATGTGCCCTTGGGCGTGGGGTCGGTTACCCGGACAGGTTTGTCGTACACCATCTCCATCAGCGACCGGAGGTTGCGGGCGCCCTCGGCGCGGGCGCGCTCTATGGTGCCGTTCCGATACAGAAGTTTCGTCGACTTTTCCTTAATCTTGGCCTTAACGGCGTTTTCTTCCTCAATCGTGAATTTATCGCTGCGGAACATTGCCATCCGGCCTATTGCCTTGGTGTCGATCACTTCCCACGAATTCTTATCCGTGGCCTCGTACAGTTCCACTATTTCGGGAGGAAGCGTGATTATTACGGTATCGCCGTCGGCATTTACCTGCAGCTTCTCCAGGTCGAACGACACGCTCCCCTTCTGCTTCTGGATGGCGAACATCACCTTGTCGTTGATGGTGTCAAGCACCGGCACCTCGCTGTAGATGTCAACTGTACACAGCCGGACCATGGTCTCTATCCTGCTTACTTTCGCCTTGTCCACATCAATGGTCTTCTTGGGCGAACTTAAGCTGAAATACAGGTAAAGTCCCGCCGCCACGACCGCAATCACCACAATCGCAATCAGTATGTGTTTTGCTTTCTTAATCATTGCAGCCGATGTTTAGGGTTTGAAATCGACACTTGCCGTATAGCCGTTGGCCTCGAACAGCGTCTCGAAATATTTGCGGGCCTTACGCCGGGCAGCGTCCACAAGTTGCCGCTTGAACTCGGGATTATCCTCCACCTCTTTCTTGAACGAGGCGTTGGCCTTTTCCTTGATCTCGGCACGCTCTTTGGAATCGAGGTTGGATCTCAATGGGCCGATGTTCTCGTATTCCTTGCGCATCTCCATGTCGCGGCCGGCTATTTCCGTCCGGACTGGAGGAAGCGTGACCCTCACGGTCTTAGTGTCCTCGTCATACACTATGTCGTCCATCTGCATGGCAGACAGATCAATGTATGCACGCATATAGGAATCGTAGGAATAGACAGCAATCCGTTTCCCGATGGTGTACCAGTCGGAACTCTCCATTCTGGCCGTCTTGGTTATGGCCATCGAGGCGAACACCATCTTGTCCTCCGATTTTATTTCCTGATATATTCCTGTATGGTCGGGCTGTTCGGTCATGGAACACGCTCCTAACATCAGCAGCCCGACAACGCCCATGAGATATTGTTTCATTTTTCTTCCAATTTATCGCAATATTTGACCGCAAACCTCAATATAGGTTTACTTAACTTCCGTATGTAGAAATTATAAGAATTTCAACTCATAGAACAGGCGGCAAAAGCGAGGCTTTAGCCTACACAGAACTTACAGATTTACACAGAACTTTCATATCTACCATTTCTGTCTGTAATACTATTGCCGTTGCCACAGACCTGCTGACGCAGGAAACAGAATACGCACAGAATACCTCGGTGCGGGTTCTGCCGCCGTCAATGACGGCTCTGCGTTAATGCCCGGATCTGGCCTGAGGCAACGCAAATAGTTGAAGTTCTGTGCAGCTCTGTCAATTCTGTGCGGATGCCGGGCATCCGAATTGTTCTGTGACTTGCCCTCCTTTTAATTCCATCATATAAACTTGTACAACTTGAGCAGGTTTACTTGCCAAGTTTCAGTATAACAAACGGAATCTGACTGGAAATGTTCGTGTTTTACAGGCTGTCAACTATTCAAAGTATAGGTATTCAGTATCTCCAGCGCGTTGCGGGTGGCGACGAGGCAGCAGTTCAGGCAATGGTCGCGGCCGCGGTTCTGTTTGCCGCAACACACCGTGCCGAAATGTTCCTTAAACTTCGTATACATTTCCTTGGCGGCCATTGTGGCTCCTTTTCGGTCAGCTCCCATCGCAAGTCCGGTGGCCATGATGGCGCCGCTTAAGGCACCGCACGTCCCCTCGTCGAACGTCGCGCCTATGCCGCCCCTGAAGCCTACGGCCAGCGACCGCAACGTCTCGTCGTCCAGCACACATCCGGCCGCATGGCTCACCGCCAATACCGTAGTCTCCGAACACGAAGTCCCGGCCAGTCTCAGCGTCCTCGCCTCATCCTCTCCTTTCAATATGTCAATCTCCATTGATGTCAAGTAGTCTGTTTCTACTCACAAAGTTAATACTTTTCTTTTGATTTACAACCTCCGGGACGTATACGTCCTGACTCCTGATAAATACAAAACTCCTCTATGTCGACATCAATATCGGCATAGAGGGGTTTTAAACAGTTCACGATGTGGATTCAGACCTCTACCGAGGCCATTCCACTAAGGAGCCAATCAATTGTGTTTGGATTTGCCGACATTGTATATGCCGGGATTGGCCGCACGCAGAGCGTCAAGGTCGGCTTCGGTAGCTTTCCGAAACCCTTTGAACTTTGCAGGATAACCCGTAACGGTGAGGGTGCCGCCGCCGAATCCGTCGCTTTCGAACACAAACTGTTCTTCAAGCAATACATCGGCACCCTTGGCCTTCAGCAGATTTGCCACCAGATTGCCCTTGCGGGTCTCCAGCGACATTCTTTTGAATGGATTCCAGCCCCATTCCACGGTAGCCGTAGCCTGTTCCATCACCTCAAGCTCCGTGACGGTGGGATACTGCACCACAGCCGTCTGCACTTCAGCGATGTACGACGTCTTTTTGACGGTGGTGCAGGAACTCAGGGTTGCCAGCGCCAGCACGCCGATGAATAATATCTTTTTCATATCCGTAGTCTATAGGTTCATATTCGCGGTTTGAGGTTACCGCACGATTATTTATGAGCCTCGCAGGGAAGTTTTCTGAAATTCTTGTATGTTGCGGGATAGCCGGTTACGGTGACCTCATGGATGGCACCGCGTCTGATCTTCATGTCGAACTGCGGGTTCACCAGGATATCGGCATTACCGTTAGCCTTCAGGGCCTCGGCCACGGCCGTAGCCTTAACGGACTTAGTGCCGCCCTTACGCACGCTGCGGGGCACATCGTAGTAGAACGAGATCTTTTTCTGCGACACTTCCAGATCAGCCTCCGAGCCTGCGGCAATCACGGTGCTGACATCCTGGGTCGTTGCTGTTTTCTTCACTGTGGTGCAGGACGTTACGCACAGCACAGACATCGCGGTCATAACCGCCGGAATCAGTTTCTTCATAATAGTATATAGGTTAGTTATAGTTAGTACACTAATGACCAGTGTATCTCTTTGTGTTCTGAAATTCAATTGTTTGAGTCTTGGCTTTCAAGTCAAAATTGAAGTAGCAAGTCAATTTCCAGTCAAGTCAAATCGTGTGAAATTTCGGGTGCAAAATTGCGCATAATTATCGAAACTGCCAAATTTTTCCTTAACAAATTTTAAAAATCTTAAATTTCAATGGTTGTGGAAGTATAATGGAGATGGGCCTGAAAGTGAACCCAGGCCGAAAAAAATCAACATAACAGCAACCGTTTGGAATTGTGGCCGAAATAGGTTAACTTTGTGGGAAATACACAGGACCCCTTCGATATGATACAGATGCCGGTAAAATACCCGATCGGAATTCAAAGCTTCGAGATGCTTCGTAAGCTGTCTTACCTATATATTGATAAGACTGAGCTTATCTATAATCTTGCCATGACCAGTAAGTGCATCTTTCTGGCAAGGCCGCGCCGCTTCGGCAAGAGCCTGCTGTTATCAACCGTTCAGGCATATTTCGAGGGTAAAAAGGAATTGTTCAAAGGTCTTGCCATCGAGCAGCTGGAGACGGATTGGCAGCCTCACGCCGTGCTGAAACTCAGCCTTGCCAGCTATAATCCAAGCGGCAACGGCAATTTGGAGGAAATACTCGACACCCAGTTTCGTGAATGGGAAAAGGGATATGATGTTGAAACCGTTTCCCGGGATTTCTCGTCCCGTTTCAGGAATGTAATAATGGCGGCATACAATTCAACCGGTCATCCGGTCGTAATACTCGTAGACGAATACGACAATCCCCTCATCTCCAATATGCACGCCAAGAACAGGCTCGAGGAGCATCGTCTACTGCTTAAGTCCATTTACGTCAATATCAAGGACCTGGACCAATACATCCGCTTCACCATGCTGACAGGCGTGAGCCGTTTCAGCAAGATGACCATCTTTAGCGGACTCAACAACCTGGAAGACATATCGTTCGACGATGAATATGCCGCCATCTGCGGCATAACGGAAGACGAACTGCATTCCAACTTCCGGGAAGGAATTTCCAATCTGTCTGACAAATACTCCATAAGCACGGAGGAGGCAATCACCTTGCTTAAGACTCATTACGACGGCTATCATTTTTCCGAAGTCAGTCCGGACATCTATAACCCTTTCAGCCTGCTGAACGCCCTCAAAAAGAAAAAGATAGATGCCTATTGGTTCCAGAGCGGCACCCCGGAGTTCCTGATACGCCGCATCCAGGACAGCAATGAATTCCTGCCTGATATGTTCGATGAATCGGTTGAGGGCCGGATTCTCTCGTCGAGCGATATTCTGGACTCGCGCCCCACATCCCTGCTTTATCAGACCGGTTATCTGACCATCAAGCGCTTCGAGATGCCGGACGTTTATCATCTCGGCATACCCAACCTGGAGGTGCGCAAAGGCTTGTTCCAGAACCTGGCCAGGTATTATTTCGACAAGGACGACACCGTGATCTTCAACCATGTGCGCGAAGTCAGGAAGCTGCTTGAGGCTAAGCAAATCGGCGAGGCGATGGAGCGTCTGCGCACGTTCATGGCCGGCATACCGTACGAATTCGCCGACAAGGCCACCGAGCTGCATTACGAAAACAACCTGTTCATCATATTCATGCTGATAGGTGTGGATGCCCGCCCGGAGTGGCATACGTCCGACGGTCGCATTGACCTGTTGCTGAGCATGCGCAATTACATCTACATCATCGAGCTGAAGCGCGACGGCACACCCGACGAAGCCTTAGCCCAGATCAAACAGAAAGACTACGCCCGTCAGTTTGCCGCCAACCCGCGCCCAGTCATCAGCCTCGGTATCACTTTCAGCACCCGGACCCGAAACATCACCGCCTGGCAGGCAGAGTATTTATGAATAGGCTTCACATCCTTGTCTGGACTATCTGCTTTACGCTGTTGGCTACGGCAGCCGGTACGGCGTTAGCCGATAATGTGCCTGAGCCGGTCGACACGGCTGCGCCCGCAAAAAAGAAAAAGGATGTGCCGCCGGTGATGCACAGCGCCGTCGGCGACCGCTCCAGAAACGGCTCCGATTCCTTACGCCTGGAGATTATCGGAATACGCCAGCAGTATTCCGGCATGGACAGGTCGACATACGACAACTCAATCTTCTCCCCGAAGTCGGCACTGTTCAGCCCGGACGGTTCCAAGCTGTACGTGAACTCTCTGGAGGGATGCCATACCACTGTATTCAGCGTCCCGTCACTTCAGCGCCAATCATTGATCAGCTATTCATTTCCGTCGGGCATCGGCCCCAAATGGAGCAAGCCTTCAGGGTACTATACTTTTACCCATTATGACGACGGTGACGGCCGGAAATTTGTCGGCAAACCGGTGGAAGGCACTCTGAGTCACAACGGACGATACTTATGGGTCACGTTTTATCGGCGCTCGTTCGACATCAACGCCCAGTATCCGTCGGCCGTGGCCGTCATAGATACCCGCACCGATTCCATAATCCGGATGTTCGAGACCGGCCCGTTGCCGAAAATGATTGCAGCCTCGCCCGACAACCGTCGGATAGCCGTGACGCACTGGGGCGACAACACCGTCGGACTGATCGACATATCGGCTCCGGACATCAAGGACTGGCACCACCTGCAGCCCGTCGTAATCGGTCAGAAGCTGAAACTCGACCATCCTCTTGACAAGTCTGTTAACCGCGACGCCAATTCCGGCAATCTGCTACGCGGCACGGTCTTTACGCCCGACGGCAAATGGCTTCTTGTGTCGGGTATGCGCGGCCCGCTGCAGGTCATCGACGTCGAGAACAGTAAACTTGTCGGCCAAGCCAACGAGATATACGGCCTCCGACACCTGGCCATTTCCGACGGATACGTCTATGGCTCGCACAATGTCGGCGGCATGGTGTATCGGTTCCCGCTCGATGCCCTTATCTCCGATGCCGTCAAGGCGCGGAGCGAAGGACGGAAGTCGCTGAAAGCGGGCAAAGTCGAGTCGTGCAAGGTAGGCAAAGGTGCCCGTACCCTGGTCATATCGCCCGACGGCCGATACCTGTTCGTGGCCTGTAACACGGAGAGTGCCCTTTACGTGGTGGATACCCACACCATGAAGGTCGTGGACTCGCTGACCATCGATTCATACCCTGTCGGGCTGGCCATCTCGCCCGACGGCTCCCTCCTTGCCGTCACCTCCCAGGGCCGCGAAGGCCACGGCGGCAACGCCCTGAATCTCGTCAAAGTCATCCGACCATATTACAAAGCCCCGGTAACCGACACAACCGATTCCATCGCAGAAAACCCGGATGGTACTCTCGCACTCCAGGAAACGCCCGGCGACGTAGACTCCGACCAAAAATCCGGACCCGTCAATATCATCCGGAATATGCCTCTCTTGATTGGCACCGGCATACTACTAATTGCTTTCCTGTCTCTCCTGCTATATTTCATATTCAGAAAACGTAAATAACAGAACCATACAACATCCGATATCATGAACCGCATTGCAACCATTCTGCTTTCCGCGCTGCTGACGACAGCGTCATTCCTTCCGGCCCGCGCCGAGTATATTCCTGACACCGGCGCAGAATATGTGCCTTCCGATCAGGTGCGGGAGTCGCAGCGCGAATTCGCCGCCGACCGTTTCGGCATCTTCATCCACTGGGGCATATACAGTATGTTCGGGCAAGGCGAATGGTATCTGAACTACGGGCCTCGTGCCGACGAGTACGCCAAAGCGGCGCGCGGCTTCTACCCTGCCGACTTCAACGCCGACGAATGGGCCAAGGCCATCAAGGGATCCGGCGCACGCTACATCTGCTTCACCACGCGCCATCACGACGGTTTCTCGATGTGGCATACGGCCCAGAACAAATATAACATTGTGGACGGTACTCCCTTCCGCCGCGATGTGTTGCGCGAACTCAGCCGGGCCTGCCAGGACAACGGCCTGAAGCTGCATCTGTATTATTCGCACCTCGACTGGACGCGCGACGATTACCCACAGGGACGCACCGGCCATACCACGGGACGCGACAGCCTCCGCGCCGACTGGCAGTCGTACCGCCGATTCATGGACAACCAGCTGACTGAGCTGCTGACAAGCTACGGTCCCATCCGCGCCATCTGGTTCGACGGCTGGTGGGATCATGACGAGGACAAGACGCCTTTCGACTGGCAGCTTGACGAGCAGTATGCCCTGATACATCGCCTGCAGCCGGGCTGCCTCATCGGCAACAACCATCACCAGACGCCATTCCCCGGCGAGGACATACAGATCTTCGAACGCGATCTGCCGGGCGAGAACACCGCCGGACTCTCGGGACAGGCCATCAGCCGCCTGCCCCTCGAGACGTGCAACACAATGAACGGCATGTGGGGATATAAGGTGGTAGATACAAATTACAAAGACACCAAGACCCTGATTCATTATCTGGTCAAGACCGCCGGACTCGGCGCCAATCTGCTGCTCAACATCGGCCCGCAGCCGAACGGCGAGTTGCCGGCCGTGGCACTGCAGCGGCTCCGTGAAATCGGCGAATGGATGCAGACATACGGCGAGACCATCTACGGCACCGAGGGGAGCGCGTTCAAGGCCGACTGGGGCACCTCCACAACCAAGGGCAACCGACTGTTCGTACACATTCTCACGCCCGATAGCAAGGATATCTTCGTACCTGTAAATGGCAAGGTAAAGAAAGCCGTCATGTTCACCGACCGCAACCGAAAGGTGAAATACAGCAAGTCGAAAGAAGGCATTACCCTGCACCTTGACGAGATTCCGCAGGACATCGACTTCGTAGTGGAGCTTGAAACTGCATGAGCATACGCATGAGCACAAGCATGGACAGGACTCTTGAGATATGCACGGGCGATCCCGTGGGAATCGAGGCGGCGATAACCGGAGACGCGGACCGCATAGAGCTGTGCAGCGGTCTGGCCGAGGGTGGCCTTACACCTTCCATCGGAGCGATACGCTATGCCGCGAGCCGGCCGATAACCGTAAACGTGCTGATTCGGCCCCGCCCGGGCGACTTCGTTTATACCCGTGAGGAAATCGACATGATGGTGGCCGACATCAAGGAGGCCGTGCGCTGCGGTGCCGACGGCATAGTGGTCGGCGCGCTTACTCCCGACGGTGATATAGACATGGAGACTTGCCGTCGGTTTATCGATGCTGCCCGGGGTCGCCATGCCACATTCCATCGCGCGTTCGATGTTTGCCGCGATCCGTTCAAGGCTCTCGAGGATGTCATATCGCTGGGCTTCGACCGGATTCTGACTTCCGGCCAAGCGTCCGACGCATTGCAGGGCGGCGATATGATTCGCCGGTCGCACGACAAGGCAGCCGGTCGCATCCGCATCATGGCCGGAGCCGGCGTAAAACCCGAAAATGCCGCCGAAATTCTGGCACTCTCACATTGCGATGACCTGCACGCCTCGGCACGCTCGCTGATGCCTTCAGGAATGGCCGTCCATTCCGGCGAGGCATCCATGGGAAGCGCCGACGCCTCCGACGGCAGCCGCATGGCTACAGACCGTAATATCGTAGCTCAACTCAAATCCATCCTCTCAAAATCCCTATTATGAACAAGACGATAATAGCAACAACCATATTGGCACTGCTGTACGGCGCCTCATATACCAACGCCCGCGAAATACTCACTCCGAAAGCCAATCAGGACTACGCCACGAGATCAACTGCGCAAAAGGGCATTTTCAAACACCTTGATTTTTCCAAGTGCACCAATTCCGCCGAGCGCGACGCGCTGAAATTCCTGTACACCTACATGGCCACGCCCGACGCGCTGGATTATGACGCCGATTTCTATCTGACCAACATCCGCTCCTCGCTTCAGGCTGCCAGGGAGATGCCGTGGGGAGCGTCAGTGCCGGACCGTGAATGGCGACACTTCGTGTTGCCTGTGCGCGTCAACAACGAGGACCTGGACCTCTCGCGCCCCGCATTCTACGCCGAGCTGAAAGATCGTGTCAAAAACCTTTCGATGAAAGACGCGATACTTGAGGTAAATCACTGGTGCCACGAGAAAGTGACCTATCAGCCGTCGGACGCACGCACTTCGTCGCCGTTGGTTACTGTCAGCAACGCTTTGGGCCGCTGTGGCGAGGAGTCCACTTTCACGGTGGCGGCGTTGCGTAGTGTGGGTATTCCGGCGCGTCAGGTCTACACTCCGCGCTGGGCGCATACCGACGACAACCACGCATGGGTCGAGGCATGGGCCGACGGCCAGTGGTACTTCCTCGGCGCCTGCGAACCGGAAGCGGTGCTGGATCTGGCTTGGTTCAACGCTCCGGCTTCGCGTGGCATGCTTATGAACACCAAGGTTACGGGTGCTTACGACGGCCCGGAGGAACAGTTGGAGTCCAACCCTACCTCCACCGTAATCAACGTAACTTCCAAATATGCGCCTGTACGCCCTTCATGCGTCATTGTCACGGACTTGGCCGGCAATCCGGTAAAGGATGCGACCGTTAACTTCTCTCTTTACAACTATGCCGAGTTCTATCCTGTGGCTGTCAGGCGCACGGATGCGCGTGGCTATACCGAGCTGACCACCGGCGTGGGCGATATGGTGATATGGGCCGGCGACGGCAGCCGTTTCGGACTTGGCAAAAGCATCCCGGGCGACACGCTGAGGCTCACGCTCGACAAGAATGCTGACTTCTCCGGCACCATAGACCTCGACCTTGTGCCTCCTCGCGCCGGAGCGCAGCTTCCCTCGGTCAGTGCGGAGGCAGCCGCGCTCAACGACATACGCAAGGCCCGCGAGGATTCCATACGCAACGCATACGTGGCCACGTTCCCGGACAGGGACTCGGCCCGCGCCCTGTGCCGTAGGCTCGGCATCCCGGAGGAGGCAGCGCAACTTATAGTAAATTCCCGCGGACATCACGCCGTGATTACGGCTTTCCTCGACTCGGTGTCTCCGCGCGACCGCGCCAAAGCCGTGGCGTTGCTTTCGGCCATCAGCGAAAAGGACCTGCACGATGTCTCCCCTGCCGTACTGGCCGACCATCTCGCCACTCCTGACAGCAGCAAATGGCCCGCGCAGATATTCAATCAGTACATAATGAACCCGCGCGTCCAGACGGAACGACTCACCCCATACAAGGCCTATTTCGCCGCAAAACTGACTCCCGCAGAGAAAAAGAAATTTGCCGCTTCGCCACGCTCGCTTGAGAAGTGGATGCAGGCACACATCGCGCTCGACACGGTGTATAATCCCCTGCGTTACCGCATGTCGCCGCGTGCCGTCTGGGAGAATCGCGTCGCCGACCCGCTGTCACGCTCCATCGCTTTCGTGGCCGTATGCCGTAGCCTCGGCGTACCGGCCCGCATCGACCCGGTCAGCGAGCAGACTCAGTATTATGGTACTGACGGCACATGGCATGACGTTCGCTTCGGCGAAACGACTCCGACTTCCGGCACAGCCAAGGGTCATGTCTCCATAGTTCCTGTCGGCGACATGAACCGCGAACCGAAGTATTTCTCGCAGTTCACCATCGCAAAGGTGGAACAGGGGATGCCGAAGCTGTTGGGATTCGGCGATTTCGAGCCTGTGGGAGACATCAACGCCCGTAATGAACCGTTCGAGGCAGGGCAGTACGTCTTGGTCAGCGGCCAGCGCCTTGCCGACGGCTCGGTATTGACCCGCGCCAATTTCTTCCGCGTCAATCCGAGCGCGGACACCAAGGTAAATCTGGCCGTGCGTCAGGACACGACACAGTTGCAGGTCATCGGCAGTCTGAATTCGGAACTGCTCTACCGGCCATTGGAAGGTGGCGAACCTAAATCATTGCTATCCACCACCGGACGCGGGTATTACGTTCTGACGCTCGTAAAACCGCAGCATGAACCGAGCGCGCACGTGCTGAACGACATTGCGGAGGCGGCCAAGGAGCTGGAAAAGACCGGCCGTAAGATTATGGTAATATTCCCCGACTCAGAAAGCGCCTCTCGTTTCCGTGCCGAAGATTACGGCCAGTTGCCGTCTAATGCAGTATTGGGCGTTGACATAGACGGCCGGATTGCCGCCGACCTGAAGGCCGGCCTTGAACTGACTTCCGACGAGTTACCCATCACCGTAGTTGCCGACACGTTCAACCGCATTGTGTTCGCACGTCAGGGCTACGGCATACGCACGGGCGAAAAATTGCACGACATACTCACCCGCCTCGCCGAGTGAGTATGCCGTGCCTTTACCTCATCATTCATCACTCGTCACTCTGACCGCTGACTTATCTCGTAGATAAGTTTCGGCAGGTCGGTGTTGTCGTGCAGACCCTGGAAGCGTGACGAATCCACGCCGATGGCAAACACTGGCACGAAGTCGCCGGTGTGACGCTCTGTGGTGAAGCCGATGCCGGCTATGTCGTTGAAGGTGTCGAACACAGCCTCCACGAAGTTGTTGCTGGAATTGTACATCGTCTCGTGCGTACGGGCATCCCCCTGAACGAAAGTACGGTCAAATTCGCGCCTAATGTATTCCTCCTGCTCCTTGGTCAACGGCACGGCGGTCCAGTAACCGAATTTTCCGGTCAGCTCCTTCTTCATTTCGTCCCAGGTGACGGGCGTCTTGTCCTTCAGCAGCTTGCGGCACCAATCCGAGAAGCGGTCCTTCGATATGCGCTGGTAGGGTATGGTCTTTAGGTTGGCCATATAGCTGCAGAACATATTGCCCAACGCCATGCCGCCGGTATTATGGTCGGCCGACACCACTATCAGCGTCTCGTCGGGATGTTGCAGGTAGAAGTCGTATGCCACACGGATGGCATTCTGCAGCGTCAGCACCTCGTGCACCACGCCTCCCCCGTCGTTGCTATGGGCGGAATGGTCTATGTCGCCCTCCTCCACCATCATGAAGAACCGGTCGGGCGACACCTTCTGCAGATGCCTCAGACAAGCCTCGGTCATGCCGGGCAACGTCAGTACGCCTGGTATCGAATCCACGGTATAACCTATCGTCGAAGAATGCACGCTATCGGTGTTGAGCAGCACCACACGCTTAGAGTCAACGCCCCGCAATGCGTCGAGCCCGCGCACCGTCACCACATCGTTGTCTGCAAACATCTTGGCCAGTCCGGTGTCGTTGCCCTTCTTGTCCCTGAGGCCGCGCCAGTTTGAGCCGGCGATAAACTGATAGCCGGACTTGGCGGCTTCGGCACCTATCTCGTAGTACATTCCGCGGTCAGGCTGATGGGCATAGAACGATGCCGGCGTGGCGTCGTCCGGAGCGCCTGTCGTAACGAGTCCCACGCCCCAGCCCCGGTTGAACAGTTTGGAAGCTATGCTTTGCACCGGCACGCTGTCGGCGTCCATGCCGACCATGCCGTTACGCGTCTTGTGGCCCGTGGCCAGAGCCGTTCCGCCCGCCGCCGAATCCGTCACGTCCGACGACGCGGAATGCGACGTAGCGTAGCTGGTCACGGGAAACTGCAGCATCAGCAACGGCGTGTCGTTGCCGAGCACCGAGCGGTTGAACGCCTCCCCCGCCAATACGGGGTTGAGTCCCATGCCGTCGCCGATGAAATAGAATATGTATTTCAGTTCCTGTTTCTTCTCCGGCTTGACGGATTTTCCTGATTTTGATGTATTGACTCCACTGACGGTCTGCTCCGTCCTTGCTTTCTTTGATGCCTTTACGTTTTTGGCCGACAACGGCATTGCGCCGCCCAATGTCACTGCCGTAATGGCAACGGCACACATGGCGCGCCGCCAGTTCCTTATGTTGTTATGTTCCATGGTGTTGTTTTGTTCGTATCCTTGCGACGGAATCCCTCTCCCGCCCTTTTCCACTCCAAAATTACTAATTTTTCTTTATTTGGGCAAACAGGGTGAGTTTCAGCGGAATTTAAACAAAAAAACTGTGCCCGACTCGCTGTCCGGCACAGTTTTCAGTGTTTAATAGGGTTGCCCCTTTGAATTTTCCAGTGTCAGGTAATCAATAATCGCTTACCTTACCATTACCTTGTGGGTGAGGCGTCCTACGGTAACCATATAGATGCCGGAGGCCAGAGGCACTTCATCACGGTCTGTTCCGACGAAAGATGAAACCGTGCGGCCATCGGTAGCGACAATGCGTACGGTACGTCCTGCGGCGCCTTCCACGATTACTGCACCGGTCGTTGCCGATACTTTCACGCCGTCATCCGAGATGCCGTCTATTCCGCTGGCGTTGACCGTCACGATGTTGGAATATGCACTCTCGCCCTTGTCATAGACTACGGTGACGGCATATTTGTGCATCCGGTCGTCGATGACGTCGTTGTATTCCTGCTCCATGATAGGCTCGGAAGTGAGGCGGTTGTCGTCGCGGTACACGTTGTAGCCGGCCAGTGAGAGTTCGCCGGTATAAGCCGAAGATGCATAGAAGCGGATGTCGTCCACCAGGAATACGTAACAGTCTTCCGAAACACAACGGATGGCGAAGTAGCGTGTGCCTTCGGGCAGTGTGACTTTCTCCTGAGTCCATGCAATGGGAGCGGAACGCAGGTCGCCAATGCGCTTGAAGTCGTCTTTCTCTATACCTGTGGTGGAATAGTAAACTTCATACTTCTCGAATCCGTACTGCGAGGTCACGGACTTGACGTAGAATGAAACTTCCTGCTCTATGCCCGGAAGCAGCGGGGAGATAAGCCAGTCATCGTTCTTTCCGGATGTGGCGGAGAAGCAGGCGAACATCTGGTAACCGCTGTGCGGAGCCCAGCCATTGTCAGAGCCATCGGCATTGGTGGTATTGATATTGATCGCAGAGGGGTTGAAGGCCATGAAAGCCATGGGCATGGCTGCATTCGGATACTGGAGCGCGCCTCCCATATTGTCCGAGATGCCGTACGTAGCCGAGCCGTCGGTATCACGCACCGTCCAGTCTCCGAAGTTGTCGATTGAGAACTGGGCATAGTCTTCCACATCCTCGAGTGTCTGATCGCCACCTGCGGAGCCTACAGTAGGCTCGCTCCAGCTGAGTGCCACGCGGCCGTCGCTTCCGGCCTCGGCCTTAAGGTCAGTAACTACGGGATAGTTGGGACGGGTCAGCGTTGTTGTCCTTACGGCAGTCATGTTGTCGGCCACGTAGAGGTCGTTTTCATATACCACCTTGGCCTGCCATTCTATCTTATCGGGCCAGATGTTGAGCGGAGTGACGTCGAATACGTATGTACGGGAACCGTCGGGAAGCGTGGTAGTGCCCGCGAGGGTCTGTTCCAGCGTGCCGTTGCGGTAGAGTTCTATGGAGAAGTCCTTGGCGGTCTTGCGGCCTGTATTCTCCACGGTGACGCGCACCTGCGAGGGCTCGCCGGCCATCATACGCTGCGGAGCTTCGAGGGCACCCGCCGTAAGGTTGTAGTCGAACGACTGGCGCACCGAGATATTGTCCACGTAAATTATACCCATGCCTTCGGGGCTGACGGCCTTGAAAGCTATCTGCACACCCTTTTCGCCGGCGAACTCCGAGAGGTCGAAGGAGGCCTTCTTCCATCCGGCCGAGCTGCCGGTACGCAACGAAGCGGTGCCTACATTCTTGAGTTCTCCGTCATTGGCCTGGGCCAGTACCTGAATGCTCGCGGCTTCCAGCTGATGGTCGTAATAATAGAACTGCACGGTGGGATTGGAGCAACCTTCAAGAGAGAATTTCGGGGACACGAGTGTTCCCTCGCCTCCATCGTTGCCGGGGCTGAAGCCTACCATGCCGCCGTCGGCGTCGTAGGGAGTTACTGCGGGGCTGCTGCCTTCATGGTAAATGCCCCAGTTGCCCTCGCTGTCTTCGGGCATACGCACATCCCAGGGTCCGCGTGATATCTTGCCGTCCGGGAAGGTCTCGATGTAGGGTATCTCATACACGTCGCCCACAGTGACTACGTTAGAGGAAGCGCCATAGCCGTAACCGGCCGGCGACTTGGCGTAAACCCAGTACTGGAAGAACTCCTGGCGGAATCCATTCATGGGAGGATTGGCGTCGGTGAAGGTTAGTGCGTTCAGGTCAACCGCCAGTTCGGCCTCGTCGTTGCCGCGCACCACTGTATATGTCAGTGAAGACGGGTCGAAGTAGCCGCCTGTCTCGCTCTTGACGGGAGCATCCCATGTCAGCACTACTGAGCCGTCCTGTTCCGCGGCCCGGATATTGACAGGTTCGCCCGGACGGTCGTGGCCCACATAGACGCTACGTTCCACTGCATAGCCATCGCCCTTGTCGTTGCGAGCCACTATACGATAGAGGTTGTCGCTCTGTTTGGCACCCTTGTCCACATATTCCTGCAGCATACCGGGAGTAACCGATGTCAGAGAGGTAATTTTCTCGCCATTGCGGTAGATGTCAATCGCCGTGATGGAGGCGAGTTCTCCGCCCTCTACTGTCGTTGTCGGGGCTTTGAACGAAATGGCGGCCTCGAGGACACCCTTTGCTCCGGGTATTATCGAAAGGTCGGTCACGGCGCCGGGAGTGCCCAGCAGCGGTCCCTCGCTTACAGAGAAGTTCCCTGCGTACAAATAGAAGCTGTCGGCAGGGCTGCAACCGTGTACACCCGCATAATACTTGCCCTCAGTCTCCACCTGTACGTAAGCCTCAATGGTGACTGGATTGGCGGACTTGAGGGTGTGACGTTCTGAAACTACGGTCATCGCAGTTCCTTCGGGACGAGAACCGAAACCTAATTCCGCACGTTCGGAAGACAGGTAATGGTTATTGACATCGGCGGCTATGCGGTACATGCGTCCGGGTTTGAGCACTACCGGAGGAGTAAACAGCCAGTCGTCCATCGGCATGGTGTAGCTGTTGGCGGCACTGTATTTACAGCGTGCCATGGAGTGGATTTCGTCGAATGTCCATGTTTCGTCGTCGCCGTTGGTGTCCTCCACAATCATTTCGTCGAAGCGGGTCTGGTCATTGACGGGATTGTTATAGGGGAGCGTGCGCACGCCTACGCCCACCTTGTTGGACTCGGCGGTGTACCCTTCCACTCCATCGAAGAATGGTGTCACATAGTAACTGTATAGCGAGAAAGTATCGGTGTCGGGGAGCGTTTCCGAGAAAGAAGTGGCCGCGAGGTTTTCAGCCACTACGGTGCGTCCCGGGAGGCGTTCGATTTTATAAGTTACCTGCGCGGGATCGAAATAACCGCCGTGCGCGGTACTTTCAGGGGCATCCCATGTAAGGGTCATGGTGCCGTCCACGGGATTGCGTTTAAGTTTCACGTTCTGCGGCTCTGCGACCATGTCATTGCCGATCCATCCGCTAATCTGCACCAGTGGCGAAAGTCCGGTCTGGTTCCCGATTCGCACGGTTACGCGGTATTCCCCTGCCTTGGGGACGGTCAGGGGCAGCGAGACGCTCTGTCCGGGCTGTGCGGTGCCGGAGGCCTTCTCTTCCTCATTGACGGTCATGGTGTATGTCAAGGCACCGGAGAGAGGCTTGTCGGAACCGAATGTGCGCGAAGGCATCGTAAAGTTCACCGCACCGCTGAGCGAAGTGCCGGCGAAGGAGAAAGCCAGGTCGGAGACTGCCGCCGGCGCGTCATCGGCCGCTTCAGGAGTGGGAATGAACATACCGGTCATCTCCATGTTCTGCGCAATGTCGGTGACGTATGTGGCCGCGCCGGTATTGAGGTCCACGGTGTAGAGTCGGGCCTTGGCGTCTACCTCCATACATTCCCAATAGAATATACCTGTTACGGGATCAATGCAACCGGAGGCGGAATACTGCGGGCGCCGGCCGGTGTCGCCTATGGCGGTGCGCTCGCCCGTACGTTTGTCGAACTTGTACAGCATACCGTCCATGCCTATGCCGTAGACTTCGCCCTGCTGGGTAACGCCTACAGTGAGGATGATGATGTCAAGATCCTTGAGGGCGGTGCGCTGGCCGGTTTCGAGGTTCATGTATCCGAACACCCATCCGTCGGCGTCATCGTTCATGAAGCAACCGTAGGCGTTGCCTGTAGTGGGGTCATACTCCATGTCCTGCGCCACGCTGCCGGGCTGGATGCCGATGGTGTTCACTATGCCCCATGTCTCGAAATCCACGGTGTACATATTGGCCATAATCATGCCCATGAACTGCATATAGCTGACGAAATAATACTTGCCGTTGGCAAATGCGCCGCCACCGGTGACGACGTATTCGTCGCCCAGTATTTCGGACGTGAGGGTGGAACCGTCGTTCTTATCGAAAGAGTAGATGCCTACCGGCTGGTAGTCGGACGTCCAGGTATCGGCGAAGATGGCTCCTCCGTAGATTCGTCCGCTCTGGGCGGTGGTCACGTGGGACGGAAGCCCCGGAGCGTTGAACCTGAACGGACGCGGGGAGAAACTGTGTCGGAAAGGCATCATGCCGGGCCTGAGCCGCGGCACCTGCTCGATGGCGATGTTGCGCGCCGCTTTGCGGGCATGGCGCGAAGCCTCGGCCACCTCACGGGGATTCATGCGCTCGTGCTCCTGCGCGGATGCCGTGAACGGCGCTACCGCCATGAATACGGTGGCTGCTGCCGCTGCAAGGTAAGTAAACAGTCGAGTTTTCATTATTTGTTATTGTTAATTGATAATTATCTTTACTGTACGGCCCTCTATTGAGAGTATATACATGCCGGGAGCCGGGGCCGTAAGCGTCTGTTGTCCTTCGGCCACACAGAAACCGGTGAGGGTGTAGAGGCGTGCCGGGGAACTGACGGTGACTGTGCGTCCCTCCACTGAGTATCGCTCGGGAGCCGTAAGGGAGGCTATTCCACTGGAGCCGGTGATGATGCGGCGCGCGTACGAGGGCTTGCTCAGCAGGTCGCCCTGCCGGCCGGTGACCGTGAGCCAGTAGGTAGTGGCCGGCTGCAGGTTCTCGAGCGTAGCCGAGGTCTCGGAGGTAGTCAGGAAGTATTCCGTGTCTCCGAAGTAGGATCGTTCCACATCTCCGCCGTATGTGACAGTTACGTCGTCAAGGGCCAGAGATCCTTTGCCCCCGTTGCGGAATAGCAGCCGCAGCATGGAGGTGCCTTCGGGCCACTGCGATGTGGCGTCGGCAGAGTAGTTTTCGCCGGCATCGTTGCGTACGGGCCATGTCTGTACCTGGGTCCAGCCACCGGCAGTGCCTCGGGCGTAGAGCTGAATAGCGGCATTCTCGGCGGCGGAGACACCGCGTGCCCAGAAGCGTATGCCGCGCACTTCGTCATAGGAGGCTGTGGAAATCCACTGTCCGTCGGTGTTGAACCGCAACGAGGGGACAGAGAGACCGGCATAACTGGCGTTGGCATAGGTGAGGTTACTGTTGCTTTCCCATCCCGCGGGGAGGGAGGAGACGCCGCCGGTAAAGTCGGCAGTCACGGTTTCAGCCTCGCCGTAGACCTTGGTATATAGGCTCAGGAGGTAATCATCGGCACCGTCGACCGGCGACCATGAAACGGGGCAAGAGCCTCCCTGCGGTGTGCCGGGTTCAAGCTCGGGGCGCAGATAGTCAAAGGTCGCGTGAAGCGTCGTGACGATAATTTCGTTGGATGTCAGACTCTGCATCCCTGTTACGGGGTCGCTGACGCGTATGCTGTAACGGTATTCGGTTTCGGGGAGCAGGTCAGTGACGATGGCGGAAAGTTCGGCGCCCATGTTACGTGCCTCCCAGCCGGAGACATAGGTGGTTTCGGGACGGCCCGAATCGTTCTGACGCACAGTGTCGACCGAAAGTATATACTGGCAACCCGCATTGCCCTGACTCCAGGAAGCCTTGAAGCTGTCGACACCTGTGTCCGTGGCCTCGTAAGCGGTGACAGGAGCCACCTCGTCGCGGCCGCCGCTGATTTTAAACTCTATCAAGCCGTTGTTCTCGGTTATTTCGGTGATAGGTTTGTTCAGTGCGTTATCGTCCCAGGTGCGCATCGAGGGAGTGGTGTCGTCGGTAAAGGAGGTTACGCCCCTTGTACCGGGGAAAGAGTCGCCGTCTCGGCTGGAGGCGCTCTGGGTGCCGTCGGCCTCCTCTATGTCCACATACTGGTGTGACTGGCGGTTGTTGACGGTGTTGTATCGCCAGACGTTCTCGTTATAGTCCACGTGCCATACGAGCATACCGTGGCCGGGGATGTATGTGTCCCACCCTTTCTGCTGGCGGTTTTCGATTAGGAAGTACTCGTTTTCTAAAGGCGTGGTGATTATGCAGGCTGAGTTGGTGGTGATGTCTCCGAGGCGTACGTTGGCAGGGTCGCCTATCCGGCGCGGGGTGAGCCATCCCAGGGCGTAGCGTTCGTAGGCCGAATAGTTGGGCGGCGTACGCGAGTCGTTGTTGTACGGGCCCTCGTCCATGACATTCCAGGCACCGGGAGTGAAGGCCGACGAGCTGCCTGTGGCATAGAGGTCGGGCAGACCCAAGACATGGCTGAACTCGTGCACGAAGGTGCCGATGCCGTCCATCTTGTTGTCAAGGTCAATCTCGTTGGTGCAGGCATAATGGTTGAGGCGCACGCCGTCGTGCATATACGGTATGTTGGTGGCGTCGCGCAGGTCCCAGGAGTGGGGCCACACTGCATCTGCCGGCGCTCCGTAGCCGAGGTTTTCGCCGTAGCCGGCATAGAAGATGAATACATTGTCTATCCATCCGTCGCCGTCTACGTCATATTGCGTGAAATCCACCTCGTCGTCGAGTATGTTGCAGGCGTCGATCAGCATCTCGTGAGCTCGGAGGTCGTCGCCGTTACTGCCGTTCTCTCCGTAATAGGCCATGGGATGCGGCAGGCGCACCGGGCCGTAGACGTCGAAGGTCGGCTTGAACTCGCCCGAGGATTGCTCCACGAACCAATCACGGGCACTGCCGGTGCCTCCGTAATGGGAGTAGCCTTCTTGATTGAGCATATCGGAAAACTCCTGCTGCGCGTCGGGAACGGAGAAAGCGAGGTCGGTGTATTCCACCAGGATCACCATACCGTGCACTTCGCCCTTTGTCGGGAATGTAGTGGGCATGAGGCCCTGTGACCGGGCCGGGGCATTGCGGTGACTTTTCCGCAATGCTTCGGTCGCCGTAGAGGTGTCGAGACTCCCGAGGAACTGTCGCTCGGCTGAAGAACGACACCCGGGATCGGACACACGGACGCTGCTTATGGCGGCATCGGCGTCGAGGTAATAATAAAAACCGTCAGCCGCGCGCTCTACGGCATAGCCATCGATGGTGGAATAATAATGGAAATGCTCATCTCCGTTGAGTCTCAACGTCAGTGTGGTGCCGTCCGGCTGTACGGCAGCGGACGGCCGGGGATTGGCCTTTACTGCGTAGGCTGCCGCCGGTGCGCATAGAAGCAGGGTTGCCGACAGCGCGCTATGTATCAACTTCGGGTGTCTCATCTGACAAAATCTGTTTGTTTTAGAGTATGTTTACTTTTAACTTTCTTCCCTTCATAGGTCTTTTTGGCGATAATCACTCAAAAGACCTTTGAAGGAAAGAAAAGTGATCAAAAATATAAATTCTCGTTAAAAGCAAATATACTCTTAGGTTAATCGGGATTTTACGATTCCTTTTATTAATTAAGACAACTCATATAAACCTAAACTACCGACACAGGGTGTTGCGCCTGTATCGGCTATCGGCAAGCGTTTCAGCGGATAATTACTTTCTGCACACGTGATGAGCCGTCGGAGCCACGTTCCAGTTTGATTACCAGCTGTCCGGCAGAAGGGTTCACAACGCGTAGTCCGTCGACAGTGTAATATGCCGTTTCAATCTCTCCCGCAGCTTCAACGTTTGCGACCCCTACGTTTCCACCACCCTCCTCTACCTTGAAGTTATCGAGGCAGACCGGAGCAAGACGTCCGGTGGACGGCGCGTTGTCGGGGTAATAAGCCGAATGGATCTGGATACGTATCTTCTGTCCCTTGTAGGCCGCCAGAGAGAGGGGGCCTGACTTCTTCCAGCCCATTGAGTCACCCGCCGGAGTGGTGTTTACTATCTCGTTGGCATTGCCGTGGTCATCCACGATGCGTATCTGATAGGCGACATGACATTCCGGGATGGTGTAATAGCTATATGATATGACCGGATTTACCGCATCGGTGAGATTTATGGCTCCCGAGGTAAAAGAGGTGTCGGTGTTGCTCCACTTGCTTGGCTCAAAAGACAGGAAGCCATCGCCAGCGGTATCGGTGCGGTCTTCGCCATAGATATAACAGTCGGTGCCGTTATCGTCGAAATAGAGTTCGGTGTCCACATCGAAGTCATTCCATCCCTCGGCATTCTCGGCCAGCCAGTAGTTGTCCGGGGCCTTGCTCCAGGAGCCTTCGGTATTGAAAGTCTCTATGTAGGGAAGCGTCGCGCCATCGCCGAAACCCAATTGTTGGGAATACCCTTCCCAGGCGGAGCTGGAGCCATCGGCGGTTTTGGCTATTACCTGCCAGCGGTAGAATACTTCGCCGGTTATCTCGCCGAGGACGTCAGTACAGGTTGTCTCCACTATGTCCTCCGCCACCTTGGTCTTGACGTCGTCCAAGTCACAGCGGTACACGTCATATATCACATCGTCGGGACTCACGGGATTTTCATCCACGTCTTCGGTGACGGGCTGCCAGGTGATTACAACGCCGGCATCGGTACTTTCGGCATTGACGCCCGAGGGTGCCACGGGTTCGGCAGCGAGAGCCGGGAGTGCCATCGCAACACCACTCAGGATAGTCACTAAATGTAAATAATGTTTCATGATTAAATTAATTATAAGTGATTGACAATTATTTGTAGTCCCGAAATGATAATTATTGAACCATAACTTTTGAAGTGTTTTTGCCCCTTAACTCACATTAGCTTAAAAAATGCAATATTCTCCAAGTCAATGATAAGCAATACATCGCTCGCATTTAGACATAATTCATACTCGGTTAGTTGTTGGTTTACGGTCACTATCTCTTGTTTAGAGAGCTGGATGCTCTATATCCTAATTGGAATTCAGGAAGTTTAGTAACTAAATAAAGGTTAATAACTAAACAATGCGAGATAATCCGAGGAGTTAGACGAGGAGTTAATCATAGATTCAAGAACGAAGTGCAAAAAACTTCGATCTGAATAGCCTAATATTTTTGTCCGCTCGCGACTTAATGGCGGATTGGGGATGGGGCTTCATAA
>CABQXY010000019.1:0-45209 GCA_902468245.1 uncultured Porphyromonadaceae bacterium | reverse complement strand
CGACGTAACCATAGGAGGACCGAGCGTCAATTGCGTGCATATCAAGTATCAGGGCAAGACTTACACCTTGCAGCTCGCGAAGCTCATTCAGGCGGGGTATCTGACGGCATAACGTACACAAACCAACAAAACATAAAAATCTATTATGGAACTGAAAAAAGAAGCAATGACGGTCACTATGACCAACGAGGCGGACGAGAACCGCGAGTATACAATCCGCGGCGCCGTACATGTGAGCGATGGCAAATACACATCCGCCGACAACGGAAGCGTGTTCGACACGACGGGCGCGTATGTAGCAAACTTCAGTGCCGGACAGGACGAATCGCTGTCAATAAGGTATCAGGACGGAACATTGACCGGCCCTCTGCGCGTCTCGGTGCTGAATCTGATACAGGATTTTATCGCCTCCGCAAAGGCCGAGGTGAATGAAGCGACGGAATAACGACAACCCTCAATATAAACAAATATGAAAAGGACTGTAAAGAAAGGAATCATACAGAACATCTATGGACTGCTCGACAAAGCCAAGTCAGACAAATGCGACTCCGCGGCGAGACGCGCCGTGTTCAGCGCAATGTACCCCATGAAGTCAGTGGCCGAGGGCGTGGCCGACTACCACCAGGAAGCGGCCAAGAGGCTCCAGCCGGCCAACTACAACGACATCGTGGCCGTAATCAACGAGTTTAACGGCATGAATCCGCACCAGCGCGAGGACGCGATAAAGCAACCGAAGTACATGGACGCTCTGCGTGCCAACTTCGACTTCAACAAGGAGTTGGAGAAGTGCATGGCCGATGTACTGGCCGAGGATACGGAGATAGACTTCGCCCCTCTGACAGACGAGGTATTCGATGCACTGTGCGACTCCAATCCCGACTGGACGCTGGGACAGTGCATGGAACTCCAGACGGTGCTGTGCGGAGATAATAAGGGCGAGGAGTAATCATGGCACATAGCGCAGGGATTATCACCGCACCGGTGAATACGGACGACGTGTCGGAGACCGTCGGGCTGAACAGCTCCGACATCGGGAGGCTGTGTTCAACAATGCTGATAAACATGTTCGCCATGTGGAAACCCGTGCGGTTCGCCAAGCCGGGAGACCTGACGGAAGCGGAGCGCAGGTCAGTGGGATTCGGAATAGCGTTCGGCTATATCGCCTCGGCGACCTCGGAGGCTGTCAATCTGCTGGCAAACCTTCAGACGGCGGTACCCGCGCCTCCTTCATGGACCTATGCGGCCCCGCGTCCGGGGACAGACTGGTGTCGTCTGACGGACTTCCTGAACAGCAACAACGACAAGGCTCCTGGCTACAACCATAACGCCAAGTCCCCGATGAGCGGGTTTACGGACATAACCCTGTTCAAGTCCGAGTTCGGATTAGCGAGCAAAGCCTATCCGTTCAACTTCAAATACGGCCCAGCGTCCTATCAAGGAGTCAACGATACCTCCGGCATAGAGATTCCGATAACCGAACTTAACTCCGCCATCACGGACGGAACCTGGCGCCTGGCCCTGCTGATATATTTCCCGCAGAGCGGCAAATACAAGGTGGCTGTATCGGCGGCCAACTCGGCCATTTCCGATACAGCGCAACCGGGCGACATGATGGTGCGTCCGGCCAACAGCGGAGAGGTGGCGGCACTGTACAACGCTGCATTTGACGCGGGAGTAAAGGAGCTTGACGCTATTCCGGTACTCGTAAAGGACCTTAGTCGCACGTCGGGTACCGGTTCTGCGGACAGATGGGTGTTCCAGGCATCCTCACAGATAGTTTCCATGCCTCGGGGCGAGAAGATAAAGATACATCTGTCCGATCGCTTCGCCAATGTCGCGCTGACGTTCAACAACATCAAGATAGAATACCTCGACACCGCCGGCACGGTCAAGAGAACATATCTGTTGGAGCCGTACGGTGTCGGTCTTGCGGACACACAGCTGGCCGCGCCGTCCGCTTCAGGTTCCACGCGATGCCGCATCACGCTCGACTTTAACCTTTCCGGCACGATGGCCGGTTCGGACAACGTGCCGAAGTTTTTAATTCGGACCGGTCTGTCCGGCGTGCTCGTGAACGCATCGGTATCTACGTTGGAGCGCACTACCGACAACGGCTCCACATGGTCGTCGCTGTCGCATATAACGACTCTCAGCGGCCGTTACCGCATTACGGCCACCGATCCGCAGACAAGTTCCATGTCGAGCCTTGCGAACATGATAGAGCACTTGCCGAGACGTACGGACTATCCCTCATTGATACACATATATCCGACCGTATCGCTTGACGGAGTGAAGTTTATGACAAGCAACTACTTTAACCATCACGGATAACAATTTAACAGAACAGATATGAGAACAATAAAAATACTGATAGAAGCGGGCCACGGCAATCCGCCGTTGACCGGAATAGGTAGCAAGCAGTCGCCTGACGGACGGCTTAAGGAATACGTCTACTGCCGCGAAATCGTGGCCGAGGTAGTCAGGCGTCTACGCGCCCAAGGTTATGACGCGGAGAACACCGTGCCGGAAAATGGCGACGTGTCGCTTGGCGAGCGTTGCGCACGTGTCAACGCATGGTGTGATCGGCTCGGCGCAAAGAACGTGGTGTTTGTGAGCGTACACTGCAACGCCGCCGGATGCGGCCCGTGGATGAATGCACGCGGATGGGAGGCTTGGACCAGCAAGGGTCAGACGATGGGCGACAAACTGGCCGACTGTCTGTATGATGCCGCGCAGAAGTATCTCCCGAAAGGCACCAAGATACGCACGGACCTAACAGACGGCGACCGCGACAAGGAAGGCAACTTAGCCGTAGTGCGCGGAACGAAGTGTGCGGCCTGTCTGACGGAGAATCTATTTCAGGACAACCGCGAGGATGTGGAATATCTGCTGTCCGAGGCTGGCCGCGAGGCGATAATCACCTTGCACGTAGAGGGTATCAAGGCTTACGTGGCGAAATACGGGAAGAAATGAAAGCGCGTGACAAAAGGTTTGTAGCGGCCTACGGCGCGATAGTGACGTGGCTGGCGCTGATGCTCCTTGCGATGGCGGCGTTGCTGCTGTCGGGAGGGTGTACCACGACAAAGTATGTCCCTGTGGTGCGGACAGTGACGCAAATAGAATACCGTGACGCGGACACAACGGCCTTGATGAACCGATGGAGGTCACTTATAGAGTCAATGCGTCAGACGGAACGCACATCAGATTCTGTGGTTGACCGCGAGAAGGAGACCGTCACGCTCAACGACAAGGGCGATACAGTTCGTCTGATACAAAATCACTATATCTACGTATCGTCTAAGCGCGAGAAAGAATTGGAGTGTGAGGTCAGCGAGCGAGACAGCACTATCAATGCATTGCGCACTCAGCTTGCATCGGTTAAGGTCGATTCCGTCTATGTGGAGAAGCCTATCGAGGTCGAGCGTCCCCTTACCAAGTGGGAGCAGACCAAAATGGACTTCGGAGGGATGTTTTTAGGCGGCCTTATCGCAGTTGTCGTCTCCGCTGTAATCGTGTGGATTGTGAAACGTAAAAAGAGGATATGATTATGGAGACATGGCAATCCCTTATACTCGGACTCTGCGGAGTGGGCTTTATTGGCGACATCATTCTGCACTTCGTGTTGCCATCACGCCGGCTCAAGGACAACGCGGAGTCAGAACATGCCCAGCATGACGCCGATAAGGCCGAGGTGGAGAGACTGCATCTGATGATTGACAAGCAGCAGGAGTCGCTTAACAAATACCTCGACATTGAGACCCGGAATGCAGAGCGCATATCTGAGCTTAACCAGGCACTCAACGATAAGACAGACCAGATACGCAAGCTGACTGAGCAGGTCATAGCTTCCGAGCATGGACGCAACGCCGACAAGGACGAGATAACGCGCCTGACAGCCGAGTGTGGACGTCTACGAATGCTCGTGGCGCATTTTAAGCGTTGGCACTGCCAATTCGCCGACTGCCTGAACCGCATACCGCCTAATGCGGAACTGCGGGGTCAGTCCTATATGCCTCCCGACATCGAGCAGTCTACGCACTCGGAGCAGATAAGCGTGACGGTGAATGCAAAATAAAAAAAAATGCGCAGTTAGTAAAAACTTTTTTACTGAAAATTTTGTTAGTAAAGAAATATTTACTAACTTTGTGGTGTCAATAAGACAGAACTAAAACAATTGCTTATGACAGACGCAGAGTTTCAAAAAGAGAAGGATGACCTCTTCGACATGCTCGACACCTTCCGCCTAATACAGGACAGAGGCGAACGCAGAAAGTTCAGGACAATACTACGAGCAATGTTCTATGAACTGACAAAAGATTAAGCTGAATGCCCCTCTCCCCCATAAGGAGAGAGGGTCTTAAAAGAATATGATGTCAAACAATGTAATGGAAAGAGCTATGACCTGTACGGAAACCACTCCCGCAATCGTTGAAAAGGTTAGATACATGAAAGATTCGGACCTTCTCAAAGTTTTAAACGGGACTTATCTGGCTGAACGGTTTTTTGGAAAATCCGGATGCTGGTTTAGCCAGAAGATGAACAACCATGAGAAAAACGGTAAACCCGTTGAGTTTACCGAGGATGAAATCAAGACACTAAAGGAAGCACTCGTAGTAATATCTCTTGAACTCCAGGATCTGGCCGATGAATTATAAAAATTGTCTGTCATAAGCCATCGGCAAAGATCCTGACAAAAACAGGACTCTCTCTCGACGGTCTCCGTTAATTCGGGGACCGCTTTTAATTTTAGTTCTTCAATGACTGTTCCAGACCTTCAAATGCAGACTCCACCGTTTTGTTAACCATCCTTGCGTAGATCTGCGTAGTCTTGATGTCCGAGTGGCCCATCATGGGCGCCAATGTCTCGATTGACACGCCATGATTCAGGCAGTATGTCGCGAAAGTGTGCCGCCCACAATGCGAAGTCAAGCTAAACTTGATACCGGCACCTGCGGCTACAGCCTTTAGCGCTGCATTGTATTTCTGATTGGAGATTTTCGGAAGTTCATATCCATACTTCTCCAGGATCTCAACGGCAGGGGTCAGCAAGACGATGTAATACTCCTCCTCGGATTTCTGACGGATGTCCCGCACAATACACTTCCCGTCCCGCTGTGTAACGGTGGTAAAGTCGAACCTCATCAGGTCTGCATAGGCGAGGCCAGTATAACACTGGAATAGGAACAGATCACGTGCACGCGCAGTGGCAGGATCCTCACTTTGCAGTTTTATCACTGCCTTAAGCTCATCATCCGTCAAATACTTACGCGATGCAGATTTCCCCTTCTCTATTTTAATCCCCCGATAAGGACTCGCCTTAATCAGTTCCTCCTTCATCGCTATATTGATGTATGTCTTGAGCGTCTTATGGTATGCAGCAACTGTTGTCTGTTTATACTCACGACCCTTCAACCAATTGTCGAAGTCCATTATGAGCCTCGGAGATAATTTACCGAGTGTGGTAAACTTTCCATACTCCGTCAATATGCCCAGGATTTCCCGATGGTTACGCTTCGTCATTTCGCGCAGATCGTTCCGTTCCGAAATTTTCTCCTTAATATATTCCTCGACATTCGGATCACCGGTTTTATCACCAGCCATGAATAGCGATAGACCATCGAATGAAAAAGGAGCGCCTTCGATCATCAGCTTATTGATATAAGACTTGATTTCATTTACGAATGTGTCGATGCGTAGGTTAAGATCTGCCGCATCCGGATGTTTTACTACATGGGCGTCATTACTCCACTGAGGCAATGTCACGGCCACACCTGTTGCGTAACGCTTTCGTTCTCCGTCAAAATTTATTTCCAGTTCTACACTGGCCGTTTTGACATTCGAAGCGGTACGCCTTCGGTTATGTACCAGTCTTATTTTTGGATATTTCATAAATAGTTAATATTGAGGTGATTAAATTGTATCATAGAGTGTCCCATTTTTGTACCAAAAAACGTGAAATAGGGTGTTAATCTATGCCAAATAATGCCAATTTTGGGTTCTAATCCACTTAAATTCTTCATTTTATTTAACCGTAATGTACTGATATAAAACAAAATAGAGAGTGTTTTACACTCTCTATCAAGTATTCCCGTAGGGAGTCGAACCCTAATCGTCGGAACCGGAATCCGATATTCTATCCATTGAACTACGGGAACGTTATATGTGGGGGCCGGTGTGCTGCCGATTTACATGAAATCGAAGCCGGCGGTCGCTTTCCGATTGCAAAGTTAGTGAAAAAATCGGGGATATTTAACTATTCGCTCAAATTTATGTCATTTTTTTATGGTATATAGCGAAATTGTTGCTAACTTTGTTAGGTAACGCACGATAACAATGGATGATAATAAGGATATTCGCATAGAGTCGGGATGGAAGCGGGTGCTGTCGCAGGAATTCGCATCCCCGTATTTCCGCGAGCTTACGGCGCGGGTGCGCGACGAGTATTCGCGCCCCAATAATCCGTGCTATCCGCCGGGCAGCCGTATATTCGCGGCGTTCGACAACACGCCATTCGACCAGGTGAAGGTGGTGATAATGGGCCAGGACCCTTATCACGGCCCGGGTCAGGCTAACGGTCTGGCATTTTCCGTAGCTCCCGGCGTGCTGATACCCCCGTCGTTGCGCAACATCTTTAAGGAAGTGAGCGACGACACCGGCGCGCCGATACCTGCCGACGGCGACCTGACCCGCTGGGCGCGGCAGGGCGTCCTGCTGCTCAACGCCTCGCTGACCGTGCGCGAACATCAACCCAAATCGCACAGCGGCATAGGCTGGGAACGGTTCACCGAAGCGGCGGTGCGCCTCTTGGCCGAACAGCGCGACCACCTTGTGTTCCTGCTGTGGGGTTCGGACGCAATACGGCGCGGTGATTTCATAGACCGTAGCCGTCACTTGGTCATGACTTGCGTGCACCCGTCGCCCTTGTCGGCCAGCCGCGGATTCTTCGGCAACCATCAGTTCACGCGCGCCAACGAATACCTTGTGGCGCACGGCAAAACACCCATTGTATGGTAAGACGGTTGCTGACATTCCTTGTAGCGCTGGCCACGGTATTTACCGCGGCCCGGGCTGACATAGATACCCGTCAGCAGATATTCTCGCCGAGGTTCAAGACCCTGAAAGTGCAGAACATCGACCTGTTCGACGCGCCGCCCGTAATCCGCATCGGCTCGCAGGACAGGATCGAGATAACCTTCGACGAAATAGGGGAGGACAACAGCTGGCTGGAATGGCGGCTGATACACTGCAACGCCGACTGGCAGCCGTCGGCTCTTGTGGAGAGTGAATACATCGACGGCTTCAACGCCAATAAAATAGAGGATTTCGCGTATTCCACCGCCACGTTCGTGCATTACGTGAACTATCGCATCGAGATTCCGGACGAGCGGTGTGGCACACTGCGCAGCGGCAACTATCTGCTGCAGGTGTACGACCCGCAGGAACCTGACGACGTGCTGCTGCAGGCCCGGTTCCAGGTCAGCGAGAACCTGGCCGAGGTGGCCGGCACCATGACGTCGCGCACCGACCGCGGTTTCAACGACGAATGGCAGCAATTGGGGCTGGCTGTGACCATAGACCTTCAGGACGGTTCGAATCCCTACGGCGACTATCGCGTGGAAGTGAGCCAGAACATCGACAACGAAACACGCATGATTCCCATGCCGGGACGTGTCAACGGCAATGTGTTGATATACGAGCACATCCCGCAGCTCATATTCCCGGCTGGAAACGAATACCTGCGTTTTGAATCGGTCTCCAACCGTTTCGCCGGAATGAAAGTGGACTCCCTGCATTACGAGGGCACCAACTTCCACGTCTGGCTCAAGCCCGACGCGCCTCGTGCCCGCAGGGAGTATGCCTACGACCGCACGCAGCATGGCCGTTACATAGTGCGCGAATACAACGCCACCGACTCAAACATCGGGGCCGACTATATCACGGTACATTTCCGTCTGGATACAGACGAGATACCCGGAGGCGATGTCTATGTTGACGGCGAAATGACCGACGGCCTCTTTACCGACCGCAACCGCATGACGTATTCCGCCGCCGAGGGGGCCTATCTGCTTCAGATGCCCCTGAAACAGGGAGCATACAATTACCGTTATAAGGTGAAGGGTGCGGACGGAACGGTGCGCGACCTGGACGGCAACAAGTGGGAGACGGGCAACCAGTACGTGGTGAGGGTATGGAAGCGGAGTCCCGGCGAACGCGCCGACCGCCTTGTGGGGATGGATATAATACAATGAGTATGTTGCAGATACAAGATACATTGGTGAGTCTGGACCTGATAGAACGGTTTTTCGTATGCGATCTTGAAGCGTGCCTCGGCGCCTGTTGCATTGACGGCGACGAGGGCGCCCCCGTCACCAAGGAGGAGAGCGGGCGCATAGCCGAGGTGCTGGACATAGTGGAGCCGATGATGAGTCCCGCCGCCGTGCGCGAGGTTAAGGAGAACGGCGTGGACTATCTGGACCGCGAGGGCGACCGCGTCACTGCGCTGGTGAACGGCTGCGAATGCGCCTTCACCACGCGCGAGGCAAACGGTATGTGTCTGTGCGCCCTGGAGAAAGCGTTGCGCGCAGGCACGCTGGACCATGACGTGAAACCCATCAGCTGCCGCCTCTATCCCGTGCGCCTCAAGGAGTACGACGGCTTTACCGCCGTGAACCTGCACAGGTGGAAGATTTGCCGCCCGGCCGAGAAGCTGGGCCGCAAGCTCGGTGTCAGGGCATACGAGTTCCTGAAGGGTCCGCTCGTGGCACGCTTCGGTCAGGAATGGTATGACGAGCTGGATTTTACCGCCAAAGAATACCTGCGGCAGAAGGAAATGATGGTTTAAGGATTGAGTTTAAAGTTTAGATATTATGATACCCGGATGGCTGGATACGATGCTGATGGTGCTGTACGTGGTTACGATAGCATCGGCCATCATTGTGGTTCTCAGGGAGAACCGCAATCCCATCCGTTCGCTGTCGTGGGTGATAGCGCTGATATTCCTGCCGGTAGTCGGACTGGTGTTCTACATATTCTTCGGGCGGTCGCTGCGAGGACGCCGCATGGTGTCGCGCCACAACAAGCGGCGCATGGCCACGGCCATGACCACGCGAACGGTAGACCTGGACTCGCAACGGCTGGATCCGGGCGAGAAGTCGCTGATGAAACTGGCGCGAAACATAGCCTCGGCCGTGTACAGCGTCAACAACAGCGCCAAGATATTCACTTCCGGCTCCGCCAAGTTCGAGGCACTGAAACACGACCTGCGCAATGCCCGCGAGTCGATATTCATGCAGTATTACATCTTCATGGACGACCGGATCGGCCATGAGATAGCGGAGATACTCAAGGAGCGGGCGCGTGCCGGCGTGCAGGTAAAGGTGATGTACGACCATATCGGCTCGTTCTCGTCCAGCAATTCGTTCTGGCGCGACATGGAGAAGGCGGGCGTGGACACGCATCCCTTCTTCCGCGTCAACTTCCCGCAGCTGGCCAACCGCCTGAACTGGCGCAACCACCGCAAGATGGTGATAATAGACGGCAAGGTAGGCTATATCGGAGGCATGAACATCGCCGACCGTTACGACACCGGCAACAGGGGTGCGTTGCCATGGCGCGACACCCATCTGCGCGTGGAGGGCGACATCGTGGAGTCGCTGATATTCTCGTTCATCGTAGACTGGAACTATCTGAAGCAGCCGCGGCCACTGGAGTTCCCGAAGATGGAACCGGCGCGCATCCGGTCGGGAGTGGGAATGCAACTGGTCACATCCGGGCCCATGAGTCAGTGGGACAACCTGTCGTTAGTGTTCCTGAAGGCCATCTCGCTGGCCCGCAAGTCGATATACATACAGACGCCCTATTTCCTGCCCACGGATGCGTTGCAGAAGGCATTGGAGGCCGCCGCGCTGTCCAAGATAGACGTGCGCATCATGATACCGCGTTCCGGCGACAGCCGGATGTTGCAGTATGCCTCGTTCTCGTACGTGACGCAGTGTCTGAAGGCCGGCATCAAGGTGTATCTGTACAACCCCGGGATGCTTCATGCCAAGACCATGATAATAGACGACAACCTGGTGACCACCGGTTCGACAAACTTTGATTTCCGCAGTTTCGAGAATAATTTTGAATGCAACCTGTTGATCTACGACAAGGAACTGAACCGCGAGATGCGCGACATCTTCTTCCGCGACATGGGCTCGTGCACGCGCCTTAGCTACGCTGCCTGGCACCGCCGCCCCGCCCTGCAGCGCGCCTGGGAGTCGGTGATCCGCCTCGTCTCCCCGATACTGTAAAGAGTCGTTATGGAGCTGAGTGCGGAATATCTGAGAGTGCGGCATACGTATTGGAAGGGGAGGATTGCGGAGGCCGGGATATGGGATGCGGGCGGATTCCGGGCGGTGGATTTTGCCGTGCGGAAACCGGGCAAGTCGTACGAGGGTCTGTTTCAAAGGAAATATATAACTTCCAAGACGAGGCTGAGAATGGCCGATGGCGTGAACGGGCGCTTTTATGACAGAATAATCATCTATCAAAGGGCGGAGCCGCGGTCTGAGAGGGAGATAGACGAGATACTGGTGCACGAGATGATACATCAGTATATAATTCAGAACTCGATTCCCGACACCAGCAATCATGGGCGTACGTTCAAGGGCTATATGCTGCGCATCAACAGGGCTTTTCCTGAAGAACTGAACATAATAGTCCGTGGAAAGGCTCGGATTGCCACGGGTCCGGGTTCAAAAACGCATCAATTGATAGTGATATTCATGTACGACGGCACCTGCTATTGCTGTAAGATAATGTCTGCGCAACTGCCGCAATTGCTGAAGCTGGTAAAGAGGAATATAAAGGCGAAGGCGTTTAAGGGCTACCTGCAGTGTGAGTCCGACGACCTGTATTTTGATTCCGTCCGGGGCTGCCGCACGCGCCTCCACGGCGTCCGTATGCCGCTCGCCGACCTCCCGGCTTTCTGCAAGAAATACAACATCAGACGGGTGTGACGTCAGATACAGCTATTTTAGGGTTCTATTTTAACAGATGTCTGTTATTTTCGCTACTTTCAAGGATATTCATTTGATGGATGGCTATCTTATTCAGTTTCAATAATCGTTCTGATTGCGGCATCCCTTGCTCAATAAATAAAGCATTGAGATTTTCCATATTTGATAGACATATAAGTTCGTTGATGGAGGCATAATCTCTAATATTGCCTTTGAGGTCTGGATTGGAGTCGCGCCATTGTTTAGCTGTCATGCCGAACATTGCCACATTCAGCACATCAGCTTCATTTGCATAAATTATGTTCGCTTGACTCTTGGTGATTTCCGGGGGAATGAGATTATGCTTAATGGCATCGGTATGTATCCGGTAGTTTAATTTGGATAACTCGCGTTTAGCCGTCCATCCGATTTGTTTCTGTTCTTCTTCTTTGAGTCTCTGATATTCCTTAATGAGAAGCAACTGAAACTTCGGTGCAATCCACATACCAAAATGGTATGCAATGTCTCGATGCGCAAAGGTGCCTCCATATCTTCCGGCTTTCGAGCGGATTCCGATGGCATTAGTCCGTTCTATCCATGTTTTTACTGAAAGGACAAAATTATTGCTACCTGCTGCATTTTTAATTGTACCGAATTCGGTACAATTAAAATCCGGATTATATAGCATCTCCCATTCTCCAAGATACTCAAGAGTGCTTTTTAAGCTTAACCAGCGGAATATTATATGTTCCTGCATCTGACTGCGTGCCATGTCTGTCAGGCTGATATAATCCTCATCATTATATTGAATGATGCTGATGTCTGTATTGAGAACAGTTATTTTTGCCATACAATAACAATTATATTTTCTGTATTGAATCCTGTCAGACTCTATAATACATTAAACCGGTGGATTATTTTCCTAAGCAAAAATAGTCATTTCTATTGAATCGACCAATATATATATGAGAAAGACGGGGTTACTGTCGGTTGACGATGTCTAAAAGTTGATGGCGAAGGTGGTGAGGCGGGTGTCGGGGGCGGTGCCGAGGGAGAAGCGGGCGCGGTGGGCGCGGAGGATGTCGGCTATCAGCATCAGACCCAGGCCGCGGTCGGGCCGCTTGGTGGAGAAGAAGGGGGTAAAGAGCTTTTCTGCCGCTTCGTCGCTGATGCCGCGGCCGTTGTCGGTTACCCGGATGCCGTTGGATTCCGTCTGAATCTGAATCAGGCCGTCGGGGCGGTCGCCGATGCTTTCGGCGGCGTTGCGCACTATGTTGATCATGACGCGCTCCATCAGCATCGGGTCGATGCGGGCTTCGGCGGCGGATGCGTCAGGCGTGAATGTTACCGTTATGTTTTCCGGTGCCAAAGCCTTGAGGGTGGGGAGAATGCCGGACATCCATTCGTCCAGGCGCACCGGCTCGGGCGTGACCGGCGGCAGCTTGACGATGTCGGCGTATCCGCGCACGAAATTGACCAAGTTGGTGCAGCTGCGGGTGCTGCTCGTTATGGCGTCGGCCGCGAACGGATCGTCCTGATGCATCTCGCCGAGAGAGTCGAGCACCGAAATGACGCTGCCCAATGTATTGTTCACCTCATGGCCGATAGTGCGCACTATCTTGTTGAACATCTGTTTCTCGGCTGCGGCAATCTCGTCCGTCAGGCGTTCCACCAGGATGAACCGGCGCTTGAATCCCGAGTCCATGAACCAAAGCCGGGAGATTCGTACTATCAGGGCGTCGGCCAGTCGTACGGTCTGAGTCTCGCCGTCGGCCACTGATTCGATGGCCTTGGTCATGGCCGGCGACTGCATGGCGTTCCAGGCGCGGTTTGTTTCCGTGATGTTGCCGTCGAAATCGCATATCGCTATGCCGAGAGGCGACGCGTCAACCACAAGACTGAGGAAACGGTTCTGTTCCTGACTTTTAAGCCGTTCGGCCTTCATGGACTCGATGAGGCGGTTGTACAGATTCACTACCCGGTCGGCGTCCGGCTGACCGGTAAGGCGCAGACGGCTGCTGAAATCCTGGTCCCTGAGCAGGTACATTCCGCTCTCCACGGCCCGCAGGGGCTTGCTGACAGAACGGTACAGCAACGCAAGTGCCATCAGAATCGCCGCGCAACCACCTGCAATCCAAGGCCATTCAATACCGCGCGCGGCGCATATCGCCGTGGCTATCACCAGCAACACAATCAGAACCGTATATATCTTGTACCTCACGCCAATTTAGGTTATAGTTTGTACTTCTCCAGCCGGCGATAAAGTGACTGGCGGGTGATGCCGAGCTGCTTGGCAGCATCCGACATATTGCCGTCGCAGCGTCTCAGAGCCGCGAGAATCGCCTCGCGCTCCATTTCGTCCAGCGTTTCGGTATGGTCCCGGGCCTTGCGCTCCGTTTCGCTGCGTTCCAATCCTTTCCTTACCTTGGATATGAGGTCCTCGTTGCTCCAGGGTTTGGTCATGAAGTCAACCGCTCCATAATTCAGAGCCTCGACCGTCAGCGGAATCGTGCCCCAGGCTGTCAGCATGATTACAGGCATGTCGGGACGAAGTATGCGGAATTTTCGTAGAATTTCGATGCCCTGCCGGCCGGTCGTGGTAAGCGTCAGGTTCATGTCCAGGATGGTCAGCTGCACGCGCTCGTCGCGCACCGCCGTCAACGCGTCCGACTCCGTACTGACAGGCAACGGATCATAGCCGGCGCGTTTCAACGCAAGGGATATGGAAGTCCTTACGGCATTGTCATCGTCTACTATCAGTATCATAATGCAAAAATAGTAAAAAATTAAGAGAAAATCATTTCCGGTCTCAGAAAATATGCGTCTACATCTTGCAGAGCTTGTCGATGTCGGCGTTTATGTCGCCGCCGTGTTCATAGTCGTAGAGGGTGAGCGACCGGAGCTGGTACCAGTAGTTCCAGAACTTGTACAGCTCGTTGATGTAGCGGCGTTTGCTCTCGTCCTTCTTGGACTGCGAGTCGTTGAGGTCCAGGGTGGAGATTTTGCCGATAAGGAACGTCTCGAAATTTGTGCGGTACCGCTGGTCGGCTATCTCGTTGGCCTTCGTTGCGATGGACAGCTGTTGTTGCTGGTTGCCGAAGCGCTCCACCAATACGAACAGCTGCTGGTGGAAGTCGAGCGATTCCTGGCGCAGGCGGCTTTCGGTGACGCGCCGGTTGCTCTCGGCCACCTTCACCTTGCCAAGCCGCTTGCCCCAGTCCAGCAACGGAATCTCGAAACCTATCTCTATCAGCTGGTTGCTGCGTAATCGCGAATATGCGTCTGAAATCCTGCGGTCGGTGCCCGTGAGGCCTACCTGCGCATACAGATTGATCTGGCGCATGTCGCCCTTGGCCTTGGCCACCTCATAGTCGGCCTCAAGCTGACGGCGCCGTATGTTGCGGGCGAATTTGTTGTTGTCCAGCGCACGGGCCAGCGCGTCGTCGTACGTCACGTTGGCTTCGGGCACTTTGTCCGGCACAACGGGCACTATCTCCACGTCCTCGCCAAGATCCAGGAACGAACGGAGCGTGAACATGTCGCTTTTCAGCGTGCTCTTGCAGTCGGTCAGGTCGGACTGAGCGTCCAGCACGTTCAGCTCCATCTGACGCAGGTCGTTCTCGCTGATCTGCCCCATCTTGCGCTTCTCTACAGCCACGCTGTACAGCTTGTTGGCGTTGTCAAGGTTCTGTTCCGCTATGGCCACGTTCTCGCGGCTCATCACCAACGTAAAGAAATGGTTGACGGTGGCCAGCGCAACGTTTTCCGTAGCGCTCAGGAACGCCGCTTTGGCTTCGGAGAAGCGGACCGGCTCTATGCGGTTATCCCACTTGAAGGTATTGACGCCGAACACCGGTTGCTGCAGGGTCAGAGCTACCGGCACGGTCAGGAATCGGTCGGAGCCGCCGTCCTCGAACTGCCGCATATAGTCCAGCGAGGTGCTGAGGCTGATCTTACCGCCTGTGAATGGTATGTTCTGATTGACGGAGAGTGTGGCCGTGGCGTCGAGATTATGTGTGCGCACGAAGCTGTACTCACCCGCTTCGTTCATATACGACGTGTAACGGTCGTTGTACGACGGAAGTTTGCCTCCGATCGATATTTCAGGCAGACGGTCGGCGCGGTAGCTGCGCCACTGCCAGTAGGCGGTCTTCAGCTCGTCGAGTGCCACGGCCGCGTCCACGCTCTGCACGCGCGCCATGGCTATGGCGTCGTCGAGCGTCAGGGTAAGCTCGCGCTCACCCCTGGCGGGGCAGGGGACAAGCGCAAGCATTCCTGCAATTATAGGTATGAAAAACTTATGTGACTGCATCTTACATATCTTTGAGAGCTGCCGCAGGGTCGATGCGGGTGGCGCGGCGCGCCGGCGCATAGATGCTGCATACGATGGTAATGCCTAAGATCAGGATCGTGGCTATGGCACCTCCGGCCAACATCGTGTTGTCCAGTTCAATCAGGCTTAAGGTAGCTCTGAGCGATTCCTCCCTGAACAGCCAGAATGCGAGCGGAACGCTTATGACTGCAGCCATGGCCAGCATGATCAGGCCCTCGCTGAAGAAGCGGGCGTAGATGTCGCCGTTGGTGGCGCCGTTCACCTTGCGTATGGCTATCTCCGACACGCGCTGCTGGGTGCGGAACCAGAATGTGCCGAGGAAGCCCAAGAATATCACCAGCATTATGAACAGGGAGCATATCACGAAATTCCGGATGGCCTGGTTGATGTCCAGATGCGCCCTGTCACGCATGTCGCTGACAGACTCCATATTGGAAAGATAGACATTGCCTGCCTGACGGTCCTTGTCGGTGAGTGACTCCAGGAATCTGCTTCCGGTTCCGGGCTTGACCCGAACGGCGATCATGGACGCCTGTCCCGGATCAAGAGGGGCATAGATGGTTTTGTGCCACAGAGTTTCGTAATCGTTGCGTCTCATGCCGGGGGCCGCTGCGCCGACACGCCGGTAGCTGAGCGAGTCGCTTACGTTGTAAGCCTCGCGGCCCACCGCGTCAAGAGCCTTGGGTTCGTCGGGGTCTTCCGGTTCTTCGGTTTCTCCGAGCACGTATTCGCCCTTGCGCAGCATGTCGGCCAGCTGCTTGGGCGTCTCGCCATTCAGTCCGTGCATCTGCAGCACTTCCATCATTTCGGGCGACATATTGCGCACATTCACGGTGAATTCATGACTCTTTTTGCCGTCGGGAGTCTTGAAATAATACCGGTTGCCCATAAAGTTATAGTTGTAGGGCAACGAGTTGAATCCTCCCACGGCCGCCACTTCCACATACTGGTTGCCCCGCAGTTGCGTCATCAGCAGGTCCAGGTCCGACTGCCAGGTATGAATGCTGTCCCATTCCACGTATCCTTCGCTATCCTTTTGAAGAATACCGAAATCGGCAAAATATACGTCTTCAAGTTTCTGACCGCCGGCATAACCGTGCTGTCTGTACAACGCGTACAATGTTCCGAGCAGGTACTGAAGTATCAGAACCACTATCACCAGTTCCAGTATCAGCCAGATGTTTGCCTTCCACTCGCGCAGCATCTGTGTCAAGAGTTTACGTTTCATAGTTTTTATTTATTGTTGATGGCTTCTACCGGATTGAGGCGCGATGCCTGCCATGCCGGAATCGAGGCGCTGATGATGTTGAGGATAAAACATACGGCCACTGCGATCAGGATTGTGCCCCAGTTCAACACGGAGCTGATGGCCGGAGTGACTTCGGTGCCGAATGTCCGCATGTTCTCGTACAGTCCGCTGTATGTCATGGCGAAGACAACGCCCAAGGCTACGCCCACCAGACCTCCAACCAGGGTGATGAGGAAGTTTTCCCAGATTATGTCGGTGATGATGCGCGAGCGGGTGCATCCGAACGCACGGCGTACGCCTATCTCAGTGATGCGTTTGTGCATGCGGCTGTGCAGCAGGTTACTGAGGTTGATGGCCGGGACTATCAGCAGGATGGCATACAGCACGTAACGCATCTTTCTTTCGCCCGAGGTGTCGGGGGTGACGTTGCTGCCTACTATGTTCATGGCCAGTACCTCCTGGTCGTAAGGCGACTCATGGTATACCGCTTCCCATCCCAGGGGTTTCAGCTCGGTGTCGAGGTTGGCGTACCGGGCCTTGACCTGGTCGCGTATGCTTTGGAAATCCACGCCATCCTTTATCAGAAGTGCGGCTGAAACACCACCGAAATAAATGGACCAGATGTCATCGGATTGTGCCGGCGTGGCCGGAGTCCCGAAGGTGAAGAACACGTCGCCGTGAGCCGTGGTGGCAAGGGCCGAGGTGTCTTTGACCACACCGATCACCGTATATTTCTTGTGGTTTAAGGTTATGGGCATCCCTGTGGCGTCGGCTTTGCCGAATGCCTTGCGGGCGGTGCTCTCGCTGATCACCACTACCGGCAGATCTGAAGCCGACTCGGCGGCCGTGAAGTAGCGGCCTGCAATCAGCTCATGGTCGAAAATCTTGAAGAATGCGGCATCCACGGTGCGGGCGGTGGCCTGAAACGTCCCGTTTTCGGTGCCGTGTACCGGAACGTTGTAGCTGTCCTGTGACATGAACGATGTCTGCTCCACGCCTTCAAGTCCGTCGTAAAGTTGTTTTATTACATAGTAGCTTGCGCCGCCGGAATTGTCGCCGTTGCCGTCCGGCTGTTTGATATTGAAGTATCTGCCCACCATGAGGCGGTCGCGGCAGCTTTCGGGTGCGAAGGGCACTGTCTTGACGCGCGAGGTGATGGCTACGATCATGAACAGGAACACCGACATGACCGTGGCGATGAACGTGACGCCGCTGATCAGTGGCTGACGCCGCATGTCGTATATTATCTGACGTATTTTCTGTTTCATAGCTCTGTATAGTTTAGAAAGTTGAAAAAGTGAAAGAAGTTAAGAGAATGCCAAAACTTGGGAATGACTGCACTATCATCTTAACTTTATAAACTTTGTTAACTTTATCAACTGGTTTTATCCTATTATTCGGCCGTCGAAGAAGCGGACTATGCGGTCGGTCTCCATTGCCTGGGCCTCGTTGTGCGTCACCATCACGATGGTGGTGCCGTCCTCTTTGTTGAGGCGGTGCAGCAGACCCATCACCTCGGCGCCCATCTTACTGTCCAGATTACCTGTCGGCTCGTCGGCCAGGACTATCTGCGGCTGTCCCACGATGGCGCGGGCTATGGCCACACGCTGGCACTGTCCGCCGCTGAGCTGTGAGGGAAGGTGGTGGATGCGGTGCGTCATCTCCAGACGCTCCAGCACCTGCTCCACGCGTTCCTTGCGCTGTTTGGCGCTCAGTCCGCTGCGGTATATCAGCGGCAGTTCCACGTTGGCCGCCACGTCGAGCGACGGAATGAGGTGGAAGCTCTGAAACACGAAGCCGAGGTTGGCGTTGCGGAAATGCGACAGCTGACGGTCGGAAAGTCCGTCGCAGGACTGACCCAACAGGGAGACGGTGCCTTTGGTGGGCTTGTCCAGAAGACCGATGATGTTCAGCAGCGTCGACTTGCCGCAGCCGCTGGGGCCCATGATGCTTACGAACTCTCCCTGGTTCACGTCGAGGTTCACGTTCTCAAGGGCGGTGGTCTCTATTTCTTTGGTGCGGTAGACCTTCTCGATACCGCTTAGGGATATTATAGGCATATTGAGTTAGTTTAAGGAGTTTATAAAGTTGAAAAAGTTAAGATAAATGTGGAGAGTGTGAGGGTTATTTCTTGATTATAAGTTTTGATTTGTTCTTGTATTTTTCAAGGTCGTTGATCACTATACGGTCTCCCGGCCTGAGGCCTTCGAGCACCTCGACGTATTCGCGGTTGGAGTCGCCGGTCTTGATGCGGCGTTTCACCAACCGGTTGTCGCCATCCATCACGAAGACGTTGTACTCACCTTCCCCCTTGAAGAACGAACCGTTAGGCACGCGCAGCACCTTGTCCTTGTATCCGTACGAGATGTACATTTCGGCGCGACCGCCCGAGCGCAGATGCTTGTCGCGCGGATTGTCCAGCCGCACCACGAACGACACTATCCCCTGCTTGGCCTGAGGCGTTATGTTGGTGACTGTGCCGGTCAGTTGTGCGCCGTTGACGCGCACGTTGACCGTAGAGCCTACATCAACCTTGCTGCTGCTGGCCTCAGGCACTTCGCCCATCACCTTGAAGCTGCTCAGGTCGGACACCACCGCCACGCGCTCGCCGGCGCCGATGCGAGTGCCGAGGTCGGTTACGATGAAGGTCAGCACACCGTCGAGGGGAGAGGGGATGCTGCCCCGCTGCAGGGTCTTGGCCATCATCTCTATGTCACGGTCGGCAGAGGTTACGTTCAGCTGCTGGCCGCGTTCGGCGGCGGCAGTGCGCAGGCGTTCGTTGCGCAGGCGGGTGCGCAGCTGCTCCAGTTCAAGTACGCCGGCGTGATAGGCGGTCTCCGCCTGGCGTACCCGGTCGCCCGTGCCGCTGCCTATGCTGTCAAGGCGACGCTCGTTGTTGACCTCGATGCGCAGGCGGTTCACGTTCATCTCGCTCACCTTGATCTGCATTTCCAGGTCGCTGATGTTGGTCTTGTTGGTGAGTTCCAGCTGACGCAGTTCCTGCTGCTGGCGAGTGCGTGCGTCCTGCAGCTTGCCAAGCGACGTCTCCTCCTGTTCCAGGTCCAGCTGCAGCAGAGGCGTCCCAGCCTTGACCGAATCGCCCGGTTGGGCATAGACCTTCAGCACGCGGGTCTCGACCGGCGAATTGATTATCTCCTCGTAAGCCGGCACTATGCGGCCGCTGGCCGCGATGGAGATGTCGAGCGGGCCTTCGTCGGCCGTGCCTAAGGTGATGTCGCGGCTGTTGATGGTCGGCGCCATTCCCGACATACCCCATATAGCCAATCCGGCCACGGCCACGCCGACGGTCCCGAATATAATCTGTTTCCTGCGCCTTTCGCGCCTCAGTATCGATTTATCTATTTCCTTGTCCATAGATTCGGTCAGTTTTATTGACGTCCGGGCTCTCCGCAATCCGGCCGCCCTTTTGTCAAATTTTCTGACGCAAATCTAACATGCTGAAACAACATTTTGCAAACATTATTGATTATTAGACAATTATGATATTCGATTGTGTCCGTATGCGGACACGTCATGCTTACGGGACCAAAATGCAGTATATGTTTATATGCAATTTCTATGCGCAAATTATCATTATGTCGCCAAATTTTAACACTTGGGTTTCATTTTGAGACATATTCTCCATATTTTTATTACAAATTTTTACAATTCGCGCTTAATATTTGCAAATATTAATAATAAAATGTAATTTTGGGCATCGGATTCTTCGATACTGTGATAACATATCTATTCTGTAACAGGATGCGGTGTGAATGGCCATCACTACATTCCGACCCGCATCCGATTAAATCCAGCACTATGAATCAAACGTCTAACCGTATGCCCCGTTTCCCCGGAAACAGATGGGGTAAATTGGTGGCTGTTTTATTGCTGACAGTCACTGTGTTGGCAGGGGCTTACGCCCTTGAGAGAACGAAGCTGGGGAAGACCCTGTCGCTGAACGGAGGTCAATCCTTGGTTGAACACTACATGACAAAGCGGACGCTTGCAAAATCAGGCATGGCTCCGGTCCGTGAACTCGGATTGCAGGGACGTCAGACCGTCAAGTCCCCCGTGTTTCGTGCCGAAGCCACCGTGCCTGAAGTGGAAATTTATGCGTCGCTGCTGGAGGACAACAAGGGCACCACAATGGGCCTTTATTCCATTCCCTCGACAGGAGGAGAATTTACCCGTCACTCATACGGACCTTTCGCCCAGAACGGCGGCGTATATCAGGACGGCTACTATTTCTACTCCTTTGCCGACTACTACATGGGCATCAAGGTGTATTATTCGTTCCTGCTGAACGGCAATGAGAAGCATTGGCCTACGGTGAACGAAAACCCGGAACAGGACGACATGCATCTGTGCGCCACGGCTATGGCAAACAATCCCGTCACCAACGAGGCATACGGATGTTTCTTCAACGCTGCCGGCACGGAATATGAACTTGGAATCATAGACATCCACAACTTCACCCGCACCACCATCTGTAAGCTCGATAAGGGATGGAGCGGAGCCGGCTTTACGTCCGACGGAACCCTGTACGCCATACTGGACGACGGCAATCTGGCCACGGTCAACCTGACGGACGGCACCACTACCGTGATCGGCGCTACCGGACTGCCTATCAGTGGCCCGACTTCGGGAACCATCGACTACCGCACCGATACCTTCTTCTACGCCACTAACGCCGACGGCGACCATGCCATGTACACCATCGACCTGGCCACCGCCAGACCAACCAAACTTTTTGACATCCCCAACGAAGCTGTGTTGGGAGGTATGTTCATCAAGTACCCCAATATCGCCAAGGGCGCTCCGGCGGCTGTGACAGACATGTCGGTCACATTCGACAAGGCATCGTTGACCGGCACGGTCAATTTCACCGCGCCGACCCTGACTTTCGACGGACTGCCTCTGTCCGGCGAACTGACATACGAAATCAACATCAACGACACCCCGGCGGCATCCGGCAAGTGCAATGCCGGCGAAACGAAGCAGGCGCCCGTCTCGGTCAATGCATCGGGACTGTATGCCTTCACCGTGACCGTAAGCAACGACAAGGGCAAGAGCGACGAGGTGAAGCATACCGTATGGATAGGACAAGACTCCCCGATGGCCCCGCAGAACTTGACCCTTGACATAGGGGGCGCAACCGGCTTGAACGCCACATTGACGTGGGATGCCGTCACCACAGGCGAGCATCAGGGATACCTGGACGCCGGCAACATCACGTACACCGTGACACGTATGCCCGACGCAACGGTAGTGGCCGAGAATATCAAGACGCCGACCTTTACAGAGACTCTGGATAATCCAACCACGATCAAGTCCATATATTATACGGTGACGGCAAGCTGCGACGGAATGGTTTCCAAGGCCGCGACAAGCAATGCCGTGAAACTGGGTCATATCGTGCCTCCGTATCTGGAAGGTTTCGACAATGCCAACGCATTCAATACGTTTACGGTGGTGGACGCCAACAGGGACGGCGCTACCTGGAGCTTCAACTACGACAAGGTGCAGTGCAAGTTCAACGCCGACGCCGACATGGACGACTGGCTGATCACGGCACCCATAATGCTGGAAGCCGGCAACATATACGATTTCGCGATCGACGCCCGCGCCCACAGCACGGTCGACACTCCCGAACGGTTCGAGGTGATGTTAGGCAAGTCGCCCGATGTGAAGGCCATGAACATCCGTGTGCTGGAACCCACGGACGTGACGCTGAAGACCTATACACGTTACACCGCGCAGATCATAATCCGCGAAACCGGACTGTACTATCTGGGCATCCACGGCATCAGCCCCAAGGACAAGTATTACCTCTATCTGGACAATCTGAGCATTTCGGCACCATACGCCGGCGACACGCCAGGACAGGCATCCGACCTGAAGGTGGTGCCGGACCGCGACGGATCGCTCAACGCCACCGTATCGTTCAAGGCACCGGCCGTGTCGACCAACGGCAATCCGTTGACCGACAAGCTGGACATCGTCGTTAAGCGCAATGACGTGACCGTGCACACATTCGGCGGCATCACGCCCGGCGACGTGTGCGAGTTCCGCGACAAAGCACAGACCATCGGCGAATACACCTACACCGTCCAGGCCTCCAACCGCTACGGCGCCGGCGCGATATATGCCGCCGGAGCGCATCTCGGAGTAAGCCTGGCCCCGGCACCCCTCAATCCGAAAATCGAGGAAGTGTCCGAAGGTAAGGTGCGTGTCACATGGGAAAGCCCCACGACCGACGTAAACGGCAATCCTCTGGATCCCTCGGCCATAAGGTATTGCATTCTGGACCGAACGGCACAGAACGTGCTGGCCGAAGACCTGAAGAAATGCGAGTTTGAAATGCAGGTGCTGGAGGAAGGCTCCGGACGTCAGTACTTCGTGTTCTTCTACATCCTGGCCCAGACCGACGCCGGCGTGAACATGGAGGACTTCGTATATACCGACAATATTCCTGTCGGCACTGTCTATACTTATCCGTTTACGGAATCGGTAGCCGGTGGCAGTCTGGAGAAGGTGTGGGGCGTTACCCGGTTCGAAGGCGGTCAGGCTTCATGGGCCACGGGCGCGCAATCGCAACAGCCTGTGGCAACTCCGCAGGACAAGGACGGCGGTATGGCTGCATTCGCGCCTACGGCGGACGGCGAACAGGCCACGCTCGTTTCCGGCAAGATTCAGATTCCGGCTGCCGCACGTCTGCCCAAGCTCTCGTTCTGGTACTACGCTGTGAATGGCGAGGATGACAAACTGGAAGTCAAGGTAGCGGATGCCGGTAAGCAGAATTGGGAAACTATCAAGTCTTTCTCCATCGGCGAGGACGGCAACGGATGGCGCCGGGTAGTGATCGACATGTCGGCATATAAGGGAAAGACTATCCAGCTCGGTCTGAACGGTGTCTGCGTGACACATTCCACGCTGATACTGGTGGACAACATCAAGATTGCCGACATTTCCGACAGCAACGTGGACATCGTGTCCATGACCGCTCCGCAAAGAGTGGAAGGAGGCATGAAGGCCGACTTCACGGTGGATGTACAGAATGTAAGCCTCGCCGATGCAAAGGATATGGTATTGAGTCTGGAGCGTGACGGCGAAAAGGTAGCCACTCGGAATATTCAGAGCCTCGACGCCGACAGCAAGGTCAGGGTCTCGCTGTCCGATGCAGTGCCGGTATTTGCTCCGGAGCGAACGGTATATACCGCACGTATCGAATGGAGCGGCGATGACTTCGAGGCCGATAACGTCAGCGCTCCCATTACAGTGAAGGTTACTGCTCCTGCACTGCCTAAGGTCGATGACCTGACGGCGGAATTGAGCGGAAACGGCGTGAACCTGAAGTGGAGCGAACCGAGTCCGGATGTGGCTCCCGGCGAAATCCTGGAATCGTTCGAGAAGGCCGAATCGTTCTCCATCGGCGCCGTGCCCGGCTGGAAGTTCATAGACCGTGACGGCGAGACCACCTACGGAATCGAAGGCGTCACCTTCCCGCACAACGGCGAAGCGATATCGTTCATCGTAATCGACAAGACCAGAAACGGGTTCAAGGACTTCCGCATCCCTTCGGGCAACAAGTGCATCGCGGCCATCTCCAATGATACACAGAATCCCAACGATGACTGGGCCATATCACCGTTGCTCGACGGCAAGCCTCAGACCATACGCTTCTCGGCTGCTGCCTACACCTCGGCTTACGGTTACGAGGCGTTCGAATATCTCTACTCCACCACCGACGACAATCCCGACAGTTTCATCAAGGTAGGCGAAAACAAACGTGTGGGCAGCGAATGGAAGGAATATTCATTTGATGTGCCGCAGGGCACCAGGTATTTCGCCATCCGGTGTGTGTCGCAGGATGCGTTCATGTTCCTGGTGGACGACGTGATGTTCTCGCCCGCGGCCCTGGATGGCGAATATCCTGTCAGCGGCTATAACGTGTACCGTGACGGTAAGGCTGTCAACCGGAGCATAGTGGCTCAGCCCACGTTCCTTGACACTCCTGAGGCCGGCAACCACGCATACGTGGTGACCGCACTCTATCCGCAAGGTGAAAGCGCACCGTCCAACCGTGTCAATGTCGATGGCAGCGGCGTGAATTACATCGACGGCGCAATGCCTGTCGTGTATGCGGCTGACAAAGCCATCTGCGGCAAGAACATGGCCGGGAACCTCGTCTCGGTGATGTCGGCCGACGGTACGGTTGTCTTTAACGACAAGGTGGCGGAAGACGGCGTCATCTGCAACGTCACTCCCGGAGTGTATGTCGTGACCGTAGACCGGAAGGCATATAAATTTATTGTAAAATAATACGAATCCTATCGGGACAGGATGCGGACTTCGGTCCGCATCTGTCCCGATAGTTCAACAAAACAATATTTTCATGAAAAAAATCTTCACTATCGCTATTGCGCTTGCGGTGCCTCTGGCCATGTTGGCGCAGTCCAAGCAGACGCCCTATTCCTCGGCCATCGGCAACGACGCCGACTGGACTACGGTGAACGTACTGGAAGGTTCCAAGACATGGGAGCTGCTTGAAAAGAACCCGTACAGCTATTCCGATCCGTTGTCGGATACAGGATACGAATATGGTATGCAGTATACCTATGATCGGACTAATCCTGCCGATGACTGGTTGATTTCACCTGCCATCGCCCTTGATGCCGGAAAGAAGTATAGCGTGAAATTCTGGGGACAAGGTAAAAATCGTGCCGAAAAGTTCCGACTCGTTATGGCTAAGGAAAATACCGTAGAGGCCTTCAATACGGCTGGCACAGTTTTGTATGATTACGATGGAGGCGACACGGACATGAAGAAACGCGTGACGGCAATCATTCCAGAATCTGCGGGTGATTATTATTTCGGTATTCAGGTCTATTCAGATAAAGACAAATACGGAGTCAATGTCACAGGTTTCGAGGTGGCGGAATATAAATTGGTGCCGTCGCCTGTGACGGGACTGAAAATCGAGCCGGATGCGAATCGTGCTATATCAGCCAAAATAAGCTGGGCGTTGCCTACCACTGACGTAGACGGCGTTCCGTTCGGAGATGATGTAGCCATCGACTTCGTCAGGGTTTACCGTGATGATGTCGAAATCGCTCAGCTCGACGGAACAGCTACGGAATTCACCGATACGGCGGATCAGGGCCTGACGGCAGGGAAACATACGTACGCCGTCGAGGTGGAGATACACAAAGTCGTTTCAGAACGCGTTTCGCTCGAATCAAAACACATCGGTCCGGTTCCTGCTGTTGCTATCCCCTGGACATCCGATTTCAAGAACGTTAATCTCTCGGATTTCGAACTGTATTATAAGATTGTAAAAGGTAGTAAATCCACAGTCATTACAGGATGGAACTACTCAAGTAATACGGTGAAATATTCGCCTACCAATAGCCGCGTGGAGGACGACTGGCTGTTGCTGCCGGCCATGAACTTTACCGCTGCCGGACCATACAGACTGCGCGTCAAGGCCAGGAATCCGGGCAAGAGCGCCAATTTCGAGGTGCTGGTAGGCCGAGGTGATGACATCGCCGCTTACACCAAGATAATCGGCACCATGACCGAAATACCAAGTGCCGCGACGGATTTCTATTTTGAGTTCGATGTCCCCGAAGCAGGATCAGACTACAGGCTGGCGCTGCACGCATGTCGTCCGGAGGCTACGTCTCAGATATTTGAATTCCCGGAGTTCGAGGTTACGGCCTGGCATATCGCACCGGCACAGGTCGCCGATCTTAAGGCTGTTGAAAAGGAAAACGGCGTGGAACTGAGCTGGACCAATCCCGCGTTGTCAAGTTCAGGCGTACAACTCGGCAAAATCGATAAAATCGAAATCCTCCGCGACAATGTCGTAATAAAGACTCTTGCCGACAATCCGGTCCCGGGTGCTCCTATGATCTACATTGACGCATGCGACAAGAACGGCGTGGTGGCATATTCCGTGCTGTGCTATACCGGTGAGTATCCCGCTGACGGTGCATTGATTCCGGCAACTCTTTGGGTGGGCGACAGGACACAGGCCCTGCCTTACAGCTACGACTTCAAGAATTCTGCCATCAACGCAATCTGGAGCTCGGAAAGCAACGATGGCGACCTGGTTGGATGGGAGATCTCCGACGGATTGGTAAAATTCACACCCTCGACTCTCAGCGAGGCCAGGGATGAGGACGACTATCTGATTACACCTCCGTTCAGTCTTGAACAGGGATTCTATAAAGTCACATTGATGGTAAAGGGCGGCTCCAAAGATCTTCCGCTGAAGGTGGGTACGATGAAGGAGAATGACAAGAATCTGACTTTGATTAATCCTCAGTCGCTGGCATTGAGCGCAAGTACATACGGCCAGTCGCTGAATGTGATTCTGAAGGTAGCCGAAGCCGGCAGATATTGTTTTGCCATGAACGCCGCCGGTAACTATACATCGGATGTGAAGGATATTGAGATCACCAAGATTGATATAGCATCCGCGCCGCTGTTGCCTGATGTCGCCGGAGACGTAACAGTCACTCCGAACGCCGACAATGAAAACAAGGCCGTCATATCATGGCGCAACCCCGCTACTTCCAATGTGCAGGGCGAGGCTCCGGTACTGGCCAAAGCTGAGATATATCGCGACGACAACGTGGTCGGAACTGTTTCTGAAGGCCTCGTGCCGGGCGAAATGTCTACCTTCCAGGACACTGATGTCGAATCCGGTTTCCATAAGTACAAGGTAGTGGTATCGGGACCTGAAGGTGCTTCATCTACGAAACCCACTGAAGTGAAAAGCGGATGGATAGGCGCCGGACTGAGTGTGCCATATACCCCGGACGGCTTCGGAGACTTTGTAATACTCAACGAAGACGGTACGGAAAGAAGCGGATGGTATTCATACGTCTGGGAACCGACCAGCTGGAACAAGACCATAGGAATTGAGAATCCTGATGGCGTGGAGGTTGATGACTGGGCAATCTCCCATAAGGTAAATCTGGAGGAAGGTAAATTCTATGATTTCTCGATTACGGGTTACACTGATTATTATACTGCCGAAGATTTCGAACTGGAGATTTACTGCGGTACAGGCTATACGGTAGCTGAACTTCCCCACAAGGTGATAAGCCACAACAGTTTTGCCAAGTCAAGTAGCTCCGCGCAGCCGCTGACATTCACGATTAAAGCAGTGTCTCCCTCGCAGCCTTCAGTCGCTGACTTTGCGGATAACGCAGAGTCTGCCATTGCAGTTCCCGCAGGACATAACGCATTCGCATTCCGTGTAAAACAGGCCGGGTCTCTTACGCTTAAGGACCTGAAGATAACGGAGAACTCCGACATCGACACCGGCGTGAAGAACATTCTGACTTCCGATGCAATCGTGCTGACTAACAATGTGGTTTACCTGCCCGAATCTGCCGAAAGCGTACGCATTTTCAACGTGGCCGGCACACAGGTTTACTCTCAGAATGGAGCGCAGCCCGTCGCCATTGAGTCCTGGAACAGTGGCGTCTACATCGTAGTGGTTTCCACTCCCTCCGGCACCACATCCAAGACCATCTGCAAGTAACCTGCAAGTAAAATGCAAGAAATCTAAGGCTCCGGGACTTAAGGAACTTAAGTCCCGAAACCTTATAAAATAACGCAACCGTCGGCTCCCCGTCGGTTGCGTTTCTATTTCTATTTTTTCGTTGTGTATAGTTTACCGGCAATACGGTTGTTTGTCTGTTCTCAACCTGCTTTCTCCGGATATGTCGATGTTATCTGCTCATACACATTCTCCATATCCTTATAGTATGCTCCCATCATGCGCATCCAATGAATATACGGGATGCCAAGTTCATTTTCTAATTTTATAGCCAGCGATGGGGTGAGTTCTGCGTCCGAATTTATCATTCGTGAAAAGTTGGAAGGTTTCATTCCAAGCCTTTCAGCGAAATCTTTCTGTTTAATGCCTCGTGCTTCTAATTCGCCCTTTAGAATGCGAAAAGGATGGACCGGACTCATTGGCTTAACTTCATTTCCTCTACTTGTCACCATAATGTTCTGATATTTCCAATACATTAATCTTAATTCCATTTTCAAGTTCCTCGAATATAAGTCGGAATTTAGTCTTATACCCAAGTCTGATGCTGCTTTGACCTTTGCGGTCATACCGTAGATGTTCGTATGCCAATCGCCGATAGTTCATTAATTGAGAACAGTTGTCTGCTACGCTGAGAATACGAATGGCATCTTCGATACCCATGCGCAGCGCTCTGTTGCTTAACCATCTTAAATATGGCCTGGATGTAGCTTTGCCGAGAAGGATAAAATCCTCCAGTTCTTCATTGTCAAACTCGATTGTCATAATTACCTTCTATAAATATAACGCTAAATTATCAAAAATGATAACAAGGACAATCAAAATTAGTAATTTTTAATGATTTTAACACATCCGGATCGAATTATTTTAAATTTTTGTGAGTGTTGTGGAACTATTTTGAATATAGAGTACTATTCTGACAAAAACAGGCAATGTGATTTGATACCTCTCCGAACAATAAATTCTGATAGGGGAATTTCGAAGATGACAGTGTACAACTTTGACGGCGGGGGTACCGTTATAGAAGTATAGGTTTAATAAAACGGGTTGAAATTATGAGACTTGGCGGGAGAAGAACCAGCAGCAATGTGGAGGACCGGCGCGGCGTGTCGGGCAAAGCGGTGGGAATCGGCGGCGGAATTGTCGGTATATTGATTGTCGGGTTGCTTACACTGATGAACGGGGGCAGTCTGGGTGATGTGGTAAGCAACGTCATAGGTCAGCAGGCCATGACGCAGACGTCGGAACCGTACTCGGAGAGCGAGGAGGACAGGCAGTTGGCCCGTTTCGCTTCGGTGATACTGGCCGGCACGGAGGATGTGTGGACCCGGGTGTTCAGCGAGCAGGGGTGGGGCAAGTACCAGCCTCCGAAAATGGTGCTGTTCCACGGCTCCGTGCAGTCGGCGTGCGGGCATGCCACCTCGCAGGTAGGACCGTTCTATTGCTCGGCGGATAAGACGGTATATCTGGATCTGGATTTCCTGAAGGATATGCAGCGGGACATCGGCGGCAGCGGTGACTTTGCCTGGGCGTATGTGATAGCGCACGAGGTGGGGCATCATGTACAGAATCTGCTCGGCACGCTTCCGGCGGCGCATGAAAGGATGTCGCAAATGTCGGAACGAGATGCCAACCGTGAGAGTGTGCGTCTTGAGTTGCAGGCCGATTATTATGCCGGCGTATGGGGACACAAGGACAACGAGATGTTTAATTCCATAGAGCCGGGCGATGTGGAGGAGGCTCTGGATGTAGCCTCCAAGATCGGCGACGATTACCTGCAGCGCAAGGCATACGGCAAGGAGATGCCCGAAAGCTTCAACCACGGCCGCTCGGAATGGCGCGTCCGTTGGCTGAATAAAGGTCTGTCCACCGGCAATCCCGATGGCGGCAATACCTTCTCCGTCCCGTACTCCCAATTATAGATGCCATCATCTGATTACATTGAAAACTGTTGTTCGCAGGGGAAGTCAGTTTTGGAAATAACTCGGGCGAATTCCGTAGAAACACTATGAAATTCGCCCGAAAAGATGTTTCAGAACGGTTATTCGTCAAAATTTGACTTTCGCTTCCATACGGTCAGTTTACTTCGTGAGGTTGATGCCGATTTCGACAGTGGTGGTCTGGTCGACGATCTCAGGCAGAGCCTGGAGCATGCCGGGAAGCATCATCGAAGCCATGCCGCCCATTGTGGGATCCTGCGATGCGATTGCCACGATGGCGTCGATCATATCCGGGTCGGACAGGATGGGTGCGGCCATCTTCAGGATAGGCAGCAGTGTCTCGGTGCCGAGGTAGAAGCTGACGATGTTTGGGTCATCGATTTCGGTAGGATTCTCGCCGTTCTCGTCAAGCTTGATGCTCTTGCCGTAATGGATGGGAAGGCCGTTGGAAATCATGGGGACAATCTCGGTCATAACCTGATTAAGCAGAGCGTCGATGTCAAGGTCGGCACGTGTCTTGGCCTTCTTCGGCTTGTCGGCGTTGGCTACCGCTATGGCTGCGGGATCCAGGAACAGCAGGATGGTATTGTCATCCTTTACCACATAACGGGCCAGGCCCTTGGGAGATGTAGTCTCTGCGGGAGTTTCAGCCTCGGTGTCGAGATACCGGGCCGTCACGCTGCCGTCCTCGCCGAATGTAACGCTTTTCAGCACCTTGGTCAGAGCCTCGGCAGCAGCAACCTTCTCGCCGGCTACATCCACCTGTACCATAGCCAGGGAGAGGCTGAGGATCGTGCTGATTGGCATCTCGCCGAACATGGAGGGAACTTTCTTTGAACTCTGCCAGTTCATGCGGAGTATCGAGGGAATGTCATTATTCCATGCCGGCATATTGTAGGTGCCGGCCATTGAGGTGTTCTTCAGCTTGATGTCGGATACGTTCAGATTTAATGTGTCGGCGCTGACGGTGCCGTTGTAGGCGTATGTGCAGTATTCGGTCTCGGCGTTGCCGGTGAACGTGCAGGTGTCTTCGGTGCCCTCGAGTGTTACGGGAATGGTGAAGGTGGTGGCACCGGGGATGAATGTTGATGCCGGAACCTTGATTTCGGGCAGTGCGCTGCCCATGTCGCCTAAGAAGCCGTTGATGGGCATCTCGTCGGTCTTGACGGTGATGTTTGCCGTTGCGTCGGCCGTGGGTGCGAACTCTGCGGTCATCGCGTCGGCGGGAGCCTGGCCGTCGACGGTGATGACCAGCGTCTGCTCGGTTGTGGTGTAGGTCTTGGATTCCAATACGCTGCCCGGAATTTCGGGCGAGTCGCTGCTACAGGACGCGAGCATACCGACGGCTCCCATCACTGCGAGATACAAAGAAATTTTCGTCTTCATAAAAGTTATTATTTTGTGTGTTGTAAGGAACGATGCCTTAACTTTAATCCGCGGAATGGTTCATGACAAACCGGTCGCAAAATTACACACAACCTCTGCGACGGGCAATATCCAAAAGGGACAAAATTAGAACAAAGCGGATAAAGGGCAATAATGTGCCCTCTATCCGCTTTGGTTGATCGGAAATATCCTGTTATCCGTTTATCTGTGCATGATCAGAGCCGAGCGGGGAGAGACCTGCACTTCGGGAGACGTGACGATGCCGAGGGTGTTGTCAAGGCAGATTTTGCCGTCACGGGCCACGACCTGCCATTTGCCTTTGGGCAGCTTAACTACCTGCGCGTGGTCGGCGCCGTTGAATATCACCTTGATTTCCTTCCATTCGTCGCCGTTGGCATTGTTCAGCAGCGAATAGCTGATCAGGTTGGGCTGCTTCTTCGAGTCGATTTTGTCGAACTTAAGGTTCTTTGCAATCTCCTTGGCGTCCGTCATGCGGAAAGCCGGGTGAGCCTTGCGCAGCGCTATCAGACCCTTGTAGTATTCGAACTGATCGCGGTATCTGGTCTTGTTGGTCCAGTCGATGGCGTTGATCGAGTCGGGCGATTTGAAAGAGTTGTGCACACCCTTCTTGTCGCGGAACACTTCCTCGCCGGCAAACATGAAGGGCGTACCCTGCGAGGTGAACACGATGGTCTGCGCCAGTTTTGCGGCGTCGAGCATTTCCTGTTCCGTAGCCCCCGGCATGGACTTGTGCAGCTTGTCGGTCAGGCAGAGGTCGTCGTGGCACGACACATAGTTTATAATCATTTCCGGACTCTTGGCGTAGGGGAACTTGGAATTGTTTCCCTTGGAATAGTCCACCTGCGGATGGTCGGTGGCGGCTACGATGCCGATCTTGACGGTCTCCTCGTTGCCCGGTTTACCGGTGGCGAAGCCCGGGTCGGCCTCGTTGCTGTAATGACCCTTCACGGCGTCGCGGATGTCGTCGGAGAACACGGCGATGCCGTCCATCTTAGATACGTTCTCCTTCAGCGCGCGGCGTTCCGGCTGCAGCGGTGAGTCGCCTGCCGTCCATCCCTCGCCATAGATGATGATGTTCGGGTTGATTTCCTTCAGTTCGCGGGCTACGCGGTTCATGGTCTCGGTGTCGTGGATGGCCATCAGGTCGAAGCGGAAACCGTCGATATGGTATTCCTTCGCCCAGTATTTTACGGAATTGACTATGTAATCCTGCATCTGCTTCAGGTCTGAAGCCGTCTCGTTGCCGCATCCCGAGGCGTCGGAATATTTGCCGTCGTTCCAGTGACGGTGGTAATAGCCCGGAGCCGTCAGCTCGAAGTTGGAGCCGTCGTTCTCGGCCGTGTGGTTGTACACCACATCCATCACTACGCCGATGCCCGCCTTGTGCATGGCCTGTACCATCTCCTTCATCTCGCGGATGCGCGTAGCGGGATCCGACGGATTGGTTGAGTAGGAGCCTTCGGGAGCATTGTAGTTCTGCGGGTCATAGCCCCAGTTGTAGGTGTTGTCCTGCAGGTTGGTCTCGTCCACCGAGTTATAGTCGTAGCTGGGAAGTATGTGTACGTGCGTCACGCCCAATTCCTTGAGGTGGTCTATGCCTGTGGACTCTCCCTGCGGGGTCTTGGTGTCGTTTTCGGTGAATTGCAGGAACTTGCCCTTGTTGGCTATGCCCGACGAACGGTCCATCGAGAGGTCGCGCATGTGCGCCTCGTATATCACTGCATCCGTGATGTGCTTGGTGACGGGTCCCTTGTCCTGCGCCCAGCCTTCGGGATTGGTGGTGCTTAGGTCGATGATGGCGGCGCGCTTGCCGTTCGCACCCACGGCCTTGGCCCATACGCCCGGCGTCTCGTCAAGCCACTTACCGTTGTGCTTGATGCGGAACGTGTAGTATTTGCCATAAAGCTTCTGCGGCACCGAAGCCGTCCACGTGCCGTTGTCGGCGTGGAATGTCATGGGCAGAGTCTGAACGGGCTTGCCGCCGCGGCCCTCGTCGTAGATATTCACCACGGCGTCCTGTGCCTTCGGGCTCCACAGACGGAAGGCAGTGCCTTTGGAATCAACGTTCAGCTCCAAATCGTCGCCCGAATAAGTGGGCCAGTCGATGAACTGCGCATCGTAAGTGCTGTTGGTCTGCGCCATCATCGGGCCGCAGAGCAAGAGTGCTGTTGTCAAAACTGTGATTTTTTTCATGGGTCTATATAGGTTGCTGTATTCACTATAGAGTTAAACAAGCGGGGAGGGAGGAAAGATTGGAGAGGAGGGAGGCTGGAAGTAGGGAAGGGGAGCAAAGCTCCTTACGGAAACGGCTTCGCGACGATTGAGAGAAACGGCTTCGCGACGATTGAGACAAACGGCTTCGCGACGATGCTTAAAAACAGGAGGCGTTTCATATCTTGGTCAGGACTCTGGGCACAAGGTCGCGCTCGGAGGATGCGAAACGCACGCGGTATGACTGCGCCTGTGGGTCGAAACGCACTATCTCGCCCGTGCCGAAAGCGCGATGATGCACCTTGGTGCCGGGAGTCCATACGTCTAAGTGTGTCTCGCCAAGCTCGGCGTTGATGCTGTCCACCAGTCGCCTGGTTCCCTCGAACAGGGCCGGGTCGATGGTGCCCTCGGTGTTGAGCATATCCTCGGGAATCTCGGCCAGAAAGCGCGACGGATACTTCATGGCGCCGCCATCGTTCAGGTATCCTTCCGACTCGCAGAGATACAGCATGGTGCGGGCCCGTGTCACGGCCACGTACATCAGCCGCCGTTCCTCCTCCTCGCCGTCCTGACGGCGCTCGCGGATGCTGCGGTGGTTGGGAAATACCCCCTCGGTAAGACCGGTGATGAACACCGTATCGAACTCCAGACCCTTGCTCTGATGGATGGTCATCAGCTTTACGCGCTCGGAATCCACCTGGTTGTCGGCGTTGGTGTAAAGGGATATTTCCTGCAGATAACCGTCCAGCGTCATGTCGCCGTCGTCGCGCTGCACGCGTTCGAATTCCTTCATGGCGTTCACCAGCTCGCTCACGTTCTCCAGACGTTCCTCCTTTTCGTCCAGCCGGTACACGTCGGCCAGGCGCGAGTCTACCAACAGCCTGTCGGTCAGTTCCGACACGGGTATGGTCTGAGACAGTTGCCGCGCCTGGTCTATCAGCGCGATAAAGGCGCGGATGGCCGGCCGGTCGAACTTGCGTACTCCGTCGGCCACGGCCTGTCGCAAGGCCGTGAACAGCGGGATGCCGCGTTCCTCGGCCATATCGGTCAATGATTTCATGGATGCGGCGCCGAACTGGCGCGACGGCAGGTTGACTATGCGCATGAATGCCGTGTCGTCGCTGTCCGAGGCCACAAGCCGGAGATAGCTGATCACATCCTTAACCTCCCTGCGCTCGAAGAATCGCACGCCGCCCCACATTGCGTAGGGTATCTTCAGCTTAAGCAACGCCTGTTCCACCGTGCGGCTCAGGAACGAGCTGCGGAACAGAATGGCGAAGCTGCTGGCCGACGCTCCCTGCTTCATCTCGTCCATGATGGTCTGCGCTATGCTTTCGGCCTCCTCGCGTTCCGACTTGAAATGCCGGTAGGTCACCGGCGTCTCGTTCAGGCGCGCGGTGTACAGGTCCTTGGGTATGCGGTTGCGGTTGTGGGCTATGACGGCGTTGGCCACGTTCAGTATGTCGGGCGTGGACCGATAGTTGCGGTCCATAATAATGTCTTTGGCCGGCTTGAAGTCAACGAACATGCGGGGTTTGGCGCCGCGCCATTCGTATATGGCCTGGTCCGGATCGCCCACCACGAACAGGTTGCCGTGCTTTTCGGCCAGCATCCGCAGCAGATACCAGTCGTCGCTGGCGCAGTCCTGGGCCTCGTCCACCATCACGTAGTTCAGCTTGTCGGTCCAGTATTCGCGCGCGTCCGGGAAATGGTTCAGGATATAGATGGTGAAATATATCAGGTCGTCGTAATCCAGGGCGTACTGCTTTAGTTGAAGGCGCAGATAACGCGCCTGGGCATCGGGACACACCGGTGAGGAGGCGGGGAGAAGATGACGCTGTATGTAGGCGTCGATGTCATAGTTCTTTAGAGTCGCCACCTGCGACAGGAACCGTTCGGCCGTAGTCTTCTTGCGGTCGATGCCGAATTCGTTCATGGCCTGCTTGGCCAGTGTCTTGGCGTCCTCCTCGTCAAGAACGGTAAAGCTCTTGGGATAGCCGATGCGGTATATCTCGCGCCGCAGGAACTTGACGCAGAACGAGTGGATGGTGCATACGAAGTCGTTGACGGCGCCCCGGTCCACCAGCCCCGCGATGCGGTGTTTCATCTCCTGCGCGGCCTTGTTGGTGAACGTCAGCGACAGTATGTTGCCGGGCGCCACTCCGAGTTCGTTGACCAGAAACGCGAACCGATGGGCTATGACCCTGGTCTTGCCGCTGCCTGCGCCGGCCACGACACGGACGCGTCCCTCGGACCACTCCACGGCCTCCTGTTGCTTGGGGTTCAATTGTACGGATTCGCGTCGGGACATTTGGAATGATGTGATGTCAGAAGGATTTTTGGTATGTGGGGATGGTGACCACAAGCTGGGCGTGGCCCTCCTTGTGCGGGTTGTAGGCGATATTGCATTGCAGCAGGAACGCTATGAGACGGCAGATGAACAGAACGGAGTCGTCGCTTTTGATCATGGCGTCGATGTCAACGAAATTCTCGAACAGGTTCTGTTCGTTGCCGCGTGGTATCCGGATGCCGTCATGACGGAATATCACCTGCATCAGATGCGACTCGGGAATATGCACCGCTTCCATATAGATGTCGCCCGACCCGCTGTGACGCTGGGCATAGTCCAGGATGTGGCTCAGGACATAACACATGCACTGCGTGTCGGTGAATATCCTGAAGTCCGGATCCGGATAAGTGACGGTCAGATTGGTGGAGGGTAGTTTGAAGTCCCGGAACTGGTCGACGGTGAGATGCAGTACACGGTTGATGGTGGTGTCCTCCAGGTGCCGTTCGCGGTCCTCCTGGCCTATGGCCGACACATACAGCACGTTGGAGAAAATGGACCGCAGCATGACCGCCGAGTCCGTCGATGTCCTGAACGGAGCCTGCGACACGGCGCCGATGGTGTCGTAATCTGAATATTTCTCGGCCTTCAGGATGTTGCACTGGCGGTCCATTATCGCGGCAAAGCGGTTTATGCGCATCATGTTGCGGCGATAACGCGACCAATAGTAAATCAATATCACCAGGAGCACCACGAACACCACCATGAAGATGATGTAGTATGTCGAATTGGCGCGCAGGGTCCTGACCTCGGACTCGGCCTTCTCCATGCGCAGGCGCTCGTTGTTGGCCTTCAGCTTGTTGACGTCGTAGGCTATCTGCAGTTCCTGATACTTCTGCGACAGGTTTTCCTTGTCGAGGCGATCCATCAGCTGGTTGTAATCGGACAGGGCGGAAATCAGCGTGGCGCTGTCTCCCGTCTCGCGTGCGGCTGTCTGCAGCATCAGCAGGGTCTGGCGCAGCACCGGTGCCGGCAGGTCACGCTTAAGGCGTTCCTTGAGCAACGGCAATGCCTCGGCATAGTGACCCTTGGCCATGTTGTAGTAGATATTGACGTCGCGCATGCCGTTGACGTCGCGTGCCACGTCGCCGCTGGTGCCTGCCAGCGACTGTATGGCCTGGTGGCATTTGTCTACCTCGGCGGGTGTCAGCGCCTTGTAATTGCGCAGCATGCGGCGGTACACCACATATTTCGACTCGCTGTAATCGCGGTATTTGCGACCGGCTTCCGAGTATTTCTTTTCCAATCCTCCTATTACTTCCAGCAGCTTTCGGTCGGCTTCCACTGCCTTTTTCTCCTGTCCGGCGTCGGTGTATATGTTAGATGCCTCGCTGTATATCATGTTGCGCAGGGCGTACAGCTTATAGTCCTTGCCATCCACCATCATCATGAGCGAGTCCATGTAGTTGACCAGCATTTTTGAGCCGGGCACGTTGCGCATGTATGCCGTGAGGGTATACAGGTTCAGCAGGCGCTGGGTAGGATTCTGCTTGGCCATCGGGGTGGTGTTGAGCGTGTGGATCAGGTCGGAAACCGGGTCGGTGCCATCCTTGACGGGACGGCGTGAGGCGTACGACAGGTCCTTTAGCTTGAGGAACAGCAACGTCTCGTCGCGCTCCTGCGATTTTGGCAGTCCCGATACCAGGCTCTGCAGGCGGGCGAAGTCGGCTTCCTGCGAATACCGGTTGCTGTTAAGGCGCACCGCGTCGAGCTGGGCTGCCCGGTCGCCGGCATTGCCCGCCACCCGGAATATTTCCTTGCCTGTGCCGAGTCTCTGGGAGCGAGGCTGCAGGTCGTACATGTCATACAGTATCTTGAGCGAGTCGGCCGAAGTGCCGGCTATGCGGAGCCGGGCCTGTAGCTTTGGAAGCTCCGTGTCAGGGTTATAACGTGAGGCACCGGCCGCCACGCATGCGACCAGCGTCAGTAATGTCGTCAGGAGATGTTTTGTTTTCATAGTTCCAGGCACTGTATCCTTTTAACAGGGGGTTGAGGCCCCTATATCCCACAAATTTACAAAAAAATATTGAAACCACAAAACGGAGTCCGCCTGTGCCGTTGCAGCAAAGGCGGACTCGGTTCGTGACGTTATGCAGTCCGTTTGTCGGTCAATGTCTTAGAGCGTGTGTTCCGGGTATTATTGTATCGTGACTTTGGATGTGCGGCGGGTGCCGTCGGACATGGTCTCGCTCTTGAGGTAGATTCCCTTGGCCGGGTTCCGGACGGCCACGCCCTGCAGGTTGTAATACCGGGTGGAGACTATATCGGCGTTGCCGCCCGAAATGCCTTCGATTCCGGAGATTTCGCAGTCGTGGTATTCCATGGCCGCGGTCTTGATGCAGTTTACGGACTCGCCCAGCTTGTCCAGCAGTATGGCCACGCCCTGGATGGTAGCGCCGGGGTTGATGATATACTCGCCCTTGATGTTCTTTACATCGTTCATGTCGACTGTCCAGTCGTAGGTTATGGTCTCGCCGGCCTTGACGGTTGCGGGGATGGAGTTTTCCTCGCCGCCGGCATTGGGGCAATACACCACCACATCGTTGAACGTGAGGTCGGCCACCCATTCGTCGCCTTTCAGGAACAGATCCCACAGAGGCGATTCCACTCCGTAACCTTCCGATGCACCGCTATAGTAGTTGTGCTGCTTCCATTTCGGGTTCTTCAGTCCGTTGGCGGTGAGTCCGAAAGCCAATTTGTAATCGGCGTTGTCCATATCCATCACGAATGTAACCTTGGCCGTGACGGTGGCCGAAGTATGGGCCTCGTCGTTCCATCTGAAGTCGGCCTCTATGGCTGCGGGACTTCTGAGCGCCGCGTATTGCTCCCAGTGGAAGGGAAGGTCGCCGGGATGCATGCCCACGGCGCGGTTGATGTCGGAATAGGGATATGACGATACGGGCACGGGCAGCTTGCGGTCGGACACGCACGTCATCATGCCGTTCTCGTATTCCGAACAGTGATAGGCCATGCCCACGAACATGTCGCCGTATTTCTCGGCCAGATATTCCATTGCTACGTATCCGGCCGGGCACGCGCCGCATCCCAGACCTGTGAATTCCTCTACGAGCGGGCGTGTGACGGGTATCAGCGGCCATACGTTCATCGTGGCCTCTGCCTCGCGCATGGGATCCGTATTAGGCTTGCCGTTGGAGGTCTCCAGCTTCACCTTGAAAGGGAACTTGCCCAGGGTCTCCACCGGTCCGACAGGGAGATTGACGGTGGCTTTCGCGCCGTCTACGGCTATCGGTTCGGACAGGTGCACCGAGCCTGTGTTGCTGTAGTCGCCGATGCTGTACGAGAATGTGATGTCCTGCAGCGGAGCCTCGCCGTGGTTGGTCAGAGTGACGGGTACGTCGCAGACTTCGCCGGCCTTGACGTAGCTTTCGGCCGGAAGCCCGATGGCCGCGTCGTCAGGGCCGAAATCCATGTCCAGCGTCACGATCATATCGCTCACGCCGTTTAGGGCCGCTCCCTGGTTAAACCATTCCGGATGCTTCCGGCTGCTGCGCGCCCACAGTCCGTACTCAGGTGTCTCCGAGGTCTTTACGTAGGCGATGGGCGCGCCGGGATAGGAGCCCTGGCTTGTTTTCAACGACGTGATATCGAACGAATATCCTACCCATACACCGGCGTTGGTGATGGTGTACGGATTGGGGAAGGTTACGTTCAGAACAAGCCGGTCGTCCATCACGCCGGGCACGGTGGTGATGTCGGGAGCGTTGACGCCGTCGGTCACTTTCAGCTCGGTGGACAGCCACCCGGTTATATTATCGACGGCATCTTCTTTAACGGGTAGGTCTACCACGAATCCCTTGACGCGGCAGCCGACGTATTGCGGGTCGGCAATGCGTATGGCCACGTCGTATGTTTCCTTGAAGTTATAGCCGTATACGTTGGCGATCAGGCCGTCGGTGTTGTACGTGAATTCAATCTCGTCGGCCACGGCGGTAAGCGTGCCGCCCATGATTCCGGCGATAAGAAGGCTGGTAATTTTTCTAATCATATATCGATATGTTGTTATTGCGTTAGGTTGGGCGTTTTTGTTGTGCTGACAAAATTAATTATAAATCGGTGTCCGTTTGCAAATTAAATGTTAAAATATATTAAATTATGCCGAATCGGACACATTTCGGCTATGCGGAAATGAAAAAACGCTGTATTTTTGCGGAATATAATTTAGTCGTAAGTCATAGTGACGAGTGACGAGGTAAGTCATAAGTCGGAGTGGCGAATTAATAGTATAAGACAACCTAATTGATACAACCATGAAAGGAAACTGGAAAGGAATCGTGACAAGGATGGCTTGCGGACTCGCAGGACTCGGGGTCGTGAGCTGCGCGGGCAACGCATGGGCGGCCGAAGTCAGCCCCGCACTGTCGGGCTCGGCGCTGAAGAAAGGAGACATAACGCGTGTGGAGCCGCCGTGCTGGTGGACCGGCATGGCCAACGACACGCTGCAGCTGATGATAACCGGACCCGGCATCGGCGAAGCCGAGTTTTCCACCCGCTATCCCGGCGTGGAGATACTGCGCCAGTTCAAACTGGACAGCCCCAACTACAAGTTCGTGTACCTGAAGATAGCGCGTGACGCCAAGGCCGGGAACGTGAAGTTTGACGTGACGCGCGACGGCAAGCGCCGCGAGCTGAGTTATCCGCTGCTGGCCCGTACGCGCAAGGCCGGGGACTATAAGGGATTCGACGCTTCGGACGTGCTGTATCTGCTGATGCCCGACCGCTTCGCACGTGTCGAGCCGGAAGTTAAAGGCAAAAAGACTGCGGACAACGGCCTGGAATATGATCCGGCCATCGACCGCAACGACCCCAACGGCCGTCACGGAGGCAACATAGCCGGCATCAAGAGCCGTCTCGGATACCTCGACACGTTGGGCGTCACCGCCCTGTGGATGACGCCGGTACTGGAGAACGATATGCCCGGTGGCTCATACCACGGTTATGCAACCACCGACTATTACCGCGTCGACCCGCGTTTCGGCACCAATACCGAGTGGAACAATCTGATCGACTCCGCGCATAACATGGGTCTTAAGGTGGTGATGGACATGATATTCAACCACACAGGCGTGAACCATCCCTGGATGAAGGACATGCCCTCGGCCGACTGGTACAACCATCCCGACGGCAAGACGCTGACAAATTTCCGACTTACCACCGCCCATGACCCGTACGTGTCGGACTATGACAAGGACAAGACAGTGAACGGCTGGTTCGTGCCGGCTATGCCCGACCTGAACCAGCGCAACCCGGAGGTGATGAAGTATCTGATTCAGAACTCCATCTGGTGGATAGAGAACAGTAAGATTGACGGCATCCGCATGGACACGTATCCGTATGCCGACATGCGCGGCATGTCGCAGTGGGGCGCCGACGTGCTGCGCGAATATCCAAACTTCAACATCGTGGGCGAGTGCTGGTATTCCAACGAGGCCGGTTCGGCTTTCTGGCAGAAGGACAGCAAGCTGAATCCCGAGCAGACCAATCTGCCTACGGTCATGGACTTCTGGGCCATCCTCAACGGCCGAAAGGCTTTCTATGCCGACACCGACCCCTGGCATGGCCTTAACGATGTGTACGACCACTTGGCACAGGATTTCCTGTATGCCGATCCGCAGCACGTGCTCACATTCCTGGACAATCACGACTCCGACCGATTCCTGGAGAAGATGCCGGCGGATTCCAAGGAACTGGGTCCCTGGAAGCAGGCCATGGCATGGTTGCTGACTACTCGCGGAATTCCGCAGATATATTACGGTTCGGAGCTGCTGATGAACGGTTCAAAGGAGGGCTCGGACGGATACATCCGTCTCGATATGCCCGGCGGATTCCCCGGCGACAAGACCGACGCGTTCACTTCCGAGGGACGCACCGCGCTGCAGAACGAAGCGTACGATTTCCTCTGCAATGTGCTGCAGTGGCGCCGAAACGAAGGAAATGATGTAATTTCCAAGGGTTCCCTTAAACATTTTATGCCTCAAAACGGTATATATGCATATCAGCGTCGTCTCGGTGACAAGGAAGTGGTGGTGCTGCTCAACGGCAAGGACACTCCCAACGAGGTGACGATGGAGCGTACGCTCGAGGTATTGCCGTACGGCACGGTCAGACACGATGTGGTGTCGGGACGGGATGTCACGATTGAGCCGACCATGACATTCGCGCCGCGTCAGGTGATGATTCTGACCAACAAATAGGCTGTTCCGGTTGAACGGCCTTACGTAACGGCTGTTTTCGGGCGTCGTCTCCGGTGAATGCGAAAAGGGGAAGACGTGAAAAACATAACTGACATATTGCGAAGGGTGCCGGTACCGGTCATCGTCGTCACGGCGTCCGTGGCGGTGGGAATGGGGGCCGGTGCCCTTGCCGAGTTATTGAAGTGGCTCATGACGATGCTGTGGCGTCTGTTCGCGCACGGCATCAATCCCGACCGCTCGCTCAACTGGCTTCTTCTGGCGCTTCCCGTGGCCGGCATTCTGCTCACCATGATAATCCAGCGTTATGTGCTGAAGCGCGATCTGTCGTGCGGGTCGGCAAAACTGATCAAAAAACTTCATGGCCGCGGCAGCGACTATAATATACCGGTTTCCGATTCCGTGTGGTCCATAATTCTTTGTTCCCTTACCGTCGGCTTCGGCGCCTCGGCCGGCTCCGAAGGCCCCACGGCCCTGAGCGGCGGAGCGTTGGCAAGCGGCATAGGACGTAAATGCGGGCTGGAGGCACGGCATTTGCGTATGCTGGTGGCGATAGGCGGCGGTGCGGGCATCGCCGCCATCTTCAAGGCTCCGGTAGGAGGGATGCTTTATGTGATGGAGGTGCTGGAGATTGAATTCGGCGCATTGGCCATGTTCGCCCTGGTGTTGGGATGTCTCACAGCCTCGGTCACGTCGATGCTTCTGAGCGGCACTCCGTTCGACGTCTCGTTCGGCATCCGGTTTCCCGACAACGCCGATATCGGCTGGATCATGCTGTTGGGTGTGTTCTTGGGTTTCTATTCCTTATGGTACGTATGGACGCGCAACAAGGTCTGCGCCCTGCTGGATAAGATGAAGAATCCCTGGAGCAAAGCGGTGCTGACAGGCGTGGCCATGTCTTGGTGCGTGTTCCTGGTTCCGGCGCTGTTCGGCGAGGGAGACAGCGTGATGGTCAGTCTGATACGCGGAGATTTCCCGACGCTGATGCGACAGGGAGTTTTCGCCACCCATCATGCCGCCGGCACGATGTTTTTCCTGGCGCTTACGTTCATCCTGCTTGTGAAAGGCATACTGGTTGCCGCGGCCAACAACGGCGGCGGTGTGGCTGGCGAGATGGTGCCCGCCATGTTTATCGGAGCCGTGGCCGGCTGCCTGTTCGGCCACGGCATCAACCAGCTGTTCGGCACGGAGATACCGGTATGGTACATGTCGCTGGCAGCTATGGGCGCCATGTTGGGATGCAGCACGCACGCCCCGCTGATGTCCGTGTTCATCTTAGCCGAGATGACCAACTCGCTGCGTTATATGCCCGCCTACGTAATCTGCGCCCTGATCAGTTACGTCGTGATGAAGTACGTCAATCCCCGCTCCCTCTGGTTCAACACCGGCCACGACGACCTCGCCGCCCTCCGGTCCCGCCTCCGCCACACCCCCAAGAAATAAAAAACTGCGAAATTGCTATTTTTTAAATGCAAGTTAAGGAACGATGCCTAAGTTACTCAAGTTTAATAAATAATATGATATGGTCTTAAAAGAAAGGCAAGCACAGAACTATTTTGGTCAAATTACTTCTTTAAGTTTGTTTATCTGAGCGCAGACCCGGCTGATATGATCCAATCCATAAAGTAGGGAATTGCTGTCAATATCCATCCATGAGAATAGAGTCTTTATCTTGGAATATATGTTTATTACATACGAAGTATCGATTGTGGAAGTATTGGTCGCGAAACAGATGGTCTCATGATGAGCGATGCGGTTACGTAATGAATTGACCTTGTCAAGCTCGTTGAAGATATAAGTCTGATTATACTGCATTTCCCTTGAAGAACGCGGTTTGTTGGGAAATATCGACAACAGATTTCGTCCAGTGACACGGTACTGTATAGGCGAGAACATATATTTCCATATCCCGAACTCCATTTCTGCCAATAGTTTCGGATGAGAATAGGATTGTGTCTGCTGCAACTTATGGTGGGCAAAGGCGATAATGTCCCGAGTCTTTCTCAATATCGGCTGTGTGAAGATGCCGTTTGCAGATATGGAGTCCTTAAGCCATTCCTCTCCGAGATTCTCGGTCAGCTTGCGGTCGATGGCGTTGCGGAGTGCGACCTCAAAGCAACTGACGATAGTGAACATTTCCTGAGAAATTTGCAAATTATAGCGGTACAGCGTCATGGCCGTGCGGGTGTCTCCGCCGCAGGCTGTCAGATACCTCTCCATCCTTTGACAGGACATTATTTTCACAAAATCAGCATATTTCATTAGAAAATCAGAATCTTTTTGGGTAAAGTTTTGTTTTTAAGATAAAAAGCACTATCTTTGCAGTGTTGAATCCCGGTAGCCCCTGTATATCAAGCTATCGGGTTTTGTTTTATCTGCACAAAGATAATAATTTTCATCAGACTGGGCAACATTAAGAGATTCTGCTGAGGTAAATCTCAATTTAGATCTTGGTTAGAGAGTAGGAATCCGTTCTTTTAAAAATTTTTCTACACATTTTGTTTGAATGTCGGAAATTATTTGTAGTTTTGCATTCGCAGACCGGAGTGCAGAGGCCCCGGTCGGGGATGAAGTGCGGCGGGAGCGCGAAGTCGTTCGGAAATTAACAGTTTCAGAGGCTTCGGTACATACATATATATGAATAGCGTTTATCCGCGCTGATTCTTGACAACCTGAAATTTCTCGCAAAGATTTCATATCTATGTCAAGGATTAGGTAACGGTAGATGCCTGCGGTGATGTAATGTACGCGTTCGGAACCATATCCGTGAGGATATGTCCGGATGCTTAGATTGCATATACTGGCGTAGGGCTTCTGCGTTGCCGTCCGACATAGATAGGGCAATGCGAGAAGCCTCAGGTTGTAGGACGGTAACAGATACAGATTCCTACGTATTCTATGCTAAATTCCAAATATTTTTTGGGATTTTTTTGTCTTATGCCTAAGAAAACTGTCTGTT
>CABQXY010000018.1:0-94259 GCA_902468245.1 uncultured Porphyromonadaceae bacterium | reverse complement strand
TGTCTTGTGGCAAAATGTCATTGTTCTCCTTGCGGTTCCCGGGGTGTTGCCCCCGAAACGCGAATGCAAAATTAGTACGTTTTTCTCCCCTTGTCAAGTCCCCGCACGATATTTTTTCAATTTTCCCTTACTTATCCGTTTAAGTCATTGATAGTCCGAGGAATCAACAAATGTTAAATTGTGTTTTGTTTTGTTAATATTATGTTCTATAACATACCTACAATGCCATGAGCTTGGGTAAAAAAACGATAATACCGACCGCAATGCAGGCAAAAGTCATCAAAAAAACGGCTCCGGCGGCCACGTCCTTCACGATTTTTATGTTCTCGTTCCAGTCGCTGCAGACATGATCGGCCAGTTTTTCGACGGCGGTGTTCATCCCTTCGGCGGTAAACATGCCGCCTATACAGAATATCACGGCGCACCATTCCCAGGCTTCGAGGTGCAGAATTATGCCTGCGATTATGACCACGACGGCGGCACCGAGATGAAACATGGCGTTGCGTTCATGGCCGAACAGCCACTTGATGCCCTGCCAGGCAAAGCCGAACGACCGCCATCGTCCGCGCAAAAAGCCCGTACGTGGCGGTCGTCCCTCGTTACCGTTATTAGCCCCGGAGGGAGGATTAGAATGTGATGGAGGCATATATACCGATGTTTTTGGTCCGTTCGTCGGCCACGGGGGCCAGCTGAAGGTTATGTTTCCTGGCGAACGGTGTGGTGAATATCAGGGCCGAGCCGGCGCCGATTGCGGCACCGACCAGACAGTCCCATACATAATGCTGGCGCGAGAAACATCGTCCCCAGGCCACGTATGTGCCGAGCACGTATGCCGGCACGCCGTATTGCCATCCGTAGCGGCGCGTCAGGTATGTGGCTGTTGCGAACGAGACGGCGGTATGGCCGGAGGGAAAACTGTGGAAGTCGCTTCCGTCGGGTCGTTTCTCGCGGCAGGCGTATTTCAGGGCGTAGGTGGCTGCAGCGGTTACGGCGGCGGTCTCCACGCCTTGCAGCAGGCCCTGCCAGTCGCGGGCGCACAGCGTACCGATCAGCGCGGCCGCCGGCAATGCCAGCGCCACGATGTCGGTGCTTCGTTTCACGCCCTTCATGGCGTGAGTCAGCTGATAGGGTTCCTGCTGCGGGTAGGTAATCTGTGCCGACGACGCCAGCACTCCGGCCAGCACCGCCACCACAATCAATATGTGCTTAATATTATTCATAAGGGTTTGTTATTTATGGGCGGTGAAGACACCGCTATTCCAGTTACGGGCGGTAGGGACACCGCCCCTCCAGTCGTCGCGGTTCGGGGAGTCTGCGCCACTATCGTCAGTAGTCGTAGCTGAAGGAGAGCTGGTCCACCCAGAGTTTGGAGCCGTTGCCGCCGGTGAAGTAGTCGCCGAACTTGGAGGCACAACAGGAAATGACCAGATAACTGGGCACCCGCGACGTATTGCGGTATTTGATCTCCACTTCAAACGGCTTGTAACCGTCCATGGTGCCGGCGTCAAGCAGCTCGCCGTAGCCTATCACATAGTCGGCGTTGGGATTGAACAGCTGACGGTTCTTCGGATTTGTGCGGATTTCGTACGGCGCGGTCCAGTCGGTCAGCGCTATGTATATCTGACACGTATCCGGCCGGCCCTTCAGGTCCGCCCATTCTGACGAGGTATAGTCGATGTTCACGCCCTGATACTGGTAATATCCTTTCAGCTTGGTGGGCCGCAGGTTCCACGGCCGGCCGAAGTTCAGGATGCCGTTGGTGCCGTCCACCTTGGCGAACACTCCGGTGAATATGGAGCCTGCGCCAAGTTTGCCGATAATGCCGATACCCACGAAGCGGGTGTTGAGCAACGCTGCGGTGCCGGTGCCGGTAGGCGTATGGTCGGAAGGCTCGCTGTTGTTCGATCCCAACGTCATGGTGCCGGTATTGCCCGTATCCCAGAACGAAGTGCCGTCCTCGGCCCAGGGGCACCACATGCCTTTGGCGGTCTTGTGCCAGTCCTCGAAGTCGCCGTTGGGTATATCGGCGGTGTCCTGCGTGGTGACGCTCACGATGTTACCCACGTTCTCGCCCGACACGGCGCGCACTTCATAGTCCGTCAGCGGCTCCAGGTGGTCGATGTGGCACGCGAAGCTGCCCTGTGTCTGCGTGATGGCGCTCTCAGGCACATCAATCCAGTCAATGTCGCCCTTACGGCGGTACTGGAAGCCGTTCTTCACATCGGCCGGTCCCATACCGTAAGCCCATACCACCTGCGACCAGGGATCGACCCTGGAAGTGCTGACCACCAGTTCAGATATCTGCGCGTAGAGGGTCCACACTTCCTCGCGGTCCCAATACTTCAGGGTTATCTTCTTCGGCTCGTACAGGTCGATGGGACCCGGATCGAGCGGTGGATCATACTGCGTCACTCCGGCAGGCCCGAGCTTGGCCCGCACCAGCCGCAGGTGGTGCAGATCGGTGCCTTCGGGCATGGTCACCACCACGCGGCGGGCCACCGGGTCGATCACACTGCTGCCCATCTCGCCGTCCACCTCGAAGTACCGCTCTATGTCCTGTACGGCCTGAATCTTCCATATATAGTCCTGATACAGGCTCAGCTTCACGTACAACGGCCGCGACATATCGTACGTGCCCTGCAGCAGATTCGTGTCGCAGCGTGCGCCGGCGCTCATGGTGAATTCCGTGAAACGCACATGGTCAATGTCCACGGTCTCCTTAAGATATACCGTCACCTCCTGCGACACCGAGTCGATATACGACGCGCGCAGCTCGCCCTCGGCCGTCAGCGACGTTATGTTACAGATGATGCGCGGATACGGCAGGTCGTTCTTGATGCAACCCGCCACGGTCAGCAGCAACACCGCCGCTATATACAATATATTTCGATTCTTCATATTAGATATGGACGCCGATGCCGAAGTTTATGTTGAACAGATTGAAACGGAAACTGGCGCCGGACGACAGGCGGTTGCCCGTATCCTTGCCGTCTTCGGTCTGGCGTTCCTTCTTGACGTTGAATCCGAACACGCCGAACGAGATATGGAACGACACGTTCTTCATGATAAACATCTGGACGCCGGGCGAGAAATTCAGCTGCGCCTCGGTCCATGTGGTGTGCGTGGTTCGGAGGTTGCCGCCGTACGGACGCTTGAAGTCGCTGCTGCCCGAGCCGAACGCCAGTTCTATCTCATTATATATGCCGAACCGGCCGTGGCGGCTCAGTCCTATGTACTGGCTGGCGAACACGGCCCCGGTGTACGACTCGGCCTTATAGCCGATGTCGTGCAGGCTGAAGTTCATGTCGTCGTCGATGTCCACCTTGAACGAATCCACATTGCCCCGGGCGTTGTAGTAGCCGAAGCGCATACCCACCGCAAGGTTGTTGCGGACGGTGTATTGCAGATAGGGACGTATGCTGAAGGCATGGGCGCCGATGTTGATGTCGCTCAGCAGGTCGAATATCTCCAGGTCCTTGGTCGACAGGTTGCCGTAGCTTACGGTGAGTCCGAACGACCACTGCCCCTTGGGTACATACAGCAGCGCCGACAGGCCGCGGTCGTAGCGGCCGAGGTTGCGCTGTTTCAGTACCATCGGGATGGTGTCGCCACGGTATGTGGTCTGTTCCTCAAGGTCCAGGTCCAGGTTGTCGTCCACCACGCGGCTGTGGCCGCGCAGCAGCTGCAGCACATCGTTCTGCAACGAGTCCGGGATGTAGATGTACGCGCCCTTGGGGGACACCGAATCCGTGGGATGCGAAACCGCGTGTTTCGCCACAGTGCCTGCTGTTGCACCCAGACACATCAGGGCCATCAGCCCTATGGCCGTCAATCTGTTCAATCCGTTTGATGTCTTCTTCATGATCATAGATAAAAAGCTGCTCCAAACGAAATGGAGAACAGATTGATTTTAAAATTGGCCGACTGCGTCTTGCGGTGCGACACATATATCTGGTCCTTGATGGACTTGGTGTGCCGGTAATTGAAGCCGAGCACACCGATGTTTACCTCGACTGCGCTGTAGTTGCTCAGGAAACACACCAGACCGGGCATCACGCCGATACCGGCCTGGAAGTTGCGTTCGTACGTTCCGGTCAGCGACTCGCCACGCCCTGTGGTTATCTTGCTTTGGCCGCCGCCTAACTGCAGCTGCACCTCGTTGAAGATGCCGAAACGGCGCGTGCGCCCCAGACTGAAATAATTGCGGAACAACAGCGTGCCATAGTAATTGTGCGACAGCGAATACAGATGGTTGATATCATAGTTCGTGTCCTCGCCCAACACGATGTCGGCACTGGCCAGCTTCACCAGCGATCGGGTGTAGCTGAACTTGGCGCCCGCCGCCATGTCGTCCTTGAATGCGAACAGCAGCTTGGGACTGACGCTGACGTTATAGGTATCGCCGTTTATCTTCTCGAACACCAGGAACTGATAGTCGTTCTGGTCCGACTGCGAATATCCGAACGAGATACCGGCTATCCACTGTCCTTTGGGTACCAGGACGACGGATTCCAGTTTGCGCTCGAACTCGGCCACGGGTCGGACGGCGCGCATGGAGTCGATCATGGCCGGCGTGATGTGCAGCGTGTCGGCGGAAGACGTCAAGGGCCGCGTATCAGACACAGTTTGACTCCGGGCCGTCAAGCCCGGAGTCAATATTGATACGATTATCGCTATCCAGAAGGATTTATTCATACACTAATTCAAAGTCATCCAGGTACATCACACTTCCCTCGGCACCCGAAAAGAAGTCTCCGAACTTGGAGGCACAACAAGTGATTATAAGATGCGTGGGTCGTGTAGTCCGGGCATTCGCCTTATACTCAATCGGAATCTCGATCATCTGCAACTGACCGTCAGGACCGAAAGCCTCTTTCCATGTCACCTGACCGTACGCCAGCACCTGCTCGTCATCGACATTGAACAGCTTTCTATCTTTCGGATTGGTACGGATGTCTACCGTTCCCACTGTAAGTGCCACATAAATCTGACCGTTATCACAGCCCGAAGCCGTCAGATCTCCGACATAATCCTTGTTATCATCCTTAATAGATAAATTTGTGCCGGGGCGATAGTTGGCATAGACCCTGAGTTTGGTAGGATGTGAGCCATTGTACTCACGACCCAATGCAAGCACACCGTTGGTACCGTCAGTCTTCACATAATCTCCGAAGAACAGGTTACCGGCAGCAATCATCTTAAACATAATCTTAGACTCCAGTCGGGCGCTGTAAGTTCCGCTATGAACCATATCCGTTGATTTGTCCGTCAGAATACCGTTAGCTGTTGCAGCTCCTTCATTACCGGAATCCCAATGCGTCGTGACGTCGCCTGTGCCCGGGAAAGTCACAGTCCTCTCTCCGAGCATAGTCTTAGCCTGATAAGTACTCCAGCTTTCCATCGAGGCATTTGGGATGATGTACTTGTCCTCGGTCTTGAATGTCAGGACGGCACCTGACTCGAAGTCATCGGCAAACGCCTTGTATTCGTATGTAGTGCCGGGTTCCAGACCGCTCAGGGTCACGGAATAAGCCGTTCCCTTATTGGCGCGTGTGCGACGCGGTGCGCCGTTAGCTCCTGTTGCCACAGCCTCGTTCCAGGCCGATTCACCGGCCTTGCGGTATTTGAAGCCGTAACGTGCGGCACTTGCATTGTAGAGAGTACCGGTCAGAGTAGCTTTAGTAGCTAAGACCGCCATAGGATTAGTCTCGGCATCGGGAGCCGGATCGGCTATAACATCATCGATCTTTTCAATCGCATCGTTGCTGTTGGCGATACGCAGAGAGGCAGCCGTAACCAGGTTGCGCGAGTCGGTGGCCGTAATGGCAACCGTGTACTGCGTCGGGCTTGACGGAAGCGCGTTGAGGAACGCCGCAGGGAACGTGACATATATCTCGTACACATCCACGCCGCTTCCGGCATCCTTGCTGTTCTGACGCTCTACGGTGATACCCTTGGCCGACAACTGCTCGACGTAGGTATTGTTCAGCAGGTCGCCGTCGGTCATGTCCGTAAAGTTCTCACTGAAAGCTACCATCACGCTCTTAGTTCCCTTATACTCGCAGACGTAGAGTTTCTGGTCGTTGAACGTCCGGTCTGTATTGATCAACTGTTCTGCAATATCAAAGCCATAGCCCTTCACCACAGGTGCGGGGAAGATTTCGACGGTGTCATCGATAATGGGAATATCCTTGATGATGAGCTGAATCAACGCACCACCCTCGTCGATGGAAGGCTTGTCTGCACTCAAAGCTATCTGATATTCATGCGCGCGCTCTACGTTCTGAATCCTGGACTCCTTGCTATAGGCCTGACCGTCCTCGGTGGTACCCTCTATATTGACTGTTATCGTCCTGTTCTCGGCCGTATAGTTCTTCGTGTCCTGCGGCGACGGAATCATGAAGTAACCTTTGTTATCGGCAAACATCGTCTCGTCAAATTTCAGGGAACCGCGACTCGACGTGAACGTGATTTTGGGATTCTTCAATCCGGTCCCGGCAACCGAGGCTGCGTCCACGGACACAACCACGTTGGCTATGTTACACTTCATGGATACAGAAGTGCTCTCGTTTTCCACTATCTCGAAAGGCTGCTGACCGCGATAGAACTTGCTGTCGAACGAAGCGGCTACGGAATCGCCGGTCCATGCGTTGCACACGTATTGTCCGGTGGACAGTTTGATTGACGCAGGGATATTCGACAGGCCCTTATACTTACGCATCACTCCACGGCTGTTCTCGATAAACACCACGCATTTGTCCCGGAGTGACTGAACGTATTCGGAATTGTCAAGATTATTCTCGGCGCGGGTCTGCTTCGTCTCGCCGTTGATTTCCGTGTTGATGGAGAGGGAACCCTCGCCACCCTCTCCGAAAGGTGCCTCCATGGCGCAGCTCTGGAGCAACGCCGTAGTGCCGAGAACGACACCCGGAAGTATGATATACTTTATTATTGTTTTCATTGCTCTTGAGTTAATATTGAAGAATTAAATCCTTATTACTCTCGCCATTGGCATCCTTGACATGCAGTTTGAATGTATGCTGTTCTCCCGGCCACAATCCCATTAATGTCATAAAATTCGACATATCGAAATTGACTTCGCTCTGTCCTTTTACATTGGTCGGGAAACCAAGACCGGGATTCTCAGCTGTTCCATCGCCACTTAATGCAATCCAATAATTCGGGAATGCGGAATCTGCGGAAGGTGCATTCACAAGATCCAGGAATGTAGGCAGTCCTGCCTGTCCAAGTTCAGACGCATTAAGCATATTTGAAACTATTTCACATGTCAGTTCCTGAACACCACCTTCTGCATGACTTACAACTTTAAATTTACACTGTAGATTTTCGGAATCAACAGGAACATTCCACGCAGTGCCAAATTCAAATCCTCCCGCAACGGGAATAATTTCGGGAGCCGCGCCGGGCGTGGGAGGCTCCGGGTCTTCGCCGCCGCCCCAGTTAGGACGGTCGCTGTCGTCCAGAGGCTCGTCGTCTTCCAGAGTGACATCGGCGTTAACGTCCTCGGTAGTGACCGAAGCGTCCACCACTATTTCACCGCTCGCACCGCCCGTGGGGTCGCCGCCGCTGTTCTGATGGAGCTTGAACGTCAGTTTATACCAACGGCCTTTGGCGATGCCTTCGTACGACTTGCTCTCTACGATATCCGAGCCGTTGACCTTGCCATGGAACGTGGCTACGAGAGTATTCTCGTTGGTATGCTTGAAGTAACCGGCCTTACCGGAGGTTGCCTCGGCCGAGGTGAAGTTCAGTCCGGGGTTGTCGCCTACCTTTACCTCCACATACGAATCGGGCGACATTGCGGCCAACAAGGTTTCGTCAAAGGCGATGGTGGCCTTGATGTTCATCAGCTCGCATTCTATCGGGGATATGAACGAAGTGATCTGGTATGCCTCGATGTCGAATTCTTCCGACTGACCCTTGAAGTAGGGATTCTCCCACTCGGCGTTGAGATCCTGGCCCAACTCGGCCGTAGCGGTATATGTGCCTACTTTCAGCGTCACCACATCGGGCATTTCGCTGTATGTATAGCTCTTGGCGGCGACGGTCTCACCCTTCTTTATGAAGTTGATCTTGAAATTGCTGAGGTCCACGCCCTGCTCGGCGCGTGTCACCATTATCTGGTCCGAGGTGGTGGACATGTCGAGAGCGGTTTTGAGCACCTGTCCCTCGTTGTCCGACATCTCCTCATCGAATCCTTTCTCCTTCGAGCATCCGGCCATCAGAAGCCCTGCCGACAGAAGTGGTATCAAATATATCTTTTTCATTTACTTGTTCTTATTATTACGACGTGGAGCGGCGGTAACAGTCGCAGCATCCGCATATCCGAGTTTAACATTGTCGAGAGTAAGGACAGAACCTACGGCAAACGCCTTGTATTCATTTGCAGGTATGTTGTTGGTCGCACCATTATAGCCACTGATGCTAAGGGCTGAACCAGACGGAATATTCAAGGCAGGCTCAGTGTCATCCCGCATTGAACGGAACCGCACGTAAAGCTTGGACGCCTTCTTACCAAACGGATAGCTGGCAATCTTTATAGTGCGCGTCTGCATGTCGGGACAGGCCGACAAATATGCGGTCTGCGATGCGATTACATCATTATTGGTGTCAAGAACTATAAGGTCCGCCTGTGCTTGATGACCGTTCAGCGGGGAATATTTATAGTCGAATGTCATGCTCATGGGACGGGAACTGAAAGCCATTCCGTTTTCACGATGCTCTGTTCCATCAAAATTATATGATCCCAGGAAAAGAACTCCTTCTGATATATTCAGATTTCCGGGAGCGTTACCACAATATGTTTTGAACCCGCCATTCCCCGTATCCTTAGCAGGAAGAGTTCCATTATGATGATATCCTACTGTACGAACCACACATACACCATTGTCAAGATACGTAGATGGTTCTACAAACCAGGTATTCATTGGATTAGATCCCGAATAAGCCGTTTTGGCATTCAGGGTTGCCCATCCGGCAGGCGCATATCTGTCTATTGTTGTTGTCCACTGATATGTGATTAATGTTCCAAATGCCCCCCCGGTGTTTATGTTATTAAAATAGATATGATCGCCGTTTTCAGAGAAATTTCCGTTAGGTACATCTGTTTCCGCTTCGGTCGTAAACGAAGGCACCGGCTTCTCAAACACGTCGTTCAGTTTCAGGCTATATCCTTCGTATGCTTTGCCGGCACTCAGTCCTTTGACGGTGATAAAGCCATTCTGAACGTCGCGCGTGATGTTGCCGGGGGTTACCGCAGCATTGCCGTTGTAAACCGTGAGGTTCTTGGTCAGATATTCCTTCATCTCGGCATTGTCGGTCTCGATGCCGAACACCGCGAAACGTGCGAAAGCGTCGGACACCACCTCGTATGCAGGTCCGTTGACTGTGACGTTGGCCGTGGCTTTGAGTTTGCCGTACGAGCTTTCCACTGCCACCGAAGCGGTCGTTGCCTGCGGAACATCCAGAGTATATGTATAGGTGTAAGGAAGCTCGGCGCGCGTGCGCGTACGCTTCGGTGCGGGAGCGGCGCCGACTTCGGTCACGCTCTTGACCGTGGCCTCGGCGTTGTTGACGCGGAACTTGATGCGGTTCTTAAGCTGCTGCGAGTTGGTGTTGACCACCACCTGCGCCTCGTTGGCCAGATAATCGATGTTGCCGGCACTTATTATTGAATACTCCGTCTTGGTGACGGTGGCCGTCAGTTCCACTGGATTCTCCACTGTCTCGGTAGACAGACGACCCAGGGCATCTACCACCTCGACCTTTACCGAATACTCGCCGGCGGGAAGATTGCCAAGGAAATTCTTGACATTAACGACAGCCATCTTGTCGGGGTTACGGAACAGGCCCGACACCTTCACACCCGCATCGGCCAGCTGCGCCTGCGTGGTGGCGTCGGCATTGACCAGATTCACGTTCGATCCGAATGCCGGTACGTATGTGCCGTTGGTATTGGTCACCTTGAGGTTCACTTCACTGAAACCACCGAACGCATACAGGTCGAACTGCGGGCTTACTGCCAGTTCGTCATATTCCATCAGCTCGACGGGAGTGCCGACGGTAAAGCCGGTAGGACGCACCTCCGGTGCCGGGGAAGTGAACAGTTCGTCGCCGAGCGAGATGGTGATGGTCTCCTTTGTCACTTCCTCCTCGAATCCGATTTCAAGCACGGCGTCACCCTTGCTGACGTTTCCGGTCACGTTCACCGTAATCACATAGTTGCGGCGCGGCTGAGCCACGAACTTGGCGGGACGCAGGTTTACGGTCTGTCCCTGGTCGTTGGTGAGGGTCAGCACCAGCTCGGTGTAACCCTCGCCGGTGGGATCGATGAAAGCCGAACGCGTCTCACCCTGCGGAAACAGCACAGGCTCCGAGTGGCTCGGAGTCTCGATAGCGGCGCTATAAGTGGAATAATTGGCAAGGAACGCGTCGGTATATTTAATCGTCACCATGGCGTTGGCCAGGGTGGCGGTCACATTCACCGGCGTTGTCGTGCCGGGAGATACGTGCAATGTGTTGGTGCCCTTGAAACAGGGACGTTCGAAGCCCTGCTCGGTCACATCGCCGTAACTGGCCTCGATGGTGTAGTCGCCGATAGGAAATTCCGATTCCTTGTTGAAACCTTCGAGCGAACTCCAGGTCTTGCTGTAAGTGTTGTCGCTCTTTGTCAGCTTGATGCCGAAAGCATTGGCATCGGGCACGATGGGGCATTGAGTGTCGTCGGCACGTGTACCGTGACGCATCAGGCGACCGTCGGACTCCAGGTTGAGCACGATGCCGCCCATGTCGTCCGAACCGCTCCAGGGACTCTCGTCGCTGCAGCCGGTCAGGCCGAGGCCCGGCACAAGCGCCAGCAGGAGTAACCCTTTCTGATAATTTTTCATACTTTATGAGTTGTTTTTGTTGTTAATTGCAATTATGTGTGTATCTCAGCAATTTATGGCAAATCTTCATTCATTTGGACCATAATAGCCCTTGAGAACGGGTGCAAAATTAATATAATATTTGAAAATTCAGACTTTTTAACGCCCATAATCGGAACATTGCGCCAATATGACCATTAAAATCGGCCAAATTCCGTCCCAACGTTCGCATCACATCCCCTTTCGACAAACCGCGCCCCGATTTGACCAGCGCTGACAGGAAAGTCTATTGTTTCGCGGGTATTGTCAGACAGGAGAACAGGAGAAACAGGAGATTTATATTTGGCGAAGATGTGATGTACTGCCTCGGAGAGGCTGTTTCTCATTAACCCCACGATGGCTGGAGGGAGCGCAGCGCCTTACAGCCTTCGTGGGGTGAGATACGTGTCACACAGCTTGGTCGGAGACCATGCCGCTCGCCTTATATCATAGTCATATCAGGCAGTACAGAGACATGGTCTCCGACCAAGCTGTGTCGCATCCGCCTGTCCCCACGAAGGCCGGTGCCGGCTGTCGCTGTCGCCGGCCATCGTGGGGTTTATGAGAAACAACCTCTCCGAGGTAGTTCGTCTGCGTCAGACAGCGAGGACGCAACCACGAGGCGACTCGTCGATACTTCGGCTGTTGCGCGGCTGAGACAGCCCGCGCTACTATTCAGATTAAACTTTGTCGGTGTAGACGTATCTAACAATAGATTGTAACAACTAAACTGATGAAGAAATTAAAAGGAATGGCAATGGCAGCCGCGGTGCTGCTCGCAAGCGCCGGCGCACAGGCCCAGAACCTGTCTGACATATTCGGAGCATTAGGCAACTTAGGCGGCAACTCGTCGCAGACCACCACATCCGGCAACGGCGGAGGCAACACCCTGGGCAATCTGCTCGAAGGAGTATTCTCCAGCAGCAACATCACGGTGCAGGACCTGGCCGGTGTATGGACCAGCAACGGCCCTGCCGTATGCTTCCAGTCGGAAAACATGCTCAAGAAAGCCGGCGGCATCGCTGCCGCCGCAATGGTTGAGAAGGAACTCTCGCCCTACTACTCCAAACTCGGACTCAACGGCACCGTCATCACCATCCAGACCGACGGCACCTTCTCGATGAAGACCAAGATGCTGACCCTGAACGGCACCATCACACAGAGCACCAAGGGGAAAGGAGTGTTCGACTTCAACTTCACGATGCTCGGCATGAAGCTGGCCACTGTGACCACTTACGCCGAAAAGACCTCAAAGACGCTGAACATCATGTTCGACGCATCGAAGCTGAAGAACCTGCTGTCGGCCGTATCCAAAGTAGTCAACATCAAGACGCTCAGCGCCATCACAAAGATACTTGACATGTACGACGGCCTCTGCGTAGGCTTCCGCACCGAGAAGACCGGCACCGTAGCCGGCGAACAGCAGTCCACCGGCTCGTCGGCCCTTGACGCCCTCGGCAACATCCTGCGCGGCGGCAACTCGGGAACTCAGAATAACTCGAACAACTCGGGATCCTCGAACAACTCGGGATCCTCGAGTAATTCGGGCTCCTCGAGTTCCTCGACCAATCAGTCCGACAACTCCAACAGCCTCGGCACGCTGATCAATATCCTCGGAAACCGCAACCGCAAGTAAATCCGGGCGCCTCTATCAGATGGAGGCGATGCGGGCCAGGTACTTGCCGAGGATGTCGAACTCCAGGTTTACCACCGTGCCCGGCTGGATGTCGCAGAAATTCGTATGGTCATGAGTATAGGGAATGATGGCATTGCTGAACAGGCATGTCATCATTTCTTTATTCTCCCCTTCCATGTCCTTCGGCTCGCACACCGTCAGGCTGACGCCGTTCACCGTCACCGAGCCCTTATCTACCGTGACATATCCGCGACGCGCCATCTCTTTCGACACCTCGTACCGGAACGTGTAACGCCACGAGCCGTCCTCTTCCTCCACGCTGACGCATGTGGCGGTCTGGTCCACGTGCCCCTGCACGATATGTCCGTCCAGACGGCCGTCGATGCGCATGCTGCGCTCCACATTCACCAGGCTTCCGACCTCCAACTGACCTAAGTTGCTGCGCTCCAGCGTCTCCTTGATGGCCGTGACGGTATAGGTGTTGCCGTCCACCGACACCACGGTGAGGCACACGCCGTTATGAGCCACCGACTGGTCGATGTGAAGCTCGTCGACAAACTCGCACTCCAGCGTGATGTGCAGATTCTCGTCCTCGCGTCTCAGCGACACCACCCGTGCCGCACTTTCCACTATTCCTGAAAACATTTTCTATCCTTTATTAAAGAGTCCCACAATTATTTTTATATCTATCAATGCAAAATTACAAATTATTTACTAAATTTACGACTTGAAAGCATAAAAGCCATGTCGAAGACCGAAAACCGATCCACAATACGCCTGCCCAAGTGTCTGCACGCCATCGCGGAGATGGACGCCGCGAAGTCGCGCCGCGTCACCATCATCGGTGCCAACGGTGCCGGCAAGTCCCGCTTCATGGACGAGATGATGGAGCTGTGCGGCGACAAGGCATATTGTCTGGACGTGCTCACGGCTTTCTTCCCCGAAAGCAACGAGTCCACGCTTCCCGGATCAATCGATGTGCTTTACCGCGAAGCCATGCGCCAAATTCCCTACCTGCGCTCGGATGCCGTCAGCCAGCTCGACAAGCTGTTTTACATGCTGCTTGCAGACGAGATGCAGAACCTGATGGAAATAAAGGCCACCCTGCTGCAGCACGGCGCCAAGGCCCGTCTCCCCCTCTCCAAGTTCGACCTGGTGCGGCGCAACTGGGAGACAATCTTTCCCGACAACAGGATAGTGCGCCACGGCAACCGGCTGATGTTCGGCACAGGCGCCGGCGACGACCTGATAACCCTCGGCTCGCTGAGCCAGGGCGAGAAGGCCGTGCTGTATTACTTGGCGGGCGTGCTGTTCGCCGCTCCGGAAGCCACCGTTTTCATCGACTCGCCGGGACTGTTCCTGCATCCGGCCATACGCCAGACGCTGTGGGATGCTGTGGAGCAGTTGCGCCCCGACTGCACGTTCATCTACAACTCGGTGGACGTGGACTTCGTGACCAGCCGCACCAGCAACACCTGTCTGTGGGTCAAGAGCTACGACAGCCGGCAGCATGCATGGGACTACGACCTGCTGAAGTCCACTCCCCTCTCGGAGGAACTGATGATAGAACTGGCCGGCAGCCGCAAGCCCGTCCTGTTCATCGAAGGCGACGACAGCCACAGCATCGACCAGAAGCTATACTCACTGGTGTTCCGCGACAGGACGGTGCGCGCCCTCGGCTCGTGCAACAAGGTGATAGAGACAGTGCGCGCTTTCAACGACCTCAGTTCCATGCACCACCTGCAGAGCATGGGCATCGTGGACCGCGACCGCCGCACCGATTCCGAAGTGGAGTATCTGCGCAAAAAGAACATCCTGGTGCCCGACGTGGCCGAGATTGAGAACATTTTCCTGCTGCCGGAGGTGGTCAGGGTCATGGCCCGGCGCCGGGGCAAGGACGCCCGCAGGATCACGGACCGGATGCACCGTGACATTGTGCGCACCTTCAAGGCCCATGCCGACGAACAGGCACTGCAGCATACCCGCCACAAGATAAAGCGCGACGTGGAATGCCGCATCGACGCCAAGTTTTCGTGCATCACGGCCATGGAGACACACCTCAAGCAATTGGTGTATCAGCTGGAGCCGCGCCGTCACTTCAACCGGCTGCGCGACCAGTTCCACAAGATGGCGGCCGCCGGCGACCTGTACGGCATCCTGCGCGTGTTCAACCACAAGCCCATGCTGGCCGCATCAAACGTGCACACCATGCTGGGATACCCGTCGCCTCAACACTACATATCGGGCGTACTCGAGGCCCTGAAGGGAAACGACGACGACGCCAAGAACCTGAAAAACGCCATCGCCCACATCTTAGAAGCCGACAACATAAGATGAATGAGTTGAAAAAATAAATGAGGAAGTTGAAAGAGTTGAAAAAGTTAAAAAAGTTAAGAGAATACTATCCTCTATGGATAGACTGCACTATTATCTTAACTTTGTAAACTTTATAAACTTTATAAACTCTGTTAACTTTGCAAACTTTATAAACTTTATAAACTGTTTATACGATAGAAAGACTATATAAATATGGAGAAAGAACTTGCAATACTTCGCAACGACCCGTGGCTGGAGCCATATAAGCCGGCTATCGACGGTCGCCACAACGACGTAATAAAGAAATTCGACGAACTTACGGCCAATTCCGACGGCAGCCTGTCCAAATTCGCCAACGCATACAAATACTACGGTCTGCACCGCCAGGCCAACGGTACATGGTTGTTCCGCGACTATCTGCCCAACGCCGAGAAGGTGGTGCTGATAGGCGACTTCAGCAACTGGCAGAGCGACGAGCGCTATGCGCTGACCCGCCTCCAGGACGGCTCGTGGGAGGGCAAGTTCGCCGCCGACATGATCCATAACGGCGACCTGTACAAGATGCGCGTGTACTGGCACGGCGGCGAGGGCGACCGCATCCCCGCATACGCCACCCGCGTGGTGCAGGACCCCGACACAAAGATATTCTCGGCCGAGGTATACGCCCCCGAGACCCCTTATAAATTCAAGACCACGCGCTTCCGTCCCGACACGCGTCCGCTGCTGATATACGAGGCGCACATCGGAATGGCCGAGGAGAAGGAGGGCGTGGGAACGTACGAGGAATTCCGCGTAAACATCCTGCCCCGCATCGCCAAGGACGGCTACAACGCCATCCAGCTCATGGCCATCCAGGAGCATCCTTATTATGGCTCGTTCGGCTATCATGTCAGTAGCTTCTACGCCGCTTCCAGCCGATTCGGCACGCCCGACGACCTGAAGCGTCTGATAGACGAGGCCCACTCATTAGGCATAGCCGTGATCATGGACATAGTGCACAGCCACGCCGTCAAAAACGAGAACGAGGGCCTGGGCCGCATCGATGGCAGCCATAACCTCTACTTCTACGGCGACGGGCGCCGCGAGCATCCGGCATGGGACAGTCTCTGCTTCGACTACGGCAAGAACTACGTGCTGTATTTCCTGCTGTCCAACTGCAAATACTGGATGGAGGAATACCGGTTCGACGGTTTCCGTTTCGACGGCGTGACCTCCATGCTCTATTACGACCACGGTCTGGGCAAGGCGTTCGGCAGCTATGCCGACTACTACGACGGCAACCAGGACACCAACGCCATCGTCTACCTGACGCTGGCCAACATGCTGATACACGAGGTGAAGGCCACAGCCATCACCATCGCCGAGGAAATGAGCGGCATGCCCGGACTGGCCGTCAGGTTTGAGGACGGAGGCATGGGATTCGATTACCGACTGGCCATGGGCATCCCCGACTACTGGATCAAGATGATCAAGGAGAAGAAGGACGAGGACTGGCACCCCACCTCCATATACTGGGAGCTGACCAACCGCCGCGCCGACGAGAAGACCGTGAGCTACTGCGAGAGCCACGACCAGGCTCTGGTGGGCGACAAGACCATCATATTCCGACTGATAGACAAGGAGATGTACTGGCACATGCAGGTTGACGACCCGGACGGCACCGTGGCTCGCGGCATGGCCATGCACAAGATGATACGCCTGGTGACCTTAGGTACCATCAACGGCGGTTACCTCAACTTCATGGGCAACGAGTTCGGCCATCCCGAATGGATCGACTTCCCGCGCGAAGGCAACGGCTGGAGCTACAAGTATGCCCGCCGCCAATGGAATCTTGTTGACCGCGAGGACCTGAAGTACAAATTCCTGAACAAGTTCGACAACGATATGATCGAACTGGTGTCGCAGCACTATAATTTCCAGGCACTTCCCGTCGAGAAACTGTGGGAGAAGGACGACGACCAGATACTGGCCTTCATGCGTGGCGATCTGATATTCGTGTTCAACTGGAGCCCGACGCGCTCGTTCGAGGGCTACGGATTCCTGGCGCCTGCCGGCGAATACGAGGTGGTGCTGGACAGTGACTCGCCCGAATATGGCGGTTTCGGCATGATCGACGACAACGTGCATCACTTCACGCAGCCCGATCCGCTGTACAGTCCCAGCGGCAAGGGATGGCTCAAAATGTACCTGCCCGCCCGCACGGCACAGGTGCTCCGCATGGTGAAGAAAGGGCGCAAGCCCGCAGTCAAAGCCGCAGCCAAAGCTGCTGTTAAGAAAACCAAGAAGTAAGAGGAGAGAAAGACAAGGACAATGAAGAAGATAACGATAGCCATCGACGGTTATTCATCGTCGGGCAAATCGACCATGGCCCGCGACCTGGCGCGTCGCATAGGCTATACATATATTGACTCCGGGGCCATGTACCGCGCCGTGACGCTTTATGCCATGCGTCACGGCATGATCGACCCTCAGGGCCACGTGGACACTGCGGCTCTTCCCGCCGCGCTGCCCGACATACACATTTCGTTCGCTCCGGCCTCTGCGGCCGACGGTGTGCAGCACACGCTTCTTAACGGCGAGGACGTGGAGCGCGACATCCGCACGATGGAAGTCAGCGGGCATGTCAGCCCCGTGGCCGTGATTCCCGAGGTACGCGAACGCCTGGTGAAACTGCAGCAGGACTTCGGCAAGACCGGCGGCATCGTGATGGACGGCCGTGATATAGGCACCACCGTGTTCCCGGACGCCGAGATGAAGGTGTTCGTTAACGCCAGTGCCGAGGAACGTGCCCGTCGCCGGCAGAAGGAACTGGAGGAAAAGACCGGCAAGCCCGTGAACTATGATGAAATTCTAAGTAACATCCGCGAGCGCGACCGCATCGACTCCACACGCGAGGTGTCGCCGCTGCGCAAGGCCGACGACGCCGTACTGCTGGACAACGACGACATGAATCATCAGCAGCAGATGCAATGGCTGATGGACCTGTATCATTCCATTGTGAAGGATTGATGGACAATAAAGGACTGACGGGCACGCCGTCGATAGAGATAGATTCCAATTCCGGCTTCTGCTTCGGTGTGGTCACGGCCATACAGAAAGCGGAAGCCGAATTAGGGCGCACCGGCCGGCTGCGCTGTTTAGGCGACATCGTGCACAACGCTTCGGAAGTAGACCGGCTCGGGCGCCTTGGTCTGATCACCATCACCCACGCCGACCTTGAGGGCCTGCGCGACACCACCGTGCTGTTGCGCGCGCACGGCGAACCGCCGTCTACCTACCGTACCCTGCGCGACCGCAACATCAACGTCATAGACGCGACATGCCCCGTTGTGCTGAGGCTGCAGCGACGCATCAAGGAAGCCTACGACAAGGCCCGCGCCGAACTGGAACGGGGCGACCGTCTTCAGATGCCGCTGTTCATAATATACGGAAAGAAGGGACACGCCGAGGTATTGGGCCTGGTTGGCCAGACCGACGGCGAGGCTGTGGTGATACAGGGTCCGGAGCAACTCGACGAGCTGGACCTGAGCCGCGACGTCTTGCTATATTCGCAGACCACCATGAGCCTGGACGGGTTCCGCGACATCGTGGAGCATATCAAGGGGCGCAAGCGTCAGGGCGATTTTGAATACTTCGACACCATCTGCCGACAGGTGGCCACACGGTCGGCCAAGATACGCGACTTCGCCGCCGGCCACGACGTGGTGGTGTTCGTCACAGGTGCCAAGTCGAGCAACGGCAAGGTGCTGTACGAGGAATGCCGCATGGTGAATCCGAACACCTACCGCGTAACCGATGCTGACGGGCTGCGCCGCGAATGGCTGGACCAGGCCGTGAGCATCGGCGTGTGCGGCGCCACGTCCACGCCCGCCTGGCTGATGCAGCGCGTGGCCGACAGAATAAAGGAAATAATAACTCCCGATTAATCAGGATTAATCGAGTTAAATCGGGATTAATCGGGATTAATCGGGAGAAATAAGGATTAATCCCGATTAATCGAGAAAATCAAAATCAATGGATAGTCAGGACGAACGCTGGATGCGGATGGCTCTCCTGGAGGCCGAACAGGCCGCCGAGGAGGGCGAGGTGCCCGTAGGCGCCGTGGTGGTGTGCAACGGCAAGATTGTGGGCCGCGGCCATAACATGACCGAGACGCTGAAGGACGTGACGGCCCACGCCGAGATGATGGCCATAACCGCAGCCGCCAATACATTGGGCGGCAAATACCTGCCGAACTGCACCCTCTACGTCACCGTGGAGCCATGCGCCATGTGCGCCGGCGCAATCGGTTGGTCGCAGATGGGACGGCTGGTGTATGGCGCCTACGACCGCAAGCGCGGATTCGAGTCATATTTCTGTTCCGACCCCTCCCCCCTCCATCCAAAAACGATAGTGGAATCCGGACTGCTGGAGGAGGAATGCGCCTCCCTTATGTCGGATTTTTTTAAAGCAAAGCGAAAATAAATTGGATATTTCGGATTAAAATGCTAACTTTACGGAGCTATAAAAACACGCGACATCTAACTAACTTACGGACTCTGTTGCCGACTCGGCGAGTCACAGCAGGTTCAATTGAACAGAAATGGAAACAAAATCTAATCTAACCAAGTACGACCGTATCCGCGGGGCCATCGTAGGCTTCGCATTGGGCGACGCATTAGGCCTGGGCTCGGAATTCATGACCAAAGAGGAGATGCAGGGGTATTATCCTGACAAACTCCGCGACTTCAAAAGCATAATCCGCGACTCACACCGCTGCCAGTGGAAGCCGGGAGAGGCAACCAACGACACACACTTCTTTTGCACTCTGCTGGAAACCATTCTGGCCAACGGCGGTTATGACCTGAACGTATGCGCCAAGGCGTTCATAGACAAGATACGCAACACCACCAAGGACATCGTGCCTACGTTCCGCACCCTGCTGGCTTTCCCCAACTGGGAGGAATCGCCACTGGTCAACACCCACAAGATATGGGCGCACCATGGCATAGAGGAGGGCACCAACGAGGCCAACCACCGAGGCATAGCCCTGGCCCTGATGTTCGACCGCATAGGACTGGACGACATGGTGAAACAGCTGGTGCTGATGACTCACGACGACATGCGTTGCGTGGCGTCGACCATAATCCTGTCGCACATGGCGCATTCGCTGCTGCACACCGGCAAGCCCGCCACGGAAAAGGACCTGATGAGCGTATGCTACGCCTACGACACGCGCACCGTGCCGTTCCTGGAAATGGCCATCAACGGCAAGCTGGAGGATTTCGAGCTTGACGACGAGGACTCGATGGGCTGGACCCGCAAGAACATGGGCTCGGCATTGTGGACGGTATGGCATTGCGACAACGCGGCCGATTCGATATACGCGGTGATAGACGAGGCCGGCGACGCCGACTCCAACGGCGCCATCACCGGTGCCCTGGCGGGTCTCCGCTTCGGATACGACGCGCTGCCCGACATCAAGAACGACCTGATTGATAAAGATTACTTCGACGACCTGGCACGTCGCGTGGCAGCGTTTAGTGATTAGTGATTAGTGATTAGTGATTAGTCATAAGTGATGAGTGATGAGTGCGGTAAAGTCATGGATTGAGGCGATGCGTCTGCGGACGCTTCCGGTGTCGGTGAGCGGCGTATTGGCCGGCGCCGGTTGCGCGGCGTATATGGGTTCGTTCCGTACGGTGCCGTTCCTGATATGCCTCTGCTTCGCCATCATGGCGCAGATTGTCAGCAACTTCGGCAACGAATACTTCGATTACCGCAATGGTCTTGACAAGAAAGGACGCGAGGGGTTCCGTCGCGGCGTGACCGAGGGTGACATATCGCCACGGGCCATGAAACGGGCCACATTCGGACTGTTGGCCCTGACTTGCGCCGTCGGTGTGCCGCTGATGTTCATGGCCGGATGGTGGCTGGTGTTCGTGGGCATTGCCATAGCACTGTTCGCCCTGGCCTATTCCACCGGTCCCTGGCCCCTGTCGCATCACGGACTCGGCGAGGTGGCCGTGGTGGTATTCTTCGGCATCGTGCCGGTGGTGTTCACCGCTTACGTGCAGACTCTCAGCTGGTCGATGCTTCCGTTGGCGCTACCACTGTCCGTAGCCATCGGTCTGATAGGCGCCAACGTGATGATAGTGAACAATTACCGCGACCTTGACGATGACCGAGCCGCCGGCAAGCACACATTGGCCGTCATAATCGGACCGCGTGCCACGCTGGCCCTTTATATCGTGAACTGTTTCGTAGCGCTGCTGCTGATTGAGATAGCCACCATAACGCGCATCGACGTGCTGTGGCAGCTCGCGCCGCTGGCCTACATCAATATCTCATGGATACTGTGGCAACGCATGCGTGTGTCCCGGGGACACGAGCTCAATCCGATTTTAGGCAAGACGGCCGTCACCATGTTCCTGTTCTCCCTGTGTCTGCTCGCTGCCCTCGCCACAGCGTAAGCCGTTTCTTTTTCCGGATTTTTTGATTAATTTTGCAGTTATATCTGCAATTTCACAACTATGCCTGCTGATCAGAAACCATTCAAGAGAAAACCTCAATACGACAAACCGAAGGAATCGCCTACGGGCAAGCTGCCTCCCCACGACACGGAGCTGGAGGAGGTGGTGATCGGCGCGCTGATGCTTGAGAAGGACGCATACATGAATGTGGCCGACATCCTGACGCCCGATGCCTTCTACGATCCCGTCAACGCCAAGATATACGAGGCTATCTCCACATTGGGACTGAACCAGCGCCCCATAGACATGATGACGGTGACCGAACAGCTGCGCGCCAACGGCACGCTTCAGGAGGTGGGCGGCGCCATGCACCTGGCCGACCTCACCGCCCGCGTATATTCGGCCGCCAACATCATGTATCACGCCAAAATCATCTCTCAGAAGTATCTGGCGCGCCGGCTCATAACCTTCGCCAGCCAGATCGAGACGGACGCTTTCGACGAGAGCAACGACGTGGACGACCTGCTGCAGCAGGCCGAGGGTCAGCTGTTCGACATATCGCAGACACACCTGAAGCGCGAGGTGACACAGATTGACCCGGTGCTGAACCTGGCTCTGGAGCAGATTCAGATCGCATCGCATACCGAGACAGGTCTTTCCGGCCTCGAGACAGGCTACACAGGCCTGGACAAGATGACCTCCGGCTGGCAGAACTCTGACCTGATCATCATCGCGGCACGTCCCGCCATGGGTAAGACCGCGTTCGTGCTGTCCATGGCCAAGAATATGGCCGTGGACCGCAACATTCCCGTGGCCATATTCACGCTGGAGATGGCAAACGTGCAGCTTGTGAAACGTCTCATAAGCAACGTGGCCGAACTGAACGGCGAGAAAATAAAGTCGGGCCAGCTCACGCCCGAGGAATGGAGCCGTCTGAACAACAACGTGCGCCAGATGTTCAGCGCGCCGCTGTATCTGGACGAGACTCCGGGCCTCTCCATAACCGAGCTCCGCACCAAGGCGCGCCGTCTGGTGCGTGAACGCAACGTGAAGCTGATCATGATAGACTACCTGCAGCTGATGAACGCCACGGGCCTGAAATTAGGCAGCCGCGAGCAGGAGGTGTCTACCATATCCCGATCGCTCAAGGCACTGGCCAAGGAGCTGAACATACCTATCATCGCCCTGTCGCAGTTGAACCGAAGCACCGAGACGCGCGAGGACAAGCGCCCTGTGCTGTCCGACCTGCGTGAGTCGGGAGCCATCGAGCAGGACGCCGACATCGTCTGCTTCATACACCGCCCCGAATATTACACCAAAAGCACCACCGACGCCAACAACAACGACATCCGCGGCCTGGCCGAGCTGATTGTGGCCAAGCACCGTAGCGGTGCCGTGGGCGACGTGAAGCTTAGGTTCGTGAGCCAATTCGCGCGGTTCGAGAACTGGGACGAGGGATACCAGATGATGCAGGAGGCATTCGGCGACGAACAGTCACAGGAAGGCACATCCGTAAGACGCGTCAGCAAGATAGGCAGCGATTCGCAAGGCGACGCGCCGCAGGGCGGATTTAATTTCGCTCCCATGCCCGGCAATGCCCCCATGCCCGACATCATGCCCGGGCCTGACGACAGTCCCGTACCGTTCTGATTCTTCCCATTCCCCCATTGTTTCAATTACTCCAACTTTTTCCAACTCTCCCACTTTTCCCACCCCTCCCATGAACCTAATCGGAGTATGTGTTGTTCTATTGACAAAGATAAAACACAAAGGTTATGGAAGCAAAGGACAAAGAAGAAAAAAAAGAGGTGCGTGAGTCGATAGACCAGGCAACCGATCTGGCAAAAGCCAAGAATCACATCGACCATAACAGGAGTACACGCAAGATCAACAAACTGTGGCTGTGGCTCGGAGTATTGGTACTCTGCATCCTGCTGATATGGTGGATATTCAGCATCGGCACCGCGGAAGACCTGTCGGGAGTGATCAACGGCAACTAAAGATACTCATTACCGGCCATTCAAAGTCCCAACAAGGGGTTGTATTTTTTTCGTAAGACCGGGAATAAGGAGGCGTGCTGGAAGCAATTCCGGCACGCTTTTTTGCTATCACTCGTCACTCATCACTTGTCACTCCCCACAAGTCTGCGCATCCTCAGAAACGTATACACACAGCTAACGAGCAGCAACGTCCCCATCAACACATATCCGATTGCATCATTACGGAACGACGCCATGAACACAGCCGTTGTAAGAATCACGGCCACACCGCTTTCGCGCCATGCTTGTCCCGAATAACGGAATCCATACATACGGCTGTTCATAAACAAATCTACGCCAAATGCTATGGCATTCCTTGCCACCAGGCTGACGCCCAGACCTATCAGCCCAAGCCAATAAAAGAAACCGATGCTGCATATCAGCCACACCATGTTGCCCCAGATGGCCTCAAGCCAGAAAAAAACTTTCTTGTTTCCCTTGGCGGCATATACGTAACCTAAAGGGAACTGAATCAATTGCAACAGGACACCAAGCCCGAGCCACCTCATCAGCGGCACAGCCGGCAGATATTCGTCGGTAAGCAGAATGCGTATCACCCAGGGCGCGGTGGCAATAAGCGCCATGCACAACGGGGCCGTTATCAAGGACACCACCTCCGCCTGACGGTTGACTACCTGCGCCATGCAGACGTTATCGTGCTGCACCTCGGACAGTCTCGGAAAATAATCCATGGCAAGGGCACTTACCACCACACCAACATACTGCGAGGTCAATGAATTGGCGGCCTGGAACAGTCCGACGTCGCCCATGCTGCCGTAATGACGCACAAATGCATTGACCGCATAAACCACAAACGATCCCAATGTAGAACTGATGGCCAGAATTATTCCCAGTCCCATCAGTCCCTTGACCAGCCCCTTGTGCTGCTTCCAGCTGAAACGGGACGCACTTACCTGAGTGGCCTTGCGGAATGCCAGATAGTAAGCGATGAAATTGGCCAGCGCCACGGCTATAAGTGCGGGCACGATGCCCCGGGTGCCGAAAAAGTAATACAGCGGCACCCCTATAAGCAAGCCGGCAAGTCCGGACACGACCGAAACGCGGGTCAGCAGTCTCACCGCGCCTACCCCCTGTAGCATCGACAGATATGCGGCGGCGCCGGTGGAAAGCGCCACAAACACCGCCAGAATCATAAATCCATAGGTGTAGTCGGCGTTACCGAACGACCAGCGGCTCAGCAACGGAGCCAACAGGAAACATGCCACCGCCCCCAACATGGCCGTCAACAGAATCAGACGACTCACCACGGCCAGCACTTCGGAGAACCTGCCATCATCGTTCCTGGACGCCGACACCTCGCGCACAATAGCTAAGTTCAGGCCAAGTCCGGTGACATTCTGAAGCGCGGTACATGCCGAGAAATAAAGCGCATTGCAGCCCATGCCGACAGTGCCGAGAAACATCGCCACGAATTTGCCGCGCACCAGTCCCGTGGCTATATTGAACAGCTGCACTCCGCCGAATGCAGACACACGCTTCAATATGTTGCCGTAACTGTTGCCTTTCGTTTCCAACGAGTCCGTTATAATGATGTCAAATACTTAACGATTTTTCAAAGAGATTGTTATTTTTTCATGTTCTTTACGTCATAGATTTTGGAGTGTCAATAATTTTTGCTAATTTTGCAGTCGATTGCGGACACTCCGCGACTCTCGGCGCCCTACGGAGCCGTTTTCTACACGTAAAATAAAACGCAAAATACAAAATGAAAAGGACTTTCCAACCCTCGAACCGTCGCAGAATCAACAAGCACGGCTTCCGTCTGAGAATGGCTACAAAGAATGGCCGTAAGGTGCTGGCCGCACGTCGCGCCAAAGGCCGCCACTCCCTGAGTGTTTCCGAAAACATCGCAGGCAAATAAGCGACGGACTTTCTGCAAGAAATCATGAGGGGATGTGTCAAAATTGTGTTTTGACGCATCCCTATATTAATATTTTCGAGTAATCAACTAAAGAATATATCACAATGATGAACGCTCAAGACATCAAGAACGGCACATGCATCCGTCTTGATGGACGTTTGTACTTCTGCGTGGAATTCCTCCACGTTAAGCCCGGCAAGGGCAATACTTTCATGCGTACCAAGCTTAAGGATGTGGTTGACGGCCGCGTGCTGGAGCGCCGCTTCAACATCGGCGAGAAGCTTGAGGACGTACGCGTGGAGCGCCGTCCCTACCAGTACCTCTACGCCGAGGGCGAGGACGACATCTTCATGGACAACGAGACATTCGACCAGATTCCCATCAGCAAGGAACTGGTGACCGGCGCCGCCTACATGAAGGAGGGCGACACCGTGGAAGTGGTGCGCGACGCATCGACCAACACCGTGCTCTACGCCGAGATGCCTATGAAGACCGTGCTCAAGATCACTTACACCGAGCCCGGTCTCAAGGGCGACACCGCCACCAACACGCTGAAGCCCGCCACCGTGGAGACCGGAGCCACCGTCAAGGTGCCCCTCTTCATCAACGAAGGCGAACTGATCGAGGTTGACACCCGCGACGGCAGCTATGTAAGCCGCGTGAAGGCATAACACCCCGCTTAAGACATTTAGCCATGGCCACGGACCAGCAGCTGTTGTTCTCGCTCATCGTGCCGGTGTACAACCGCCCCGACGAGGTGGCCGACCTGCTCGCAAGTCTGTGCGACCAGACCGACAAGGGATTCGAAGTGGTGATCGTCGAAGACGGTTCCACAATCCCTTGCCTCACTCTTGAATCAGACTCCGACGGAGTGCAGAAGGCGAAGGGATTTCCGTCCCTCCGCCTTCAATATTATCAAAAAGAGAACGAAGGACGCAGCATAGCGCGCAACTACGGACTGGAACGCGCCAAAGGCGATTTCTTCGTATTCGTCGATTCCGACTGCATCCTGCCGCCGGACTATTTCGAAAAACTGCGCAAGTCGCTGGCCGCGAATCCCGTGGACTGTTTCGGCGGACCGGACGCCGCGCATCAGTCGTTTACCGACACACAGAAGGCCATCAACTACAGCATGACGGCCTTCCTGACCACCGGCGGCATACGCGGCGGCAAGGTGTCGATGGAAAAATTCACTCCCCGCACATTCAACATGGGCTATTCGCGCCGCGTGTGGGAGACCGTCGGCGGTTTCCGCGAGATGTTCAGCGAGGACATCGACATGTCCACCCGCATACGCATGGCCGGATTCAGCATCACGCTGTTCCCCGACGTAGAGGTTTACCACAAGCGCCGCGTCGACATGAAGAAATTCTGGAAACAGGTGCATGTGTTCGGCCAGTCGCGCATCACGCTCGAACTGCTCTACCCCGGCTCGATGAAACTGGTGCACTGGCTTCCCGCCGTATTCACCATCGGTGCGCTGGGTCTGCTGATAGGCAGCATCTGGTGTCCCTGGCTGCTGATTCCGCTCGGCCTTTATATCTTGGCCCTGTGGATAGGCGCTATGACAGCCACCCGAAGCCTTAAGATAGCGTCAAAGGCCATTGTGGCCGCAATGGTGCAGCTGACAGGTTACGGCACCGGATTCATCAAGGCATACGTAACCAAAATCATAATGGACCGGGGCCGCGACGAAGCCAAGGAACGCGAGATACGCATGGGCAAAAACGAAGGCCTATGAGTACCGTCAAGGAATTACACCCCGACGACCGCCCTCGCGAGAAGGCGGAGAAATACGGACTGCAGCATCTCACCAACGCCGAACTGCTGGCCATAATGCTGCGTGTGGGCCAGCCCGGCAATCCCATAACAAAGATAACCGAAACCCTGATGAACAGCAGGCAGAACCAGTTCACCCTGCTGGAACGGATGACGGACCGCGAATTCATGGCCATCAAGGGGATAGGCCCGGTCAAGGTGCTGGAAATACGCACCATGCTGGAAATTATGCGCCGTTATGCGCGCGAGAAGGTGACCGACCTGAAACTCATAACCCAGTCATCCCATATATACGAATACATGAAGCCCACCATAGCCAATCTGCTGTACGAGGAGATGTGGGCTCTGTTTCTCAACAACGCCCACCGTGTAATCGGTCAGCTGAAAGTGTCGGAGGGCAGCGCCACCTCCACACTGTTCGACATAAAGAAAGTGCTGAAACACGCCCTGCTCAACGACTCGCAGGCCGTGGTGCTGTGTCACAACCATCCATCGGGAGCATGCCAGCCCAGCGGACCGGACCGGCAGCTCACTGACAGTTTCGCCAAGGCCTGCAAGACCCTGGAGCTCCGCTTCCTGGACCACGTCATCGTCACAACCGACAGTTTCTTCTCATTCCGCGACCAGGGCCTGCTCTGACGTCACTTTGCCGTGGTCAGAGCCTGATCTGACGTTATCTTACCGTCAAACACCACCTTCCGTGGATGAATCAGGTTGACATGCAGATTCCGTATCTGCGGTTCGTCAGCGGTCACACGGAGGTCATCCCCTTCCCTGACCAGACGGCAATTGTAGGTACCGAACGAGCCATCGGGCCTCTCGACGACAAAGGCGTTGCACAACACGGCTTCGGCTATGAATTTGAAGCATTCGTGCACGTCATTGTCGCTCGACACTATCGTCTGCCAGTCGGCTATCATCGGCACGTATTGTTCGCCTACGATAATTTTCCGGTTCGGATACAGCTCGGGATGAGGATTGCCGTAAGTATCGTCGTCGGCAGTGAATCTTGTGTCGGGTTCACATACCTGAAGCGCGTCGACATACGGGTCGACGACAAAGGCCCAGTTAAGATCGCCCGTCTTATGGTCGATCAGTGCCGCGAAGGCTGCCGCGGCGTCGAAAGTCTCGCGCAGCCATCGTTCCTGACCGGTCAGAAGATAGGCGTAGTATGTGGCATACGCTCTCCATGCGCTCCAGCCGTGGGGCGACGATATCATGTTGGGCAGCATGAACACATCGTATTGCGCCTCCCAGAATCGAAGTGTGCCTCCCCGACGTCGGCCGTCGGGCACGCGCAGTTGCGTGAGGCAGTCGTGGCCGTCAAGGAGCCTTAGCATCGCCTCGGTATATCTGCGCCGATCCTTTATATTCTTACTGCGCAACGCAAGTTCGCCAAGCTGCAGGGCCGAACAGCTTATCATGCCGTCTTCGTATGTGATCTGTCCCTCGGTCTCAAGGTCGCCGTCGGCGGCCGCCAGATGGTCGATGGCGCGCCGTGCTGACGCCTCAATACGTGCAGCCTGCTTTTTCCTGCCTGCCACGCGCTCGGCGTCGGCAAATTCAAGCATGCTTTTAGCCGGATAAATCACGGACGTATAGTCGGTGTGGCCGTTCATATATGCACCGTCCTCACGCTGGCAATCCATGACATATCGGGCCATCCGTTCACCCAAATCAAGGTCGGCGGGATTGCCGAAGGCAAGATAACGATCCGCCAGCATTCCGATTGTCGACGACACATTCTGTATCCGCCAGTGGAATTTATACGGAGTTCCTTTCTCGCGATCGAAGATTTTGTCTACCACCATATCGAACCGGCGGTTAATCACTGTGTCTATACCCGGTTCAGGCATGATGCGCGCGGCATCGAACGCCGTGTGGAATCCATACCAGCTTTCGACATGCGATGTCGGTTTCTGCCTGTACCGTACCACGGCTTCGCGCGCCAGCCGCATCGTGGTATTCCACGGATGACGCACGACCACAGTGCCGTGTGCCTCACGGACGCCGTCACATACGCTGATGTCCTTGACGCCAGGGTCCTTGGCGCGGTATATTCCACGCCATAGAGTGTCATCCATCTTTTGCAAACCAACGACACTGCCATCCACAGTCATCCGGGGCGCGGTGCCCCATACCTTTATTTCAAGCGAATCGCCGGGAGAACATGACGTGCGTTCCATCGCCAGCACAGGAGCACCCGTATTACGGTACACCGTCTCCTCAAAGCTGTCCGGGGCTTCGAGATCCATTATTTTCACCGTCCATGAGCGTCGCTCGCCGGGTTCGAGTTTCCAGAGCAGCGGGTTATGGTCGGGCAGCGGTCCACGGCACAGCATATCCAGATTCAGACACTCTATCCTGTGGCCGTAGAACCACCGGTTTTCCTGCGTCCAGTCCGGGTATCCCATGTTGTAGTCAAGACTCCACGACGCAATCGGGTCTGCGGACAGCACGGCCTTGACCTTTCCTTCCGGCGACTGCATATAGCCGTAGAAATGATCGGGCTCGCATACGGCAAGTGTCGGGAAAAACTTGCCGTACCATTCCGGATAGGAATCCATATACGTGTCTATTCCCAGCTTCAGGCCGGCTTTCAGCGGCTGGTAGGGAGTGTGGCGCGTGTTGCGCAGACTCAGTGTTATTGTCTCGACATTGCCCGATCTCACCGCATCGACGGTATATTCTATTCCCTGGGCGGTACTGTCGTTTCCCGATTCAACGGAATAAAAGCGATGTGCCGGCTTGTTGACGTCTACTGCGGAATATGCCGCGGACGACGCTGCCAGCAATGTCAGAGATAATGTCAGGTTTCGTATCATCATATTCCCTTTATTCGTTTTACGTTCAGATGTCCGGAATCAGGCCCGACCATAATCTCGAAGTCGCCGGGTTCATACACATATTTCAAGTCGGCGTTATAGAATTTCAGGTCATCGACCGTCAGCGTGAACTCCACTTTCTTTGTTTCGCCGGGCTGCAGCGTGACACGCTGATAATTCTTCAGTTCCTTAACCGGCCGTGCCAGCGATGCGAGACAGTCGTGTATGTACAGCTGTACCGTCTCCACGCCCTCCCGTTTGCCGGTGTTGGTTACAGCAACCGAAATCCTTACAGGCTTGCTTTCGGAAATGATGTCGGACGACAACACCGGCTCGCCATATTCGAAAGTGGTGTAGCTCAATCCGAACCCGAACGGGTAAAGGGGAGTATTGGGCACATCTATATAGCTGCTGCTATATGCCGCGAAATGGTCGTCGGTCCACGGCGGACGGCTGCATTGCAGGTAATTGTAATACAATGGCTCCTGACCTACCGCCCGGGGGAATGTGGTCGTGAGTCGGCCGCACGGATTCGTCCTGCCGAACACAGCGTCGGAAACGGCATGGCCCGCTTCGCTGCCGGCATACCATACATTGAGGATGGCCGGAACGTTCTCGCTTTCCCAGTCGAGTACCAGAGGACGCCCGGTAAAGAGCAGGAGCACCACCGGCTTGCCTGTGGCGACAAGTTTTTTCAACAGGTCACGCTGTGCATCGGGAATAGTGATATCGGAGCGTGACGCGGATTCACCCGACATCTCGCTACTCTCGCCCAAGGCAGCTACGATTACGTCGGCCTTTGCCGCCGCATCGAGGGCCTTCTGAAGCATTTCTACGTCATCGCCTCGCGGAATAGCTCGACGCCCGGTGGCATACTGCTGCGTCTTTTCGCTGTAATAGACGTTGCTTCCCTGAGCATATATCAGCTCCGCATCGTCGCCAAGTTCTTCCCTGAACGCCTGCAGCAGAGATATGTGGCGCGAATCGACACACAGCTGGCTCCACATGCCGCACATATTGTTTCCGGCATCGGCAAGCGGCCCGATCAGGGCTATTTTCCCTTTCTTCTGAAGCGGCAGCAGACCGTTGTCATTCTTGAGAAGAACAAATGTCTCGGCGGCTATCTCCCGCGCGGCCTTCAGATGCGCCTCGGTGTATAATTCGGTTTTTGCACGCCGGGGCTTGCAATACTTATATGGATCGGAAAAGAGTCCGAGCTTATATTTCGCCTCAAGCACGCGACGGCAGGCGTTGTCAATCTCGGTCATGGTGACAAGTCCTTTTTTATAAGAATCGGCAAGCGTGCCGAGATATGCGTTCGACACCATGTCCATGTCTGTGCCGGCTTTAAGGCTCATAGCGGCGGCCTCGGCCTTTTCGGCCAGACCGAGAGTAGCCATATCGCTGATGGAATTGTAATCGGTCACCACCATTCCGCTGAAACCCCAGCGGGTACGCAGGATGTCGTCAAGCAGCCGGCGACTCGCAGTGGGATGCTCGCCGTTCAGGAGATTGAACGATGTCATCACGCTTCCGACACCGGCATCCACGGCCGCCTTATAGGGCGGCAGATAGTAGTTGAACAGCTTTTGCGCGCTCATGTCGACCGAAGTATAATCGCGGCCGGCCTCGGGCGCCCCATAAGCTGCGAAATGCTTTACGCAGGCCATAATCTCATTGTCGCGGCTCATGTCGGCACCCTGGTAGCCCCGCACATAAGCCGCGGCCATCAGCGATCCGAGCCACGGATCCTCGCCCGATCCTTCGGCGATGCGTCCCCACCGTGCGTCACGACAGATGTCCACCATAGGGCTGAATGTCCAGTTGACGCCGTCGGCACTCGCTTCGATGGCCGAGATGCGTGCCATGCGTTCTATGGCCTCGGGATTCCACGAACAGGAAAGGGCTATCGGTATGGGAAACACGGTTTCATATCCGTGAATCACGTCGGCACCGATCAGGAGCGGGATTCCGAGCCGCGATTTCTCTACCGCCAGCCGCTGAAACTCCGTAATCTTGTCCACGCCCTTGACATTGAAGAAGCCGCCTGCTCTACCTGTCGACACAAGGCCGGCCAGGTCGGTGTCGAATACCTGACCCGACACAACATCGCCTCCGGCCGGCAGATTCAGCTGACCTATTTTTTCTTCCAGCGTCATTCTTCCCATAAGGTTATCGACAAAGGCGTTCATTTCCGTATCTGTCGCTCCCCGGCAGATTCCGCTACAGACCATCACCGCCACGCAGGCCGGTATCAATCCCAATCCGTTATTCATATACCCTGTATTGCTATCGTTGTTTAACCCGTTCAGGCATCTGAATTATACAAAAAAGGAGGGAATAGACTCCCGTAAGTCTGTCTATTCCCTCCTCCTGAAATTCAGGAATCAATTGATTATTACTTTCGAGACTTTCGAACCTTGTTTTACAATATACACGCCCTTAACCGGCGACTGTACCCTTACACCGTTCAGGTTGTAATACTCACGCGGCATATTATCCATATTGTCAGTGACAAACTGAGCCGATGAAGACACATCCAGACGTTCCGTATTGATAGTCCACTTATCAAGATCGAATGTAAGCCTATAGTTTCCGGCTGTTGCCACATTCCAGTTGTAGTCAGGCTCGGCCACGTAGGTAAAATCGCCGTTATAGCCTTCCGGGCCTATCGGACAGTTATTGACTTTCGGACGGATATGCTTGACTGAATAGGATTTTTCAGGCGTGGCGCGGAATGCACCTTCGGGCAGCTGGCCCTCGTAGACAAACACATTGCCTTCCTGGGCCTTTGTACATGCCAGGGCGTTGTCTATGTTCCAGCCGCATACTACACCGACGATGTAAAGGGTCTCCGTTTCAATCGGAGTAACCTCAGGCCACTCGTATTCCGTTTCTTTGATAAATTCGGAACTCATGGTGCAATCCTCGCAATTGAATGTCAGCCTGTATGTGCCGGCCACCGTGACATTCCACTTGTTGTCTTCGCCGCCTTTGTAGCAAGCGAAGGGAGCATTGTCGATTTTATCCTTGCCTATGGGCGTGTTCGCTGCCAACGGATGAAGGGTAAGTCCGTTATAACCTTCCGTAAGATCGGTAAGAATCTTGAATTCCCCGACTTTAAGGTCACCCTCCCAGGTATAGATCTTATTGTTGTTCGCGTCGGGTGTCATTGCCGTAGCGGTGGGCAGATCCCAGCCTCCGGGCGTAGCAGCTCCTATCAGGAACAGTCCCGGCACATCAATCTGCGAATATGTGGCCTTGAGCGTGCAATTGTTGAGATCAAACACCAGAGAGTAGTTGCCGCCGGCGGCTGCGTGCCAGTTCATGTCACCCTCAGTGACGGGAGCGTCGGTGAGCGGCGTTTCAGTTACCGGGGTCTCTCCTACCGTGACGCCATCGGTCAGCGGATGAATGGGTCTGGACCAGTCGCTGCCGATCTGCGCGCGGAAACGACCTGTATCTCCCTCGGTGTGCTTGGGGATGAACCCTTCCCAGGTATATACGCCTTTCTCGGAACTGTTCATTGCCTTTAGTCCGGGCACCCAGCTGATACCGTCGCCGACGATATACACGTTCTCGCCGTCAGGCACTACGATAGGGGTGGTTTCGGCATTTACCATGACCGGAAGCGACATCGAAACCACTGCCGCCGATACTATTGTCTTTAAATGGTTCATAGAAATTATTTGATTAAAGGTTATCTGATTGCTGTATTGAAATTATTACGTCATTTACTGAGCCGCATTATCTTGCATCCATGAGGTGCAACGGTGGTCTCCAGCTTTGACGTACGTCCTTCGTCTGCATGACGCCACAGGTCACGCACCGCCATCTGCTGCGTGATGCCGATATCGGCAAGATCCAGAGAGAATGACTTCTCCTCCTCGCTGCGATTGAAGAATCCCACCACATAATCGCCGTTGCTCATCTGGCCATACCAGATATTGCTGCCGGGCGACATCAATTCGTCGTCCATGGGATGTCCTACGAAACGGTCCTTGTTCAGTGCGAGTATTTCCTCGTTTGTATAGTACGCTACGTCGCCTTCGCCTATGGTACAGTATTGGTCAGTGACGGCAATCGGACCGCCTGCCATAAGCTGGATGGATATGGCGAATTCCTTTTCGGCGGGAGTAGCATAGCTGTGCATGATGGTGAAGTCGCCGTCGAGAATCACCTTGTCGCGCCCGGCGATGCGCCGGCTCCAGTAGGTGAATCCGTCAAACTGATTCTGGCTTGTGGGCCAGGACAGCCACGCCTTGCCCGGTTCCTTGCCCGACGTAAATCCCCAGCCGCCGTTGAAGGTGTCGTTCACGATACGCACCATGTTGCCGTAACGGCTCTCCACCTCCGCATCGTTATACAGATGGGGCATCACCAACGACAGGAACATTCCGTATTTCTGAGCCGTCTTGCAGATGTAGGCGAGCGCGTCGGCATACGTCTGACGGCCGTAGCCCTTGCCTACAAAGCCCTCGGACAGACGGAAGTATCCGTCTTCGAACCACGACAGGAAGTCTATACGGATCATCTCCACACCCAGTTCGCTGTAATGCTTGAAGAATCCGTCGATATATTCTTTGGCTCCCGGATGGGAGAACACGATGTAGGTATGCCATTTGTCCTTGACCTTGGGGTGAAGCACCTGGTCGATCTCCTTGTTGTACAGCAGCGACCCTACGGTATATTCCGTGCCCGGAATCAGGTTGTCGTGGTCGCCCCATACCTCCAGCGGGCTGTCGTAGATACCCACGCGCAGTCCGCGCTTCTTCGCCGCCGCGATAAGGTCCTTGATCGGCACCTGCCCGAGTCGAGTCATGTACGGCTGGCCCCCTTCGCAGTTCATAGGCAGGAAGCCGTCGGTGCATATCATGTCATAGCCATAGGGCTTCAGTTCCTTGGCGACCCAGTCGAAATTGGACTCCCATTCCGACAGGGGGATGTTGCGGTCCTCCCAGACCTGGCCGTCGAGTGCGTAGGCACGCTCGTAAACGCTCCAGTATAGAGGAGCCTTGAATTTGTGTATGTTGCCGACATCCTCCATCTTCGGATGCTCGTGCTGGTTGGGAAGCCTCATGTCCGAGTAGTCTTCCCGGCAGGCGCACATTCCGAGGAATGTGCAGCCTATTATGCCTGATATTATGAGATTCTTTATCATCTTGATTTAGTTTTAGTTGCCCAGATATTCGAATTTCACCGTCCACTTCTCAAGGTCGAACGTGATGCGGTATGTGCCGGCGTCAACTATTTTCCAGTTGAAATCGGGAGTTGACACATTGACGAATTCATTATTCTTACATCCGTCCTTGCCGACTTCGAGATTTTCAATCTTCGGGCGTATATGCGCACCCCAGTCAGCGATTGTGGAGGCTCGCATACTTCCGGCATTTAGCTTGCCTTCGTAAACGAAGATGTACTCACTCTCCTTGGTGCAGCGGCAGTTGTCACTAAATCCCCAGCCCGCAGAGCTTGCATCTCCGAGAATATACACATTGTCAGTAGAGATCGGTGTGACAGGCGGCCATTCGTATTCGGGTTCACCCAGATAGGTCGAGCTCATCCTGTGTGTGCGCAGGTTGAATTCCAGGCGGTATTTGCCGGCCTTCACGTTCCACTTGTTATCGGGAGCGACAGCGTATGCAAACGGAGCATCCACGATGTTGTCCTTACCGATTTCCGCACCCGGCATCGCGGGACGGATTGCGGGCTGACTTTCGTAATCGCCTGTCCGGGTGTAGAGTTTCAGCTCGCCGTCCGACAATGTTCCCTCGTAAGTGAACACATAAGGATCGGACGGATCCTGCACCAATGGAGTCATGGCATTGCCGTCCCAGCCGCCTTTGGTGCTGGTGCCCAGCATGTACAGTGTGGAAGTCTCGATCGGGTCCACGACGGGGTCGGGGTCCTCACCGCCTACACCGTACTTGACGGAAATCTTCCAGTGCTCAAGGTCGAACGTGATGCGATACTTGCCGGCCTTAGTCACACGCCAGTTGGTATCCGGGGTGCCTACATATATGAAATCCGGATCTTCCACTCCGTTTTCGTTTATTTCCATGTTGTTGGTCACCGGACGGATATGCGTGCCCCACGAGCGTTCGGTGCAGGCTCTGAACTCACCTTCACCCAGGTTGCCTTCAAACGTGAAGATATACTGACTCTCCTTTTTCGTCTCGATGGCTTCATCGATGTTCCATCCTGCTGCCGTAGACCAACCGATCACGTACACGGCATCCGCCTGGATAGGCACGACTGCCGGACGTTCCGGACCATTAAGGAATTCCGTGCTGAACGTCCAGTTCCTCAAGTTAAACGTCAGCCTGTATTCGCCCGGCTCCACCACGTTCCACTTGTCGTCGGGATCTATAGCCATGGTGAAGGGTTCGTCGGTATAGTTCTCCTTGCCTATATTCTGGCCGGCCTCTACCGGACGTATGAACGGGATGTTCCAGTCTTCCGAAGGATTGAGGCAGAGCTTGATCTCCCCTATTCCAAGAGACCCTTCGTATGTGAACACCAGAGGATCTTCTTCAGACTGGGTAAAGGGTGTCGGATTCGACAGCGTCCAGCCGCATGGCGCGGCATTACCTACCATGTATAGCGTTTCCGTCATTATCGGCAGGTCCCCGTCGTATATTATGAGGTCCTTTTCACTGTCGCACGCGAAGAACATGGCAGCCAGGGCCACGGCGGCGCATGACGACAGAATATGTTTGAATTTAGCCATTTTTGCTTCTTTTTAGCGATTGATTGACTTAGGCATCGTTCCTTAAAAATATATATGCCTTAATTGGTGTAACCCGGATTCTGCTTCAAATCGGGATTGGTATCGAGCACGTCGCGTACAAGCGGGAAAATCTCGGTGTGTCGGTCGGCGTCGGGAGTCTTGTCCCACCAGGTACCTGTCGAGAACTTGCCGAAACGTATCAGGTCCGTGCGGCGGCGCGCCTCGGCGAAGAACTCGCGACCCCATTCGGCCAGCATCTCGTCCATGTCAAGGTCGGCCTTGCCTTCCGGCTTATAGAGCACTTCCTTCAGGTTCTCAGTCGGATAGTTGCGGGCCCGGACACTGTTGAGCAGTTTTGCGGCGCCCTGGGTGTCGCCGCTTCTGAGTTTACATTCCGCCAGCGAATATATGATCTCGGGAAGACGTATCTCGGTATAGTCGCTTTCCAGCTGATGCTCGTCCTCGTCGGTGTACATGGGATATTTTACAAAATGCCATCCCGAGTTATGGTCACCGTTCATCAGGTTGCTGGTCTGGCCTGTGGGCCACACGTCGGGAGCCATGTCCTGGAAATTGCCGACGGCATCGCGGATATACAGGTCGTAGGGACGCTCCGGCGCACGCACGCGGGCCGTCTTGCCGTTGTCGTTCACATATTCCAGATACCCGTACAGGAACATTCCCTCACGCTTGCTGTTTCCCAGATTGCGATAGAGTTTCATACGCTCGTCGCCGGGATACTTGCGGAAATTCTGTATCGGCATTCCCAGCTTGTAATTATAAAGCGTGCCGTCGACGTCATAGCTCGGGGAAGCCGCGTATTTCACGTTATGCTCGCCGGCCTTGCACTTGGAGTCTTTCAGATAGTACCGGGCCTGGGAGGGAACCGCATACCAGTAGACCTCGCCCGAATAATGCCAGTATGAATAGCCCGAACTTGCCGGGTATCCGAAAATCACCTCGTCGCAGTTGTTGTTGTCCCAGTCGAACGCCGCGTCCCAGCGGTCAGCCACCCTGTAGGGTCCGTAGACACCGTCAAGAATCTCCTGACATACGCGGGCGCAGTCACTGTAACGGTCTTCGCCTATATAGACTTCGGCGTTAAGATACAGGCGCACCAGCAACGCGGCCGCGGAGGCTTTGGTCCATTTTCCCTGCACCATGGCCTGAGATCCGAGGGACTCCTTGCATCCTAACAGTTTGATGCACTCCTTGAGCTCGCTTTCGATGAATTCGAAGAGGACTTTCGGCTCCACCTGAGTCTTGGTGTTCTTGCTCTGGTCATAGAAACTCACGACCAGGGGACAGTTGCGGAACGCATCCAGCAGCGTAAGATAGAACATGGAGCGTAGAGTGCGGCATTGCGCCTTCATGTCGTTGAATTCCGATTCGGTATAACCGAATTTTTCCGGATCAAGCGATTCCAGGTCTTCTATCACCCAGTTACACTGCCCTATTCCCTGATACTGGCCGTTCCAGAGATACAGGATCTGCGGGCTGTCCTCAAGGTTCCAGGTATGGTAATGGTATCTGCGCCACCGGCCGCCGTCGTCCCACCATCCGTCACGGACGGGAGTTATCAGCTGGTCGGCGGTGAGCTCCTGAAGCACCTGACGTTCCTGTATGGTGGCGAAAGCATGTTCGAACGGACGTCCCACCGCCCTCTCGACATCGCCTTTCGTATTATAATAATTATCCGAGCCGACGGTGCTGTACAGCTTTTCGTCAAGATTCGTACAGCCGGCTGACACCGTCAGTGCCAGCACCGTCAATGATTTTATTATTGTATTTCGATTCATGATAATAATTCGGTTTGTTAGAAATCAACCTGCACTCCCAGCATAAACTGGCGCGTGGACGGGAAGTATGTCCTGCTTCCGGTTGCGCCGGGGGTCAGTCCGTTCACCTGATACGTGGAGGGATCCACACCTGAGAATTTGGTAAGCGTGAATACGTTGTGGACAGTGCCGTAAATCCTTATTTTGTTTATGAAGCGGGCCTTCTGCAGATTGAGCGTATATCCCAGCGTCAGCATGTCGAGCTTGAAATAGTCGCCACGTTCCAGAAAATAATCCGTCACGGCATGGCCGGCTGTCGGACTTATGTTGAAGTTCTTGCTGTAAGCCTTCTTGAGCACGTTGCCGTTGAATTTCCGTGTTCCATAGTAGAAGTCGTGTACATTGAAGATGTCATAACCGAAGGCACCCCGGAAGAACAAGCTCAGATCAAAATTCCTGTAACGGAAATTGTGAGTGGTGGACATGGTGAACTTCGGCAATCCGTTGCCCACTTTCCTGCGGTCGTCCTCGCTTCCCTGCGCTGCCTTGATGATATTGTCGTTCTTGTCGTATATCAGCCATTCGCCTTCGGTATTGATTCCGGCATATTTCCACATATAGAAGTTACCGATGGACTGACCCTTTTCTATACGCTGCAGGTTATAGTTCGGGTACGGGGCCTCGGTGGAGCAGATGGCATAATAATCCTTGCCGACATAATCCGAATTGCTGAAGCTGACGAACTTATTGGTCATGGTGGATCCGACCACGCTGAAGTTATAGCCGAAATCACGATTGTTCACGACATTGAAGTTAAGGTCGAACTCGAATCCGTAGTTCTTCATGGTACCCACGTTTACGAATGTCTCGTCAAACAGATACGGAGGGATGGGCACCTTATAATAGCCCAACAGGTCTTCGGTGCAGCGGTTGAAATAGTTCAGCGAGCCGTAAAAGAGGTTGTTGAACATCGAGAAGTCGATTCCGACGTTCCAGTTCTTCGCCTTCTCCCATTTGAGGTTGCGGTTCACATTGTTTGCGGGGCCCCATACCTGAAAGTATTTGCCTCCGAAACTATAATAACCGAAGCCCTTCATGGCGGCGATGGACAGATAATTGTCGAAATCCTGGTTTCCGGTCACGCCATAGTCGGCACGTATCTTGAGGTCGTCGAGCCAGCCTCTGGAATTTTCCATGAAGGATTCCTGACTGATACGCCATCCGACAGACACGGCGGGGAAATTACCCCACTTGTTGTTGGGACCGAATTTGGAGGAACCTTCGTGTCGCAAGGATGCGGTCATAAGGTATTTTCCGTCAAAATCATAGCTTATGCGGCCGAAGAACGAGATCAGCCTGCTGTCCGACTTATAGCTGTCCATTCCCACTTCGCCCTCGTCCTTGGCATACGATCCGGACCCGAGATTGTCCGCACCGAGACCGTCGTTGGGAAAATCCTTGTTCTCGGCATACAGACGCGAATATTGCGAATACTGATACGAATAACCCAGCATCACCTTGGCATTGTTCTTGCCGAACTTCGCTCCGAAATTCACCAGCCATTCCAGGATATACTGGTTGTTCTTGTAATACTCGCGGCTGGCTTCTCCCTCGCGGCCGTTGTTGATGGCGATTGTGCTCGTGGAGGGTATGAACCAGGAGTTGTTGTTGTCATACTGATGGTCGGCGAAGGTCAGCTGACTGTCGAGGTTGAAGGGACAGTCCCTGTCTGAGTTCCATAGCAATGGCAGCAGATTGATCTTGGCGGTGGCGTCCATATCCAGAAGCTTGGTCTCGCCCTTGTTCTTTTCAAGATTCACCAGTTCCACCGGATTCCAGGGACACACCTGACCCTGAAAATTATAGTAAAGCTGAGGATTCTCGGGGTCCATCAGCGGTGTGGTAGGGTTTGCCTGCTTGGCGTTGGTGAACACCTGCCAGTTTGCAAAATTCTGATAGATTATGCGGGGTGCCACATTGACGTTGAAATTGAACAGGTCGCCCTTCGATTTCAGGCCCATCGACGCGCGGGCACCGTATTCCTCGCGGCTCGAGCGCAAATCGACGCCGTTCGAATTGCGATAGTCGGCGCTAACCCTGAAATTCGCACGTTGAGTGCCGCCCGATATGCTCAGCGTATGCTTGTGGGTGAAGCCCGTCCGGCTCACGCCCTTGAACCAGTCGTAATCACCACCCAGGTCGGTGCCGGAGTCTCCCCATCCCAGACGGATGTTGCGATAGTCGTCGGCATCCATGAAATCGAGTTCGTCAATTATTTTATCCCAGGCCACGCTGCCGGAATATGTGACATTGTACGTACCGTCCTTGGCTCCCTTTTTCGTTGTTACGAGGATAACGCCGTTGGAACCGCGCGTTCCGTAAATTGCAGAGGCGGCACCGTCCTTAAGGATGTCGAAGGAGGCTATGTCATTGGGGTTGACGTTGGTAAGGTTGCCTCCGGGCACGCCGTCGATCACTATGAGAGGACCCAGACCGGCCGAACGCGACGAAACACCGCGAATCTGGATGCTCGCGGCATTGTTGGGATCGCCTGCCGCCGTATTGGTTATAGACACACCGGGGACTTTCCCCTGAATAAGCATCGACGGGTCCGTCGTGCTCATGGACAGGAAGTCTTTCTCGCTCACGTGGCTTATGGCCGAGGTAAGTTCCTTCTTGTCCATCGTGCCGTAGCCGATCACCACCACCTCGTTAAGCAGCTGCTGGTTCTCCGACATGACGATGTCAAGGCGCCCCGGTTTGTCAACTTTCTTCTTTTCAGATGAATAACCGATATACGAGAACATCAGTCGTGCGCCCTCGGGCACATCGATGTCATAGTTGCCGTCGATGTCGGTAGTCACGCCGATATGCGTGCCCTCCACAGTAACCGAGGCGCCGATCAGGGGCTCGCCCTGAGGGTCGGTCACCTTTCCGGTGATTTTCACTTTCCCGGCTGCGGCGGACTGCTGTTTCGATGACTTGGGACGAGTGGCCGATTTCTTGTTCAGCACTATCTGCTTTTTGTCTATGGCGTATGAAATGTCGTGCTTCGCAAACAGTTTGTCAAGTACCGTCGTTATGGCCTCGTCTTTCACCTTGAGGGTGACCGGGACCGTGACGTTTATGGTTTCCTTGCTGTAGATGAACCTGTACTTTGTCTGTCGTTCTATGGATTTAAGAACATTTTCCAAGGCGATTCCATTGGCATCGATGGACACCTTGCTGTCGGATGCCCGGGCCGACAGCACACAGCCGAACATCAGCAGAAAGAGCAATACTCTTAGCGCCAGACCGTACCGGCTGCTGTGAGATTGCAAGTGAGTGTTTTCGTTCATGTTAAAGTATTATTGGTATTTTAATTGATTTTAGGTTTCATTAGGGACTTTTTAACATCCGTATATACATAGAGCAACTGACAGAAATTAATCCACATCGGGAAACCGGAAAATTTTCAAATCTTGAAACTTTTTGTCTTAAGTGCTTGCATTATCGGACAATAATATCTAACTTCGCGGCTACTTTAGGAACGATACCTAAATAACATGGAAAACGAAATATTTGAAAATGAAACACTTCTGTTGGCTGCCTTGAAATTAGACAGCCATGAGGCCTTTTTACAAATTTTTCGTAAATATTATCCGGACCTCGTTCTGTTCGCATCGCGTTTCATACTCGATTCGGAGACCTGCGAGGATATCGTGCAGGAGGCGTTCATCAAGATCTGGGCCAACAGGAAGATTCTTGAGATACGCACTTCGCTCAGGACTTATCTGATATCCCTGGTGCAGCATCTGGCGTTGAACGAAATCAAGCACCGCAAGGTCAAGACCCTGTATCAGGACTCATACCATGAGATGATTCTGGCACTCCCCGCCGACGAACATGTATTCTATACTGAACTGAACGATGCCATGGAGAAGCTGCTTTCTCAACTTGATCCCGAGGTGCTTGAAACATATAGCCTGTCCAGAACCCATCACCTGAAATACACGGAAATAGCCGAAAAACTCAACATATCGGTCAGAACCGTAGAGGCCCGTGTTAGCAAAGCCGTCAAATTCCTTCAGAAGAATCTGAATGGCTACAAATTCATCATATATCTGACCCTATTGTTTCACCACTTATCTAACTGAACGCGATGGATTATTACGATAACAATCATATAGACATTCTGATAAGCCGTTATCTGGCGGGTGATGCAACTTCGCCGGAGATTGAGGAATTGTTCAACTGGATTCAGAGTGATGACGACAATAGAAGGTATTTTCTACGCCAGCAGGATATATGGTCCGTGCTGAACCCGGCTGTAGACATCAGCGACATCAATACTGAGGACGCGGAACTGAAAATACTGAAGGAAACCGGCATCATGCCGCGCCGACGCTCGGTTTTCCGTAAGCTGTTCGGCTTCTGGTCACGCATCGCGGCCGTCATCCTCCTGCCGCTTCTTGTCGTGGTGGCCTATCTGTTGATCGACCGCCCGCAGCGCGCTACCCTCGACAACGTGACCATCACCACCGCATTCGGCAGTCTGAGTTCCACCGATCTGCCCGACGGCACCACAGTCTGGCTCAATGCCAACAGCTCGCTGACATACAGTCCGGCGATGGACGGCGATGAACGGAACGTTTTCCTACAGGGAGAGGCTTATTTCAAGGTCAAGGCCGATGCGCGGCATCCGTTTAACGTGCAGACACCGTACATGACCGTCACGGCCACAGGAACCGAGTTCAACGTCAATGCGTACGACTCGATCGCTTCGGTCACGTTAGTCAACGGCCATGTGAACGTGGGGATAAAGGACCGGTCGCTCGCTCTCAAACCCGGCGAACACCTTAGCATGACCGACGGACGTCCGGTTATATCCAAACTGTCCGACACGGAAAAATATTGCTCCTGGAAAAAAGGAATGCTGATTTTTGAAGACGAGTCGCTTGTGAGCATCTGCAACAGATTGCAGCAGATGTACGACGTGGAGTTCGACATCGCGCCGGAACTGAGAAACAGGACGTTCCGAATGATTCTGAACGGCGAGAACATCAACGAGGTGACACGTTTCTTCGAAATGTCGGCCCCCGTGATTTGCGAATCCCAGACACCAAAGGAAGGTAACGATACGGCCAATCTTAAGCAAAGATATCGTATCAGGCCTTTGTAACGCCTAAGACATCACTCCTAAAACGCTATCATTATAAAACTATCATTATGAAAATGACTGACAAAACTTTAATCTTATTATTCAGCATGGTTCTAAGCGGGTTTGCCCTGTGCGCCACAACCGCTTCATGCCAGGCACACACCGAGGGCGGCAATCCTTGCTTTCAAGGTCCGTACGCCGATCCGGAAGGAATCGTATATGACGGCACCCTGTTCGTATATCCCACGCGCAGCCTGCCGTTCAAGGACCAGACCGCATTCGACTGCTTCTCTACCACCGACCTCAAGCACTGGACCAAATATGAGAACATCCTCGACACAAACGAAGTGAAATGGGCCTGGGGCGCTATGTGGGCGCCGGCCGTACTTGAGAAGGATGGCAAGTACTATCTCTTTTTCGGAGCCAACGACGTTCACGAGGGTGAGACCGGCGGCATAGGAGTGGCCGTAAGCGACCGACCCGAAGGGCCGTACAAGGACCTGCTGGGCCGCCCGCTAATCAATGAAATCGTAAACGGGGCACAGCCCATCGACCAGTTCGTGTTCCATGACAAGGACGGCAACTGGTATATGTATTACGGAGGCTGGGGACACTGCAACATGGTCCGGCTGTCGGACGATTTCAAGACTCTGGTTCCTTTTTCCGACGGTACTCTCTACAAGGAAGTGACGCCGAAGGATTATACCGAGGGTCCGTTCATACTGATCAAAGACGGAAAGTATTATTTCATGTGGAGCGAGGGAGACTGGACCAAAGACGACTACCGGGTAGCGTATGCGATCGCCGATTCTCCGTTCGGGCCGTTTGAACGGATAGGAACCATATTGGAATCAGACCCCGAGATAGGAACGGGCGCCGGACATCATTCCGTAGTCCACTCGTCCAAGACCGGGAAATACTACATAGTCTATCACAGGCACCCCATCGGTTCCGAGGACGGCCACGACCGCGTCACCTGTATCGATGAACTGCGTTTCGATTCCAAGGGCCGGATACTTCCTGTCAAAATGACTTTCACCGGCCCCGCCGCCACCGAGTTCTAAGAACTGTTTTTTAGACGTAAATTAGTTTAGACAACTTCAATAAATGCCTTAGAAATTGTTTCAGTTTCTAAGGCATTTATAATTCCGACAGTTCGCGGGCCAACGAATCGGCCTGAGAAGTGCTGACTGATTCCGGAATATCGGGAGCGCGGCGCAACAGATATTTATGAAACAGGATAAGCCGGACGCGCTGACGCAGGGTGTCCAGAGGCAACCTCCCGTGCCTCACGGATTCGGTTATGCCGGCAAGTTCGCCGTGGGTGTCGGCCGGCGCGAGAATCAGATTCGAGCCTGCCCTGAGAGCGTCGGCTGCGGTGTAGCCTTCGGCTCCGAGCATGTTCATTGCGTCGGTCAGGACAAGACCGCTGAATCTCAGGTCTCCGCGCAGCAGGTCGCTGATGATGGTGGACGAAACCGCCGCCGGAAGCATCTTCGAGTCAATCGCCGGCACGGCGAGATGCCCCACCATCACTGCGGGCATTCCGGCCGCTGACCATGCGCGGAACGGAACGAGGTCGACCGTGTCGAGACGCTGAAGCGACCCGTCTATCACCCCTTTCCCTTTATGCGAGTCGGTCCGCACAGTGCCGTGTCCGGGGAAGTGCTTGGCCACGGGCATCACTCCACCTCCCGACAAGCCCTTACCGTATGCCAGGCCCAGATCGGATACACGCCGGGGATTGCCCCCGAAGCTACGGATACCGACATAACTGTCTCGCCGCGTCACGTCAAGCACGGGACCGAGCACCATGTTTATGCCTATCTGCCGGCACTCGCGTGCCACCTCGCGGCCGTAATCGTACATCAGCTGGTCCTGCACCTTGGGCGACAGGCGCCCGTTGGCCGGGAACTTCGGGGCGTCGGCAAGGCGCATGTTCAGACCCCATTCCGCGTCTATGGCCACGAACGGATCTACGGCCGACACTCTCCGCATGGAGTCGGCAAGCGTCCGCGCCTCCTCTACCGTACCCTTCAACAGAATTATCCCCCCCACTCCCTCCCGGGCATACCTTTGCAGCAAAGCCGCGGTCCAGGGATCGTCACTGGCATATAGCGCCGGCATCAGCACCTGCGCGCCAAGACGCACGGTGTCCATGCGCATCGTCACGCTGTCGGCCCATTGCATGGCCTCGGCGGTCAGGTCCATTATCTCCACCTGTGCCGTGTCGACGTTATCTTCATTATGATGCCCGTTAAAACCACACGAGGCCACCGCAAGCGTCATTAACGCTGCGATGGCCTGGTGTAGTATTAAAGGTTTCATGCGCTATCGTTTCATGTCATCATGAAAATCCTTTACGAATCTTGGGGTCGGATCGGGCATCACGCCCACGCCCAAAGGCGTGACGGCATGAAAATACTCCAGAACACGGTAGCCAAGTTCCTTTGAATCCGTAAAAAGAGTCTCGTGCTCGGCCATAGGTGTCATGTCGTCGTTGCCCTCGGCTATGTAGTCGATGGTGCATACCACATAATCGCGGTCCGGGTCCATGGGCACACCGTTTACAAGCACGTGTTTCATCTTTCCGTCGCTGCCGGTTATCACCCGGAGCTCGTCGCTGACGGCCTCGCCACCCTTGGGCGACACTATCGCCATGGTCTTGATAAAGTCGCGGCCTTTCATCTTAATCAGCATCAGCTTGTTGCTGAAGGGGAACATGCTGAGCACCCTCCCCTCGCTGACCATTCCTTCGGGCATGGGCTGACGGATGCCGCCCACATTCATCAGGGCCAGGTCTACGGCCGGAATGTCGTGTCCGGCACGGCGCAACGAATCGGCAATCTGCATGCCGAGCCACATTCCGGTGTCACCGGCCCAGTTGGCCAACGCTCCGGTTCGCTCTGCATTCGGAAGCGTCTGGTAACTGTAACCCACCGGCATACGGTCTATCGAATCGACCTTGGCGGCATACGGAGCGAGGAACGCCTCGATCTCCTTGTCGTATACCGAAGGCGAGAAACGGTCGGTCACGGGGATGTATTCGTAATCGAACTTCTGTCCCTTCAGGTTGTCGAGATCAATCGATATGTAACCCACATTACGTCCGTATTTGCCTGTCTGAGCCACCAGCACCGGGCGTCCCTCGGCATTTTCAATCCAGTAGGGCGTCTTGTCGGGTGTCTTCGGGTCGACGAACGTATGGCTGTGACCGCCTATGATGATGTCTATGTCCTTCGAGGCGCGGGCCAGGTCCACGTCATTGGTCTTGCCGTTTTCCGACTCATAGCCGATGTGCGTCACGGCCACCACGAGGTCGCATTTCTCTTTCTTTTTCAGGAACTCGGCCCAGTGGTTGGCGGTCTCGATGACCGGCCTGAACTCCATCGCTCCGGTGTTGGCGGTGGAGATAAGGCTTGCCGGGTCCACGTTGATTCCGATGAAGCCTATCTTCTTCCTGCCTATCTTCTTTACGACGTATGGCTTGAACAGGCCGGCGGCCGGAGTCTTGCTGAAATCGTAGTTGGCCGACAGACGCGCGCCCTTCACTTTCTTCCAGTTCCGGGCCAGCTCGTCGATGCCGTTGTCAAACTCATGGTTGCCCAGGATACGGACATCGTATCCCATCATGTTGAACAGGGGATACTCCACGTCGCCACGGAAATACTTGAAATAAAGCGTTCCCTGCACCATGTCACCGGCATCGACCAGGATCACGTTCTTCTCGGCCTTACGCACCGAGTCGATGATGGCCTTGCGGGGCAGAATGCCTCCGACGCCGTTCCTGTCGGATTCGATGTTGGAATGCGTGTCGTTGGTGTGCAGAATCACCAGGCGCTCGGCGGCGGCGGACAATGCCACCGTCGCCAGCGCGCAGGCGATAATGTTACGGAGTCTCATCAGAACTCTATCAGGTTATGTCCGTCCATATCGGCGGGCTGCTGCAGGCCCATCAGCTTCAGCAGGCTGGGTGCCACGTCGGCCAGACGGCCGTTCTCGCACTTGGCGTCCTTATGGCTGCCGATATAGATGAAGGGCACGGGATTCAGCGAATGAGCCGTGTTGGGAGTGTCGTCGGCGTTCAGGGCATGGTCGGCATTGCCGTGGTCGGCGATGATTATCATCTCGTACTCGTGCTTCTTGCCGGCTTCCACCACCTTCTCGACGCAGGTGTCGAGTGTGGCCACAGCCTTCTGAATGGCCTCGTACACACCGGTGTGGCCCACCATGTCGCCGTTGGCGAAGTTGACCACGATGAAGTCATACTTGTCGCTGTCGATGGCGTCCACTAATTTCTCGGTCACCTCGGGAGCGCTCATCTCGGGCTTCAGGTCGTAGGTGGCCACCTTGGGGCTGGGCACCAGGATGCGGTCCTCGCCCTCGAACGGTGCCTCGCGGCCTCCGTTGAAGAAGAACGTGACGTGAGCGTATTTCTCGGTCTCGGCTATGTGCAGCTGCTTCTTGCCCTGGGCCGAAACATACTCGCTCAGTGTGTTGGGCACGTCGCTCTTGGCGAACAGGATGTGAACGCCCTTGAACGAGTCGTCGTACGGTGTCATGCAATAATACTGCAGTCCGGGCACGGGCTTCATGCCACCCTCCTCATGCTGCGTCAGCACGGTGGTCATCTCCTTGGCGCGGTCGTTGCGGTAGTTGAAGAATATCACCACATGGCCCTCCTTGATGCGGCCGTCCACGGTCTCGTTGACAATAGGCTTGATGAACTCGTCGGTCACGCCTTCGGCATACGATTCCTCCACAGCCTTCACCACGTCGTCGGTCTTCTTGCCCGTGCCGTCCACCAGCATGTCGTAAGCCTCCTTGACGCGTTCCCAGCGCTTGTCGCGGTCCATGGCGTAGTAGCGGCCGCAGACTGTTGCGATCACGCCGGCGCTCTGCTTGCAGTGGTCCTGAACTTCGGTGAGGAAGCCTGCGCCGCTCTTGGGGTCGGTGTCACGGCCGTCCATGAATGCGTGCAGATACACCTCGCTCAGACCGTATGCCTTGGCGGTGTCGCACAGGGCGTAGAGATGCTGCAGCGACGAGTGTACGCCGCCGGCCGACGTCAGGCCCATGAAGTGGATGGGCACATTGTGCTCCTTGGCATAGCTGAACGCGCTGATTATCTCGGGATTCTTCTGAAACGAGCCGTCCTTGATGGCGCGGTTGATCTTCACCAGGTCCTGATACACCACGCGGCCACCGCCGATGTTGAGGTGACCCACCTCCGAGTTGCCCATCTGGCCGTCGGGCAGACCTACGTTCTCGCCGCTGGCCTCCAGCTGGGAATGGGGATACTCCTCCATCAGCTTGTCCATGTAAGGTGTCGGGGTGTTGTAAATGGCGTCATCTTTCTTGTGATCGCCCAATCCATATCCATCCAGGATAATCAACATTGATTTCTTTGACATATCTTCTAATCTTATCTTTTTGAATTCCTATCTTATAACACTATTGGGGAGCAATCTTCCGCCACCCATCGGTATGACCTGCAAATTTACGAATTTTTTATGACATATCAAATTTGGAATTGTGGAGCCACGTTATTAATTTTGTAGTGATGGACACACTAACTATGCTGTGATGGATGTATCGGTAATAATTGTAAACTATCACACCTCGGAATTAGTGACGGATTGCCTGCGCAGTCTCTGTGCGCAGTGCCGTGGCGTGAAGTTCGAGGTGATAGTGGTGGACAATGCCTCCGAGCCGGGATTGCAGCGGAAATTCGACGCGCTGTTTCCGGGACTTGGGGTCAAGTGCCTGCAACTTGACGAGAACGTCGGGTTCGGACGTGCCAACAACGCCGGTGCCGAAATCGCCACAGGGCATAACCTCTTTTTTCTCAACCCCGACACCATCCTGGTGAACGACGCCGTGTCCATCCTGAGCGGTTATCTCGACTCGCATCCTGACACCGGTGCCGTCGGAGGCAATCTGTACGACGAGGACATGAAGCCGATGCTGTCGTTCCGCCGCCGTTTCCCGGGCATCCGTTGGGAACTGAACGAGCTATTGCATAACTGGCCCGACCGGCTGAGATACGGCGACAACCGACGGTTCAATCACACCGGCGCCCCCATGCAGGTCGCGTACATCACGGGTGCCGACCTGATGATTCCGGCTTCGCTGTTCCACAGCATCGGAGGATTCTCGCCGGAGTTCTTCATGTATTACGAGGAAACGGACCTATGCCGGCGCATCTCACTTGCTGGATACCGTATCATGTCGCTGCCCGAAGCTAAAATACAGCACCTGGAGGGAGGCAGTTTTTCGCCCGATTCCGCAGCACTGGCGGCTCGCCGGCAACGTGCCGAACATGGCCGCGACACTTATTACCGTCGCAATGTCCCGCCGCTGCGCCGCCATTCGGCCAACCTTCTCTATCGTCTTTTCGTGCTCTCACGCAAGCTCCTGAAACGCCGATAGAATTCAAATTTCTAATTACTAATTACTAATTTTCAATTACTAATTCCACATGAGGGTTCTGTTTGATCATCAGATATTTTCCAGCCAGCGTTTCGGCGGCGTGTCGAAATATTTCGCGGAAATCATAAGCCGGATGCCACCCGAATGCTGGACCACCACCGCGTGGCTCTCCAACAACGAATACGTGCGTCATCACGGGTTGCTGCGCACCATTCCTTTCCTGCCGGGCCGGGAATTCCGCGGCAAAGGCCGCATCATGGCCGAACTGGGCAAACCCTGGTCGGCGTTCAGGATGAAGACCGGCAAGTACGACGTGGTGCACCAGACCAATTTCGACACATATCTGATTCCATTCATCGGCAAGCACCCGTTGGTCACGACATACCATGACGTGAATTTTCTGACCGAACACAACTACAACGCCCGCATGAAACGCCTGCAGGAGGCGTCGCTGAAGCGTGCCGACGCCGTCGTGGCCATCAGCGAGAATACCAAGCGCGACATGCTGAAATACTTCGACATCAACCCCGACATTATCCATGTGATTCATCACGGCATCGACCTGCCTCCGGCAGTCACCGGCCCTGACACGCCGCTATGCGACAAGCCCTACATACTGTTCGTAGGCAAACGGCACCTTTTCAAGAACTTCAACCGTTTTGCCACGGCATTCAGCCGCATAGCCGGCAGTTACCCCGACCTGCATGTGGTATGCACCGGTTCCGACTTCAGTTACGGCGAAATCGACATGCTGACGCAGTTAGGCATTATCAACAGGTTCAGAGTCGTCAAGGCCAACGAGAACGAGCTGAACAATCTGTACCGCCACGCACTGTTTTTCATTTTCCCCTCGCTGTACGAAGGATTCGGGATGCCGATTCTCGAAGCGATGGTGAACCGATGTCCCACACTGCTGGCCGACGCCAGCTGTTTTCCGGAAATAGCGGGGGATGCCGCCGAATATTTCAACGCCGAAAGCGTGGAGGAGATATCGGACGCCATGACGCGCATGCTTGACAGTCCCGACCTCCGCGCCGACCTCCGCGACCGCGGCTTTCAGCACGCCTCCCTCTTTTCCTGGGACAAATGCGCCCGCGCCCACCTCGACCTCTACCGCTCCTTAACCTGAACACCAAGCCCCGCCCTTTCACTCAACTCTCATCCCTCGCCCCTCGCCCTCCTTCCTCGCGAAGCCGTTTCCGTCAGGAGCTCTGCTCCCCGTCACAAAAAAATTACCGCCCGGCGCATTGCGCCGAACGGTTAATTTTTCTGTCTCTGTGCCGGAACTGTGCCCGGCAGGCTCCGGGATGCCCTTATGCCTTCTTGGCGTAACGCTCCTTGATGCGGGCCTTCTTACCGGTGAGGTTGCGCAGGTAGTACAGTTTCGCACGGCGAACCTTACCCAGCTTGTTGTTCGTAATCGACTCGATGAACGGGGACTCGAGGGGGAATATACGCTCAACGCCGATACCGTCGCTGATCTTGCGCACTGTGAAACGCTTCTTGTCGCCCTGGCCACAGATCTTGATAACCACGCCACGGTACATCTGGATACGCTCCTTGTTACCCTCCTTGATTCGGTAAGCCACCGTAATGGTGTCGCCCGGTCCGAAATCGTCTACTTTCTTCTCCGGAGTGGCAAATGCCTGCTCCGCAATCTTAATCAGATCCATTTTATTTAGTTGAATTAAGTTATGCCGGCAATATAAACGCGCTGCAATGTCGCGCCAGAGATTACCGAATCGGGCGCAAAGTTAGCGATTTTTTTTAATATGAGCAAAAAAAGCGTTAACTTCGCGCTATGGAACGCAGCATCGACATACGCGGCCGACTTCTGTCTCTGAGCCGCCCGAAGGTAATGGGCATCATCAACGTGACGCCCGACAGTTTCCACGCGGCCAGCCGCGCGGGCGACAATGCCGCCGGCATCGCACGCCGGATGCTTGACGACGGCGCCGACATCCTGGACATCGGCGGCTATTCGACTCGTCCCGGCGCCGCACCCGTCTCGTCCGACGAGGAATACGACCGACTCGCCCCTGCGTTGGACGCCATACGGCGCGACTGTCCCGACGCCATCCTGTCGGTCGACACGTTCCGCGCCGACGTGGCCCGCAAAGTCGTGACCAATTTCGGCGTCGACATAATCAACGACATTGGCGGCGGCACACTCGACCCCGACATGATTCCGGCAGTGGCCGAGCTGCAGGTGCCTTACGTGCTGATGCACTTGCGCGGTACTCCCGCGACCATGCAGCAACTAACGCAATATGACGACGTTGCTGCCGACGTGCTCCAGGACCTCGCCTTCAAGGTAGCCGACTGCCGTCAGGCCGGAATAGCCGACGTCATAGTCGACCCCGGATTCGGATTCGCCAAGGCCACCGACCAGAACTACCGTCTGCTTGCGGCCCTCGACTTGTTCCATTCGCTGAACTGCCCTGTATTGGCCGGCATCTCGCGCAAGACCATGCTGTGGAAGCCATTGGGCATTACCCCCGCCGAAGCCGGCGACGCCACTGTGGCCGCAGACGCCTTCGCCCTGATGCTCGGGGCCGACATCATCCGCGTTCACGACGTAAAGCCGGCCGTCCAGACCTGCCGCCTGTTCGACCTGCTGCGCGACAACAGCGACAACATTTTCCCAAACCTGCGATACACCACAAACGCCCATGATTGAGTTCGGTATCAAAGACATAGTCGATATCCTGATAGTAGCCCTGCTGCTGTTCTATCTGTATCGTCTCATGAAAAACAGCGGAACGCTGTCGCTGTTCTACGGCGTGCTCGCCTTCATCGTGCTGTGGGTGGTGTGCTACGAGATTTTCGGCATGAGGCTGACCGGCACAATCGTAGACAAGTTCATGAGCATCGGCCTGATAGTGCTGGTGATCCTGTTCCAAGACCAGATAAAACGCTTCCTGATAGACATCGGCGGCCCGGGCAAGTTCAAGCATTTCACCCGTATGTTCCGGCATGAGAAAAACGACGACAACAGACACGCCGAGGTCATGGCCGTAGTGTACGCATGCATGTCGATGGCCAAGTCCAAGACCGGGGCGCTGATCGTGTTCCAGCGCAAGGTGCCCCTCGGCGATTACGAGAAGACCGGCGACGAGATAGACGCCGACATCAACGCCCGGCTGATTGAGAACATTTTCTTCAAGAACTCGCCCCTGCACGACGGGGCCATGATCATAGCCGGCAACCGCATCGCCGCCGTGGGCTGCATCCTGCCCGTCAGCCACGACATGAACATACCCAAGAACCTGGGTCTGCGCCATCGCGCGGCCTTAGGCATGAGTCAGGTCACCGACGCCGTATGCGTCATTGTCAGCGAGGAAACGGGGGGAATATCCGTCGCACATTCCGGGTCCATCAAGGTCAAGATCAGCGTCACGGAGCTGGAGCATATCCTCTCCACGGCACTGAACTAAGCCGGCTGTAACAATACAACCCCGTTTGGCGCGTTAATGATAATGTGAAACGGATTTCAAGGCATATACCGGGCATCATAGCGGCAACGGCGGCAGTCGTGGCCACATCGGCGCGTGCCGAGAATTCCAACACAGCCTATAATTTTCTGGACATCCCCACCTCGGCTCATGTCTATGCCTTGGGAGGCAACAACATCACCATTATCGACGAGGATGTGTCATTGTCCGACCAGAATCCGGCCCTGATAGGCCCGGAACTGGAGAAGCAGGTGGAATTCAACTATATGCTGTATATGGCGTCGGGCAATTTCGCCGGACTGCGCTACGGCATGGGCGTGGACGACCACAGCGCGTTCGCCGTGGGAATCCGCTACCTTAACTATGGCAAATTCGACGGCTACGACGAGTTCGGCACCCCCACCGGAGCCTTCACTCCATCCGACCTGATAATAGAGGGCACCTATTCGCGCGACATCGCCGGACGCTGGCGCGGCGGCGCCAACATCAAGATGGCTTATTCGTCATACGAAAACTATAAGGCATTCGCCATCGCGGCTGATTTAGGCGTAAACTATTACGATCCGGACCACGACCTCAGCTTCTCCATACTGCTGCGCAACATGGGCGGTCAGGTCAAGCGCTTCACCGACCGTTACGCCCGTCTCCCCTTCGACATACAGCTCGGATATATGCAGTCGCTCGGCCGTCTGCCCCTGCAGATCAGCATCACCGCCAACAACCTGGTGCGCTGGCGCATCCCCTACTACAGCTACTCCGATGGCGCAGACGCCCTCAAGATGAAGAACGGATTCTTCACCAACTTCTTCCGCCATCTCATATTCGGTCTGCAATACCAGGCCAGCGATAAATTCTACGCCGCGCTTGCCTACAATTACCGCGTGGCCTCCGACATGAGCACCTTCGGCCGCAACATCCTCAGCGGCTTTTCGCTCGGCATCGGCTTCAAGGTCAAGGGCTTCAAGGCCGACGTGGCTTACGCTATGCCTCACAAATCCGGCTCCTCGCTGGTGCTCAACCTCTCCTACACCATCCCCTCGCTCATCTACGACGAGGAATAGAAGGGCAGCCCCCGCCGCGTCTTCTTTTGTCCCCGCCTTGAGCTTCAGCGAAAGCCTCACCACGTCTTCTTTTGTCCCCGCCTTGAGTTTCAGCTCAAGCCCCGCCTCCCCGTGTTTAATATTTTTAACTATAATTAATGCACCGTTTGTTGGCTAATTCGTTATAACATTATAATTTTGCATAGAGTTGGTCGCGACTTCTCCGGAAGCCGGGCCGGTTCAACTATTTCGAACACATTTCCTAATTTAAGGAAGTTTTTATGGTAAGACTTTTACTTCATACCTCATTATTAATCAGCTTATTATTGACAACCGGCCTGACAGCCAAGGCCCAGACATGCCGCGTCAACATCGGTTCCAGCGCCTCGGGAGCGCAGAGCTACATGGAGGTGTATGAATACGATTATGTCACCGACAAGCCATCATTTCCCGGAGGCGACCGCAACCTGATGACATTCATCAACGCCACGCGCAATTACCCTCTTGACGCTTACCGCAAGGGCATCCAGGGACGCGTCACCTGCTCGTTCGTAGTCAACACCGACGGCTCCGTCAGCCATATCTCAGTGCTGCGGGGCGTCAACCCGGCCCTCAACAAGGAAGCCATCCGCGTACTGAGCAAGATGCCTGAATGGACACCCGGCAGGATGGACGGCAAACCGGTTCCCGTCCGTGTAGTATGGTCGGTACCGTTCCGAAAATAATCAGACATAACATTATAAAAATCAAAGAAGACACCCGCGGGTGTCTTCTTTGATTTTTATAATGAGTACCTTATTCCTGTTCCGGCTTTGAATCTTCAGCCTTAATAGCGGCACCTTCCGCCTCCGAGGCCTTGGCTTCCGCCTCGGCCTGCGCGTCGATGTCGGCTTTACTCTTGCCGCCGAAGGTCCAGATGGCCGACACGTTGAACGTGATGGCCGAATGGCCGCCGTAGCCGGGTATGAACCACGGCTTGCTTATACGCAACGCCTCCATGCCGTCGGGCAGACCGTCAGGCTTTGCCTTGCCGATGCTGAACGGAACGCGCCAGCGCACGTTCCAGCCTAAAGAGAATCTGCCTACTATCTTGACCTTGATACCGGCCAATACTTCGCCCCAGAATGCAGTGGAACGCATACCCGTCAGGTTGAATTTCTGCGATTCCTGCCAATAGTCCGAATTTACCGTCACGTTACGCGCCGACCAGCCGAAATTAGACATGCCGGCACGTAAGCCGAGATACAGCTGGTAATCGGGATTGCTCTTGTACAGGAAGTTATAGTTCACGCCGAGCTTGCAGTAGAAGCTGGGCGACACCTTGTAGGTGAAGTTCTTGTTCTCAGGCGTTGCGTCTGCATATCCGATGCCCGCTTCTACCACGGGGAACAGCCAGTTCCACAGCGACACATCGGCCCATACATCGTATGACCCGAACTTCTGGCCGAAAGCCATCATGATGGCGTCGGCGAAATTCACACCGACCGACACGCCGTTGAATTTAGGGTATATCGGTTTCGACTTGGGCTTTGTCACGGTGTCGAGAGTGGCCAGGAACAATACCGGCTCGTCCAGCAGCTCTCCGTGCTTGTCGTAATAATGCAGCACCGGCTCGCGCTTCTGGTCGTCCACATCCACGGGAGTGATCTTGCGCACGGGACGATTACGGCCCTGGGCTTGATTCAGCACCGAATCAATCCCCGTCGGTTCCGTCTGGACCGAATCGGCCGGAGTTGTCAGGGCCGGTATGGAATCGGTCTGACCCCCTTCCGTCTGAGCCGAAGCCGATGTCACTGTACAGGCCATGGCCCACAGCATCGCTACGACGGTCAGAATACGCGTTCTCGCCGATTTCATTGTTCCTCCCCTCCTTCCTCCTCAGGCTCGTGATGCAGATATATCACGAGATTGCTGACGTTTTTGTTGGTTATCTCGCCGTTGGGGCATGTGATGGAGTCGATGAAGGGTCCGGTGGTGGTGATGCTCTTCATCCTGTACACCAGGCTGACACCGCACTCGGCCGAGACGAACTGCGGAGCGCGTTCGTAGACGAATGTGGCAGTGTCGCGCGCGTCGCTGACACGCGTATGCTCGAACACGTATGTCGTGGTGTCTTGATCCACTCGGAACGGCAGATACAGCTGCTGGGTCTGTCCGCCATCCCACAGCACAGAGTCGTTGGGCGTCCCGAGACCATAGACTTTAAGCGAGTCCATGCCGCAGTCCACCGGCACCGAATCCTGCACGTAGCGAAACTTGGCCAGCGGCAGCGAGTTCTGGTTCTCGTAGCATTCCGAGCCGCACGCACACAGCACCAACAGCCCCGGCAACGCCAATATGTACCTCATCCGCTTCAAAACTCCTCTGCTATCAGGTAATTGCGACGCTCCACCGAGTTGCGCGTTATCAGCTCGCCGATGAATCCGGTACAGAAGAACTGCACACCCAATACCATGAACGTCAGCGACAGATAGAAATACACCGACTTGGTGAGGTAGAACACGAACGTATCCGAATTCATGGCCACTATCTTGAGTATCAGCACCGTCACCACTGCGATGAAACCGATCAGGAACATCAGCGATCCGAGCAGACCGAAAAAGTGCATGGGCTTGATGCCGAACTTGGTCTGGAACCACAGGGACGCGAGGTCGAGGTATCCGTTCACGAACCGGTCAAGGCCGAACTTGCTGACGCCGTATTTGCGGGCCTGGTGATGCACCACCTTCTCGCCGATCTTGCCGAAACCGGCGTTCTTGGCCAGATAGGGAATGTAACGGTGCATATCGCCGTACACCTCGATGTGCTTCACCACATCGCGCTTATATGCCTTGAGGCCGCAGTTGAAGTCGTGCAGGTTGTGTATGCCCGACACCTTGCGCGCCGTGGCGTTGAACAGCTTGGTGGGAATAGTTTTAGACAGCGGGTCGTAACGCTTCTTCTTCCAGCCCGACACCAGGTCGTAGCCCTCCACCGTAATCATGCGGTATAGCTCCGGTATCTCGTCGGGCGAATCCTGCAGATCGGCGTCCATAGTGATAACCACGTCGCCCTTGGCGCGCGCGAAGCCTGTGTCCAGCGCCGGACTCTTGCCATAGTTTCGGCTGAACGACACGCAATGTATATATGGATTGGAAGCCTGCAGACCGCGTATCACTTCCATCGAGTTGTCGCGCGAACCGTCGTTGATGAACAGGATCTCGTAGCTGAAATGGTTCTCGTTCATCACGCGCTCTATCCACGACGCCAGCTCCGGGAGAGACTCGGCCTCGTTGTATAATGGGATCACTACCGATATGTCCATGTCTTGTGTGTATTGGTTGGAGAGGTTTTATATATTGCGGAGAGGTTTTATGTTATCAGAATATCATGTCCGCTTCCTTGAACAGGATCCGGTCGGAGGCAATGTCGTTGCTTACGGTGGTCAGCATGTCGCCCATCAGCACGCCGTTGATGCCGCCGTGCAGCAGGCGCACCATCGACCCGTGGCTGAGGCGCATCCGGCCTCCGGCGAAGCGTATCGATTTGTCGGGCAAGATGAACCGCCACGTGGCGGCAGTGCGGATTATCTCCTCCTCGCTTATAAGAGGAGTGTTTTCCAGCGGTGTGCCGGGGATGGGGTTAAGTATGTTCATAGGCACGGAATCCACGCCGAGTTCCGCCAGTTCAAAAGCCAGGTCCAGGCGCTGGGCCATACTCTCGCCCATGCCTATGATGCCGCCGCTGCACACCTGCATGCCGGCCTTGCGCGCCGCTTGTATCGTAGCCTTCTTGTCGTCGGGAGTGTGGGTGGAGCACAGTGTGGGGAAAAACTCGCGAGAGGTCTCCATGTTACAGTGATAGCGTTTCACGCCGGCCGCGGCCAGACGCTGCAGTTGCGCCCCGGTCAGCAGACCCATCGACGCACAAAGATAAAGCCCGGTTTCGGCCGTCAGCTTACGGTATGTCTCGCAGAACCGGTCTACATCGGCGTCCGACAGCGCGCGACCCGACGTCACCAGACTGAACCGGCGTATTCCCTCGCGGGCGTTGACACGACCTGCTGCAAGAATCGACTCATTGTCAAGATGCTCGTAGGTGTTGCATCCCGTGTGATGGCGCACCGCCTGCGCGCACCACTTGCAGTCCTCGCCGCACAGGCCCGAGCGCGCATTCACTATGCTGCACGAGTCCACGTTGCGGCCCACCAATTTGGTGCTGATGTAATCCGCCCCGTCGCACAGCGCGTCTATGTCCGGAGTCTCCGCCAGTTCCGCAGCCTCCTCGCGGCTGATATATGCATTAGGAGCATACCGCATCTCGCGATGGCCCTCACGCACATCGCGCACTATACGCTCCGACAGTTCCTGTATATTCATCTGTTTATGTCAAGCCGTCTTTCCGAGACAGCTTCCGGTTTTATGTCAAGCCATCCTTTCAAGACGACACCTGATTTTATGTCAAGCTATCTTTTCAAGACGACACCTAATTTTATGTCAAGCCATCTTTCAGAGACGGCTCCTGGTTTATGCCAATCCATCTTTAGAGACAGCTCTTGATTTCAATTCCAACCACAAAATTACAAATTTTTACTGAATTATTTGGTAGTTTCAAAATATACTTGTAATTTTGCAACGCTTTTGAGGGAATAAACACCCTGAAGCGCCATATTTTGGGATTCGCTAGCTCAGCTGGTAGAGCACAACACTTTTAATGTTGGGGTCGTGGGTTCGAGCCCCACGCGGATCACCAAATCAAGCAGTTAGACAAACGTCTGACTGCTTTTTCTTTGTAATAACACTGTGTTTTGGGCTCAATCCATTTTTGGATCAGCGGATTTTCTGTGGTCAGCGGATTTTTCCGCGCAAACAACACAAGCGAATATGGAAATTCCGGGGAGAGATAGAAAGGAAATTAATGGATAAGGGTCAGCGTATATACATGTATAATGGCGACGGTCCGTAGCCTCTGCTATTACTGCGGGAGCTTTGGGTCTATGTCCGTATTCTTGTCCAACAAATCTTCCAACACTCTTTGTAAGAGATGCTAATTCGGGCGCAAAATTACAAAATAATCGGCAAATATGGAAATGAAACGGCAATTTTATACTGTTTAACATTATTTCGGGGCATTATATCGCACAATATTGTTGTAAGTTGAGCAAAAAACGGTTTCGGGCATTTTAAATGGTTGACAATCATCGTTTGGGTGGCGTAAGTATCTCTTACAAAGAGATTGTGATGAAAATACCGATTTTCGATTCGCGTGTATGATAAATCCGGTATTAACTGAAAATATGGAGGCCAGCACCCCCCGCACTAACTGCTTGATTATCAGTATAATTCACAATCAGGTAGGATTAGAGACTATTCTCTGAACCGTGCTTACCGATACTTTCGCCCCTTAATGACCACCCCTGACTCTGTCGACCGAATGCAATGGTTTGTGCTGCGCGACTTGACGCGTCCTATCGCCAAGCAGCCGGGCTATATGCGCGTACAGCAGGCGGGGCTTGAGGTATTCACGCCCATGAAATGGGTGGTCAGTCAGGTAAACGGCCGTAAGACCCGGCGTAAGATACCCGCCATCCACGACCTGCTGTTCGTGCACGCCACGCGCGAGGAACTCGATCCCGTTATCGACAAGACCGACACGCTGCAATACCGGTTCGTAAAGGGCGCGGCCTATCGTCAGCCCATGACGGTGCACGAGGCCGAGATGAATCGGTTTATAGCCGCGGCCACCGCTACCGACACTCCTAAATATTACACCCCCGACGAGATTACCAAACTCGCGTACGGCAAGCGGGTGCGTCTCGTGTGCGACGGCATCATGAACGGCTACGAAGGCAAGCTGCTGGCTATCCGCGGCTCGCGCAAGAAGAAACTCGTCATCGAGATGCCCGGCCTACTTGCCGTAGAATACGAGGTATCGCCCGTATACGTCCAGTTCGTCTGACCAGGTCCAAGGAACTGCCCCGATATAGTGGCGCGGAATCAATGCTGCCGCGCCGTCGACATTCACCTTCTTCTGTCTCGATTTAAACCGACCCGGCTCTCTTTGCGTCCTTTGCACCGGGCATTATATAGTATTATATGACTGTTTGGTCCCTGATTGACATCGCTGTCCTATTTCTCGTCACATTGCTCACCGGCATCATTATTCCTCAGATTCTACTTATCGCCTTCCGCAAGAACCTATTTGACGAGCCGGACCCTCGCAAGATACATAAGACCGAGGTTCCCCGCCTGGGCGGCATCGCCTTTTTCCCATCCATACTGTTCGCCCTCCTGCTTCTGTTCGGGCTGGGCATCATGAACGGCGATCAGTCCGTGACCGGGCTTCTGTACAGCCGCGTTGTTCCGCTGTGCTTCACCGGCTGCGCGGCCATCCTACTGTACCTTACCGGCATGGCCGACGACCTGGTCGGCGTGCGCTACCGCGCCAAGTTCGTGATGCAGACTCTGGCCGCACTTCTGATCATAGCCGGCGGCATACGCATACAGAACCTGCACGGCTTCTGCGGAATCCACGAGATGCCGTATTGGGTGTCGCTGGGCGTCACCGCGCTGTTCATCGTTTTCGTCATCAACGCCGTGAACCTGATAGACGGCATCGACGGTCTGGCCTCCGGTCTTAGCGGAGTGGCATGCGCGTTCTATGCCATCGTATGTCTCAGGAGCGGCCTGTACACCTACTCGGCCCTGGCCGCAGCCACACTGGGCACCCTGCTCCCCTTCTTCTTCTTCAACGTGTTCGGCGACGCCTTGAAGCACCGCAAGATATTCATGGGCGATACGGGCGCCCTTACCGTGGGCCTTTTCCTGAGCGTGATGTGCATCAGCATCTGCCGCCTCGACATGCCTGCCCATCGCGGCAACAGCGCTGTCATCGGCGTGGCGCCCCTGCTGATTCCATGCTTCGACGTAATACGCGTCTACATTCACCGCATACGCTCCAACCGTAACCCGTTCCTTCCCGACAAGACGCATATCCACCACAAGCTGCTGGCCCTGGGCATACGCCAGCGTCGCGCCATGATGACGATACTCGGCTGCAGCGCGCTGCTCACCGCCGCCAATTACTGCCTCTCCCCGTTCGTCGACATCACGCTGTTGTTCATCGGCGACGTAATCCTCTGGGTTGCGGTCAACATGATCATGACGCGGCAAATCCACGCTCGCGAGAAGCGTCTGGGCGTAAAACTATACAAGTGAGTGAATCATCTAAAATTGATTAGGGAAGTATAGGGAGTCGAACTGTCATCATACAATTTGCCAGACGTAATTAAAGTGCTATTACCAAGAGTTTTTGGCATTCCTCCTTATTATTTTCTCATCAATCTTCCGTCAGATATGGGCACCGCATGAACGGACGCGCCATGACCCGTCCCCCCCGCGAATTCATGTTTAACCTTTCTCTGTCAAAAAAACACATACATTATATGAAATTTAGACATTTCTATTCTGTTGCCGCATTTTCGACGCTGCTGTTAGCCGCGTCATCATGCACCACACCCAAGGACATAGCATATTTCCAGGACGTCACCCCCGGCCAGACTATCCAGCCGATGAATCGCAACGACATCAAGGTGCGCCCCGAGGACAAGCTCTCCATCGTGGTCTCCACCCAGGACCCCGCCCTCTCCTCCATGTTCAACCTGGTCACTACCCAGAACCGTATCGGTTCCGGCGGTAGCGGCGGCACGCTCGGCGGCTCCAGCTCCGGCGGCAGCGGCCAGACCTCACTCTACACCGTCGATGCCGACGGCGACATCAACTTCCCGGTCCTGGGCAGACTTCACGTCGCCGGCATGAACCGCACCCAGCTCTCTAAATATATCGAGACCGAAATCAAGAGCCGCGAGCTTGTCAAGGATCCCATAGTCACCGTAGACTTCGCCAACACAGGCATCTCGGTGCTGGGCGAAATCAATAGCCCCGGACGCGTTGAGTTTAACAAGGACCACCTCACCATCGTAGAGGCCATAGCCATGGCCGGCGACATCGCCCCCGACGGCATGCGTCAGAACGTCACCGTAATGCGCGAAGGACCCGACGGCCAGCAGACCGTCTACAAGGTGGACCTTACCGACATGAATCAGCTGGCCCAGTCGCCCGTATATTATATGCAGCAGAACGACGTGATATACGTCGAGCCCAACGACAAGGCCAAGCGCAACACCACTCCCAACGGCAACAGCCCTTTCACCCCGGCCTTCTGGTTCTCGATCGCCTCGTTCGCCCTGACCATCGGCACGCTGGTCATATCCCTCACGAAATGACCGCGCGCAATCAGTGGCGCAGGCACTCCCTGCCGCGCGCAACTTATGACAAAGTCTTTATTAAATAATTAATAATTTGCTCATTAAACTGCGGCCTCGGGCCGCATTCATCGCGCATTGTGCATAATGCATCGTGCTTTGATATATTATGGCTGAAATAATCGAAACATCCACCGCCACACGCAGCGCAAGCCGCGCCAAGACCGCTCCCTCCGGCTCGGTACCCGTTCTTGACATCATCTTTATGACCCTGCGCCACTGGCCATGGATCCTGCTCTCCGTCGCCATCTGCGTCGGCGCGGCCTACCTGTGGCTGCTGCGCACTCCAAACGTCTACAGCCGCAGCGCCGAGATCCTGATCAAAGACGAATCCAAAGGCAATTCCGTCGGCGCCGACGAATTCGCCAACATGGGCCTGTTCCAGTCAAACACCAACCTCCAGAACGAGATCTACAACCTCAAGTCAAAGGACATGACGGAGGAGGTTGTACGACGCCTCGGCCTTGACATCAACTACTTCAAGGACGGCCGCTTCCACGACCGGGTAGCTTACGGCACCGACCTCCCCGTGCGCGTCACAACCACCGGCTATCCCGACGAGTGCTCACTCAACTTTACCCTGAAGATCGACCCCGCCGGCCAGGTTACCGTCAAGGACTTCGTCACCCCCGAGGGCAGCTACGGCAAGAGTTACACCGGGCGCCTCAACAGTGCCATCACCACCCCCGGCGGATCAATCATGGTCTCGCCTTCGCCCCTTTACATCAAAGGTAGCAATGTGGAGCTCAAGGTACAGAAATACCCCCTCTCCGTCGCTCGCGACTCGTACAACGCGCGCCTTCAGGTGGCCATGTCCAACGACAACAGCTCCATCATCAAGCTCACCGTATTCGACCAGTCCACCCAGCGCGCCGACGACGTGCTGAAGACTCTGATAGACGTCTATAACGAAAACTGGATCCACGACAAGAACCAGATATCCGTCTCCACCTCCAACTTCATCGACGAGCGCCTCGGCGTCATCCAGAGCGAACTGGGCAATGTCGACTCCGACATATCCAGCTACAAGAGCGCCAACCTGATCCCCGACGTCGGCGCCGCCGCCTCCATGTATATGTCGCAGAACCAGGAGACACAGGCCCAGATGCTGGAGCTTAACAACCAGCTGTCCATGGCCCGCTACATCCGCTCGTACCTCGTGGCCGACGCCGGCCACGGCCAGCTTCTGCCGGCCAACACCGGCCTGCAGAGCGGCAACATCCAGGGCATGATAGGCGAATACAACAGCAAGCTGCTGCAGCGTAACAACCTGGCCGACAAATCGTCCGACACCAACCCCTTGGTGCAGCAATACGACCAGCAGCTCGCCGCACAGCGCCAGGCCATAATACGCGGCATCGACAACGAAATCACCGCACTCAACACGCAGCTCGCCTCCGTGCGCGGCACCCAGGCCAACGCCGTCTCCAAACTCGCCTCCAACCCCACGCAGGCCAAGAACCTGCTAAGCGTCGAGCGTCAGCAGAAAGTCAAGGAATCCCTTTACCTGTTCCTGCTGCAGAAACGCGAGGAAAACGAGCTGTCGCAGGCATTCACGGCCTATAACACCCGCATCGTAAACAAGCCCGGCCCCTCCGGACTCCCCTCTACGCCCAACCGCGGCCAGACACTGCTGATAGCCTTCGTCATCGGCCTCGTGATACCCTTCGGCGTCACAGCCGTGAAAGAACTAAGCAATACCCGAGTGCGCGGACGCAAGGACGTCGAGCACCTCGCAGCACCTTTCGCCGGCGAGATACCCCAGGACGGCCCCGCCAAGAAAGAAAAAGACAACACCGACCGCAAGCTGATCGTGGTCAAGGCCGGCAAGCGCGACATCATCAACGAATCTTTCCGCGTGCTGCGAACCAACGTCGAGTTCCTGTGCAACTCCATTCAGGGCGGACGCGTCATAGCATTCACATCGTTCAATCCCGGCTCCGGCAAATCGTTCGTATCCGTCAACCTCGGCATGACCATCGCCCTGAAGGATAAGCGTGTGCTGGTAATAGACGGCGACATGCGCCACGGCTCCGTGTCGCAATATGTCGGCTCGCCCGAACTTGGCCTCGCCGATTACCTCAGCGGCATGGAGACAGACGTCGACAGGCTCATCGTGCCCTATAACGAAGTCAACACCCTGTTCATTCTCCCTGTCGGCTCCATTCCACCGAACCCCACAGAGTTGCTCGAATCGCCCAGGTTCGGAGAGCTTATCGGCCGTCTCAAGACACAATACGACTACGTGATAGTCGACTGTCCCCCGATTGAGGTTGTGGCCGACGCCCAGATCATCGACAAATACATGGACCGCACCTTCTTCATCATCCGTGCCGACCTGTTCGAGCGCTCGATGCTCCCCGAGCTTGACCGCCTGTATGATGAGAAGAAATACAGCAACATGGCCTTCATTCTGAACGGCACCCGCAACGACCCGGGCCGCTACGGCTACAGCCACAGCTACCGCTATGGCTACGGTTACGGCTATGGTTACGGCTACAACTACGGCAGCGACGACCAGCCATCCCACACCCACAAACAACGTAATTGAATGCCACATGCCTAATACCCAATTAGAGGTTAGGGGACTCCGTGCCGTGTATGACAACGGCCCAAAGTCCTTATATCAAATATGTAAATGCATAAATTAAAATTCAATAATTATTAATTGAATCATCAGAAAGCAGCGTTACTCTGCCCCCTTGTACATTGTGCATTGCAAAGCTATCCGACTTTGCCACACATTGTTCCTTCAACCTATGGTTGCCGAATCTCGTGTAAAAAAGACCTTGCTTAATGCCCGCGTCAATCTGATCTTCTACTTTTTGACGCTGGTACTGAGCTTCTTTTCCCGCAAGATTTTCCTCGACTGTCTGGGAGCCGACTTTGTCGGCCTCACCGGCACTCTACAGAACCTCCTCGGATTCCTTAACCTCGCCGAACTGGGAATAGGAGGAGCTATTGGATATCTACTTTATAAACCGCTGTTTGACCATGACGAAACCAAAATCAATGAGATTATCTCGGTTATGGGATATCTATATAGATGGATAGGCCTTATCATACTTGGAGCTGGATGTGTTTTAGCTTGTTTCTTGCCATTTATATTCCCGGAAACAGGATTTTCACTCTCTTTAATCTTCTTTGCGTATTTTGCCTTCTTGGCATCATCTCTAATTGGATATTTTATTAATTATCGACAGAATCTTCTTGGAGCCGATCAGAAAAATTACGTAGTAACTGCATATTTCCAGACGGCTAATATTATCAAGGTAATAATCCAAATGGCATTGGCATATTACACTGGTAACTATTATCTTTGGGTTGCAATAGAATTCATTTTCGGCATCATTTATTCTATAATTCTTAATTGGAAGATCAATCAAACATACCCGTGGCTTAAAGCTAATGTAAAACTCGGGAAAAAGGTATTTAAGAAATACCCGGAGGTGATGATAAAAACTCGTCAGCTCTTTGTCCATAAGATTTCTTCATTTGTACAGTTTCAAACCACTCCATTTCTCACATATAGTTTCGTATCTCTCTCGGTAGTGGCATTTTATGGCAACTACATGATTATATTGGAAAAATTAAAAGGATTACTAAATCAAGTATTGGGAAGCAGTCAAGCTGCAATAGGTAATCTTTGCGCAGAGGATAACATCTCCAAAACATTAAGAATTTATAGAGAACTTTTCGGCCTTCGTTTTTTTATTTCTGCGACAGTTGGCTTAACATCATTATTTACAATTACACCTTTTATTCATCTGTGGGTCGGATCTCAATATGATTTGCCCTTTTTTACGGTCTTTCTTATTATATTAATAACTTGCATTAGTATTCAACGAGGTACTACGGATCATTTTATCGATGCAAACGGATTGTTTCAGGATACTTGGGCACCTGTTGTTGAATCTACGATATTTCTTGTAGTAGCCTTAATCGGTGGTAACTTTTATGGATTAAATGGCATACTCTTTGGAAGTATCGTAAGCCAGACGATAATTGTTGAAATTTGGAAACCATATTTCTTGTTTAAAAAAGGATTTAATACCTCCGTCAAGATATATTGGAAACACTTCTTTATAGATTTTATTTGCATTTTAATTAATGCAATTGTAATATATATAGGTTTTCATTATTTTAAGCCACAATTTGGCAGTTGGCTTCTATGGATTCTGAATACCTCTATAATTTTCGTTGTCACCGTTATTTTAAACTATACACTGTTATATTTGTTCGAACCAGGGATTAAAACCCTTACCAAAAGATATATAAAATGAATTCTTTTAAACTTTCTATTATAATTCCGTCATTCAATTCGGCAAAATTTATAGAACGATGCCTACATTCCATTGACAGCCTGCTATTTACAGAAACAGGAGGGGTGGAATGTTTAATTATAAACGATTGTTCTACAGATAATAGCCTTAAAATAATTGAAAGGTACGTAAAAAATTATAATGGAGGAGTAAGTTACAAAATCATAAACAACGAGATTAATAAAGGCGTTGCCTATTCCAGAAACAGAGGGGTAGATCTTGCAACGGGCGAATATATTCTATTTGTAGACGCAGATGACGAGTTGGCAAAAGGATGGTGGGATATTTTTAATCATTACATTAATCTATATCCGGAGGCCGATTTGTATATTGGGTCTTTCATGGAATTAGGAGGTCCCATTTGCACATCCAATGAATACCCCAAGGAAGAATGACAATTGCCTGATGATATTGATGAGTTCATTTCAAAATATCCAGTTACACCATGGAATAAAGTAATTAGACGGAATTTTATTCTCAAACATAATCTCTATTTTAAAACCGGTATTCTTAGTGAAGATATTCATTGGTCTTTCCGTTTTATAACATATATCAAGAAATTAATTACAATACCTCAGGTAACTTATAAATACTATACATTTCAAAGTGGGTGCGCCACTAACCATATTCGATCTGATAGAGAAAAGGATTTAAGTAATCAACTTAAGCTATACAGTTCATTATGCCAATCAATTATAGATCGAAAAGAAGATAAGATAGTCGAAGCTGTTTTAAAGAATCGGTTCCATCATTTCAAAAACGCCATCATTGAATATTCCATATTAGGTAAGAATATAAAAAGCGAATATATAGAATGTTATAATATGTGGGCCAAATGCGTAGATCCCGCATTTACACTAAAAAAATTTATTATTGACCTTTTAATTAATCATCCTAATAACTTTCTTACACGAAAAGTTTTAAGTCAATCCATAAAATACCACTCATCAAAATGAAAGATGTGATTTTATCCGTTATCATTCCCGCTTATAATGTTGAGGATTATCTTTCAGGATGTTTAGACAGTATTCTACAACAATCATGTAAAGATATCGAAATTATCCTCATCAACGATGGGTCTACCGATTTTACAGGTCAGATATGTGATGACTATGCCAACAAATACAACTGTATTAACGTATTTCATCAAAAAAATCATGGACAAAGTTTCAGTCGGAATCTTGGGTTAAGACATGCAAAGGGCAAATATATTTCTTTTATAGACTCAGATGATGTCCTTTCTGATAGAGAAACCTTAAATAACAATCTGAATATATTAGAACAAAATCCGAATTTTGATATAGTACAATTCCCACATAGGAATATTAATAATGGGAAAGTGGATAAAATTATTGTTCACGATGACATTCTAATAGAATCTAAAAAACAACTTTTTGACAAACTTGATTGGTCTAACCTATTAAGTAAAGAAGGCATAATAACAGGGCTTGTGTGGGATAAAATATATCGTAGATCAAGCATTGCTGGTATCTATTTTGATGAAGGAATGATATATGAAGACACTGAATTTTTAACACGAATTTTCCGTAATATTCAATGTTTGTATATTTCCTCATTAGGAATGTATGATTATATCTTTAGACAAAATTCGACCACTACTGGAAAAATATCAAAGTATAGAAGGACTTCATTCCTAAAGATGCTCATGTCTGTGCATTCATCACTCATAGAATATAACCCGTCATCCAATAATAAGATTGGTCGACTTTTCCTCTTTATGCTCGAATATTACATTTATTCTATTTTTCTTTACGGCAAATGTGATTTTGCAAATATTAGATCATATATAAAACAAAATGTTCCTTATTATTTTGGCAGTTTCAAGGACAGTTTAAAATTATTTATTCTTCACTTCTGTGGCTTAGAATATTATGAACAATTAGCATTAATCATGCATAAAGTACGATCACACTGATATGATACCTAAAAAAATACACCTGCTTTGGTTCAGTAATGAGAAAAAGAGCAGATTCATAAGACGTTGCATAAAGTCCTGGGAGAAAGCTATGCCGGACTATGAAATTCGCGTCTGGGATGGTGATAGTTTTGACTTCAACAGTGTACCATTCGTAAAACAAGCATACGAGGCTAAAAAATGGGCTTTTGTATCTGATTATATAAGATTATATGCACTCTATACAGAAGGGGGCGTTTATCTTGACAGCGATGTCAAAACATTCAAGAGGTTCGATGAATTCCTTAATGAAGATATGTTTATCGGACTTGAATTATTGGGCCCGGAAATTATAGAATTAGAGGCTGCCATTATGGGTGCTGAAGCCGGGCATCCGTTCCTGAAGGAATGTATGGACCGATATGAAAGTATGGATTTCGACTTCAAGACAGTCCCGACATGCCCGGAATTGATGTCTTCGGTGCTGATACCATACGGAATGAAACGTGTTAATGAGAATCAATTAGTACACGCCGGGAAAAATGTCAAAATCCTTGATTTGAATTATTTCGGACACCTGTGGGGTACTAAGCCCGGAGATTATTATGCCGTTCATTATTATACCGCTTCATGGAGGGAAACGCCAAGAGGTAGAATGTATAAATGGTGTCAGCGCAATGACTTTATGGACTCATATCTCAGATTGCAAAAATTAACCAATTTCTCACGTAGGAAATAAGTTAAAGTACCTGTATGTTTGAGTTAATATCGCAGTTAAACTTAAGCTATCTATGTGTATTCGCACTAATCATCATTAGTGCGATATACGTTTTAACCTTACATGTAAATCATTTAGATATCAGGATTCATGAGTTTAACGTAGCGGAGACAAAGCCGTTGCGAGGCCTGATGGCGTTGCTGATAATATTAACCCATGTCTCATTCAAATTTCCTCAGACTCAACCCACCTGGCTATTTACATCGTTCGGGGCGCCGGTTGTCAGTGTATTCTTCTTCCTCGGCGGATATGGTTTAACCATATCGTTGATGAAGAAAGGGAATGCCTATTTAAAAGGATTCCTTAAAAGATCCTTGACTAAACTCGCAATTCCATTCTTATTGGCGAGTGCCATGTGGATTCCATTAGCCTGTCTGTTCTTGGAAGGGAATCTGAAACAGATGATGTTGGGATTCCTGACATTCAATCCCCCTTTGCCATATTCCTGGTTTGTATATGCATTAATACTGTTATATATTTTCTTCTATATAGCTTCCAAATCAACTGAAAAGTTACTGATATCATCCGGGATACAGGTAGCGACAACATTTGCAATGATTGTCATATTCAGGCTGCTTGATTTCGGAGTATATTGGTACATCTCTTTATTTGCATTCAATGCCGGCAATATTTATGCCGTTTATCATAAGCGGGCCAATTCAATTCTTGTGAAGAAACCGTTACTTACCTTGTTGACTGTATTGGCGATATTGGTGATTATGGATTTGTTTAAAATTCGCACAGCGCTCCTTGCAGTCATTCCGTTTGGCATAGTAGTTTCGATACTTGTTTTAGGAGGTGGTGCTAAATGCAAGATCCTGAATTTTCTTGGTTCCATATCTTATGAAATTTATTTAATGCATGGTATTGCTATTACATTGCTTGACAACCAAGGTTTGGACTGGTGGATATATTTAGTGTTGGCATGTGCGATTACGATAGTCAGTGCGTATCTATTGCACGAAGTATGCCGACTCAGATATGGCGGATTTAAGTTATTGCCCAAACATTAATGAATTATGAAGAAGATTTCTATCATTATACCATGCTACAACGGTGGCAATTTCGTTGACAAAGCTATCTGCTCGGTTTTGAATCAGGAGTCTGATTCCCTCGATAAGGAGATTCTCGTTATCAATGACGGATCAAATGATAATTCGGCAGAAATAGTTGAACGTTTTGCTAAGGAACATAAAGAAATAAGACTCATTAACCAACATAATCAGGGAATATCTGCAGCCCGAAATACGGGTATCAGAAATGCAACCGGAGATTATATCCTTTTCTTGGACGCAGACGATTTCATATCTCCTGATTGCTTAGGCCGATTGTGTGCTGAGACAGAACGTCATAATGCCGATATCTTGCTTTTTGGTACTCGATTTGCCAAGCCAAGCGACTTTAGTCAAATCACCCCCCCCGAATTTAACATTTTTTATGAATTAAATCCGATCGATTACTTTAAGCGCACCAGAGCATACGATGTGAATGGTGCTGTATGGCGAGAAATATTCAGGCGTGATTTCATCGTCAAAAATAATCTGAAATTCAATACTGACATAAAGTTTTCAGAGGATAACCTCTTTATGATGGAAGCATTGTCCTGCTGTGGAAAAATGATTGAGACTAAAACTATATGTCACCATTACGTTATGCATGGAGATAATACGATAAAAATAGTAGCATCTTCGGAATGGGACAAACTAATCGAGATGGATTTAAGTCGCATCAAAGAGATAATGAAATTTTATCAATCTGATAAAGCGGACTTAAACAATAAGGGACTGACCAATGCAATTGAATTCACGGTGTTCCTGTATGCCTTTGAAGCTTTAAAGAAGGTATTAAAATCGCATGGAGGCCGGGACGAGATGAAGTCCGTAATTGACCAACTGAATAATATGGGCTCATATCCTTTGAAAAGATTATCATGCTTCAGGGAATATGGTATGGCCAATGTATTAAAAATCAGAATGGAATGGTCATTATTGAGGCATAAATATCCGGCTTTGATAACAGCTTCGTTAACGCAATTATACAATACGCTTAAGAAAAAGTAATAGCAAAAATATTATGCGACGTAAACGGCTTTTATTTGATATTAATTCATTAGTTCCATATTATCTGTGCGGACATGCCACCGGCGTGGGTCGCAGCACTATGGAACTTGTAAATGAATTCAACAAGCTGAGCAAACAGGATTTGCCATTCGACCTTATATTATATTCACAAAACATCAAGGGTATCGGAGTAAAAAATTTGAATACTCCGTTCCGTAAATTACATTTCTATGCGCCAAGGCGAAAGCCATTTACTACGGTGATAAATTCACTTGGTCTAAAACGGCTTTGGTCTCATTATGACTTAATGCATATACCCCACAATACTGACAAATGCGAAAATATCAATAGGACTATTTACACAATCCATGATTTGATAGTCTATCGATATCCCGAAATGTGGGGGCTTACTGAAGCAGAGCGAAAAGAGCATAAATTCATTGCGGATAACTGCAAAGCTATAGTTACCTGTTCGGAGTCCTCCAAGCAGGATATCGTAAAATTTTGGGGCTGTAATCCTGAAAAAGTCACTGTCATTCCTTGGGGTGTAAATCGGAAAAAATTCCATTATGATGATGGATTAATAGAAGATGTACCTGGATTAACCGGGGATTTCTTTTTCTCCTCATCATGTAATCATCCGCGAAAACAAACAGGATTGATTTTGCAGGCGTATGAGAATTATCTAAATGCAGGAGGTAAATCGCAATTAGTGCTTTTGAGTCCGGCCACAGAGGATGTTAATAAGTTTCACAACCTCTTTGATGACGGAAAAGCCATTGCCGTTAAAGGGATCAGCGATCCTATGTTAGTGCGCTTGTACTCTCAGGCAAAAGCGACGATAATGGCATCGTTATATGAAGGATTTGGATTGCCGGTTTTGGAATCATTGGCATGTGACACTCAAGTAATCTGCGCACACAACAGCAGCTTGATAGAAGCAGGGGGCTCTGTTGTTGATTATTTAGAAGATCTGACTCCGGAATGTCTAACTCAGAAATTATTACAATACGATAAGTTGCCTAAATCTGAGACTTTTAACAAAATGACCGTAGAAAAACATTTAGCCGAGTTTACTTGGGGAAAATGTGCAGAAGCTTATATTAATTTTTGGCACAACCAATTGCAAGATTAATTAATCAATTAAAGCAACTTATCTTTTCGAAGCCGATTATTAGAAAGCCATATTATAAGTCTCTACAATTTAATTCATAGAAGTGCTATTAACCGTGATAGCTGCCTATTGTCACTTTAACTTTAATATTTCTGTAAAATGAAACGCAAACCTTTAGTTTCTGTCATAATACCATGCTATAATGGTGACAAGTTTGTTGGGAAAGCCATCAAATCCGGATTGAATCAAATTAGGAATTTGATTGACATTGAAATACTTGTTGTCAATGATGGCTCTACTGATAAGTCTGCAGAAGTTGTTCAAGAATTAGCAAAAGATTATAAGGAGATTAAACTGATCAATCAGCATAATCAAGGATTGTCTGCAGCGCGCAACACCGGTATTAAAAACGCATCCGGTGATTACATCTTGTTCCTGGATGCTGATGATTTCATATCACCGAATTGTTTAGAAAATTTGTGTACAGCAGCTAATGACGCGCAAGCCGACATATTGATGTTTGATACAAGATTTGCAACTGTTTCAGATTATTCTTCTATTACCCCCCCGAATTTAACATTTTTTATGAATTAGATCCGGTAAAACACCTTCAGAAAACAAGAGCCTACGCGATGGATGGGGCTGTATGGCGTGTTATATTCAACAGAAATTTTATCCTCGATAATAATTTATTATTTAACACTGACATAAAGTTTTCTGAAGACAATCTCTATATGATGGCCGCATTGACTCATTGTAGGAAACTGATTAAGACAGACACGGTATGCCATCATTATGTTTTACATGGGGAAAACATGACAATGTCTATTAAACCTTCCGATTGGAAGAAAAAAGTCGAAATCGATATAAGTAGGGCTTCAGAGATTATGAAACTTTATCAATCAGAAACGGCTCTGATAGAATCCAAAGGACTTGATAATGCATATACATTCTCTGTATATCAATACGTTTTTGAAGCTCTCAAAACATCCATAAGGGCGCGGGTGACTGTAAAGGAAATTGAAACCATATTGAATCAGTTAAAGCAGGCTAATACATACCCTATGGATAAATTGTCCCTCTATCCTGAATATAAAGCAGCTCACATGCCAATTATGCGCATACAATGGGCCCTTTTAAATCGGCCATCAATCGTTAAAATAATAGCCGGAGTTCTTTCAATTTCTAAAAATTAAAGATACGATGCGAATCAAATCAATATGTGCTTATCCGATTCATCAATTGAAAAATTATTATAAAAAGATAAAGGTCAAAAATATCCTGTCAAAATGCAAACATATCGGCAATGGATATTGCGTACAATTACCAATAAATGCACACTGCCTTGAAAATGTTGAAATCGGTGATAATTTCAGATGCGGGGAGAGGCTAAAATTGAGGACATTCAACAACTGGGGGGGGCGATATTTTTCCCCATTTGTCAAAATAGGCAATAATGTGTCCATTGAAAGTGATTGTCATATAAGCTCTATAAATAAGATTATTATCGGTGATAATGTTTTGATGGCGTCGTTTGTGTATATCAGCGACCATAGCCATGGGGAAATAACCAGAGCTGAATTGGCCTTACCTCCATTAGAAAGACCCCTTTATTCCAAAGGTCCTATCATAATTGGGAATAATGTCTGGATTGGCGAGAAAGTGTGCATATTGCCTAATGTAAAAATTGGGAATAGCGCTATAATTGGAGCCAACTCTGTTGTAACCAAAGATATCCCTCCTTATTCTGTTGCCGCAGGTAGCCCGGCAAAAGTAATAAAGCAGTTATGACATTTTCTGTTGTAATTCCAACATATAATGGCAGTCGGTTTGTAGAGTCTGCTATTCAATCGGTACTGAATCAGACACGCCCGGCTGATGAAATTATCATCTCCGATGACAATTCCAAGGACAATACACTTGAAATTTGTTCCCGATTTGGGGATAAGATAAAAATTTATAGGAATGAGAACGGTCCTTCCGGTTTCGTGAATGGATGGAACAATGCAATAGCACATGCAACCGGGGAATTCATTTCAATCCTGCATCAAGACGACCTTTTAGCTCCGGAATTCTTGGAGAATATATCAAATGCCGTTCAATTACATCCGGATGTAAAACACTTCTTTGCTCCATGCAATTATATAAATGAATATGGTAAGGTAATCAGAACCCCTGATGCTTATTGCAATGGAGAAATAGTCAGATATTCCGGTTCTGAATACGCCAATGCATACGAACGTATTAAGAATCACATCCATAGATGCCCTGGTGTAGTAACGCACCAATCTATTTTTGAGAAATGTAAATACAGAACTGAAGCAGGACATATTGCCGATGATGATTTCTTCCTAAGAGTTGGGAATTATACTGATGTAGTGGGAGTCCTGAAACCACTCGCATCTTATCGGGAACATCAGTTCTCGGAAACGGGGCATTTGGATTTCCTGACGTTAAACACCCGCTTGCTCAAAGATTATCACTTCCAGTTGGAACATGCCTCTGAGAATCCTAGGCTCTCGGATGAAATCATAGAGACATTCTGCAGATGGGAAGCGGAGTATATTCACAGATTGAGTGTGTTCGGATTAAAGAATAGGCATTTCAAGTTTGTAGGAATTGGTTTGAACCATTGGTTTAAATTCAAGAAAGGGCATCGATTCGGGAATATTATCTATGATTTAAAATCATTAAAAAGGAAATCAAAAACAGCATTGAAGAAGCTGTTCATTAACAATCTGCAATCGAAAGCCCACAAACAGAAAGACATTGATTTCAATTCGAAGGACATTATAATCATTGCACCCCATCCCGATGATGAGGTATTTGGATGCGGTGGGCTTATTGCCCGACTTGTTTCTGAAGGTCACACGCCGCATGTAATAGTATTGACTGGCGGAGGCGGTTCGCATCGTGGTTGCTGTTCTACATCAGAATCTGACATAGTATCTGCGCGACGAGAACTGACTCACAAAGCGATGTGTGTTCTCGGGCTTCCTGAATCGCATCTTCATGAGCTGGATTTTACCGATGGTCATATCAGCGACGGAAATCATGAGGAGAAGAAAAAATTGGAAACATTGATATCCGAAATAAATCCTGATGTAATTCTTGTTCCTCATCATGGCGAAGGATGGCCTGATCATCTTGCAGCTCGTGATTTGGGTATTGAATTGGCTGGAGAAGATACCGAGATATATGAATATTGCGTATGGATGTGGTATTACCGTCAGAAGAATCTTGACTGGAAGAATGCTTTCGTTCTGAAGATGACCGAGGCCGAGCATCAAAAGAAACTTGAAGCTATTCGGACATATCATTCAGCATTGGCTCCCTGTGGTAAACCTTGGGTGGGCGTGCTTCCTAAACTTTTCGTAGAGGCCAATTCTAACGATATAGAGCTGTTCTTCAAAATAAATGGGAACTGATATGAAATTACAATCAATAGCAATAGTCGTCGGTCAAGGTGGTTATAACGATATTGGGCTGATTCGTTCATGCGGCGAGGCCGATATGGACGTGGTATTGATATGTCCGAAGGATATAGTCGTTCCCATCAACAAGAGCAAGTATGTTATAGATTGGCTTTCATCAACTTCCGTTTCAGAAACAGAAGTTATGCATGCCCTGGATACTTGTTTTGACAAATATAAAGGTCGCACATTTGCCATATATCCGGCAGCAGACTCAACTGCATTGATATTGGATAAGAATTATAAGGAACTTTCTGAGAATGCATACGTTCCTCACGCATTCGGAGAATTATACAGACTTATGGATAAGGCCGAAATGGTAGAACTTGCCTCAAAAGCAGGGTTGCATGTGCCGAAATCTATTAGTTATGAATTGAGTCAGTATTCCATACCATCCTATAAGAACAAATGCATAATTAAGCCCTTGCGTAGCGTGGCAGGTGGCAAAACGGTGATTCAAATCTGTAGATCAGAGAATGACTTTAACGAAGCATTGAATAACTGTATGGCTCATGGAGTTGATAAGATTCTTGTTCAAGATTTAGTTGAAGGAGAAAATCAAGAGGAAGTTGCGGTCACCGGTGTGTGTTTACCTGATGGAAGGGTCATTACATACGGGATGATTCACAAGAAGCGTATACGGGGAAATGGAAGCACTGTGTATGCTTCCTTTGCAAAAGAATGTCCCAAAGATATTCAAGAGCAGATAGCAGGGTTTCTGAAATTGACGAAATACCAGGGGATTTTCGATATTGAGTTCTTGCTTAATGAAGAAGGATATCATTTCATTGAATGCAATTTCAGGAACGGAGCATACGGCTATGCCATTACGTCAGCCGGATTCAATATGCCCCGGGCTTTTTACCAGGGAATGGACAATCAATCTATATCCCCAATAAAGGTTAAGGACATCACTTTTATGGAGGAAAGATCCGATCTGCTTAACGTTTTTGAACATACTATATCCCTTTTCTCCTGGCTGAAGGATTTCCTCACCTGTAACACATTGCTTTGGTGGAATTGGAAAGACATGAAGCCATTTATCGCACATAATTTTTCCAAACTCCATATTAGATGATAATTATAAAAGATATTATCCTAAATATTACAACATCATGGACCAGTCATCTCAATCAAACCTTAAGCTAAGCATAATAATAGTGTCATACAATACAAAAGATGTCACTGACAATTGTTTAGCTTCCATATATTCCGCTAAATGGAGTGATAGTTTTGAGGTAATAGTAGTTGACAACAATTCTAAAGACGGATCAGTTGAAATGATTCGGGAAAAGTATCCTGATGTAAATCTGATTGCCAATAGCGATAACAAATTCTTCGCCATAGCCAATAATCAAGGGGCGAAAATCGCGAAAGGCAAGTATTTGTTGTTACTCAATAGCGATTCCCTCGTATATGACGACAATCTGCAGCGAATGATTGATTATTACGAGACACTTCCGGAAGACGTGATTTGTATTGGCCCCAAGATACTTAACAAAGATAAATCATTACAATCTTGCGGAGCTCCGGCTTTGGGATATGCCGAACATTTTATTTGTCAGATGGGGTTGCACAAACGATTGCCTTTCCTGAAAAAAATATGGTCGACTCTACCGACTTCTCCTGATGTTACACATAATGTGGGCTGGGTAAGCGGAAGTTGTATGATGATTCCAAGAGATAAGTATCTTGAGGTCGGCGGCCTTAATGAAAAGTTGGTTTTCTACGGAGAGGAGCCGGAATTCGGATTTCGCACAAGACGGTTAGGATACAAAACATTGTATTATTCAGATGCGGAAATCATTCATCTTGGTGGCGTTTCAACAAAGAAGTCGTCAGATAGCCAAAAGAACTTTGAAAAGGATATGCAGACTTATGAAAGCTTAGTACGTCTCACAAATGGATATCAGGGGGCTATCAATGTAACTCGCTTGACTATACTTGCTTGTAGAATCAAAGTTTTGTTGGGGTATGAAAAGGAAATGTTCAAACGTAAAATTGAACATGAAAAGAAAGTAGTGAAATACCTTAAAATGCGGAAACACGAAACCGGTTTAAAATGAAAGTCCTTGTCTGCATACCGAGTCTATTGACTGGAGGTACTGAGATCCAGACGTTGAGTTTGGTTAAGGCACTTGTGGCTGCCGGCCACGAAGTGGTAGTAGTATGCTACTTCGAGTATGCAGACCCGATGGTGGTACGTTACCGCAAGGCAGGAGCTGTCGTAGAACTGCTGAATCCCGATGGTTCTCGTCCAATTGGAGTAAAAAACACAGTCATAAATCTTTGGAAAGGATTGCGAGGGGTCGTCCGCAAGTATCGGCCGGATGTTGCGCATGTTCAGTACATGGCGCCGGGAGCATTGCCGATATTGGTTCTTCGCACCTTAGGCATGAAGAAAATTATCGCAACAGCCCATACATCGGCCGACATCTATCCGAGTCTTAAGCAGATTCACTGGATTAACAATCATATCCTGACTGCATTTCAATGCATCACTTTAAAGGCCGAGACATCATTCTTCGGGAATGCCTCGCTTTTCAGCAACGACACTAAGCTAAAGAGACACGGCAATCACTTCACGATATACAATAATCTCCCCTCTTATATCGATATAGTCGAGACTCCCCGCAAAGGAACTCCCAAAACAATCGGAGTTGTCAGCCGTCTGGAACGAATCAAGGGAATGGACCTGGTAGTTCCTGCATTTGCTGAAGTCTACAAGCATCATCCGGAACTGAAATTACTGATAGTCGGTGATGGCACACAGCGCGAGTTTATGGAGCAGCAGGTACATAAAGTTTGTTTGCCAGAAGATTCTGTTCAGTTGGTCGGACGTCAGAATCAAGATAAGCTTCAATCATTTTATGACCAGATTGAAATTCTGTTGATGCCTTCCCGTTCCGAAGGATTCGGGTTGACTGCAATCGAGGGAATGGCTCGAGGTTGTGTGCCTATTGTATCCAACACCGGAGGACTACCAGAAGTTGTTGAAGATGGCATATCGGGATTGCTACATACATCGGAATCTATCGAAAACATGGCAGCTAAGATTGAATCCATCATAGACACTCCTGAACTCTTTGAACAGCTCTCCCTCGGCGCCTACAACCGCGCCCGTGCCTTCTCCAAAGAGAAATATCAAAAGCAGATAGCAAAGCTTTACAGCTTAATGCACAATGCACAATAACGGCTGCAAAGCCGCTTTTTAATGTGGAAATGATTGAAATTGTTGGGAAATAATTAATTTTGCGAAAATAAAACTTCGATATGAAAAACGACAAAGATAATATCATATTGGTAAAAAGTTTTAATTTCGCAATTCGTATTGTAAAACTTTATAAGTTATTGCAGTCTGAAAGGAAGGAATTCGTTATCTCAAAACAGTTGTTACGTTCCGGGACCTCTATTGGTGCGAATGCAAAGGAAGGATCAAGGGCACAGTCAAAGGCTGATTTCTATTCTAAAATGAGCATTGCTTTAAAGGAAGCCTCCGAATCAGAATACTGGTTGGAATTATTGACTGCAACCGATTACCTTGCGGAAGATGAGTCAAAGAGCTTACTATCTGACTGTAGCGAGCTTATCCGCATCCTCATGTCAATTGCAAACAGCTCTAAAAAAGCGTAGAATTCCCCAATGACATTGCTAATTTGTCATTGACAATTAACAATTAAAAATCAGCCTTGGGGCTGACCTATTGTGCATTATGCATTGTGCATTTTTAAAATACGTCTATGTATTTACTTAACTACATATATTTCCTTATAATCACTTATTTCGGCATCAAGTTCCTTTACTCCGGTGGCGAGATAGTAAAAAGTCCGTTTGACAAGACTGTCCAGATGCGACTTAGTGGCCCGGAGATGTTCTGGTGCCTTACATTCTCCACTGGGTTGTTGGCATTCTCTGCACCGGGAGCTCTGGACTTAATGGCTATACGACTGATGGTCTTGGAAGTACTCTGTTTCTTGGGGCTATTTATTGCCAAAGACAGACCAATATGGAGCTATCCATTGGTTATCTATGTGATTTACCTGATTTGGATAGCAATCGGATGTCTTTATAGCCCGGCACCGTTCTACGGCTTCCGCGTAATATTGAAATACCTTTACCCTCTCTTGCTCTGTCTCTTTGCAAGTACAGTAGTGAGGGACAAGGAAGTGTTTATCAAGTCTTCATTATTGGCTCGACTTGTTGCGCTAATATCAATCATTTTTACATTCGTTCCGTTGATAGGCTTGTTAGTTCCTGGTGTTTTTTGGTATGGAACTGCACGCGCCATCAATTATATTTCCATAATGATTCTGTCGCTTGGGCTATTTTATTCCACAAATGACAAGAAGAAAAACCTGATATATACCATTATTTTCTTGCTACCATGCTTTCTTTGGGTGTTCCGCACCTCGATTATGGGTTCATTGATAGCCATCATGGCATTTTACTTTATAAAATATCGATTAAAATCGCTTCCCATTATTGCCGGCATATTGATATTGGGTGTCCTAGCGGTATTTACTATTCCCAGTTTGCGCAATAAAATGTTCAAAAAAGAAGCTAAAGGCGTATCAATCGAAAATTTTCAGCAAGGGAAAGTTGGAATGGATGAGGTCAATACAAACGCACGAGAAGCGATGTGGGAACATCTGGAAAATCAGTTTTATGTAGATCATGAGTTGATAGGGTCCGGTACCGGCTCAGTACAGAATTATATGTATACTCATCGGATATTCGGTGGTCTTAAGGTTCCCCATAGTGATTTTGTACAGATAAAATGTGACAACGGCATGATCGGCTTATTCCTATATGGGTTGTGTGCGTTTGCAGTCTTTTTGCACTGCTTCTCTGTATATTGGAAAAATCCCGATAATGCCGTGCTACAGTTATGTGCAATAATTGCCGGAGCTTCAATTGCCGGTGTGTTCGTTACTCTTTATTCCGACAATACTGTTAATTATTCAATGGCTACACTCTCAATGCCATACGGCTTTTATGGCATGATGTTAGGGCTGAACAAACAATCTTCATTATGGTATCCGTTATAATCCCATTATATAATAAAGAATCCTTAATCGGTAAGACAATTAATACAGTCTTAAACCAAACATACCAAGACTTTGAGATTGTCGTAGTCAATGATGGTTCTACTGATAATTCTGTCGTTGAAGTTGAGAAATTTCAAGATTCCCGAATAAGAATAATTAATCAAAAAAACGCCGGGGTATCGGCAGCCCGCAACCGTGGCATTCAGGAAGCCAAAGGAGATTATATAGCATTGCTTGACGGAGATGACGAGTGGAAATCCGACTACCTTCAAACGCAATATGAATTGACTTTGAAATATCCTGAATGTGAAGTTTTTGCAGTAAATTATGAATTGCACGATATTAATTCAGGCAAAGTCTCAAATACAATAATTCATAAACTCCCATTTGAAGGCATTGACGGCATTTTAAACAACTATTTTGAAGTGGCCTCTTGTTCTCATCCCCCAATTTGCTCTATAAGCATCATGGCGCGTAATGGGGTATTTGAATCTATTGGCGGCTTCCCTCTCGGAATCAGATCAGGTGAAGATCTGTTGACATGGGCTCGATTGGCATGTCTCTATAAAATCGCATACTGCAAAACTCCGTTAGCCATATTTAATGTAGAAGGCTACGACACAACAGAAAAGCCCAAACGCATTCCGGCCGAAGTAGATGTTGTAGGACAAGAACTGAAGAATCTTTACAAAACGTATATCGCTCCGGGGCTTAAGCAATATGTAGGGTTGTGGCACAAGATGCGGTCGTCGATATATATGCGTCTCCGTATGCGTGGCAAGTCGATAAGAGAAGCGTTATACGGCCTGAAGTATTCCCCGACCAACATCAAACTCTACGCCTTCATCCTCCTCAACCTCCTTCCGAAGAAACTACAACCCTTCTAAAGCATAATGCTTCGTATTATGACTCCTCTTGCTATTTTTGCATTCAACAGGCCTAAAGAGTTTGCAAACATGCTCGCCTCCCTCAAACAGAACCCATTGTTTGAGGAATCAGAGAAATACATCTTTATCGATGGTCCACGCAATGATAAGGATGCAGAACTTATCAAAGAGGTCGAACAGATAGCTTTGACAGTTACCGACAACGTAAAACTGTCCCCTAAGAATAAAGGACTTGGTTCGAGCATCATTGAAGGAGTGTCGGAAGTTCTCGGCAATCATGAGTCAGTGATTGTTCTTGAAGATGATCTTAACCTTATGCCTGGATTCCTGACCTATATGAACGAAGCTCTTGAACGCTTCAAGAATGACGAGCGGGTATTGGCAGTTTGCGGCTATAGCTTGAAAATCAAGACACCCAAAGGCTATGATTCCACCGTCTATTTAGGTGACCGAGCATCGTCCTGGGGTTGGGGAACGTGGCACGACAGATGGGAAAAGGTTGACTGGGGAGTAAGCGACTGGAAGGAATTCTCAAACGACAAGAAAGCAATCTCGCGGTTCAATCAATGCGGCAGCGACATGTATGGCATGTTACGCGACTATATGGAAGGACACAACCGTTCCTGGGCCATCCGCTTCTGTTATCATCAATTCAGGAATGGAATGTTTTCAGTCCATCCAGTTAAGTCTTTGGTGGATAATGAAGGATTCGGAGAATCGGCCACCAATTGCCGCCAGAAGTACAATCGTTTTAAGATAGAATTGACATATTCAATCAATCTTAATGTGAATGGGGAACTCAAACCCAACAAGTCTCTACTCCATCAATTGCATCGCTATCATTCCATTCCAATCAGAATTTACAGCAGAATAAGAAAAATCCTAAACATCTGATTATATGACAAAAATTTCTATTATCATACCCGTATATAATGGAGCAAGTTACATTTCACGGACATTAGACAGCATTGTCTCGCAGAATATCGGTGATGAGGTCGAAGTTATTGTTGTAAATGATTGCTCTACGGATAATACCCAGCAAGTATTAGAGAGCTATCAGGAGCAACAATTTCCTAATCTTGTGATTGTTAATTTACCGAAAAATCATAAAATAGGAGGCGCTCGTAATGCCGGCATTGCGGTGGCAAAAGGAGAATACATCCAATGTCTTGATGGTGATGATCCACTAATAGAAGGTGCAGAACAAAAACTGCTTGATGTATTGAGTCAATATCCTGATATTGATTTATTGTTTTATGATTATCTGACGATAGAAGAAGGTACGAACAAACAACTTGCACAAATGCAATTCATTGATAATCACACAGATAAAATTGGGGGGGGCGAATATATTAAGACACAACGCGTACCATGGACAGCTTGGCTGACATTATACAAGAAGTCATTCTTAATAAAGAATAATATCCATTATGCAGATCATGTTCTTTTCGAAGATTCGGATTATGTGCTAAAATGCATATTGCTGGCTAAAACTGTAAAATATGAACCATTGGCAGTTTTAAAGCACATGAAATCTGGAAACTCTACTGTCAATATCGGAAATAGCCGAAATAAGATTGAAGATAGATTAAAAAATGCAGACAGGCTCTATGATGTGTTCTACAAATACAAAGATGCTCATCCCCAGGGTGCCGAGGTAATCAAGGGACACTATAAATTCATGTATCGGGCTATTATGATGCGTAATTTATGGAGGGTAGATTATAAATCTATTCTGTCCTTGTTGAAACGCTATCCATATCTTGAGGCTAAGTGCGATGACAAACTCATCGCATTGACGATGAATCATCCTAAGATATATGCTTGTATGGCTGTCGTATTTAGCCCAATGCTGAAGTGCATTATTAAAGTGCGCAATAGGTTTAAATGATGCTCAATCGGAATGCAAGCTTGTAAAAATGACGTATTTCCCAGGAAAAATAGGAATGCTGTATATAGCGAGTCAAAATAAATAGTAACAAGATAAATAAAAACAATCAAGTAACTTTAATAATAATCATCAACCTTTCCAATGTTTACGATTATTATGAAAATCCTTGTATTTTGGGAGGCATCCGTAATACATTATAACAACTATGTCGGATAAGTGGCTTTCTCTACTTAATCAATAGCTTATAATTCACTAGTTCCGAACTATTTGCTATAGAATTATGGCGTTTTGATGTCAAGTATATTAACAAATATATGAATCATGAATTATCATAAGATTACTCTTGAAAAACTACGAACCGTTGATGTTGCAGATGTTTTATTAGTCACCGCCACAAAAGCAGAGACGGAGATCTTGCACAGCAAATTAGGCCCATTGTCTGATTATGGCATAGTACAAATCTCTGCAAATAATCGCGACTATTTCCTCGGCAAATTAGCTGGATATAATATTATACACTGTCAATGTAAAAACATGGGGACTCAGGGTGAAGGTTCATCTATTTTAACCACAACGGAGGCACTGAAACAATGGCCAAACATCAAATGCGTTATTATGGTCGGAATTGCATTTGGAATGTATGATAAAGATGAAAAGCGCCCGCAACATTATTCAGATGTTCTCGTCGCTGAAAAAATATACCCTTATGAAAATCAACGATATAATAATGATGGGACGGTGATATATAGAGGAGTAGTGACGGAATCTAATGTGAATCTGGTTGATGCATTTACGATTGTGTCTAGAAAATGGAGTAGGAAAAACATATATGGGGAAGATACAAAAATAGATATATGTTGTATGTTAACTGGTGAAAAACTGGTAGATGACAAGAAAAGAAGAGATGAACTGAAAGAAGCTTTTCCGGAGTATCGAGGAGGAGAAATGGAGGGAATAGGAATAGCGTCTGCATGTAATCTTGCGAAGAAGCCTTGGATTGTTTTAAAAGGAATTTGTGATTTTGCCGATGGCAATAAATCGGAGCATAAGGAAGAAAAGCAAAAAGATGCGGCATTAGCCTCTGTGCACGCTTGCGAATTGGCATTTGAAACCGATTCTTTTCATAATCTTATCGGCAACAGAAATCAGTATTATTATAGGGATTATGAATTAGAATATGAAAAGGTGTTTTTCATACATTATGATGAAGGGTGTGAACCCTACTATATAAACAGGAGAGTTGATATAGAATGGTCTCCATATATTCTAAATAAAAATTTATGGGTATTTGGAAAATCAGGAATGGGGAAATCAGATTTTCTGACAAGAAATGTAATAATAAATAAAGTAGAATATTTGAGTATAGATCTTTCTCTAATAGATAAGTCTGATAGTAATGATGCAATAATTGCTATTTATCAAGAAATATGCGATTATACTGATACTGAACCGCAAATACTTAACAGCTATAAGGATTTAATTATAGGAATAGCTAAATTACTGAATAATAAATTTCAAAATAGCAAAGTATATCTCCTAATAGATGAAATACCGTTTAATAGCAAAGAACTATTTTCTTCTTTTGTGGATAAGATATGTACTCTTATCCAGTATATAGGAAGATATTATAAGTCATTGAAGGTTGTATTCATGTTATCTTCAATTAATAGTCCATTAGATTATTTAGATCCGTCAGATAGCATTGAAAAAATAAAACAGCATATAAAGTTTATCGGATTTGGGAAATGGACATTTGAGGAATGTACGGAGTTGATAAATTGTATATGTAAGGCCGTTGGGCTAAAGATTGCCGATGGATATATTAATCAATTTATTGAAGAAATGGGATTTTCACCAAGGAGTATAAAAAATACTCTTCAAGAAGCATGTGCGGTGTTAGGTGTTGGAGAGGTCAATGCAGAAGTTGTCAATAAAATTAAATCAATATGAATATGTCGATTATATCATCAGCTCAGGTTCCTAGAGACCAATACATTGAACGTAGCGCCGATTCGCAGATACGTAGGATTATTAATGATATGGCACGTCCTGGATATGTTCTCGTGGCACGCCAAATGGGCAAAACAAATCTGTTGCTTCATGCAAAAGATGTTTTGCAAACACCTAAGGAAATATTTGTATATGTTGATTTCTCAACGTTAAGCGATTATTCTGAACAAGAATGCTTAAATCATCTTATCGATACGGCTATTGAGATCAATTTCGAACTCTTTGAAGATGCAGAACATAAGATTTCTGAACTAAGAAATAAAGAAGGCTATAACGTCGCTAAAGCTTTTGTGCGTGAACTGCGTATCCTATTGGCTTATGCTGATAAGATAGTATTTATTTTAGATGAGATAGATGCCCTCACGCGTAAAAGCTACTCGGATCGCATATTTTCTTTAATTAGAGGACATTATTATGCTTGTGCGAATTTCCCCGAACTTAAAAGAGCTACCTTTATTTTGTCAGGAGTTATTGAACCTAAAGATATTATTAAAGATCCCAATATATCGCCATTCAATATTGGCGAAAAGATATATTTAAGCGATTTCACATGGGAGGAATTCTTGAGTTTGTCGCAGAATTCATCATATTTAAGCTTATTGCCTGAAGAATTGATAGGGAGGCTGTATTATTGGTGTGGCGGTCAACCGAGAATGGCTTGGGACATTTGTTCTGCAGCAGAGCATTTTGAAGTCAGTTCAATTGATGAAATAGATTCAATGGTTAGTACATTGTATCTTACCAAATTTGATAAAGCTCCTATCGATTCAATCAGAGATAAAGTGAAATCAGATGTAGAATTGCGCGGTGCTGTGATTCAACTCATAATAGGGAAAGGAGACACGTTGCAACCTGAACTAAAAAGCAAACTGTATTTGTCTGGAATTATAAATTACAAAAGCACAAGCCCTCAATTCAAAAATGCCATTATGAGAGAGAGTCTTTCTTATGAATGGTTATTATCTTTGAGCTCAAATAACAACAGGGAGTATCTTTCAGCGGCCGAAAAATGTATAAACATTGAGAAGGATTATAAATCTGCTATAAATTATTTATGCGCATATATCAATGACAGGACTAATAGCATTAGTGATACGCGTAATGATGAAATGGGTAGAGCGTATTACCTATTAGCGCTGGCATATCAAAGGAATTTCAATCCTGAAGAGTCACTATCTCAACTTGAAAATTTAGCTGATATCAAAATTGGCGATAGTTATTATGAAAAGGTCTTGCTATTGAAGGCATGCGACTATATTGCACTTTCAGAATTCAACAAGGCTGAATTTATATTGAAACAATTAATTTCTATTGCCGACCAGATAGATCAGAAGACAGTGCTCATGAGTAAATTATATCTTGCATCGGTTCTTATGGAACAGAAAAATGAAGGCAATTTGGAGGATTCAAAGGGAATTCTGTTGAAATTACTGAGGGATGATTCGGAAGAATTACAAAAATGCCAGTTGCTCTCTGTTTTAATGTATAATCTTAGCTTAGTTGAAGCTGAGAAAGGAAATGACAGAGAGTGTGTAAAACATATTGACACTGCATTATTATCGGCCCAACCAAATGAAAAGCCAAGATTGCTGTATTTTAAGTTAATGCATTCTGATGATAAAATTCAATGTGCCGATGAACTTTATAATAGCCTAAAAGAAATAAAATCTAAGCCTGAGACTGAAAGTTTAGATAATCCCTTAGCTTTCGATATGCCTGTGGCATGTCTGATAATTGCTGAGTTTATGTTGAATTATAAAAATTATGATGTCACTAGATATCTCAGACAATTTTTTTATGATTCCAAGGAAAGTGCAGTAATTTTTATTTATTTAATGCTGGATCAACTTGGTGTTGATATTGCTGTTGATTTTTTTCAACTAATTAATCATCTGACAAATACATCCGAATGGAATTTTCAAGTATCCGAATTGATTAATTTATCTATTATAGAAATTAAAAAATTTAATACTACACATATATCGAAGAAGGTACGTAATATTGTAAAAAAGGGTCGAGAATCGTTACCTTCGGATATTCAGACATTATACATGCAACTGATCTCGCGCAATCTTAAATTACGTAAGATTAAAGAGACTGAAATATTCATCGAAGAATATCGCGAAGTGCAATCTCGAATCTTAAATAAGAATTTCATGCATTCAATATTTATAGATTATATGGAATGTAGTCAAAATCATAGATCTGGTAAATATGCAAAATTAGAACAAAATGCAACGAAACTTTATAATACTTTGACGAGACTTGATTATACCAAGTTTAAAGACGGGAAAAGAATACGCATTGAAGATATATCTATGATAAAAACCAATATTGAAATAATATTAAGAGGCTTAGTTGCAAAAAAAAAGCAACTTAAAATTATAGATTGTAATAGAGAAAGGCTTGGACGGAATTCAAAAATAAGGGTGCATTATTCATATGATGGGCATGAAGTTATAGGTAAATATAAGCAACTTAAAAAAGATATTGATCTTGGCTTATGTCATATTATTGAAGATAATATTGAATGAAGTTGTTTCTACTAATTGATGAAAGTTAAATCTGATGTAAAATAATTAAAATACAGCGCATTCCGCAAAGGATGCACTATATTATGGTCGCCAAACCGTAATATATTGAACCAATGCCAGAATACGCTGTACTCGATAATGATTCAATAAAAAATCGAATCATGCCCTATCTCAGTGTAGCAAAAAGTGGATATGTCAGCCAATTTGACCTCGTCGAAGTGGTCAACGCCATTCTTTATAAACTTAAGAGAGTGGCTGCCAGTGTCGTCTGCTCCCGATGAGACATCTTTTTACCGGGAATCCGCCATCTTTCATTACTGTCTTCAAACATTACCGGAAATGGTATAAGAAAGAAGACTGGGAAACAGTTTTCAGTCAGAACGTAATGGATACAAAGAAAAAGTTGATTTGTCCTTTCCAATATAGACGGTTCCCATACACCTGCATACAGAGGAGGCGAAAAGGCTGAGTATCAGTGCAGGAAGATGCGGTCTGCGACAAACGCGCTTTATTTTGTCGATACGCAGGGACTGCCACTGGCTATGTCCTAGCCTCAGAGCGGCAACCACACCAACCTTTTTTGATATAAAGGACCGTATTGATGAGATCGCAGCACAGGTGTAGCATCCGGCATTGCCGTTGACGGACTTTTCTCCAATCTTGACGCCGGCTTTGACGGAGAGAATTTCCGGATTGCACTAGATTCCAATGGAATTATATCCAACGTCTGTCAGAACAGAAGAAACGGGGCTGATTCCAGTGAGGCATATCTGTTTGATGAGGAAATGTATAAGAAACGCTGGATAGTTGAGCGCACCAATGCCTGAATAGACGGTTTCAAAGCTGTGCTTGTTCGCTTCGACACCACCATTTCGAGTTGGAAGGGCTGGAACTTCCTTGCTTTCCTTGTTATATTCCTTAAAAATTTCACAATTCACAAAAGTAGAAACAACTTCGATGGTTAATTATGAAATAGAAGCACTTTAAATCTTCCCTCAGACTCCCGCTAACATAAATATTTCAAGGAATAATACCCTGATCTGTAATTTTCAAATCGGCCTTAGGGCCGATTTGAAAATTACGCATTATATATTATAAATTCTTCACAACTTGCTATGCATAAGCCAATTACCCCCCCCGAATACAAGATTGACGATGCCACTTTACCAGCGATTAAGGCACACAAAAACACAAGTAAAAACCGAATAATATATATCGATTTATTAAAGGGTCTCGCAATTATCGGAGTTGTGTTTGTTCACGCACCGGGGCACCCTGACTGGTGGGTTCCTAATAATGTCAATCTGATATTTTTCTTCTTATCAGGCATATTCTTTAAACAGGAGCCAATTAAAGAATTAGTAAAAAGAAGATGGGACATGATATTTGTACCATTTCTGTTTTTCTATCTATTATCATATCCGTTCCGCCTGATGGTTGGTTATTGGGATAATCGGGATTTAGGTTTGTTAAGATGGGATATGATATTAGATGTTTTCAAAGTTACTCCTGCAGGCGATTATTTATCAGTAAATGTTGCATTATGGTTTCTCCCATGCCTATTTTTAACAGGAATAATTTATTTGTGCATCAGCCATTTACCCAAGCAAGCACAAATACTGTTATTTCTCTTTATCATGCTGTTTAGCGATGAAATATGTAATAAATTTCCAACTCCATTATTTATAAATAATGCTATCTATTATACTATATTTTTTGGCGTTGGAAGTCTGTTGGGGAAGAAGATTATTAGATACTGCGAGCATTTAAATGAAAGATTGATAGTGTTATTCACATCTATCATTGCTATGATTGCATTCCATCTATTAACTAATTTGGAATTACACCATCGATTGGTTGAGATTTTTGATTCATTATATTGGTTGGCATATTGCGTCGCAGCTCTTGCTATTTTTTCTTTTTTAAACGAATGCAAAAAATTATCATGGTTGGAGTATTTAGGCGTTAACTCCCTGATTGTCCTTGGCTGCCACATGTTAGTGCTTTATACCATCTCACGAGGATTCATGAAGTTTCACATTCCGGAGACAGCAGCAACTGCCATTGTACAAACTATTCTATGTGTTTTGATCATGTTCCCTTCTATATGGTTCTTCAATCGCTATTGTCCAAGATTTATAGGCAAACGCTATGCTAAAAAGACATAGAGTTTGCATACATGATAATTATTAATATAATGGTTTATTATGTCATTGCTATCAAATATTAGATATTCAATTAATAAGAGACTGAAATACTTTCATGAAATGAAGGTATGGAAGGAACATGGTGATGAATCACGTTATCATTTTGATAATCCGGATATTGAAATAGGAGAATTCACCTATGGCTTACCGGATATTTTCGTTTATGACCCTGGAGTAAAAGTCAAAATCGGTAAATATTGCTCAATTGCAAAAGATGTCCGAATACTATTAGGAGGGAATCATCCCACGGTAATGGCTTCTCAGTTTCCATTTCAAAAAAGAAAGGATATATTCACCAACGCATATAATTCCGAAATTGATAGGACAGCAGACATTCGCATTGGTAACGATGTCTGGCTTGGTCGTGGAGCTTTGGTATTAGCTGGTGTGACTATTGGGGATGGTGCTATCGTAGGAGCCGGTGCTGTGGTAAGTAAAGATATTCCACCATATTCGGTGGCAGTTGGATGCCCCATCAAAATAATCCGTAAACGGATGACCGATGAGCAAATAGAGAAGATGCTCCAGCTTAAATGGTGGAATCTCAGGCCTGAAGACATAAACATTCTTATACCATTCATGTCAGATATAAATGTCTTCATATCAGAATGTTCCAAAATTAAACAGGGGGGGGTAATATATAACCCCAATTTCCATAAATATGTTTCGGCCTTTATGATAGTCAATAATACAATATCTTGTATTGCATAAACTAAACTACATTTGACTTCATAAACATTAATGATATTATGAAAGGTATCGTACTTGCCGGTGGTTCCGGAACCCGGCTATATCCCATTACTAAAGGCGTCAGCAAACAGATACTGCCCATCTATGACAAGCCGATGGTGTATTATCCTATCTCCACGCTGATGCTGGCCGGAATCAGAGATATACTAATCATCTCAACTCCTCAGGACCTGCCGGGATTCAAGCGCCTGTTGGGTGATGGCAGTGACTATGGTATGAATTTCACATACGCTGAACAACCGAGTCCCGATGGACTGGCACAAGCATTCATCATCGGTAAGGATTTCATTGGCGATGATTCCGTATGCCTGGTTCTCGGCGATAACATATTTCATGGCGGAGGTTTCCCCGAAGTGCTGAAGCAGGCTGTCGCATCTGCCGAAAAAGAAGCCAAAGCCACTGTGTTCGGATATTGGGTGAACGATCCCGAACGTTACGGTGTCGCCGAATTCGACCATGAGGGCAACTGTCTCTCCATCGAGGAAAAACCTGAGCATCCCAAGAGTAATTATGCTGTGGTCGGCCTCTATTTCTACCCCAACAAGGTGGTGCGCGTAGCTGAAAACATCAAGCCTTCCGCCCGTGGCGAACTTGAGATAACCACAGTCAACCAGGAGTTCTTGAAAGACGGCGAGCTGAAAGTGCAGACACTTCCTCGTGGTTTCGCATGGCTCGACACAGGCACCCATGACTCGCTCGCCGAGGCTTCGATTTATGTCGAAGTCCTGGAGAAGCGCCAGGGCCTAAAAATAGCATGTCTTGAAGGCATTGCCTACCGTCAGGGATGGATCTCAAAAGAGAAAATGGCCGAGATAGCCAAGCCTATGCTGAAAAATCAATACGGCCAGTATCTCATGAAGGTAATTGGTGAAGTGGAACGCACAGGTTGCAGAAACTTAGAGTGATGAACGTAATTAAGACAGACATAGAAGGCGTGGTAATACTTGAACCGCGCGTATTTACCGATTCTCGAGGTTATTTCTTCGAGAGTTATAATAAGGAAGTATTTGAACAGGCTGTAGGACTTGTAGATTTCGTTCAGGATAATGAATCCTGCTCGTCACGAGGAGTAATGCGTGGACTGCATTTCCAGCGACCGCCCCATGCACAGGCCAAACTCGTAAGATGTGTACGTGGCTCGGTGCTTGATGTGGCAGTCGATATCCGCAAAGGATCGCCCACTTATGGCAAGCACGTCAGCTGTCTGCTGACAGAGCACAACCACCGCCAGTTCTTCATTCCTCGCGGTTTTGCACACGGATTCGCTGTATTGAGCAATACCGCCGTATTCCAATATAAGTGCGATAACTATTATTGCCCCGAAGCAGACGGAGGTATTTCCATAGTCGACACATCGCTCGGCATAGACTGGCAGCTGAATATTGCCGAAGCCATACTCTCCGAGAAGGACAAGCATCACCCGTTATTTGCCGAATTTGAATCACCCTTCGAGTTATGAATATTTTAGTAACAGGAGCTAACGGACAACTTGGCAATTGCATACGCAATGCAGCCAAGGATTCCAAAGACAATTACATCTTTACCGATATCGCGGAGCTTGACATCACCGATGCCAAGGCAGTAACCGATATGGTAAAAGAGAATGATATAAAGATCATCGTCAACTGTGCCGCTTATACCAATGTCGACAAAGCTGAGTCAGATGCAGAGTTTGCGGAAAAGCTGAACTCGATGGCAGTCGACAACTTAGCTAAGGCTATCAAAGCCAATAACGGCACATTGATTCATATTTCCACCGACTATGTATTTGGAGGTGACCCTTACAACACTCCGTGCCGTGAGAATCAGAAAGGTACACCGACCGGCGTTTACGGTCTTACAAAATTGCATGGCGAGCAAGCTATTGAGTCGAGCGGATGCAAGGCGTTGATTTTCCGTACCGCATGGCTTTATTCCGAATATGGCAGGAACTTCGTCAAGACCATGCTCAACCTCACGTCGACCAAACCTGAATTAAAAGTAGTATTCGACCAAGCCGGAACACCGACCTACGCTCAGGATCTTGCTGATGCCATCTATTATATAATCGAGAACCGCAATATGGACGGCAACGAAGGAATCTTTCATTACTCCAACGAAGGAGTCTGCTCATGGTATGACTTTACTAAAACCATAGCAAAAATTGCGGGCAACAACACCGCTTGTGACATACAACCCTGTCATTCCGACGAGTTCCCTTCGCCTGTTAAGCGGCCTGCATATTCGGTTCTTGACAAGACTAAATTTAAGAGCACCTTCGGTCTCAGCGTCCCCTACTGGACAGACTCTCTCAAAATCTGTATCAAAAACATAATGCATAATGCGTAATATATTAATTACCGGGGGCGCCGGTTTCATCGGCAGCCATGTGGTGCGTCTGTTCGTCACCGAACATCCGGATTATCACATCTATAACCTCGACCTCCTCACATACGCCGGCAACCTGGCTAACCTCAAGGACATCGAAAACCGTCCGAACTATACGTTCATCAAGGGAGACATCGCGGACCTGGAGCTGATGCGCAGCATCATCCGCGAC
>CABQXY010000017.1:0-65583 GCA_902468245.1 uncultured Porphyromonadaceae bacterium | reverse complement strand
GTCGCGGATGATGCTGCGCATCAGCTCCAGGTCCGCGATGTCTCCCTTGATGAACGTATAGTTCGGACGGTTTTCGATGTCCTTGAGGTTAGCCAGGTTTCCGGCGTATGTGAGGAGGTCGAGGTTATAGATGTGATAATCCGGATGTTCGGTGACGAACAGACGCACCACATGGCTGCCGATGAACCCGGCGCCCCCGGTGATAAGTATGTTTCTTTTAGCCATATCGAATCGGGATCCGCATTTGAGAAGATCCCGCCTGCAAAGTTACAACAAAAATCCATGAATGCAAAAAAGAGGCAGTCGCCGCCTCTTTTTTAACTTCAGTTAATGCTTACGTTCATTTATGGCAGTGCCGTAGATGCGAACCGCAACCTCTTTCTTCTCATTGTCAATCTCATAGTCCGGCATCGGGAATCTACGCTCCATCTGTTCGGTAAACATCTTCTTGATTCCCCGGCTTACCGTATCAATCATGTTGAAATGCACTTCAGAAAGCACGTATTAGTTCCTGATTATATTTAAGAGTCCTGTTGGTCATTATCTTGTCTGGATTAGTACTGTGATTTTCTTTGCAAATAAAATGCACCAGCTAATCAGCATGTTGTCTCAGATGATGGATAGAGTTTAAAATAGAGGTCTTCATTAATTAACCATCTTCCTCCGTAAAGGCCACCCTCTCGGCGGAGAACTCCCTTCTGTTTCAGGAATTTCACTCTTTCATAAACTGATGAATAACCAATCCCCAAAGCATTCATGAAGTCTCCATACGTAGAGGCAGGATTTTCCCTAATCATATTGCAGATTATTCCTAACTGTCTCTTTATTTGCTTTTCTTTATTCGTTTCTTTATTTGCTTCTTTATTCGTTTCTTTATTTGCTTCTTTATTTGCTTCTTTATTTGCTTCTTTATTCGTTTCTTTATTTGCTTCTTTATTTGCTTCTTTATTTGCTATATTTTCCACTACAAGAAACGCCGTACCGAGGTGAAGCTTGAAGTCCGCCTCTCCATTTCCGTTGGCGCGAAGTTCATCTTGGACCGCCTGAACACCTCTGCTATATCGGTTCACGAACCCAAGTACCTTCATGCCTTCAGCTACAACGCCGTTGCGGTAATCGTTGACATAGGGAAAGTTTTCGGGCGTGGCTTTGCCATAGAGTCCTCCAGGATTCATTATTTCGATACGGTCGTTATACTGATAGAACTGCACCGGGCCATTTCCCTCGTAATCTCTGTGGCAGATGGCGTTCATCAACAGCTCGCGAGTAGCCCAGTGTGGATAATCGACAACCATTTCTTCACGTAACGCCGACACCGGCACAGGGCGGCGATTCGTGATTGTAGCATCCACGAATGTATCAAGTTGGGAAAGAATCTTCACAAGATTTCCGGCAAATTTATATTCGTTCTTTATTTCTCCGGCACGGTCAGTGCCGCTGAAACGGACATACTGCACGTAACTTCCGGGCAGGAACTGTTCGGGGCGCTTGCCAAACATAATGACTCCTGCGAAAGTGGGACAGTTATACTTCACGTTAAAATAGCCGAGAGCCTGCATTTGCTGCTCGACTGTGCGCGTATCAGTTCTCAAAACATCATCCGGAAAAGCTTTTGGGAGATAAATCTGACGGAATGCCGCAATGTCAATATCATCAATTGTGGCTTCAAAGCATGGAAGAGCGTCAAAGGTCAACATTCTGCTTGTGCGTTTTTCAAGAAGCAACTTTTCATCTGCTTCACTTGCGATGCTCTTTCGCGGTCCGATGCGAACCCAAATACGCCCCTCGTAGCGAACAGGCGTGAATTGACAAGGCTGTACTGTTACAACGGCGACATCTCCTTCTGGGAGGGCGACTTTTTCAACAGTCATACTCACCTGAGGCTGAAGCTTGCCGTCAGTCTTTATTCCTCCGAGGTTCTGGAGAAGTTGGTCGGTGATTTTAACTGACCCATTAACATTTCCGGTCTTATCATCAGCACCAATTATCAAGTATCCAGGCAAATTATGATTAGGCAGGTCATTAGCAAATGCGCAAATAGCTTGACCGAATTTGTCGGTATTGGTCGTTGAAATCGTCCGTTCTATTCGGTCACTTTCAATGTCTGAAAGGAGTGCCTTAACTTCTTTGGGGTTCAGCATGGTTTATTAATTATATGGCGAGTTCGCCGGTTCCTCCTTCATTTATCAGCGAGCGTCTGAGTTCTTTCAAACGTTCGATTTTAGTGTTTATCTTTTCAATTACGGCATCAATCTTGAGGCACTTCTCATCATAGCCAAAAATCAGCCACGCGAAATCGAGTCCGCGAAGATTCGCCTCATTGCTCATCGCCGAGAAATACCTGCCCAAGTCATCAAAGTCGAAGTTATTCTCCGCCTTCTTGACCTCAACCACTTCCGATTCCTTATGCTGAATCAAGTTAGTGAATGTGTTGATGTATCTTATAGTCATTACTAAGAATATTATTCATTTGAGGAATACCCACTCAGAGTATACCAAAGTCCTCGACTCGTCCGCTTCAATCAATGCCTTTATATAGTCAATAGTCATAATCAAAAGATAGACAAGAGATCAGAGAAGCCAATGGTTATTTTAAGCATCAAATAAATTTGGCTCATCTCCTTTTAAGTCAGGGGTTACAATGCCCCGAATCTCAGAAATTAAGCTTTCAATCTGTACCTTTTCTTCAGCTGTTATTTCGGCTGAATAATCAGTTTCAATTATTTCGTTATCCATAAGGCTTCCTATCAATTCGGTATAAGAAAATGAATGCGAATTGGTTCCGGTATAGACAATAATAGAAATATCTCCATCTTTTGTACGATCAAACTTTAAAGTCATATATATTGTTTAATTGAATTTTTTAAAATTATATTTCTTCACACGTTTTTTGATGGATGATTTTCCTCCATCAGTTTGGTCAGCTATATAGTCAAGCACTTTTTGGTCCCCTATACTTCCCTCTAAAGAGGCAGAACGGATAGTTATTTTTGCGCCGTCATTTTCACATAAGACAATTGTTTGGGCATCCGCCATCATAGGAATGGTAGCGTTGTGTGACACCAAAATTACCTGCTTCCTACTTTTTACACATTTTATGGTATCAACGAGATCGGAGTTGATATATTTGACAGCAAGATTATCTTCTGGCTGATCAATTATTATTGGGGCATTATCATCCTTATACCCTAAAATTAAATCCAACAAGATTGCGGTTTTCCATCCTGGGCTTAATGAATTAAAATCTACACCATGGCTTGTTGTAATTTGATATGATTTGGTGTTTGCCTCTGATAAATAGGATTGTATTTTGCGACCTAATTCATCATATGTCTCAACACGGGGACGTTCCTTAAAATATTTCTTGAATAAATTTTCTGGAATTACATCGCTTAGTCTCTTAAAAGAAAATTTCAAATATTGGTTTAACGTATCAATCAGTATAGTTTCATCAAATTTAAAATTATTGTGAATGGATAATTTATGCCCCATTGATTCAACAACCTTTGTTGAAAAGGAATATTTAGTCTCTGACAATTGTTTTTTGCACTTATAAAAGCCTTTCAGAGCAGAAACATATTGAGCGATTAACTTCAATAAACGTTCCTTGTTTTGTATTCTCTCTTGATCGATGCCTTGCGTTTCTCGTAGACTTATATCGACACTTTTCTTTTTATCTATCATGCAATTTAAAATTGTATCTGATAGATTGCTAGCCTTATATGCAAAATTTAATTCATTCTCAATAGCCTGAAACTCTGCATTACGGTTATTCGTCAGAGGATTGTTTTCAAGAAAAGCCTTTATTGCCTGTATTTTTCTTAAATGTTCCTCATAAATAGGCGTTGTATATTCAATATTTTTTATCTCATCTTCTTTGGGAATAAAGGAGTTATAAATATTCCTTTTTAATTCAGTATGAATCACCATCATTCCTGGATGAGGTAGGGCATTAAGAGATGTAATGCATGACTCAATAGTTGCTACATAGTTTAACATATCCGCAACTATTGTGTTCAACGAATTTAAAGCTGAAGTAATCTGTTGATTTATCTCCTTGTCTGATGGGAAAATGTTATGAAGGATTTCTATTTCATCAATAGATTTCTCATTATTGTCGCTTATATTTTCTGCAATAAAATTTTGAGAAATATAGTAAGGTCGCATATTTGACGGATTCTCAACAGAAATCTGCTGTACACCATATCTATCGATATATTTTGAGCCATCGAAAGAATGATTTATAGCATTATATATTGAATCCACAAATAAGGTTTTGCCAGAGGATGATCCTCCAATAACGACATTTAATCCGTCAGATAGTGTTACGTCAATATCAATATGTTCATTCTTGAGTACAATATGTCCAATATGATCTGTCCTAACATCAGGCTTTTCTTTTTGCACCACTAATCTGGATGACTCAGACAATGATAATCTAAGTCCATCAAATGTTGGTTCTGCAAACATCCATGTTGGCACAAACTCATTTGTATCTTTGCTTTTCGTTGCAGGGTAGGCACTCGGGGAATAGTTGTCAGAACAGGTAAGCAAATTGACAAATTCGGCAATACCAAGTTTCTTGAAATATTCAATCGTTTGCTCCAGACCATCATTACTTCGGGCAGTAAATCCATCAAATTGATTATAATAGATTGATCTGTTAATTGCATTGTCTAAGCGCTTCCCCTTGCCTATTGAATAGTTAAACGCCCCATGCCTTTGAGAGCCATGAGGTAAAAGAATAAAGTCATAGTCATCAAAGCTATTTATAATATCTTGTATATCAGGAATTGAAGCATCTGTTCTAGTGGGAAGCTTTTCTGGATATAGTTCATTTAATATTTTATTTATGTTATCAATGCTATCGCTTGTAATATCACAATTGATGAACATGTGACAATGGTACGCTTTTACATCATCTCTATGCTTGATGTGTAATTCGACACCTAAAATCATATTAATTCCCAGTGCCAATCCTTTTAGATAGGCATCTTTATTAATGATGTTGTGGTCCGTAAGTGAGATCATAAAATCTGAATTCCCATTATATTCTTTAATCTTGCGGACTAACTCTGCAATATCATAAGATGCATTCGGTTTATTGGCATCTTCTGATGTGTGAATATGTAAGTCTAAATATATAGCTTTCATTAATGGTTTTTCTTTAAAATCCCTCGTTCAATTGTTTGCTAAATGGCATAGATTCCATATATTTCTGAATCCATGCCCAGTCAATTTTCTCATTCTTTACCGGAAGCTTTATTTGAAGTGAGTTTAGAGTCGTATTTGCTTGTCTTCCATAGCTATATCTATAGGCTTCACGTCGGATTAATGTCACAACAAAAATTTTTTGCAAAACTGAAATTGCTATTTTTGCCGTTAATACTTTAACGTGATATGCTGTATAAAAAGGCCTCGGTTGAATAAATGTAGAGAGTACAGACCCACCTAAAGCTACAGTTATATCGCCGGCTTGGAATGGTTCGACATCTATTATCCGTTCGACATAGTCATCCACACCATTGTTTGAAGATGAACGTGAAACAAATGCTATGGCATTATTTACGTTCTTATCACATGAAGACAGATTTATTAGTTCGAAACTATTACCGTATGAAATATCAAAAATATCCTTAAGGGCAAACCATTTCCAGCAATCTGTATTTATCGCTACATTAGATGACCCAATACTATCTGTCGTCACTCCTCTAGTCCATATAGACCTGCTCCTTTTAGGTAACATCGGGATTAATGATGAGACATAAGCTTGGATATAACTCCAATTAGGATTGCCATTCTCATCTATAGGTAAGGGTATGGTTGTTGTTCTTAGATATCTTTTCCACTTTCTTCCATAAGAATATTTAGGGCGTTCCAAATCAAGAAGTGTAATTAAGTACATCGCAATTTCTCTATTTAAGAACGAAGCGTAACCTGCGACAACATCTGATGTCGAGATAAAAGACCGATCCATATAAAGAGTATAGCCTACAGATCCAGCTCCATTACATATAAATAATATGCAATTGCCTTGTTGTATTAGATTTGGATTATATGCACAATATCGCATAATGCCATTATCAGATTTTTTAGCTCCGACATATGGACAATCATTGCCATCAGAAAGAATATTATTGTTAGCTTTCCCATTCATTAAGATAGGAAATAACTCAGAAATGGTAAATCGTTTAGTTAACACGGACATTTTCATTCTGAGTTAGATATGCAGCAAAAGATTGCATTGTTTCAACAAAATCTTTTTTGCTTAGTGTAGAGTAATCGGTTTCCATATATGCTTCTGCGCACCATTCATCGGTAGCTGAAACTATTTTATTCACACTTTTGCCCGGCATTTCTAAGCGGTGTCGATATAATGATAACCACTCAGACTCAATGCTGTCCCAAACCTCATTTATATCAACACGGCCAACACCTTTTCTTTTTTCAAACCCATCTACACGATAATATCCGAAGAACGTTTCAAAATTAGAGGGATGCGGCTGTCCCAAATTAAACACCATACATATAGCCACAGCACTTGCCCCAGGATAGAACATATCAGGGGGTAAAGAAAAAACGGCATCTAAGGTGTGCTTCTGAAGCATTTTCTCTTTGCAATCAGTAATGATAGAACTGGATGTAAGTGCACAAGCCATTGGGAGTAATGTCAACAATTTCCCATGATTTACAGCGTCAGCTATATATTGCACAAAGCCTAAGCCTTTTGTAGGGTCGGTAGATTTAGAACCGAATAGACGAGCATAAGGGGTGGGTACTTGATTTTTGGAAGCATTATATGGAGGATTCATCAAGACTAAATTTATGTCAGATGATTCAATCCATTGCTTCTTATCGAAACAAGATCCTGCCTGAATGTTAGAATTGCCGTCGCCATGAATTAACATATTGGTGGTTGCTAATCCATATACATTTTCGTCAAATTCGATGCCATATATTTGATTCTCCTTTACATGCTTTTTCTCGCTTGCAGTCTCACATTCTTTTAGAATTTGGGACATCGCTTGTACTAGAAATGTCCCCGAACCACAAGTTGGATCAAGTACACGCGTATTACGATGGAGACGCGCAACTTTGCACATAAAATGCGCAATATGATTCGGTGTAAATGCTTGATTTTTATCTTCCCTTGCTACGTATTTATTGAATGTGGTAAAAAAATAGCTCAGGATATCGTGACCTTCTGAAGTGTAATCATTGATATAAGGTAAAATATTCTTCTTAATGAAAAGTAGTATTTTATGATACTCTTCCGCTCGTATTGAAGAGACACTTTGACTTTCTAATATTTTAGTTTTTAGAAGTGATAATTTTGTCGCCCTGTCAAGGCTGTTATGTAGCATTGAAGCTAAAATCTCATTGATACCAGCATTGATTTGAGCAGTGGAGAGTCCCTTGAATTTAAGTTTCTCTTTTAAAGCTAAGAGACAGGTACCCACAAATTGGCTTCTCAATTTCTCCGGAATACCGTTATCATGAAGAAGTTTGTTTAGTTTTGAAGTGTTTTCTAAGACGGCTGTCCTGTCATTAACATTTTGAGAAACGAAATAGAACTTATATTCCTCAAAACTTTTAAGTCGAGTATCTGAAAGTTCAATGCCATTGGCCTCAGTGCTTGCGAATTGCCAGACTTTTATTAAATCATTCTCTGTGTTCGCCAATATTGCAACAATATTAGTGTCTGGGTTCAGTTCCTGTTCTAATGCAACATAAGCAAAAAGTTGATCTTTATCAGCGGAGGTAAAACGACGTTTTGTCTCAATTAAGACAGCCGTTTCCGATGCTTCATCATAGAAACGAATATCAAGTTTGTAGTGCCCACTTAGTGATCGCTCCAAGACTTGTTGATAGCTGAACTCATTGTTCTCGATGTTAGAAATCAAGAACTCGCGTCCAACTGTTTGTATCATATCAATTCTATTCATTGAACAGAGTAGAGAAAAACTCCAGCGTAGCTATGCGAGGCCGACCAAAGCCTCCTTTAAGCTACTACGTTGGGGTTCATAATTTTTTTGTTTACGGCTTTCGCCGTTATGTTGTTGTGGTATTCTTGGTCATTTCGCATACGATGCTAAGATTGCAAAGTTAATTAATTTTCGTGAGATTAAGGGTATGCAGTCCTAAAAATCTATGATGTAGGGGCTGTAAATGCAAAAAAGAGGCAGAGACTGCCTCTTTTTTAACTTCAGTTAGGAATTCTATTCTGAACCCTACTATTGAATAATCCTACTATTGAATAATTCTACTTTTGGAGCAGGAGGTTGGTGAGGAGGACGAACTGGTCGACGGAGAGGCGTTCGGGGCGCTCGGTCAGGAGAGGTTCGATGGGCGCGAGGGTGTCGGAGGCAATGGCGGCGGGGATGGCGGCCAGGAGGGGCGCCAGCGAGTTGCGGAGGGTCTTGCGGCGCATGGAGAAGGCTTGCTTCACCACCTTCTTGAAGTCGGCGGGGTCGCAGCCGAGGTCGGTGCGGTCGTTGCGCGTCAGTCTCAGCACGCCGCTGCGCACCTTGGGCGGGGGCGTGAACACGAACGGCTCGACGGTGAACAGGTATTCGCAGTCGTACCAGGCCTGCAGCAGCACCGAAAGGATGCCGCGGTCGCGGTTGCCCGGTGCGGCGCAGATGCGCTCGGCCACTTCCTTCTGCAACATGCCGGCGGCAACCGGTATGCGGTCGCGGTGCTCCAGTACCTTGAAAAATATCTGACTCGAGATGTTGTACGGGAAATTGCCGATCAGCGCGATGTCCCGGCCGGGAAACACCGTGTCGAGGTCCATCTTCAGGAAGTCGGCCTCCACTACGTTCAGGCTCGGGTACAGGTTGTGCAGGAATCCGACGCTTTCGGAATCCAGCTCCACGCATTCCAGCGGGCGCCCGGTGTCCATCAGGTATTTGGTCAGGATGCCCATGCCGGGGCCTATCTCAAGGATGGGGAGGTCGCCCCACGGGCGGGCGTGTTCAGGCAGTTCCCGGGCCGAAATGGTGTCGGCTATGCGCGAGGCGATGTGCTCGTCGTTCAGGAAATGCTGTCCTAATGACTTTTTGGCGCGAACGTTTTTCATATATCTGCATTTATGTCGGTAGCTGTTCCGGGAGAAATCCTGAATACCTGGATATCGATCAAAACCGGATCCGCAGGTTTGAGTCCTATGAACTCGCAACGATTGCCGTACAGGCGGAAGGCCGGGGTGAGGAACCGGGCGTGTTCGCCCTGCCGCATCCGGCAGTAAATCTCGTTCAGCACGGGAGCGGTCTCATGGTTGCCTACCGTCACCTCCTGGGGCGACGACATTCCGAGGCTTTCGCCGTCGGGCCGCGAATAGTTCACCTGCAGCGACAGCACGGATCCCGTGGTGGCCGATGGGCCTGCACCGGGGGTAAGTTCCTTGTAATACAGACCGTCCTCCAGACGCTTCATGCCGAGTTTCGCGGCTTCGGCCCTGACTGCCTGATGGGCCTGTCGGTGTACCGAACCGGCCTGTTGTGCCTGCAGCTTGTGCAGCACGTCGTACAGCTTGTCCTGCACTGCAAGCTCGTCTATGTCCTTTTCCTGAAGCAGGGCGTATGCCATGGACTGGAACAGGATGTCCTTGTCGAAGGTGAATCCGAATTCGTTCTCGAAGTGCTTGCCCCTCACGGCCATGCGCACGCCGTAACGGATGCCGAGGTTATAGGCGGAGTCGTTACCCTGCATGTCGTCATAACCGCGCCGCACGCCCTCCAGGAAGCGGATGCGGGCTTCGGTGGAGCGCAGGGCCGTGTCGTTCATGGCCTCGCGCAGATACTCGTAGGCCTTGAGCTGGCCGGTGTAATACAGCATGGAATCGGCCAGCGATACGTGGCCCATTTCATTCAGGCTCTTGCCCCGGTCGGGGCCGCACGATACGGAACCGGCCGCGGTCAGCAACGCCACGGCGGCGAGAGAGAGGTGTCGCAATGTCCGCGACATGGATTGTTTCGATAAGGATGCAGGCATAATCGGTTGGAATCTTAGAGTATGTTTACTTTTAACACGAATAATTTGTTTTGATTACTTTTCTTTCCTTCAAAGGTCTTTTTGGTGATTATCGCCAAGTCTCGTCGGTCACATAGCCCGCTATGCTCCCTTCTCGACTTGCGATAATCCCTCAAAAATCCTCTTTGAATGAAAGAAAGTTAAAAGTAAACATACTCTCAAATCGAGTCGGCGGGAATGGTGTCGGGCACCACTTCCACGGTGTCGCCGGTGGGGGTCATGTTCTCCATGGTTCTCCCTTTGCACGAAGGGAGAGCCAAAAGCATAAGGGCCGCCGTCAGCACAGCGGCCCCTTTAATCAGTTTTCTCATTGTTCAGGTTCGCCTACGCTGATAAGTTCCACAGTGAAGATCAGGTCGGCGTCCGGTCCGATCATGGGGGGAGCGCCGGCAGAACCGTAAGCCAGTGCGGAGGGGATGTAGAACACAGCCTTGCAGCCGGCCTTCATCAGCTGCAGGCCCTCGGTCCATCCGGGGATGACGCGGTTCAGCGGGAAGGAAGCGGGCTCGCCGCGGCTCACGCTGCTGTCGAACACCTGGCCGTTAAGCAGCTCGCCGGTGTAATGCACCGTGACGGTGTCGTCGGCCGAAGGACGGTCGCCCGTGCCCTCTTTGAGCACCATGTACTTGAGGCCCGTCGGTGTCTCGGCGTAAGTGGTGTCGGTAGGAGTCTCCGATTTCCTGGACGGGTCGGTGAAGATTCTGGCCAGTTCGCTGGGCGCGTTCAGGGAGTCGGTGGCCTCGGCTACAGTCTCGGTGGCCATGCTGTCGGAATCGGCAGCGGCGGCGGTCTTGTTGCCGTTGCACGACACCATCGTCATGCCGGCCGTAAGTACAAGCGCCGATGCCAGATACTTGATCGTTTTCATAATTCGAAACTACTTATTTCTTGTTGACTTTGATTAGTTCCACGTCAAATATAAGGGTGGAATGGGGCGGGATTGCTCCGGGCACACCCTGAGGGCCGTAGGCCAGGTCGCTGGGGATGAAGAAGGTGTACTTGGCCCCTTCCTTCATGAGCTGCACGCCCTCGGTCCAGCCGGGGATGACGCGGTTCAGGGGGAATGTGGCGGGTTCGCCGCGGTTGACGCTGCTGTCGAACACCTGGCCGTTCAGCAGCTTGCCCGTGTAGTGCACGGTCACTTCGTCCTCGGCCGTGGGCTGTGCGCCGGTGCCCTCTTTCTCAACCACATACTGCAGGCCGCTGGCCGTGGTCTTCACGTTCTCCTTCTTGCCGTTCTCGGACAGGAACTGCTCGCCCTCGGCGCGCGCTGCCTTCTCGGCCTTGTCCTGAAGCTCCTGCAGATAGTCGTTGATCAGCTTCTGAGCTTCCTCGACGGGCATCGCAGGCTCCGTGCCGTCGAACGCGTTCATCACTCCGTTCCTGAATGTGTCGGCGTCAAGGTTGCTGACGCCCATGCCTTTAAGCTGGCGGCCCATTGCCAGGCCCCATGCGTAACTTAATTTGTCCATATTGTCTTTCTATCGTCTGCGGAGGCAAGCCTCCGGAATTGGGTTTATATTATAAGATTAAACAACGTGAAAGCCCGAATTGTTGCGGAAACGGTGTATTCCGGCCTCGGGCGCGGGTCATTTGGTGGCGGTGATGTGGAAGCAGCCTCCCTTGCGCTCGTATTTCACCAGGCATCGCTTGTTGTCGCGCATGTCGAGCAACACTTCGCCCAACAGGTTCTTCAGGTCCTCGTCGGCGGTTACCTTGGAACGGTCCAGGTTGTGGAACCGCGTGAAGCTGATGTCGAACGTTGTGCCGAACTGATGGGTCGACGAGTCCACCGCGTTTCTGTTGACGCGTCGCAACCGTTTGACGGTGTGCGGCGTGCGCAGCAGGCTGGTCACAATCAGCCGGTACTTGCCGCCGCCGCGACGGGCCAGCGAGTCGATGAAGTTCCGGCCGATGTCGCTCAGCACCTTCTCGGCCTCGGGCACCAGGTAGGGGAACGAGTGCTTCAGTTCATCGACCGTGTAATACCGGTTGCTCCTCACCTCCACGATGGGCCGGGTGGTGAAGTAAGCCTGTCCCAAGCTGTGTATGGGACGGATGCCGAGGCGTTCGGCGGCGGCGTACTGATACTTGTTAGAGTCGTTGAACACTTCCATCAGCGATCCGATGTTGCGCACCCGGATGCGGCCGTGGTTGGGGGCGTCCTTGCCTGTCTCTATGGGCGCGGCGGCTGCGGGTGCGGCCACCGGTTGCGGGGCTTCCGCCTTGGCGGTGTCAGGCTCGGGTTCCGGGGTAGGTTCAGGCTCCGCCTCGGGTATCTGCGCCGCGGCAGGTGACTCTACGTCGTCTATGACCGATTCGCCGTCTATAACTATGTAGTTGCCGGGGTCTTCGGCCGTAGCCTTGGCGAAGGGATTGCCCCGCTTGCATCCGAATGCCAATAGCAGTGCAAGCAACATGGCGCTGATGGATACCAGCTTAATTCCGTCGTATTTATGTATGTCGGTTGGTTCGTTGCGGTTCATTGTATGCAAAATTAACAAAAAATCCTTAATTTTGCGTTATGAAACGGTTTAAAGCTGCATTAATTGATATGGACGGGGTGCTTTACGACTCCATGCGGGGACATGCCGCGTCCTGGAAGAAGATGTGCGACGAGATAGGTCTTGATACGGACCGCGATGAATTTTACATGTACGAGGGGATGACGGGCAAGGCCACCATTAACCTCCTGATGAAGCGCGAGCGCGGACACGAGGTCAGCGACGAGGAGGCGGCGAGGCTGTATGCGATAAAGACGGCCAACTTCCGTGCCCTTGGACCCGCGCCGGTGATGCCCGGCGCCCAAAGGATGATCGCGGCGTTGGGCGCGTTGGGCATGACGCGCGTACTGGTCACCGGTTCGGCTCAAGCCAGCCTGCTGGACAAACTTGAGCATGATTACCCCGGCGTGTTTGTGGACGGCCGGCGCGTCACGGCATTGGACGTGAAGCAAGGCAAACCCTATCCGGAGCCGTACCTGAAAGGGGCGTCGCTCGTTGGCGCCGATCCCGCAGACTGCATGGTGGTGGAGAACGCTCCGTTGGGCGTGCGGGCCGGGAAGGCGGCCGGATGTTTCGTCTGCGCCGTCATGACAGGCCCCGTTCCGCGCGAGGAGTTTGTGAAGGAAGGCGCCGACATGATTTTCAATTCGATGGAGGAGTTTGCCGATTACCTGGAGGACATTTTAGAAAATAAGCGACAATGAAATGGCGTGAGGAACTTTCGGCCGAGATAGAGCGGCTGCAGCCCGACAGGGTGTTTGTACTGACCGATTCGAATGTCAGCCCGCTGTTCCGTTGGGACGGCACGGTAATAGTGGTGCCGGCGGGCGAGGAAAGCAAAAGCCTTGACACCCTGGCCGGCGTATGGGAGGATCTTAGCTCGTTGGGTGCCACGCGCCGGTCGCTGTTGGTGAACATCGGCGGCGGCGTGGTGTCTGACTTGGGCGGTTTCGCCGCCTCCACGTTCAAGCGCGGCATCCGGTTCGTGAACGTGCCCGCCACGCTGTTGGCCATGTCAGATGCCGCCATCGGAGGCAAGACAGGAATAGACTTCGGAGGGCTGAAGAACGAGGTGGGAGCGTTCCGTATGCCCGAGCGCGTCATAGTGGATGCCTCGTGGCTTGCGACGCTGCCGCAGGCGCAGATGCGCGAGGGACTGGCCGAGGTAGCCAAGAGCGCGCTGCTCGGCTCTGAGGCGGTGTATGACGAATTGCTGAACCTGCCGGAAACTCTTACTGCTGACAACGTAGGCCACGCTGCGGAATGGTCAGCGCGTTTCAAGGAAGATGTCGTGGCCCGCGATCCGCACGAGAATGGATTGCGCCGCATTTTGAATTTAGGTCATACGGCCGGCCACGCCTTCGAATCATTAGCGTCGCGAGTCGGCAAGCCGATAGGACACGGCACGGCCGTGGCGCACGGTCTCCTGGTCGCGCTGAGGCTCAGCGAACGACTGACGGGTCTTTCTTCGGGTGTTGCGAACGAATATGAGCAAAAGATATTGAACCGTTTCTTCCCCGCATTGCCGTCGGAATGCCGTGACGTGACGGAACTTATTGACATCATGGCCCACGACAAAAAAAATCCCGCCGCCGGCGAGATTTCCTTTGTCCTGCTCCGTGCCGTCGGCGAACCCGTCGAGGCGGTGCACGTCGCCCAAAAGATTCTGTTGTCGGAGGGAGTATTAGAGGAACGATGCCTACTGCATTAGCGGAAAAGATGTTGAAGTATCGACTCACCATCGGAGTAAGGATATGGCAGAAGGCATACTATGGCTAATAGCCCTAAGAAGACGACAGTTAGAATTACGGTACCCCAACGTATGAGCGAAGGTGGTATGTCTCCGAGAATTTTGCGTACCTTTTCCGAGCGCAGCTCGATTCTGTCATGAGTTTTGTCAGACGGATTCATCAGTTTCCAAGTTCCAGTTGATTCTTGACGAGATTATAATAAGCCCCTTCTTTTTTAATCAAAGTATCGTGATTGCCTGCTTCCACGACCTTGCCGTGATCCAGCACAATTATCTGGTGGGCATTCCTGACGGTGGAAAGACGATGGGCAACAATAGCTACCGTGCGCCCTTCGTAAAAAGATGCCAGATTTTCCACAATCAATCTTTCATTCTCGGCATCCAAGGAATTTGTGGCTTCGTCAAGGAAAATGAAATCGGGATTCTTGTAAACTGCTCGGGCAATCAGAATCCGTTGTTTTTGTCCCTGGCTCAGCCCGATACCGTCGCGACCTATAAGAGTATCGTATCTTAGCGGGAGACTCATAATATATTCGTGAATGTTTGCTATGCGAGCGGCCTCCTCAAGTTTTTCCATGTCTATGTCTCCGTCGGCCACAGCGATATTACGTGCTATCGATTCCGAAAATATCACTCCATCCTGCATTACCACTCCGCAATGCTGTCTCCACCATTTCAGGTTGTATTCGCTTATGTCGTGCCCAGAGATCTCTATCAGGCCAGACATCACCGGATAATATCCGAGCATCAGTTTTATCAAGGTGGTCTTTCCGCTCCCGGAGGCTCCGACTATGGCCGTTACTTTCCCTTCCGGAATATCAAAGGAGACGTTGCCGATTGTCTTGTCAGGCGAGTGTGGATTATACTTGAAGTCTACATTCTTTAACCTGATTTGTTTGCCATATTCGAAACATTCAAGATTGTTGGCAGCGTTTTCTTCGTTTTTACCTTGATGTATCTCGTTGATTCGCTCAAGGGATATTCTTACATCCTGCATGGAATACACAAACTGCATCAACTGGTCGACAGGTGAGTTTAACTGACCTATGATATATTGGACGGCAAGCATGGCACCTAAGGTCATTTGTCCGTTGATTACAGCAGTGGCGGCAAGCACGGTAATGACGATGTTCTTGATTTCGTTTATGAATATCGATCCCGCTTCCTGTGTCTGCTGAAGTTTCAGCGATTTCATCCTGACGCAGAATAAATCGGCCAGGGTGTCTTCCCACTCCCATCTTCGCCGTCTCTCACAATCCTGAAGCTTAATTTCCTGCATTGAGGTAATGAACTGATAGGTCCTGTTCTGATTTATGGCCTGCTGCTCGAACAGCTCATAGTCCAGCACCTTCCTCTTGTTCAGGAAGGCGCTGATCCAAAGTCCGTAACACACACTGCCTGCAATAAAGACGCCGAAGATCAAGGGATTGTAAACGCATAACACTATGCCGAACACGAGTAGACTAAGAAAGGTGAATATGACGTTCAGCACCTGGCCGGTCAGAAAATCCTGCACCCGCGAATGGTCAGCAATCCGCTGCAACAGGTCGCCCATCAGCTTTGTGTCGAAAAACGACATAGGCAGTTTCAGCAGTTTGATGAAAAAGTCGCTTACAAGCGAAATGTTGATTCGCATTGAGATGTGCAGCAACAGCCAGCGACGGATAAAATTCGTGGCCGTCGTGCCTGTCACTATCATCAATTCGCCAAGAAGCACCAGCCATATAAATCCGATGTCCTTGTGTGTGATTCCGATATCTACGATGGCCTGGGTCAGGAACGGCATCACGAGCTGGAGCAGGCATCCCAACAGAAGGCCCAAGGCTATCTGGGTGAAATACCTGCGGTATTGTTTCAGATAGCCTGCCAGAAATTTGAAGGACCGGTTTCCCTCTGTGTTTTCCATGTCAGGGTCGCGTGCATCGACATCGGGTTGCAGGCATAGTGCTATACCCTTTTCCTCCCCGTCGCTGACGATGCTGGCCCAGTGGCTTACGAATTCGTCACGGCGATACCTCCTCTTACCCTTTGCCGGGTCAGCGATATAAATGGTTTTGCCGTCGCCTCCGGTCCTGTACAAGACCACGAAATGTTTCTGATCCCAATGCAGTATCACTGGAAGCGGACATCGGCACAGATCTTGAACATTGGTTTTGATAGCTGTCGGGATGAAGCCTAATTCTTCAGAACCGTCAATCAGCCCTTTCAATGAAATGCCTTCATTCGTGGGATGGCAGTATTGCTCAATATACTTGGTGGAATAGACTTTGCCATAATGCTTGCATATCATTGCCAGCGAGGCCACGCCGCACTGCATGGAATCCCTTTGCCTTATTAATTTGAATCCCATTGTCAGTGTTATTTATGTTGACTTTACATTGCGGGATTCCGACTTGCGTCAAACTCATCGTCCCGTTCTATTTTTTTGCCATAGGCGAAGGTGTAGCTCAATGTGAGGGCAATGCCACGGCTCTGATCGCGTGACCAAGAGCTTCCGCTGAAACTATAGTGCGGGCTGTCATAGTCCCTGCGGACATACCCCTGCGAGAACCAGTTGCTGAAACGGAACGATGCCCTGAAATCTCCAATCGAATATGCACAGTCCAGAGAATATGTTTGCGGGGTTCGCGTCTTGAATCCCTGCTGTTCGTTTATTGTGGTACTCGGTGAGGTATAGGAAACCGTTGCAGAAAAGTTTTTGTAGTACCACCCGGCATAAAACCAAGCTTCCACAAACGCGCCTTTCCTATTAATTAATCCTGAATTTCGTTGATAAGTGGCAATAACGGAGCCTCCAAGAGTCAGAGATCTGTTGAAAAGACGCAATTGGGTGATTACACGTCCTTGGAGACGTCGTTCGTGATTGTCGCTGCTGTATGTGCGGACCAGGCCGTCATACCCTTCGCGCACATAATAATCGTACACCGGGAGGTGGTTGCAATCCGTATAGGTCGCCACGGCCGCCAGATATAAATTTTTCATAAAGAAATCGTATTGCAGCTTGCACCATTTATTGTCATTGCTTTTAAGGTTCGGATTTCCTTGTTGCCACAATAGCTCGTCATCACGAGTAATCACATCGGACGTGTTGTTATGTAATTCCGGCGCACTGTACCAAGAGCCGGACAAAGATAGGGCATTGTTCTTGTTCAAGGTATAATTCATGCTGAGATAAATGGACGGACGCCAGTTCCGGATATGTGTGACATGATTTTCCTTCATGTGCAGATATGACAGACCCGCTCTGACCATGAGCCCGAATCCGGAATTCCATCTCTGGCGATAGCTGAGGAGCAGCTGGTTGGTTAATGTGAGAATATCGTTCTTTCGGTCGACAGATCCGGTGTATGTCGTGCTATAAAGGAAGTTGCGGGAATATATCGTGGCTCCGAGCGAATTGTTGTGGTTGAACTTCTTGGTGTGGGATATAGTAATCTGAGGGTAATAGAAGGAGCTTTTCTCTCCGTTCAGAATCGGGGTTAAGTTTCCGAGTCGATAGTCGCTGTTGGAACGGGAGCCCTGATATCCCATGGTCCAGTCCACGCTGAGGCTATTGTCGGCGGGAAGTGAGAAGTAATAGTCTCCGACGGCCCATGCATTTGACTGTTGGGAATTTTCGTTCAGTATCGTTGCCGACTTCGGGAACAATGTGTTCGAGAACTCTGCCGAGGAATGACGGGTGCTATAGGGCATTGCGTTTCGATCGAATGCGGCTGAATGAGTTATGGTCATGCCGTCACGCCGGTATTTGGCCCTGAAACCGGCGTTCGCTGTATTGGACCGGGCCTTGTATTTGTCGGTTTTTGAAGTCTTTGTAATGGCGTCATAATGCTGTGCGCCATAATTGAAATCCCTGAAAGTAATCTGGTTGTCTTGTTGTCCATGATTTGACCACCGCCCCGATCCGTTGGCATTGACATCGAATGTCCAGTTCTTTTTATAACTGAATTTCGAATACAGGCATCCGGATGCATAGTCGTTATTTAATAAACCACCCGATGCAGTCAGTTTGGTGTATCCCCCCCATTCATACTTTTGCATAATGAAATTCACCACATGCTCGGCCTGATGGAATCTTGCGTCCGTAGGGTACTCCAGCACTTCCACACGCTTCACGTCCGATGGCCTCATACCGGAGAGATCCTCGGGAGTAGCCTCCATATAGTCAATGTAAATCTTTACGGGCTGTCCCGCTGAAGTCCGGACGGAATTGTTGGGTGTGATGATAAGCTGAGGGATTGCCATGCGTGACAGAAGATCGACGGCATCCATGGCAAACTTTCTCACGTTTTTATCAGGAGCATACGACACTCCGTCTTCGATAATCCTGTAGGCGTCAGCTTCCACTATCAATTCCTTCAGGTCCTTGCCTATGGTATCTGTATTTTCTTTTTTAGTAGTGTTTTGTGCATTGGAAACTAAAGGATAAATTAATATCAGCGTTAATGTCAGAATTGCGTGTGTTGCTTTCATATTGATGATTGTGATTGAGTGTGCTGAAGTGCAAGGCATATCCGATTCTACAGGCAGACTTCACCGTAATAAAGATATTCGTCGATACGGAACGTGTATCTTTATTACGGTGAAGTCTGCCTCATCGTCGGTAACGTCTACGGGATTATTGTCGCATCATTTATCTCAGAGCCGTGTGACGGCTCCCAGGAAGAAAATGGAGCCTGTGGATGTCTCCTCTATAATGAACAGGAAGGGACGGTCGAGGTTGACTTCCGGTTTCTTCATTGCTCCGTCTGGATCCGGTGACATCAAATCCAGCTCGGCCATGGTCACGGCGGCTCCGGCAGTACCTCCTTCATCGGTCGACACGCGAGCTTCTTGAAGAAGCTGTGCCATGGCCAGGTTCTCGTTTGGGATTATTGCATTGAAGCCCTGATTCGTCATACATGCCAAGCCTTTTTTTGCAAGCACATCCAGAAGCTGCTGACGGCTGCCGATGTCGAATTTGGGCATTTTTACAATGCATCGTGAGTTTGTTGCTTGTGCTATTCCTTTCATCAATGAGGCATGGGTCATTCGCGACACATATTCGTTTATGTCACCCTCTGGAAGCACGCATATCATGCGGAAATTACCATTGCCGTAGGGAATTCCTATAATGGTGGCGTCGGCCGTCTTTCCATAAAGGGAATTGTCGAGACTCTGACTCATCATATCTACGCGTGATTCCGTGCCGTCAAGGTTGTGGAATGTGGCTGGAGCGGTTGCATCTTTGTCGAATCCGGAGGCCCATATTCCATAGAAATATGTTGCGTTTATCACGGCCATCTTGCCTGTCAGGTTCTGCTTCAGGAATGAAGGAATCTTTCCATTAGTGTTGGACGCACACCATTCGTTGATTTGATTTTTCGCAGCGTCGTTGTGAAGATCCGGCAACGTCTTGATCTCTGCGTTATACCACTTGTTGAGGTTGTGGGTAAAATCTTCACGTACATTCATCTCGCCATGAATCCATAATGAATTGGCCACAAGAGCGTAGGCTCGCGAATCGAGGTGTGGCAGATTTTCAATCATAAACGCGCTGAAGTCGTTGAGTTGAGCCACCCCGGCCTCACCGTTGGTGAAGCCCATGGTTTCAAGTATCTTGTCGCGCGTAGTGCCGTTGTCGCCGTTTGCGACCATGGCGAGGGTGGTGTAGAGGCTGAATGGTGCGAGCACGGTCGACTGTCCGTCGTTCAATTCCATGGCATCCTTCATCAATGACACGGCGAACTCATTGCCGGCCAGTCGTGCCTGATTCTGAGCGGGGGTAAGCTGCAACATGGTATAAGGCACTGCTTCCGGCACCTCCTCCGTAATGACTTTAGGATCGTTTTGATTTTTGTCACTGCTGCACGAAGCCAGTGTCAGGGCGACGGCTGTCGCCGCCCCCAATATGAAATATCGGTTCATCGTTTTCATAGTTTCTTAATCATGTTGAATTTGTTAAAGCGTTAATGAATGGATTAAATCGTGGACTCGCTTTACAAAAAGCAAAGATAGTCTATCTGATTTAAAATCCCCAATATTATTAAATAATTATTTACAGTTATTTGCAAATAATGCACAATGGAGTTTGTGGATTGGATTTTTATCAAGAGATCCGTCATGCAAACGGGAGACTCTTGATAAAATAGAATCGATTTTTAGATGCAGATTCCACCGTAATAAACATAATCGTCGGTACGGAACAGTATCACGTATTCGCCTGTGAGGGAGAATAGTGTCTGGATGAAGTCTGCTTCATCGCCGGTAACGGCAACAGTGTTGTCGTCGGCATCCTTTATCTCGTAACTGATGATGTCAGGATTGGAACCATCGTTGAACGACACGCCATCCACAATGCTTATGGAGCATAGAATGGGACGCGTGGGCATTCTGTCAAGAATGTTCTTGTTTTCATCCGGATTTTGTTCGGAATAGGATACTGATGGAGATGAATACAACTTCAATTGAACCGAATGCCCGTTGTCCCAGGCGATAGCGACAGTACACGAGAGTATGATTAGAAATAGCGTCAGGATGTTTTTCATAACTTTTGGATGTGTTGGTTGATGTCTGCAAAGTTATATCGGATAAGATTGGATTGCAAGAAAATTTGTGCGGAAAATAGTGCGGTTTGTGCGGAAATAGTGCGAAAATTAGTGCTGAAATGAAATTAGTTAGGGAAAATGGCGTCTATGAGCTAATTTTGTAATTGTTAATTCCTATATGATACGCAAAATGAAGTGTATGAATACAAGATGCATAATAGTGCTGTTGTTAATAATTCTGCTTAGTGGATGTGGTAAAACAACTCCGAATCCTATTCTTGAAAGATTGGATAAGATGGCAAAAGTCAATTCGAGGGTTGAGCTGGATTCGCTGTATTCGATTTCGAAGGATGGATTATCGAAAGATGACAAGATGTATTATGATTTCCTTTCAGTAAAGCTTGCCGACAAAGCAATCATTAATCATACATCCGATAGCATTATTCTCTCTGTCATCGATTATTATTCAGCCCATGGGTCAAAGGAACGTTATGCTGAAGCATTGTATTATGGCGGTCGGGTATATCATGACATAGGTGATTTCCCGTCGGCCATAAAATATTATGGTGAGGCATTGAGTTCCCTTGGGCAGGATGATAAGTCATTGCTACTAAAAAGTAAAATTGCGGCTCAAATGGCAGGCCTGTTCAATTCCATGCGGTTGTTTAATGAAGCGCGTCGATATATTGATATGTCTATAGAGATTAACAGTGAGCTGAAAGATACGATTAGACTAATGTACGATCTGGAAGTATTGGGAGCTAACTATATAAAAGTCAAAAACTATGATGATGCTGAAAATACTTTCCGCCGGGCAATAAGGATAGCTGATAGGAAAGCTCCTTTGGAAGCAATGATGGATTCCGTTTATCTGGCATCTATAAAGAATTATAAAATGGAGCACGATTCAGCGGTTCTTATTATCAAGGGAATACCCTGGCGTGTGGGTACTGTTCTGAATGATGATCAGAAGCAGTTCGTGTATTCCAATGCGTCGGATATATACCGATGCGAGGGTATGCCGGATTCGGCTTATAAGTATGCTTTGGAACTGGTCAAGATAAAAGATGCTAAAAATTTGAAGAAAGGATATTTGATTTTATTGTCAGACGAATTGAAGGATCTGGTTCCGGCTGATTCCATTCGCACTTATGTTAATCATTATACAGCAGCTGTGGAAAGCTATATGAACAGCCGCGGGGATGCAAATGCGTTGATACAGAATACACAGTACAATTACAGTATCGTGGAGCGGGACAAGCAGAAAGCCCTGGAAAAGAAGCGCACGATAGAACGGTGGCTCGCGTTAAGCGTCATGGTGTTGCTGTTGGCAATAATCGCAGTGATATATTACCGCGACAAATCGAACCGTACTTTGATAAAACTTCGTTCGGCTCTGGACAATTCGCGCGAATTGAGGAAACAACTGGAAGAAGGAGAGACAAAGCAAAAGAAACCGATACTCATCCTTCTTCAAGAACATCGGCCGAAGACCTGCGCCGGCAGCTGATCGACGAGCTGACGGCAGTGTGTGACAGCAAGAAGAAGCGGTTGCCTCTTTCGCCGGAAATCGGGAACTCGTCGGCATACGGGGAATTGCAGGATTATATCAGGGAGAAGCGGATGATTCCGGAAGCGAGTCCGTTATGGGGCGAACTGCACTCGGTAATCCTGACAGCATCGCCGAATTTCGACCGACGTCTGCAGTTGTTGTCACCGGGCAAGATAAAGACGGATGCCTACCGCATAATGCTGCTGATAAAATGCGGAGTCACGCCTACGCAGCTTTGTGTTCTGATTGGTCGCACCAAAGGGGCATTGTCCAGTCGCCGCAGGATATTAGGACTGAAGTTTACCGACAGCGAGATCAGCGCTGCCATGTTCGACAACCTGATTTACGCACTGTGACAGTAGTGGCGCGAGCGCATCAACCCGGCAAGAGTATTTTTGACAGGAGAACAGGAGGAACAGGAGAGTTCGCTGAACGCCTGGTGGTTTTTTTGACAGGAGAACAGGAGAAACAGTAGCAGCTGCGACTGGAGGGGCGGTGTCCCCACCGCCGCCACATCGATCCGGTGAATACTTTGACGACGTGGACGTCGTCATCCCAGTCGCAGCGGCTCCTGTTTCTCCTGTTCTCCTGTCTAAAATAATCGCGCGGCTCGGAGAGCCCGCGCCACTAACAGCGCCGGGAGTCGGTCGTGGTGACGGACTCCCGGCGCGTTAATGGGGTAGTGGGGACGGGCCGGTTGAGGGCGCGTCGGATGTCGGTGCGGGTCAGGCCTGGAGCAGGGACTTGCCCTTCTCGATGGCTTGCTCGTTGAGGGGTATCAGCTTGTGGTGACGCTCGGGCAGCGATTTCTTCAGGCCCTTGATCACGTTCTCCATCGGCAGCTTATAGTCCATGGCGTTGAGCAGGGCGCCCATCACCACCATGTTGTAGGCCTTGGAGTTGCCTATCTCGAGGGTGGCGGTCATCGCGTCGATGGGGTAGATGCTGATGTCCGTGCGTGTGGGATGGTTGTGGATGCCGTTGGTGTCGTATATCAACGTGCCGCCGGCCTTCACCCGGGGGGCGAACTTGTCGAGGCTCTGCTGGTTCAGTGCCACCACGATGTCGTATTTGTCAAGCACGGGGCTTGAGATCTTCTTGTCGCTCAGTATGACGGTCACATTGGCCGTGCCGCCGCGCTGCTCCGGACCGTAGGAGGGCATCCAGGTCACTTCCTTGTCGTCCATCAGGCCAGAGTATGCCAGAATCTTGCCCATCGACAGCACTCCCTGGCCGCCAAATCCGGCTATAATTATTTCTTCCTTCATAGCTTATACGTTTTTAAGGTCTCCCAGGGGGTACTTCTCGAACATATTCTGGGCCATCCATTCGTTGGCCTTTTCGGGCGACATCTTCCAGCCGGAGTTGCAGGTAGCCACGATCTCGACCACGCTGGTGCCGCGCTTGGCAATGGCGTTCTCGAAAGCCTTCTTGAGGGCGGCCTTGGCCTTGCGCACGTTGCCCGGGGTGTGTACGGACTGGCGCGTCACGTAGCATGTGCCGTCCAGTATGGCCATCAGGTTGGTTATCTCCAGCGGGTGTCCGTTCAGGTCCACGCGGCGTCCGTAGGGGGTGGTGGCGGTCTTCTGGCCTATCAGAGTGGTGGGGGCCATCTGTCCGCCGGTCATGCCGTATATGGCGTTGTTGACGAATATCATTACGATGTTTTCGCCGCGGTTGGCGGCGTGGATGGACTCGGCGGTGCCGATGGCCGACATGTCGCCGTCGCCCTGATAGGTGAACAGCACGTTGTCGGGCCAGAGGCGGGAGGCGGCGGTGGCTACTGCCGGTGCGCGGCCGTGGGCGGCCTCGATCCAGTCGACGTCAAGATAGTTGTAGGCGAACACGGCGCATCCCACGGGGGAGACGCCCACCGCCTTCTCGGTGAGGCCCATCTCGGCGATCACTTCCGCCAGTATCTTGTGCACCACACCGTGGCTGCAGCCCGGGCAATAGTGCATGTGCACCTCTTCCAGAAGCTCAGGCTTGCTGTATACCTTGTTTTCTTCTTTGATTATATCAGTGATTTCCATAGAGGCACATTGTTAACGGTTGATGATTTTTTCTTTGAGCGCGTTCACCACTTCCTCGGGGCTGGGTATTATACCGCCCAGGCGGCCGAAGTGCTCGACGGGCAGCGAGTCGTGCACTGCGAGGCGCACGTCCTCTATCATCTGGCCGGCGTTGAGCTCGACCACGAGTATTCCCTTCTTGCCCTGTGCGGCACGGGCCACGGCCTCGGTGGGGAAGGGCCAGAGGGTGATGGGGCGGACGATGCCGACCTTGATGCCCTCCTCGGCCGCTATCTCGCGGGCCTTGTCGGATATGCGGGCTATGGAGCCGAAGGCCACGATCAGATAGTCGGCGCCTTCCACGTCTATTTCCTCCCATCGGGTCTCGTTTTGCTCGATGGTGCGGTAGCGCTCCTGCAACTGGTGGTTAATCACCTCCATCTTGGCCGGCTCCAGCTCCAGGCTGGTTATGACGTTGCGCTTGCGGCCGCCGAGTCTGCCGTTGGCCGCCCAGGGGCACTGCTTGCGAATCTCCTCGTCGGTGCGGCGGGGACGCGGTTCGGGCAGCACTACTTTCTCCATCATCTGGCCCACGATGCCGTCGGCCAGGATCATGCAGGGGTTGGTGTATTTGAACGCCAGGTCAAAGCCGAGTCCTACGAAGTCCACCATCTCCTGCACCGTGGAGGGAGCCAGGACTATCAGGTGATAGTCGCCATGACCGCCGCCCTTGGTGGCCTGGAAATAGTCGGCCTGGCTGGGCTGGATTGTGCCGAGGCCGGGGCCTCCGCGCATCACGTTCAGTATGAGTGCCGGCAGCGAGGCCGCGGCTATGTAGGAAATACCCTCCTGCTTCAGGCTGACGCCCGGCGACGAGGAGCTGGTCATCACGGCCTTGCCTGTGGCGGCGCCGCCGTACACCATATTGATGGCTGCCACTTCCGATTCGGCCTGCAGGACCACCATGCCCGTGGTTTCCCACGGCATCAGCTCCTCCAGAGTCTCCAGCACCTCCGACTGCGGGGTGATGGGATAGCCGAAATATCCGTCGCATCCGTAGCGTATAGCGGCATGCGCTATCGCTTCGTTGCCCTTCATGAGCCTTATCTCTTCTTTCATATTCGTAGAGTGTTTTTCTGATTTAGCGGAATCAAGAGCCTGCCTTAGTCCTCCACTTTGACTCTGTAAACTTCGATGCATGCGTCGGGACATACCCAGGCGCACGAACAGCAGCCCGTGCATTTCTCGGGCTCCGCCATATAGGCGTAATGATACCCACGGTCGTTCACTTCGTTGGGCTGCAGGGCCAGCGTCTTGGTGGGACATGCCACCACGCACAGGTTGCATCCTTTGCAACGCGCTGTGTTGACCGTAATTGCTCCTCTGATTTTTGCCATGATTCTAAGGTTAGAGTGTTTTGTGTGTCTTTATGGCACGCGTTAATCCGGTGCGGGGCGACTCCCTATGTCACCCTTGCCGGGACTCACCTACAAAGGTAAAAAAGATTTCCGAGAAAACCGCATCTTTTTAAAATATTTTTTTGCACTTATGCAAAAATCCCCTCCGAAACGCAATCGGAAGGGATTTATCTTAACTCTTTAAACTTTCTAAACTTTATCAACTATTTATCGTCTTCCAGCTTGCGGGCCAGGATTTCCATCCCCTTGGTGGCCGGCTCCTTGATGACCGTCACGTCGGGTATGCCGCTGACGTCGGCGGGGTTGGGGTCGATGTAGTAGATCGGGGTGCCGGGGCGCACGCAGTTGATCAGTCCTGCCGCGGGATACACCACCAGCGAGGTGCCTATCACCACGAATATGTCGGCCTCCTGCGCCAGCCGGATGGCCTTGTCGATGTTTGGCACCGGCTCGTTGAAGAACACGATGTGGGGACGCATCGGGTCGCCGTTCCTGCCGCGCGTGGCGGGGGTGGTCTCCAGGTGCTCGATGCTAAGCGGTTCGATATAGTCGGGATTGGTGACGGAGCGCATCTTCATCAGCTCGCCGTGCAGATGCAGCACGTGGGTCGAGCCGGCGCGCTCGTGCAGGTCGTCGACGTTCTGCGTGATGATGTACACGTCATAATCCTTTTCCAGCTCGGCCAGGGCCTTATGGGCCGCGTTGGGCGCAGCTTTCAGCAAGTCGCGCCGGCGCGCGTTGTAGAACTCGTGCACCAGCTCCGGATCGCGGCGGAACCCCTCGGCCGACGCAACCTGCATCACAGGATAGTTCTCCCATAATCCTCCCGCGTCGCGAAATGTGCTGATGCCGCTCTCCGCACTCACCCCCGCTCCCGTGGACACTACCAGTTTCTTCTTTGCCATGACTTATATCCGTTTATAATTAACTATCTTTGCGTTTCGGTTTAAAACAGTATAACCGCCCGTGTTGTTAACTCCATAGGGGACTTTGTCCCTTAGAAACTGTTTAAATTTATTACGAATAATTTTTTATATGGATTCTTTCAATGGCTTTTAAGAATCTTTTTGGCTGTTTTCGCCAAGTTTCGGCAGTCGCAACCGGAAGGTTTCTCCTTTCTCAACTTGCTAAAACATCTCAAAAATCTTCTCAAAATCCATTGAAAATAAATTTAAACAGTTTCTTACAAAAGTAAACAAAACTCTGGACATAAAGAAAACAAAATAAACATAAATATGAAGAAAATAGTGATAATGGGTGCATCTTCGGGCATCGGCCTGGCATGTGCCGAGGCACTGGCCAGCCGTGGCGTGAAGGTAGGGATGGCCGCGCGTCACACGGAACCGATGGCCGCGCTCAAGGAAAAATACCCCGACACAGTGGAGTATATGGCGATAGACGTCACGAACCCCGATGCTCCGGATAAATTGAACGAGCTGATAACCAGGCTCGGAGGCATGGACATATATTTCCATGTCGCCGGCATCGGTTATGAGAACATGGTGCTGGATCCGGTCAGGGAGACGGCCATATTCGAAACCAACACGGTGGGCTTCGTGCGGTGTATCTGCGCGGCTTACCGCTATTTCCGGCTGAACGGTATCAAGGGGCAGATAGCTGCCGTGACTTCGGTGGCCGGCACCAACGGCATCGGACGTCTGTCGGCCTATTCCGCCTCGAAGGCAGCCTGCCAGAAGTGGCTTGTGGCCCTGGAGCAGCTCAGCAACAACTCGGCTGCCGGCATCACGTTCACCGACATCCGTCCGGGCTGGATACGTACGCCGTTGCTGGAGCCGAACTGTAAGTATCCCATGACCATGACCCTGGATTACGCCGTGCCGTTGATACTGAAAGCCATTGTCCGCAAACGCCGCGTGGCCGTAATAGACTGGCGCTGGAACATCGTGGTGGGCCTGTGGCGCATGATTCCCAACGCAATCTACACCTACCTCAACATCCCCATCTCAAAGCCCGACAAGCCACTTCCGAAGGGAGTGTGAACCGGCGGCCAGTTAATAAAGTTGACAAAGTTTAGAAAGTTAAGATGATAGTGTTGACTATCCGATGACAGCACATTTATCTTAACTTTCTCAACTATATAAACTCCTTAAACTTTAAGAGATATGGAAACGAATAGATTAAGAACAGAAGATAAGGTCGAAGTGATGCAGGTGCATTCAGACGGGCGCAAGGAACGGTACGAGGGCACGGGATTCCGCGACATCGAACAGGCCATACATGCAGCCGCCGAGGCGTTGGGCGCCGACGACCGTGATACCGACATGTTCAAGGTGACCGACCTTGCGACAGGCGTAACCAGCTCCTACCGCCTCAACGCCCACGGCCACGTGAAGCTGATAGTGTGACTAATCGTTCAGGAATCCTTGCCGGCGGAGGAAGGCGAGGAGCTTGGCGGAGACGGACTCGTTCATGGCGCGGGGATAGCGCACGTCGGTGAATACCTGTGCAAGGGTCTTCTTGCCGTTTTCGGCTACGAACTTCGCGTTCGGGGCAAAGTCGTCCTTGGCCTTGTATATCTCCACGATGTCGGCATCCGTGAGTTCGGGATATGTTTCGTGGTAGAGTACGCCGTCAAGCGCGAGGCGTTCCGTGGGTTCCGGCTGTTCGGCGGGATAGCCCACCGATATGCACGCCACCGGGACCGTGAGGCGCGGCAATTTAAGCAACTCTGCGATCTCCGGCGCGTTGTAAAGGCATGTGCCTAAGTAGCATGTGCCGAGTCCGCATAGTTCTGCCAGCGTGACGAACTGCTGTGTCAGTATCACCGCGTCCATCATGGCCGATGTGAACGACAGGAAATTGTCGTAGCCCGCATCGGCGTCCGACACCTCGCACCAGCGTGTGAAGCGGTAGTAGTCGGCGCAGAATGTCAGCATCAGCGGCGCGCCGGAGGCAGCCGGCTGGTTGAAATGCAGTTCGGCCAGACGGCGGCGCATATCCCCGTCACGGGTCTCCACCACGCTGTATAGCTGCATGTTGCCCGTCGTGGGTGCGCGCATGGCAGCCTCCAGGATGCTGTCTATCAGTTCACGCGACGGTGTCTCGCCGGTATATCTTCTCACTGTGGCGCGGCGGCTGAAAAACTCCGCCAACGCATTCGGTATCCTGTCCATACGTTTCAGTTTTTCTGCGAAGTTAAGGTTATTTGGCCTAAAATACAAATTTAAGGAACGAAGTAAAGTAAAAACAAATTATGTCAGAGAGATTATTTCTTCAGGCAGCAATACTGTGGCGGCATCGTTGACCGGAGGTTCGCGCAGAAACAGAACAGGGACAATCTCCTTACCGCGCGCAAATGGTAACATTGACGCTTTACGTAGCAATACATCGGTCAGCCGGGTGGCGTCCTCACATCCGGTCCATTTGCATTCTCCTGCCAGCAGCGACTTCCCGTCCAGACTCTCAGCCACCACATCCAGTTCTATCTGCTGTATGGCGTTGTCCTCATTCTTGACTGATCCCCACCATCTGGAGGCATTGCCGTACACTTTGCCGTTGATTTCATTGCCAGTGACGGCATCGCGGCACATTTTCTCCCAATGCAGGCTTATATACTGCCCGAACCCCTGTTCCATAGCCATGTCTACAGGAGCCCGTCTACCCAGCTCGATAAACGAACGGTTAGGCACGACAAAGCGGTAATAGAAACTAAGAAACGGATCCGAGATTTTGTAAAGACTTTTTTTTGAGTTCCTGATGTCGGTGCCGAAAGGAATCTCTTTAAACAGAAAACCTAAGTCAATCAGTTTTCCAAGTGGACGAGACAGATCTGTTGCGGGTCTGTTGCATCTCGCAGCCAGTTCGGATGGCCGGTTGATGCCGGAACCGATGTACGACATGATTGTGGCTGTCTTTACGATATCCTTAATGTCATCCTCGAAAAGTTTAATAGGCTCGTCAAACAGGATTCCCGTAGGCGAGAAAACCATATCGCGAAGGGCTTCGTGCAACGAAGAATATTTTTCACGCAGCTCCCAGTAACGCGGAACTCCTCCCCATACGGCATATTCCCGTATGGATTCCTCGGGGTTCAGGCCTAATGCCTCGGAAATAAATGGCAGCCGTAGGGGTGTCAGTCTCATCAACACGTCGGCACGTCCATAAAGAGGAGCCTGCGCGTCCAGGAATGTTCCGTACATCATGTTATGAGACGATCCGCACAATATCAGATGGTAATTCAGAGAATGATTGTCCCACAGCTTCTGGAGTATAGACGGCAGGTCGGGCGACTGTTTCACAAGATAAGGAAATTCATCAAGACAGAGTGTGAAAAGTTCGTCCGGTTGCTGAAGATTCAGATTCAGCAACAGACTTTCCCAATCCGGATAAACCACCTTGTTGAATCCCGGGAATCGCTGTGCTATGGTATTGGCGAGAAGTTCCCGCTGATGTTCGCTTTCGCTTTTATCGGCGAGGAAATAGATGTCGCAGTCACTTATCGCTTTTTTGATTAGGGTGGATTTGCCCAGACGCCTTCGGCCATAGATCACGACCAGTTCCGGCCTGTCGGAAGCGATGGCCTTTTTGAGACGTTTAAGTTCTTCTTTACGGTCTACGAACTGCATATTCAGTGATTTTGAGGATTATGTTCCGCAAACATAATGTTTTTAGAACATAATTCCAAATTTTGATAAAAAAAATTCGAATTGTAATTTTCCAAACAATTAAAACGGAGTTTTTTGTAAAAATCCAAACAATTAAAACGGCGATTTTTGTAAAAAACCAAACATTTAGGATGCGGACTGTTGGCGGTGAGGACACCGCCATTCCAGTCGTTGCAGGACATAAACAGCGCGCCCGGCACGTATGGGGACGTGTCGGGCGCGTTATGTGTTATTGCGGTGATATTCTCGGTTTTAGCCGACCTGGGCGCCGGGGGCGACGTCGGCGGAGGGGGAGCAGAGCGTCAGCGAGCCGTCGGGGTTGACGGCGCTCAGAATCATGCCCTGGCTCTCGTGGCCCATCATGTTGCGCGGGGCGAAGTTGGCGATGAACAGCACCTCCATGCCTACAAGCTTCTCCGGCTCGGGATAGCTGCCGGCGATGCCGCTCAGAATGGTGCGGCCCCCCATGCCGTCGTCAATCTTGAATTTCAGCAGTTTCTTCGACTTCTTCACTTTCTCGCATTCCAGAACCTTGCCTACGCGGATGTCCACCTTCTCGAAGTCGTCGAAGCTGCATTCGGGCTTCACGGCCTCGGGAGCCCAGCCTGCAAGTTTGTTTTCCTCCTTGATGCGGGCCAGCCGGTCGGTCTGAGCCGTGATGGCCTCGTCGTCGATTTTCTCGAACAGAATCTCCGGCTTGCCGATGACGTGTCCTGCGGCCAGCAGGTCGTCGCGGCCGGCCATATCCCAGCTGAGCTTGTCCAGGCCCAGCATATCGGTCAGCTTCCCGCTCATGAAGGGGAGGAACGGCTCGAACACCACGGCGATGGTGGCGCATATCTGAAGCGATACGTTCAGGATGGTGGCCACGCGCTGCGGGTCGGTCTTCCATACCTTCCAGGGCTCGGTGTCGGCCAGATACTTGTTGCCGGCGCGGGCCACGTTCATGGCCTGGCGCAGAGCCTCGCGGAACTTGAAGTTCTCGATGTCGGCCGTAGTGGCCTCCACGGCAGCCTTGACCTCGGCCAATACCTCGCGGTCCACGTCGGTCAGCTCGCCCTCGATGGCGGGTACCTTGCCGTCGAAATACTTATGGTCCAGCACCACGGCGCGGTTCACGAAGTTGCCTAAGATGGCCACCAATTCGTTGTTGTTGCGGGCCTGGAAGTCGCGCCATGTGAAGTTGTTGTCCTTGGTTTCCGGCGCGTTTGCGGTCAGCGTGTAGCGCAGGGTGTCCTGCTTGCCGGGGAAGTCGCGCAGATACTCGTGCAGCCATACGGCCCAGTTGCGCGAGGTGGAGATCTTGTCGTCCTCCAGGTTCAGGAACTCGTTGGCCGGCACGTTGTCGGGCAGGTTGTACGAGCCTTCGGCCATCAGCATGGCCGGGAACACGATGCAGTGGAACACGATGTTGTCCTTGCCGATGAAGTGAATCATGCGCGTCTCCGGATCCTTCCACCACTTGGTGTAGTCGTCGCCAACGAGGTCGATGGTGTTGGAGATGTAGCCGATGGGGGCGTCGAACCATACGTACAGCACCTTGCCCTCGGCACCCTCCACGGGCACGGGGATGCCCCAGTCGAGGTCGCGGCTCACCGCGCGGGGCTGCAGGCCCATGTCGAGCCAGGACTTGCACTGGCCGTAGACGTTGGTCTTCCACTCCTTGTGGCCTTTCAGAATCCAGTCCTCAAGACGGCCCTGCCATTTGTCAAGGGGGAGATAGAAATGGGTGGTCTCGCGCAGCACGGGCTCGGCGCCGGTGATGGCGGACTTGGGATTGATCAGGTCTGTGGCGTTAAGCGACGTGCCGCAGGCCTCGCACTGGTCGCCGTAGGCACCCTCGGCACCGCAGTGGGGGCATTTGCCCGTCACGTAACGGTCGGCCAGAAACTGCCTGGCCTCGGGGTCGTAGAGCTGCATGGAGGTTTTCTCCACGAACTCGCCCTTGTCGTAAAGCTTGCGGAAGAAGTCGGACGCCGTGCGGCGGTGCGTGTCGCTGGTGGTGCGGCCGTAGACGTCGAACGAGATGCCGAACTCCTTGAAAGAGTCGCGTATCAGCGTGTGGTAGCGGTCCACGATGTCCTGTGGCGTCACGCCCTCCTTGCGGGCCTTGATGGTGATGGGCACACCGTGTTCGTCGCTGCCTCCGATCAGCAGCACGTCGCGTCCCTGCAGACGCATGTAGCGTGCGTAGATGTCGGCGGGAACGTACACGCCCGCCAGGTGTCCTATGTGTACAGGCCCGTTGGCGTAGGGGAGGGCCGTCGTGATCAGTGTTCTTTTAAATTCGCTCATGGCCGTGATATGTTTTATGTCGGAATGACAGATTGTTGCCGCGCTTGTTAAAAATAAGAAAAGCCGGAGGGAGCTCCGGCTTCTCTGTCGGGGTGAGGCGACTCGAACGCCCGACCTCTACGTCCCGAACGTAGCGCGCTAACCAACTGTGCTACACCCCGATTTTTGTTTGCGACTGCAAAGTTAGCTATTTTTTTGAAATTCACCAAATTTTTTTACTACACGAGAACTCTGAAATAACTATTTTGACAAAATATCTAATCGCCATGCAATATATGTGCGATTTCTTCATCTACATAATAAAAAGGTCTGTGATTTAGGCCATATTGCATTGATTATGAAAAAGACATACAGAACGATATCCTCACTGTGGGCGACAATATGCGCCGGCGCACTGGCGATGTTGGGTTTCGGTTGCAGCGATAATGGCGGCAAAGAACTTTGCATGTACGGCACCCCGACAGGTTATTTCGAAGTAAAGGGTGCAGTGACCGACGAAGCCGGGAATCCGGTTGACAACGCCGACATATATGTAACACGTCCGGAGGGCCAGTCAGGCATATATAGCTTCGGCAAAGGCAAAACCGATGACAAAGGCGATTATCTGATTGAAACCTCTGATTTCCCTAAAACCGAAATAAAGGTGGTATGCAAGCCGGAGGACGAGAATCTGGAACCGGATTCGGTGAATGTCAAAGTGAAGTTTGAGAAGGACCCCAAACTCGACAAGAATCCCTGGAACGAGGGTACGGCAAAGGCTACGGTCAATTTCAAATTGAAAAAGAAAAAGTAACCGAGCCTCCGATTTCATTTACACTGACGCTTGTATATATTTTACACTAACGCTTGGACAGAATCGGCATAGGTGACGAAGAACTGATAGCTCAGTGCCTCGATGGAGACAAGGAGGCGCTGAGCATGTTCTATACACGGTTCGCGCCCAAGATGACAGGTGTGATAAGGCGGTATGTCGACAATACCGAGGATGTCGAGGACATACTTCATGACGGGTTCATAGTGGCGTTCACACGGATGCGCGACGTTAAGGACCCCGGGCGCGTTCAGGCGTGGCTGGCGTCCATAATGCGCAACCTGGCGCTACAGTTCCTGCGTGAGCAGGACATCAATGTGGTGCTTCACGAGATTCCGGAGGTCGAGGACGCCAAGGATTTGGAGGACATCATCGACCTCGACGTGCTGGAGGCGATGATACGCAGGCTGCCGGCAGGGTACGGAAAGGTGTTCCGTCTGTCGGTGCTGGAGAATAAGTCGCACAAGGAGATAGCCAAAATTCTGGGCATAGAACCGTCGACATCGGCTTCACAGCTGTTTCACGCCAAGGTGATGATGCGTCAGTTCATCAGGGATTACAAGAAGCATGGAGGCGTGCTTCTCTTGTTGCTTCTAATCATCGCCGGCGGAATCATGACGTATTACCGGTCGCACCGGCCGGCGGAAACCGCCATTGCGCACAGTCATCAGACTAATCAGAGCCATCAGACTAATCAGAGCCATCAGAGCCATCTCGCGGCTATCAATTCTCTGACTTTCCCCACTACTCCCACTACTCCCACTCCCACTCATCCCGCTACTCCCACAGCCTCCGACTCTCTGCCCCAGAGTGAGCCAAAGGCCCCGGTTGAAACAGAACTGAACACAGCGCCTGCAACTGAACCAGCTGCCGAAGCTGCGAACGCGCCTGTCCCCGACCATGCTGATGAAACTTATCTGGCCTTATCCGATGAACTGCCGAAACGCAAGGCCGCCGGATGGTCTGTCGGTGTCGGCACCGATTTTATCGGCACTTCCATAAAAAGCGGCATAGGAAATGGTGATTATGCCGCCTCAGATCCCGGTCCCACACCCCCGGATAATCCAGATAACCCCGACAATCCGGACAATTCCGGTGATGCCACAAGGTCCGGAATCAGTAAAATCAGCCGGAAACCGTCCAGGGATTACAGTGGTGTCTCTCGCCGTAACTATATGCCGGTGACCGTTTCTTTGTCTGTGGCGAAAAGATTCAATTCGATCCTTTCTCTGGAAAGCGGACTGCGATACACATACCTTCATTCGACATACGAATCGGGTAAAAACGAGAGTCACTGTAACTGGCATTATATCGGCATCCCGCTGAAACTTAATATAAACACATACAGCAAGGGGATAATGTCGCTGTACGGCAGCATCGGAGCCTCGGTCAATTTCCCGGTTTACAGCCAGGGTGTCCTCAGGTCGGGTTTAAATTCGTCGGCCGATGTGCCTGTGGGCAACCTTGATGCCAGGGTGATGTGGGCCGTATCGGCAAGTTACGGCATTTCGCTGAGATTGCATAAGAATGTATCCGTCTTCCTGGAGCCGACGTTGCAGTATATACCGAAGGTGGATACAAACGTGCCTAACTACTGGACCGAGGAATCGTGGAACTTCGCTCTGCCCCTTGGCATACGGTTTAACTGGTAATAATTTTTTATGGCTATGAAAAGTCTATCCGTCCGTCAGAAAATAGCATTGGAACTGTTCCGCACCATCAAAAGGAAACGTCGTGAGGAGCATCCACTGAAAGAATTGTTCTGGGAATGCACATGGCGTTGCAATCTGCACTGCCGGCATTGCGGCAGCGACTGTAAGAGCTCGTCGACCCTTCCCGATATGCCGGCCGAAGATTTTCTTCGGGTGGTGGATTCGCTGCTTCCGCATGTCGACCCGCATACACTGAACATCATCATCACTGGTGGCGAGCCGTTGGTTAGGCAGGACCTTGAGACGGTAGGTCGCGCCCTGTACGACCGTGAACTGCCGTGGGGCATCGTGACCAACGGGCTGTTGCTGACGGAAGACCGATTCATGTCATTGCGCCGGGCCGGGCTGCATAACATCACCATCAGCCTTGACGGCCTTGAAGACACGCATAACTGGATGCGCGGCAATCCCCGGTCGTTTGAACGCGCAGTAGCGGCAATCGGAATGGTCGCCAAAGCCGAAGATCTCAACTTCGATGTGGTGACATGCGTCAACAAAAAGTCGCTCGGTGAACTTGACCGGGTGCGCGATCTGCTGATTGACGCAGGTGTGAAACGCTGGCGGCTGTTCACCATCTTTCCGGCGGGTCGTGCCGCCGCATATCCGGAGTTTAAACTGAATGCCGAAGATACACGGCAAATGATGGAATTCATAGTCCGTACCCGAAAAGAGGGCCGGATTAAGGCATCGTTCTGCTGCGAAGGTTTCTTAGGCGGTTATGAGGGAGTGGCCCGCGATACTTTTTTTGAATGTGCCGCAGGTGTAACCGTCGGTTCGGTTCTGCTGGACGGCGGTATCGGGGCGTGTCCCAGCATCCGCGCGGACTACAGGCAGGGAAATATATATAGTGATGATTTCTGGGAGGTATGGCAAAACGGATTCAGACAATATCGCGACCGCAGCTGGATGAAACAGGGGGAATGCGCTGACTGCAAGTTCTGGCGTTACTGCGAAGGCAACGGGATGCACCTGCGCGACTCCGACGGCCATCTGATGCACTGCAACCTCAAGACTATGAATGGTAAATAGCCGTATTGTACGGAGTTTTTATTGGGCCTGGTCAGCTTTCGCGGCGCGGTCGACCAGGATGTAGAAGTAATGGCGCAGCTGCTGCACCACGTTGAGGCGCATTCCGGACATTATGTCGCCCGCGATTTCGGTGGCGTCGATGTCCTTCCAGTTGGAGCTGCCGAGCCGGATCTCCGGATGACTGAACGTCCCCTTGACGTTGACGCCGAACGGAAACATCAGCGGCCAGTCCTTGACGCCCACGTGGTAGAACATCCTGCCGTTGAAGTTGTTGAGCCCGGCCACGCGCAACTTGTATCTGTCCAGATTCAGGTCGAAGGGGTGCAGCATCACCATGTTGTCGAACACCGATGCCCGGATGTCCAGATCGGCGATATGCAGCGGGTCGCGGCTGTGTATCATCATCAGATGCGTAATGCGTCGTATCTCGCGATCCTGGTTCAGATACAGGTCGTCGGCCTGTATGTGTACTCCGGCGCGCAGGGCCGGTGTCATCACGTACATGGTGGGAAACAGTCGCGCCGAAAACTTGGTGCATACGTCGAACGAGCCGGTCAGATTCTTAATCTCAGGAACATTCTCCGTCAGTGCCGGGAACGCGGTGTAAAGCCGCGACAGTTCAAGGTCGTTCATGCCGAGCGCGACATTGGCCACGATATCCTGAATATCATGCGTGTTGTAACCTGCGTTGCCAGAAATGTTCATGAACGCGGTGGAGGCTGAGAAGGGTGAGAGTTCGACTTTGCCGCCGGCGGCGCGGATATTCGCCGTAATGCCGGTTGCGGGCATATCGAGACACTCCATTACGTTCACTGTGGAACGGATGTCGGCCACGATGTTGCGCGGTATCATGAAGGCGACGGAATCGCCGGGGGTAATGTCCGTGTTTTGCAAAAGCTTTGCGAATGATCCCGGCCCATGCTTCATTTCATACCCCCGTACGTAAGCGGCTGCCAGCTGGTTAAGCTGCAGTGTGTCTACATCGGCGTTGATCGACATGGCGAGGGGTGCAGGTTGCGCGGAAGTGAGGAACTGACGCAGATTCGTGACACGACCCGATACGGCGGCCACAATGGAGCCGATGCGCGACTTCACGCTATGTATGGTGACGGTGTCTGTGTTGGCGCTTATGTCCAGGTCGCTGATGAGATTCTCTATCGGGAAGACGTCGGTGTAGACAGAGGCCCGGGCGCCTTTGACACGGAGGGATAGGAGCCAGTTGTTCATTACCGATGTCAGCGCCGGCGACTGCTGCACGGTCAGCATCTGCGGCGAATGCCGCAAAACGGCCAACGAACGGCTGTCGGCATTCCACTTGGCCGGCGTCACGAACGGAGAGGCCTGCGGAATTGAGTTGGAACGTTCGGCCCGAAGTCGTGCGTCGACGCCACTGACCCCCAGCGAAGTCCCCTGGCCGGAGTAGGATAGCGACGCGCCTTTGATGCGCACGTCGTACAGGTCGGCTTGCATGTTCTCGAGCATCCTGGCCGATATGATGCTGCTTACCTCGGCATCGCCCAGGTTGACGCGTATTGTGTCGTTGGGGTCGCCTATGCTCAGCGTGGCAGCCCGCAGGTTGATGTTGAACGGCACGTCATTCGGCAGGTTGGTGGCCGTGGCTGTGCCGGGGTCGCTTACTGTGGTCGAAAGGCTTACAGACGAAGCTACGGCCTTGCAGCCCGCCGCCAGTACGGAGAACCTGTCTACCACGGCATCGAAGTCGAACAGCGAGCCGCGCACTGCCTCGGGTGTGGCGCTCCGGGCTTGGCCGAGGAACTTCACCGACATGTTGCCGGCGGTGATACGGTCGACGTCGCCGACGTTCTCGATCTGAAGCCCGTGCATGTTTGCGTTGCCCTCTACAAGCATCCGATCGAGACGTCCCCGGTTGATGTCGGACATACGGAAACTGATGCGGGTGTCCGAGGTGACCTTACCACGCAGGTTGAAGCCCTGCAGATAGGGGAGGACCCGGCCCAGCCGCGTCAGTGAGATGTCGCCCCTTAACGTGCCTTGAACTTCAGGGTCGGCGCCTATGGCCCGTACGTCCGCCTGTGCCAGCACATCCATGTCCTCGCCACGGATATACAGTTCTTTCAGCCGCAGCGACGAGGCCGCGGGATGGGCGCCGTCAAGATGGAATATGCTATTGACCGCCAGGTCGTCAAAACTGTAGGTGCCGTATTGCGGATTGTCGTAGCGCAACGATCCGTGGGGCAGTACGACCTGTGCCGTCAGGGTAGGATATATCCCTTTTCCGACAGTATAGGGTTCCGTCAGCGTGACGCTGCCGCTGATTGGAGCCTCGGCGCGAAGACCGGAGAGCCAGGGCGCCGCAGAGGCGGGAATCAGCTTCAGCAGCTCGCCGACGCCGAAGGGAGACAGCTTCCAGTCGAAGGCATTGATGCGGATGTCCGGATTCATGCTCATGTCCAGGGTGACAAGGCCGGTGATGTCGCCTGATTTCACGGTAAAGTCCTCGGTCGAAAGCGCAAAGGGGGTGAAGGTCAGCTTTGTGTCGCCCTCCAACAGCAGCGGCACATCCGTGAGGTATTTCCGGCCCTTCATGCAGACCGAAGCCCTGGCCGGAATGCGTGAATGGTATGAATCGGAACCTTGCGGAAGTATGGATGCTTCGGGGTCGATGGCCAAAGATGCGTCAGTATCCGAGACCATGTCGCGGAAACGGACCGAGCCATGCGCCAGTCGCAGCGTGTCGAACGTGAATGTGAGGTTCTTGTCAGGCTTTATCTTTGCCGGAAGGATGTTCCAGTTGGAGCGCGCGGGGGAGAAGCGCACCAGGTTGAGGCGCATCGAATCCACGCCGGCATACTGCAGGTCGATATCCTTGTGCAGCAGCTTTCTGATATCCAGGCGAGCGGTGACGGCACCGGTCCTGAGCAGTTGGCGCGCATCGGCCATAATCTTGCCGTCGGCGGTCCTGACGCTGTCCGGACGGCAGGCGATGGTCAGAGAGTCGATGCTGATGCGGGCTATCGGATATGTCGAGAAAAGGTCGAGGCGCACATTGTGGGCGGTGACATCGGCGTTTAGCCGCCGGGAAAGCTCGCGGTTCACCAGCCCGGTCAGCCGGGAGGGCGTGAGCATCCACGCGCCCACGCCCGCCAGTATGGCAGCCAGCAGCACGATGCCGGCAACCGTCCACAGCACTATTTTCGTAACCTTCCTGACCATTCCCGTATAGTGGATTATAACTCTCCCTGCTATACAAAGAGAGTGTATTCATTGTAATAACAAATACACTCTCTGATGGTTGGTAAGACGGCTGTGCCGTTATGATTTCTTGCGTGTGGTCCGCTTCGCGGGTTTGGGGGCGGCGTCCTGGTCGGCCATGAGTTTGTTTACCTCCTCCACGGTCAGCGCTTTCGGGTCGGTGCCCTTGGGGATCTTGTAGTTGGTGGCCTTGCGGTCGCCCGATTTTTTGAATGCGATGTAGGGGCCGAAGCGGCCGTTGAGTACCTCCACGCCGGGAAGCTCGTCGAAGGTCTTTATCAGCTTGTTGGCCTCCTTCTCGCGCTTTTCCTTGATTAATGCTATCGCCTCGTCGAGCGTGATGGTGTGGGGCGACATATCCTTAGGGATGGAAGCGAACATCTTGTCGAAGTGTACGTAAGGGCCGAAACGGCCGATGGCCGCGCTGACCGGCTTGTCCTCGAACGTGCCGAGCTGGCGGGGGAGGTCGAACAGCTTCAGCGCCTCCTCAAGAGTGATGGTGCCGAGGCTCTGGCCCTCCTGCAGACTGGCAAAGCGCGGTTTCTCGTCGTCGGTGGCCTCGCCTATCTGGATTACGGGACCGAAACGGCCCACCTTGGCCGACACTCGTTTGCCGGTGGCCGGATCGGTGCCTAAGACGCGTTCGCCCACCTTGGTCTCGCTGCGCATGCTGTTCACCTTGTCTATCAGCGGATGGAACGAACCGTAGAACTCGTTGATCTCCTCCTGCCACGGCAATTTGCCCTGCGCTATGTCGTCGAAGCGCTCCTCAACCTTGGCCGTGAAGTTATAGTCCATGATTTCGGGGAAATATTCCGCCAGGAAATCGTTGACGATCATGCCTACGTCGGTAGGCACGAGTTTGCCGCGGTTTGAACCGGTGTTTTCAGTCAGCACCTGGTCCGTGACCTTGTCCTTCGACAGCGTCAGCTTATGGTATTCGCGCGGAGTGCCTTCGTTGTCGCCATGCTCCACGTATCCGCGGGCCTGGATTGTGGAAACGGTCGATGCGTAGGTGGAGGGGCGCCCTATGTCCAGGTCCTCCATCTTCTTGACCAGCGTAGGCTCGGTATAACGTGGCGGTGCCTGTGTGAAGCGCTCGGTGGCCGTGATGTTGTCGTAGTTCAGTATGTCGCCCACGGCCAGAGGGGGCAGGATTACGTCGCCCTGCGGGTCGTTGTCGCTCGGATCGTCGGAGGTCTCTATGCCGTAAGCGCGCATGAAGCCCTCGAACTTCAGGGTCTCCCCCTCGGCGCGGAACAGAGCTTCGGAGTCAGCCGGTGTGCCGGCCATATTGATGTCCACGTTGGTTTTCTCCAACGAGGCATCGCTCATCTGCGAGGCTACGGCGCGTTTCCAGATCAGGTCGTATAGTTTCTGCTCCTGAGGCGTCCCGCTGATGGTGCGCCGGGAAATATATGTGGGGCGGATGGCCTCGTGGGCCTCCTGGGCACCTTTCGCCTTGGTGTGGTAGCGGCGAGTGTGCAGATATGGCTGGCCATAATCCTCGGTTATGGCCTTGGCTATGTCGGCCAGCGCCAGTTCCGACAGATTGGTGGAGTCGGTACGCATATATGTGATGAGTCCCTCCTCGTAGAGCTTCTGGGCCACGCGCATGGTGGTGCTGACCGAGAATCCGAGCCGGCGTCCGGCATCCTGCTGCAGTGTCGAGGTGGTGAAGGGAGGCATGGGCTTGCGGGTGACGGGCTTGACCTGTATGCCCGAGACGCGGAACTGCCTGCCGGCGCATTCCGTCAGGAAACGTCGCGCCTCGTCGTCCGATTTGAGACGGCGTGCGCCCTCGGCCTTCAGCACGGCGCGGCCGGCTGTGAGGAAACGGGCGTTGATGCGATAGAAAGGCTCCGGCTTGAAGTCGCGTATCTCCTTCTCGCGCTCGCACACCAGGCGGGTGGTGACACTCTGCACGCGACCGGCCGACAGGGCCGGCTTGATCTTCTTCCACAGCACGGGACTCAGCTCGAAGCCCACGATGCGGTCCAGCACGCGGCGCGCCTGCTGGGCGTTGACGCGGTCTATGTCGATGCCGCGCGGATTCTCCAGGGCCTTCAGCACAGCCGGTTTGGTGATCTCGTGGAATACGATGCGCCGCGAATCGGTGGGGTCGAGTCCCAACACCTCCGACAGGTGCCAGGCTATGGCCTCTCCCTCGCGGTCCTCATCGCTTGCCAGATATACCATGTCGGCTTTCTTCGTGGCGGCCTTGAGCTGACGCACCAGTTCCTTCTTGTCGTCCGGTATCTCGTACACCGGTTTGAAGTCATCGTCTATGTCTATGCTCATGCCCCGCTTCTGCAAGTCACGTATATGGCCTTTGCTCGACATCACCGTGAAGTCCGAGCCTAAGAATTTGCCTATCGTCTCCGCCTTGTGCGGAGACTCTACTATCATTAATTTCTTCATCAACGTCTGTGTTCGTCCTACAGCCAGTTTTTCATGCAATACTAAACCGTCAGACTTTTTCCATATCTAACCAATAAGCGTTCCCGAATGTTTTTTATACTGAGATATAGTATGGAAAGGCTCTTTGTGGAGTTTGCGCGCAAAGTTAGCAAAAAAATTTGTATTTTTGTATTCTAATTTAACAGATAAAAAGAAGATGAAAAGGATAACATATTGGATATTGTTGGCCATTGTGCTGATAATGACCGGATTGCAGGCTGAGGCTAAGAAAAAGGGTCCCGCCGGGATCACGTTTGCCGAGACTACTTACAATTTCGGCACCATCGCTGAGACCAAAGGCGTGGTGTCGCATCAGTTCGAGTTCACCAACACGGGCGACAAGCCGCTGGTGATAGTGGACGCCACCGCCGAGTGCGGCTGCACCACTCCGGAGTTCCCGGCCGCGCCCATCCAGCCCGGCAAGAAGGGGGTGATAAAGGTGACCTACAATCCGCTGGGGCGTCCCGGAGGCTTCACCAAAGCCGTGACCGTCAAGACCAACGGTAAGCCCAGGAAGGCCCGCATATATATTAAAGGAATAGTAAATCCCAACAAGAGGTGAAGGCATATCGAATAGCTGCGGCATTGATGCTGGCGGGGCTTGCCGTGACGCAGGCTTACGGCGAGGTGCGTTGGCTCGAGACCAAATATGATTTCGGGCTGATGAAGGAAGCCGCCGGTCCCAAGACCGGCCAGGCGCGCTTCGTCAACACAGGCACCGAAGCCGTGAACGTGCTTGACGCCAAGCCGAGCTGCGGCTGCACCGGCGCCACATATCCCCAGGATCCGGTGATGCCGGGCGATACGGCCGTCATCACTTTCACCTACGATCCGGCAGGACGTCCGGGCCGTTTCGACAAGACCATCAAGGTGCGTTTCGACAACGGTCGACGCGAGGTGATACGCATAGTGGGCAACGTGCTCGGCACGCCCGAGTCGTTGGCTCAGTTCTATCCCGTCGAGGCCGGGTCGCTACGTCTGTCCGATTCCAAGCTGATAGCCGGCACCGTCACCATGGGCAAGAGCCCGAGCCTGTTCGTCAACGCCTATAACACGCTGAACGATTCGGTGCGCGTCAAGGCTCATACGGAAGCCAAGGGTATAAAGCTGAAACTGTCGGAGAATGCCGCCGGCCCCGGCGACATTGTGACGTTGGCCGTATATTTCGATACCCGCGCGTGGGGAAAGCCGGGTCCGTTCGATGTTCCTGTCACCCTCGGCGCCGAAGGTGAGCCGGGCACTGAGATACGGCTGGTGGGCGAGGTGGTGCCTGTGCGCAGAGCTTTGGGCAGCAAGGAATTGGAAAAAGCCCCCGTATGCGTGGCCGCTCCTCCGACGATAGACTTAGGCATAATCGGCACCACACCGGTGCAGTGCGAATGCGTCCTGCTTAACGAAGGGAAGTCCGTGCTGAACGTAGGCAATGTGTGGGCCGCGTCTCCGGCCCTGAAGATAAAGTCTTATCCCGAAAAACTGAAACCCGGCAAATCGGGAAAGCTCATAATGGAGCTTGACCCGGCGCAGCTTCGCGGCGGTGCCTTCCGCCAGGAGGTGAAGGTGGCTACCGACGACCCGGTGAATCCGCTGCTCAGCGTATGGGTCAGCGGCGAAATACAACGTTAAATCTAACCTCATTCTATACCATGAATCATCCGGAAAACGATCCCGACTACAAGGGACTGCAAGTGAACAGCGGAGTAACGTCGCAACCGAGTGTGAATCCCTATCGCCGAGTGCATGCCCGACGGCCACAGCTTACGGCCAACGATTATGTGGAGGGAATACTGAAGGGAAATGTCAGCATCCTGGGCCGCGCGGTTACCCTGGTCGAAAGTCGAGCCGAGGCACATCAGGCGCTGGCGCAGGAGGTGATAGAGAAATGCTTGCCCTATACCGGCAATTCACGCCGAATCGGCATCACCGGCGTGCCGGGTGCCGGCAAGTCCACCAGTATCGACGTGTTCGGGCTGCATGTGCTGAGGCAGGGTGGCAAATTGGCGGTGTTAGCCATCGACCCCAGTTCCGAGCGCACCAAGGGAAGTATTCTCGGCGACAAGACCCGTATGGAGAAGCTGTCGCAGCATCCCGACGCCTTTATCCGCCCTTCCCCCTCGGCAGGATCGCTCGGCGGCGTGGCGCGCAAGACTCGCGAGACCATCATGCTGTGCGAGGCCGCGGGATATAACAATATATTCGTCGAGACCGTGGGCGTGGGCCAGAGCGAGACGGCCGTGCACTCCATGGTCGACTTCTTCCTGCTGATACAGTTGGCCGGTACGGGCGACGAGCTTCAGGGCATCAAGCGCGGCATCATGGAGATGGCCGACGGCATCGTGATAAACAAAGCCGACGGCGACAACATCGACCGTGCCAACCTCGCCGCCGCGCAGTTCCGCAACGCGCTGCATCTGTTTCCGCCCACACCGTCTAAGTGGATGCCGGAGGTGATATGCTATTCGGGCTATTACGAACTGAACATCGACAAGGTATGGGATATGATAGACCGTTACTTCGAGTACGTGAAGAAAACGGGCTATTTCCAGCATAAGCGCAACGAGCAGGCCAAGTACTGGATGCTGGAGACCATCAACGAGCGTCTGCGCCACGACTTCTACAGCCGTCCGGAGATCAGGGCGTTGCTTGAGCAGAAAGAGATGCGGGTGCTGAACAACGAGCAGTCGTCGTTCACCGCCGCCCAGGATGTTCTGGACCGCTACTATGGCATGTTACGCTGCAATGACAAATAATTGCACGGGGTAAAGTTTTTGTAGTCAGCGTGATGCGTAAATTTGCAAAATAAGTGTGGGTGAAACACAATAAATATTAAAGAATTCAGTTATAAGATATAATAAATTAGGTTGTTGAAATAATCCTCGAAGAAACAATTGCAGGATTAGTAATTGGGAAGGGCTGCATTCGTGAGAAAGCAGCCCTTTGTATGTGGGGGATATGAGGGGAGGAAAAGCCGGGAGTGCGTAAAAGCCGCGGGCTTTTACCACAGTGACCGCCGCGGGGCTATGGGCGGCCGGCGGAGTCGCGGAGCAGGGTGACGTAGTAGATGAAGTGGGTGCCGTAACGTTTGTTGGTCTTGGGACGGCGGTTGTCGTCGTAATGGTCTATATGAATGGCTTCGATGCCCTGCAGCTTGCTCGGAGGCAGGGCTTCGTTGATGGGTTCATGGGTCAGCAGGGCGCAGGGGAGCTTGGCGCGCAGCGAATCGGGCGATACGGGGCGGATGTTGCGATGGGCGGCATACACCAGCTCTATGCGCAGCGGCACGGTGTCGACGTGATAGAAAGGAATGCCCTCCAGCGCCTTGACGGTGCGCGTGGCGCGGATGCTTTTCATGTCGGGATTGTTTATGACGTTGCCCAGCACCGGCAGCGCGAAGCATTCGGCGGCTGCGAACAGCGCCGTGACGCCGTACAGCAGGTGCATGGGGCGCAGTCTGACGGCGGCCATGACTAAATACACGGCTATGGCTACCGTGATAATCGAGAACAGAATCCAAACCGTCATCGATATGTATCCGGGCTGCAGCAGGAACATCCATGCCGCCACGGGCACTACGGCCACCACAAAAGCCATCAGGTAGGTGTTGATGCGGAACATGACGCGGTCGGACTTGTCGGCTGTCTTTGCGTGGGCGAAAGCCTGCTTCCACCACAGTATCATCACGCCCATCACGTAGGCGGCGGGAATGAGTAAAGGCAGCAGGTATCGGGTCTTCTTTTCGGGAAGCAAGGAGAGCAGTACCAGCGATGCCAACATCCAGCACATAGGGAACAGCCATCGGCGCGACGTGCGGCGGCGCGGATTGAACAGCGGCAGGAACATGGCAGTGAGCAGCAGCAGCGACCAGGCACCGCTCTCAAGGAAGAACTGCCAGTAATACCACCACGGGCGCACGTTGTGGTTGATCCATGACGAGGATTACTTAAGCGCAACGGCTTCTAACGCCTCGGTCTGCGTCAGATGGATGTAAATGAACCACCATGTGCCGATTATCAGCGCCAACAGTATCATGGTGACTAATGGCCATGTCTTGCCGCGCATGGGATGGCGGTAGAAGAAGGGGTAGCTAAGCAGGAAGGGGAGGAACAGCGCGTAGAGGGATACCGGGCCTTTGCTCATGATGGAGAGGCCGATGAATACTCCCGATGCGATGAAATTGCCCCATTGGTGCGACTTGCCGCTGAGACCCCGCGCCAGGTAATAGATGCCGCCCATCATGAAGGCGTGGCAGTAGATGTCCCACGAGGCGGTGCGCCCCATCAGTATGACGTTATAGCAGGTGACCAACAGCAGGGTCGGAGCCAGCGGATCGATGTCCAGCACCTTGCGTGCGAAGCGCCAGAAATAGAACACCAACAGCAGCGCGGCCAGACCGGCCATGGCGCGTTGCAGCGCGACGTTGTCGGGCGAGGCCATCTCGGCCACGGCCGTGAGCCAGGTGGGCAACGGCGGTTTCTCCAGGCGCAGGTCGCCGTTCATGGTGGGTGTGATCCAGTGGCCGTCGTACACCATTTCGCGTGCCGCGATGATGTTGCGCGATTCCATTATGTCGGGCGTGATGACCTGATTGTTGACGAAGAAGGCGCATATACACACCGCCACCACCAACACAATCTCCCACGGCCCCGAGACCTTGATGCCTTTCATCTGCTATGTATATTATTTCCGGTAACGGCTGCAAAATTAGGAAAAATTAATGACAAATCGGATATAAGAAGGTATTAAGTTCACGCTGTATCCGCTGCGACTGGAGGGGCGACGTCCACGTCGCCCATTAGTTGACGACGTGGACGTCGTCATCCCAGTCGTCGTCATCCCAGTGCCGTCATTGGCCCTTGCGGGCGAGAATGCGCTTGCGGATGCGCGACAGGGTGGACTGGTTGATGTTCAGGTACTGGGCTATGTATTTGAGAGGTACAATGCGGGATATGTATTTTACGGGTGTGCGGCGCAATGACTCGCTGTGTATGCTCATGAAGTTCAGGAAGCGGTCTTCGGCCGATTTGTTGGTGAAAAAGAGATAGCGCTTTTCAAACCCGTACAGCTGTTCGGTCAACAGCCGGTTCATCCACTTGGTCAGTATCGGATGCTTTTCCTCCAGCATACGCATGTCGTCGTAGCTTATGAGCCATGCCTCGGAGTCCTCGACGGCTGACAGTGTGAAGATCGCCGGTTCGCCGGCGTAGTATGAGTGCAGCGATGTGAATACATCGCCCGACGAGCCGAACAGAACCGTGTCCTCCGTATTGCCGTTGATGTGGCTGACGCGGAACAATCCCACACGGTTAAAGACAAAATGATTGCTTACCTCACCCTGTCGCACAACGGGCTGCCCCTTCTTCACGCTTATCAATCTGGCGCATCTGGTAAAATCTTCAACAAGTGCGTCGTAAGGGGTGCAATATTGAGACAGAATCTGGCGCAGGGTTCTGGGGGTACGGGACTCGCTGAACATAACTGTATCGAGTAATTAGTGGTATTCTTATTAGTTTAACGAATTTATTCACATTAAGTATAAGGAATTAGGCCAATTATTGGATTTAAGTCAAAAAAACACAAAAATACGATAACTGATAACGAAATGTAAACAAAATTTAGGGATTTTTACCTTTATTTGTAAATGATTTGCAAGAGACTGGTATTTTTGATCGACATTGCAATAGCGGGCCACCCCGAAACAGATAATGCTAAAGTAACACTAATAACTTATTCACATGAAGAAAACAACTACAGCACGAATTGCCATATCGGCAATGTCTCTATTGCTTCTGGCCGGCGGCGCTACCGTCATGGCCAGATACTGGGAGACATCACCCGTGGCGCCTGCCATGCGGGGCATCCAGTCCGGCAAGGGAGTGGTGCAGCACGGTTACTATTCTCCGATGCGCAACAAGAACAAGGTTGTGGCTCACGAGGCACCGCAGGCCGGAGAATGGACCAAGGCCCTGCCCGACTCGCTGATGTGTACGCTGCTCGAAAGCGACAACACTACGTTCAATCCCAATCTGACGGGACAGTACACTTTCGATGCGGAAGCCGGTCTGAAACGTTTTCTGACCACAAGCAATACCGTGCGGGTACGCGGCGGTATGGCTTACGGCGACCTTCGTATTCTCTGGACCTACAAGAACAATGCCGATGACGCCAACCATACGTGGTACACACGTTCATACAGCGTCAGGAAATACGCGGCGGGTACATTGAACCTGTCCGATCAGAAGTATCTGTCGTTTATGGACAACGATGACAGCAGCATGATCGCCTCCGCCATGGCATACGACCCCGAGACGGGAGCCGTGTTCGGATGCTTCAACGACAAGGAGGGCAAGAAGTATGAGTTCGCCAAAATGGACACCAAGTTCGTGGATCAGGGCCGTTCGAAGGCGATAGCGACGATTGATGCTCCCTGGCAGGCCTGCGGCTTTACATCGACAGGACAGATGTATGCCGTTCTCGCCGACGGATCGCTGGCTACCGTGGACAAGGCTACGGGCGCCACTACAAAGGTGAAGGACCTGGGTCTGGCCGGCAATGACTCTAACGCCGGATTCCTCGACACGCGCGACAATCTGTTCTATATCTACTGGAGTAACCGCACCAAGAGCGAGGCCGCACTTTATGTAGTGGACATCAACGACGGCTGCGCGCTGTACAAGGCGTTCACTATGCCGTTCTATGCTAAAATGGGTTCCATGGTGTCGCTGCACAATCCCATAAAGAGTGCCGCGCCCGCGCGGGCCACAGGCACGGAGGTGTCGTTCGACGGAACGGCGCTGAACGGCAAGGTGAAGTTCACGGCACCCGCCAAGACCCTGGACGGTCAGGATCTGAGCGGTGAGCTGAGCTATTCGGTCAGTGCGGGAGGCAAGGTGCTGGCTACCGGTTCCTGCGCTCCCGGCGCGGAGACCGAAGCGGACATCACGCTGCCGGAAGCCGGCTCGTACTTTGTGCGCGTGCGTCTCGGCAACTCCGAGGGCGTCGGCCTCTGGTCGCTGGCTACTGCAGGCGTGTGGGCCGGTCCTGATGTGCCTGTGGCACCCGGCAACGTGAAGGCCGAATACAACCGCGACGGCGCGTCGATGAAGGTATCGTGGGATGCCGTCGACAAGGGCGTACATAACGGCGCCGTAACTCCCGCCGACATGAAATATACGGTGGTGAAATATGTGAACGGTGCTGTTTCCGACACAATCGCAGCCGATATCCCCGACCTTGAGATCACGGAATCCGTGGCATGGCCCGAAAGCGTCACTACCGTAAAATATGCGGTGTATGCCACATTCGCAGGTGAAGCAGGAGCCGGTATGGCATCGAACACCATCGTGCTCGGCACCATCAAGGCCCCCTGGACCGAGGATTTCACCGATGCCGACGCCCTGAACCGCTTCACAGCTTATAATGACGGCAAGACCGCTTCCGGATCCGGCAACAGCACCCAGAACGTATGGTTCCGCTATGAGGATACCAGAACAGGCAATGGCGCGGCACAGGTGTATAGCACCTCGAAGAAGAACCATTACCTTGTCACAGCCCCCATCTATATGGAACCGGGCAAGAGCTACATATTCCATGCCGAGGCATCGGGCTTTGCGTCAAGCTACGAGGAGAAAGTGGAGGTGCTGATGGGACGTGGCAATGCCATCGAGGACCTTACCACCACGCTCGTTCCCGAGACATCGGTCAAGGCCATCTCGACCAAACCGGTTGTTCTGTCCAAGGAGATCACCGTGGACGAAGCGGGAGAATACTATATAGCATTCCATGCCAAATCGGCGGCTTACAAGCGTTTCCTGCAGATAGACAACATCGAGATCGAGGCTCCATATTCCACTTACGGACCCGGAACGGTGACCGACCTCAGCTTCGACGGTTTCCGCTATGACGGCTCGACCGACGTGACGGTCAGCTTCAAGGCTCCTACGGTAGACATGCAGGGCCAGAAACTTACGGCCATGTCCAAAATCGAGATCGAGCGCGACGGTCAGGTTGTCAAGACGTTCCGCAGTCCCACCTTCGGCGAGACTTACACGTTCGAGGACAACTGCCCGGCACGTGGCACCTATAACTATAAGGTGACGGCCTACAACAGCAACGGTGCCGGCAAGTATGTGACAGGCTCCGCAGTGACCGGCGTGGATTTCGGCGCGAAAGTGACCGACCTGGTCATCAGCGAGCCTGAGACCGGCGTCATCAACCTCAAGTGGACGCCCGCCACCACCGACGTCAAGGGGCGTGAGATCGATCCTTCGCTTATCAAATATACCGTTATCCTCAACGGGCAGTACTATGTGGGCGACGAGTTCCATCCCGGCACCACCACCGAGCTTACCTTCAAGGCCGTGAACGACGGCTATCAGGCCAACTGCTACTGCACCGTCTACTCCGTAACGGATGCGGGCTACAATACGGTAGGCTCCTATCGCTACGATCCGGCAAGTTACGCGCAGTCCATCACCATCCCCGTGGGCACGCCATACAAGATGCCCATCTTCGAGAACGGCCAGATTTCCGTGAACTGGGGATACGAGACGAGCGGAGGCCAGTGGTGGGGGTCATGGTATCCCGAATGGTCGGTGCTTGATCCCAAGAGTGCGGAGGCATTCGGAATAGAGACTCCCGACGGTGACGGATACGCGTTCGCATGGCCCGTTTCGTTCGATCCCCAGTTCGGCACGGAGCGTTCCGTATTCGAGGGTGCCAAGACCAATTTCTATACCGGCAAGGTCAATGTGGACGACAGCGACCTTTCGGCGTTCTCATTCCGGTTCTACGTTCAGCCCGAGGAGGAGGGCAAGACCCGCGATGAATATATATTCTATCCCATCCTGCATGATCCTTACGAGGGCGACGTGGCGTTGAGCTCGCCGATTTCCACCAATGATTTCAGCACTCCCGGATGGCACATCATCACCGTCTCGCTCGACAAATACCGCGGTCAGACCGTTCAGCCCGGTCTGCATGTGGAGTTTGCAGGTATGTACAAGCAGAACGACAAGTATTTCCTGATAGACGACATACAGATCCGTCAGTTTGCCGACCATGACATGATGGCTCTTGAAATGGAGGCCCCGATGCTTGAGCCGGGCGAGGACAACATCCTCAACGCCAATTTCCGCAACATCGGATATGAGAATGCCGACGCGTTCGTGGTGGAACTCTATCGCAACAACGAGAAGGTGGCCGAAAGCGATCCCGTATCGGTCAAGGCCGGCGAGAACGGAGCGGTAAGCTTCAAGCAGACCACGGGTCTGTTCTGGGACAGGACGCAGGACTACCACTTCAACATCGTATATGGCAAGGATCAGCTGAACTTCAACAACAAGAGCGAGGTAGTGGAGGTGGAGGTGCTTGAGTCGCGCCTGCCGGCCGTCAAGGATCTGAACGGCGTTCAGGAGGAGAAGGACGTGGTGCTGACATGGAACGCACCCGACGTGACGGCCGCCATGACCGACGACTGCGAGAAGTACGTGCCGTTCAGCGTCAACCGCGCTGGCCGCTGGTCGTTTATCGACGGCGACGGTCTGACGACATATCCCATAGTAGGCGACCAGTTCCCCGGACTGGGCGAGCCGTCGGCATTCATCGTATGGGAGAATATCAACGAGGAACGCAACTTCACCCATTCGGGCAGCAAGTGCTTCGCGGCATTCCCGGTTGACGCACAGTCTGACGACGAGGTCAACGACGACTGGCTGATATCGCCGCTGCTAAACGGCACGGCACAGACCGTTTCGTTCTGGGCGTTCGGCAACTTCGGCAGCTCGCTGTGGGGCAGCCATGTGATCGAGGTGCTGTATTCCACCACCGGCAAGGAGAAGGAGGACTTCGTCCGCGTAGGCGAGCCCATCACCCTGGCCGACACCTACACGCAGTATAGCTTCGACGTTCCCGAAGGCGCACAGTATTTTGCCATCCGTTACGTGCAGGCTGCAGTATCGGCCATCTTCATCGACGACATCACCTTCGCCCAGGTAGGCAACGGCGCCGAGCTGGAGGGTTATGACGTTTACTGCGACGGCAAGAAACTGAACGAAACGATGCTGACATCCACCGGATTCAGGCATGTGGCTCCCGCCGAAGGCTCGCACACCTATCATGTGGTGGCTCTTTACAAGGAAGGCACGAGCGACCTGTCGAACAAGTCCACCGTTCAGGTCAAGGAGATCAGCGGCCTCAGCGACGTACTGGCCGGAGGCGCACGCGTCTACACTACTTCCGACGCCATCCACATTGACGGAGCAGAAGGCAAACTGTCGGTAGCGACGCCCAACGGCATGGTGATCTACACCAATGCTACGCCCGCCGCCAACGAGACCGTGAACGTTACGGCCGGAGTATATCTGGTTTCCGTAAACGGCCACACCGTCAAGGTGATAGTGAAGTAAGACATCCTGAATAAACCTTAATATAAGGGGCCGTCCGTGGATATAATCGGACGGCCCTTGTTGTCTCTGTGAATAGAATTGACAGAGGATGCGGACAGAGCTGTCCCTGCCGCGTACGGACTGGAATGACGACGTCCACGTCGTCAACTCACGGGCGACGTGGACGTCGCCCCTCCAGTCGGCGTCCGGTAGCGTCAGTTTTGGACATGTTGATAACATATTTGGAATTTAAATACTTTTTGATTAATTTCGCAGATGCGAAACCGCGGTTTCGGAAACCATGGTTTCGGAAACGGCTGTTTCGGCTGTTCGATACTACGGGCCGGATGATGTGACAAAACATTGATATAGGTAGATGTTATGAAGTTTTTTGACAGAGAAAAGGAGATAAGGATGCTGCGCGAGATTCGCGAGAAGTCCCATAAAAGTGCGCGTTTTACGGTTATAACCGGTCGGCGGCGTATAGGCAAGACCACCCTTGTGCTTCATGCCGTAGGTACCGAAGAAGAATCTGATGCCGAAAAGGACCTGTTCTTATATTTCTTCGTGTCGCGAAAAGCGGAAAAAGACCTGTGTCAGGGCTTTATCCATGAGATAGAGGCAAAAACAGGCATGGCGGTGCTGGGGGATACGGCGTCTTTCGCCGATATATTCCGATATCTGATGCGATTGTCGCAGGAACGTCCGCTTACTCTGTTTATCGATGAATTCCAGGATTTTTCGTTAGTGAATCCATCTATATTCAGCGACATGCAGATGATATGGGATTTGGGTAAGGAAAAATCGAAGATGAACCTGATAGTGGGAGGTTCGATAAATTCGATGATGAACCGACTGTTTAGAGACAAGGAGCAGCCTCTGTATCAACGCGAAACCAACATGATACGGCTTAAGCCTTTCGCTACGTCAGTATTGAAGGACATCCTGGCGTATTACCATCCGTCGTATACGTCCGAGGATCTGTTGGGATTATATTCTTTTACCGGCGGCGTGGCGAAGTATGTGGAACTGTTTATGGAGAACGAAGCCTGCACTCCAGACGAAATGATCGACGTGATGGTGCGTGACGGATCGCCGTTCACCGAAGAAGGACGGGTGATGCTGTTGGGCGAGTTCAAGAAGGAATATGGCACATATTTCTCGATACTGTCGGCCATAGCCGGCGGCCATACGTCCAGGGCGGAAATAGAGACGGTCGTGGGTAAGGAGGTGGGAGGATACCTTACAAAACTTGAGGATGACTATGGACTGATAACCAAACGGTTGCCTATTTATCAGACTTCGGCCGCAAAGAATCTGCAATATGCCATAAGCGATAATTTCCTGACGTTCTGGTTCAGGTTCGTTTTCAAATATGGCTATATGCTTGAAATCGGGGCGTATCCCAAACTCAGGGAACTGATAAAGAGGGATTATCCGACATTTTCGGGCTTAATGCTTGAGCGTTATTTCCGCGAGAAATTGGCTGAGTCGGAATCTTACACGCGCATCGGAGGCTGGTGGGATAGAAAAGGCACTAATGAAATTGACATAATCGCATCCGATGACATCGAAAAGAAGATTGACTTTATAGAGGTGAAGCGTACACCCTCGCGTTATAAAGAAGGCCTGCTGCAGGAGAAGGTGTCGGCTTTTCTTGCCGTCAACAAGCACCTTGCCTCATATTCCCGCACATTATCGGTATTGTCACCTTCGGATATGTAAAGATTTGGATTATGAAGATTGCATTTTTTGATATAGACGGGACGCTGGTGAGCTTCGAGAAGCACAGCATACCGGAATCGGCGCGGGAGGCGATAGACACCCTGCACCACAACGGAGTGGAGATAGTCATCGCCACAGGTCGCGGGGCTACGGACACTCCGTATATTTCCGGACTACCTTATTCGGCCGTAATAGGACTTAACGGGTCGGAATGCGTGCTTAAGGACGGCACGGTGGCCTGGAGGCACCATATACCGCAGGAACTGTTTGAAAAGTCGCTGGAACTTGGCCGCAAATACGACTTCGCCATAGCGGCCAAGACGGACGAGGGATTCGTGATAGACCGCCTAACACCGCGCGTGCGGGAAATGTCGGCCACAGTAGGGGAGTGGATGCCGCCCGTGAGGGACCTGACCTCGCTTTATCCCGGCCGCCCCGTCGGTCAGCTATGTTTCTTTATTGACCCGGAGACGGAGAAGGAAGTGATGCCTCAGTTGCCCGGACTGGCTGCGTCCAGGTGGTGCGACATCTTTGCCGACATCAACCTGTCGGGTATCGACAAGGGAACGGCCATTCAGGAATATGCCTCATACCGTGGCGTGGACCTTGCGGACGTCATCGCGTTCGGCGACGGCGAGAACGACCTGCCGATGCTTCGGAAGGCCGGCATCGGCGTGGCCATGGGCACCGCCTCCGAGCTTGTGCGCTCACATGCCGATTACGTCACCGACACGGTCGACGCCGACGGCATTGCCAACGCCTTGCGCCACTTCCGCCTGATATAAAAATACTGGCGCAGTCTCTAATAGTGGCGCAGTCTCTCCAAGACGCGTACCGACACGGTAAAAAGGCTATATCACTCGTGGTCAGTCGCGCTTGATGAAGCGGGCGAGACCGACGACGTATTTCCAGGGGATGCGGGCGGCCATGAGGCGGTCGAACCAGCCGATGCGCGGCGTCACGAGCTTGACGACATAGCCGACGTATATCATCGAGAACAGGGTGCCGGGGCCGATCACATTCCATTTCCATTGGCCGAAGAAGGCGTAGCTGGCCACGATGGCAAACACTACCAACAGCGTGTCTATTACCATCTTTACGACTGGGAACGGTTTGCCGGTCACGCGGCTAACGGCGATGGATATACCCTCGCCTGGCATAGTGACGGAGCCGCATTTCACCTCGAATGATATGCCGATGCCCATCACGGTGCAGCCCAGGAACTGCGTCAAGATTTTGGACCACAGCGAATCGCACGTCAGCGGTTGCATGATGGCCATGTTCAGGTCGATAAGCCATCCGAACACGAAACCGACCACCAACTGAAACAGCTGGACGAGTTCGAAGCGCCGGCGCAGCACCAGGATCTGGCAAGCCACAAGCACGAAGTTCATGATGATGGTGTACGACCCTACGGTCAGTGTCGGAGCCTTGCCTATGTCGCCGGCGAGCGAGAATACGAAAGGAGGGGAGGAGATGACGCTGCTGCCGAGGCAGGACTTGATGCACAGCACCACGCCGAGCGTCATAAGATAGAGGGCACAGAGCAGCAGCAGATGCTGCCATACGAACGATTGGATTTTTGAGAAGCTGAATTTTGAGTTATAGGGTAAGTCTTTGGAAAACATACTGCAAAATTACAAAGAAATCCGCATATAAAAAAGATTGGCAAGCTGTGGAAGCCTGCCAATCGGTGTGTAAGCGATTGATTGTCTTTTGAATCAGTGCTTGATGAGGCGGTAGGTGGCGCCGGTGCCGTCGGCACGGATGATGTAGATGCCGGCCGCCAGGTCGGTCAGGCTGACGGTGGCCGATGCGGTGTCGGCGGCAGCACGTTTCACGCATACGCCCTGCATGTTGTAGACCGACAGTCCGTTCAGACCTGATGCCGTTGCCGTAACCTCGTCGCCGCGGACAGTCCATGCCGTGTCCTTGACTGTCTGAATGCACTGAATGCCGGATGATGCCACGTTGATGTATTCACCGTAGACCGTGCGGTCGGACAGGTAGTATTCCTCCGTTTCGTAATCATACTGCTCGGAGACCGCTTCGGTCACATTGCCGTCGGCATCGTAAGTGTAAGTGAATTTCTGGCCGTCTACCAGTTCTTCGACTCCATCCATAGTCTCTTTCGCGGTGAATGCAACCATGTTGCCATGCTCGTCCATAGTGGCTTCCTGAACGCTGATGTAGACAGGTTCGGTAGTGATGTTGCCTTCCTCGTCGAAGTATTCGGTGACGGTGAAGCGCATCGAGCCGTTGGCATCCAGCACTTCCATGCGGGTGGTCCGTCCGATTTCGTTGATGTCGTTGGTGGTCTCCTTGATCAGGAAGTCCCGGTCGTTGTTGCTCCATTCCACCAGGTAGTGGCCGTCAGGCTCGTCGCCATAATACACTACGGCCGATTTCATCAGGTTGGCGCCTTCTACCAGCTCGAGCATGTCGCCGTAGATGGTCATCTGGCCGTCGGTCTTTTCCCATACGATGTCGCGATACGAGATGTCGTCGTCGAGCTCCCACTCGTTGTTCTGACCCATCGTATAGTAATAATACTCGTTGGCTTTGCCGTCCTGGCCGTATTTCCATTCCGACTTGTAAGCGGGATGGAACTTGCCGTCTAACGGCAGCGACTTGACGATTTCGGTGATGTTTCCGTCAGCGTTGCGGGTGATGGTGTTGGTCTCGCATTTGTAGTTTGCTACCCACTCCTCATCCCAGTCGTAGCCCATGCGTTCGGTGTAGAAATCATGGACCTTCGTGTCGTATTTATACGTGGTCTTGGAAGTGTCGGTCCACGTTTCGCCGTCCTCGCTTTCGGAGTCGGTTCGGGTCACGGGCTGGTTGAACTCATCGTAGGTGGTGACGGTCTTGGACAGGAAGCCGTCTTCGTCCATCAGTTCCTCGGTGCAGTTGCCGCGGACATCGTACTTGAAGTTGACCGTGCCCATTTCCATCCAGTCCTCGCCGTCGTGCATATAGTCGGTCTGGCTCACGGGGCGCCATACGGGAGTTGCGGCCTCGGTGCGGGCCAACTTCTTCATGCCTTTCTTGGCGTGGCCTGCCTTGAAGCGGACGCCGTCGGCGCTGGCCGACAGTGCGACCAGACAGCACAGGGTAATTGCGTAAAATTTCTTCATACTGCTAATGCGTTATTTTTGAATTATTGAAATTGAGAATGCAAAGTTACAAAAAATCCCGGACTTCAAAAGGGTAGCGGGGAATCGAAACGGCAGGGGCGGCGGTCGAAGGGGGAGGTGAATTCCAGGGTCATGGCGTGGAGGTGGAGGCGATCGCTATTGAGGGAGCAAGCATTGCCGTGGCCGTAGAGGCGGTCGCCGACGATGGGCATGCCGAGGGCGGCTTCCGAGGCGGCGTGTACGCGCAGCTGGTGCGTGCGGCCGGTCAGGGGATGAAACATAATGCGGCTATGACCGTCGGAAACGGACAGGAATTCATAATCAGTCACGGCATTCTTGCCGTTGTCAAGGTCCACGCGCTGGCGCGGACGGTCCAGCCAGTCGGGCGACAACGGCAACTCTATGCGCCCTTTTTGCGGAATGCCCAGCGACTGATAGTCGCCTTCCAAGTCGGCTATATACGTTTTCTTCACCTGGCGGGAGGCGAACATGAACTGCAACGCTTTATACGCTTTAGGACCGAAAGCTGCCATCAGCAGACCGGACGTGTCCTGATCCAGCCTGTGAACCACCTTAACGTCACGGTCAGGACCATATTTCGCCTCCAGCCACTGCTGGACGGATAAAGCCGCTCCTTTGCCCGGCACCGAAAGCATGCCGGCCGGTTTATCGACCACGCAGAACCATTGGCTTTCAAATATGATTTCCGACTCACGCATTGCGGCGACCTCGCAGTCGCAGTCAAGCGGCGGCTCGATGTCGAGTCCTTGCAGCATCCAGCCCAATACCGGTCGGCACTTTCCGCGACATGCCGGGTAATGCCGTCCGTGAATGCGCACCTCTCCCTCCTTGCCTCGGCCGTACCAGTACTCGGCCATAGCCACGGGCTGCCATCCCTGCAGATAAGCCGCCTGCAGGAGTTTAGGAGCGCAACATTCGCCCGCGCCCGACGGCGGTATGCGCATCGGCGTGTCGGCAAAGATTTCGCTCAGGCTCCGGCTTTCGCCGCGGGCGTTTAGCAGCCGGAAATTGGTGAACAGCCACTGCTGCAACGCCTCCGAGTCGGCGCGCCGCTTCTCCTTCATGGCCGTAAGCTGTGCCTCCGCCTCCTTAAGCCGCGCGGCATACGGTTCAAGCTGAGCCGCGACACGCTTCTTGAGTCGGTGCAGTTCCGCCTTCTCAAACTGGCTTTGGCGAATCATGGCCGCAAGTTCGGCCTCGCTGACGTTGCCGGTCTTTCGTCGTGCGTCGCGCACAGCCTTCGATTCGCGGTACCTGTCGCGCGATGCCGATACCTCGGCATCAAGGGCGTTGCGGACACGCTCGTATTCCGTCTTGATGGGGCGGAGACTTTCGGTCTCGAACCGGGCTATGTCACGGTTCTGACGAGAGATGTCCCGTTCGTGGGTCTTGAAATGGCCGTCGGGCTGCAGGTAGTCGAACACCGGCCCGACGAATCCCGGATAATGGAATCCGCCATGACCCAACTGCCCCGAGAAAGCATACAGCGTGTGGCGCACGCCGTCGGCGCCAGCCGCGATGAGCACACCTAACATCTTGCCCGCCTCCAACTCGCGCATGAAGTTGACGTCATCGGCCCGGCCGCTCTCCTTCCGCGCATCCAGCCTACGGCACAACTCCCGGAACGCCACGTCGCACTCCCTGTCCGGTATGTAGTCAAACGGATTGTTCATATAAGATGGTAAACATACTCTTGGTATCGCAAATTTAGGAGAATTCCATGATGTTGCCAAATATCAGGCATCCTTGCTGTCGAATATTTTGTTTTATCGGAATATTCTTTGTATATTTGCGGTTGAAAGCAAGCGATATGGCTGTGCCATCAGCCTTAACAAATTAGATTAACCTAAAAAATAAAATATCATGGAATTACCTTTTGCCGAATCGTGGCGAATCAAGATGGTTGAACCCATCCGCACCAGCACGCGCAAGGAGCGTGAAGAATGGATCAAGGCAGCGCATTACAATGTGTTTCAACTTCCGGCCGAACAGGTCTATATCGACCTTCTGACGGACTCCGGCACGGGCGCCATGAGCGACCGCCAGTGGAGCGCCATGATGATGGGCGACGAGAGCTATGCCGGCGCCCGCTCGTTCTTCAGGATGAAGGACACCATAGAGCGCATCACCGGTTTCCCGATGGTGATCCCGACTCATCAGGGCCGTGCCGCCGAGAACGTGGTGTTCAGCGCACTCGTGAAAGCCGGTGACGTGGTGCCGGGCAACTCGCATTTCGACACCACCAAGGGCCACATCGAGAGCCGTAAGGCGTTTGCCGTGGACTGCACCATCGACGAGGCCCGCGACACCCAGCTGGAGCACCCCTTCAAGGGCAACGTGGACATCGACAAGCTGGAGAAGGCCGTGACCGACAACAAGGGGCGCGTGCCGTTCATCATCGTGACCATCACCAACAATACAGCCGGCGGACAGCCTGTGTCGATGGCCAACCTCCGCGCCGTGCGCGAATTGGCCGACCGTCACGGCCTGCGCGTCATACTCGACTCTGCCCGCTTTGCCGAGAACGCATATTTCATCAAGACTCGCGAGGAGGGTTACGCCGACAAGACCATCAAGGAGATAGTGCGCGAGATGTTCGCGCTGGCCGACGGCATGACCATGTCGGCCAAGAAGGACGCCATCGTGAACATGGGCGGCTTCTTCGCCACCCGCCATCAGGACTGGGCCGAGGGCGCACAGCGCTTCGCCATTCCGTTCGAGGGCTATCTGACATACGGCGGCATGAACGGCCGCGACATGGAGGCCCTGGCCGTGGGTCTGGACGAGAACACGGAGTTCGAGAACCTGCACACGCGCATCCATCAGGTGGAATACCTGGCCAAAAAACTCGATGAATACGGCATCCCGTATCAGCGTCCCGCCGGAGGCCACGCCATATTCGTGGACGCATCGAAGATTCTGACCAACGTGCCGAAGGAGGAATTTCCGGCACAGACGCTTACCGTAGAGCTGTACCTCGAGGCCGGCATACGTGGCTGCGAGATCGGCTACATCCTGGCCGACCGCGACCCCGTGACGCGCGAGAACCGCTTCGGCGGCCTCGACCTGCTGCGTCTGGCCATACCGCGCCGCACGTATACCGACAACCACATGAATGTGGTGGCCGCTGCCCTGAAGAATGTTTACGACCGCCGCAACGAGATAACGCGCGGCGTGAAAATCACGTGGGAAGCCCCGCTGATGCGCCACTTCACCGTGCAGCTGGCTCCGGCCGGCGAGTGATAGACCGCGTGCGAGCTAAAGCCCGCACCCGGAACCAAACCGCCTGATACAACCAATGCGCTTGATACGGCCACCTTCCTGTGGAACCCAACGCGCCTGATTAAGCCGGACGGGCGATAATCGCCGCGTATAGGTTTCGGGTGGCTGCCTGAAGCAGATCCAGTACAAGTTCAAAGCCCTCGGCCCCTTCGTAATAGGGGTCGGGGACATAATCATAATGCCGGGTGTCGTCGAAAAAGGCCGACATCGGCATTATTTTTTGTTCCGCCTCTACGGTTGGGGCGAGTCGGCGCAGGTTGCGCAGGTTGGACTCGTCCATGCCGATGATGAGGTCGAAGTCGAAGAAGTCGGACATCGATATCTGACGGCAACGGTGCGTCAGGTCATAGCCGCGCTTTGCCGCGTGGGCACGCATACGTCGGTCGGGGAGGTCGCCGATGTGGTAGTCGCCCGTACCGGCCGAATCTATCACCCAGTTGCCGGAATCGTCGTGAGCGGACACGACCGCCTCCATCAGCCCCTCGGCAGCCGGCGATCGGCAGATGTTGCCTAAACATACGAACAGTACCTTCACCGGATCTCCGGCCTCATGTTTGGCGCGGAGATGTGCCATCAATTCAGAATTTAGATCAGTCATAGATAGTTTTTTTATAAGCAAAACAATTCAGGACAAGGCTCGGCGCCGTGCGGGAATGTACATCAACAGGCAGTAGAGGGCGGCGCATATCGCTATGGCACCGCCTATATAACCGATCTGACCGAGCAGGCTATGGTTTGTGGCAATGCCGCCCACCAAGGCACCGGCTCCGATGCCGAGGTTGAAGATGCCGGAATACAGGCTCATCGGCACGGCCGAATCATTGGGGAACAGGCGCACTATGTCGTTCTGCATGGCGATGTTCAGCACCGTCAGCGACATTCCCCAGGGTACGCACAGCGTGGCTAACAGTATAGGGCTGAAGTCAGCCGCCGGTCGCAGCAACAGCAGCATCAACGGTATGCCGAGACATGACGCCGTGATGATGGCGCGCGAATGACGGGTGTAGCCTTCGCCGGCAATAAAACTGGCGAGCAGTCCGGCCACGCCGAACAGGGTCAGTGTCCATGTGATGCCCGATTCGCTGAATCCGGCAATCTGTCCTAAGAACGGCTCTATGTAACTGTAACCGGTATAATGGCCAGTGACGATTACCCCGATAATCAGGTAAATCATCAGCAGTTGCGGGCAATGCAGCATGTCGCGAATCAGCTGCTTGCGCGACACTGTATCGGCCTCGCGCCGCACGTTGGGGTAGAACAGCCACATCAGCAGAAACAGCATGGTGGCGAGTATGCCGATTGAGCCGAAGGCGGTGCGCCATCCGGCCACAAGACCTATGAGGCGACCGATGGGGAGTCCCACTATCAGTGCGATGCCACCGCCGGCCACGAGTACGCTAAGGGCGGTAGCTCGTTTATCGGGCGGTGCCACGGCCACGGCCATGGCCGGTGCGATGGACCAGAATATGCAGTGCGTCAGGGCCACGCCGATACGCGAGGCCATCAGCATACCGTAGCTTCCGGCCAGCGTGGAGAATACGTGCGAGATGATGAACACCGCGATGATGCCGAGCATCAGCTTGCGGTAAGGCATTCGGGCAAAGAGCAGCATCAGCGGCAGTGACAGCAATGCCACGACCCAGGCGTAGACCGTAATCAGCAGGCCGGTCCTGGCCTCGCTTACGCCTAAGTCCGCGCCGATGTCGCTGAGCAACGCCACCGGTATCAGTTCCGAGGTGTTGAACGTGAATCCGGCCACGGTCATGATCAGCAACGGCACGACATAGTGAATTCCGTTGCGGAATTTGTCAAGATGCAACATACAGGGGTGTAGGGAATGTTTCTGTCATACATGAGACGCGGGTGATACGGACCGGGCGCCGGTCAGAAGGGTCATAAACCCGGGGGAGAGACGGCGTAACACTGCGTAGGCGAGAATTGAGATGGTGAATATTATTAAGAAGATAAGAAAATAATCGGTGAAGCAAAGAGCGTTGTTGACCGGCCTTATCATTTTAGTGACGGCCTTGCAGGTTATTACGCAAAAGAGGCCGTGGAATCCGTACAGGAAGAATGTGGACCCGGCGAGAAAGCGGGGAATCTGCCTGCGGCCGCCATCGGCAACGATGATGCCGAGCAAAAGCATTAAGAGAACACCGAAAATAGAGGTGATCAGATAAAGAGTATCGGCTATGAATGGGGACGTGTCGCCTATGCCCGATATGCATGCGGTGCAGCCTGCAAGGTATCCGACAGAGGCTGCCGGCCACGAACGGGCTACTAACAGTTTGCGGCCGAAGCAGGCCAGAGTTGCTCCGAGCGTGAAGTAAAGGCTGTTCGGGAGCACTACGAGAGGGTCGATGCCCGGCGAAAGCATGGGAACTGCCACACACAGTATAAACGGCAACAGTGGCGCGGCCCCTTTCAGCAGGCGCAGCATGACTGAAACAAGGGGCGAACAGACATCGATTATAATGAGGTTGCGGATGAACCACATGGGGAAATCGTAAGGGAAAGGGTCGCCGGGCAGCTGGCAGATGAATCCTGTCAGTAACCTGATGATGTCGATGTCCATGGGACGGTGCTTTATCAAAAACAGGATGAATCCGATGAAGTTCCACATAAGGTAGGGTACAAGCAGTGTCTTGACCCGACGTTTCAGTTTGGACTTATATCCGGACCACGACATCACGGGTCCTTCCCTGAAAAACAGGTATCCGGATATGACAAAGAAGGCCGGCACGCAAAGATCGAGGATATAGCGTTTGAATATTGTGTGGAATAATACGAACACGCTTGTGTCCGGTCCGGAGAGGGGCGGGTCAAGGTACTGCAGATAATTGCAATGAATCATCACTACGCCAACTATAAGCGGAAAGCGCAACAGGTCGAAGCCCGGAATGATTCTTGATATTTGATACTGTGCATTGGGCGCCATACGGAATGTGGTTGGATAACGGGATGCAAAGTTAGAGATTTTCGGCAAAATTTCCAAAGCGCCAGGTTATTGACGCGGATTTTCAGGGCAGAGCCAATCATGCCGGATTTTATAGGTTGGTACTGACAATCGACAGGCGTAGACCGGGGGAATTGACCTGGCGGGGATTTACCGTGATATAAAAAATCGGCATGTACACGGAGCAATTCGTATACATGCCGATTGTAGGTATGTGGGTGTCGGTTTCCCGGAATCAATAGTTCTTGGCTTCTATTTCAAAGAAGCTGCGCTTGTGATGGCATACCGGGCATACCTCGGGAGCTTTCTTGCCGATGTGCAGGTGTCCGCAGTTGCGGCAAATCCATACGGTGTCGCCTTCGCGCGAGAAAACGATACCCTCCTCTATGTTCTGAAGCAGACGACGGTAACGCTCCTCGTGATGCTTTTCGATGGCTGCGACAGCGCGGAAACGATGTGCGATTTCGGTGAACCCTTCTGCATCGGCTTCCTCAGCCATCTTGGCATACATGTCGGTCCACTCATAGTTCTCGCCTTCGGCTGCGGCACGAAGATTGTCCATCGTGTCTGAGATCTCGCCGCCGTTCAGCAGCTTGAACCACAGTTTGGCATGTTCCTTCTCGTTGTTGGCCGTTTCCTCAAAGATGGCCGCTATCTGCTCGTAGCCATCCTTGCGTGCCTTCGATGCGAAATAGGTGTACTTGTTGCGGGCCATCGATTCGCCGGCAAAAGCGTCCATCAGGTTCTTCTCTGTTTTTGTTCCTTTCAGGTCTTTCATTAGTTTCTTGTTTTTTATTTGTGTTTTTTATACTCTGTGTAAAGTAGCAAATGACAATTCACTTACATTTCTGGTTGTCTTCAAGTTTTTTCAGACATTCGGGACATCGCCCCTTGAAAAATACGTTTACGTTGTCGCACTCAAAATCAGCGGGCGCCGGCAGTATCCCAAGGTCGAACGGGATGTCGTAGATTCTGTGGCATTCGCGACACATGAAATGCGCATGCGGCTGTCTGTGAGCGGAATCGTATCTTGTTGATTCGGCCGAAATGTCTATGTCGTTCAACAATCCTTTTTCCGCGAGCAATTTCAAACAGCTGAATACGGTAGTGCGTGACAATGTGGGATGTTCGCGCACTAATGCCGAATACACCTCGTCGGCCGTGGGATGGCATTCGCAAGCCGAGATGTATTCCATAATGGCAATCCTCTGGGCCGACGGTCTTATGCCGGCGTCCAGAAGTTGTCTCATCAATTCGGTGCGTCTCGATTCCATATTATAAATCAGTTCAAAATTGAACTCAGTACAAAATTATAATAAATACCGGTATTCTCCAAATTTTTAACAAATTTTTTAATGGGGCGTATGACTAAGGAACGGATGCTAAGGAATGGATTACTTAGGAACGTATGACTAATGACTTAGGAGCGGTGACAAAAATAGAGGCTGATTTACAGTATGGTCTCAAGGGTTGTTTTCTGGGTGACGAGCCCCATGCGGCGGTAGAAGCCCAGGGCCGTTTCGTTGCCCGCCCATACGTTGAGGGTCAGATTATGGCAGCCTTGCATACGGGCGTATTCCTTTGCATGTTCATACAGACGCCTGCCGACGCCTTTGCCACGGGCAGTCTCATCTATGCACAGGTCGTCGATATAAAGAGTCCTGATCCGTTGCAGATGCCGGCTCGAGGTATTGTCTTGAAGCACGCAGAAACAGTAGCCAAGCACACACCCCTCCTCATCGACATCCACAAAGACGGGAGTCGCCGGGTCGGCAAAAATACCTTCAAGTTCCGTGGCCGTGTATTTGGTATGTCCCTTGATAAACAGATCGGGACGCACTTCGGCATGCACGTCATTCACCTGCACCAGCAGTCTAAGAACATCATTAATATCCTTGTTTTCAGCTTTCCTGATCATAGGTCCTATAATTCTATATTCAGACATTCATAGTTTCTCCAACAGTTCCGAGCCTGTCATGGCATCCATCTTGGAGAAGGCGAACAGTTTCTTGCCGAGATCTTTCAGCGAATGGCCGATATGGTAGACTTCCTCGTCGATTATCAGGAAACGGTCGTGAGCTTTGGTGTATTTGTGTAGAGTCACTCCGGGATACTGCGC
>CABQXY010000016.1:0-220785 GCA_902468245.1 uncultured Porphyromonadaceae bacterium | reverse complement strand
TGGCCTTCGGCCGGGATGACGGCGCGTCGTTGCGAGATACCGGTGTCGGAAACCATATCGAACATAATCTCGACCGGACAGGGCGCATCCAGCTCGATATGTATCTGTCCGTTGTTCCATGTAGCCTCCACATTCCTGAATGGCCCCTGTGCCGGGTTTTCATCCTTGCGCTCTTTATCTTCCTCACAGAGAAATTGCGAGTCCTCGGAATAATCCGTCAGGAAGGCTCTGGTCTCGTTCTGTCCGTCGGCTGCGCCCCGGATTTGAGTCTGCACAGCCACGGGTACGTTGCCGTGGGTGTACCATCTCCAGCGCGTCACGGTTATGTGTCTAAGTGTATCCGCCCTCTCTTCCGTCATAGTCTCCAGGGTGTCGGGAAATACCCGTTCGGCATATTTTAGCGTCTCGCGCGTCATGTATGCGGCGATGGTATCGCCCTCGGCGACTACAAGACGTCCCTTTACCGGACCGTCTGACACACAACGGCCTCTCCGGATTATGGGGAATGTCAGCGTGTGCAGTCCCGTAACAAGATAGGGAGATTCCGTCTGCAATGCCTTTGACGACGATATGTCGGGGGCTACCGCGACGGTGAATGTCTCAGCCAAGGAATCGGGCAACAGATAATGATACCGTGATTCTTCCTTTATCAGCCGGCAAGAATCCTGTTTCAGGCTGTACCATCGCCTCTGACCCAACACAGTCTCCGACAGCAGCGTGTCGCCGAACGCCTTCACGATGGCCGCCGGAATCCCCGCCTTTGTCTGCTGCGACAGGTCCCACACCGCATCGCCGCCTGTCGCCACCCTCTCGATCGGCGTCGCCTCGACGGTCAGGAGGTGAGTATGCACACGGTCATGTATATTGACATCGTCATTGCTTGCCGCCGACATTGCAACAGGTACCGCTGCAAGGATACTACTTGCAACCATATAAGGCAATGCCTTTGTTAATCTTTTGCCAGTTGTTATGTATATATTATTGACATTCATATTTAAATCTGTCTTTTTCATCATAGACATTAATTCCTGTCATATTGGGATTAAACCTTATCTTTATGCAGGGGATTTTTGCCTTGGAAGAATCGGTTAAATAATATACATGCTTTCTGTCATCAAGATAAAAGATCTTATTTATATCTGAAATGGAATCTACTCCTGTTTTTGAGGGAATAACAATCTTGAACTCTGGGGATTGGAATTGTATCACTTTACCGCTATCTTCTCTTATATATATAGTATCAGAATTCCCATGAGGGAAATATAAGGTCATACAGGGCATATCGGTAGAGTTATAACACACGTCAATATAATTGGTGCATGAATCGGAAAAACCTTTGTTTAAATATATGCGATAATTATTATTGCCATCCAATTGTTCGATCATGAAAGACAAGTCTATCGAGTCTACATATAGAATTTTCTTTGTTAAAGTACATCCTATAATGCTTGTAAGAAATATTAGTATAATAATTTTTTTCATGTCATTTATAAATTTTGAACAATCAACTGATGAGACGACTGACGGATTGATGATGTCATATCAATTTAGTACTTTTATAATAAAAGATTTCGCTGAATTAAAAAGATTGCCGATTTTTCTGAACGAGGTTGTTTTGTTCCATCCTATTTCCCATCCATAATGTTCCGCATTCCGAGTAGAAATCCCTTCTCTTTTAAATGCTTTTGATGTATATGATTGATATCCATCGAAGCCGAAACGAGCCACTTTCCAAGGTAACCCATTTATGGCCGCCATATATCCCGCAGCAATATTCCCCACATCCCGTGCCGATGTATAAACGGTTTGACCATTTTTATCCACATCTACAGGCATTCCTCGATAATAATCTTCTCTTTGAACAAACTCAGAAAGACCATTAGTTACTTTAAAGTCATATAGTTTATTATTTCCTGCATTCGCTATATAATCATCCAATGTTGGTGGATTATTCATCATATCCGCAAGGAACTCTTGCCCACTGGTGTCGCCGGGATCAATAGTGCCTCCCCATTGTCCGCTATCACTATTGTAGAACGAAGTCATAGAGGTAGTAACACCAATTGACTCTCCTTTCACAGTATAATTACCGTCCTTATCCTGTGAATACACATAAATATTTCTGTCCTTGTCATTCAAATCACCGCCGAAAACCTCATACTTGCCGTTGTCCGCACGTTTTACCATTGTACTGTTTCCGGTGGGATCGATTGCGTTCACCGGGTTACAGGCGCAGTAGGCGAAAGGAGACAGCCAGGGGGTGTCGATGGCTTTCTTGTCGGGAGTGGAAAAACGGCCCAGCGGGGCGCGGTACATGCGCGCCTCGAAGTTGTACAGGCCCAGGCCGAACTGCGTTATCCTCTCCTTGCCTCCGTACAGGAACCGGTTCTTGTTGAAAGTCGGATATGTGTCGGCAAGTGCCCAGTCCCATTCCTGCCACGGCTCGCCGTATGGGTAATAGTCCATCGGCTGAGTGCCGATACCGGTCTCGTCTATCACTCTGACCACGTTTCCCTGATAGTCCGTCAGGTAATAGTGCGGGTTGCCGTATTCGTCGAAGTATCCGCCCTCGAACCGCGACATCTCCAGAGTCCCGTTCACAGCCATGTGTTCGTCTATTAGAGGAGTCAATCTATATGGACTGTATATTTAGAAACGAAATATATCTCACCATCTTCGTTATACTTGAATAAGAAATCATATATACGCGGAGCACCTTGAATTCCAATCTTTCTGTCCTTCGGCATAATCTCGCACAATATCATGTGTTTATATGGTGCTGAAAAATCAACTTCATATTTATTACATTTACAAGTATCTGTATCAAACAACTCTGACAACTCTCTTGAATAAACCGGATCTTCCCATACGAAGTTCCTGTTTATTCTATAATTTTTGACCTCTTGCCGTATCGAGTCATTTACATCTTTTGAGTAAGCATCCCAGTCAAGATCATAAATAGAATCTGAAACACAGAGTTCGTTTGAAGGATAATATACCTTCAGAATATCGTATGCGAATTTAACCGCCTTCTGCTCTGTTTCTTGACCATACGGATCTGTCTTGCCATATATGGACAGAACAAAACCCATCATCAGGAAAATACAAATCTTTATTTTCATAATAGGCTTTTATTTAATTATTATGTATTTGTTGTTCCCTCCCATACGTATCCCTTCCTGCAATCCACCTAAAGCCGCAGCGTTGAAGGGTATTATTTTCCCCTGGGTAGTTAAAATTTCTGCATAGTTGAATCTTTTGCCATAGTTGAATCCCTGTTTATTAAGTACCTTTCTTATTTCGTTCATACTGTCAACAACTGGGCCGGTGCCAAAGATTTCCGTAGGATCTTTATAACTTCCGCTGATAGATGTATGATGAAGTTCATGTAGGAACACCATGCCGAAGCAAAGTGTATTGCCATCAACTCCGACAGCACCATTAATGAAATCATTAATTTGATTCGGATTGAGACCTATTTGATCGTTTTTAGTGTTCGATCTTTTGTTTCAATTTTAATTTCAATTATGCAAGAGAAAAACACAATATCAGTTTTCAGCCGCAGGCACGTATTGATAGGCTCCTAACGAGGGATTTCCGTACTCCAGACGGTTCACGCCGTCCATATCTGTCATGGAAGCGGGGGTGAGCAGCGCGGGATCGCCGGCAGACATCACCGGCGAATCGTCCTGCAGCCTGTAGTTGAAATAATACTCCTCGCGTATGGTGCGGAACATCGGGTCGGTGTCCCACAGACACTCTATGAAATTGTCGTCGTTTTCACCCTTGGACTTGAACGAGCAGTACCTGAACAGCACGTCGGCGCCGGTGAAGTCGCCTATGTTCAGGTCGTCGGGTATGCCGTACAGGATGCAGTTGTCGAACCGGGCCTTCATCAGCGGGCTGGTCATGTCGGTGTCGTTCTCCTCGTCAGGCAGCACGTGGATCAGAGTGACCAGCGGCAGCGAGATGGCTGAGAACAGATAATTGTTGGCGAATGTGCATTGCAGGAAATTGACGTCGCCGCCCGACAGCAGTACCGTGGCTGCCGCCGCTTCGGAGAATACGCATCCCGTTGCGCTGATTTTGGCGTTCTGCGCCTGCAGCACGTTATGACGCGAATTATGCAACCAGGAATTGAGCATGGTCAGCTTCGTGCGGTCGCTGTTGGCGCACGAATCGAGCGCCAACCCTATCTCCGTACTGCGCATGTCCACATATTCAAGCCGGTTGTCGTATGATTCCGCCGTAATGTTGACGCCCCTCCATTGGCCCGACATGATGTCGTACTCCACATCGGGCAGCACGTTGTCCAGGCGGTCGCCGCGCATGTCTATCTTCTTATCCGGAGTACCTATGGCATGAAGCGTGCCGTCCACTGTCATCAGCGCCTTGTCGTGGAACAGCAGCTTGGCACCCGGGTCCACGGTCAGCGTGGCTCCGGCCGCCACTTTCAGCGAATCGAATATCACGTACGGGCGTTCGGCCGTAAAGCGGGTGTCCTCCTCTATGGTCACGCCGCGAAGCCGCGTCACGTTCTGGCCCCACGCCTGACACACCACATCCTGCGTCACCGTATTGGTCACGAATTCCAGCTTATCCTCAGTCAACGACGGTTCCGCGCCCGCGCTTTCCGGGATGTTGCATTCTATGAACACATAGATTGAATCGCGAGCCATTATCTCGATGTCCGAAAATTCCGAACCGCTCTGGCCGTCGACGTTGAGGCGGAAACGCGTGTCGGGATCCTTGAACCGTATGGAGCTTATCTTTATTCCTTTCTTGGCCTTGTTGCTGACTATCAGGCGCGCCGTAGGGGTACCCACACCCGTAAACACCGTATCGAAACTTACGGTGTCGCGCGAGAAGGTCAGCACATCGTGGGGCGACGTGCTGATGGCGTCGCTGATGCACGACGTCAGCATTCCGGGACCTGCGATTAAACCTAACAGACCCAGCAGAGTCCATAATATATGGCGGTGTTTCATATTGTAGAAACGCCCGCAACTGCATAATGTTGCACAGCCACAACCGTGACAACACAATGAAATACGTACTCATAGCCGGCGAGGCATCGGGCGACCTGCATGCCTCTCATCTTATAAAACATATACGCGAAAACGATCCGGAAGCGGAATTCAGGTTTTTCGGAGGAGACCTCATGACCGCCGAGGCCAGACGCAACCCCGACCTGCATTACAACCGCATGAACGTGATGGGATTCTCCGAGGTGCTCCGCGCCCTGCCGCGCATCATGGCCAATCTGCGTCAGGCCAAGGCTTTGCTCCGTACATGGCGCCCTGACGCGCTGGTGCTGGTGGACTATCCCGGTTTCAACCTCATGGTGGCCGAATATGCCAAGAAATCAGGCATTCCCGTACATTACTTCATATCGCCCAAGGTGTGGGCCTGGAAGGAATGGCGCGTACGCAAGATTAAGAAATACGTGGACCGTATGTATTCCATCCTGCCGTTCGAGGAGGAGTTCTACGCACGCCACGGCTATCACGTGGACTATGTGGGCAATCCGTCGGTCGAGGAGATGGCGTATACCATGGGACATGTGCCGCCGAAAAAGCATTTCATGGAGCGTCAGGGACTTGTGGACGACCGCCCAATCATCGCCCTGCTGCCCGGCTCGCGTCTCGGCGAGATACGCAACAACCTTCCGCTGATGGTGGAGGCCGCAAAGCGTTTCCCCGAATTCCAGTATGTCGTGGGAGCGGCCCCGTCGGTGCCGGAGAAATTCTACCGCGAGATAGCGCAGGACCCCGGTCTTAAGGTAGTGTTCGGCGCTACGCCCACCTTACTGAAGTATTCCCGTGCCGCCGTCGTGGTGAGCGGAACGGCCACGCTGGAGACGGCACTGATAGGCACGCCGCAGGTAGTGGTGTACCGCGCCAACGGCAGCCGACTGTCGTACAACATCATGTCGCACCTGCTGAAGGTGAAGTACGTGTCGCTCCCCAACCTGATAGTGAACAACAGCATCATACCGGAACTGTTGCTGGACCGTTGCACCGTCGATTCGATAGCCCGCGAGCTGTCGCCGCTGCTGCAGCCCAGCCCTAAGCTGACGTTCATGACGCAGGGCTACAAAAACATGCAGCGGCGCCTCGGCAACTCCGTCGCCGCCAGCACCGCCGCCAATCTCATTGTCGATTCCCTCAAAAATTAGTGTGCGTCCAGCCAGTTGGAGGCTACACCCGAACTGGCCGTGAGAGGCACGAGGCCACGGTATGATTCCTCCATGCGGCGAGTCACAAGCTCCTGAAGCTCCGGCAGTTCCTCGGGCACCACGTTGAAGTTCAACTCGTCGTGCACCTGCATTATCATGCGCGACTTCATCTTCTTTTGCCTCATGTCGCCGTAAATGGCTATCATGGCCTTTTTGATGATATCGGCGGCTGTGCCCTGCAGCGGCGCGTTCACGGCGTTACGTTCGGCATATCCGCGCACTGTCGGGTTCTTGGAATTGATGTCGGGCAACATGCGGCGACGTCCCATGCGTGTCTCCACATATCCGTTTTCGCGGGCATGCTCCACCGCGTCCGACTGGAACTTACGCACCGTCGGGAATGTCTCGTAATAATTGTCTATCAGATCCTTGGCTTCGGCACGCGGTATGCCGAGACGCGATGAGAGTCCGAAGGCGCTGATGCCGTACAGGATGCCGAAGTTGGCAGTCTTGGCGGCACGACGTTCGTCGGCGGTCACATCCTTTACATCCTTATGGAATATCTTGGCGGCGGTGATGGCATGTACGTCCTCGCCCTGCAGGAAGGCGTCGACCATGATGGGGTCATGGCTGAAGTCGGCCATCAGCCTCAGTTCTATCTGCGAATAGTCGGCGCTCAGGAACAGGCATCCTTCGTCGGGAATGAAGGCGCGTCTTATCTCGCGGCCCAATGCCTCGCGCACAGGTATGTTCTGCAGGTTCGGCGCCGTTGAAGATATGCGCCCCGTGGCCGTGACAGTCTGGTTATAGTTGGTGTGTACCTTACCCGTAACCGGATTGATGGCCGCCGGCAATGCCTGAAGATATGTGGACAGCAGCTTCTTCATCGCGCGGTAGTCCATGATCAGCTGCACCACCGGATGACGGCTCACAAGCTTCTCCAATACATCTTCGGCCGTGGAATACTGGCCTGTCTTGGTTTTTTTCGCCTTGGGGTCAAGTTGCAATACATCGAACAGAACCTCGCCCACCTTTGACGGCGACCCGATGTTGAACTCCATACCGGCAAGCGAATATATCTTCTGCTCCAGCTCGGCTAAGCGCTGCTCCATATCCTGCGCCGCCTCGTCCAAGGCCTTGGTATCTATTCTGACGCCGGTCAGCTCCATGCTTGCCAGCACGGGTACCAACGGGAACTCCAGATCTCTCAGCAACGCATCCATTCCGGACTTTTTCACCTCCTCCGAAAGGGGTTCGTAAAGTTGCAACGATATGTCCGCCGCCTCGCAGGCCCATTCACTCATCACATCGTTTGGAACGCCGGCGCCCTGCTGTGTCTTGGTTCCACGTTTCGACGATGTGGTCAGTCCGGGATAGGGCTGCATATCGTAATTAAGGTATGTCGAGGCCAGCGCCTCGAGTCCGTGACGCATCTCGGGCTGCAATACATAGTGAGCCAATGCAAGGTCGTAGAAGGCGGTCAATGATTCGACATCGTCGCCACGTCTACGCGAAGCAATGACCATGTCGCGCTTGGCAGCAACCGTCACTTTCTCCATTGCAGGCATCGACATCACGTCCAATATCAATGCCGTGCCTTCGTCATAATCGGCCGGTATGTAGTATGCCTTACCCTTTTCCACGGCAACAGCCGTGCCACGCCATACGCACGACATATCGTTCTCGCCTTCCGACACCAAGAACAGTCCTACGCGTGCCTTGCCGTCCAGCGCACGGCGCAGTGCATCCAGTTCTGTTCCGTTGTCCACCAATCGGTAATCCACACCGGCCTTATCCAAAGCTTTCGGTGCCTCCTCAACAACCTGAGCGTCTAAAGGAGGCATATCGTCAAACAGCGAGGTAGGGAAGCCTCCTGTATTGGACTTAGGCTCCACGGCGTTTCTGTCAGCGTCTATGCGGCGCGACACACGGTCGGCAAGCTGTTTGAATTCCAGTTCCTTGAATATCTCCATCAGCTTCGCCTTGTCCTCCGGCTTGCGTTCCAGGTCGGCCGGAGTCACCTCCACAGGCACGTCGCGCCGTATCGTGGCAAGAAACTTGGAGAATTCTATCTGACGGGTATTTTCGACAATTTTTTTCTGAAGCGCACCTTTCAGTTTGTCGGTATTGGCCAATAGATTCTCGACCGAACCGAAATCCTGTATCAGTTTTACGGCGGTCTTTTCGCCAACGCCGGGACAGCCGGGTATGTTGTCCACCTTGTCGCCCATCAGCGCCAGCAGGTCTATCACCTGGCCGGTGTTCTGCAGCCCGTATCGCTGACACACCTCCTCCGGACCGCGCAATTCAAAGTCCTGGCCGCGGTAGGATGGCTTATACTGAATGATACGGGGCGTCACCAACTGACCGAAATCCTTGTCGGGGCTCATCATATATGTGGTGTAACCCTCCTTTTCAGCCATTGACGACAGGGTGCCGATCACGTCGTCGGCCTCGAATCCGGCCACCTCCACCACAGGGATGTTGTAGGCGCGGATTATATCCTTGATATAAGGCACGGAAAGCCTGATGTCCTCTGGCATCGCGGCACGTTCCGACTTGTATTCGCTGCTGGCTTCCTTGCGGAACGTGGGCCCCTGTGGATCGAAACATACGGCTATATGCGTGGGTTTCTCCTTGCGCAGCACTTCCTCAAGCGTATTTACGAATCCGAACACAGCCGAGGTGTTGAATCCGCTCTGCGTGATGCGCGGCATACGTATCAAGGCATAATATGCCCTGAATATCAGCGCGTACGCATCCAGTAGAAATAACCTCTTGTCTCCTTTATCTTGGTTCATGGCTTAAAATCATTTATAATCCTTGCTACGGTCAGGGCTTCTTCCAGCGTCATGGCCGCCGACATCGGCAACGACAGTTCCTCGGCGTGTATCCGTTCCGTAATCGGGAAACTCATTGTGTTCCATTCCTTATAGCATTCCTGACGGTGCGGTGGTATGGGATAATGTATCAACGTCTGAACACCCTGTTTGGTAAGATACTCCTGCAGTTTGTCGCGCCACTGCGAACGTATGGCGAATATATGAAACACATGGTCGTCGCCTCCGCTCCAATAGGGGAAAGTGACGTGCGGATTCCTTATATTGTCAAAATATATCTTGGCCAGCCGGCGACGATGTTCGTTATCGGCGTCTATGTATTTCAGTTTCACGTTCAGCACCGAGGCCTGGATCTCGTCAAGACGCGAATTGTATCCCTTGTACTTGAACACATACTTGCGCTGTGAGCCGTAGTTTCCGAGCGATCGGATGGTCTCGGCAAGTTCTACGTCATCAGTCGTTACGGCCCCGCCGTCGCCGAGCGCGCCGAGATTCTTGCCCGGATAGAAACTATGCGCCGCGGCCAGTCCGAGGCTTCCGGTACGACGTCCGTTATACATACATCCGTGCGCCTGCGCGTTGTCCTCTATCAGCATCAATCCGTGACTTTGACACACTTCTTCTATAACAGGCGTGTATGCACACTGACCATACAGATGCACCAACAGAATGGCGCGGGTGCGGGGAGTTATCGTGTTTTTCAGAAGGTTTCCGTCTAATTGCATGGTCACGGGATCCGGCTCCACCAGCACGGGAGTCAGACCGAATTCCGATACAGCCAATATAGACGCAATGTATGTGTTGGCCGGCACAATGACCTCGTCGCCGGGCCTGAGGCGTCCAAGTTCAATCAATGCCCTGAATATGAGCCTAAGGGCATCGAGTCCGTTGGCCACTCCAATGGCATGTTCCGTGCCTATGTACCGGGCGTATGCCTGCTCGAAAGCCTCTGTCTCACGGCCATGCAGATACCATCCCGAATTCACGGCGCGTGTCACGGCCTCGTTTATTTCCGCACCGTGAAGCTCCGTCACTTTCTTAAGGTCATTGAACAGTATCATCTGACGCTATACCTTTATATTTCAGGAATTCAGTATAATCATATATATAATCCTCCGGATCATAATGGTCTGAAGCAAGCACCATACATACCGCACCGGACGAAAAATCCTCGAGTGTCCTCCAGTAACCCGGCGGAACATAAAGGCCCTGCCACGGACGGTTCATGAAAAAACGCATCTTCCTCTTGCCGTCCGTCAGTTCTATGGTGAAACTTCCGGACACGGCGAACAACACCTGTTCCAGATGCTTATGGGCATGGCCGCCGCGGCTTTCGCCCGCCGGCACGTCATATATATAGTACACGCGCTTTATGTCGAACGGCACGTGTCCCCCGCCCTCGATAAACGACAGATTCCCCCGCCGGTCCTCTATCTTCGGAAATTCCAATAAATACGGAATACTCTTTTTCTCCTCCATGCTTTACTTTCTGTCTTTCAAAGGTCCATTTTAAGAAATTGGCGCAGATGCACATGCTGAATGCCGGGATATTCGGCCAATTCTCCGCTTACGGGATCCATGGATACCACATATTTAGGATAATTGTCGTTTATGGCGGCAAGGTTTCCGAATTCTCTCTTTACTGTTTCTTCCGTAGCCAGTAAGTACGTAACCTGAATATAGATGGTTCTGGAGCCCTTTGTCGCTACAAAATCAATCTCGCCGGCACGAAGTATGCCTACATTGACGTTGTAACTCTGCATCAACAATTGCAGATATACAGCATTCTCCATCAGTTTCTCTATACTGGTACGCACTCTGAATCCACATAAATAATTACGCAATCCCAAATCGGCGAAATAATACTTGTAGATAAGTTCAAACAGTTTTTTTCCATGGAGGTCATAACGGGACACCTGATTTATTACAAGTGCCTTGTTTAGATGACTTATATAAGTTGAAGTCACCGCCTCTGAAATCTTTTCGCCTTGCGATTTCATAAATTTGACAATACTGTTGACAGAAATCAATTTTCCTATATTGTCAGCAATGAATCTTGAAAGATTGCTCATGAACGCGACATTTCTTATTTGCTCGCGCATTATCACGTCACGCATCATGATGGTATCATATACTCCCTGCAGATAATCCCTTACTTCTATCTCGTCATTTATATTGTAAAGTCTGAGTCCCGGGAGTCCCCCTACTCTCAGATAATCGAGCAATGTCTCATCAGAATCCTGCAATCCATGGAACTCAATAAATTCACGGTAACTTAGCCCGTATACGGGAATTTCCACATACCGGCCTCCAAGCCGAGTGCTTAATTCCGATGAAAATATATAAGCGTTACTTCCTGTGGCCACAATCTGACACAAATCCTCGGCATGTAGACTGCGCAACGCATCCTCATAGCCTTCAATGTCCTGAACTTCATCTATCAGCAGATAGTTCTCCCTTCCTGCTGTCAATTGTGGAACCACATAATCGTAAAGTTCCCTTGCATTGGTGATATGACTGAAATCAAGAAGTTCCTTATTCACATATACAACTGTACACTCCGGTCTATTCTGTTCAAGCCAACCGTGCAACTGGCGAAGCATGAAACTTTTACCAACGCGCCTTTGCCCCACAAGAAATATCATCATTCCCTTGTTAAGATGGGCAATGATATGCGACAGATAGGTTTTCCTGACTATTATATCCATTTTTATTATATGGCCTTTGCTAACCATTTGCAAATATACCTATTTATATTCGCTAAAGCAATTAATTTTATTATTTTTCCATATATACATGTATAAAATTTACAATTTTGTCAATTTTTCAATGTATACATTGGTAAAATCTACAATTATAACTATTATTCAATGTATACATAGTTACCTGTCTCGATAAAACTTAGAGTATGTTTACTTTTAGAGTTTTCTTAATAATAATTTACTGTTTAGCCGTTATTTATATAGAAATTACAATACATTACATATATGAAGAAAATATTAGCACTGGGATTGTTGGGTGCGCTGACACTGTCGCTGGGCAGCTGCGTCACCAACAAGAAGTACGCCGAGCTGCAGGCCGAGTATCAGACCACACGCGACGGTCTGCTGGAATGCAACACCAAATCAAAATCAATGACGTATGTCATTTCCGACCTCAAGAAGCAGAACGAGGAACTGAAAAAGTCGCTGGCCGACATGAAGTCCACCCTGGACCAGAGCATGGCCAACAACCAGCAGGGCAACGTGAACATCGCCAAACTGGTGGACGAAATCAACGCTTCCAACAAGTACATCAAGGAGCTTATCTCGGCCAAGTCCAAAAGCGACTCGCTGAACATAGCCCTGACCAACAAGCTGACCCGCTCGCTGACCAACGACGAGCTGAAGGATGTGGACGTAAAGGTGCTGAAAGGTGTGGTTTACATCTCGCTGGCCGACAACATGCTGTTCAAATCGGGCAGCTACGAGATCTCCGACCGCGCCATGGAGACTCTCTCCAAGATAGCCAAAATCATCAAGGATTATTCCGACTATGACGTACTGGTGGAGGGCAACACCGACAATGTGCCTATCTCGCGCACCAACATCCGCAACAACTGGGATCTCTCGGCTCTCCGCGCCAGCTCCGTGGTGCAGTGCCTGCAGAACGATTTCGGCATCAATCCCTCGCGTCTGTCGGCAGCCGGCCGCGGCGAATTCAATCCTATCGCCGACAACGACTCCGAAGTGGGTAAACAGCGTAACCGCCGCACCGAAATAATCATCACTCCGAAACTCGACCAGTTCCTCGACCTCATAGACCAGGCTCCCAAGGAAGACTGATATAGTCTCATTCACACCATATCAAAATCCCCGTTTCACACCCTGAGACGGGGATTTATTCGTTATAAAATATTACATAAACTGTCTTTATGTAGAAAAAAATATAACTTAAAGACACTTTATGTAATTTTTCATCATCTACCATATATAATATTGACAATTGTTAAGGAGAACCGGTAAAGCCCAAGCTCAAATACAGGCATCATAATCCTCGTTTCGGAAGCCGAGACGGGGATTTTCGGTGAATTATAGTCAAAAATCTCGGATTCTTGCGAAAATCCGAGATTTTTTATTAAGTTTTTTAATTTTTTATTTCATTTTGTTTGCAATTTAAAATAATATTACTAATTTTGCCACCATAACAAAGATAATTATCAATTAATGTCAATTATCCTTGTAAAACCATGACAATTTGTCCAGCCATCCGTGGCGTCGCAGTACAAGACCTCCACAGGTGCGGACACTTGGCCTGGTATGAAAAAGACACTATAGACTGACGCTTGCTATGTATGATTAGAGAGTCCTATTTACCTTAGTTATTACTTTTGCCATACCACGAGAGTATGGCAAAAGTAATAAACAGGGTGGTTCACAAACTTTTATTCAGTCTATAATATAGATTATCCAGCATAGAAGACGTTGATTCATCCTAATTGTAATGAAAAGAGGCAAGTCGCTGAGACCCGCCTCTTTTACTCTGTGAAGTTCCTTACAACAACCTCACAAATTTGTATAAAGTTAAAAGATTGTGTTAAAATCAATCATAATAAAAATATGCACTGAAATTTCATTATCTTTGAGGCGTCTAATACCTGATGCCAATACCGCGGCTTATGAAACATCGACCGCCTTATACAGCTATTTTCGCAGTCCTGATGACCGCGATATACGTCATATTGATGGCCGGATGCGATTCCATTTCCACCGAACCGCAATCCAATCAGGAGCCGAAAGCGATTCCGGCTCCCGCAGAATATCGCGCAATCGTTTATTTTGACTCCCTTATGCACCGTGGCATATCCCACCGGCCGTTCCTTCCGGGCGACTCCATATTGTGCGACTCGCTCCAGTCCCTGCTCTGGGCGCTTCCGGATATGCGCGATGCCGCAGCCGACGACATCCACCACCGCCAGGCGGCCAGACATCTTCTGGCCAAGGCTTATCTCGCCTCCGAGTGCTGGCACAAGGCCGAAATACAGGCCACACTCCTTATTTCCTATTCCAACCTGTCGTTGATAACACATTCCCGTTTCAAACATCCCGAGCCTGAAAACGGATACGCATCCAATCCCGTATGGGACCTGTTCGATGCCCAAAGCATGATAATGAACGAAAACATTGAACGCATAGGCTTGATCCATATTGAACGATGGCCTGAACTGAACATGGATGAATATGACAGCAGCACTTTTGCCAATCTCCGGAAGGTGAAGGGAGTAAATGACGATTCCGATATAAGATATAAGCTCGGATCGGACACCGACCCCCTGTATTACAAACGCCGCGCACAGTCCGACACCGATCTGACATATATGTTCCGTCTGGCGGAAACCTATCTAATACGCGCCGAGGCCCGCTATATGTCGGGTCGGATACACGAGGCGGAAAACGACCTGAACCTGATCCGTATCCGCGCCAACTGCTCGATAATGATACGCGACGTCACCCTCCGCGACATCCGGGAGGAACGCATTCGCGAACTGGCCGGCGAGCCTACGCTTCTAATTTTCTGATCATCGAATATATGGCTATCGATGCGCTTGACGCCACGTTAAGCGAGTGCTTGGTGCCGTACTGAGGTATCTCCAGCACAATGTCGGCCATGTCCACTATGCGCTGGTCCACGCCGTTCACCTCGTTGCCTACTACAAGAAGATACTTTTTGCCCGGTGCGGCGGTGAAGTCGTCCAGGTCGATGCTGTTGTGCGTCTGCTCCAACACGCATACGGTCCAGCCATCCTGACGCATTCGCCTCACGCTTTCCACCGAATCCTCCTCCCACCGCCAGGACACCGTCTCCTCGGCACCGAGGGCCGTCTTGCTTATTTCGGGATGCGGCGGCCGACCGCTTATGCCAGTCAATATTATCTCATTCACCTTGAAGGCGTCCGACACCCGGAACAGCGAACCGATGTTGTACATTGACCGCACGTTGTCGGCCAGCACCGCCAGGGGATATTTCTCCATGGCGCGGTACTGGTCGCAACCCATGCGCGTCAGTTCCACTATGTTTTTCTTCTTGCGGTCCATCCTTATTATTTGCTGAGTTCCAGCATACGTTCAATAGGACGTATGGCCTTGCGCGCCACCTCGGCGTCAACCTCGATTGCCGGCTGTTCCGTGCGCAGGCACTCCAGCACCTTCTCCAGCGTGTTGAGCTTCATGTAGTCGCAGTTGTTGCAGTTGCAACCGGCTTCCTCGGCGGGAGCGGGGAGGAAGGTCTTGTCGGGACACTTGCGCTGCATCTCGAACAGGATGCCGCTTTCCGTAACCACTATGAACTCCTGTGCCTCGCTGTCGCGTGCATAATCAAGCAACGCGGCCGTAGACCCCACCTTGTCGGCTATCAGCTGAAGCGGGCGCCTGCATTCGGGATGCACCAATACCTTGGCACCGGGATGCTCCTTCTTCATGTCGATGATACCCTGTAGCGAGAACCGGTCGTGCACGTGACATGCGCCGTTCCACAGCACCATCTCGCGGCCCGTCACCGAATTTATATATTCGCCCAGGTTGCGATCGGGGCCGAATATTATCTTTTCATCCTTCGGCAGCGACTCCACCACCTTGCGGGCGTTGCCGCTGGTCACCACTATGTCGGTCAGGGCCTTCACGTCGGCCGATGTGTTGACATACGATATCACGGTGTGTCCGGGATGCTCCTTTATAAAGGCTTCCAGTTCCGGAGCCGGACAGCTGTCGGCCAGCGAGCAGCCAGCCGCTTCGTCAGGCACCAGCACCAGCTTGTCGGGACACAGTATCTTTACGGTCTCGCCCATGAAGTGCACGCCGCACATCACTATAACGCGCGCGTCCGTCTCGGCCGCCTTACGGGCCAGCGCCAGCGAATCGCCTATGAAATCAGCTATCTCCTGGATTTCAGGACGCGTATAATAATGCGCCATGATCAGCGCCTGCTTCTCCCTGCACAGTTTCTTTATTTCGTCGATTATCTCCTTACGTCCGCCTTCTTCCATTATCTCTTTAAAAAATTAAAATATAAAAAATAAAAATAGAGGTAGTAGTATGTGTCAGTAACTATCAATAACTTTCGGGCGAAAAATTTGGAAATATGAGTTATGAAATATTTCGTCCCGGTTATCGACAGGCTGTGAAATCACTCCTCTTTGTGTATAAGCGAGATGCAGATTTTATCTACAGGCTGTCTACAACTGCAAAGTTAATAACTTTTCTGTTGAAAACGCGCAAAACCTGTCCAAAAGTATGTATAAAACTGTCAATAATTCATTCGATAAGTCCCGGTCATTTTTATTTGGATATTTCATAACAATCTGCATATAAACGCATTGACCGAAAATCCAAATAAATCCGCCCCTACTTATCTAAAACCTATCCACACGTTATGAACACCTTTATCCCCACTTATCGACAGGTTATGAACAGGCGCAGAGCGGTTATGGATGGGCCGAGTTCCACGTATTTCTTAGCTAAACTATCTCAATAATTTTTGATTGGTTAATTTCTGAAGCTAAGATATAGCTTTGATTCGTTAATATCGGGAAAAATAACTATATTTGCATTTCATAATTTTGTGGTGAATGGCAGTAACAGAGGATAGAAAATATAGCAGGAAGTTTGTTCATGACCTTTTGGAGAAGGTAAAAGGTAGAACCCTTGGCGAAGTAGATGCTGAGGGTTCAAGACAATTTGACCGTACTGAAAAAAGTTCTAAAATTACTGGCATTGCAGGAGATGTGATAGAACAGTCCGTATTCGGCTACGAGCGTGATAGTCGTCAGGAGTGTGATATTGAAATTGACGGAGAATTAACTGAATTAAAAACTACGGGAGTACGCGTACCAAAAGTAGAATTTGATAAAGTTAAAAATCTTCCGTGGAGTAAGTATTCTCATATGTTTACTGCCAAAGAAGGAATCAGTATCACTGGTGTAACATTTCATCCTACTTATCAGACTGATTTTTTTACCTCTCACTTTTGGGAGAAGTCAGAAAGGTTGTTAATCGTTTTCTACGAATATAAATCTTATGGGGTTGTGTCCGCTTCGGGTTATAAAGACTTTCCTATAGTCGGATACTGCTATAATAAATTTACTGACAACGAAATAGCTCAACTGCGTAGTGATTGGGAGATAGTAAGGGACCATATAAAGTCTGTGTATGATGTGTATTCCGATAGTGTGCAAAGAGATGAGCATCTTGTGGGATTCACACATATACTTCGACCTCAATTAATGCTCATTGAACTGGTACCAGGATTTAAGAAACGTTCATCCGGTTCATATCAACGTCCTAGATATCGCTTAAAAAGAACTTTGGTTGATGTTATTGTACGTGGACACTTCAATAAGACCCGTTCAGAAATCAACCTTACGGAATCTTTTTCCAGTTTCGCTGAACTTGATAAAAAATGTCATCAGCTTTCTCAGACATATGGAGGTAAGACTTTAGCTGAACTCAAAGAACTTCTTGGTATAGATTTAGATATTTCCACTAAGGATTTCGCTTCTAAATGTATACTTAAAATGTTTGGAGCAGGCTGTAAGCGTCTCAACCAGATTCTTGATTTCCAAAAAGCCGGTATTATTGCAAAAACAATAACGATAACACCTAACTGGAATAGGACAGAGGATATGAAACTTTCCTCAGTAGATTTCGATGAATGGTTGGATCGTGATGTTGAATTTGAAGAATCGGATGTATACACATATTTTAATGAACACAGCTTCTTATTTCCCATTTTTTGCGAATACGATAGTACAAATCCTTCAAAAACTGTTTTTGAGGGTTTCAAGAGATTTGCATTTGATGATGAATTTATAGAGAATGATGTTAAAAAGATGTGGGAGGATTCTCGTAATCTTGTATATACTGATACTTTAAAATGGGAATACATAATAAGTGAAAAGACTGGAGAAAAGATAATAAATAAGAGCGGAGGATACAAGGGAGCTCCTAATTTGCCGAAAAGTTCTGAGTACACAGTTTTCTTTCGAGGTGGAGCAGCAGATTCATCTGAGAAGTCAAAAACGGAAAAGGTAAACGGTATAAAAATGCTACCGCAGTTCTTTTGGCTTAAGGGATCATACATTACTCATAAATTGAAAAGCCTGCCATATTTATAAAATATATAAAAGGTGAGCACTAAAAGTTGAATCATACAGATGTCTGCAAATAAAAAGAATATAGGCAATATACGAGTAGTTGAACTGTTTGCTGGAGTCGGGGGATTCCGCATCGGTCTTGAAGGCGCGTCTGACGTTTTTAAGACAGTTTGGAGTAATCAATGGGAACCATCAACAGTGCGTCAAGATGCTTCATTGGTTTATGCAGCTAGATTTGGACAGGAAGGGCACTCTAATAAGGATATAAATACTGTTCCGACCGATGACATTCCTGATCATGACCTGTTGGTAGGTGGATTTCCTTGTCAGGATTATTCAGTAGCATCTACATTAAGCCGCTCGGGGGGTATAGAAGGTAAAAAGGGAGTGCTTTGGTGGCAGATTTATCGCATACTAAAAGAGAAGGGAGATAAGCGTCCCGAATATATATTTTTTGAAAATGTGGACCGCCTATTAGGATCGCCAGCCAAACAACGCGGTCGCGATTTCGCCATTATTTTAGCTTCCTTGGCAGACCTTGGTTATACCGTGGAGTGGCGTGTAATAAACGCTGCCGATTATGGAATGCCACAAAGACGACGCAGAACCTATATTGTTGGTTTTTTGGACAAGTCTGCTATTTCTCAACAGCTTGACGATATTAAAGGGTGGACATTATATGATGGGATTCTAGCAAAAGCGTTTCCTTTCACAATGAAGGATAGCACAATTTCCTCATTTCAGATAAAAGGTGACATAAAGACAGTATCCGACTCATTTAACAAGTCTGGCAAAGATAGTCCATTCGGAACTGCCGGTACTATGCATGAACGTAAAGTATGGTCGGTTGACACTGTAGCTGACTATGATGGGCCTGCAATGACATTAGGTGGATGTCTTGTCGATGAGTCTATGGTACCTGATGAATTCTTCATTTCGGAAACAGAATTGCCCAGATGGGAATACGAAAAAGGAGCAAAAAAAATCAATAGGGTATCTAAAGAGGGCTATGAATATACTTTTTCAGAGGGTCCTATGGCATTTCCTGATTCAACAGATGGACCATCACGTACTATCATAACCGGGGAAGGAGGCGCTGCACCTTCTCGGTTTAAACATGTCATAAAGACGCCGTCGGGACGATACAGAAGACTTATTCCTCTTGAACTGGAACGTTTAAACATGTTCCCGGACAATCACACATACCATTCTGAGGTTTCGGATAGTCGGCGCGCATTTTTGATGGGTAATGCTCTTGTATGCGGTGTTGTAAAGGAAATAGGTAAATCATTATTTCGTTTTATATACGGTGAAGCCCCTGTTTCTAAACATCCAATCGAAACTAAAAGAAATAATACTCCAACTCTTGACCTTGGTCTATTTGATGGGCTTTCTACCGATTTGGTAAGGAATCAGCGTAAAAAAACAATTACAATGAATGAATCCAAACATCTGTTAATTGGATTCGTGAAGGCTGACAATCAGGATTATTTCCTTGATGGTGGCGTTGAGAAACTATACTATACCGGAAAGACTAAATCCTTTCCATCGACTATAGCTCTCAACAAGCTATATTACTTTATGCCATATATAAAAGGTAAAGGTGTAAAAGACATTTACCTCATAAAGGTTGCTAGAATCGGGAAGAAATCAGAGGTGCAAACATCAAGCAATGACAATGATCCTCGCCTCGTATTCGAACTTGAATATATAAAAAGTCTTGAGGAATACAAGCCTATTCGACTGAATATATTCCAGACTTATCGAGATACAACACTTGGTAGAATTCTTAACATAGAGGTATAGTCTCCCTTGTATAAGAAATAATTATCAGGAACAACAGCTCCGCAATCTGGGAAGACTTCTCGTTGAAATGAAGAAGAAAAAACCATAGAGAGGATGGGACTTAAATGGTTGCTTTGTGATTAATCCGACCGAAAAGGGTCTTGATTCGACCGTTTTTGAATGTATTTAGTTAAATATATAGAGGACTCGTAGAATTGGTATTGTATATTTTAGAATATAAAAACCGGGTAGTAGTCGAAATTAGGGATAGTAAAAGGGATAGTAAGGGATGGTAAAATATGCTGTATTAGGTATAGGTATAGGTATTCTGTTGCTGGTCGGAGGTACAACGACACATGCCGCGGAAAGGGAGGTGATAGAGAGTCCGACGGAGGGGAGGATCACGCATGAGTTCGTGGCTGAGCCGCAGATGAAGGACCATCTGCTGCAGATGCTGGCTGACTTCGCGCCGTATATGCGCGACAATTGGCTGGAAATTTCCGATAAAAATTCGGCCGGCGCGCCGTTGGGCGTGTTCAGGGGCGAGAATACAATGGGCAATAACGAGCAGGGCGTGCGTCATAATGCCGACTTCTCGATGATCTGCGCCTTCTTGGTGAAATACGCTCAGGGCAAAGTCTCGCTGCCCGATGGCATAACGTGGGATAACCTCAGGGATTGGGCTGCGCGTTCGCTGAACTATGCCTATTCCACACACAAGGCCAACAGGCTTTATGCCTGCAAGAATAACTCTTACTGGGGTTCCACCGCTAAAAACGACTCGCAGTGGGAATCGTCGCTCTGGGCCATGTCGGTGGCCTATTCGGCATTCTTCCAGTGGGACACGTTGACCGCTGATCAGAAGAATGCCATAGAAAAGCTGCTTGAGGCTGAATGTAACTACGAGCTGGAGCGCGCTATTCCCACCGGCTACAACGGCGACACAAAGGCCGAGGAGAACGGTTGGGAAGCAGACGTGTTGGCCGTGGCCTTAGGTCTGTTTCCGGACAATGCCAAGGCGCCGCAGTGGTTCGAGCGTATGCGCGAGTTCGCTATCAACAGCTATTCGCATCCCGACGACGCTTCGGATCACACAGTGATAGATCCGGAGTATGACAACAAGACCGTGGCCGACCTATATCGCGGACAGAACCTGTTCGACGACTGGACGCTGCAGAACCACAGCCTGTTCCATACCAGCTATCAGAACGTGGTGATGCAGGAACTCGGCGAGGCCGCCTTAGGTCTGAAGCTGTTCCAAAAGGAATTGAAGGGAACCGAGAAATGGAAGTCGAACGCCCTGATGCACAACAATCAGAATGTGATGGACCGGGTGCTGAACCGCCTGGCGCTGGCCGACGGCGAACTGGCCATGCCCAACGGCAACGACTGGAGCCTGTTCCTGTTCGACCAGATCACGTCATATTCTACCATGGCCTGTTTCCTGCAGGCTCCGGTGGCGTTGTTCCTGGAGAACATGGCGTACAAATATATCCAGGCGCGTCAGAAGACTACGGCCGACGGATCGTGGCTGCTTCGTGCCGACGTCGGCTCGCGCCGCATGGGCGTGGAGGCGCACCGCGTCATGATGACATGGCTGATGCACGAGGTGATGCCCACGGCCTCCGTCACTCCGGCCACGTGGCAGGAAATTCAGGACAAATACGGCGACACATACATCTTCCCGGCACAGAACGTGATACGCAGTTCGTCGCCGTCACGATTCGTATGCTTCTCATGGAGCGCGGGTCTTAAGAATTACAGCGGCTACATCGCCTCGCACCGTCCGGACAACAACAAGATAATAGTGCCGTTCCGATCCGGTAACAATGGCAATTTCCTCGGCTGGTACGACGTGAACGGCAAGAACGCCGATGCCGTGCCTGTCGTGAGCGGCATATACGAGACCGGCAGGAACCACTTCGTGATGAACGGCGAGCTGAACACCAACGGCGGCGCGCTCAACAACCGCTTCGTGATATACGCCACGCCCGGCAACGCCGTGATATATCTGGACTATGTCACGGCCAACAACGACGCCACAATATCTAAGGAGAAGGGTGGCCTTATGGCCATCTCGACCGACCCCTTCACCAAGGAGAAGCGCACCCTTTATTACGAAGGCAATGAAGAAGGCAACGTATCGGACGGCAAGACATTCGTCGACATCCCTTCCGAATGGGTCAACATCGACGGTGAGCTTGGTTTCACCGCTCCCGGCAACAAGGGTATGGGTTTCGGCGACCGGGCTGACAACAACTCAATCCTGACCTCCAGGCTCTACACCCTCTATTCCGACAGACAGCGCGATGTCAAGGCCGGCGATGTGGTTGACCGCCGAAACGTCAACTATTATACCAACGTAGACGCGGCCATGACCCGCATGATGAAGCGGAAGACCATCTCGCTTACCGACAAGTTGCCGCAGGGCTGGAACGGAACCATCGTTCCCGATCCCGATGGCGTGTACTATCTGTTGGCGTCCAATTTCAAGGGTACGACCCTCGCTGAATTAGACGGAATCAGCATCGACGGTATGGCTCCTGTGTTCTCGGTTAACACTAAAATCACCGACAACGCCTCATCGGCCACGATAAAAGAACAGCAGAACAATTCATTGGCCGATGAACTGCGCGTATTTGTCAAAGGCACGAAACTCACGGCCGTTCAGGATACGAAGGATTCATCGGTTGCATATATCACTAATAATGCCGGCCGCAAGTCAGCTCCCGAAGTGACGATAATATCGAACGGCAAGCCTATCAGCGGCAAGGTTAAGATTCCAGCCCGAAAGACCGCAAAGGTCTATCTGCAGGATGGTAATATAAAGAGTCAGATACTCTGATTTGAGCAGGCGAGGTTGAATTCGAACAGCAGGCCTTTGGTGCTGATGGCCCGGATTGAGCCGCCATGTACGGCCACGGCATTCTTCACGATGGAGAGGCCGAGACCTGTGCCCCCCGCCGAACGGGCGCGGCCGTCGTCAACGCGGTAAAAGCGTTCGAATATATGGGGCAGATGCCTGGCGTCTATCCCTTTGCCGTTGTCCCATACCTTGAAATTGCCCGAGTCATCGGCACTGATGTGTATCTCGGTGCCGCCGCTATAGGCTATGGCGTTGTCTATCAGGTTGTGGAATATTGATTCCAGCAGCATACGGTCGCCGTTGATCCATAGCCGGGGCATATTGACATATATGTGCATATCGGTGCGTGGCCGCGCCTCCTCGACTATTCCGTTTATCAGGGCCGTGAGGTCGATGCGCTTCTTGTCTATCATTCCCCGGCCGTCCTCCATGCGCGTGATGGTGGATACATCCTTCAGCAACGCGCTCAGCCGGTCGGCATTGCCGCGTATCCGTGCCAGTAGCTCACGTCTCTTGGCTTCCGGCAGGTCGGGATGGTCGTCCAGCAGGTCCAGGCTTACCAGGATGGAGGCCACCGGTGTTTTCAGCTCATGGTTTATGTTGTTGGTCAGCTGTTTCTTTAGCCGCGCCTTGTCCTGCTCAAGCCGGATGGTCTCGCGGTGCTGCTGGTCGCGCTGCACGTATATCTTCACTATGTTGGCGGCTATGTTGCCCAGCTCGTCGTGCGGAAACGAATAGCCCTCGTATATCCTGTCGCCGTTGCCGGCCTTTTCGGCAAACTGGTTCAGTTGGCGTATGCTTACGGTAATCTTATGTGTGGCCAGCAGACCGATGATGCTGATGATCAGGGTCAGGCCACCCATTATGAACAGGATGGTGCGGTCTATGGCCAGAAACTCCACGAGTGTGTGGGTATATGGAGCCGCCGAGCGTATCACCATGCCGTCGTCGCCTGATAACGCGGAATAGAAATAGGTGGTGTTGTCCTCCTCCGACACACGTTCAATGGCGTATCCCTCACCCTTGACGCGGGCGGCGCGCACCTCCGGCCGCGTGTTGTGGTCGGATGTGGGTGTCGGGCCGTTGCTGTCGTATATCACCTTGCCGTCGCGTCCTATCAGGGTGACGCGCAGGTTTTCGGTCGGACTGCTGATGCGTCCCACTATGTCCCCGATCGGTTCCCCTTTGCGCAGGTCGTCCATAAGGCGCGCGTTGTGCATCTGGAGGCGCGTGTTCATCATCCCCGTCTTGTACTCCTTCTCCCTGTGATACTGGAACACCATGAACGTGGCCGCCAACAGCCAGCACGATCCTAACAGCAACAGCAATATGCGCAGCTGAAAAGAAAACCGGGTGTCAGTCCTGCCAGCCATAGCCATATCCCGAGCGGGACACTATATGTTTGCCGTAAGGTGCGATTTTCGACCTGATGCGCGTGATGTGCACGTCGACCGACCGGTCCACCACCACCACGTTCTCCGGCCATATACGTTTCATCAATTCCTCGCGCGTAAAGATGCGGCCCGGGTTGTCGAGCAGCAGCGCAAGGATCTCGAATTCCTTGCGCGGAAGCTTCACCACGTTGCCGTCTACAGTGCAGGACAGCGTGACGCGGTCGCACAGCACATTCTCAGAGACCTTGGATTTGCGTAAACTCCTGCGTGTCACCGCCTCGATGCGCGCTATGACGTTCTTCATCGAGAACGGTTTTGGAATATAGTCGTCGGCGCCGAGTCTCAGCCCCGCCACCATATCGTCGTCGGTGTCCTTGGCCGTAAGGAATATGATGGGAATGCCGGCAGTGTCGGGATTCTGCTTGAGGCGGCGCGCCAGCTCGAAGCCGTCCCTGCCCTCCATCATCACGTCAAGGAGAAGCAGCCCGTAGCCTCCGATACCTTTGGCCAGAGCCTCCTCGGCGCTTGCCGCGCCATCCGCCTCGTAACCCTCCAGGCTAAGATACTCGCACAGACCCTCGCGGATTCCATCCTCGTCGTCGACAACCAATATTTTGACATTACGTGTTTCCATGTCGCAAAATTAACAAAATTAATTTTCCGGCACTTCACCCACCCGTAATTTAACAAAAACTTAATGAATCGATATTGTCACACGATAGATGGCAAGAATTTTTGGCTTAAGGGTATGTTTGATTTTGTCGGTTCGTGAATTTTCTGTATCTTTACCATCCCTTAGTGTATATAAGTTAAAAAAGGGGAAAACGACGCTCAAAGCAGGCATTGCATGGAGCGTGACGCAACAGGCGGACGATAGAAGAATTGACAGAACGTTTAAAACAAATCATAGTCTATGAACAAAAGTGTATTAATGGTGGCTGCAGTAGGATGCGCCCTGGTAGCAGGGGGTTGCAGCAAGAAGCTACAGCAGTTCCAGAGTGATTACTTCACGACGGTTCCGACACCGTTGGAGACGGTCGGACAGAATGTGCCCGGCACCATCAAGGGCTCGATTCCCGCCAAATTCATGGTTAAGAACGCCAAGGTAACGGCAGTGCCCGTGCTGCAGTGGACGGCCGCAGGCGCCACAAGCGAGGCCACGGCCACTCCCGTTGTGTTCCAGGGCGAGGATGTCCGCGCCAACGGCCAGGAGGTAAGCTACGTCAACGGCGGCATGGTGACCATTCCCTTCACCATTCCCTACCGTCCCGAGATGGCTCATTCCGACCTGTATCTGGATTTTAACGTCGACCAGAAAGGCAAGACCTACAAGCTGCCTCGCGTCAAGGTGGGTTACGGCGTGATCGCCACTTCCACGCTGGCCAACGGCAAGAGCGTGACTCCCGCCGTGGCCAAGGACAACTTCCAGAAAGTGATCACTGAGAAATACAGTGCCGACATTCACTTCCTGATCAACCAGGCCAACATCCGCAACAACCAGACTGACAAGGCCGACTACATCGACCTGAACAAGAAGCTGATGGAAGCAAACAAGGCCGCCAACCAGGAAATCGCCGGCATCACCATCAACTCGTTCGCCAGCCCCGAAGGCTCGCTGGAGTTCAACACCAGCCTGGCTGAGAAGCGCGAGAAGAACACCACCAGCTATATGGAGAACCAGCTGAAGAAGGACCGCATCACCGAATTCGGCGAGCTTACCTCCAGCTTCACTCCCGAGGACTGGGAAGGCTTCGAGAAACTGGTGGAGAAAAGCAACATCCAGGACAAGGACCTGATTCTGTCCGTGCTGCGCATGTATCCCGATCCCCAGGACCGCGAGCGTGAGATCCGCAACCTGTCGTCGGTATTCGATGAACTGGCCGACCAGATTCTGCCCCAGCTGCGTTACAGCCGCGTGATGGCCACCATCAACACCATCGGCAAGTCCGACCAGGAACTTGTCAACCTGTTCAACAACGATCCTCAGAAGCTGACCGTTGACGAGATGCTGTACATCGCCACTCTCACCAACGACAACATGAAGAAGATGGAGGTGTACAACCGCACCGCCGAGCTTCATCCCGAGGACTACCGCGCGTTCAACAACCTGGGTAACACCCAGTATGTTGCCGGCGACTACAGCGGCGCCGCAGCCAACTGGCAGCAGGCACTGCGCATCAATTCCAAGGCCAAGGAGCCGATGATGAACATGGGTCTGGTAGCCATGATCAACAACGACATGAGCAAGGCTAACGAATACTTCGGCGCAGCCGCAGGCGTGCCCGAGAGCGCCGACGCCATGGGTACGTACTATCTGAACCAGGGCGACCTGCAGAAGGCTCTCAACGCCTTCGGCGACGCCAAGACCAACAACGCCGCCGTCGCAAACATCCTGGCCAAGAACTACACCGCAGCCAACAAGATTCTGGAAGACATCAAGGCTCCCAACGCCACCACATACTATCTGAAGGCCGTGACCGCAGCACGCACCGGCTCGCAGAACAGCGCCATCCAGAATCTGAAGCAGGCCGTCAAGCTCGACCCGTCGCTGCTGAAGCGCGCACAGAACGACATGGAGTTCACAGGTCTCAACCTGTCGTACATCCAGTAATCGGAAATCATAACTTATTAGATATAAGGAGAGGCGGCTTCGGTCGCTTCTCTTTTTTCATGCCCCGATTCAACCTTTTGCGGAGTTGCATTGTCTTATTAGAGAACACACAATAAAGAACACATAAAATCCAGAAAAAAATGAAAAAGAGTATAACAATCGGAATGGCGCTGTGCGCGCTGATGTTGACGACGAGCTGCAGCACCCGGACCATCGACCTGGGCGGTCTGTCGGGCAAATGGAACGTGATAAGTGTCAACGGCAATGCGGTGACGCCTGGAGCCGACGGCCAGGGTCCCACGATGTCGTTTGACGTGGTGAACGGCAGGGCTGTGGCCACCACAGGCTGCAACCGGCTGATGTGCAGCTTCAACAAGGATCTCCCGGCAGGCAACCTGACTTTCGGTAAAGTTGCCTCCACCATGATGGCATGTCCCGACATGAGCACCGAGGACGCCATGAAGCGTGCGCTGGAGAACACCACCGGCTATGTGGGTCTGCGCAAGGCCAACGAAGTGGCCCTGACCTGCGGCGGCAACAAGGTGATGGTGCTCCGCAAGGGATACCAGGACTATTCCATCGCCACGCTGGAAGGCAAATGGCGCATCACCGAACTTGACGGCAAGGACGTGAAGCAGACCGCCGACGAACCGCGCACCATGACGTTCGACAGGAACGGCAAATACTTCTGCGAGACCGGCTGCAACAATCTGTCGGGTGACTTCACCACCGACTACACCGCCATTTCGTTCGGCGACGCGATGTCCACACGCATGGCATGTCCCGACATGAGCACCGAGGAAGCGCTGTCGCGCCTGCTCCCCACCGTCACCGGCTACGGCCGTCTGGCCGACGGTTCACTCGGCTTCTACAACGCCCGCAACGACATGGTGCTGAAGCTGTCGCGCTAATCGCGCAGGTTGCATCCCGATTGATCCCGATTGAATCCTGATTGAATCCCGATTAATCCCGATTAATCCCGATTAATCCCGATTGAATCCCGATTAATCCCGAAATAAAAAAAGCCTCGGAGCGCGCAGCTCCGAGGCTTTCTTATTGTGTTTCTTATTGTGTTTCTTATTGTGTTGCTTTTGCTTTGTGTCGTGTGGGTTGGTTTCGGCCCGGAGCTTCAGCTCCGCCCTCGCCTCCCGCGCGTCTTAGCAACAGCCGCGCGTCTTAGCAGTAGCCGGGTTTCTTCAGCAGCTTGAACATGTTGGACTTGTAGAACTCCACGCCGGGCTGGTTGAAGGGATTGACACCCAGCATATAGCCGCTGATGCCGCAGGCCTTCTCGAAGAAGTAGATCAGCTGTCCGAGGCTGTACTCGTCCACTTGCTCGATTTCGATGCGGATGTTGGGCACACCGCCGTCCACATGAGCCATCTTGGTGCCGAGCTCGGCCATCTTGTTCACCTCGTCGATGCGCTTGCCGGCCAGGTAGTTGATGCCGTCCAGGTTCTCCTTGTCCTCGGGGATGCGACGCTCCACGCTGGGCTTGGCCACGGATATCACGGTCTCGAAGATGCTGCGCTCGCCCTGCTGAATCCACTGTCCCATGGAGTGCAGGTCGGTGGTGAAGTCTACGCTTGCGGGGAAGATGCCCTTGCCGTCCTTACCCTCGCTCTCGCCGTACAGCTGCTTCCACCACTCCGAGAAGTAGTGCAGACGCGGGTCGAAGTTGACGAGCAATTCGATCTTCTTGCCGCTGCGGTACAATGCGTTGCGCAGGCGTGCGTATGTCAGCGCGGGGTTGGAGGGCGATGCGTGCAGGGTGGTGTTCTCCATGTCGGCGGCGCCCTTCAGCAGCAGCTTGATGTCGTGGCCGGCTACGGCGATGGGCAGCAAGCCTACGGGGGTCAGCACTGAGAAACGTCCGCCCACGTTGTCGGGAATCACGTATGTCTCGAAGCCCTCGTTCGTGGCCATGGTGCGCAGCGCGCCCTTCTTCTCGTCGGTGATGGCCACGATCAGGTCCTTGGCTTTCTCCTTGCCCTGCTCCTTCTCCAGCTTCTCCTTCAGGATGCGGAAGGCGATGGCCGGCTCGGTGGTCGTTCCGGACTTGGAGATCACGATGATGCCGAAACGCTTGCCTGTCAGCAGCTTCTCCAGCTGTGCGGTATAGTCCTCGCTGATGTTCTGGCCGGCGTACAGCACCTTGGGCTCGCCGGGATTCGGTGCATAGTAGAACTCGAAGTTGTCGGCCAGTGCGGAGTTCACGGCCTTGGCGCCGAGATAGGAGCCGCCGATGCCTACGCATACCACGTAGTCACAGTTCTGACGCAGACGTGCAGCCGTCTTTTCGATGCGCTCCACCAGTTCGGCAGGCATCTCGCTCGGAAGCTTCTGCCAGCCCAGGAAGTCGTTGCCGGCGCCTGTGCCCTCCTCAAGGGTGGTCAGCGCGGCCGTTGCCTCGGCACCCAGTGCCTCGTATTCCTTCTCGGCGAAATATTTCGCATCGTCGATGTTCAATTCAATGCTTCTCATAATTATGTTTTTTATACAATAGTAATTTCAATGTCAATGTGTATCAGTAATAACACCGATGGCACGGTGTCAATGCGCTCCGGGTCGTGTTTTTACCGATTATTAACTTACGTGAACGAGGCGGCCGCCGGCTTGATAGCCTGCGAGGGCTTTTCGTTCTCGTACAGTATGCGGTACACGGCGTTGAGGATGGGCATGTCCACCTTAGGGCCGTTCTGGTTGATGCGGTGTATGCAGCGGGTGCCGTAATAACCCTCGGCCACCATCTCCATCTCCATCATCGCGGCCTTGACGCTGTAGCCCCGGCCTATCATGGAGCCGAAGAAGTGGTTGCGGCTGAACTTGGAATAGGCTGTTACGAGCAGGTCGCCGAGGTATGCCGAGCGGCAGATGTCGCGGCCGGGCACCGGAGCCACGGAGTCCACGAAACGTTCCATCTCGCGGATGGCGTTGCACACGGTCATGGCCAGGAAATTGTCGCCCGTCTTCATGCCGCTGATTATGCCGGCGGCGATGGCGTACACGTTCTTGAGCACGGCGGCATATTCGATGCCGTTCACGTCCCGGCTCAGGATGGTACGCATCTTCTTGCCTGCCAGCAGGCCGGCGAAGTCGCGGCAGCGTGTCTCGTCATGGCATCCGATGGTAAGGTACGACAGGCGTCCCAAGGCCACCTCCTCGGCGTGGCACGGGCCCCCTATCACCAATGTGCGGTCCTCGCGGCAGCCGAAGCGCTCGCGCATAAAGTCCGTGACGATCATGTCCGTGTCGCCCACAATGCCCTTCACGGCCGAAACCACGTTCTTCTCGCTGATGTCCACCGTGATGCCGTCCAGGGTCTGGAGCAGATAGGGCGACGGCACCACTATCAGCAGCGTGTCGGCGTTGCCGCACGCCTCGTTGATGTCCGAAGTGAAATCGATACGGTGTGTGTCGAACTCCACGTCGGTAAGGTACATAGGGTTACGGCCGTTGCGAATGAATTCGTCGATGCGGTCCTGACGATGGAAATACCATCCGATGCGACTGCAGTTGTTCAGCAACAGCTTGGCCAATGCCGTGGCCCAGCTGCCGCTGCCTATAACCGCTACTTTGCCCATCGAGTCCATCGCCGTTTATGCTTTGGGGTTTTCCTCCTGCGGGGCGTCAGTGCTCAGCTGTTTCTTTTCGGGGCGCATCTGCGGGAACAGAAGCACTTCCTGAATGGTGGACTGGCCGGTAATCAGCATGGCCAGACGGTCCATGCCGATGCCCATTCCCGATGTGGGAGGCATGCCGTATTCCAGCGCGCGGATGAAGTCGGCGTCTATCACCATGGCCTCGTCGTCGCCCTTGTCGGCAAGTTTCATCTGCTCCACGAAGCGCTCGTACTGGTCAATCGGGTCGTTAAGCTCGGAGTAGGCGTTGGCCAGCTCCTTGCCGTTCACCATCAGCTCGAAGCGCTCGGTCAGCTCCGGATTCTCGCGGTGACGTTTGGTAAGGGGCGACATCTCCACCGGATAGTCGATGATGAATGTGGGCTGGATATACTTGCCCTCGCACTTCTCGCCGAAAATCTCGTCTATGAGCTTGCCCTTGCCCATGGTGTTGTCCACCTCGATGCCGTTGTTGCGGGCAAAGTCGCGAAGCTCGTCCTCGCTCTTGCCGTCGATGTCGAAGCCGGTATGCTCCAGGATGGCGTCGCGCATTGTGACGCGGGGATACGGAGGCTTGAAGTCTATCTCATGGTCGCCGAACTGCACCTTGGTGGTGCCGTTCACGTCCAGCGCTATCTTCTCCAGCATCTTCTCCGTGAAGTTCATCATCCACTTATAGTCCTTGTACGACACGTATATCTCCATGCAGGTGAACTCGGGGTTATGCGTGCGGTCCATCCCCTCGTTGCGGAAGTTGCGGCTGAACTCGTACACGCCCTCGAAGCCGCCCACGATAAGGCGTTTCAGGTACAGCTCGTTGGCTATGCGCAGGTACAGGGGGATATCCAGCGCGTTGTGGTGCGTGATGAACGGACGCGCCGCCGCACCGCCGGGGATGGCCTGAAGTACCGGAGTCTCCACCTCTAAGAATCCGTGTTCGTTGAAGTACTGGCGCATCGAGTTGAACATCCTGGTGCGCTTGATGAATATGTCGCGCACGCCGGGGTTCACCACCAGGTCCACGTAGCGCTGGCGGTAGCGCAGCTCCGGGTCGGTGAAGGCGTCGTATGCCACGCCGTCCTTCATCTTGACGATGGGCAGCGGGCGCAGGCTCTTGCTGAGCAGCGTCAGCGAGCGGGCGTGTACCGAAATCTCGCCCGTCTTGGTGCGGAACACCTCGCCGGTGATGCCCACGAAGTCGCCTATGTCCAGCAGCTTCTTGAACACCGTGTTGTACAATTCCTTGTCCTCGCCGGGACAGAGGTCGTCGCGGCTCACATACACCTGGATGCGCCCTTCGGAATCCTGCAGCTCCATGAACGAAGCCTTGCCCATGATGCGGCGCGACATCACGCGGCCCGCTATGCTGACCTGACGCGCCTCCGCGTCGTCATTGAAGTTCTCTTTGATTTCAGCGCTGTGGCCCGTCACCGGGAATTCCGCGGCGGGATAGGGCTCGACGCCCATGTCGCGCAGCGCTTTCAGACTGTTGCGGCGAACTATCTCTTGCTCGCTCAGTTCATGGTTTGCCATTATATCTTATCTCCTTTGTTTTCGTTTATATTCATTAGTCAGAAGTAATTGACCGTATCCTGCGGAGCCGGGTTCGACGGGTCGGGTTCGATGGTGGGATCAAAACTCTCGTCGGGCGTCACAAGGTCGGGGTCGGACAGGTCGGTCATCGTGTCCGTCACGGTCGCGGCCGTGTCTATCACCGGGTTCTGGTATGTGAACAGGGCCTCCTCGTAAACGGTATCGGTAGGCACCGTCCCGTCGTCCTCGGGGGTGCCGGCGGGGGCATGAAGTGTCTCGGAATGAAGGGTGGTGTACATCAGCAGCACGCCGAATATGAAGAACAGCAGTGCGCTGAGCACGGTCAGCGAGTCGATGCCTAAGAACTTGGGATGTCTGGGCTGCGCCTCGGCGCCGTTGAACGTGCGCGCCAGCAACGCGATGAAGGGGATCGCCGAGGCCGCGAGCCAGGCGATGCCTATCCATTTCAGGCACGCGAAGCCTACTTCCGGGCCCATCAGGCCCACAAGTCCCATGAGCAGACCGGCCAGACCAAGCGTCATCACCAGCCACGCCAAAAGCGAACGCAGGCAGTCGCCCGTGCTCTCTCCGTGCACAAAGTCGGCGTAGTGACGTATCCACGGCTTGATGAAGTAACTCTCAAACCATCCGTCGTATACCTTCTTGGGGTTATATATCTGCTTAATCTTCATGCCTTTATATCACGTTTGGAGCGCTAAGGACTCCCTCCGCGCCGCAAGTCGTTGCTTCTCAGTTACAAAATTAATCTTTTTTTCTTAAATGTGCAAAACGCGCTTCCGTCATATTGACGGAAGCGCGTTTTAGTTAAGAAAGTGTAGAAAGTTAAAAAGTTGAGAAAGTTTAGAAAGTTAAAAAAGTTAAGAGAATAGTGTAGTCTTCACATTCCTCTTAACTTTTTCAACTCTTTCAACTTTTTAAACTGTTACTTTCCGATGTCGATGTCATCGAAGTCGTCGCCGAACAGGTCTTCCGGCGCGTCGGAATCGGCTGTCTCGCGGTCGAGCAGCGATTCGTCCTCGCGCTCCATATCTTCCTCAACGAGCTTGGCGTCGGGATTGGGCAGGAACGGATTGCCCGGCTTGCGCTTCGAGTCGCGCGCCTCGTTCATCTTGGCTATGATGAGTTTCGACAGCTCCTCCGCCAGTTCGGGATTCTCGGCTATCACGTTCTTCACCGCGTCGCGCCCCTGACCTAACTTGGTGCCGTTATAGCTGAACCATGCGCCCGATTTCTTGAGCACTCCGTATTCCACGCCAAGGTCCACGATCTCGCCCGAGCGGCTGATGCCCTCGCCGAACATGATGTCGAACTCGGCCTTCATGAATGGAGGCGCCACCTTGTTCTTCACCACCTTCACCTTGGCCAGACGGCCTATGGGGGTGTCGTCCTTCTTGATGACGCTGCTGGGACGGATCTCGATGCGCACCGAGCTATAGAACTTCAGCGCGTTGCCGCCGGTGGTCACCTCGGGGTTGCCGAACGTCACGCCTATCTTCTCGCGTATCTGGTTGATGAAGATGCAGCAGGTGCGTGTCTTGGAGATTACGCCTGTCAGCTTGCGCATGGCCTGCGACATGAGGCGTGCGTGCAGACCCACGTTCTTGTCGCCCATCTCGCCCTCGATTTCGGCCTTGGGAGTCAGCGCGGCAACGGAGTCTACCACCAATACGTCGATGGCGCCCGAGTTGATCAGCTGCTCGGCGATGTCCAGGGCCTGTTCGCCGTTGTCGGGCTGTGCTATCCACAGACTGTTCACGTCCACGCCAAGCTGCTCGGCATAGAAGCGGTCGAAGGCGTGCTCGGCGTCGATGATGGCGCAGATGCCGCCCGCCTTCTGGGCTTCGGCTATCACGTGGATGGCCAGGGTGGTCTTACCCGACGATTCCGGACCGTATATCTCGGTGATGCGGCCGCGGGGCACACCGCCTACGCCAAGAGCATAATCCAGACCTAACGAACCCGTGGAGATGGCCTCCACATTCTGTATCTTGTCGTCGCCCAGGCACATCACCGCGCCCGAGCCGAAATCTTTCTCAAGATGCTCCATGGTCACGCCCAAAGCCTTCAGCTTCTGCGCGCGGTCGTTCAACGGCCCGCCCGCCGCTTCCTTGGAGGTTTTCTTCTTTACTGCCATATATATCGTATTATTTAGTTATCAAATTTATTATGCCGTCCGGCTCCTCTGATTGGGCAGGCAGGTCCGGCATCTTTGCATTCACAAAGTTACAATAAAATGCGGCTCAATGCTAATTTTCAGCACTTTTTTATTCTTAAATTTTTATAAATGACTGCAAGAAACTTGCAGTGATGTGGCAAAAACAGGAACTTTGTTGGAAAAAATCGGGAAAAGCAGTAATTTTGGGGTATGGCAGATAGCGAAATGAAAGAATTGGAGCCGTTGTTTCCCGAAAAAGCCTTGGAAGGGAGGCGTCCGTTAGTGATAGCGGGCCCGTGCAGCGCCGAGAGCGAGGAGCAGATGCTTGCCACTGCGCGAGGTCTTGCCGCCGACGGCATCGGGATATTCCGTGCGGGACTGTGGAAGCCCCGTACGCGCCCGGGCGGTTTCGAGGGTGTAGGCGAGGCCGGCATCCCGTGGATGTGCCGCGTCAAGGAGGAGACCGGTATGCTGACGGCCACCGAGGTAGCCACACGTCATCATGTGGAATGCGCTCTTGACGGCGGTATCGACGTTCTGTGGATAGGCGCCCGCACATCGGCCAATCCCTTCGCTGTGCAGGAAATTGCCGACGCGCTTTCCGAGCGCAAGTTTCAGGGACCGGTGCTGGTAAAGAATCCTGTCAATCCCGACCTGGAACTGTGGGTAGGCGCGCTACAGCGTCTGTATAACGCCGGAGTGCGCCGATTAGGCGCCATTCATCGCGGCTTCACCGCATACGGCGCGCAACTGTACCGCAACATGCCCCAATGGCAGATTCCGTTGGAGCTGCGCCGCCGCTATCCGCAGCTGCCCATCATCTGCGATCCGAGCCATATTGGAGGCAAGCGCGAGCTGATCGCTCCCCTTTCGCAGAAGGCCCTCGACATGGGCTTCGACGGACTGATAATAGAGAGCCACTGCCATCCCGACTCTGCGTTGAGCGACGCCCGGCAGCAGGTCACACCGCCGGAGTTGAAGTGTATCCTTGATGGCCTTGTGGTGCGCGAGTCAAACGGCACCACCGAAAGCCTCGACATGCTGCGCCGGCAGATAGACAAGATCGACAGCGAGCTGCTGGACGTGTTGAACCGCCGCATGGAGGTAAGCCGCGAGATAGGGCGATACAAGAAGGAGCACCGGATGCTTGCGGTGCAGCCGGCCCGTTACGGCGACATCATGGACACGCGCATCCAGGCCGGCGAGACGATGGGCCTCGATCCCGAGTTCATGCGCGTCATCCTCTCGGCCATACACGAAGAATCGGTGCGCCAGCAGATCGAAATCCTGAACGCACCGACTAATGCCTCTCGCTGAAGCTCGAGACCGGGACAAAACCGCCCCGCTCCCTTGCTTCCGTTTTGTTTCCGCTCTTTTGCTTCCGCTCTGTTCTTTTGTTTAGGCTTTGAGCTTTAGCGAAAGCCCGCGGCTATTTCTCGCGCATGAAGATGGAGATGGGGGTGCCGTGGAAGTCCCAGTGGTCGCGGATGCGGTTCTCCAGGAAGCGGCGGTAGGGCTCCTTGACCCATTGCGGCAGGTTGCAGAAGAATACGAATGTGGGTATTATCGCTTCCTTCAGCATTGTCACATACTTTATCTTCACGTATTTGCCCTTGTTGGCTGGCGGCGGCGTCTCGGCCACTACCTCTAACATGTATTCGTTCAGCTTGGCGGTCGGAATGACGCGGCGGCGGTTCTCATACACCTGCACGGCTGTCTCCAGCACCTTGTAGATGCGCTGTTTGGTCAGCGCCGAGGTGAACAGGATGGGGAAGTCGGTGAAAGGCGCGAATTTGCCACGTATGGCGTCCTCGTAGCGCTTCTGAGCCTCCAGACTGCGGTCCTCCACCAGGTCCCACTTGTTGACGCACACCACCAGCCCCTTCTTGTTGCGCTGTATCAGGCCGAAGATGTTGCCGTCCTGGGCCTCGATGCCGCGCGTGGCGTCTATCAGCAGGATGCACACGTCCGAACCCTCGATGGCGCGTATGGAGCGGATCACCGAGTAATACTCGATGTCCTCGTTCACTTTCTGCTTCTTGCGGATGCCGGCGGTGTCGACCAGGTAGAAGTCGAAGCCGAATTTATTGTACTTGTGATAGATGGAGTCGCGGGTGGTTCCGGCTATGTCGGTCACGATGTGGCGCTCCTCGCCGATGAAGGCGTTTATAAGGCTCGACTTGCCGGCGTTGGGGCGTCCCACGATGGCGAATTTTGCCACATTCTCGTCGGTTTCCTCCTCGTCATCCTTCTCGGGCATGTCCTTGACAATCTCGTCCAGCAGGTCGCCGGTGCCCGAACCGTTGGCCGACGACACCTCGATGGGATCGCCAAGTCCGAAGCTGTAGAACTCGGCCACATTGTAGCGGGCCTGTCCCACGTCCTCCTTGTTGGCCACCACGATCACCGGCTTCTTTGACCGGCGCAGTATCTGAGCCACCTTGTCGTCAAGGTCGGTGACGCCTGTGGTGCAGTCCACCACGAACAGTATCACGTCCGCCTCCTCTATGGCGATGTGCACCTGCTTGTTGATCTCCTCCTCGAACACGTCGTCCGAGTTCACGACCCAGCCGCCCGTGTCCACTATCGAGAACTCCTGGCCACACCAGTCCACCTTTCCGTACTGACGGTCTCGTGTGGTGCCCGCCGTGTCGTCCACGATGGCCTTGCGGGTCTGCGTCAAACGGTTGAACAGGGTCGATTTGCCCACGTTCGGCCGCCCTACTATTGCTATTAACTTACTCATCGTAATCCTTGTGAGTTACAGTCCTGTTGTGTTCCCTTATTCCATATATCCGAACTCGCGCAGCTTCTTCTCCTTGTTGCGCCAGTCCTTCTCCACCTTGACGAACAGTTCCAGATACACCTTCTTGCCGAAGAATTTCTCTATGTCCTCGCGTGCCTGGATGCCCACCTTCTTGATCTTGGCGCCACCCTTGCCGATGATGATGCCCTTCTGCGAGTCGCGCTCCACGTATATCACGGCCATGATGTGGATGGAATTCTCCTTCTCGTCGAATTTCTCCACTATCACCTCCGCGCTGTATGGAATCTCCTTGTCATAGTCCTGCAGCAGTTTCTCGCGGATGGTCTCGGTTACGAAGAAGCGGGCCGGCTTGTCGGTCAGGGCGTCCTTGCCGAAGAACGGCGGCGACGGCGGCAGCAGCTCCACGATGCGTTTCTGCAGGTTATTGACGTTGAAGTCCTCGATGGCCGATGTGGGGAATATCTCGGCCTTCGGGAGCCGAGCCTTCCACTTGTCGACCAGAGCCTCAAGGTCGGCCTGGTTCTTGATCAGGTCTATCTTGTTGATCACCAACAGCACCGGCACCTTCTCCCTGGCCACGCGGTCCAGGAAGTCCTTGTTCTTCTCCGGATCCTCCACCACGTCGGTCACATATACCAGTACGTCAGCGTCCGTGAGGGCACCTTCCGAGAATTCCAGCATGGACTGCTGCAGCTTGTACTTGGGTTTAAGCACGCCGGGAGTGTCGGAATACACTATCTGGTATTCCGGCGTGTTGACGATGCCCATGATGCGGTGGCGTGTGGTCTGGGCCTTGCTGGTGATGATGCTGAGGCGTTCGCCCACCAGCTTGTTCATCAGCGTGGACTTGCCCACGTTGGGGTTGCCCACGATGTTGACGAATCCGGCGCGGTGTCCTTCGGCCACGTCGGCGGTCTGTGCCGCGGGTTCTGTCGTAACTTCTATCGCTGCGGGAGTGCCGTCGGCGTTGATCATGGCTTCTTCCCGTGTTGTTTCTGCTGTATTCATAATCGTATGGGTTTTTATATCGGGGGATGGGTTCCGGGGCACACGGTCACGGAACATACTCATAGATAAAACCCAAGGCGCGGCCTCAATGTTCGCGCGCCGGAATCAAAATATGCGATAGAGGGTGTGTCAAAACATGTAATTTTGACACACCCTCTTGATGCTTATGCTGAGAGCGAAACTCTTGTGATCAGTCTTCGGGGGTATCGAAAGCCCACACCAGATACATTGCACCCCATGTGAAACCTGCACCGAAAGCGGTCATCACGATGCGGTCGCCCTTCTTGAGCTTGTGACGGAACTCGTCGAGACACAAGGGTATCGAAGCGGCCGAAGTGTTGCCGTAATGCTGGATGTTGACCAGGGTCTTCTCCTCGGGGATTTCGATGCGGCCGCCCACGGCTTCGATGATACGGAGGTTGGCCTGATGGGGCACGAACCAGTCCACGTCGTCCACCGACAGGTTGTTGCGCTTCATCACTGATTGCGACGAGCTGAGCATATCGCGCACGGCGTTCTTGTAAACGATTCGGCCTTCCTGATATACGTAATGCTCGCGGTCCCTGACGGTCTGTTCCGTAGCGGGCTTGGCCGATCCACCGGCCTTCATCAGCAGGTGGGGCAGGCCCTCGCCGTCCACATGGAACTCGCCGTCCATCACGCCCACGTTCTCGTCGGTGGGTTCCACCAGCACGGCTGCGGCGGCGTCGCCGAACAGCGGGCAGGTGGCGCGGTCCTGATAGTCGGTCATGCTCGACATCTTCTCGGCGCATACCACTATCACCTTCTTGTAGAGGCCGGACTCGATGTATGCGCGTGCGGCCTGCATGGAGACGATGAAACCGGCACATGCGGCCTGGATGTCGTAGGAGTATGCGTTCACGAGGCCAGAGTCATGCACTATGATCGAACCTGTGGATGGGAACCGGTAGTCCGGATTGGACGTGGCGCATATCAGCAACTCGATTTCCTCGGGTTGCACGCCGGTACGGGCCAACAGTGTCTTGACGGCCTCGGTGCCCATATAGCTCGAGCCTTTGGTTTCGTCCTTAAGGATGCGGCGCTGCTTGATGCCCACGCGGGTGGTGATCCACTCGTCGTTGGTGTCTACCATTTTCGACAACATCTCGTTGTCGAGTATATCTTCAGGTACGTACGATGCTATGCCGCTGATCTTTGCGTGTGTCATGTCTCTGTTTGAGTTTCTGCTTTATGCTTTGAGGTGTGTTGCCGTTAGGGGAGAGGGTTTATTTCTCGATGATCTGACGGCCGCGGTAGTATCCGCACTCGGGGCATATAGTGTGGAACACGTGCCATGCGCCACAGTTGGGACACAGTGCGATGGTGGGGATCAATGCCTTGTCGTGGGTGCGGCGTTTCGCCGTACGGGTATGCGATTGTCTGCGTTTAGGATGTGCCATTGTTCTATTTAGTTTTTTATTATGTTTATCTTATCGTGAGGGGAGGGGGTCTGTTACTTTATTAATCGTGAGGTGAGGGGGTTCAGTCTTCGTTCATATCGGCTTCGGCCTCGCTACGTGCCTGGTCGCGCACCTCCTCCACCTCCTCGTCGTCGGTGTCGTCGGCGCCGGCGCCGCGGTGCTTGCGCAGGGCGTCCAACATGGCGCGGTTGCACTTGCCGGGGGCGTGCACATGGCGGATGGGGATGGTCAGCACGATGGTGTCGTACAGCATGTACGCCACGTTCAGGTACTTGTTGCTGTACGGTATCACCAGCAGGTTGTCGGCGCCGTCGTCGAAGTCGTCGCCGTACTTCACCGTCACCTTATATTCCGTGTCAACCTCGTGGTCCATCGGGTCCAGACAGCGGTCGCACGGTATCTGCAGCTTTCCCTTGCAGTGGAACACGCAATGATACGCGTCGTTGCGCTTGTCCATGTCCATGTGGACATGCACGTCGGCCCACAGGATGTCGTTGTTCTCCATATTCTCGAAGAACGCCTTGTCGATCACGAAATCCTGCTCGTAGTGTCCGTCGGCCTTGCCGGCGAGATCAACCTTGTATGCGCTAAACTTTCCCACGCTGTCGTCGATTCTTGGTCCTGTTTATGTCGGGTACCTCCGAGGGGAATCGAACCCCTATCTAAAGTTTAGGAAACTTCTATTCTATCCGTTGAACTACAGAGGCTTGTATTCCATCTTGATGCCTATTTGCGTTGCTCCGAGGCGCCCTTATGCAAATAGCAACTGCAAAATTACAATTTTTTTGTCAATTTACCAAAAATGTGCAGTTTTTCAATGTTTTTCAGCATATTTCGGGCAAAATTCCGGTCCGTTTCAGGGTAAAGAGAGGGGGACGCGCCGGCCCGTGGCCACGGCGCATCCCCGTCATGTAGGATAATTCAGAGTTATGCAGGATAATTCAGATTCAGAAGTTCACCTTCAGAGTCCTGGCGTCGCCGTCAGTGCCGGTGGCGCGAACTATGCAGACGCCCTTAAGGCCGGTCTCGACCGAACCGTTGACGCCGGCGGCGCTGTACACCAGACGGCCCTGTGCGTCATATACCTTCACCTCACGGACACCCTGCAGCTCCAGCAGGCCGCCGCGCTGTGCCCTGACGGTCATGCTGCCCTCGCCGGCCACGTCACGGATGCCCGAGGTCTCATGTAACGGCATACAGAATCCGAATGCCGTTGCCTCCGAGTTCCAGTCGAACGTGTTTTCCTGCGTGGAGACGATGGTGTTCATGTCGGGAGTGGCCAACGGGAAGCCGGTGTACCATACATCCTTATAGGAAGTGACATTTCCCTCCCAGTCCTCTACGTCGAAATCCGCGCACATGTTGGCCTTCATCCAGTCATATATCTCGGGTGTTGTGGTCTTGACATACTCGTCAAGCCAGCCGAATTCGGGTGCGGCGTCGCTGTTCCAGTCGGCGGGTTTGTAGATGGTGGCGCGGCGTGTGCCCAGCATTCCGTCCTGCACCCAACCTATTACAGAGCCGTCGGCCAGAATCTGCGAAGGCTGGCTGTTCCGGTCCACTCCGTACGACTTGTACTTGCCGTTCTCCAGATTGAACACGGAGGTGCCGTACTTGAATTCGGAAGACCACGGGTCGTCGCCGGGTATCTCCTTCATCTCCATCTGCATCAACAGCTTGCCGTCGGGACTCAGTGAAGTGGAATTGAATTCGAAGAACGTGCTCTTGCCTGACTCCAGGAAGGAATACCATACCTCGTTGAAAGCGTCTGCCAGAGGCTGGTAAACAGCCATTTCTTCGTTATACTTGGCCATTGCGGCATTGTATGCGGCCAGTTCCTCTTCGGTCATGTAGTCGGTATATTCCGGTGCTTCGCCGGTATACCCGGCGGCTGCATAGGCCTGATAAGCCTCGTTGTACTCAGCTAATCCGTCGGGACTCATGAAATTCTCCGCCTCAGGCTGTTTGGGTTCGATGTCCGGGAACGGCGGGAACTCTACATGATCCGGGTTGAGGAGGTCGGCGCCTAATGTCTCGTATTCCCATGTGTCGTTGTCCTTGAGCTTCCATATAATAGGCTGCGGCATGGCTCCCGAGGAATCCTGGATCTGTCCGGCGATGACTCGTCCGTCGGCCGAAATGTTTGTGGCTATCACATACTGGGGGACACGGCCTGTGAAATCTCTCGCAGGGTAAGGGAGCTGTATGGCTTCGGTGTAGGTGCCGTCGCTTTTGAGTTTGTATATCACAGGTACGCACATAGGTGTGGGGCTGTCGTCGGTCGACATGGGCTTGAGGCCGCAGTAGCCGCAGATGGTCAGTCCGTCGGGCGTGATGCCGTTCACTCCGTTGGAGACTGCGTCATCGGTGACAAGGGGAACAAGGGAGTGGAACTCGCCGGCTTTCCACCAGCATACGTCGCTGTCATACCGGGTGCACAGAACCACACCGGTGTTCGAGATGCCCTGACCGTTGCCGTTGCTCAGAGTGTATTGGGTCATGTCGTCCTCCGTCTCCGGATAGTTGTACAGAACCTCCCCGGTCTGCGGATTTACCAATGTGATCCGTCCTATGAGGTCGGAACCTGCCATCTTGCCGTCGGGGGAGATGCACGTGAACTGGACGTCCTCCATTTTGGACGGTGTCAGCTCTGCGTTAGTGTACTGCGCAGCCACCAATACGGCTGCTCCTAATAGTAATGCTTTCTTCATGCGTTATAGTGTTAGTTGTTTAAAAGCGTCGGTGTGCCGCGGTTATCCACGACATATAATATGCTGTGCGTTATGTTGTTACGTTTTGCCTGCGAACCGGGTAATTGATATTGCGCCGGCCTTTAGCATCGGTTTCAACGCCCAAAGGTAAGCAAAAAATCCGTTTGTAACAAAATTTTATACAAAAAAATTAAATTTTTAACATTGCGCGCCGTCGTAAATGTCTTAATGACCGCGCCTTAATGTTGTCAATCCTCCTGCGCTTCCGCTTTTGTTTTTTCCCGCCTGGAGGCTTTGTGGCCTATCACAAGGTTGCGCACGTAGGAAATCAGGCCGAACGACTGGCCCAGAATCAGGACGGGGTCGTGGCGGATGAATCCGTACGACACGATGATGGACGAGCCGATGATGCTGATGATCCAGAAGCCGGGAGGCAGCACCGATTCGCCGTCCTTGCGGCTCACGAACCACTGATAGATGAACCGCAGCGTGAACAGTACCTGCCCGGTGCTGCCGTAAATGATGAGCCACATCGGAATGCCCTGAACGTTAAAGAAGTGCTCCATGAACCGCTGCGCGTCGCCGGCCACGTATGTGATGGCTATGATGGGCGTGATCAGCAGCAGCACACGCAGTATGACGTGCATACGCTTCCACACGCCTTTCATGTTCAGGTTCCACAGATATATGTAGTAGCTGATGAACTGACCCAGTACAATCGAAAAGTCGTTTCGCAGCCAGCCGTAGATGCACAGCAGGTAGGCGCCGCAGATGCTCAGAATCCAGAATATGGATGGGGACAGGACCTTCTTGGCCTTCTCCGACAGAATCCACTGCACCAGGATGCGCGCCGAGAAGAATCCCTGCGCCAGAAAACCGATGCCGTATATCAGCAGCTGCGACAGGCTCATGCCATTCCGGTGTTGGTCTGGTCTATGTCATAGCGGATGAAGCGCTTCTTCATCCAGCGGTAGGCGAAGCAGTCCATGAACGGCGACACCAGGCGGTTGTAGAGGTGATACTTCGACACGCCGGCGATGCGGGGGAAATGCTGAACGGGCATCTCGCAGAACTTACCGTCCACCAGCATCATCAGCGCGGGCAGGAAGCGGTGCATGCCGTCGAAGAAGGGGAGCTGCCGGGCATAGTCGGTCCACATCACCTTCAGCGGACAGCCGGTGTCGGTGGCCGTGTCGCCGGTCATCTTGCGGCGGAAGCCGTTGGCTATCTTGGACTGCAGGTTCTTGAACGCCGAGTCCTTGCGGTTGGCGCGGATGCCGGCCACAAGCTGATACTCGCCCGATTTGGCCAATAGCTTGTTGAAGTCCTCGGGATTGGTCTGCAGGTCGGCGTCGATGTAACCGATCAGCCGGCTCTCGGTCATGTCTATGGCAGCCTTGATGGCAGTGCTCAGCCCGTGGTTGGCACTGCTGCTGATGTAGTAGAAATCGGGCTGACGCTCGCAGATGGCCTTGATTTTCTCAAGGCTGCCGTCCTTCGAGCCGTCGTTCACGAAAAGCACGCAGCTCTTTACGGCGGCTGTCGGCAGGAAAGCCGACAGCTCCTTCTCAAGCCGCTCCATATTGTCCTCCTCGTTATAGACCGGCACTACTATCGTCAACTCGTATTCTGATGTCCTGTTCATAGATTCAATGTTTGCAAAGCTGTCCTATCGGCTTCCAATCCGCAAAGTTACCAATTTTTTGTCAAATTCCGAAATATTGTCCTGCCAGGACTGATTCAGGACTGATTCGCAGCGTTATACGGACATGAAAAGCGGGAGATCAGGATCGCTCCCTCTCTCCCGCAACATCAAGGTTACGAAAAGGTGATGTTTATAATGAAGCTGTCGGGACAACTTCAATGATTCTGATCGAGTCAATGTTTCGTAACCTTTCCAACCCGTCTATTTCTATAACTTACAACGCTCGGCATTGGTTCGTCAACAAGTGTGAAATTAGTGCAAAAAAACGGACGAAACCTTAGGCTCCGTCCGCTTGTGCCGGTTGATTGGAGAATCAATCCTCCTCCTGCATGTCGTCAGTCTTCCTCCTTCATGTTGTGGAACACGTTCTGCACGTCCTCGTCGTCCTCGAAACGCTCCAGCAGCTTCTCGATTGCCTCGCGCTGTTCGGGGGTCACCTCCTTGTAATCGGTGGGGATGCGCTCGAACTCGGCCGATACGATTTCCAGGCCTTTTTCCTCCAGGAACTTCTGGATGTTGGCGAACTGGTCGAAGGCGCCGTAAACGATCCACTCCTCGCCTTCGTCGTCAGTCTCCAATTCGGCCTCGTAGTCCATCAGGTCGAGTTCGAACTCATCCTGTGCCACGTCGCCGGGCTTGATGTGGAACACGCTCTTGTGGTCGAACAGGAACGAGAGGCTGCCCTGGGTGCCGAGGTTGCCGCCATGCTTGTTGAAGTAGCTGCGCACGTTGGCCACGGTGCGCTGGTTGTTGTCGGTGGCTGTCTCCACCACGATGGCGATACCGTGCGGTCCGTATCCCTCGTAAACTATCTCCTTGTAGTCGCCGGCGTCCTTGTCGGTGGCTTTCTTGATGGCGCGCTCCACTGTGTCCTTGGGCATGTTGGCGGCCTTGGCGTTCTGCATCAGCACGCGCAGACGCGGGTTCATGTTCGGATCCGGTCCTCCGGCCTTGGCGGCGATGGTGATTTCCTTGCCTATGCGCGTGAAGGTGCGGCTCATGTTGCCCCAGCGTTTCAGCTTGCGCGCTTTGCGGTATTCAAATGCTCTTCCCATTTGGTTTATGTTGCTATATTATTCTGTCTTAATCCATTATCTCAGTTCGGCGCCTACGGTATGCTTCAGGCTGCCGACAATCTTGTTCATTATCGCTTCGATCTGCTTGTCGTTCAGGGTCTTTTCCGGATCCTGCAGCACCATCGACACGGCGTACGATTTCTTGCCGGCGGGGAGTTTGTCGCCTTCGTACACGTCGAACAGGCGCACGCTCTTAAGCAGCTTGCCGCCGGCCTTGCGTGCGGCGGTCTCGATGTCGGCGAACTTCACGGCGCGGTCCACTAACAGCGCCAGGTCGCGGTCCACGCCCTGCGTCTTGGGTAGCTCGGCGAATTCCACCACGTTCTTGCGCGCCATGCCGAACACCGTCTTCCAGTCCATGCAGGCGTACACCACGGGCTGCTCGATGTCGAACGCGTGCAGCAGCTTGCGGCGCACCAGTCCCAATGCGGCCACGCAGTTGCCCTGACGGCTCATCAGGTTTATCTTGGCGCTGAATATATCGTCGTCGCCCTGTACGGCTGTGAGTGTCTGCGGGTCGATGCCCAGGCGGCGCAGCAATGCGTCCACCACGCCGCGCATCTCGTACACGCTGTTCTCCATGGCCGGTGCGTTCCATGTCGCGTCGGCCTTGTTGCCAGTGATCCACAGGGCCAGCTCCATGCGCTCGGTGTATGGTGCCAACGGGCACTCCGGAGTCGATTCCTTGGCGGGATCCTTGGCGTAGACGTTGCCGAACTCGTAGAAGCGCAGACCCGAAGCGCGGCGCTTCACATTGTGCGCTATCGACTCCAGACCGCCGAACAGCAGTGTCTGGCGCATCACGGAGAGCTCGCGGCTCAGCGGGTTCAGCACCTTGACGCAACGGTCGGCGTTCATCTGCTCCAGCGTCTCGTAGTAGGACAGGGAGGTCAGCGAGTTGTTCAGTATCTCGTTGAAACCTTCGGCGCTGAGCTGGTTGCTGACGGTCTGCTGCAGCGAGTTGGACAGGTCGGGGTCGCCCGGCTGCGACAGGGCCACGGTGGTGCGCTCGGGGATGGCGATGTTGTTGTAGCCGTAGATGCGCAGCACTTCCTCCACCACGTCGCAGGGACGGGTCACGTCCACGCGGTAGGTGGGCACCGTGAGCTGCAGCACGTCGGCATCGGATGTCTCCGTCACGCCGAACTCAAGCGCGCGCAGTATGGTAATGACGATGTCGTGCGGTATGTCGTAGCCTATCAGGCCGTTGCAGTACTTAAGCGAGAAGTCGAGCTGCACGGGGCTGACGGGTTCGGGATAGATGTCGGTAAGGTCGCCGCAGATTTCGCCGCCGGCCAACTGCTGAATCAGCACTGCGGCCAGGCGCGCGGCGTAAAGGGTGATGTTCGGGTCCGTGCCGCGCTCGTAGCGGAACGATGCGTCGGTGCTCAGACCGTGGCGGCGTGCCGTGCGGCGTATACGCGTGGAGTTGAACCAGGCGCTCTCGATGAACACGTCGGTCGTGGTGTCGGTCACGCCGCTGTCAAGACCGCCGAACACGCCGGCGATGCATAGCGGCTTCTCGGCGTCGCATATCATCAGGTCCGCCTCGTTCAGCGTGCGCTCCACGCCGTCGAGGGTGGTGAACTTGGTTCCGGCGGGACAGGTGCGCACCACAATCTCCTCGCCCTTGACTTTGTTGAGGTCGAAGCAGTGCAGCGGCTGGCCGATGCCCAACAGCACGAAGTTGGTGATGTCCACTATGTTGTTGATGGGACGCTGGCCCACGGCGTTGAGCAGGTCCTTGAGCCACTGGGGCGACTCGGCCACCTTGACGCCGCGGATGGTGACGCCGGAATAGCGGGGGCAGCCCTGACGGTCCTCTACGCTGACCTTGACGGCACCGTCGGGACGGTCGGTGCGGAAGGCGCTGACGTCGGGAAGCGATATTTCGGGATATTCGGCCTCTTTCTGTCCGCAGGCTATCTCGCACCATTGCTTTGCCTTGAGGTCGCGGGCCACGCCGTAATGGCTGGCGGCGTCCACACGGTTGGGCGTCAGCTCCACCTCCAGGCACCAGTCGCTCGACAGACCGTAGTATTCGGCCGCCGGCGTGCCCGGCTTGATGCCGTCGGGCAGCACGATGATGCCGGCATGGTCCGTGCCTATGCCTATCTCGTCCTCGGCGCAGATCATTCCGTTGGATTCCACGCCGCGCAGTTTCGATTTCTTGATCTTGAATTCCTTGTCGCCGTCATACAGCACGGCGCCCACGGTGGCCACAACCACGGTCTGGCCGGCCGCCACGTTCGGCGCGCCGCACACTATGGTCACAGGCTCCTCGCCTCCGAGGTCCACGCGGGTGACATGAAGATGGTCGGAATCCGGATGTGCCTCGCAGCTAAGTACTTTGCCTATGACTATGCCGCGGAGTCCGCCGCGGATGCTTTCCACTTCCTCAACTGTGTCGCACTCCAGTCCTGTCGATGTCAATGTCGCCGCCAGCTCGCGCGGCTCACGGTCTACGGCTATGTACCGTTCCAGCCATTTATATGATATGTTCATGTCCAAGTTTTTTCAATCTGCAAAAATACAAAAAATCCGTTATTTCCCCAAATATCAATTTTTTCTGACCCCAAAAATCAGTTTCTTAAACTTCTGAAACATACATAAGGCTACATCCAAAAAAAATAGCTAAATTTGCGGTATGGAAGAAGATTTCGACATACGCGAGGAGAGTATGGAGCCTCAGGGCGTGGAAAAGGACATAGAGCGGGCGTTGCGTCCGCTCCGTTTCGATGATTTCCGCGGTCAGCCCGACATCGTGGAGAACCTGCGCGTGTTCGTGCAGGCGGCGCGGATGCGCGGCGACAGCCTCGACCACACCCTGCTGCACGGCCCTCCGGGACTGGGCAAGACCACCCTCTCCAACATCATAGCGAACGAACTGCACGTGGGGTTCAAAACCACATCCGGCCCCATTCTTGACAAGCCGGGCGACCTGGCGGGCATCCTTATGTCGCTGGAACCGCACGACGTGCTTTTTATAGACGAGATCCACCGTCTGCACCCCGTGGTGGAGGAATACCTCTACTCGGCAATGGAGGATTTTCGCATAGACATCCTGCTTGACAAAGGCCCCGGAGCCAAGAGCGTGCAGCTGCAGATCTCACCGTTCACCCTGATCGGTGCAACCACCCGCAGCGGCAACCTGACGGCGCCGTTGCGCGCGCGTTTCGGCATAAACTGTCACTTGGAGTATTACGGCCACGAGATGCTGCAGAGCATCGTGAAGCGTTCGGCGCGCCTGCTGAAGATAGACATCGACTCGGAGGCGGCCACCGAAATTGCATTGCGCAGCCGCGGCACGCCGCGTATAGCCAACTCGCTGCTGCGCCGTGTGCGCGACTTCGCCATGGTGAAGGGTTCGGGCGTCATCGACCTCCCCATCACACGCCATGCCCTCGAGGCCCTGCACATCGACCGTTACGGCCTGGATGAGATTGACAACAAGATCCTGGCTACGGTAATCGACAAGTTCAAGGGAGGCCCCGTGGGACTGAACACCATAGCCACGGCTATCGGCGAGGACCCCGGCACCATCGAGGAGGTGTACGAGCCGTTCCTTATCAAGGAGGGCTTCATGCAGCGCACCCTGCGCGGCCGCGAGGTGACCGACTTAGCTTACACCCACCTGAACCGTACGCGCCCCGGCGTGTCAAACCAACCCGGCGCGGCCTCCCTCTTTGACTGACCCCTTCCCGCTCCTCCCTCCCATTACTCCCATTACTCCCACTCCTCCCACTCCTAATTACTACTTATCATGGCTGGTATAAAATCCCTGGCTAAAGAGACGGCCGTTTACGGCCTGTCAAGCATCATAGGACGGTTCCTGAACTGGTGTCTCGTCCCGCTGTACGTCTATATCTTCCCCACCGAGGAATACGGTGTGGTAAGCTATCTCTATTCATTCACCGCCGTGGCGCTGGTGATACTTAACTACGGCATGGAGACCGGCTTCTTCCGCTTCGCCAACGGCGCGAAAGACCCGGAGAAGGTCTACACCACGTCGCTGATATCCGTAGGCACCACGTCGCTGCTGTTCATCGTGCTCATCACATTGTTCGGGCAGCCGGTGTCGCGGGCCATGCTGTTGCCCGGCAAGACGCTGTTCGTGTGGATGATGGGCGTGATTGTCGCGATAGACGCGTTCACCAACATCCCGTTCGCATATCTGAGATATAAGAAGAAAGCCTACCGGTTCGCGGGCATAAAGCTGCTGAACGTGGGGCTGACCATCGCGCTCAACCTGCTGTTCCTCAAGGGCTGTCCCGCTCTTGCCGATAGCGGCGCGGAGTGGCTGGTCAACTGGTTCTACGCCCCGTTGGGTGGCGAGGCATTCGGAATCGGCTGGATTTTCCTGGCCAACATGATAGCCACGCTTACCGTGTTGCTGTTGCTGATGCCCGAGATAACGCGGCATAAGTTCCGCTTCGACGGCGCGTTGCTGAAGAAGATGCTGCATTATTCCTGGCCGCTCCTTATTTTAGGCATCGCCGGAATCCTGAGCCAGAACATGGGACAGCTCATCATACCCTACCTGTTCCGTGGCAGCGAGGCGGCCGCGCAGTCCATGGTCGGCATCTACGGCGCCAACATCAAGATAGCCATCGTGATGGTGATGTTCACACAGGCGTTCCGATATGCCTACGAGCCGTTTATCTTCGCCCAGGCCAGGAACGACGGCGAGTCGAAGCTGCAGTCGTACGCCGACGCAATGAAGTTCTTCGTCATATTCGGACTGTTCATCTTCCTCGGCGTGATGTATTTCCTGCCTGTCATCAAGCATTTTGTGGCTCCGGCCTACTGGCCCGGCCTGGAGGTGGTGCCCGTGATGATGATTGCCGAACTCTGCTTCGGAGTGTTCTTCAACCTGTCGGTATGGTATAAGGTGACCGACCGCACCGAGTGGGGAATGTATATGTCGCTGATATGTTTCGTGCTGATGCTTGGACTGAACCTGTGGCTGGTGCCGGCCATCGGCATACCGAACGGATACATAGGCTCCGCGTTCGCTGCGCTGATATCCTACTTCTCGGTGATGGTGATAAGCTACTTCGTAGGCCGGAAATATTATCCCATACCGTATCAGACCGGCAGACTGGCCCTGTACACGCTGTTGGCGGCCGTTCTTTACATCGCAGGCGCTTATCTGGAGCAGGTATTCGCGATGTGGCTGGTATATATGACTCGCATTCTGATGCTTATAGTCTATCTCGGCATCGTCTGTACATTCGAGGATGTGCCGAAAATCAGTCCGATGTTGCGCCGATTGACGCATGGAAATGTTAAATAACAATGTTATAAAACATATTTTTCACAACTTTTTATAATTTGAGGCGTTTTATTGATGTAGTTTAAACTACTAAACCTGTAATAATAACGTCCGACTGCGGAAATTGGCCCATGAAGGTGCCGGCACCTGAGGCGATGATCAAGGGAGGACCTAATTAGGAAAGGAGACAGATTATGAAAAGTTTGAAACATCTGATCAAGGCTTACTTCGAATGCTGTGCCGAAGCCTACGGCGATATCGACAAGTGCCGCGGCTTCCGCTTCTAAGCCTGACCGACCGGTTCCATCCGGCTCACTGACAGCCGGGGAACAAACCCAAAAATTAGACAAAATTTTCAAGGGTGTGCAGGATTCGTCCCGCACACCCTTTGAATTTTAATTTTTATCCCGATTCTCTCGATTAATCCGGAATAATCCCGATTCTCTCGATTAATCCGGAATAATCTCGATTTAACTCGATTAAACTCGATTAATCCCGATAAATCCTGATGAATCGGGACTCAACCGGTTTAATCCGCATTATCCTTGTGGTCCTCGGCGTAGGCCTGCGCGGGGTCGAGGCCGGTGCCGTCGAAACAGTGGGTGCAGAGGCGCTCCTTGGGAAGGCCGATGCTTTCCACCATGGTCTCGAGCTTGCTGAACTGCAGCGTGGTGAGGCCGAGCTGGTCGGCTATCTCCTTCACCATCTTGCAATAGCGGCATGAGCCGGTGGTGGCGTAATCCTCAAGGTGTGCGTCGGAATCACCCTCGAATTTCTGTATGATGCGGCGCGAGATCAGCTCCAGGTCGCTCTTTGAGCTGGTGAATCCGATGAACGGGCAGCTGTAGACCAGCGGGGGGCATGAGATACGCGCATGTACCTCCTTGGCACCGCACTCATAGAACGTGTGTACGTTGTCGCGCAGCTGAGTGCCGCGTACTATCGAGTCGTCGCAGAACACCACGCGGCGGTCCTTGAGGATGGCGCGGTTGGGAATAAGTTTCATCTTGGCCACCAGGTCGCGGCGCGACTGGTTGCTGGGCGTGAAGCTGCGCGGCCATGTAGGGGTGAACTTCAGTACGGCACGCTTGTAGGGAATGCCGTGGCCGGCCGCATAGCCCAAGGCGTGGCCAACGCCCGAGTCGGGGATACCGCATACGCAGTCAGCCTCGGTGTCGTCCTCACGGCCCATGGCGTAACCGCAGTTCTCGCGCATGTCCTCGGCGTTGATGCCGTCGTAGTCGCTGGTCGGGAAGCCGTAGTAAACCCACAGGAACGAGCATATCTGCTCGCGGCGTGCAGGTGCCTGCAGCACTTCAAGACTGTCGGCCGTGAAACGCACTATCTCGCCGGGGCCTACGTCGCGCAGACGCTCATAGCCGAGGTTGGGGAACGACGTGCTTTCGCTCGCCGCCGCGTACGCTCCCTCCTTGTGCCCCAATACTATGGGAGTGCGGCCCAGGTAATCGCGTGCCGCAATGATGCCGTTCTCGGTCAGTATCAGCATCGAGCACGAGCCCTGGATGTTCTTGTACACTAAGTTGATGCCCTCCGTGAAATCCTTGCCCATATTTATGAGCAGCGCCACTAACTCGGTCTGGTTGATGTTGTTGGCGCTTAGTTCGCTGAAGTGCATTCCTTTTTCCAGGAGCTTGTCGGCTATCTCGCGGATGTTGTTGATTTTGGCCACGGTCACCACCGCATAACGTCCTAAGTGGGAGTTGACGATGATAGGCTGCGGGTCGGTGTCGCTGATCACGCCCAATCCGGTGTTGCCTAAGAACAAATCGAGTTCGTCCTCGAATTTTGAACGGAAATAGTTACGTTCGATGCTGTGAATGGCGCGTTTGAAGCCATGTTCCGGATCGAAGGTCACCATACCGGCACGCTTGGTGCCGAGGTGTGAATGATAGTCTGTGCCGTAAAAGACATCAGTAGCGCAGGGCCCTTGAGACGCTGTTCCGAAAAATCCACCCATATTGTTGTTATATACCTTAATTCAAGTTGTAGTTTAAAAAGTTAAAAAAGAGAATAAAGTTAAGAGAACGCCAAGACCAACTGAAGTCAACACTATTATCTTAACTTTTTAAACTCTATAAACTCTTTAAACTATCATTTGCCTTAATCTCCGGCAAAATTACATCAAAATTCGCGACTATGCAATATAAGGCCCCGTGAAAATTTTCACAGAGCCTGATTATGATATAGATATGTGTTCTGATAAGTAGGTTACAGCACCTGGGCGAAGAAGGGGTTGTGGCGGGCTATTTCCTCGTAGTCGGCGTTGAGGCAGAAGCACTCGGGACACCAGTGGCCGCCGAGCAGTACCAGGCGGGGCGTCATGGTGAACCGGTGGCCGGCGTGGCATTCCCACTCCAGCGGGGTGTCGAGGTCGCCCGGCATCATGGTCTCCGACAGGCATCTGCCGCCGCGGTACTCCGCCGCCTGACGCATGTCGTCGATGTTCAGTTCCGATTCCGGTTTGCTTTCGTCGTAACCGTGGTTCAGACGGATAGGCTTGCGTTCCTCGTCGCTGAATTCAACCTTGACCTTGTCCCAGCCGGGTATCTTTTCCCATTCATCGTAACCGCCGAAGTAGACCTTCAGCTTCTCCTCGTTGCGGGTCTTTACCCACGACAGCGTGCCGTTGGGACGGCCTGAGGCCACGAACTTCATAAGGGCCTTGTACACGAACGCCGGAATGTAAGGTGTGAGGCGGAAATACCAGGGCAGGCGTTTGCGGAGACGCGCCAGATAGCCGTCCACGCTGATGCCGCTGCGATAGTGCAGGTAATCGTCGAGCAGGTCGGAGTCCTCGTACCACAGGCCGTGGGAATTGCGGGTGGCGAACCAGTTGGGCTCGAATATCTTCTTTGTGCCCGGGCAGCCGGTGTGACGCAGTATCATCTCCTCGAACTCGAAGTTGGTGAGCCGCGAGTTCTGTCCGTTGCCTATGTTGTAGAACCGTTTCCAGAAGCGGTCGGGGAGGTCGGCGAGCACTAAGTTGGCCAGGAGTCGTCCGGAATCCTCGTCGTTGGTCCATTCCAGCACGCCCTGCAGCGGCACGTGGAACGTGATGGGGTCGGAGCCTTTCATCAGGATGTCGGGTGCGAGTATGCCTGTCTGGCGTATCGACACCCAGCAGGGGAGTCCGGCTTCGGTTATCTCGCGCTCGGCCTCGACCTTGGACTGCGCGTACACATCGTAATGCGAGGTCCATACCGGGTCGCCGCTGCGGCCCCATACATTGGGCCAGTGGCGGTGGCCCAACTGCGCCACGCTGCCGATGTACACCACCTTTACGCCCTTGCCGCCGTCGGGACGTTTCCTGACGGCCTGCGCTATGGCGCGGGCGCCCCCGACGTTGACGCGCATCGTCTCCTCGGGATGATGGTCGGCATAGGGCGACACCATGCCGCCCACATGCAGCACGTAGTCGGCATCGCGTACGCCACGCTCTATGGCACCCGTGTCGGTCAGGTCGCCGCTGATTACGGTCAGCCTTCCTTCCTCGGCAAACTTCGCTATCTGACGGTGTGCGTCGGAATGGCGATTGCTTGACGGGCGCACCAGCACGCTCAGTTCTATCTCGTCAGGATGCTTCAGCATCTGCAGCACTCCCTGGAAGCCCATCGTGCCCGTCGCTCCCGTCAGAAATACCTTTTTCCCGGCCATTGGTTCCTGATTAATTGAAGAAGATGGCCTCTTTCTGGTAGCGTGCCATCAGCACGTTATCGATCCAGTCGTCGCAGGGGCGCACCTGTACGCCAAGCGACTCCTTCAGTATATAGTCGGTGATGGGCGCGCCCGCGTAGATGCTGCATATCACGCCGCCGCCAAGACGCGGATTCACCTCCATCAGCTTGTAGCGGTTCGACTTCTTGTCGTACAGGAACTGTATTGTGACCGGACCGCGGAACTTGAAGATGTCTATGATGTTGCGGGCCAGGTCTATCAGTTCGGGGATGCGGCGCGTCACGGTGCGCGTCACCTCGCCGCCCATCACCTCAAGGCGTTCGCGCGGCACGGTCACAAGCGTCTCGCCGGATTTCGACACGTAGCAGTCCACGGTGAACTCGTGCGCATCCTCTATGTATTCCTGAATCAGATACTGGTCCAGGTCGGGATGGTTCATCAGGTCGTCCACCTCGCGGAATATGTGTATGCCGCGGCTGGAGCCTCCTTTGCGTGGCTTGATGATGGCCGGCATCTCGTTGTTGATGATGGAATAAGTGCGGGGGATAGGTATGCCGGCCTTCTCGAAGGTTTCGGCGGCCTCCACCTTGTCGTACATGCTGCGCGTGGTGTCATAGTCCGACACGGGCACGAACACGTCGGGCAGCTTCTCGCGCAGCAGCGACGCTACCTCCATCGCGCCGTTCACGATGGGCAGGATGATGTTCACGTTCTCCTCCCTGACTATGCGGACGATGTCGTCCACCACCTCCGGGTCGTTGAACGGCAGGCCCTTGAATACCTTCCCTACCAGGGCGATGGGCACCTGGGTGTCGAGTTCGTATGCAAAAAAACGGACCTCGCAGCCTATCTGCTGCGCGCTCCGCTTGAACTGTTCGGCCAGGGACACTCTGCGCGACCCGCCCAACATCAGTATGGTGATTACCGTATTTCCGTTCGTAGGCATAAATAATTTCTTTTCAGCGATTGGAGATAATATAGCCCGATTCATCGGGATTGAAGGTGTTGATGTGCCGCATTTTCTTCTCGTCGAACACATCGTCGATCTTGATGAATATGCCGGTCTCCTCCACGTCGCCGAATTCATCGTTGATTGCGGTGCCGAACGTGCGCATTGTGGGCGACAGGCTCATATAGGCGTTGACCAGCGGCGGGATCCGGCGGCCCAGTTCGCGCAGCTCGTGGTTGAGGCGCATCAGGTCCTCCTTGTAATCGCCTGAGAATATACCTTGTATTTCAGGTGACAGTGCCTTGGTGGCCAACGGCTTGATTGGCCATACCAGCCGGTCGGGATCGGGGAAGTGACGGTGCACGAAACCCAACAGCAGGTCACGCCCTTCCGAGCCGAATTTGGGATACATGGTGACCTTGCCGAACAGATATTCCACGTCGGGATAGATGCTGGGCAACGCCCCTAAGCCGTCCCACAGGTTGTCGAGGGCGTAGATGGCCTTGGGGCGCGACTTGGTGTTCTGATAGTCCACGGCCACGAAACTGCGCCCCAGCTCGATGGTGACGGGCATGTATTTCTGCAGGAACTCCGGGCTGAAATTGAACAGGTGGCTTGTGGCCATCTTAGGCACGCCGTTCTCTATCTGCAGGTCCTTGCCGTGAAGGAAGCGGTAGCCGCCGATTATCTCGTGACGGTCAGGATTCCACACTATGATCTGTCGGCAGGGATTGTCCATAGTGTCGAATTCATCGATGTCACAGCTCAGTCCCGTGCCGCCGCCGGCATCGCGGAAGGCTATCTCGCGCAGACGGCCTATCTCGCGCATCACGTTCGGCGAATTGTGCGCGTCAATTATATAGATTTCATTGCCCCCCTTGTTCGAGTTGCGCAGAAACTTGTCGGGCGTCAGCTCTTGCAGAAGCAGGGCGGTGTCTACTTTATCTATAATCGGCTCCATTGGCATATACCTTATACATTGAAACGGAAGTGCATGATGTCGCCGTCCTGCACCACGTATTCCTTACCCTCCACGCCGAGTTTGCCGGCATCGCGCACGGCGCTTTCCGATCCGAGGGTCACATAGTCGTCGTATTTAATCACTTCGGCGCGGATGAAGCCCTTCTCGAAGTCGGTGTGAATGATGCCGGCGGCCTTGGGGGCCTTGGTGCCGCGGACAAAGGTCCATGCGCGGCATTCGTCGGCGCCGGCCGTGAAATATGTCTGCAGGTCCAGCAGGTTGTAGGCGGCGCGTATCAGCCTGTCGGCTCCGCTTTCCTCCAGTCCCATCTCCTCAAGGAACTCCTTGCGTTCCTCGGCTGTGTCCAGCTCGGCTATCTCGCTTTCCGTACGCGCCGACACGATCATCATGCCCGCGCCCTCGGCCTCGGCGGCCGTGCGCACCTGCTCGGTGTATCTGTTGCCCGACACGGCCGAAGCGTCGTCGACGTTGCACACGTACAGCACCGGCTTGTTGGTGAGCAGGAACATATCGCGGGCGAATTTCTGCTCCTCGGTCCCCTCCAGCTCCACGCTGCGCGCCGGACGCCCCTGCTCCAGAGCCTCCTTGTAGGCGTTCAATACGCCTAACTGCATCCTGGCTGTCTTGTCGGCACCGGCCTTCGCGGCCTTCTCGGTCTTGGCCAGGCGCGACTCGATGGTCTCCAGGTCCTTGAGCTGCAACTCGCAGTTTATCACTTCCATGTCACGCACCGGATCGACGCTGCCGTCCACGTGCGTCACGTTTTCATCGTCGAAACAGCGCAACACGTGAAGTATCGCGTCCGTCTCGCGTATATTGGCTAAGAATTTATTGCCGAGGCCCTCGCCTCGCGAGGCTCCCTTCACCAGGCCGGCTATGTCCACTATCTCGACCGTGGCCGGCACCACCGACTTGGGATTGCATAGTTCCACCAGACGCGTCAGACGCGGATCCGGAACACTTATCATGCCCACGTTCGGCTCTATGGTGCAGAACGGGAAATTGGCCGACTGGGCCTTGGCGCTGCTTAAACAATTGAATAGTGTGGACTTCCCCACGTTGGGCAGTCCCACGATTCCACATTTTAAAGACATTTCAAATTATGATAGATATGGCGCAAAATTACGAAAATTTTGCGACTCGCGCAATAGAGCGTCACCAGGGGGCCGAATCCACAAGGTCGTACACGTATGTCTGCACGCGTCCGCCGTGGGTGGTCCACTGCATCCACAGCGTGTTGCCGCCGTGGGTGAACCAGTAGCTCGTGGTCAGCGGCGACGAGTATTCGTACTGTATGTTGATCTGATAGTTGGATGCGCCCGACACAGCGTCCTGACACCAATAACGCAGACGCTCGCGCTCCTGGTAGCCGTTGTCCAGATAATAGTACCAGCCCGCACCGTTGCCGTTGAAATACATCCAGTTGGCCTCGCGCACGGGCACCGGGTCGGAATTATATTGCACCAGCTGCCAGTAGCCGCGCAGACGCGGATCGTTGAACGAGTCCCACTCGTAACCCGGGTTGTTCCACCAGGGATCGTCGCCGTCGCACGATGTCATCCCGGCCAGCATGAACAGCGATACGAACGCGAACAATATTGTCCTAACCTTGATTTTCATAATCTTACTTAATTAATGTTTGAGTCTATCCAACTCTGTTTTATTGGATAGACTCTTAAGATGTTTGTTAGTTTAACCTCCCGGAATCCTTAAAAGTTCAGAATTCGGTGAAACAATAAGGCAGCAGCGAGGCGACGGATGGGAAGCGCAGGATGCGTTCGCGGCCATAGAGCAGGACTTCGACAGTGCCGTAGGCGGCTTCGTATTCCAGCAGGGCCTGGCGGCATACGCCGCACGGGGAGATGGGCTGTCCCTGAAAACAGAGTTCGTAGGGAGTTCCCTCCTCATGTCCGTTCATGGTCCAGGCGGCGATTGCTATCTTCTTCATGGCCACGCCCGGATACAGGGCGCCGGCCTGGAAGGCCGCGTTGCGCTCGGCGCACATCGTGGGCGAGAACGCGGCGTTCTCCTGGTTGGAGCCGGTCACGATCTCGCCGTTGGCCATTAGCAGTGCCGCCCCCACATGGAAGTGGGAGTAGGGTACGTAGCTGGTGCGGGTCATGGCCTTGGCGCGGTCTATCAGACTGCGGTCTTCGGCGGTGAGTTCGTCGTATGTCAGTTCCTCGATTTCGGTTACTATCTGCAGCTTTTTCATTTCTTGAATTTCGCAGTATGTTTCTTGATTACGTTCAGCGTTGATTTGTCGGCCTGGAATATTGAGTTGAGGCCCTGGTCCTCCTGTGCGGGGTCGCCGGTATAGTCGTCGCCCGGCTCCCATACGGCGTGCTTGGGCTTCGCCTCGCCGCCCCAGCCCCAGAAGTTGAGGCCCGATATGGTGCCGTCGGCCACCAGGGCGCACATATAGTCGTAGAATGCATCGCGGGCCTCGGTGGGACTGCCCGGAGCCAGCCCCATGTTGTCGCGCGGATAGCCGAATTCCTCTATCACGAGCGGTTTCTTCATCTCCCTGGCCTTGGCGGCGTGCAGACCGATGTATTCCTTGGCTTTCTCGCACGAAACGCCCACGTGCTGCTTCAGGCTGTCGGGATGCGCCCAGCCCCAGTTGTAGGGCCACAGATGGGCGATGGCGTAGTCTATCTCGGGCATGGCGTGGATGTCGGCCCAGAGTTCCAGATCCTGCTCGCAGCCATGCTTGCCCTCGCTGCCGGTTGATACCAGGTGGTTGGGGTCAACCTCCTTGATGGCGCGGGCCGTCTCCTGAATCCAGCTCTTGAGGTAAGGCTTGCCCTCGTCCGAGAAGCTGCGCGGTTCGTTGGCCACCTGCCACGACATGATGGCGGGAGAGTCCTTGTAGGGCTTGCCGGTGTAGCGGTTGGTGCGTCCGGCCATGAAACGGGCGTGGTCGGTGGCCATACGGCGCGCCACGGTGTCCATCACGAACGCCTTGACATAGTCGTTGTAAGCCGGCCAGCCGTCCACCGACGGCACCGGAGCCTTGCCGCGCCCGGCCCATTCCAGATACGATCCGTAGCCGCCGCTCCATTCCCAGGCATTGTTCAGGTAGATCACCCCCTTCATGCCGCGCTTCTCCATCTCCGACAGCAGGAAGTCCAGACCCGCCAGGATGGTGTCGTTGTAGACGCCGGGGGCCGTCTCCAATGTCGGCTCGATGTGCGACGGGATGTGACGGTCGCCCTGACCGCCGGCTAAGATGCGAAGATTGTCCAGACCTAACGCGTGGAGCGAGTCCAGCTCGCGCAGCAGTCGCGCGCGGTCGCCGCCGCGTCCCTCGCTGCCTAAGATGGCCCCGTACCAGAAATTGGTGCCTATATATTTATAGGGCTTGCCGTCGAGCGTGAACTCGCCGTTCTCAACCTTTACGAAGCCCGAAGGCTCTGGTGCCGTGGCCTTTGTGCCGCATGACAAGGCACCGACGCCAAGAACGCATGCCAGCATATACAGAAGTTTTTTCATAGTCGGTTTTTATGAGGTGTTATGTTATTGTTTCGAGGTCAGTTCCAGGATTTTGGGCACTATCAGGTTCAGGGTCGTGTCCGGGTCGAGACGATGCCCGCCATCAAAGTCCTGATACTGTGAATAATGCTGAAGGTATTCATCCTTGCCGTTCACTACGGTGTCCTGCGTGCCGAAGAAGGCCCACACCAGGTCGGGCGAGTCGGGGTGCTTGCCGATGATTCCCGATTTGGGGTCGAACTGCTTGACCTCCAGCTTCTCGTATTTCTTCACCAACTTATCGTTGACCTCGAAATCCTTCAGGCCGTCCTTGCGCGGATTGTGGAAGGGCAGGCGCTGGCCGGTAAATTCCGACAGCTTACGGCTCACATGGAAGCTGGGATTGATCAGTATGCGTTTGAAGCCGTGGAACTGCTGTGCGAACATACCGCCCATCGATGTGCCGACTATTACGGCATCCGGGCTGATGAGCGACGCCAGGCGTTTCAGTTCGGTCATGGCCATTTCGGGAGGCACCGCCAGGTCGGGCGTGATGACTTCATGTTTAGGCAGAGCGCGGCGCAACCGCTGGCAGGTCGCCGACTGTCCCGACGACTGCAATCCGTGGAGATATACCACCTGAGGCTTCTTGTTAGGCATCTGTTTCGTTTTTTTATCAGCTGTAAATTTAGAACAATTTACTTGGAAATGCAAATGCAACAAACACAAAACTTTTGCAGAGTGGATTTAAATTATTAACTTTGCAGACGCAAAGGGGTCCGGTAGCTCAGCTGGATAGAGCATCTGCCTTCTAAGCAGACGGTCCTGCGTTCGAGTCGCAGCCGGATCACCCCGGGGCTTACGCCCCGCGACAGCCGCCTTCGGGCGGCTGTTTTCGTATCCGGCCCTCCGGCCGCCACTCCGCCATCACCCCGCCGCCACCTCGGCGCCAGCACAGCGGAAGCCGCGGGCTTCCGCCACAGTCCCGCCTGCCACCACAGTCGGCGCCTGCCGCTTGCTGCGCGCCTCCGTATTCCGGGCGCGGGCGGCACTGTGGTAAAAGCCCGCGGCTTTTACGTTTTTGTTCTTTTTTTACCTTTTCCTGCCTTTTTTCTGTCTTTTATTTGGCTGTATGGGAATTATGGGCTATTTTAGCCCAATCAAATTCCACGATATGGATTCCGCCCCTGCCTCTGACTATAAAAGCCCGGTAAAACACAGAATGACACGCCGGGCGTCTTTCCATGACTATACAATGCCGGGAATCTATATGTTTACCCTGCAGAAGCATCCGGATGCTCCGGTGCTGAGTCACGTCCTTGGTAATCCCGGAGTACGGCAAGGCAGCGATGCGCCGCGTGTGGTGCTGTCGGCCATCGGATGTATTTTCGATGAGGAACTGCAGAAAACGGTATCCATGCGTGTCAATGCACTGACTTTCCGCAAGTACGTCATCATGCCGGATCATGTGCATATATTATTGGAGTTAAAGCAGGCACTTTCCCGGCCGGTTACCAATCTTGTGGCCATAATCGAATCGGTCACTACGCGCAGATGCCGTGACTCCGGGCTGATTCCGAAGGAAGCCGGCGTGTTCAAGGGGTGCGGCATCCACGACCGTATTGTCTTTGACCACCGGCAGCTGGAAACATTGGAACGGTATATCGAGGACAATCCGCGCCGGTTGCTTATAAAACGGAAGTATCCGGACTTGTTCCGGCGCAACCTGTCGGTGAAAATCAACGACGACATGGTGGACTGCGTAGGGAATATGTTCTTGTTGCGCAAGCCGATGCTTGCGGTGCATGTGCGGCGCAAGTGGAACGCCGCGGAGACGGCCTCCTATAAGGCCCGGTGTATCGGCGCGATGCGTCAGGGTATGGTGCTGGTATCGCCCTTTATCCATCCCGTTGAGAATGAAATACGGAAACAGGCGTTGGCCGAGGGTGGCTCGGTGATTCGGATAGTGGACCATGGGTTTGCGGAGCGGTTCAAGCCATCTGGCCAAGGCATGGACACCTGCGCGGAGGGCCGGCTTCTTTTAGTTGCGAAAGCGGGCACACCCGCCAAGCGCGAAGACATGAGCTATGACAAAGCCAGCCGCCTCAACGGCCTGGCCGAACGCCTGGCCGCGCTTACTCCGGATTCTACGGTCGCCCTGAAGGGCGAATAAGCCAGGGGATGCCACCACACAGCGGAAGCCGCGGGCTTCCGCCACAGTCGGTGCCTGCGTGCAGAATGCAACAGGCGGGACTGGGGTGAAAGCCCGCGGCTTTTAATTGCGGGAGCTTGATTATTAAGCTGTGATGTTTAGGGTCTTGAAGGACTGGATGCCCTGATGGTTGATGTTAAGCTGTTCGGCTTCGCGGAGGTAGCGGTCGCTGTGGGTCTTGTCGCCGAGGCCGGCGTAACCGAGGGCGAGCATGTAGAGGCAGTGGATGCGGTTCATCTCGTCCAGACTGCCGTCCCATACCTGCAGGTCGGGGAGGCTGACGGCAAAATAGTCCATCACCACCTTCTCGTGCAGATGCTGCTTGCCGTAGTCCACCAGACGGTTGAAATACGAGCGGGCCTTCTTCTCGTCGCCAAGGGCGCGGAAGGCGAGTCCGGCGTAGAATATCTTGTCGGGCTTGGCGTCGTTGTAGTACATCGCGGCGGCCGGTTCCGTCGGACCGAGTGTGGCCTGCCGGAAGCATTCAAGAGCCTTTTCTTCGTTGCGCATTGCCTTGTGGCACAGGCCGAGCAGGTAGTAGAAGTCGTTTTCCTGCGCGCCGTACAGTTTGCCTTCGCCGAGGTGGTGCGGATAAACCAGACATTCTTCCAGCAGCTGTATGGCTTCCTCGTATCTGCCTTTGGCAATGGCGAGTTTGGCCAGTTCCACGCGTGCAATCTGATACTGCGCGGGCACCTTGCCTTCGCCACCCTCCCAGGGATGGAACTGATGGTTGTCAAGCTTTTGCTTGGCTTCCTTATATTTACCGCACTGGTTCAGAAGCGTGATTTCCTCCAGCACGAGGTCGTCGCGCTGTTCGATGAGGTCGGGATAGTTCTGCAGGAAGGCCAGCCGCTCGGCATGGGGACGCTGCAGTTTCTTGTACAGCTGATCCAGCTCCATCAGTACGCGGGCGTCGCTCTCGTCGAGGGAGAAAGCCTTCTCCATCGCCTGCAGGGCCTTGGGCGCGTCGTTGCGCTTGTTGTAATAAACCAGGGCGAGGTTGCGCCACGTGGTAGGGAAGTTCGGATTGAGTCGTGCGGCTGCCTCCCAATGCTCCTGCGCCAGGTCGTACTGTCGCTTGTCGTAGTACAGGTTGCCGAGATAGTGGCGGGCGTGTGCGTCGTCGGGATTTAGCTCAATAGCGGCGTTCAATGCCAGCACGGCCTCCAGACGGTTGGGGAACACGAAATCGGGGCAGTCTGCGGCTCCGTCGGCAAATGCCTTGACAGCCTTGTCGCGGTCGCCGCTCTGAAGGTAGGCCCAACCCATATAGTAGTGGGTCATAGGCGTCGTCGCGCCGTTCTCTTTAGCGAGGTTCCATACGGATTCGGCATAGTCCCACAGACCGGCGTCGCAGAAGTCGAGTGCCAGCTCATCGTAGTTGTGAGCGTTGCCGTGCATCAGCTCCGACATCTTCGCCGTGTCGCCCATAATGCAAAGACAGCCATAGTTGAAGGAATCGATGCCGATGGATTCCTTGCAGAACTGTCGGGCTTCATCTTCCTTGCCAAGTTTCATCAGTATGGCGGCCTTCAGGGCGCGGGCCTTGGCGTTGTGCCAGTTGCGCAGCAGCGAGCGGTTCACTTCGTACAGTGCTTCCTCATAGTTGCCGCGACGGCAGCTGATCTGCGCGCAGGCGAAATAGCCGGCGTCCTGCCATGCGCCGTTCCATGTGGCTTTGTAGAAACGGTTGTATGCCTCGTCAAGACGTCCCTGATATTTCAGTGCCAGACCGAGGTTGTAGATCGGCTCCCCGTCGTAGGGGTTGGGATTGCGTTTCTGCAGAATCCTGACTCCCTTATCCAGATACTTTTCGGCGATGTCGAAACGTCCCTTGCGGATATACCACAGGCCGAGGGCGTTGTTGCAGCGCACATCGTTCGGATCGCGGCGCAGGCCCTCCTCGTAATAGTCTACGGGCGAGTATGTGGCGTGACGGTACTGCTCTAAGTGCAGGCCGGTCAGATACAGTTGCTCCACGGTCTTGATCTGTTCCGGCAACAGCGCTGCCTCCGCGGCATCGGGGATGGCGCGGATTTCGTCCGGCTCGGCCTCCCAGCTCATCACCACGCGGCCATTTTTGATGAAGTCAAGCCGGAGGTCGCTCAGTGCGGCGCCGTTGACGTCCATGTCTTTCTCCCATACCTGTTCGGGCGTGACGGTTACTTCCTCGTTGAAGTAAAGCTGACCGTCTTTGTCGCGCAGGACTATGGTTACCTTCTGTGCGCTTGTGGCGAACACCTTGAGATTGACCTTTCCGCTTTCGAGCATCTCGATGTTCATCAGCAGGTCCTTGGTGGCGTTCTTCACTACTCCCAGTTCGCGATAGGGAAGGAAATACTGTGTGAATTCCTTTTCCTCGTAAGGCATGAGCCATGTGAAGTCAGGCTGGTTTTCGGTGTAGACACCGGCCATCAGTTCGATGTACGGGCCGTCGTCGTCGGTCAGGCAGCGGTCCCATGCGCGGCCGAAGTCGCCGTTGCCCCATGTCCACTGCTTTTTGCCGGGCGACACGTGGTGTGACGCTACATGAAGCATACCGGCCTGTGTGTCGAACTCGTAGCCGCCCTCAAAATCGTATTTGGAATTGACGCCCATGTACGATGTCGGCACGAAGATGTTCTTATAGTTCGCGATGTCGACTCCGGCCGAGTAGTCCATCTTGTAGTATGTTCCCGTTGCGATGGGAAATGAACTGACGGCACGCTTGCCGTGGTCGAACACGGCATTGATGTCCGGCGGGAACACCGAGCGGTAATGGTCGTTGACGGCCACGGCCGGGTTGGCCCACCACAGGAATGTCTGCGGCACGTCGGTGCGGTTGTACAGCACGCCTTTTATTTCAAGGAACGCGCAGCCGGGACGCAGCGTGAAGCCGGCCATCCCCTTCTGATGGAACATGCGCTCCATCTCGCTGACCCATACCGTGACGGAACCGTCGGCATTCTCCTCGATGGTGCAGTCTACCGGCATATAGGTGGAAGGACGGTGGTGCTGGGGCCAGTTGAACTCGATGCCGCCCGAGATCCAGGGACCGGCCAGACCTACGAGTGCCGGCTTGATGACGTGGTTGTAATATACGAAATGACGGTTCTTGATCTTGTCGTATGCCATCTGGATGCGGCCTCCTAATTCCGGAAGCACCATCACCTTGATGTATTCGTTCTCGATGAACACGGCGTTCCATTCGTGGTCCGTCTTCTCGTTGGAGATGGACTCTATTACGGGATAGGGGTACACTACGCCGCTCGATCCCTGATATACACGTTTTTCCAGGAATATCGGATTCTTTTCAGGCTTTCCGACTTCGTATGTCGGAATCACAACCTTTTCTTTCCAAGCTTTAACCATTATAGTTCGTGAGGTTAGATATTGTTTATTGTTCTTAAAAATCAGTCGAGGTAATCTGTGCTTCGCTGTCCTTGACCAGCTCGTTCTCGAGTTGTTCGAGGCTCTTGCCTTTGGTCTCGGGCAGTTTGAGGGCGAATATGCCGAATCCGGCGAGACAGACGGCCGCGTAGATCCAGAATGTGCCGTAGCTGCCCAGTGCGTTGTTCAGCAGCGGGAAGGTGTATGTCAATGTGAACGAACCTACCCAGAGTGCGAAGGTGCAGGTGGCTACTGCCACGGCGCGGACACGGTTGGGGAATATTTCGGCTATCAGCACCAAGGTGACGGGACCTAAAGTCATGGCGTAGCAGGCTATGGCGGCCACCACGAGGATGATCATGAAGAATCCGGTGACGTGCATCCAATAGCATGTGCCCAAGATGGCGTAGATTATGGCAAGGCCTCCGGCGCCGATAAGCATCAGTTTCTTGCGTCCTAACTTATCGACCGAGTATATGGCCACGAACGTGAAGATGACGTTGGTGATGCCCGTCAGGACTATATTGAACAGCATTTCGCCCAGGTCATAGCCTGCATCGGAAAATATCTCCTGCGCGTAATTGAATATCACGTTTGTGCCGCACCACTGCTGGAATACGGCGATGATGACGCCGAGGAACAGGACGAGCCGGTAAGGTTTGCTGAACAATACCTTTAATCCACCTTGTTTGGAAGATTTTGATTTTTCGTCGGCCTTGTCCACGGCTTCAAGTTCAGCCGCCGCGTATGCTGCGCCTCCGATTCGGGTAAGGATCCTGCCGGCCTGCTCGTTACGCTTTTTCATCGCAAGCCAACGTGGACTTTCGGGAATGAAGAATGCCAGAATCAGGAATGCGGCGGCGGGGAATGCCGCGCTCCAGAACATCCAGCGCCATCCCGTCAGCACGTTCCATGAATCGGCCGCGGGCAACACGGTTCCCGCCGGCATTGGTTCGGCTATCAGAAAATTGACTATCTGAGCGGCAAGAATACCCAATACAATAGTGAGCTGATTGAGCGACACGAGTTTGCCGCGTACATGGCTCGGTGCTATCTCGGCGATGTACATGGGCGACAGGCCCGACGCGATGCCGATGGCGATGCCGCCTATGAATCGGGCAATCAGGAAATAAGTGAAGGCATTGAATGCGCCTGTGGCGTATGCCGACACAAGGAAGATGAATGCCGACAGAAGCAGCAGCGGCTTACGCCCCAGACGGTCGGCGAGGCTGCCCGACACCATGGCGCCTACCAGGCAGCCGGCGAGCGCGATGCTCATGGCCAGGCCCTGCTGGCCCGGTGAATTCTCGATTCCGAAGAAAACCTCGTAGAACGGCTTGGCGCCTCCGATCACCACCCAGTCGTAGCCGAACAGCAATCCGCCCATGGCCGAGACCAGACAGATGAAATAGATAAAACCTTTGTTGAATTTGTCCATTGGTATTAGGATTAGTTTTCGATTGCAAAATTATAAACTGCCGAGTCTGTTTGAAATGTATTATTTATATAAAATGATGGACAATATTACTGTTTTATCTTTTGTCATGACGGATTGATTTATTAATTTTGCGCTGTTAACCATATCGATATGAAGATAAAGGATGGCTTTAGAGGTGAACGGAGCATCGTACTTCCGCAAACAGTAATCAACAACATAGAGGGAGACCCCGTAGCGTCTTCTATTTTCATTACGGACATCGGATATTATCCGAAAGCCCGGTTTCATTATAGGAAAAGAGAGACGGCTATCGGCGAATATGTATTCATATACTGTATCGACGGCCAAGGATGGTATTCGATCAATGGCAGAAGGCATGATGTGGCTAAGGACCAGTACTTCATACTGCCTGCCGGCGTGGCTCACGAATATGCAGCGGATGAAAAGGAACCCTGGACCATTTATTGGATACATTTCCGGGGTTCCCTGGCCCGGTTTTACGCATCGGATGGCCCGGGACCTAAGGACGTCAAACCGAATAAGGAATCCAGAATAAACTATAGGATCGATTTATTCGAAGAGATTTTCCACACCCTTAATCATTCATACGCGATAGAGAACATACGGTATGCGATGGCTACATTCCAGCATTATCTCGCGTCTCTGCGGTATCTGCAGCAATATCGTGAAGCTGTGGGCAATGCCGAATCCAGGGATGTGGTCAATATGGCCATACATTATTTTGAAGAAAACATAGAGAGGCACATCACGTTGAAGGGCGTCAGTGAATTTGTGAACCTCTCTCCATCAAGGCTGTCGACCCTGTTTAAGCAGAAGATAGGGTATAGCCCGCTCAACTACTTCATATTGTTGAAAATAAAGAAGGCATGTGAACTGTTGGACACGACCGACATGAAGATCAACCAGATATGTGTGAAACTCGGATTTGACGACCAGTACTATTTCTCGCGCCAGTTCTCCAAGACCATGGGCATGAGCCCGAAAGGCTACCGGGCACGAATCAAGTAATTTGACTTTCGCATATTAGGATTATAAAGATTTCAAGGCTTACATGAAATTAAAGAAATCGACTCTTTTGGTTGTGCACTCAAAAAGAGTCGACTTCTTTCAGTTAAAGTCAGTTTTCGAATAACTGTGTAACTGGAACTGCTATGATGTGATACCTCGTTGTCATTTATCGGCCTTGCGGTGACGGGGAAATAAGATCTTCCTGGCTTTGACCGGAAGCGTGTTGTCGAATGCGGCACTGCGCGTGTCGACGTCATCGTACGAATAGTTGTACGTCCAGCCGCCAACTCTTTCGGAGCTGATGAGGTCGTCACTGTTGGTGGAGACGCTGACGGAATAGTTGGTGTGATAGCCCTCCTCGTCTATTTCTATGTGCGAAGGAAAGTTTGCCGTACCGACACCGAACATGCCCACATGGCCCAGCTTACTGAACGCGAAGTTGAGCACTTGATCGAGAAGTCCTTCGGTCCACTGCTTGTAGACATTCTCGGCGGTGCGGTCGTAAGTGACTTCGTAACTGTCTGTCCCTTTCTCACGTTCGCCATCCTCCAGGAATTCCCATTCATCCGTGAGATTCACGAGATTGCCGTTTTCCCATGTCAACGTATAGACGGACGAACCCTTGAATGTGAATTTTTCGCCATCTTCCGTGCCGCTTTCCGAGGAATCGTAGGTAGCCTTGGTCAGATGTCCGGATTTGTCGTACGACAGGGATGCCTTACCGCTGCCCTTGCTTGAATAGTCTTCCTCTTTGTAATTCCATGACTGGGTAAATTCCGTGATGTAGCCCTTGGAGTTGGTCTTGAATTTGACCGGAGCACTTTCCATGTCGTCGTCGGAATCCGTGGCGATGAATTCGCCTTTGTCCCAGTCTATGGTAAAGTCGTCGTCATCATAACCGCTGATACTCTCCATGCCGATGCAGCGGCCTTTGTCGTCGTAGTTGAACCTGTAGTTGCCTACGCGGGTGAGACGCATGCCGGTCTCCTTCTCGATCTCGCTCTGTCCCGGAGGTGTCACGCCTCCGTCATCCTTGCTGCATGATGCGGCACCTGCGCACGTCAGCACCGTAATCAGCGCCAATGTCAGAAATTTCAGTTTCTTCATTTTTTAAGTTTAAGTTTAGGTTTATATTTCAATCATTCAATGAGAATGATTGGTTTAGTATTTGTTCCTTCAAATATTGAATAGTAGCGGTTATGAATTCATAATCTTGAGTTTCCTGTATACGTTCTGCAATATCTCCTTGCCCTTGCGCGTACGGATGCTGTCGGGGTAATGCACAGCTTTATGCAGCACATTGTCGTACACCGTGACTCCGGTGGAGTCACGGAATGTGAATCCATTGACGAAAGTGCTGAAACTGAATGGATAAGAATAAGTTTTAGACATTATGTCCCGACTAAACTGAAAATCATCGTGAGGTAATTCGAGCTGCCCAAGTATCATAGCCGGGATATCGGTCTGTGATACTATTCTTGAGTCCTTAGATTTTTTAGACAAGGCACCGCCGGTGACAAGCAAAGGAATGTGATGATAGGGAGGGTCACTGAATGCGCCATAACGGAAGCCATGGTCGGCCGTAATGATCACCATAAGATTGGCCCATGCCGGCGTTCGTTTTAACTCGTTTAGAAATTCTCCGATTGATTCGTCGGTATACGCGAATGCGTTAAGTTTTTCATCTTTCAGTTTATGATATGGTACATCGAACGGTGTGTGGGAGCTTTGGGTCAGGAGAAAGGTATAATGGGGAGAAGTATGGTCAGTATTCAGTTCCGTGAGCGCGCGTTTGAACAGAAGATGGTCAGGAACACCCCATTCCGTAGTTTTCTCGGAATCAGGAAAATCGTGGATGTCGATTACCTTTTGATGACCGACCGCCGCCAGATAATCGACCATATTGAAGAAAGAGGCGTCGCCGCCCAACATGGCGGTGGTGGAATAGCCGGCTTTGTCGGCGAGTGAGCGGGCGATGCCGGGCAGAGCGCGAATCACGTGATGGTACCGCATGGCCGAGGTGGTGGGCTGCCCGGGGAAACCGCTCAGTATGGCCACCAACCCCCGGTCGGTCCGGAAGCTGCTGGCGTAGCACTGCGTGAACGCGTATGAGTCGTTGATAAGTCTGTCCATGTTCGGCGTCACGCCGTCAAGTCCGCCTAATTCCTTGATGAAACATGCTCCCATCCCCTCGATGGTGATCAACAGGATGTCAGGACGGTCTGTATTGATTATTTTTTCAGTGTCCGCACTTTGTGTCGGATACCAGGTGCGTACGTCGCGTTCAACCGTATCGGTGTCGAAAAACTGAAATTCGTCAAAATTCTTGCCCTGATACGACAGACTGTATATAAAGTTGAACAGCGGATTGACGGCGGCGTGGTTGAACTCCTGAACCTCGGAATAGTATGAATTGGCCGGTGTCTTGGGCCATATCTCGATGCCCCGGGCAAAAATGAACAGGATGGCGCCGGTGATGACGAATTCGAGGCTCTGAACGCATTTCCATTTCAATGATGATTCCCGGACCGTAAGGACAGCGACCTTGCTGCAAATGAAGTTAAGCCACCACCATATCAAAAGAAACAATACGGCTACCGCTGCAATCGCCCCGGCCATATATCCCCACGACACATTCTGTCCCAGTTTGTCAAGATCGCCGAGATACAACAGAACGGTGGCATCAATCTTGAACCCCCAGAACGTGTACAGCACGCAGTCGGCCACAATGAGCAGAGCCAGTGCAAACGCGATGATGCAGTTATATACCGTGAATATCCTGTTGACCTTCAGCTTTGGAATCCATACGCTCAGGATGTACAGAATCAAAGGGATGGCCGAGAGATAGGCGCATGCCGCCAAGTCGAGAGTCAGGCCGTGGCGGTATATGTGCCACACTTCCGATGCGGACAGCTGTATATTGTCCGGCAGGCTGAATATCAAAAACAGGGGCTTCTGTATCAGGAGGAATATCGCCGCGATTCCGAGGAAATATGCTGAGGCGCAAAGCAACAGATATAACCACTTACCGACGGGTCTCCGTGTCATGGTCAGGCGTGAGTTCATGTACAATTTTATCTACTATCTGATTAGGTTCGATGGAGTGCATACAGTTGAAATGACCTTCGGGGCACAGGCGTGAGCCGGCTATGGAGCATGGCTGACATGGAATGCCGGCCACGATGCTGTTGGCGGGAGATTGCCGGAACGGCGCGAAGCCGCATAACGGGGTGGTGGCTCCCCATATCGTAATGACCTTGGTTCCGACGAGCGACGCGATATGCTGGTTGGCGGAATCCATTGACAGCATCAAATGAAGTGATTGTATTGCGGACATTTCTTCCCGCAGCGAATATCGGCCGGCCATGGAATGGCAGCAGGGATATTTGTTCGACCATTCGTCAAGCTGTTTCTGTTCCTTGCCACCGGCTCCGAACAGATATACATTGACATTGTTTTTCGTGAGCGATGCTATCACGTCCTCCATCTTGTCCAAAGGATAGGTTTTGGTATGGAATCTTGCGAATGGAGCTATGCCGACTGCCGGCTGTCTGATAGGGACACGGGGCGTGGCCACAGGCGGCAATGTGTCCATGATGGCGCCTGAGGTTCCCAGACCTGATCTGGTGAACACATCCAGGTATCTGTCTATGAAATTCCGTTGGTTCGACTTCCGTTTAAGGGCGGAATGCCTGGAAAGCCGCCGTTTGTTGACACATCCCACCTTTATGCCATGCGCCATGGCATAAAGGTCGGTGGGCCAAGTGCGTGATACGTTGTGTAAGTCGGCGATCAAAGCGGGTTTATTTAGCCGGATTTCTTTCCGGAGCGTTCGGTATACGTGCCGTGGCCTTGTGTCGTCCAGCCCGATTACCTCCAGATTGGCGGGCGCGTCGACAAACAGTCCGGAGAATCCCGCCTTGGTGAAATATACGAACCGGCAGGCCGGGTTCGCCCTGGCCACGGCATATACCGGAGGTATGGTCATGGCCACGTCTCCGAGCGCGCTGAACCGCAATATGAATATTGTCTCGTTCATAACTGTCCCGTCTGGATGAAATATTCGCGGACTGCCAGGGCCATGGCGCACCGCTCGATATGGGGGTTCATGAACCGTTCGGTCCATTGGTTGGCATTGTGGATGATATATTCCGCATCCTTGGGATGCGAGATGAACCATTCCATTCTGTCGGGCAGGTCGGAATAGTCGTCCTTGATTTCCACATAATGCACGTCCGGTTCCAGCAGTCCCTCCTGATACCATGATTCTACCGTGGGCCTGGGCATGACGGCCAGGGAATTGGACGACATGACCCATTTGAGGTTGGTGGCCACATCGTTGCCACGGATGCACATCACGAATTTATATTTTAACTGTTCTGTGACAGGCATATAAGGCCGTATCCATTCCGGCTTGCCGCAGTCGCTGTTTATCTGTCCGAAGTCAGTCAGTGGATGCCCGCAATACATGTCGAGAAGTTTGCTTCGCCACGGCTGTAGCCTGACCTCATTGCGCGATACGGCCATGTCGAGTTTCTGTCCGAATGGAATCCGGTCTTTGACAAACCGGAAGTGTCGCAAACTGTTGAGGCGGCATATCGCGGAATTCGTAGCGCCGTCTGTGACGGGGCGCGACTTGATAAGTGTGGGACATACGGCTTCCTTATCGGTGTCTCCTGCGAAATAATTGAATCGCAAATGACCGGGAAGGATGCTCAGATAAGGATACAGGTCAAGGAAATACGCCGAATGCCTTTCCTTCCGGTCCCAGGGGAAACGGAACCGGTCTATTTCGAAATCGCCGACAAACGTCGAGGGGCAATCCTGAGGCAGCCGGACATAATATGCCACCCGCTCCTCTACCAAGGCTTTCTGTCTGGGTGTCAGCTTCCTCAATTCTGAATCTATGAAACGGGACATGATGCCTCCCGGAAGCAGGTATTCCATAAATCCCGAAGCATAGTATCGAGCCCGTCGCCATCCCTCTCTGAGATCTGTCATGTTCTGTGCTCTCTTATCGACCTATTGAATCAAACTAATAGACTCGTTGAATCAAGGTATGCCTCCACGCCCTCGATGTCCTTCCGGGTATCGACCGACAGTGACTTGCAATGACAGTTGTAATAGTAAATGGGAACGTGATTCTCCAGAAAGCGGAAGGAATCGTTCTCCTCTACCTTTTCAATCGGGCCGCGCGGTGTGGTGTGGTAGAATTCCAATGCTTCGCGGTTGAAGGCTCCGACGCCCACGAATTTGTGGTATATCACGTCCAGACTCCCTTTGGGATAGGGAATCGGGCTGCGGGAAATGAACAGGCAGCGATGGTCGGCGGCGGTCACGATTTTCAGGTTAGTGGAGTCAACCACCTCGACGGGATTGGAGAAATCCGTCATCAGATTGGAAACATATATCTCGCCTGCGGGAATATGCGGGGGAATGCACTGCACTATTGCCTCCTTGGTCAGCAGGGGTTCGTCGCCGTTCACCATCACATACAGGTCGGCGTCTATTTTGGTCGATACCTCGTACAGCCGTTCGGTCGCGGTGTCGTGACGGGACGAGGTCATTATCACAGTGGCTCCGAACGACCGGGCCGCATCTTTGATTCTGTCGCTGTCGGTCGCTACGACAACGTCTGTAAATGCTTCGACCTCACGGCAATGTTCGTACACCCATTGCAGCATGGGCTTACCCTTGATTAGCGCGAGCGGTTTCTCGAAGAACCGGGATGACTCCGCCCGGGCCGGGATTACACACAATATGTTCATGATTCGGTAATTTTAATTGTGATTCAATTAGTATTCAGCATTTGTCGGCGTGGAGTATGCCGGATATGATGTTTACGATATGCCGTGACGCTCCTAAGTTTGCCTGTACATACTCCCGGGCTTTCTCACGGATTGCCGACAGACGTGTGTCGTCGTGCATGATGGCCCTGAACCAATTCCTTATTTCCGCCGGACTGCCGACACTCTCGCCGATTCCTGCATCAATCAGTTGCAGCGGTGTGGTCTTGCGTCTGATGTCAGGCCCGAAGGCGACGGGGATGCCATACACCACCGGCTCGATGACACTGTGAAGGTATCGGGTGAATCCGCCTCCGACGTATGCCCACGTGCCGTAGCGGTATAATAAGGGGAGGTCGCCGAAATAATCTACCACCAGAGTCTGGACATCGGAAAAATCGGTATTGTCGGTGCATTCCGAATATAGTGCCGCCTTGCCGTTCAGTGAAGATATGATCCGGTTCAGGACATTCTCGCTGATGGTATGGGGGACAATCAGGAATTTCGTATCGCCGAAGGTGTTGGCGAGCGACGATACCAGTTTCAGGTCCCGGTCGGTGTCGATGCTTCCGGCTACAAACAGCCTGTCCGGGCCCTTGAAGCGTTCGATGACGGGATTGGAGTATTCTTTTCTTGAATTGATGTATGCGTTGTCAAACAACGGATCTCCTATTACGGAATATGAGGTGACGCCAAGTTTCTTCAGATTGTCGGCCGATCTGTCGTTCAGGCAGAATATATGCGAGAATTGCTTTATCATCATGCGGTGCAATGCGCCGTATGGCTTGAAGAATACGGAATTATCCCGGATCAGGGCTGAGATCAGCAAGGCGGGGATTTTCCTTTTCTTCAGTTCCTCCATATAGCACAGCCATAATTCGGACACCATGAACAGCGCGATATCCGGCTTGATAATGTCAAGGAAAGCACTTGCATTTGACGCGGAGTCGATCGGGAGATAGAACGTGTTTTTAAACTTATGGCTGCCCGAAGTCGGTTCATAACCGGACGGAGAGAAGAAAGTAATCACTATGTTGCAGTCCGCGAGTGTGGAGATAAGGGGTCGCGCTATGGCGAACTCCCCGTAAGAAGACGAATGGATCCATACCGTTTTGCGCGCAGGATCTATGTCAATGTCCCGGCGTATGTGGTTCAGGACATTTTTCCGGCCGATTACGAATTTAGAGAATTTGGAATTCGGTCTGGCCACAGCCAGACGATAGTATCCGTCGACAAGTCTGTCGGTCAGACGCATCACATTGACGTAGGCGTTGCGGAAAAGTTTCTGCGAAAGGGGCAATGAACGCATATTACGGTATGACCGACAGCTCTCTGAGTCGGTGGCTATAAAAAAAGAAGCGTGAGAGCCTGAATCTGTTGCCCGTTCCACGGATCGAGGCTCTGGCATGTGCCCATCTGAGTAGAACGAGCAACGCGGAGCCTCACGCCGTATGATATAGCAATCATTTAGAGGATGCGTCAGCGCATGCTCTAAGATGACAATCATACCCGAAGGCGCCTATCGTTGACTCATCCTTGACTCAGATTTTGAAACTGCCAGATTTCGATCCGTCAAGAACAAGCGTCAGATAAACGCTTTTATATTATTATGTCTGCTACCCACCGCGCGCCCCATATCGGGCTCCGTGGTCGATATGCGTTTGCAAATTTAATAACAAATTTCCATATATCAACAATTATACCGGAAATTAATCTGAAATTAACAGATGTATCCGGCTTTCAGAGGCGGATGCGGCGGAAGTAGCGGAGGGACATCAGGCTGGCGCAGAGCAGGGCGACGTTGAAGCTCCAGTAGGCGCCGAGGTTGCCGCCGCCGAAGCCTACGGCAAAGAGCATCAGCAGCGGAATGCCGACGGCAATGTAGGACGTGACGGAAATCCACAGCAGGTATTTCACCTGGCCGGTGCCTCGGATGGCGTTGCAGAACGTCAGCTGCGAGGCGTCGAAGTATTGATACACCACCAATGGCAGTATCAGCGCTGTGGCGCTGGCTATCACTTCCACTCCCTTGGCTCCTTCGGCCGAGGTGTTGATGAAAACGTTGATCAGAGGCTCGGCAAAGAGTATGAACACCAGCGAGGCGATGGTGGCCAGCACGAGGTTGATGTGCAGTCCGGCGCGTGCCACGGCTCCGGCTCCCTGCTCGTTGCGCAGTCCGGCGTAATAGGCCACGCGGATGGCCACTGCCGAGGCGAAGCTCATGAATACCATGAATCCGAGCTGGCTGATGGTGTTCACCACCTGATAGGCGGCGAGCTGCACCGGTCCGAACCATCCCACCACCACGGCGCCTACGGTCCACAGCACGCACTCGGCGCCGCTCTGAAGCATCAGAGGCCATGATGTCTTCCATGCCTTGACCCGCTCGACACCACGTCGGCAACGCGCCGTGAAGCCTCCCTGATAGTCACGGTATCTGTGCAGCTTCCGAAACGCCGCCCACATGGCCGCCATGCCTACCACACGCCCGAATACCGTGGCGATACCCGCGCCTAACAGTCCCATCTCGGGGAAGCCTAACTTGCCGTATATCAGAACCCAGTTGCCGAATATGTTGAGCAGGATGCCTCCGACAGTCACCCACATCGGCACGGAGGTGTATTCGATGCCGTTGGAGCTTTGCGCCAGCACGTTATATACGGCCATAGGCACCGGCATAAGCATCAGCACCAGATAATAGGACTGAATCTGCGGCAGCAGTTCCGGCGCCTGACCCATATAGGGGAGCAGGAAGTACATCAGGCCCATGATCAGGGTGCAGATCAGGGCCATGACGATGTTCACCTGCAGCGAACCGCGCGTTATCGAACCGGCGTCGTTATACTTCTGTTGCGAATACAACGCCCCGACCAGTGGAGTCACGCCGCTGGCCAGACCCATCATCATCACGTTCGGCACCAGGAACAGACTGTTGACGAACGCCGCGGCCGCGAGCGCGTTGACGCTGTAATGTCCTACCATGATGGTGTCGCTGAACGCAAACACGATCACGCTGAGCTGGGTCACCAATATAGGGCCTCCCAGTTGCAGCAGTTTTCGATACTCCTCTTTATATTTTCTTAATATGCCGGTCATACACTGGATGCGGAGCGGATTGAAGTCGTTTCTATAGTTTCTTAATGACGAAAGTTCCGTATGTTGAGTAACGGCAATGCCACTCCGATTATTTGATAATCGACAATTTTATGCTCCAAAAAGGACATTTGTTGGTCAAATATACGCATTTTAATATATGCGTCAATTCTTTGGCTATCTTTTTGCGTTTAATTCTCAGAGTAGCGAAATTCCACATTGAATCATATCTTTATGGCAAAATACAGACGCTCCATATTGACTCTTGTTATAGCCGCGGCAGCTGTCGCGGGCGTCAGCGCGCAGGGCGGCGTGGTGAGTCTTGACTCATGCCGCAGCATGGCGTTGCGCAACAACAAGACCATCGCGATAGCGCAGGAGACGGTGACCGGCACCGGCTACGACCGCAAGGCGGCCAAGGCCATGTATCTGCCCGGCATCGATTTCAGCGCCGCTTACATGTACAATCAGCGTAAGATCAATCTGCTGGCCGAGGACGCCAAACTTCCGACCATGTCGTTCAATCCCGGCACCGGCAAATTCGACTGGAACATACTGACCGATCCTCAGGGCAATCCCATCAAGAATCCCGACGGCGGAGGCTACATTCCGACGGAAGTGGCCGTGATACCCAAGGACGCGCTGAGCTTCGACACGCACCATATCTTTACGGGCGCCGTGACGCTGACGCAGCCGGTGTTCATGGGCGGTACCATAAAGGCCCTGAACGACATAGCCCGGTATGCCGAGAGCGCGGCCGTGGCCGGACGCAACGCCGTGGTGCAGGAGGTGACCTACGCCGTGGACCAGGCTTACTGGCTGGTGGTGTCGCTGCGCGCCAAGCAGAAATTGGCTGAAAGTTTCGTCCAGCTTGTCGATACGCTGCACCGCAACGTCGAGGCGATGTACGAGGAGGGAGTGGCCACGCGCAGCGACGTGCTGACCGTGGACGTGAAGCTGAACGAGGCCCGCATAATGGAGACGAAGGTGAACGACGGACTGACGCTGGCGCGCATGAACCTGGCGCAGGTGTGCGGCCTTCCCGCCGATACGCAGCTCACCCTCAGCGACGAGGTGGAGGGAGTGTCGTCGGCGCCCCCCGCATATACATACAATCTGGAGGACGTGTACGCCAACCGTCAGGACCTGGAGGCCATACGCCAGGGCATTAACGTGCTGAAAGGGCGCGAGAGGATGGTGATGGGCACCATGCTTCCCAAAGTGGGCGTGTTCGGCGCGTATGAATTCTCGACGCCTAACCTTAACAACGGGTTCAGCAAGCATGTGCGCGGCGGTTTCTCGGTAGGCGCGGCACTGACCATTCCGATCTGGCACTGGGGAGGCAACTACAACCACTACCGTGCCGCCAAGAGCGCCACGCGCGCCCAGCAGCTGATGCTGGAGGACATGGAGCAGAAAGTGGAGCTCCAGGTGTCGCAGGCCAGGTTCAAGTTCAAGGAGGCGTTCAAGACCCTGGACATGACGCGCTCCAACATGCGCAGCGCGCAGGAGAACCTGGACAACGCCCGCATCGCCTTCCAGGAGGGCGTGATGACCACAAACGACGTGATACTGGCCCAGACCGGCTGGCTTCAGGCCAATTCCGAGAAGATAGACGCGGAAATAGGCGTGCGTCTGTGCGAGGTATATCTGGCCAAGGTGCTCGGTACCCTCGGCAATTAAAACGGTACCACCCGGCAATTATAAAACGGAAAAATACAGCGAGATGGCAACAGACAATAATACACAGCAGAGAGAAAACATGACGCCGGCAACCGACAGCGTGACGTCGGAGAAGGTGCCCGTGGTGCGCATAGTGCCGATGGGCGAGGAGGATCCGGTGGCAGTGTCCAAAAAAGACAGATTCCTGTTAAGCACCATCGTGGTGCTGCTCATAATACTTGCGGCGCTTGCGGTGCTGGGCTTTCTTGTAATCAAGCCCGGGCCGGACGTGGTGCAGGGTCAGGGGGAAGCCACCGAGATACGTGTGTCGGGCAAGATGCCGGGCCGTGTGGCGCATATATATGTGGAAGAAGGCCAGCAGGTGCGCAAGGGCGACACGCTGGTGCACATAGTCTCGCCTCTGGTCGACGCTCAGTATGACGAGGCGCAGGCCATGGAGGACGTGGCCGCAGCCGGCCGTAAGAAAGTGGACGCGGGTACGCGTGTTCAGATAGTGCAGGCCGCCAAGGACGTGTGGGAACAGGCCCAGGCAGGTGTGACCATCGCCGAGAAGACCTACCGTCGCATGGAGGCGCTCTATGCCAAGGGTGTGGTGTCGGCCCAGCGCCGCGACGAGGCCAAGGCCGCATACGAGATGGCGAAATCGGGCGCCGAGGCGGCCCGTTCCAGCTATGAGCTGGCCAAGTCCGGAGCACAGCCCGAGGACAAGGAGACTGCCAGCGCGCTGGTGACCGTGGCCAAGATGTCGACCAAGAAGGTGGAGGCCATACGCGAGGACCAGTACCTGACCGCGCCGTTCGACGGCGAGATCATCAGCATCTATCCCGCCGTGTCGGAACTTATAGCCACGGGCGCACCCGTCGCCACGCTGCAGCTGCCCGACCGCTGGGCCGTGTTCAACGTGCGCGAGACAATGCTGAAGGACATAGAGGTAGGCACGAAGCTAAAGGTGTACATTCCTGCCCTGGACATGAATACGGAAATGACCGTGTTCTATATCAAGGACTTAGGTACATACGCCAACTGGCAGGCCACCAAGGCCACCGGCGACTATGACGCCCGTACGTTCCAGATCAAGGCACGCCCCGAGAAGCCCATCGAGAATTTCCGTCCCGGAATGTCGGTGGTGTACAAGGGCGTGGCCGGCAAGGCAGAAGGTAAAGACGGCAAGAAATGAAAACGGAACCCCGCGGCAGCAAGGTGTGGATTATTCCCGACACGGTGAAGGGAATAATGGTACGCTCCCTGATCCAGATAGCGCGCAGACCGCTGATGTGGGTGGGGCTGTTCCTGTTGCCGCTGTTCATGTTCCTGTTCATTGGCACCATGCTTGACGCGGGACTGCCCACACGCATACCCGCCGGCATCGTCGACAAGGACGGTACCAAGCTGTCGCGCGGCATCACCCAGACGTTGGGAGGCATGCAGATGGTGGACCTGAAGGAGACGCCCAATTCCTATACCCAGGCGCGTCAGATGCTGCAGGAGGGCAAGATATACGGATTCTTCATGATTCCGGAAAATTTCCAGTCCGACCTGCTGTCGGGACGCAAGCCGGCCATCACGTTCTATACCAACATGGCGTACTACGTGCCCGGCACGCTGCTGTTCAAGACCTTCAAGGCCACGGCGATATACTCCAAGGCCGGGGTAGCCATGGAGGTGGTGCAAGACGTGGGACAGAACCCTGAGAATTTCGCCTCGCTGATGATGCCCGTCAACGTGACGTCGCGCTGCATAGGCAATCCGCAGCTGAACTACGGCATATACCTCGGCAACTCGTTCATGCCCGCCGTGCTGCAGCTGATGATAATGCTGTGCACCGTGTTCGCCCTGGGGCAGGAAGTAAAATACCACACGTCGCCCCGCCTCATGAAGATGGCGCACGGATCGATAGCTCGGGCATTGTTCGGCAAGCTGTTCCCGCAGACAGTGATATGGTGGGTGATGGCATTTTTCCTGACCGCATGGATGTTCAGGTTCAACCACTATCCCATGTATGGCCAATGGTGGGTCATAGCCCTGTCGCAGCTGCTGTATGTGGTGGCGTCGCAGGCATTTGCCGTGGCCGTGTTCGGCGCGTTGCCCAATCTGAGGTTCAGTCTGTCGGTGTGCGCGCTGACAGGCATATTGACCTTTTCGATCGCCGCATATTCGTTCCCGGTGCAGAGCATGTACAGCGGAATGGCCATATTCAGCTATCTGATGCCGGCACGCTATAACTTCCTGATATATGCCAACACGGCATTGAACGGACTGCCCTTCCACTATTCGGGGATATGGTTTGCCTGCTATTTAGTGTATCCGTTGCTGGCCATATTGTTTATGGGCCGCATCAGGAAAGCATTTGTGAAACCTGTATATACTCCCTGATATGAGGTATCGGAATAGAAAGAAACGGAGTCCGTGGGGACATGTCAAGGCGTGGCTGACACGGCTGTTCCGGGTGTATGCCCACGAGTTCACGCTGGTGCTGCACGACAAGGGGCTGTTGCTGTTCTTCGGCTTCCTGCCGTTCGTGTATCCGGTGCTCTATTCGCTGATATACAATCCGGAAGTGGTGCGCGAGGTGGAGATGATTGTGGTGGACCACGACCGCACTCCGCTAAGCCGCGAGATGGTGCGCAAGATCGACGCCTGCGAGCAGGCTTGGGTCATGGGCTACGCCACCGACCTGGCCGAAGCCCGCGAGGCCATGAACCGCGGCGACTGTTACGCCATTCTGGAGATACCGGAGGGATTCGAGCGCAAGGTGGGCCGCGGAGAGACCGGCAATGCCGTGATGTACTGCGAGATGAGCCTGCTGCTGAGGTATAAGTCGCTGCTGATAGCCGTCACGAACGTGATGGAGGACATGGGCTCGGAACTGATGACCGAGACCATAAACCGTGTCGGGCCATTGGTAGGCACCATCACCGACGGCAACCTGATGCCCATAGTGAATGCAAGTTTGGGAAACATCAAGAGCGGTTTCGATTCGTTCATCATGCCCGCGGTGATAATCCTGATATTGCAGCAGTGTCTGATATTGGTGGTGGGAATGGCCGGAGGCGCCAAGCACGAGAATCCGCGATTCACGCTGTACAATCCCTACAACTACATGGGTTCCACCATAGGCACAATGTTAGGGCAGGCGTTGTGTTACATGACCATCATGTTCATACCGTGCGTGTTTATGATCCACTATGTGCCGATGATATTCCGTTTCCCGATGGCGGGGAACGTGCTTGAGGAACTGATGTTCCTGTTGCCTATGACGTTAGGGTGCGTCGGCATGGGATTCGTGTTCCAGGCCGTGGTGACTGAGCGCGAGTCGGTGTTCGTGAGTTGGGTGGTGACGTCGCTGCTGTTCCTGCTGATATCGGGCATAATCTGGCCGCGTTACGACATGCCGGTGGTATGGCGCTGGCTCGGCGCGATATTCCCTTCGACATGGGGTGTGGAAGGGTTCGTGAAGATGAACACCGACGGCTCCCGGCTGTGGCAGGTGGGTTCGGAATATATCAATCTGTGGATTCTGGCCGTTGTATGGTGGATAGCGGGATGGTGCGCCCAAAAATGGGTGGTGCATCCCGAGATAAGACGCCACGAGCTGCAGCGTGCGGTAGTCGTGGCGCAGATTAAGTCACAACGAACGGAACGTGATGAAACTGAGGTTCAAGGATAAGATCAACTATATATTATTGTGCGGCGTGGTGTATCCGCTGTCGCTGCTGCCGTTAAGGTTATTGTATCTGTTTGCCGACGTCACGGCGTGGCTGGCGCGATGCGTGGTGCATTACCGCCGGGGCACCGTGCGCCGCAACATAGAGGAGGCGTTTCCCGACAGGGACACGAAGGAGCTGCGCCGCATCGAAAAGGGATTCTATCACTGGCTGGCCGATTACGGCGTGGAGACTCTGAAGCTCCTGACCATGTCCGAGCGCACCATCAGGCGCCGCCTTGTGGTGGAGAATCCGGAACCGGTGAGTCACGCGCTGGAGCAGGGGCGCAACGTCACCCTGTTCTTGGGTCATTACTGCAATTGGGAGTGGGTGTCGTCATTGCCCGTTCATTTTCCCAAGGATGCGGTATGCGCGCAGGTGTACCATCCGCTGCACAACAAGGCGATGGACCGTCTGTTCATCAGGATACGCACCCATTTCCACGCCAACAACGAGCCGATGAAGGAGATAATGCGCTTCCTGATAGACTGCAAGCGGAGCGGCAAGCCGTCGGTGACCGGTTTCATAGCCGATCAGCGGCCGGGTTGGGAAGCGCATCTGTTCGTCGACTTCCTGAACCATGACACGGCGGTGTTCACCGGCCCGGAACGAATCTCGAAGTTCCTGGATTCCGAGGTGTATTATTGCCATCTGAGCCGTCCGAAGCGAGGCCGGTACGTGCTGAAGTTCGTGCCGATTACGGATACGCCGAAAAAGGAGCCGGACTTTTCGATCACGCGACGATACTTCGAAATGCTGCAGGACAACATCGACGAGGCACCGCAGTATTATCTGTGGAGCCACAAGCGCTGGAAGTACACCCGCGAGCAGTATTACGAGCGCTGGGGCGACCACAAGGACGAGATGCTGGCGCATCTGTGACACGGTGAATGGCGTTGTGAGGCGTCATCTGACAATATCGGGGGGATGAACTTCGTTTTAAAGAGGTGAAAAAGTGGGTAAAAGCGACAATATTCATGCTGGCGGCGGCCATTACGGCCGGCGCTGTGTCGTGCGGCACCAACCGCAACACCCCCGCCTCGCGCAACTGGCAGGCCTTCACCACCCGTTACAACGTCTACTACAACGGCAAGACCAACTATGACGAGCAGCTCAAGGAGATGCTCACTAACTACGAGGACGACTACTCGCAGCGCGTGCTGATACATCCCGCCGAGGCCCGCAACGACAAGAAGGCTCCGCAGCCCACCGGATCCTTCAAGCGCACCATCGAGAAGATGCAGAAGTCCATACAGCTGCATTCCATCAAGAAGAAACCGCCCAAAAAGAAGGGAACGCCCAAGGAGAAGGCGTTCCGTGCCCGCGACGAGTTCAATCCCTTCCTGCACAATTCGTGGATCACGATGGGCAAAGGGCAATATATGGACGGCGATTTCTTGGGCGCCGCCTCTACATTCCTCTATACTTCCAAGCATTTCACATGGCTGCCCAACACCGTGACCGAGGCGCAGCTGTGGATGGCTCTCAGCTATCTGGCCATGGGGTGGGACTACGAGGCGGAAAACGCCCTGCATCCCGTCAAGGAGAAAAGCCTGACCAACGGCTACCTGAAGAACCTGTACAACTTGGCGTGGGCCGATTATTACGTGCACACGCTCCAGTGGGAGAAGGCCGTGGAGCCGCTGCAATATGCTGCCGGTCATGCCAAAGGCTCGCAGAAAAACAGGCTGTGGTTCCTGTTGGGACAGACATATACCCAGCTCGGCAAGAAGAAAGAGGCCTACAATGCATTCAAGAAGGCCGGAGCCGGAGCGTCGACCAACTACCGCACCAAATTCAACGCCCGCATCAAGCAGAGCGAGGTGTTTCAGGGCACCAACATCAAGGGGGAGGTGCGCTCGCTCAAGGCCATGACGCGCTATGCCCGTAATTCCGAATTCCTGGACCAGATTTATTACGCCATCGGCAACCTCTACCTGAGCCGCAAGGACACGGCCGAGGCCGTGAAGAACTATTGCCTGGCCGTGGAGAAATCCACCCGCAACGGCATCGACAAGGCACTGGCGCAGCTCACGTTGGGCGGCATATATTTCAAGCAGGGGGATTATGTCAAGGCGCAGCCCTGTTATTCGGAGGCTATACCGCAGTTGCCCGAGACGTATCCCGACTACAAGATGCTGAAGAAGCGGAGCGACGTGCTTGACGAGCTGGCCACATACGCCGGCAACGTGCATCTGCAGGACTCGCTGCTGACTCTGTCGCGCATGACGCCCGAGGAACAGCGGAAAGTGTGCCAGAAGATAGTGGACGAACTCAAGGAGCGCGAGCGCAAGGCCGCCGAGGATGCCGCACGAGAGGAATATCTGGCTAAGAATCAGGGCGTGGACGACAATATCAAGCGCAACGACGCTCCCACCACCGGAATAATGAACAATACCGACAAGTCCTGGTACTTCTACAACACCATGACCAAGAACCAGGGCAAGACGGAATTCGTGCGCCGATGGGGAGCGCGCAAGAACGAGGACGACTGGCGCCGCCGCAACAAGACCACCTATTCGCTCGACGAGCCGGAGGAATCGGGGGAGGACGGCGAAGGCTCGGAAGGATTGCCCAACGACACCACGGCCATGACCGACGACCAGAAAAAGGAAAAGGCCGCTCAGGAGGCGGCATCCGATCCGCATAACGTGGAGTATTACTTAGCTCAGATTCCCAAGACACCCGAGGAAATAAAGGTGTGCAACGACGTGATTCAGGAGGGCCTGTACAACATGGGCCTGATACTGAAGGACAAGCTCGACGATTTCCCGGCATCGCGCAGGGAGTTCAACAGGCTGTTGGAGCGTTACCCGGACAATATCTACCGCCTTGACGTGTACTACAACATGTACCTGATGGCAGTGCGCACCGGCGACAAGGCGCAGGCCGAGAAATGGCGCGCGCTGATACTTTCCGACTTCCCCGACTCGCCGTACGGTCAGGCGATGCTTGACCCCAACTATTTCGAGAATCTGCGCCGCATGAACCAGGTGCAGGAGGAGAAATATCAGAACGCCTACGACGCCTATCTGCAGAACGCCAACAGCCGCGTGCACGAGCTGACCGGCGAGATGGAGCGCGACTTCCCGCTGTCGAAGATATTGCCGAAGTTCGTGTTTATCGACGCGCTGAGCTATCTGACGGAGGACAACGTGCCGAAGTTCAGGGAGCGGCTGGAATACCTGCTGGAGAAATGGCCCGACACCGACATGACGCCGATGGCCGGAAGCATAGTGAAGGGACTGCGCCAGGGCCGTCAGCCAAACAAGGGAATGTCGAACCAGCGCGGAATGCTGTGGACCATGAGGCTCAGCAACGACTCGGTGGGCACGAACCCCGACGGTACGCCGGCCAACTTCGAGCGCGACCCGAATTCGCCGCAATACTTGGTACTGGCCTTCCCCAAGGATTCGGTCAACGCAAACCAGCTGCTGTACGACGTGGCGAGGTTCAACTTCTCGTCGTTCGTGGTGCGCGACTTCGACCTGGAACAGATGTCGTTCGGTAATGTCGGATTACTCATAATCAAGGGATTCGGCAACGTGAAGCAACTTGAGCATTACCGCAACGTAATGGCCGAGAAGCATTTCGAATTGCCGGACGGCGTGCGCCCCATCATGATAAGCAAGCCGAATTTCGAACTCTTGCTGCGCGAGGGACGTTCATTTGAGGAATACTTCCGCTACGAGGAGGAGAAGACGGTGGCCGAGACCGAGGACGCGGCGCTGAAGGCTCCCGTAGCCGACGAAGAAGGGGAGGAATCTTTAATGGAATAGCTTATGAACCGCATACTTTGGGCAGACGACGAGATAGATCTGCTGAAACCGCATATCATGTTCCTTAAGGCGAAGGGTTATGACGTGGACACCGTGTCCAACGGGCGCGACGCGCTCGACGCGCTGGAACACGCCAACTATTCGCTGATACTGCTGGACGAGAACATGCCCGGCATCTCCGGCCTGGAGACTCTGGACATCATCAACGAGCGGCATCCGGAGCTGCCGGTGGTGATGATCACCAAGTCGGAGGAGGAGAACATCATGGACCAGGCAATAGGCAACCGCATCGCCGACTATCTGATCAAGCCTGTGAATCCCAACCAGATACTGCTGTCGATCAAGAAGAACCTGCACAGCCGCGAGATCGTGACCGAGCAGACGTCGTCCGACTATCAGCAGGAGTTTGGCGATTTGTCGCAGCAGATCAATATGGCCTCCGACCTGGAGGAATGGAAGGAAGTGTACCGCCGCCTCGTAAACTGGGAAATGAAGCTGTCGCAGTCGTCGTCGCCCATGGCCGAGATGCTGCTGATGCAGAAACGTGACGCCAATTCCAATTTCTGCAAGTACATACGCCGCACCTACGAAAGCTGGGTCACTTCCGAGGACCGTCCGCTGATGAGCCCGAAGTTGTTCAAGAACAATGTGTTTCCGCTGCTTGACAAGAGGGAGAAGGTATGTTTCTTTCTGATAGACAATTTCCGTCTTGACCAATGGAAGGCCATTCAGCCCATGCTGGCCGAGCACTTCAATGTGTCGGAGGACCTGTACACCACCATCCTGCCGACGTCGACGCAGTATGCGCGCAACGCCATCTTCGCCGGACTGATGCCCGTGGACATCGCCACCATGTATCCGCAATATTGGGTGGAGGAGGATGAGGACGAGGGCCTGAACGTGCACGAGCTGGAACTGGTGCAGACGCAGCTGGACCGCTTCCGCCGTAAGGAGAAGTTCACGTACACCAAGATATACGATTCCACCGGCTGCGAGAAATATCTGGCCCGACTGGGCAAGACGCGCGACATTCCATTGCAGGTGGTGGTGCTGAACTTCATCGATATGCTGTCGCACGCCCGTACGGAATCGAAGATGATTCGCGAGCTGGCCAGTAACGACGCCGCATACCGCTCGCTGTCGGAGTCGTGGTTCCGTCATTCCGGCGTGCTCGACATCTTCGCGCGTCTGGCGGAGTTCGGCTATAAGGTGGTGCTGACGACAGACCACGGCACCATCCGCGTTGAGAATCCCATCAAGGTGGTGGGCGACAAGAACACCAACACCAACCTGCGTTACAAGGTTGGCAAGACATTGAGCTACAATCCCAAGCAAGTGTACGAGATCAAGAATCCGAAACGCTTCGGACTGCCGGCACCCAATATCGCAAGTGCATACATATTCGCCACCAACGAGGATTTCTTTTCATATCCCAACAACTACAACTACTACGTGCAGTATTACAACGGGACGTTCCAGCATGGCGGCATCTCGCTGGAGGAGATGATAGTGCCGCTGATAACGCTGACGCCGAAAGAGGGATGAGGAAGACAGTTCTGATACTGTTGGCGGTGATGGTGGCCACGATATTCGCGGCCACGCCTGAGGGACGCAGGGCGTTCCGTCAGTTTGAGCAGCGTGCCGAGAACGGCGACGCGGAGGCGCAGTATCGTCTTGCCACCGTCCTTGAGACAGGCTGGGATTCGGTGCCTGCCGATTCGGTCAGGGCGTTGTCATTGATGCAGCGTTCCGCCCAGAACGGTTTTCCGCCGGCCATGAATTACTTAGGATATCTCTACGGCAAAGGATATGAGGTCGGGAACCGTGAACTGATTCCGGTAGACCGTGACAGTTCCTTGATGTGGTTGCGGCGCAGTGCGGACGCCGGCGACCCGAGAGCCGTCAGTAATCTGGCCTACCTGCTGCTGAACGACACCGTCTCCACTCTTTCTTCGGAAACGCGTCTCCACACTAAGGCTCAGAACGATTCGATTGCGTTCGTCTATCTGCAGAAGGGAGCATCGGCTCAGATACCAACTGCGTTCAGTATGCTTGGCGACATGTACCGCGACGGCCGCTGGGTAAAGCGCGACACGCTGAAGGCCGCGGCCAATTATGAAGCGGCGTTGGAACGCGGCCTCGGCGATGCCGAAGCGCGCCTGATAGCACTGATGGGCCACCGCTGGCAGCGACTGCCGCAGGATTCAGCCTTCAACTTAGGCCTGCGCTATTACACCGGCTATGCCCCCGGCGCCGGAGTTCTCCTGCTGGAACATGCCTCCGAGATTCCTGACACCACCGGCATCACCGACACCATCGGCATCACCGCACGCGCCATGGCATTACTCGGCGACGCCTATTCCCGAGGTGTGGGCGTAAAGTACAGCCACGACAAGAGCCTGGAATACTTCGCGCGCGCCGCACTTGCCGGCAATCCCTCGGCCATGTATATCCTTGCAGAGACCCTCGAGGTCTTTCCCGATGCCCTGCAGGACCTGCCGTCGGATTTCCCGGACCGAGAGGCTGCCATTTCCCGTCTCAGCGATCCCGCCCGTCTTCGCCGGCAAGCATCCAGCAGCGGCATCCGCACCTCCACAGACGCCCACCGCGCCCTTTTCGCCCACTAAAATATAGCTTACCGCACTTCAATCTCCAACTCTTGCCTGATATCGGCTGAGGACGATCCGAACAGCAGGCGGAACTTACCCGGTTCCTCTATCCACCCGCTGTTACGATCGTCATAATAGCTGAAATCTTCCGGCGTGAGTATAAACCGAAGCATGCCCGTTTCGCCCGGGCTCAGATTGATTTTCGCAAAACCCTTGAGTTCCTTGACCGGGCGAGGCAACGAACTTTCTACGTCCGACACGTACAGTTGAACAGTCTCCTTGCCTTCACGATTCCCTATGTTGGAAACAGGAATGGATACAGCCACACTGTCACCACGGGCAATCACCTTTCGGTTCACCGAAGGACTTCCATATCCGAACCTGGTGTACGACAGTCCGTGTCCGAACGGAAACGCCGGCTTCACTCCATTCTTGTCCACATATCTGTAGCCTACGAAGATATCTTCATTATAATGCACTTTCTTGCCATCGCCGGGATACTCCCCACATGCTATCGCACCGCAATCGGCAAGACTGCGGTAGAACGTGACCGGAAGTTTTCCCGACGGATTCACGCGCCCGTCAAGTACATCCAATAGCGCCGTTCCCGATTCCGATCCCCCGTACCACGCATGAACCATGGCGTCGATTCCCTCCGCGTATGGCATGTAGAACATATCCGCGCCCATCGTCACCAATACGATGCGCTTCTTCATCTTCACAAGTTTCTCCAGCAGTTCCCCCTGTCGGAAGGGTGCCTCGGCAGATGTACGGTCATAACTTTCCGTGTCATGATTCGGGTATTTGTTGTGACCGCCTATAAAGATAATAAGGTCTGCAGTTTCGGCATCCCTGACAGCGTCGACCATGAGCGAGTCCTGTGTCTCCCTGTTTGGAGGCCAATCGGAAGTATAGCCCTTCCGCCAGCTCCAGCTTCCGTCGTCTCCCCATGTGCTGAGCAAGGCCTGTAAGGGTGTAGTCTCATATCTTGCCTTGACATTCGAGCTGCCGCCCCATCTGGTAAGCATGAAGTCGGCATTCTCGCCGACAACAAGTATGCGCCGGTATTTATTATGATCTATGGGTAAAATGCCGTCTTTGTTCTTCAATAACACGATTCCCTCGCGCTGGATTTCCAAGGCATCCTCCGAGTGTCGCGGAGAGTTCATCGAGCCGAAAGGCCGGTTCCGGTTCATGGTTGTCCTGAAACATAGGCGCAGCACCCTGCGGACCTTGTCGTCCAGCTCCGAAGTCCCGACTTCGCCGGATTGAATCATTTTCAGATAAGGTGAGGCCAGAAAATAATTGTCGTAGGCATTGTCAAGACCGGACCCCAAACCATCCGTAAACGTTCCGAATTCAAGGTCCAGCCCGTTTCGCACGGCCTGACGGGTATCGGTGGCACCTCCCCAGTCGGAAAGAAAAACACCGTCAAATCCCCAGTCATTTTTAAGTAGGGAATTAAGACGGCTGTTATGACAGCAATACTCACCCTTGTACTTGTTATACGCACCCATCACAGTCCACACCTTGCCTTTCCGGACTGATTTCCTGAAAGCCGGCAGATATATTTCGTGCAACGCTCGGTCCGACAACACCACATCGGTGTCATGACGATACATTTCCTGATTGTTCAGAGCGAAATGCTTGACACACGCAGCCACACCGTTGAGCTGGATTCCACGGATTGCTTCCACCGCCATTTCGCCGGCAAGGAATGGATCCTCGCCCATATATTCGAAGTTGCGGCCGCACAGCGGATGCCTGTATATATTGACGCCGGGCGTCAGCGCTATGTCCTTGCCACGATACCTGAATTCCTCACCGATAGATTTCCCGTATAGATACGCCATATCCCTGTTCCATGTGGCCGCTACCGACATCAGCGACGGATAGGCCGTGCAGGAATCATTGGTCTGACAGGCGCTGTCCCACTTGTCCCACATCAATTCCTCGCGGACTCCCTGCGGTCCGTCGGAGGCACACAACGCCGGTATTCCCAATCGCGGACAGCCCGCGGTGCTGAATTTTGAATCGGCGTGAATCATGGCTATTTTCTCCTGCAAGGTCATGCGTGACAGCGCATCTTCCACACGTATCTCCACGGAGGTTGTTTCGTCAAGATACAAAGGAGTATCGAATCGGCCGGCATGGGCTCCGTACGCAGCCATGCAGGATAAAAAAAGCAACAATCCTATTTTAACATCCGCTATTTGGTTCTTTTCCATATTATCATTAACTTTGTTATAAAATTATGGGAAACGCAAATTTCATATACGACGAGGACGCTTCATACGTAAGCCGTCTCAAGGAGGGTGACGCCAAGGCATACGAGCATCTGTTCAAGAAGTACTATGCGGCCTTGTGCGCGTACGCACGCCGTTACGTGGAACTTGAGGATGTCGAGGATATCGCCGACGACTGTATGACATGGCTTTGGGAAAAGCGGGCGTCGCTCGATATCCGTTGTACTTTCCGTCAATATATATTTTCCATGATCTATCACAGGTCCATCAAAGTAGCCGTTGACCAGCATATAGCCGACAAGACAGCCGCTTATCTGGAGGATTACCGAATGCGGCATAAACTCGACGGCAACGATTTCCTGCTGGAACAGGAACTGCGCAGCCGGATACGCATGTCGCTGGATTCACTTCCGGACACCTATCGCGAGGCCTTCATAAGACATCGGTTCGAGGGCAAAAGCTACAAGGAGATCGCAGACTTGTGCGGCATGTCGGTCAAGACGGTGGACTATCGCATCCAGCAGGCTCTGAAAAGGCTGCGCAAGGATTTGCAGGACTATCTTCCGGCTGTCACGCTCGCCATAGTGATGAGTTATCTGGAATGTGATGCGTCACAGCTCTCGTCGCGCCCCTCCATGGATTTCAGGAACGTCGTGACGCGGTCAACCGACGTGCGGTATTGTTCGGTGAACGTATAATGTTCCGTGGCCGGAGCCACCATTATCTCCTTAGGCGATTTTATGATATTGAATACGGACTGAACCGAAGTCGGCGGACACGTGGTGTCGTTATATCCGAAAGTGTAGAATCCGGGGACCTTTACGAACCGTGCGAAATTAGCCGTATCATAATATGACAGGGCATTTACCGTCGCTTCGTTCCGGTTCCGGTCATCCTTGAATATATGGGGCCAGCCGCCGGCACGGCCATGGATATATCCGGGCAGATCGCTCATGGCGGGGAAATGCGCCACCAGGAATCTCACATCCGGATGCAACGCCGCCACGGCTATCGACAGGAATCCACCCTGACTGCCTCCGTATGTCCCCACGTTACCGTTGCATTCCGGCAACGACAGCAGATAGTCCACGGCGCGTACGCAGCCCTGAATCACCCTGCGGTAATAATACCTGTCACGGTCATCCATATTGCAGGTCTGATAACTCTGCAACGCACCGTAGTCCAGATTACGGTACACCTCCGGATCCAAATCGCCGGGAATACCGTGTATGCCGATACTGAGGGACATCACACCGTTGTCGGCCAGATCCATCGCCGGCTTTACCGGATAGACGCCGGCTCCCGGATACATCACCACGCCCGGCATCCGGGTTCCAGTTTTCGGCACGGCCAGCATGCCGTATATACGTTTGTCGGGATGGCCGCAGGCAAACGACACCTCATATACATCGACATAATCGGTCGACATATCCGGTCTGTGACGTTTCCGGGGCAACAGCCCGCTGTCCCTGACTTCCGAAACCGCACGTTTCCAGAACTCCTCGAAATCATCGGGTATCTCCACCACGGGTCTTAATTCATCCACGTCGAATCCACAGGTTCCGGATGCGGAGTATGTCATGCCACCATCCTTTATCTCCACCCGACACCGCAGGAATCCCGGCTTACGCATGGTGCCACCCTTGATACGGGCCTTTCCCCGACGCACATGCGCCGTGCCCTGCTGACGCGGAGACATCATATCCTCCGACACCTCGTATTTTACCTCGCCGGACTCAAGCGGCATATTGTCGTGCATCACCGTGACATCGAACTCCACATTGTCTCCGGTCCCTACAAGCCATTCGCCGCCTGCAGGCGATACGAACAGTTCATAATTCTCGTACCTGTGGCTCGCCGCGCAGTCGAGACACACCGACACGGCCGCCACGATACCCATTACCATCCTTATCGCTCGATACATATTACTTTTCCGTTAAAATTAACTTTAAAATCCGAGTCCGAGGAAATGTACAGATTCGTCATCTGCGATTCGTCCGCAATGACGGTCAGCACCCCGTCCTCCAGACTCGCGCTGCAGTTGTAGCAACCCAGCGATCCGTCGCGACGTTCCACCACAAAGGCATTGGTCAGCACCGCTTCGGCTATGAACTTGAACACTTCATGCACGTCATTGTCCGACGACACCATGGTCTGCCAGTCGGAAATCATGGGGACATACCGTTCGCCGATAGTGTAGTCGGCGTGCGGATACATGTCGGGATGCGGACATCCGTATGATGGAGTGTCCCCCGTCAGAGTGGAGTCCGGCACGGAGATCTGCCTTACGTTTACAGCCGGATCCACCACGAACGCCCAGTTGAGGCGGTGCGTGTCGAAATCGACAAGTGCGGCGAACGAAGCGGCGGCATCGAACGTCTGCGCCAGCCATTTCTCGTCGCCGGTCAGAAGCCAGGCATAATATGTGGCGTAGGCCCTCCACGCGCTCCATCCGTGGGGCGAGGAGATCATGTTGGGCTGGGCATGCACGTCGTACTGCGCCTCCCAGAAACGCATCGTGCCGCCGCGCCGCCGGCCGTCGGCCACCCGGAGCTGAGTCAGGCAGTCATGCCCCTCAAGCAGTTTCAGCATGGCGTCGCGGTAGCGTCTCCGTTTATCGGCATCCTTGCATCTCAAAGCCATGGCCCCCATCTGAAGCGCCGCGCAGCTCACCATCCCGTCCTCGTAGGTTATCTCCCCCTCGGTATTGAAATTCCCGTCCAGGGCCACAAGGCGGTCGATTGCTTTCTGTGCCGCCTTTTCATACTTCCTTCCGCGTGAGCGCCGCGAGGCCGCATACTCCGCGTCGGCAAGTTCAAGCAGGCTCTTGGCCGGATATATGACGGCGGAATAATCCGTCTGTCCGTTCATGAAGGCCCCGTCGGCCCGCTGTGAATCGGATATGACCCGGTCGGCTATCCTTTCGGCCGTCAACAGGTCTTTCTTATTGCCGTACGCTTCATAACGGTCGGCAAGCATTCCCACCGTAGAAAACGCGTTCTGTATCCGCCATTCATATCTGTTCTGACGGCCGCTTTCAGGATTGAAAACGGCCGCCGCCACCATGTCGAACCGGGCGTTCAGCGCTGAATCCGGTTCATGGTCGGGGAAATATCTCGCCGCGAGAAACGCCGTATGGAATCCGTACCAGCTCTCGACGTGCGACGTGGCTTTCTGCCGGCATCGCAACGCCTCCCGGCGCGCTGTCCTGATGATTTCATTCCAGGGCCGAGTCACATTCACATATCCGTGTGTCTGCCTGTCTCCGTCGTTTATCTCCAGTTCATATATGCCGGGATTGTCTTGCCTGAAAACGAAATTCCAGGTATCATGCCCCATTGCCCGGACCGGCAATTCACGGGAGCCGGCCTTGACCTTGGGATTGTGGCCGTATATGGTAATTTCAACCGGTTCGCCGGGACGGCACGACGTGCGCGACATCATCGGAACGGGAAGGCCTGCCGCGTAATGAACCGTTTTCTCAAAATCGTCCGGACCTTCGATATCGATCAACTGCAGTGTCCATTCACGGGATTCGCCCGCTCCGAGTTCCCGGCATCCCCGCGGATGACGATCGGGCTGCGGCTGTGTGGACAGAAGGTCGAGGTTCAGCGACTTGATACGGTGCCCGTAGAACCAGTGAGGCTCCGGCTCCATGTATCCTAAATTATAATCCAGACTCCATGAAGCCACCGGACTGTCCGACACTATGGCCTTGACCTTGCCCGACGGCGACTGCATATAGCCGTAGCAATGCGTCGGCTCGCAGACCATCATGGTCGGGAAATACTTGTCGTTCCATTCCGGATACCTGTCCATGTAGGTATCCACTCCAAGCCTGATGCCGGCCTTGACCGGCTGAAAGGGCGTATGACGGAGATTGCGCATTACCACATGCACAATCTCCCTGTTTTCAACTTTCTCGACAGTTATGTCACATTGTATTCCTTTGCCGTCTGCGCCGCCCTGCTCCACACAGTAGAACGTGTGGGCGGACATGGTGCCGGCGGCCACGGACAGTGTCAGCACCGTCGCCAGAATTCTCCGAGTGTTCATATCATGCAAAACCGCTCGCCGTCAATATCCCGGATTCTGCAGCACCTGACCGCGTCCTTCGTTGATTATCTCCTGAGGCAACGGGAACAGCACCATGTGCGGCTGGGCCGTGCGGCTCTTTTTGTAGAGCTTGGCGTATGCTATGAACTTGCCGTGACGTATCAGGTCGCTTCGGCGCCATCCCTCGAAAAAGAGTTCGTGACCACGTTCCTCCAGCACGGCGTTCAGGAATGAATCCAGACTGCCGAAGTCGCCGAGGCGGTAAGCCTTCAGTCCGGCACGCGTACGCACGCGGTTCAGAAGCTGTACGGCATTTTCGGTGACTCCTCCGGCCGCACGGGCCAGTGCCTCGGCCTGCAGGGTCAGCACGTCGGCGTAACGCAACACGATCCAGTCTATGGTTGAACCCGATCCCGTATCCTTCGGGTCCTCCTCGTACTTTATGGGCAGCGCGCCTTGCTGCAGGAAACTTCCCGGATTGCGCTCGCTGTAGACGATGCCGGACTCCGACCTGAATTCGGCACAGATCACCTCCAGACGCTTGTCGCCGGCCTCATACGAATGATAGAACGACCATGGCATACGGTAACCGTTCCACTTCTGGATGTTGGGATTCTGCGTGGGATAGTTGGAGGGAAGCACCTGCGACAGCCACAGCTGCGTATTGATGCCGCTGTCCTCCGTGCAAGCCCAGATGGTCTCGGCGTTCCCTTCGCCGGCTATCGAGAATATATCCTTGTATTCAGGCATGAGGTCGTAACCGTACTTCGGTTTCATCAGTTCCTCGCCGATAGCGGCCGCATCCTCCCACCGGCCCTCGTGCATATAGAGATGCATCAGCACTGTATAGGCGGCTCCGGCCGTGAAGCGTCCGTAATCGGCGTCACCGTAGGGAATTGTAGCAGGCAGATATCTGGCGGCCTCAAGCAAATCGGCCTCAATGAACCGGACCGTCTCCTCATCGGTGGAGCGCGGCACGATCACATTCGCAGCCGGATTCTGCAGCGCCTCGTCGGTGACCAACTGCAGCCGTCCGAACAGATCGTAGAGAATGTAGGCCAGCCAGCCGCGGCCGCAATAGGCCTGCGCAATCAGCTTTTTCTTATTATCCTCATTTATCTGGTCGGTCTGCTCGATGGTGCGTATGATGTTGGTCATGCGCGCCAGCGCACCGATATTGTTGCGGTACAGCAGCGGTGTCGACTCCACCAGATTGTTGTTGAAATTCACGTTTATCAGGTCAGACCAATAGATGTCGTTCCATGCGCAGTCACCAAGGTCGGTGCACATGTCGTTGTTGACCTGGACTCCACGGTTGCTCACCGTGAACAGGCCTTCGAATGCGTTGGAGCGGAACGGGGCATACACACCGCCTACCAGCAACGCATTGATGTCCTCCTCCGTCCGAGGGAAGACCGAGGTGTTGTACGCGTCATAGACTTTCGATTTCAGTCCATCCTCGCATCCGCTCAGGAATATCGCGGACATCAACAGCGACGTATATAATATCTTGTTTGATTTCATTTTGTTTCAGTTTAGAAGGGCGTGTCTGTTTAGAAAGTCAGGTCAATGCCGAACGAGAATGAACGCACGTTGGGATAGGCCCATTGCGAATCGTCGGTTTCCATGTCAAGACCCTTGTAATTCGACAATATGAATGGATTGGTCACATCGACATATACGCGGAGATTGTCGAGCCGTTTTACCGGTATACGGTAACCCAGCGTTATGTTACGGCAACGCACGAACCAGCATTTCTTCAGGTAGAAGGTGGTGGATCCGGAGTCGTATGTGTTGTAACGCTGCGCGTATCCGGGGCGCCATCCGTCCGGGTTGTCGGTGCTCCATATTTCCGAAGCGCTTGTCGGCATGTTTGAACCATTGGCTATATTCTGGACCGAACCAAGCCAGATGTCCTGATAGGCTCCTGTGGTCCATTGGTTGAAATGGCCGTAGAAGTATATGTTAAGGTCGAAGTCCCGATACTTGAACGTATTGTTGAATCCCATTATGAACCCGGGGTCGCGGCTGCCCACGGTGATTCGGTCGGCGTCATTTATCTTGCCGTCGGGCTTGCCCGTCAATATGGGCAGTCCATGTTCGTCGGTCTTGAATGTGCCGTCCTCGTTGTAGGTATAGCCGTTGATGTCCTTCACCTTTATCTGACCCGGTATGGCGTTGGGCATATAGGGAATCTCTTCGCCGGGCTGTACCAGGCCGTCGGCCACATAGAATCCTTCCCAGGGACGTATCCAGCCGTCGTACCGCTGATAGGCGGCCGGACTCCAGCTGTCGGCGCGTGTCTTCCAGCGGTCGCGGTAGAACTGGAATGTCAGGTCGGTGGTCCAGGTGAAGTTCCGGTTCTCGATGTTTACCGTATTGAGCGAAATCTCCAGACCGTGGCTCTGCGTCGAGCCGATGTTGTCGGCGATGCTCAGCACTTCCTGGATATGCTGCAGCGGGCGCCAGTTCAGAAGATTGGAGATCTCACGCCTGAAGAAATCCACGCTTAGCCCGATGCGGTTGTTGATGAAGCCTAAGTCAAGACCTACGTTCCACTCGGTGGTGGTTTCCCATGTGATGTCGGGATTGCCTAATTGCGTGAGCTGGAATCCCAGATTGGCCGTGCCTCCGAATCCGTGTACGAACACATTGCCGTAGCTGTCACGGTCGCGGTACAGGCTGATGGTCTGATAACCTATGCTGGAGTTACCTGTCTGTCCCCATGAGAGACGAAGCTTACCGTTGGACAACCAGCTGTTGGCCGCCGCGAGGAATTCCTCGTCGGCGAATCTCCAGCCTAAAGCCACCGAAGGGAAGTAACCCCACTGGTGTCCCTTGGCAAAATATGAGCTGCCGTCCGCACGGAGCGTGGCCGTAAGCAGATAGCGCCCCTTGTAGCTGTAATTCACGCGCCCGAACACCGACGCCATCTCGTCGCTTGAGCTCGAGGACCCTACCCACGGCTTGGCATACTGACCGAAACTCAACGCATTGTAAAGCAGCGCGTCCGACAGAAAATCACTGTTTCCGGCGTTGACTCCCTCCTTGTTGAAGTTCTGGTAGGATGCTCCGGCCACCACGTTAAGACGGTGATCATCACCGAACGTATTGTTGTAGGAAGCGGTGAACTCCAGAAGATAGTCGTTCTGGTCGTACTGCGCGATGTCGGCCTGTCCGTTCACTTTCGCGCCGTAGAGTGTAGTCTTGGGCAGATATACCTTGCGCTTGTGCGCATTGTGGTCCATACCGGCATTGAGCTTCAGCACAAGTTCCTCGATGGGCCTGTATTCCAGGTAGACCGAACCCAGGAAGCGGTCGCGACGGCTCACGTTGGTGATTTCAAGCAGCGACACCGGGTTGGGCAGATAGGCTCTCTCCGGATTGATGGTGTACGTGCCGTCTTCGTTACGGATAGGAAGCAACGGATTGCTTTGCGAGGCGGCCACTATGACACCGGCGTCCTCATTGTGCGAGCTGCCGCCGGGTATGCTGTTCTGATCCATACGCGACAGTGTCATGTTGATGCCTCCGGAGAAGTGCCTGTTGAATTTCTGGTCGATGTTGGTACGGAGGGTGTAGCGCTTCAGGTCGTTGTTCTTCACGATACCGTTCTGCAGGAAGACGTTGCCCGACACAAGATAACGCATCGCATCCGTGCCTCCGGACACCGAGAGGTTGTGCTGGGTCTGGAATCCGGTACGCGTCACTGCATCCATCCAGTCGGTGGTGGGGCCGGGATTGGCTATCTGATCGGCCGTGAACTTGGGAACGTATGGATTGCTCTGCATCATTTCATCCTCGTCCTTGCCTCCGAATATGCCGACATAATTGTCGATGCGCCACATCTCGCGCAGATAGCGCTCGGATTCGGTCATGAAGCCCGCGGCGTCGAGCATCCTGTAATTCTTGGCGATGGTCTGCAGCGACACCGAACCCGAATAGTTCACCTTTGCACGTCCTTTCTGCCCCTTCTTGGTGGTGATCAGAATCACGCCGTGGCCGGCGCGTGCGCCGTAGATGGCGGTGGAGGAGGCATCCTTCAGCACCTCGATGGATTCGATGTCGTTCGGATTTATGGAGCCAAGGAAATTGTCGTTGGAGCCGGAATCGTACTTTCCGACGGACGTTTTGGAATCGGATGTGGGATTCACGGGAAACCCGTCGATAATGATCAGGGGCGAGTTGTCGCTGTTGGGCGATGCCGCGCCGCGGATGCGGAACGTGGAACCGGCGCCGGGCTGCGCGTTATTGACCGACACCTGCAGACCGGCGGCTTTACCGGCCAGGGCATTGGACACCGACGACACCGTAGCCGCAGTCGTCTCGTTTATCTTGACCGACGAGACGGAGCCGGTCAGGTCGCGCTTCTTCATCGATCCGTAGCCTATCACCACGACCTCGTTAAGCGACGAGGCGTTTTCCTTCATCACCACGGTCAACGGAGAGCCGGCGCCGGCTTTCAGCTCCACCTGGTCGAATCCGACGTAATTGACCACCAGCCGTGAATTGGCGGATTCGACATTCAGGCTGAAATTGCCTTCAAGATCGGTCGCCGCTCCGTTGGCGGTGCCTTTCTCGTGGATTGTGGCGCCTATCAGCGGTTCGCCGCTCTCGTCGACAACGGTGCCCGACACTTTCACACCGTGGGATTCCGATGTGTTACCGTTTCTGTCGTTACGTTTCGTGCCGGTCTTTTCGTTGCCTCCGGCGCGGCGCGTCAGTATCACCTGCCGGTCGCGGATTATGTAATGGATGTCGGTGCCGCGGAACAGCATGTCGAGCACCGTTGACAGATCCTGGTCCTTCGCGTTGACCTTCACCGCACGCTTGCCGTCGATGTGGCTGTCGTTGTAGAAGAATTCATATCCCGTGTCATGTTTCAACCGTTTCAGTACCGCGGATACAGTGCGGTCACGGCTGTCGACGGTCACCTTCGGGCCTTCGGCCATCAGCGGAGACGCTGAAATCAAGGCCGTCAGCATTATTGCTAATATACGTTTCATTGCAGATGTTATTTACGTATGCGGATATTGTCCAGATAAATGGTCTTGCCTACGAGATTCCCGTTACCCTCAGGCACGAATTCGATATGGTTGATGCAGTCCCATGCGAAACCTTCGTCGCCGGCACCGGGGGCATCCTTCCAGTCGCCTTGGGTCCCGTGAATGTAGAATTTGCTCAGAGGTATCGAGACGCGGTGCCATTGCCCGTCGGCAGCAAAGTTTATGTCAGAGCTTCCACCCTTGGAGGTGCATATCTCCACCATGTTGCGCCACTGCCATGCGGCTCCTTCCTTGTACTGCGTGAACCGCACGGTCAGACTGTCGAATTCCCTGTCGGCACGGATGGAAAACTCCAGATTGGCGTCAGCATTGCGCTGGCGGCTGAAGTCGGCCACCGGCCACGGAGTCATGACGAGACCTCCCCATTTGTCGTCGACATCCCAGCGGATGCAATTCAGAGACCCGCCTTCGGGATCCTCCTTGCACATAAAGTCGATTTTCGGCTCGTAGCCTTCCCATTTGCCTCCCTGCTGCCACCAGAAGGGTATCTCGTCATCGAAAATCACCACTTCGGGACATCCCGTACGATATGATTCGGGAACCGTAAGCCCCATCGCGTCACATAAATCCACATCGAGATTGGATTCGAAGATGTTGGCACCCTTGAAAATTCCGAAATTCGGAGTCTTCGTGTCGCGATACTCCCACGCCGTCCAGGAAATGCCGTAGGCTGCGAAATAATCGCAGACGGTCTTGTACCATCTTGCGCGGCTCTCGGACGGAGCGGACGTCAACGTGCCGAACTCTCCGCAGAACAGCAGCTTGCCGTGCTGCGACGCCCAGCTGTAGACATTCATCAGCAAGTCTCCGATATATTTCTCGGTGCCCTGTGCCGGATAACTGTTGTAATATTCCGTATACTCGGCGTTGCCGTTAAAGGATTCCGGAACCGCCGGCATCGTCGTGGCGTCGTAAGGAAAATCGACGGCCCCGATGTTCTGCAACGGATTGTTGTCCCAGTTGGCGCCCTGATGTGTGAAGATGAAGGGATTGTAGAAATGGAACGTGTGGATCAGACGCGTGTCGTCATATTCAGGCAGCTTCATAAGTTCGTCGATCATACATCCGTAACCGGTCACAATCAGTATGCGGTTCTTGTCAATGGCCCGTATTTCGGCAATGAGCCGTTTCTGCATTTCGGGCCAGTTGGCTTCGAGGTATGTTCCGCCAGGCTCGTTGAAAAGCTCGATTATCAGATGGTCGGAACGGTCCTTGTAACGCTCGGCCAGCTGACGCAGACCTGCGCTGACCAGCTGCTCGCCGTAGCCTTCGGGGAACATGCGTGAGCCATAATAGCTGTGCTGGTCAAGAATGACGTACATATCACGCTTCAACGCCATGTCCACGGCTTTGTCCAGCGCCGTCAGGAAACTGTCGCTGAACTTATAATCCGGTGCTGCGCCCATGAAAACGGGAAAATTCAGGGGAAGGCGCAGGGCGTCTATGTCAAGGCTCTTGAGATTGTCGAAATCCTTGTCGGTGTATGTGTCGGCCTTGAAATACTGTATGTCGGAAACGTTGAACCAATCGCTGAGGTTGAGACCCTTATTGAAGGGCACCTTGGTCAACGGTCTGACATCTTCATTTCCAGGCGTGTCGGGCACTTCCTTTCCGGGATCGGGATCGGGAGGCGTTACTCCGGAGTCATCTTTGGAACAGGAGCCGGTCAACGACAGCACCGCCAGCATGGCGACGGCCATTGTTACGAATTTCTTCATGGTTGTGTGTTTGATTGTTTGTTATGTTGTTATTGTTTTTATAATCTTCTTTTTATAATCTTCATGGAATCATATTACTTGTCCTTGGCGCGGCTGATCATTATCTCGGGCTTTTCGTCGGCGTCGGCCGTCCCGGAATCATAGCGATAGGTCCATTCGATGCCCGACGACAGCCTGAGCGAGCTCAGTATGTAATCAAGGCTTTTCAGCGAGATGCTGCCGCCCGAGAAGGTGCAGTCATTGAGCGTTTCATCCTCCACGGCGAAGCGGACATCATATTTTTTCTCCAGGATACGCAGGATTTTGCTCAACGGAGTGTTGTCCAGTATTATGATATTGTCCTTCCAGGCTGTTTCCATACTGATGTCGGCGCTGACTATCTCCACGCCGTCATCGCCGGTGTTGTGGGTCAGTGTCTGGTCGGGGCGAAGCCGATATTCACGCAAATTGCCGTCACCGTCGGTGAACGAATATCCGATGCTGCCCTCCACCAGCGTGGCCACGCATCCGGGTCCTCCGCTGTAGGCATCGACGTTAAACGTGGTGCCGTACACATGAATCTTTCCTCCGCCGGGCAACATCACTTCCATCGGATGCGCGGGATCCTTATGTATCTGCATGTATGCCTCGCCGTCGAGCCATACCGTGCGTTCCGATGCGGTAAACTCCGAAGGATAGCGCAATGTGCTGTGAGCGTTTAGTATCACTACCGAGCCGTCGGGCAGTTCCACGCGACCCGTCATGCCGTCGCCTGTGCACAGCTCGTTGATGACCGGTTCAGGAGTATTATGCGATACAGCCATATATACCGTGGCCGCCAGCAACGGAAGCATCAGCACCGCCGCTACCCGTTGCATCACTCCGAATACGCGCTTGCGACGCAGCCCCAGTTTACTCGTGACCCGCGCATACGCCTTGTTGACGTCGATGGCACGCATCACCGTCAGAGATTCGATGTCGGCGTCAAGTCGCTCCGTTACATCCGATATCCTTTTATTATCGTCTGTCCTGTCTGTATCACCCATTACCTTTTCGATCGATTTGATATTTACTGAGGGTGAATTTACATTGATATTCCTAAAGTGATATTTGCACTTTTTTACTTTTTGCCATACTTTTCTAAAAATATGTTACAGAACATATATTGCTGAATTAGGAGAATTCCATATTCACAACCCATGATTATAGTGATAGGCATTGTGCCTTACAAACTAATAAAGTTATCATGAAAAAATTTTTATCTTTTGCAGCCGTAGCGCTTCTGGGACTTACGTACTCCCAGGCCGCCGATGTAACGGCACTGTACGTAATCGGGCCCGCAGGGACAGTAGTGAACGGCAATACGCTTCCCGACTGGAAGATGCTCGAGGCCGTAAAGGTTGAGCTGAACCGCGGCAAGTTCACGATGGAGTGTCAGAACCTGTCGGTCATAGCGGTCTCCGACAAGTCGGTAGAGACCGAGGACTGGGGTAACTGGCAGACCGGATTGTGGGCGCCGGCCGCCCCGCTTACTTCCGCCGATCTGGGCAATGCTGTGGCTCTGAAGGGTCCGGGCGCCGGGAATTTCGAACTCCCCTGGAAAGGTGACTGGAAACTGGAGTTCTCGTCCGACCTCAAGACCGTGACCTGCACCACTACCACTCCCGAGCCGGAAACGACATATTATCTGGTTGGTGACGGCAATATCGGCTGGAGCGCTTCGGATACCTATAAGTTCACCAAGGCCGAGGATGGCACCTACTGGCTCGACGTGACCGAAGAACACAAGATCCAAGGTGTAGACGGAGGGAATGTCGCAAACATCAACATAATCCGAAACGGCGAATGGAACGCATGGTGGGGATGTCAGACCCGTCCCATCGAGCCGTCGGAAACAGCTATGGAATGGAAATGGATGGCCAATGGCGATGCCGATTCCTTCTGTTTCGCGGCCGGAGTCTCCTACACAGGTTCCATCAAATTCGTGGAGCCGGCTACTCTTGACAGCAACAGCATTGCAATGGTGACATTCTATCCTACGGTAGTCGGGCGTCCCGGTTCCGGTGTCACATCGATCATGCATGATGAAACGGCTCCCGTATATTATGACCTGAACGGCGTACGCATCTCCAACCCGCGTCCCGGTACTATCTGCATAGTCCGTCAGGGCGCCAAGGTTTACAAGCACATTGCCCGCTGATCAATTTCCCGATAGATATAATCAAAGGAGGCGAGGTCCCTGTCGGACCCGCCTCCTTCTTATTTCAGCAATTTAATTATATTCAGCAAATTACTTGAAGATATAATCAACGATTTACTTAAAAATCACTTTCTGTGAGCGGCTGCCCCGCTTCATGATGTAAAGGTTGCCTTTCACGGGATGGTCCACACGGAGACCCTGGAGGTTGTAGTATTCCGTCTGTTCGGTTTCCGCTGATACGATTCCGACTCCTACATGCTGGTCGCGGACCATCATCACGTTTGCGGTGCGGGCTTTGCCGGGTTCCATGGGATGAGGTGTCAATGTAATCTTGCCTTTGAAATCATCGGACAACGTGGTATTGTCGGCAGTGCCCCATTGCCATGTCATGTCGCTTCCCATATCCGTGGCGCCTACCTGTGCTCCGTATGTGTAATATACCGGCGAGAGTTCCCACGAGCGTGCGGAAATCTTGAACGGCGTATTCCCGGGGATCTCCGTATCAATCACATACTTGCCATCTTCCTTGTGGAACTGCCATGTCGGATCGTTCACGTCCATGGCCCAGCCGTTGAAGTCGCCCACCAGGAATACTACGGCATCCTCAGGCGTTTCCGGAGTGGCAGTGACGGTCGACATGTCGCCCGATACAGTCACGTTGTAGTACCGGCTTATACGTGGATAAGTTGTGTTTCCGTCCGAATGGTTCAGCGGTGTCGCTATTCCTTCGTTTACGATGGCTGCCCAATATTTCCCGGCTCCCCATACGCCCCAGTCATCGCCGTTTTTGAAGATGGATATATTCTGGTTGCTGACATTTCCGTTGGGCGCCGGTATGATACTGAAATGGAAATCACCGTCCTCACCCTTCTCCACAATAGCCGGCGGATTGATTATCCAACCGCCCAGCGTCACGCCATTTACCATCGTGCCGTCCTCACCGGCCAGATATATACGGTCCGGAAGCGCCTTGACCGTCTTCAGATCGCCTGAAACCACGAACGTGAAGTTGCCCCCTGTGAAATTCCGTGCATTATTGTTGTCGAAACCTGCAGTGCTCTTGATCAGATTCATCTCGACACAGGGCTGTAGCGTCGCATCCCCGATAGACAGCTGGTTGGGATTCCAGTCGGTATTCCAGTCCGTCACGCCGTCGGCCGATTTCTGCGTGGAGATATGGAAATTGCTGAAATTTTCCACCTTGATGGTGAATACTCCGTTTTCCAGGGGAACGGCTATAGGATCGGTGATAGTCCATCCGGGACACTTCGTGCCGTTTACTGTCTGGCTTTCATCGCCGTTGACGTAGATTACATCCGTCTGTGCGGATTCTTGCGGGTAGGCGTAAACCGTCATGACAGCAGCCAGCATTAACAGAAAAAAGTTCTTCATGATGAATGTTGTTAAAAGTTATATGGTTGAGTTGTTATCGTTGAGTTATAATCGCTGCGTATCCGCCGCCGCGTGCCATGTCTATCGCAAGCACGGGACTGTCGGTCACAACGCTGCCGGTACTGAAATCCTTAGCCTGGGTGCCGGCGTTGACCCCATCGGAATGGCTGAAAATCTTTTTAGAGCCACTACCCATGAATGACAGGTCAAGCTCCAGATGCAAAGGCGCGTCGGTGCCGTTCAAGGCGCCTACATACCATGTGTCGCCGTTACGGCGCGCCACCGCCACATATTCACCCAACCGCCCGCATAACGGCACGGTTTCGTCCCATACCACAGGAATACTCTTTATGAAGTCGCGGCTTTCGGGATTGGCATCGTAATGCACAGGAGAATCGGCCATGGCCTGGAGAGGACTCTCGTACACCACGTATAGCGCCACCTGATGGCTGCGTGTGCCTTGGCTCATCGGCTCGTCGTGAATGGCACGGAACCGGTCGGCGTGCGCGTTGTTCATAGCTCCGGGGGTGTAATCCATCGGGCCGGAGAACTGCCTGATATATGACAGCAACACATCGTGGCGCGGAGTGACACGGTCGCTCCACTTGTTGTTCTCAAGGCCATAGACGCCCTCGCGCGTCATGATGTTGGGATAGCGGCGCCGCATGCCGTCGGGAGGATAGCAGCCGTGAAAATTCACCATCATCTGTCTGGCTGCGGCCTCGCGGGCCGTGCGCTCGAAGAACGACGTCATCCACGCATCGTTGCGGTCCATGAAATCGACCTTGATACCCTTTACGCCCCATCCGTGCATCATGTCGAGGGCCTGTTCCATCTGTCGGTCGAGATTGACCCATTTCACCCACAGCAGGATACCCACATTCCTGCTGCGCGCATAGTCACAGATTCCTTTCATGTCGACATCCTCGGAAAGTGTCAGCAGATCGAACGGCGCAGACCATCCCTCGTCGATGAGAAGATACTCCAATCCGTTGCGGGCCGCGTAATCGACCATGTACAGGTATGTGTCGGTGTTGATTCCCACACGGAAATCCACTCCGTAGATATCCCTGCAGTTCCACCAGTCCCACAGTACCTTGCCGGGACGTACCCAGCTGTAGTCCGTGCCCTTATCCGGTTCGGAAGCGAGCAGATATACCAGCTCGGAGGCAAGAATGTCTTTCTCGTCGTCGAATGTAGCCACTATGCGCCACGGGAATGTGCGTTTTCCCGCATCACGTATCAGATATGGCTCGCGGGTGTCGACATACCGTTTGTTGCCGTTCTCAATCTCCTTCTCCGTCGCAGGATAGCCTGCGAACTCACCTTGCAGCATATCGCCCGATTTCCTCAAGTACATGCCGGGATAGCCATATACGTCCGATTCGGCTAACAGCACCTTGCAGTCGCCGTAATCCAGCAGTGCCGGAAGTATCACAAGACTGTCCGAGGGGAGTCCCCGGTATGGACGTTCCGTGTAATTGTATTCAAACCATTGCTGGAGACGGTCGGTCAACTGAGTGTAGGTCGCCGGATTCCCAGATATGCGGAACGATGTCCGTTCTCCCTCCACTTTATCGGCCTTTCGTGCGTCTGACACGAATCTATAGGCCATGCCTTCGTCATATACCCTGAACTCGATGTCGTAATCTCCATATTTCAGTACCGCACCGTTGTATCGGTCGGACACCGTCCGGCTGCGTCTGGGCACATCGACAGATACCGGGCCGCGGCCTGTCGACCGCTTTACTGACCGGCATCGTCCTTTCGTGCCCCATTCGGTGCCGTCGACTCTCATTTCTATCGGCGATGTCCCGATTATCTCGCGATTGTCGCGGCTTAACCTGTAATTGACCGGACCGTCCTTCTCTACTGTCACGATGTTGCGTCCGTCCGGCGATTTTATCTCCACTTCAGCGCCCTGTAATCCGCAGGCCGCGGCCAACAATGTTATCGCTGTCGTTATATTCCTGATTCCCATTGTGTAGATTGTCATTTAGTGAAGTTGTCTAAACTAATTCAGTTATTGCCTGCGACCGTGATCATGGCGAGTCCGGCCACAAAAAGGATGAACATCAGGGCCAGAAACGTCGTGGTGCGTCTGTCAACCCCTCTGAATTCTTTCCAGATAAAGAGTCCCCATAGTGCCGCTATCATCGGGGCTCCCTGACCCAATGCGTACGATACGGCGGCTCCCGCCTTGCCGGCGGCGATGTAACTCAACGCCGTTCCGAGACCCCATACACAACCGCCAAGGATTCCAACCAGGTGGGTACCGGACTTCCCTTTGAAATATTCCGAATATGTCACGGGCGCGCCATCGAAGGGATGATACATGGCCAATGTGTTGAAGATGAAATTGCTCAGGAACACTCCGACGCTGAAAATGAAAAACGCCGTGTATGGAGTCGCCATACCGGCGGCCGGGTTGTGTAAATCGGACAGGTCCATGGAGGCCACCACGAAACGATAGAAGAAGGACATCAGCAGTCCGGCCAACAAAGCCAGGCCGATACCTTTTTTTACTTTGCCGGATCCGTTGCTTTCATTGCGCCTCGCTGCCACTCCGTTGAGGATGATGGCCAGAGTCACAAGCCCTACACCGATGAACAGCAGTAGCGCGTCTCCCTTGGGCTGTCCGCTGTAATTGATGAATACTCCTAACACCAGCGCCAGCCCTACGCCCAACGGAAAGGCCACCGCCATGCCAGCAAGAGCCACTGATGCCGACAGCAGTATGTTGGATGCGTTGAAGATCACACCTCCCGTGAGGGCGCTGATTACCCTACGGCCCTCCACCTGGCTCAGATCCTCGATAAAACCGCGCCCTGAATCACCGATGCTGCCCATCGTGAAGCATAACAGAATTGAGAACAGCAGGATTCCTATCGTGTAATCCCAATAAAAGAGTTCGTACCGCCATGTCCTGGCAGCCAGCTTCTGGGTGTTGCCCCAGCTGCCCCAGCATATCATGGTGATCACGCAGAACACTACCGCAAGGGCGTAATTATCGACTATGAACATAATGTAATATTTGGATTTTATTCACATCGGTCTTTAACGCGGTCGGCCAATACCGCCGAAAGATCAGTTCCGTTTAGTTTCAGATATCTGAACCGGCCGTCGGGCTGTGGCGTGAAAACAGTTACACCGGAGCAGTCCACAGAGACTTTGCCCGGTTCCGACAGGTCGAACCATCCATTGTCGGGTTCGATGGCGTAGAGCACCGATGTCAGGTCCCAGCAAGGCCTGTCGTACGGCATATCCAGAAAATGCTCGTAACCGACCCGTAACGGATGATTAGCCGGAAAGTCCGATTCCAGCCTCAGATGCGGATACAGCACATCATTGCCGACTTCGAAACCGCTCGCCACCATTTTTACCGGCCATGCCGACATGACGTATTGCGCTGCCCCGATGCTTTGAAGAATATTCCATTCCGGAGTTCCGGTGCCGGTGTAGTCACCTCCCATCACACTCAACATCCTTACTTTCCTCGACACGAGTCCGATGCCGTCAAGATCACTGACGGCATCGGGTACGCTGCGTAAAAGTGCTTCAAGATTTACCATAGGCCCGGTGGTTATGATCACCACTGATGAATCGGGCGACTCCGACAGAATCCTGCGCATCATTTCGTAACCTTTCGAATGTGCGCAGCCCAAATGTGCGGAATCGGATACTGCCGCGTCGTTCAGCGCTTCGATTACCGGCAGGAGATAATTGCCGGCATCTCTGTTGGGACCGTCTATTACGGTTCCGAACCGCGGATTGCCGCTGCCGAAACGTCCATAGTAACGGCAGGCCGCTTCCAATGCCAGAGGATTGTCTTTGGACACGGCCGTTCCGGCAAGCTTTATCTTTCCGTTTTTCTCATAGTTTATCAGCATCTGATAAGCCAGCAGATCATCGATGTCATTACCGAGGTCTGTGTCGAAAATCACCGTGACAGGACTTAAGGAATCCGCGGTATTCGCGCCAACGCTGTATTGGATCGTCATGGTCGAAATGACCAGCGTCAGCATCAACGGTATGATGGAACGTTTGTTCATATCATTTCTGTTTTGATATGAATTCCAGCACCTCTTTGCGATGGGGGATGGATGGCTGAGCGCCATGCCTGGTGACCGACAGGGCCGAGGCTGCGGAAGCAAACTCAAGCGAATCGCGGTTTATTTTCTTTCCATGAGCATACTCTACGGCAATTGCGCCGCAGAAGGTATCGCCTGCGCCGACGGTATCGACTGCCTTGACCTTGAACGACGGTATAAAATACTCATCTTCTTGAGTCAGCGCGTAACTCCCCTCTGTTCCGAGTGTAATGATGACGGTGTTCACTCCGCGCGAGCGGATGGTTTCGGCTGCTGTTTTGTAGTCATCGGATATGCCTGTAAGCTGACCGGCTTCAGTCTGATTCAGAATCATGACGTCGGTCATGGCGTACATCCCGCTGTCTACCGGACCGGCAGGAGCCGGATTATAGATTACCGATGCACCCGCATCCCGGGCTATCCTTGCGGCATGCTTCACCGTGGCGTAAGGTATCTCGCCTTGCATCAAGACCACATCGGCATCCTGAATCATGTTCCGGTAACTGTCCAGCAGATCCACATCCAGAGCAGCATTGGCGCCGGGGCATACGGAAATTGAGTTCTCGCCATGGCTGTCCACCATTATCAATGCCACACCGCTATGTTCCCCTTTGATTGTGGAGACGCCGTCGGTTGACATTCCCTCGGACACAAAATGTCGTATCTGTTCTGTGCCGAACGCATCATCGCCTACGGCCGAGATGAACGTTACATCCGCTCCGAGACGTGAGGCGGCCACAGCCTGATTCGCCCCTTTGCCTCCGTACGCCTGCATGAACCGGCCTCCAAGAACGGTCTCTCCCGCTCCCGGCAACTGACGAACGTTCGATATCATATCAATATTGGAACTCCCGATGACGGTTATTTTCATGATTAAGGTATAGTTTATAGTTTAAGGTTTATAGTCTCGCTTTACAATGTATTACAACGTAGTTTCGCTTTATGCAGCTAAAGTGTAATATATATAAGGGAGCGTTTCCTCAAACAATCCTAAACCTTTCTGAAATTTTTAACCGGATATCACTGCCTGACCTTTCAGGAGCGGTCTCTTAGGAATCGAGAATAAATTTTATGCAAATTTGCAATGCCGCTGCAGATTTGCATAAAATCATTAACATTCCCGGTAATTGATATTAATATTCTCGGTAATTGATAATGGAGGTGTAGCCGACAGAGGGGAGAGTCTGGCCTGAATAGATTATGGACTTTTTGTGAACCAGTTCGGGAAATGCCTTTTCAAAATTATTCAATCCCTTGGCAAAATCGGGATGGAATGTGGCCGATGACTTGATTTCATAACAATCATAGCCGCTGCCATCTTTTACCAGCAGATCGACTTCATTGCCATTGGAGTCGCGGTAAAAATATAATCCGTCGTTCTGACCGGAATTATACCTTTTCTTCAGAAAATCCATTATCACCATATTCTCAAACAGGTGTCCGCGCATTTTATCGCGGTTCATGGTGTCGGCGGAATCGATATCCAGCAGATAGGCAGCCAGACCGCAGTCTGTGAAATATAGTTTTGGGCTTTTCGTCAGGCGTTTGCGTGTATTCGTATAGAAAGGAGGGAGCATATACACTATGTATGAAGCCTGAAGCACCGATAGCCATGAGTTGATGGTATTTGAAGCCACTCCAAGCTCGTTCGACAGTTCCGAAGCATTGAAAATGCTACCGATGCGAGCGGCACATAGCTTGATGAACCTCTGGAAAGTGTCGAGGTCCTTTATTGACAGTATATTGCGGACATCTCGTTCTATGTATGTCTTGACGTAAGCAGGATATAGGAACTTCGGCAAGTTCTTGCCGCTCCAGATAGCGGGATAGAACCCTTTATACATCAGGTCATTGGCAGAATCACCCTGATCAAGCCCGGCGATCTCCCGCAATGATAATGGAAGCAACTCAAATACTGCAGAGCGCCCCGCCAAAGACTGTGACACGGAATGCAGCAATCCAAACTGCGAACTGCCTGTTAGGTAGAACTTTCGCTGTGGATTCTCATCGACTATACCCTGTATGTATGACAGCAATTCCGGCACATGCTGCACCTCGTCGATGATGACACCGTTATGGAATTGTGCAAGAAATCCCCGTGGATCGGATTTTGCCAGCAGTCGAATGTCAGGATCTTCCATTGAATAATAAGGCAGATTGTTGAACAGATGTCTCAGCAGAGTCGATTTGCCCGACTGCCGAGGTCCCGTCAGCGTCACGACAGAGAAGTACTGAGCCGCCTCCCTGACGGCCTCACTCATAGCCCGTGTAATAAAATTCCCATCCATACACTTTCTATATTATGCAAATTTGCAATGCCACTGCAAATTTACATAAAATAATCAAGACGAACAAGGTCAAATGGCGAGAAAGCAGGAAGTGCCTTTATGGAACTGCATGCAAGTGCAAAGTTCTGATTTTGTGAATTGGAGAAAAAAGGTTAAATTTGCGGAATGCAAAAGATTATCGGAGCATTGGTGGTGACGGCGGCGATATTGACGGCCGGAGTGTCGTGCGGCGGGGCGCGGAACGGTTCCGCGACCGGTGACGGCACGGCTTCGTCTGAGACGGCAGGGGCGCCGAACGGCGCAACGGTGCGGTCGGCGAACGACGGGTCGGTGAACGGCTCGGTGGTCGATGATGCGACAGTCTCCGTGCCCGAATTCAATGCGGACAGCGCATACGTCTATCTGAAGCGGCAGGTGGATTTTGGGCCGAGGGTGCCTAACAGCGTGGCGCACCGCAAGACGGGAGACATGTTGGTGGCCGAACTGAAACGCAGCGGAGCGCAGGTGCACGAACAGCGCTTTGATGCCACGGCTTTCGACGGCACCGTGCTGCATTCGCGCAACATCTTCGCCCGTTTCAATCCGGAAAAGGAAACAGGGCGGCTGTTGCTTCTCGCACATTACGACACCCGTCCCTGGGCCGACCAGGATCCCGATGAATCTAAGCGTAAACAACCGATAGACGGTGCCAACGACGGCGCAAGCGGCGTGGCTGTACTGCTGGAGACCGCCCGTCAGCTCGGCATTAAAAATCCGGGTTACGGAATAGACATACTCCTGGTCGACGCCGAGGATTACGGCACGGACAATCAGGATGATTCCTGGGCAATGGGCGCGAAATATTTCGCCGATAACATGGACGCCAAGGGCTGGCGTCCGGCCAAGGCTATACTGCTCGACATGGTGGGTGGCCGCAACGCGCGGTTCCCATACGAGTATTTCTCACAGCAGGCAGCCCCGGAACTGAACGCGCAGTTCCGTCAGGCGGCCGGCGCGGCCGGATATGCCTCGTATTTCCCGCAGACCATGGGCGGCGCGGTGACCGACGACCATGTGAAGCTGATAGAACAGGGTGTGCCGGCCATAGACATAATAGACTATGACCCGAGGCAGGGATTCAATCCGACATGGCATACCGTAAGCGACAACATCGGCAACATCGACAAGACCACGCTAAAGGCTGTGGGTCAGTCGCTGCTGCAATTCATTTATAAATAACCGAATAATAACAAACGACTTAAGAATACGACAATGGACTTCATACAGGAACTGACATGGCGAGGCATGGTACACACAGTAATGCCCGGTACGGACGAAGAACTGAAAAAAGGTATGACCACCGCATACTTAGGCATAGACCCGACGGCGGATTCGCTGCATATCGGCCATCTGTGCGGCGTGATGATGCTGCGTCATTTCCAGCGTTGCGGCCACAAGCCATTGGTATTGGTGGGTGGCGCCACCGGTATGATCGGCGACCCTTCGGGCAAATCGGCCGAGCGCAACCTGCTTGACGAGAAGACCCTACGCCACAATCAGGAGGCAATCAAGAACCAGCTGAAGAAATTCCTGGACTTCGACAGCGAGGCGCCCAACCGCGCCGAGATGGTGAACAACTACGACTGGACCAAGGACGTGACTTTCCTGGACTTTGCCCGCGAGATAGGGAAGCATATAACCGTGAACTACATGATGGCCAAGGATTCGGTGCAGAAGCGTCTCAACGGCGAGGCCCGCGACGGACTGAGCTTCACCGAGTTCACCTACCAGCTGCTGCAGGGATTCGACTACTACACGCTGTATAAGGACCGCAACTGCCGTCTGCAGCTCGGCGGTTCGGACCAGTGGGGCAACATCACCACCGGTACGGAGCTGATACGCCGCAAGCTCGGCGGCGAGGCTTACGCCCTGACCTGCCCGCTGATCACCAAGGCCGACGGCGGCAAGTTCGGCAAGACCGAGAGCGGCAACATCTGGCTTGACCCCGAGCGTACGTCACCCTACAAGTTCTATCAGTTCTGGCTGAACGTCAGCGACGAAGACGCCGAGAAATACCTGAAGATATTCACATTCCTGAGTCAGGAGGAGATTCAGGCTCTTGCCGAGGAACACGCCGCCAACCCCGGTGCGCGCCCCATGCAGAAGCGACTGGCCAAGGAACTGACCGAGATGGTGCACAGCGAGGAGGCATACAACAGCGCCGTGGCTGCCAGCGAGATACTGTTCAGCCCCAAGGCCGCCGAGGCCCTGCATAACGTAGACGAGAAGACGCTGCTCGAGGTGTTCGAAGGCGTGCCGATGTTCGACATCGCCCTGGGCGACCTGGAGGCCGGAGTGCCGTTGATAGACCTTGTGGCCGTCAAGTCACAGGTGTTTCCCAGCAAGGGCGAGGCACGCAAGATGATACAGCAGGGCGGCGTGTCGGTCAACAAGGAGAAGGTGACCGATCCCAACGCTACGATAGGCAAGGACGCATTGCTCGGCGGCAAGTACATACACGTGCAGAAAGGCAAAAAGAACCATTACTTACTTAAGGCAGAGTAAAGAGTGAAAAGGATAGCGATATTGACGAGCGGGTCGGCTCCGGTGGCAACCGAGATGATGGACACGCTGAACCGGGGAAGCCGTTACCGCATCGGAATGGTACCCGAGTCCCTGGCCATGAACCCGGAGCGGCTTGCCGACGCACTGAAGCAGGAGGGCGTGGAGTTTCTGATACTTGAGAACTACACGCAGAGCCTGCCGGAAGGATTCGGCGTGCCGTATATGGTCATAAGCGAGGGGGAAAGCGTGACCGACGCCACGCGCCGCCTCAACGTGGAGTGTCCCGAATACGGGCCCGAACGCCGTTGGGCGCAGACGTTGCGCGAGGATTTTGCCGTAAAGGCTCAGACCCCGCCGCCAATGCCGGCAGAAGCCGAGGAGTCCGTGCAACCTCAGGCACAGATCCAGGCACCCGAGCCACAGCCGGCATACTTCAATCCGGCACCGTCGGCAATGTCTCAGGGCAATCAGGCGTCTGCCCCGGCCGAGCGCAAGCCGATGCCCAAGTCGTATCTGCTGTGGGCCATACTGGCCACCATTTTCTGCTGTATGCCCGCCGGTATCGTGGCGATAGTGTTCAGCACACAGGTCAGCAGCAGGTACTTCGTCGGTGACGAAGCCGGTGCCGAGAAGGCCTCCAACCGCGCCCAGATATGGATCATAGCCTCCATTGTGCTGAGCATCATCACCAATTCGCTGTACACACCGCTGATGTTCCTGAGCGCTGCGATGTGATGCGCAGTCCCGGGAAATCGCGTAACATACTGACTGTGGCTCTCATTGCGGGAGTCACGGTCATTGTTTTGTTTTACGCCATATTCAATCCCGAGCTGCCGTGGATGCCCAAGTGTATGTTTCATGCCCTGACGGGCTGGAACTGTCCCGGCTGTGGCTCGCAGCGCGCCATACACGCTCTGCTTCACGGTCGAGTGGCCGATGCCTGGAATTATAACGCATTGGTGGTATGTCTGCTGCCGCTGATGGCTGTGTGGGCGTTCGCCGAATTCAACCGCACACGCAAGCCGCGCCTGTATGCACGGCTCAACTCCGTGCCGGTAATCATCGCGGTGTCCGTGGCGATAGTGATATGGTTTATAATAAGCAACTCTGACAAGATATTTATATGAAACCTCCTGTGTTCATACTTGGATATATGGCGTGTGGCAAGACCACGTTGGGCCGCGCGCTGGCCCGTGCTTTGGACCGCGAATTCATAGACATGGACTTCCGGATAGAGCAGCGTTACCGCAAGACAATCAAGGAACTGTTCGCAGAGCGAGGCGAGGCCGGCTTCCGCGAGATAGAGAGCCGGATGCTTGACGAGATTTCCTATATGGAGGATGTGGTGGTGGCATGTGGCGGCGGAACGCCCTGCTTCAACGACAACATGACCAAGATGAACGAGCGCGGCGTGACGGTATGGCTCGAAGCCACCCCCGAACGTATAGTGCAGCGGCTGGTCATCAACCGCGCGCGCCGTCCGCTGATGGCCGACAAGAAACCGGAGGAGCTGTTGGAGGCCGTGAACGCCGGCCTCGCCGGGCGTGAGGAGTATTATTCTCAGGCCCGTATCCGCTTCAACGGCGACGAGCTGGAGAACCGCCGCGAGATAGACAACACCGTGGCCCGCTTCCTCCGGATGTACGAGGTATAATAACCTGAAGAAAAGCTTGTTGATTCCTTGATTAAACTTTTAATTTTCTTGATTAAAGCTGTTGGAATTTGCTGATAATCGAAGAATAATTAGTAATTTTGTATTATGACACAGGATTTGACACTCTTTCAGAACAAAGAGTACCGTAGCTGGGTTAAGGAACTCAAGCAACGGTATCTCTCCGCCCGCCTTAAAGCCTCCGTAGATGCCAACCGCACACTGTTGGAATACTATTGGAGTCTGGGGCGCGACATCGCCGACAAACAGTATGCAAATACGTACGGTACCGGATTCTACAAAACGCTTAGTCATGATTTGAGGTCTGAAATGCCTGGCGAAAAAGGCTTTTCAGAAGGTAATATCCGGTATATGTATCGCTTCTACCAGCTTTATTCTCAGCACATTGAAAATCTTCTACACGCTGTAGAAGAATCTGCTCCTACAAATCTTCTACGAGGCGTAGAAGATTTCAAATCTACAAAATATCCGCAAGGTGCGGATGATTTGATTGCTGAAATATGTTCCATACCATGGTTCCACCAGCAGCGTATCATCGATAAATGCAAAGGGGATGTGAAAAAGGCTCTTTTCTTTGTCCGTAAGGTGATAGAGAATAGCTGGGGACGCGATGTGCTGCTGAATTTTCTCAGCACGGACTTGTACGAGCGTCAGGCGAAAGCCATTACCAATTTCAGCAAGACGCTTCCGGCACTTCAAAGCGATCTTGCCCAACAGACCACTAAAGACCCATACGTGTTCAATTTCCTGACGATGACGGAGGACTATAACGAGCGGGAACTTGAGGACGCTCTTGTGGCCAACGTGACGAAATTCCTTGTTGAACTGGGCACGGGATTCGCCTACATGGGAAGACAGTATCGACTGCAGGTAGGCGAAAAAGAAATCTTCATCGACCTTCTGTTTTACAACACCCGCATACACGCTTACTGCTGCGTGGAGTTGAAAACGGGCTCATTCGAGGCATCCCATCTCGGACAATTAGGTCTGTATGTTACGGCAGTCAATCATCAGCTTAAGTCTGAATACGACAATCCTACCATCGGATTGTTGATTTGCAAGGACAAAGACAACATCGAGGCTCAATATTCATTAGAGGCATACAATCTTCCTCTCGGAATATCTCAATACGAGCTGTCCAGACTTATTCCCAAAGATATTAAGAGTTCCCTGCCTTCTATCGAGCAGATAGAATCAACGCTGGAGCAGTTGTCGGAGAATAGCGAGGACTGATATTTCTTTCAACGGCAATTTTACCGTGCGTTTGCAAGTGACGATTAAAAATATTAATTTTGCTCCCGTACTAAGCCTTGACACGACGAGGCTTATGGGAATGCCCTAAAGGAAAGCCTTAAAGAAAAGCCCTAAAGACTGAAAGATATGAGCACGACAAATAATGGGAACGACGGTGCCTGCACGGCACTTGAGCCGCAACTTGAAGAACAGGTTGAAAAAGGATCGCGTTCGCGAATCAATGTAGGAATGGTAGGCAACTACGCGGACTCGGACGAGACCAGGCTGTTGCTTACTCCCGAAGCCTGCGGCATGCTGACGTCGTCGGGCATACAGGTGTCGATGGAGGCGGGAGCCGGCGTGGACATCAGCTTCAGCGACGACGCGTATGCGGAGTATGGCGTGAAGATAGTGACCCGCGACGAGGCTCTGAAGCAACCGGTCGTGCTGTCGTTCATGCCCCTGCGCGCCAAGGACGTCAGGAAAATGAACAAGGGCGCGGCCCTGTTGTGCATGATGGGGCACGACCTGTTCGAGCCGGCGACCATCAAGGCGTTGCTGTCGCAGCACATTGACACCGGATGTCTGGACAATATGTATTCCCATCACGACATACCGATTTTCGCCAATATCCTTGACGAGATAGACGGCCGCGTGGCCGTGATGTATGCCGAGGAGGCGTTGAGCTACTTAGGCGGCGGCAAGGGTGTGCTGCTGGCCGGAGTGGCCGGTCTGAATCCCTGCGAGGTGATGGTGATAGGCTCCAGCAGCGCGTGCGTGCATGCGGCAAACGCAGCCGCCGCCAACGGCGCGAAGTGCGTGATAATGGACAACGACGTGTCGGCTCTTGAAACCATCCGTCCCAGTCTGATGCCGCAGGTGGAGCTGGTGGCGATACATCCCAGGGTGCTCGCCAACCGTGTCAAGACCGCCGACGTGATCATACTGGGCAGCACCACGCGCGAGTTCAAGTTCCCCCAGGTGCTGTCGTCGCAGCTTAAGGACAATGTGTATGTCCTGGACCTGAACGAGATGCATCCTTCGGTGTCCGTGCCCAGGACGGTGGCCATGGCCATATCGAATCCGCTGATCAACTTCTTTGAGGAGATGAAGATCAAGGAGGGGCTGGACGGCATGGTGGCCACGACGGCCGGTGTGCAGAACGGCATGGTGACCTATCGGGGCAAGCTGGTGGACAAACTGATAGGGTCGTATACGGCGATGCCCAGTGTGGACATCCGGGTGATGCTCTCTACAACCAACTGATAGCAGATAGAAACGAAACGACAGCTGATACATATCGTCTCATCGACGAAATGGGGAGGTGTCGAGCAATATGCGCTCGACATCTGCGGTCATTATCACACGTTGGGGTGGGCCGTGACGGCCGTGACCCGCGACGCGAAGGCCGTTGACTCCCACTTCGCCGCCTGCGGCATCCCGCTGCGTCACATCCTGTTCGGAGGCTACACCGACATGGGCTCCATCTGGGGCATGGGACGAATGCTGAAGGAATGCGCCAAAGGGACGATAGTGCATGTGCACAGGTATTGCGATGCTTTTACGGTATTGGCAGCCAAGCGATTGGTAAGTCGTCCCGACGTATTGGTGGTGGCCACGTGCCACACGGTGGCTCCGGGTCGTGACACATGGCTGTTCCGGCGTCTGTACAATAAAATCAACGCTCATATCTTCGTATCGCAGACGGCCAAGGACACATTCCTGTCCACATGGCGCGACAGCCGTGTGCCCATACCGGCCGACCGCATGTACATGCTGCACGACAGCGTGAACCTTGACGACGTGAAGCCCTCGGCCGAGCCGCCGCGCGGGCCCGTAACGGCCCTGTGCCACGGCACCATCGTGGAAGGCAAGGGCCTGGAGAACGTGATAGACGCGCTGTCGGTGCTGACCCGGCGTGGGGTAAAGCTGCGCCTGCGCATAGCCGGATACGGCGACCCGGACTATATCGACGACCTGCGGCGCCGCGCCATTACCCGGGGAGTGATGGACAAGATAGACTGGATCATACCCTCGGGCGACATATTGCTGCTGATAGGTGAGAGTCACTTCGGTGTCCAGCCGTCGGTGCGGCGCGAGGCCTTCGGGCTGGAGAGTCTGCGGTACATGGCGTGTGCACGTCCGCAGGTGTGCGTGCCCAACGGCGCACAGTCGGAATACCTGACCGACGGCGTGACGGCCATATTCGCGCCTCCCAACGACTCATCGCGACTGGCCGACGCAATGCAGCGACTGGCCGAGGACCCGCAGTTGCGACTCGAGATGGGGACTGCATCACGCCGGCGATATGAGGAAAACCAGGACTGGAATAAGTTCATAGCCGAACTGGACCGTATATACAGTAAATTTGTCGATGGGCTCTGAATCCATTATAGAAAGACGTATGCACCGATGGGTGTGCGGCGTGGTGTTCGCGCTGCTGCTCGCCACGTATTGGCTCACCACTCCCGACAGCGTCAGCTATTGGGACTGCCCGGAGTATGTGTCGGCGGCATATCTGCTGGAGATAGGCCATCCGCCGGGCAATCCGGTGTGGATGTTGGCAGAGCATATCGTCACGCTGCTGTCCGGACCGGAACATGCCGCATACGCCGTGAACCTGTCCAGCGGACTGTTCACCGCCTTGGCCGGGATGTTGCTGGCCTCGGTGCTGTATAAGATGACGCTGTGGCTGCTGAGGCGATGGAAAGAGTCGGGTGTACGTCCTGTATGGGGAGCCGCCGGCACGGCTGCGGTGGGGGCGCTTTGTTTCGGATGGTGTGATTCCACATGGTATTCGGCCGTGGAAGCCGAAGTCTACGCCATGTCTATATTCTTCACGGCGCTTACCGTATGGCTGATGGTGAAATGGATGTTCACCGCCGACAACCTCGCCGCCAACCGGCTGTTGGTGTTGTTGGCCTACGTGTTCGGACTCAGCATCGGCGTGCATCAGCTGAATCTGTTGGCTATTCCCGCATTGGCCCTGATATGGGGCATGAGGCGCGGCATCCGCAGTTTTTGGAAGCTGTTGCTGATAGTGGTGCTCGGAGCGCTGTGCGTCGGGCTGATACTGATAGTGATAATGCCCAAAAGCATTTCGGCCGCGGCATGGCTCGAACTGCTGTTTGTCAACAGGCTCGGTATGCCGATGCTGACGGGAGTGGTGGCGTTCGTACTGTTGCTCGGCGTTTTGATAGTGGCAGGCATGGCCGTGACACTAAAAACGGGCTTACGTCGCTTCAACCTTGCCTTCTGGATGGCCAGCCTGTTCCTGATAGGCTACGGTGCATACGCGTTGGTGCCGATACGAGGCGGCATACCGTCGCCGGCCAACTCCGCGATGCCCGGCGAACCATTCTCGTTCGCGCGGTATCAGGCGCGCGAGCAATATGGCGCTGCACCGTTGTTCTACGGATATACACCTTACAGCAAGCCTCTGTTTCAGGAGGAATGGAAGCCCGGCGCCACACGTCCGGAGTATGTGAAATATGCCATCGAAAAGAAACATAAACTGCTGATGCCATACGAGCCGGGCGCGCGGATGAACACGACGCGCGGCAGGCTCCTGCCGGAAGATTCAGCCGCCAACGCACGGCTTATCTCGTCCGGAAAGCCCGGATATATCGTCAAGGGATATGCGCTGAAAAACATCTATACGCCGGAGCTGAACAGCTTCCTGCCGCGCATCACGAGCCGCAACCCCGTGGACCTTGCGTCGTTTGCCGACTGGGCGGGGATGGACACCTCGACCATGCGGCGGGTTGAAGTGTCCGAGGCACTTGACACGCTCGGCAACCCCGTGGCCATGATGGACGCTGCCGGAAACCGGATGCACAAGACATCATACAAGCCTACGGTCGCACAGCATCTGCGCATGTTAGGCACATATCAGATAGGATACATGTACTTCCGCTATCTGATGTGGAATTTCGCGGGCCGTCAGAACGACATACCCTCCCAGGGCGAGGTGCAGCACGGCAATTTCATATTCGGAATCGACCCGATAGACAATGCAATGCTCGGCGCAGAGGACTATCTGCCGGCCGAGGCCGGGGCGGGTAATCCTGGACGCAACCGGTACTTCGGCATACCGTTGCTGCTTGGCATCTTAGGCCTGATATGGCTGCTGCGTTCGGGACATCGCGGAAGGCAGGTTGCGGCCGTGTCGTCGCTGCTGTTCGTGATGACGGGCATTGCCATAGTGATATATCTGAACCAGAGTCCCGGCGAACCGAGGGAGCGCGATTACTCGTTCTTAGGATCGTTCTGGGCGTACTCGATATGGATAGGCTACGGAGCGTTGTGGGTGGCGCGGATGTTCAGGACTCCTTGGGCCTTCGCGCTGACGCTGATGGTGCCGGCGTGGATGTGCACCGAGAATTGGGACGACCACGACCGCAGCGGACGCCGCGCCGCCGCCACGATAGCCCGCACCACGCTGGAATCGCTCGACAGGGATGCCGTGATATTCGTGGACGGCGACAACTTCACTTTCCCGCTGTGGTACGCGCAGGAGGTGGAGGGAGTGCGCCGGGACGTGCGCGTCGTGAACCTGTCGTATCTCGGGCTGCCCGGCTATGCCGCCAACATGATGCGTCAGTGGCGCGAGTCGAAACCGGTGAACACCACCCTGAAACGCGAGGACATAATTTATGACGCATTCTCTCAGACTCGTATAAGCGACAGGGCGGATACACTGCCGGCACACGAACTCCTGAATCGCCTGAAGAATGCCAAACCCTCGGGATCAGTGCCCGAGCTTCCGGCCCGGTATGCTCTGATGCGTGTGCCCGGCGTGGCCCGCGACACGGTGTTCGACCTCCGGAAACTGTCGGAAACGGGCACGGGGCGCAACGTGCGGTTCGCGCAGCTTATAATGTTCGACATATTAGTCAATGCCGGCGACCGGCCGATATACTGGTTCTCGGCCGCCAAGGCGCCGGCGCGTCTGCACCTGGACAGCGCGATGCTGACGCCGTCGCTGATGGCCGACCGGTACGGGCGTATGACCCGGACGGCGGGACATGACGAGCTGATGCGCGGGGTGGATGTGGCCAAAGCTCCGAACGCCCCGGGCCGCAGGGTGTACATGGACGCGGCACCGGCCAGGATGGTAGGTCAGATGCGTGCGGCACTGATAAAGGCAGGCCGCTCCCTGATGGCGGAAGGAAAACACAGGGAGGCATACCGGGCGCTGTATAAGGCCGACATACTGATGGGCGACAATCCACTGTCGTATCCCTTTGTGGCCGACGGCGACAGCGTGATGGACACCCGTCATGAACTGGGACGCCTCCAGCTGGAACTGTCGCGGCATCTGACGGATCCATACGCCACCGAGCTGCGCGCCCGCGGACGGTACAACATCCGTCGCACCGAAATCCGCAAGGCGGCCTGGCAGCGGTACCGGGAGCGGCTGCCTAAACGGCTGCGTGGCGCGATGGCTCCATTGTCGTGAATTTGCAAGAAAATGTGTCAAAAAGAACAATATATGCCGAAAAATGACGAATTTTTTGGCCGTTCAAGTATTTTAAATTAACTTTGTGGCATGTATGCGCTATTTCAGCCCGATTTCTACAACATGGTCTGCGCGGTGATGCTCGCGATGGCCGTGGTGGTGTTCATAGGCCTGCACCGAATCACGGCAGGCTACGGCGTGGCATACACATCGAAATGGGGACCGGCCATCAACAATAAGGCAGGTTGGGTCATAATGGAGGCACCGGCCTTTATAGTAATGCTGTTGCTGTGGCTGTGCAGCTCGCGCAGGGGAGAGCCGGCGCTTGTGGTGATGGCCCTGCTGTTCGAACTCCATTATTTCCAACGGTCGTTCATATTCCCGATGCTGATCAGAGGAAAGAACCGCATGCCCTGGATCATAATCCTGATGGGCGTGATATTCAACACTATAAACTGTTACCTGATAGGCGGCTGGTTCTTCTATGTCAGTCCGGAAGGCTCGTATCCGGTGTCGTGGCTGTATAGTCCGCTGTTCATACTGGGAACGCTGATATTCTTAGGGGGAATGTGGATAAACATATCATCGGATTATATCATACGGCACCTAAGAAAGCCCGGCGACACAAAGCATTACATACCGCGCGGCGGCATGTTCAGATATGTTACCGGCGCCAATTATTTCGGAGAACTGACCGAGTGGACCGGCTATGCCATATTGTCGTGGTCGCTTGGAGGACTGACGTTCGCGATATGGACGTTCGCCAACCTGGCGCCCAGAGCGGTGTCGCTGCATAAGAGATACATTAAGGAATTCGGAGATGAATACCGCAATCTGAAGCGGCGTTACATCATACCGTACATATACTGATCAATATATACTGATCATGAAACTATTCACAGCAGGCCGGCTTGGTCCGGTGGAGCTGAGGAACCGTACCATCCGTTCCGCAGCGTTCGAAGGCATGGGTCGCGACAACGGCCCGACGCAGCAACTCAGAGACTACCATGTGTCGGTGGCACGCGGCGGAGTGGGAATGACCACGCTGGCATACGCAGGCATCTGTGAGTCGGCGCTGTCGTTCAAGACACAACTGTGGCTGCGTCCCGAGATAGTTCCCGAACTGCGCAAGATAACCGACGACATCCACGCCGAGGGAGCCAAGGCCAGCATACAGATAGGACACTGCGGCAACATGACGCACCGTTCCACGGCCGGCTGCACACCCGTGGGCGCCTCCACAGGATTCAACCTATATTCACCCACATTCTGCCGCGGTCTGCGCGAGGACGAGCTGGTGACGCTGGCACGTCAGTTCGGCGAGGCCGTGGACACCGCGCGTGACGCCGGTTTCGACTGCGTGGAGGTGCACGCCGGACACGGGTACCTGATATCGCAGTTCCTCTCGCCATACACCAACCGCCGCCGCGACGGGTTCGGAGGTTCGCTGCAGAACCGTATGCGCTTCATGAACATGTGTCTGGAGCAGGTGATGAAACATGCCGGCTCGGACATGGGCGTGGTGGTGAAGACCAACATGCGCGACGGATTCAAAGGAGGCCTGGAGATAGACGACTGCCTGACCGTGGCCAGGGAGATAGAGCGTGCCGGAGTGCACGGAATGGTACTGTCCGGCGGCTTCGTGAGCAAGGCGCCCATGTACGTGATGCGCGGCGAAATGCCCATATACACCATGACATACTATATGAAGCAGCTGTGGCTGAAATATGGCGTCAGGATGGTGGGCAAGTACATGATACCCACGGTGCCGTTCAAGGAGCTTTATTTCCTGGACGATGCGCGCCTGTTCCGCAAGGAACTGAAGCTGCCGCTGATATATGTGGGCGGCGTGGTGGACCGCGACGGCGCAAACAAGGTGCTGGACGACGAGGGATTCGACTTCGTGCAGATGGGACGCGCGTTGCTGACTGAGCCGGACTTCGTGAACAAGATGCGTCAGAGCGAGGAGAACCACAATTGCGGCTGCGAGCATGTAAACTATTGCATAGCCCGTATGTACAGCAAGGAAATGGCCTGCCACAAATACTGCAAGGATCTGCCTCCGCGCATACAGCGCGAGATAGAGAAAATCAAGGAACGCAATGGCTAAGACGGCGGTCGTGACCGGAGCCAGTTCCGGCATCGGACTCTGCTTCAGCAAGGAGCTGGCCGGCAGGGGCTATGACCTGGTGATGGTGTCCAACCAGCGCGAGGAACTGGAACGCGCCGCAGCCGAACTGAACGGCACGAACGGCATAAAGGCCGTGCCTTTCTACTGCGACCTGACCGCGCCGGACGCCCACAGGCAGATTGCCACGTTCCTTGACGAGAACGGAATAGACGCCGACGTGCTGATCAACAACGCCGGCATATTCAGCTTCGATATGGTGACCGACACGCCGGAACGGAAAATCAACTGTTTTCTGGACCTGCACTGCCGTGCGGTGACGATGCTGAGCCGCGAGTTTGCCGAGCGTTTTAAGAAGCGCGGCTCGGGACGGATACTGAACATGTCGTCGATGTCGTGCTGGATGCCGATGCCCGGCATAGCGATGTATTCGGCCACCAAAGCCTACATACGCGTGTTTTCGCGCGCGCTGCATTACGAGATGCACGACAGCGGCGTGAGTGTCACGGTGGCCTGTCCCGGCGGCATAGCCACCGACCTGTTCGGCCTGCCCCCGAATCTGATGAAATTGGCTGTGCGCATCCATGCCGTACAGACGCCCGAAAAATTCGTGCACAAGGCGGTGAACAAGATGCTGCGCGGCAAGAAACAATACATCAACGGATTTATCAACCGCCTCGCGATTGTGGCGGTCGGAATGACGCCGACCGGCGTCAGAATGCTTATAAAACACAAGATGCTGGACCGCGACATCAAGCGGTGAGGCATAACTGACCAACAAACATCAAAGTTTGTTTGTTAGGAAAATACACTTCAACTTGAGTTTTCGAAAGTTGAACAATTAAGGTTATGGAAAATATTCTGGTGGAAATAATAGATCGCCAGGCCCGGAAGTATGGCGATCGCGAAGCGTATAGGTTCTGTTGGCGTAAGGACGGCGAATGGCTGTCGACGTCATGGACCGAGTTTGCGGCACAGGTCAAGGTGGCCGGCAAGGCTCTGGCGGCCCTGGGCCTGATGGAGAAAGATACTATTGCGATATGCTCGCCCAATACCCCGCAGATCCTTATCACGGAACTCGGCGCGTTCCGCAACCGACTGGCCTCGATTCCAATCTATGCCTCGTCGGTTACGGCTCAATATGATTTCATCGTCAACGACGGAGGCGCCCGGGTGCTGTTCGTGGGCGACAAGCACCAGTATCCCATGGCCTACGATTACTGGAAGAAACATCCCGACCAGATACTGAAGATAGTGGTGTACAAGAACGACGGTCTCGCTCTGAAGGACGACGATACGGTCACCATATTCTGGGACGATTTCGTGCGCCTGGGCATGGAGGCCGGCGAGGAGATCGAAAAGGAGGTGGCCGCCCGCATGGAACGCGGACTGCCCGAGGACATGGCCACGCTGATATACACTTCAGGCACCACCGGCGAACCCAAGGGCGTGTGCATCACCCACGCCAACTACGCATCCTGCATCGACAAGCACCTGAAGTTGCTGCACACCCTTACGGACCGGGACCTGTCGATGGCTTTCCTTCCCATGAGCCACATACTGGAGAAGGCATGGTGCTATTTCTTGATTTGCAAGGGATGTCCGATAGCCGTGAACTACGATCCGCGCGTGATACAGGATACCATCCACTCCGTACACCCCAACGTGATGTGCTGCGTGCCACGTTTCTGGGAGAAGGTATATGCTGCCGTCAAGGAGAAGATAGCCGGCATGAACGCCATCGAGCGCTGGATGGTGAACCGCGCCATCGCCGTGGGCAAGAAGCGCAACCTGAAGTACCGTCGCATGGGCAAACAGGCCCCCTGGCTGGTGGAGAAGCAGTATCAGTTCTGGAACCGTCATATATTCCAGAAGCTCAAGAACGCCATCGGCATACCGAACCCTAATTTCTTTCCTACGGCCGGAGCGCCGCTATCGGACCGCATCGTTGAGTTCATGCGCGCCGTGGGCATTGACATCGTGATAGGCTACGGTCTCAGCGAGACCACAGCCACGGTGACATGCTACCCCGACGTAGGCTGGGAAATCGGCACTGTCGGCGTGCCGCTGCCCGGCATCAAGGTGAAGATAGACACCAACGGCGAGATACTGGTGAAAGGTGGCACCGTGACGCCCGGATATTACAACAACCCCGAGGCCAACGCCCAGGCATTCACGCCCGACGGCTATTTCCGCACCGGCGATGCCGGACATTTCACCCCATCGGGTGCTTTGGTACTTACAGAACGCGTGAAGGACCTGTTCAAGACATCGAACGGCAAATACATCGCGCCGCAGATGATGGAATCGCGTCTGGCCGAAAACAAATACATCGACGAGGTGGCCGTGATAGGCGACCAGCGCAAATTCGTGACGGCATTGGTAGTGCCCAACATATCGCAACTGCGTAAATGGGCGCAAGGCAAAGGCCTGGACGAAGACACCGAGCTGTTGGTGAAGAATCCCAAGGTAGTTGAATTCATCATGAGTCAGATACAGGAATATCAGAAAGACATAGCCGATTACGAGAAGATAAAGCGCATCACCCTGCTGCCTCACCATTTCTCGATCATGAACGGCGAGGTGACCAACACCATGAAGGTGCGCCGCCCCATCGTGGCCCGCAACTACGCCGCCCAGATCGAAGCCATGTACGCCTACTAACCGCCCCCACTTGAGTTTACTTACAAGATGAGTGTCTTACTGTGGTATTATTGATTGGGATTATTAGGTTGATTGTTCAGGAGTTTAAAATTTTCGCGAGTAATCTCAATCTCGCGTTTTAGTTCCTCCTCGGTGGGCATTATTAGTTTATATTGTGGAGAGAAAACGCCTATGTCGTTTCGGTTTCCGAGCGTATATCTTACTACCGAGTCGTTTTTCTCGGAGCAAAGAATAATGCCGACAGTCGGATTATCAGAAGCTGTGCAAATATCCATATTGTAATAGTTTACATAGAGTTGCATCTGTCCGATATCAGAGTAATCTGCGCTGTGCATTTTAAGGTCGATAATAACGTAACAGCGAGTGGGGATATTGTAAAATATAAGGTCAGGATAGAAATGTTGACCATCAATTGTGATACGTTTCTGTCGGCCAACGAAGGCAAAACCCCGGCCCAGTTCGAGCATGAATTGTTCGAGATGGGAGATAATCGCATTTTCAAGTTCGGATTCCTGCAAGGCTGCATCCGGCTTGACATTGAGAAATTCAAGAATAAAAGGGTCATGTACGAGAGCCATAGGATCGAACTTGTCGGGTTTGACTGGTATGTTAGCTCGAAGCAATTCTTTGGTTTCTGCTATACCACGATGTGAGGAAAGCAGACGTTCATAATGTTGTGTGGCAATCTGCCGTTCAAGCTCCCTGACGCTCCAGCAACCTTTTGCTGCTTCCTCGGCATAATACTTACGGGCCTGGTCGTTGCTGACACGAATAAGATGGCGATAATGCGTCCAACTCAATTCGCCACTCAGTGAGTGGCAATTTGGGAACATGAGGTAAAACTGCCTCATTGCACGTAGGTTCGAACGAGTAAAGCCTTTCCCAAAATCGGCTGTAAGCCTTTGTGCAAGACGGTCAATGAGATTGTCTCCATAGGCTGCTTTATGTTCGCCACCCTGAGCATTGACAATGAGCTTACCGACCGACCAATAAGCCTGTACCATGGCTGTATTGACAGCTACGACAGCCCTGTTCCTAGCCGTAGTCAGAATTCTTTTGATATCAGTGTAAAGGTCTTCGTAATATTTTTGGTTAACTAAGTCTGTCATGGCTTATTGATTATAGTATAGTATTTTGTTGAATTCCGAGGTCATACTTCATTTAACATTTGCTGTTTTGGTTATTCAGATTCCCTGTTTGTGAGTGTCGCTCATAATATGAATGTTTCCCTTGCCTTAATTTGAATTGTTACTAAAAATGCAACAACTCGATTCGGTTCTCTACGTGATTTCAAGTTTAAAATGAGCATATCTTAAGTACCCAAAAATTGAGTGGTCATGCCCCAATAAATGTATATATTTAAGGTCTCATTACCGAATGTTGAACATATTAGTATTAGGCGCTACTATAATTTGTGGCCTTATAGATTCACGATGTTTATTTTGTATACCAGCTGCATCACAGAGCCTTGACTGCCAAAGCCTATTGTAATGGCCTCTTTTTCTTGGTGCTATATTGGGATTATTTTCATCAAATACAAATAAGATTAATGTAACCCCTTTTAATAATCGTTCTCCAATTAACTGCCACCAAAGTCCGTCTGTTTTGCCTAAAGATAATCCGTATATACAAATAAGCTGAGCGTTATTAATCGCGTGTTGCGCATATTGGTCGATTAAATGGCCTAAATTAGAATTAATCTTGGGTTTAACTAAATATTCAATTGTATCGATATTTGTTCTTAGTTTTTCATTAAATATTTGTGAAGCGTCATTAATTCCAAGTATGGGTGCATCTATACATCCATGAATATGATATACACTTTCCAATAAAGCTTGGAAGCCGTTATGATATGTCGTGTTACCGAGAACAATAGGGTTCCCTTCAAAATTTAATATCTTTTCAATAGTTGTAGTATAGTTGAAATTCACAATTGAAATATGGTGCGAATCATACGTTGGATTGGTGTATATGGAGTTTATGATATTCTGTTGCGCAGTAGGTAAAAAAGTATGTGGAGCTAAAAGATTTTTCTTTAATAAATCAATATCAATTCCATCAGGTAACATGGTATTTTCTACTGATTCAATATATTTTTGCATATTTTCATTTAGACTGTCGTATACTTCTTCAAGTTCTTCGAACGAATTCAGTTCAGTAGTATACCGCCCCATTGCTTCTTCTAAATCAGACCAATACTTCTCCTTAGAACTTAAACATTGGGATAGATGTTCTTTTAGCTTTGATACGTTCTTAGAATCATTAGAACGATCAAGACCGAGATAATAACGGTAGAAGTCTGTATATTTTGTCGGTAATCCAAGGTTAATATCAAACCCATTTCCTATAAGATAGACTGTACGCATTTTGTCAAAATCAGAGTTATATGATTATAATTCGTCAAGATATTGAATTAGTGTTTTCAGGTTGATGGCATCGTCTACTTCTTTAGTTTGAAAAACCATGAAATATCGATAGCTGTCACCTGCGAGATTGGCCCAGGCTTTCCCTAACTTGATCTTGTCCATGCTCTCCGCATTTGCAAGATGATCGCCTTTCGTTTCGATAAGGAGGGTTCTTCCGGATTTCATTCTTACAATAAAGTCCGGATAGTGGTTGATAAACCCATTAATGACAAACTCTTTTTTGTCTCGGTTACGGTGCCAGAAAAGTACGTTAGGATGTTCGGCAATGGCTGCGATTGCGTCATACTCGAATCCATTGACACTTTCCTCGGCCACATATAGCCCATTGTCAATCCCAATCAGTTCATCGCGAAGCGTGGTTTTGTCAACGAGGGTATAATGTGGTTTAAGTTTAATACGACCGATACTGAGCCATTTTGTGAAAGTCTTGCGCCTATGCTCGTTCAACAATAATTCTATTTTATCCTTAATGGCATCACGAGTGAGATAAATGTTATCAATCAGATTCTCAATCTGGTCGGCATCCAATCGCTCAATGGCTCGTTTTACGTATTTCCTGATTGCGAGTTCAGCAACATCATCCAGTTTGATCATTCCGGAAAGCAGACCGCTGATTCCCTCTTTTTTGATTGATGCAGACTTATCGACATATTGATTACGGATAAAATCCGTAAGACTTTGATTGTTTTTTCTGACAGCGTCTCCTGATTCGGCAACATCTATGGTTATCCCTGAGGGACGAACTATGGTGAAATCTATATCAGCATCTTTTGTCGAAAGATCAAAGTCTTTCGACAACATCGATTTTTCCAGCGGTATCCATTCGTCGGCAGTGAAGATGGAAGGTTCAGTTTTTTTATAGAAGATTGGCAAATTCATATCATGTGCGACTTCCCTGAATTGACTTTTAATTGGATAATACATTTCCTGTGGCGTTATAGACGCAAGCGGATCTATTTCTCCCTTGTCGGTCTGTTCTTCAATAATCTGAGTGTACTCATCACTCACTTGCATTGCCTGTTGCTGAAGTTGCTGAATATCAGGAGAGACCGTTTCAGCCTCAATCTCATTTTTGAAATCTTCTACATTAGTTATTTCAAGTTTAAGTTCCTCTTCATGTTCTGTTTCACTATCTTTATCCCCATTATCTGTATTGACTGGAAACAGAGGCTTAATTTCAGGAGTAGGTTGTGGAGTTGGAACATCGAAGGACTCAGGTGTGACATCACGAAAATCTTTACGGCTGAACCCTACTTTCTGCAACGAGCGTATGATTCCGTCAATGGTATTTCGGAAATCATTGCTTGAAGTGAAGACGTATGAGAGATTCAACAGACTGATGGCATGTTGAGTGGTGTATGGCTGACGCAGTATACGGCCTAAAATCTGTTCAACATCCACCTTGCTGGTCTTATTGGCAAGTGTGGCGAGAATATACGCAAACGGACAGTCCCACCCCTCTTTAAGAGCGTTGACCGTAATAATGTATCTAACTTCGCAGTTGCGGCTCATAAGGTCGATACCTTTGAGCTCATCCCTATTTGCCGTCTTGATCTTGATTTGGTTTTCGGGAATACCTACTTCTATTAACTGCTGCTTGATCTTGTCGAAGGTTACGTTATCCTCATCGGTTTTCGGCTGAGCCTGAAACAAGACAATGGGACGTATGTATCTACCGCCGTTTGCTTCATATCCCTTTGCTAATCGTTCAAGACTGTTACGCATCCTGATGGCTGCACTTAGCACATCACGGGGAGAGTTGCGATTTTCTACAATTACCGGCAGTTTTACCATATTCTCCTTCTTCAACTGCAATGCATCAACGAATGATACGATGTTGCTTTTATCGCGTGGCGTAGCCGTCAGTTCAAGAATGAAGCGGGGATTGAGATTCGCTAACATCTCATCACGTAGATTTGTGCGGAAGTTATGACTCTCATCCACAATGACAACAGGGTTCTGCTGTGCTATGACCTGAATGAGTGCCGAGGGGTCAGTACCGGGAATCAGTTTTTCGGGGTATGGAAAATGCTTTGATTGCTCAAAGAAATTCTCATTCTCTCGATAAACTTTAGGTTTGTTCTGTTCGGACGAGACATCTTTCTTCGCCTTAACCGTTTCAACAAAAGACTGGGCACTCAGTACCAAAATGATGAGTTCCGACTGCAACTGTTCCGGCTTGAGTCCCTTCCCGACTAACGCAGATTCTTTATCGACTACCGTAACTCTGTGGCTAAAAAGAGAGTCAATCGTCTGACGATATGGATGTGCGGGATTCTGTAATTTCTCAAGAGTCTGCTTCAAGATAATGTCGCTTGGCACAAACCATGCAACGACCCTCGGGGAAGCTCCTATCTGCAACGATTGGAATATCCGACCGATGGCATTGCAGGCGATAAAAGTCTTACCGCCGGCTGTAGGTACTTTCAGCGTGACGCGCGGCACATTCTTGATTGTGTTGGTGTATGGACGCAAGTAGTTGCTATCCATATTATGAATTGATACACCGTGACATTCCTCCCAATATCGGTTAAAGGCCTCCGAAAGCGAATGGCTCTCGTTTAGAATATGGATATAATCATCCAGATCCCTTAGCGTCTGATGTTGATAATTTTTAAGTTCCATATCAGAATCGGTTTATATCGCGTGGAATCTTTCTGAAGGTAATATTCATTTTAGCCAACTGTTCTCTGCTGATGGTGCAGACATCGGCATAAATAACATAATGGTCGGCCTTTGTGGGTACTATACTTAGGGTTTCAGGACTCAAAGTGGTAAGTTCGCTGGGCTTGTAATAGAAAAAGTATCCGGTACCATCGTTGTAATCGAGAAGATAGGGATAATCTTTGCTTTGAGGTCGCGACAAATACTGGCGTGTTTCCGAGAAGTAGATATATTCTCTGATTTTAACTTCACCAACACTTTCATTCAGAGTATCTTCATCGGTGAAAAGATTTTCTCCTAACTCATAAAAATCGAATCCACCTCCAAGACCAGGCATCATACCGTCAACATTCTGTTCAGCGACAACCACAATTGCGTTATCCTTAACCGTAGGCTTGGCAATTTTTGTGAAACGCTCAGCATTTGCCTCCCTGATTGAGTTAGCTTCTTCCAAAAGCTTTGGAACTTTCGGCAGATTTGCCGATGTGAGAGACTTTCTATAGATTTCTTCTTTGACCTTACCATTGTATGGATAACCTGACATCACGCGGCGTACGCGTTCTGCGGTGATGGTTTCAGCATAGTCCATCAGTTCAATTAGCACAAACTTACGAATGCCTTTATCTTTGTTGTTCTGCGTAAGCACTGCGTGGGCCGTAGAGCCACTTCCAGCGAATGCGTCAAGAACAATGGAATCCTCATCAGTAGCTATCTGTACTATTCGTTCAATAAGCGATGAAGGTTTAGGAGTCTCGAAAGGACTGCGACCGCCGAAGATAGCTTTCAGTTCCTTGGTAGCTGCATCGGTATGCCCCACTTCTGTATAATCCCAAAAAGTAGTAATGAGTTTCCCTTCAACTGCGGTCAAGTAGGTCTTACGACGGATGCCACCTTTCCCATTTTTTGTAAAATAGAAACGTGGCCACGGACCGGTCCCTAAAACTTGCTGTGCCTTCTCACGGGATTCTTCAAGTGAGCCTTTCAGCATTAATGCTTTGACTCCCGGGCGAACAGTCTCAACGGGGACGCCACAAATTTCAGCACGCTTTTCGGCATCGTCCAAATCTCGAAGTTCGTATTTACACCACAGATTCATTTCGTTAAACAGGTCCTCTTGCCCCCAGCTCCAACATCTGCCAGAAGTAGGGTAAATCAGATTTCCATTAAATGGATGTTGAACTGCATAAACCATTCCTTGATGTGATGAAGCACTCGGAGCAAATGCATCGCTGCTGGTCCAAGGGGCAACATCGTTGTCCGGGTTCTTATAACTTTCATCCATTTTTTCGTCTCGCTCCAGACGTTTCGGAAGCCAATCACTTGATTTACTGTAAACGAGAATATGATCGGTTTCAGTAGGTATACCTTTGGAGTCGTTTCGTGGAGAATAAGTCTTATGCCAGATAATGTCGCCCTTGAAACAATTTGCTCCGAAAATATCATCACAGATGGTACGCAGTCGCGACACCTCATTATCGTCAATCGAGATAAATATTGCACCTTTTTCGGAAAGGAGTTGACGCAGAAGAACAAGGCGCGGATACATCATACACAGCCATTTATCATGGCGTGTGAAATCCTCTCCCTCAGCTCCGACTACTTCACCGAGCCATCGGAGAATATGAGGGTCATTTACATTATCATTATAACGCCATTTCTCATTCCCCGTATTGTAAGGAGGATCGATATAAATGCAGTCTACCCGTCCTTCATATTCTGGAAGGAGAGATTTGAGGGCGGCGAGATTGTCACCATGAATTATCTTATTTCCTGTTCCGCTTGGCACTGTGCTGTCAGGGCATTTACTATTAAAGCCATAACGATGTTCCAACACGCGGAAAGGGACATCCGCATGATGTGTGATTATCTTTTCTTTGCCGATCCAATTAAGTGTTGGCATTGCGAATAACAGTTAATTCCGGTGGCGTTTATCTGAAGTTTGACCGAGCTTGCAACGACTGCTGAGGAGCTTAAGAATTTGTTTGGTTTAGCGGCGTCACTGTCATTGTGGGTTACACCCTATTTCGGCCATATTCAGATTTTAAAGTTGCTGTTTACGCAAAGTTAATAAAAATCCATGAAATGGCAATCGGGTGTGCGTAAAACACAACCGATTGTTATTGGGAAGTTGGGGTTTAAATCCTGTTCGTTCTTACAATTGTGGAAGCGGTACGGATATTATTTGCCGGTGCGTTTTAGGTAATCTTCAGCTTTGATTATTACAGGCTGCCCGTTTTCGTCGGCAATAACAATGCTCTCGTCCAGCTTGGCCTTCCGCTCGAAAAGTCCCCTCTGCGCCTGCTGAATATTTTTGCGGATACGCTCAAATAACTTTATTTCTTCCTGTTCTGACATGACTCTTTGATTTTTGTAAATAGAGGAGAGTTTATGACTATATTACGTTCAACTATGGGCGTAAGTTCCTTAGTATTGTCGTAAAGAGACCAAAGGTCGACTATGGGCACGAAAAACTCAAACAGGTTTCGCAATCCGGCCCAATAACGCCGATGAATCACATTCTTTGGAATGTCATGGCCGCCGGATGCCACGCGCTGTGCTACGCGCATCTTGGCCATCTCGGGCGATGAGAGCCAGAAGAACAGCAGGATTACTTGATATCCGGAGGCTTTAGCCCTTTCTACAAGGTTTTTATAACTTCTTGTCGCCAGCGTCGTCTCTATGGCGAATGATACATGTCGGGAAAGCAGAGTGTCAATGCGTTGAAGCATAAGTTTACCGGCTTCGATTGCGACCTCCTCAGGTTTGAATGGCGATAATCCTTTGGCTATTTCATCGGCATTGACAAATTCCCGACAGTCGAGCACTTCCGGCAAAACGCTCATTGAGGCCGTGGTTTTCCCGGCTCCATTACATCCTGCTATTATATAAAGTTTCGGTGTGCTCATATAGTTTCTTCTGTAAGTTCGCGTCTTGCGCAAAGTTAATAAAATTCCATGAAATGGCAATCGGTGATGCCTTAAAACAAAGGTAAATACAATATACAGTCGCTGGCGTCTTTCAGGGTGTCAGGCAATTTGGACCTCCCTCAAAAAAATGCATGATGCATGACAGAATTAATAATAGATTCAAGTTACATTTGTGTTTGGAATTGAATTAAATAGGGCTTGCTAAAAATACATAATAAGCAGAATATCATGTAATTAATACATAAAGGCGTGAATTTTTAACAAAATGCAGTAGATGTGCGGTTTGATAGGATAGAGCCGACATGAGGATGCCGGCTCTTGCTTTCAGTTACGATGTCAATTTTATTTGATCCGGGAAACCCGCAAAAGCCAGATTGGCTGAATAAATCTGTTACTCGAAATCGGGAGCTCCCTGATAGAATGTCAGGTATTGAAGTTCACTTGGATTGGAAGGACTGCTCATACTTAATCCATAGGAAGTCAGATCCCACAGTGTGTTCATGGACTGATGATCCCATGTTACATAGATTCGGTTGTTACCGTCTCCTATCGTGTACTTTCCGGAGTATTCGTTCATGCCGCTCATTCTTTTGCCATCGAGTGTCCATGCACGGATTACGAAACTTCCGTCAAATCCGGCGCCCGCTCTATTGTAATTCATGTCAACGACCCAGTAATAAGATGGATCTGACTCTACAAACGCATAGAAATAATCGTGACTTGATTGCGAGCCCGGTTCTCCATCACTGCTGCATGACGTTACGCTCACGGTCATCAGCAACACGAACAATATGGGCAGAAGTCTTTTCAACTGCTTCATAATTAATTGTTGAAATGTTGTTATTATTATTGTTAAACTCTTGAAAGCCGATTCGGAGTTCATGCTTCAACACCTTCCACAGACCAGACAATAGCCGGATGGCTTTCGGCTGTAAAGATAATCATAATAAACCATTGAGGCAAACAAAGCACCGATTATTTTTAAATTTATCAAGCATAAAATTTGTCGCTGTCGCCTTACAGGCGCTTTAAACCACACTTTGACGCCAAAGGCTTGGCGTCGGAGCCGGTTTTTGTATTTCAGGGCTTTTTTGCTACCTTTGCAGTCTGCTAATCATGTGCCTGATAATTAGGTATCGTTCCTAAACAAATTCATATATGGACTGGAATGTCATCGGGGTGTATGTCGCTGCCATAGCGTTCATCATACCTTTCCTCATACTCGCTTCCAATTGGTTTATCGAGTATACGGGAATCAAAAGCAATAAGCGCAGACGCGACGAGGCTAACGAAAGATTCGACAGAATCGTCGGGAATCTGTCAACGGATAATACGGCGGCACAGTTGTCGGCCGCCGTGCTGTTGCGCCGTTTCTTCGCCCTGAGAATCGGTTTTAAATATTATCTTCACAAGGAGACCGTTGATGTAATCTCCTCCATTCTGCGGACATTGCCCGTGGGCATTTATCAAAAGACCCTGGCAGATGGCCTCGCGTACGCCCACGACCTGTCGGGAGCCGACCTGCAACGCACCAACTTACAGAACATTTATCTTGGATCCAAGGGCAAGCGCCTGAAATTGCATTCCACCGACCTGTTCATGGCTAACCTGACCTATGGACTGATCGATAATGTCGATGCCGTCGGTATAATTCTGTATAATTCACTGCTTTACGGCACCATTATCAAGAACAGCGACTTCTCGAGGGCCAATTTTGTCGGCGCGGACCTGACTAATGCCAAATTCAAGAATGTGGTTTTGAAGGATGCCGATTTCTCTAAAGCTATCAATGTCCCGTCCGAAATAAAGAAGGGCCTTGTAAATGGCATATACCAGGGCGAACTGCCTGTGACCACAAGCAATGCCGGATATGAGAAAGCCATATTCTTCAGTATGCCCGGAAACATGTCCAAATCTGACGAAACCACAGTCATGGCATTCCGTCAGCACCTCAGGGAGCGCGGCTTTGAAGTCTGTTATTACACCCGCGACACCTACCCGCGCTTCGGGCAATTGTCGCTGATCAAGGCTACCATCGAACGGTGCGCGGCCTTAGTGGCCTTCGGTACAAAACAGACGTTCATCAAGGAGGGCATCTATCGGCCCGGCATGAGCGGAGAGCGCATAATAAGGAATGAATGGCTTTCCACGCCGTGGAACGAGGTTGAGGTGGGAATGGCGGCGATGATCGGTATTCCGATTCTGTTGGTCAAGGACAATAGCATCGAGGACGGCATATTCGACCGAATCATCAGCGAATCCTATATCTACACATTGTCCTCGAATACCGACATCAAGGAACTTGAGCAGAACCAGATATTCACCGAATGGCTCTCCCGCTTCATGGAATAAGATATTCGCCCAATAATATACTCTCCGGGTAAAATAATCTCCGATTACTTTTTGCAGCCCTTGAAGGTGAGGCGGTGGAGGGGGGTGAGGCCGAGGCGGAGGATGGCGGCCTTGTGCTCGGCGGTGGGATAGCCCATGTTGCGCTCCCAGCCGTAGCCGGGGTATTGCCGTGACAGCTCGGTCATCAGGTCGTCGCGGTGGGTCTTGGCCAGAATCGAGGCGGCGGCGATGCTGAGGTATTTGCCGTCACCCTTAACCACGGTGTGGGCCGGTATGTCCATCATCGTGACGGAATCAAGGTAGGGCTTGAATTTGTTGCCGTCCACTATGATATGCGCGGGGCGCACCTTGAGGGCGTCAAGGGCGCGGTGCATTCCGAAGATGGAGGCGTTCAGGATATTTATGCGGTCAATCTCGTCGTGCGGCACCATATATACGGCCCAGGCCAGGGCCTGCTCCTCGATGATGGCGCGCAGTCGCTGACGCTCGGCGGCGTCGAGCTGCTTGGAGTCGTTCAGTCCGGGGTCCTCGAAGTCGGCGGGGAGTATTACTGCCGCACAGCTGACCGGCCCGCACAGGCATCCGCGTCCGGCTTCGTCGCAGCCGGCTTCGGCTATGTCGGGAATCATGAACGGCAGCAGAGACATAAACAGGTGTGAGGTATGAGTGACGAGTGATGAAGTAGAGGCCGCTATGCCTTAGCGGTCGCGGCTGATGATGTAGTCGAAGATTTCGCGGAAAGATTCCTTGCTTTCCGAGTCGGGGAGGGGCGCGATGATTTCGTCGGCTTCCTTCTGCATCCTCCGCATTTCGGTGAAGGCGTCGTCGATGCCGCCGTGCTCCTTGGCGAACTCAACGAGTGATTCTATTTCGGCGGCAGTCAGGTCGCCGCGGCGAATCAGGTCCTTCATGCGGTCGGATTCCTCCTGCGGGGCGTTCTGCAGGGCATAGAGCAGCGGGAGCGTCACCTTGCCCTCGCGCAGGTCGTTGCCGGTGGGCTTGCCTATCTGCGGGTTGGGGAAATAGTCGAAGATGTCGTCCTTGATCTGAAAGCAGAGGCCGAGCAGTTCGGCGTAGCGGCCCATCGGCGCTACGTATTGCTCCGGGGCGTGGCTTACGTCCAGTCCGACGTTGACGCAGCTGCAGAACAGCGAGGCCGTCTTCTGGCGTATCACCGTGAAATAGCTGTCGGTGTCGAAGCTGTGCTCGCGGGCGGTGGTAATCTGGTCTATCTCGCCCAATGATAGCTCCTGTCCTAATGCGCACAGTGCCGATACGACCTTGACGCTGCCGCTGCGGAGTCCCACGGACAGGGCGTTGGAGACGAAATAGTCGCCCACCAGGACGGCGATGTGGTTGCCCCACGAGGCGTTGATGGTGTCGCGGCCGCGCCGCAGGAAGGTCTCGTCCACTATGTCGTCGTGAATCAGCGAGGCGTTGTGCAGCATCTCCAGCGACGCGCCGGCATACAGCACCTCGTCGCTGACCCGGCCGAACATCTTGGCGGCCAGAATCACCAGCATGGGGCGTATCTGCTTCCCTTTCACCTCCAGGTAATGGTCCACGATGCCGTTCATCATACGGTTGGGGGTATGCAACGAATCGGCAATGATGCCGTTCATCGCTTCAAGTTCGGGAGCCAAACGCTTTACAATGTTTTCCATCCGGGCCATAATGGGGACAAAATTACAAAAAAATTGTCAATATTCAATCCCGAAAGCTAAAAATCGCCCGTGAATCGGGCTGCAACGCTCCGCAAGAACATCCACAAGGTGTGTAAGGTGCGGAAAAGGCGTAATTTTATGGTTAAAACTGCGTTTAAATATCATAATGAACAGAAGGATAATGATATTACTGGCCCTTGCAGGCGTAATGGCGTGCGGTGCGACCATGCGCGTTCAGGCGCAGACCGAGGAAGTCCCGGCGCAATCGGACGCGGCATGGAAGACGCATACCGCGTTCGACGGCCAGATCAGCAAGATAATAGAAGGCAACCGTTACGTATACGTGTTCGCGCACCAGGCTTTCTACCATGACGATACGGATTACGAGCTGTTTAAGACACCGCGCGGCACGGTGCTGTATATCGACAAACAAAATCCCGGCAAAGGCGTGCATGGTCTTTTCGACACATACCGCCCGACGGGCAATGACGTGCGCGTATTGAATTATAATCCCCGCACCGGCACCCTGTGGATATGTTACAGCGACGGAGGCATCGACGTGCTGGAGGATTCCGGCACGATGCATTCCATCAAGGCGCTCCGGAGCCCGTCGATGTCCAAGATGGGACAGACGGGCACTGTCAGTTTTGACCTGAACGACGATGCCTGGATTGCCATGGACAGGGGGTATGTCAGGATTGACGGCGCCACGTACGAGGTGAAGGAATGCGTGTACGTCGACAGCCCGGTGGAATCGATATGCCTGGTGGGCGATAAGGTCGTGGCCATTGTGGGCGATGCGTTTTACGATGCCTCAGAGTCAGGCGACAGGACGAGAATGGAATCGTTCAGGAAACACACGGAGCTGAGCGTGACGTCGGCCAACCGCATTCTGCCGGTTTCGGCCACATCGTTCGCCACATTGATAGACGGGTCGAAGCTGAGTGTCGTGACATGGAAAAACGGCAGCATGACCGCCGAGACCAAGGTGACGGACGCCACATTCTCCAACCAGCTGTGTACCAACACGGCAAGTATATGGGAAAGCAGCACCATGCCGTGCCTGAGGCATATCGTGGCCAACCGGTACGAAAACAATTTCATCCCGGCCAGGAACGGCTATCTGGCTTTCTCATCGACCACGGCTTATTTCGTGCCCATGGGGTCGGCGACAGGGCAGTCGTTGGCAAGCTATAAGTTCCCCGTATCGACGCCACGATACGTAGGGACCCTGGACTTCGACGATTTCTGGTTTTACGAAAGGCGCAAGGGATTCTATAGCCGTGCGGTCTCGACGTCCAACGGCACATGGAGCCAGCCGGGCGCCATGATACAATGGCACGGCCCCGTCGGAATGGAACTGACCCGCATGGAATATTCCCGCGTAACCGGGGTAACGGTAATGAACCGGAACTCAACCCCGAGGCATTTCTCGCGCGTATATGGTTTCAGTCCCATGTTGCTGAGCGGTTATAAAGGAGGGACATGGACCAACTATTCGCCCATATACGGCACCCCGCGCAGTCTGAACGGAAACAGCAATCTGACCGCGAAATTCAACAATGAGCGTTCATACCCCTATCCTTCGGCCCATCTGAAGGGATTTATAATAGACCCCTTGCACCCGGAATATGCGGTGGTGGCGTCGGTTGACGCCGGCATCGTAGCCGTGAACATGACCGATATAGAGGGACAGATACTGAGATTTACGGACGCAAGGGACGGATACAAGGATTTTCCCGGATACATGGAAAATTTCGAGACCAAGGACGGCACACGGTTTTCGTGGACACAGATGATCGGAGCGGATGCCGACAATGTAATCTGGGCATGTCTGACGGATGTCCTGGACTACAAGGGAGAGGGGCCCAGGGTCGACCTGATGTATTGGACTCCGGAAAGCCGCAACGAGGCCATGACGGCCCAGGACATCTCCAAGGCCGGGAAATGGAAGTATCTTACTTTCCCGTTGGCGGATCTCAAGACTACCCTGACGATGCGCGGCGGTGACGGCGTCGCCCTGAAACATCCCAAGAACAAAAACAAGATCGTTGTCGTATCCAATAACTGGGGCAGTCAGGGATTAGCGGTGTGCGACCATAACGGCACCCTTGAAGATGCCTCGGACGATAAGGCGTATCTGATATATCAGATCAAGACACGTGACGGTCTTCTCTACCACAAGGAATACATTATGGCGGTCGCCGAGGATCCGGTCACCGGTAATGTCTGGCTGTCTTTCGACGGCAAACTTATGTCGGTGGACCTTACCAAGCCGGTTAAGGACGGAATCATAGAAGGCGAGGAGTTTAAGGCCGTATCCGCGGACGGGAACCGAGAACCTGCGGTCATGTCTGATTTTGTATACAGCATTGCTTTTGACGAATATAACCGTATGTGGGTGGGGACGGCTACAAGCGGCGTATACGGCATATCGGCGGACCGCAGGAAGGTGATGGCCCATTACGACATGACCAATTCGCCGATGCTGTCCAATCAGGTGGACGGCCTGTGCTGGGATCCGGATGGCAACGAACTGATGATAGGCACGAACATGGGCCTGCATTCCGTCAAGCCCGATCAGGTTCAGGCCGAGGCCACGGGAACCGGCACACCCATGGCATACCCCGCCAATGTGCTTCCCGAATACAGGGGCAACGTGAAATTCGTTAACCTTCCGGCGCAGACAGCCTTGACAGTGATTGACCCGGAGGGCAGACAGATAAAACAACTGCCCGCTGTTGACAACGGGCAGACTGTATGGGATGTATGTGATTCCGAAAGGCAACCGGTGCCTCAGGGAGTCTATATGGTTCGGGATGTGACTAAGCAGGTGCCGGATTTCCGCATCATAGTGTCTCGCTGACGCGCTCTATAGCCTCGACGCACATACGTCCGTTGTGATACGGACATTTCCAGAAGCCGGCATGGTCGTCGTCAAGATTGACCGTCTGCCGGCCTTCTTCGTTGCGGCAACTCCAGTACCATTCGCCCTGCTCGCGGTCTATCAGGTGGTTCTTGATATAGTCCCAGGTCTGCATGGCGCGTTCCATCTGGGCGTCCTCGCCGTGAAAGCGTGCCAGGTATATCTGTCCCAGTACGGTCTCGGCCTGTACCCACCAGTGGCGGTCATTGTCGTATGCGCCCGACTCGTGACGCTCGTAAAGCAACGCACCGTCCACAGTGCGTCCCTCCAGGGCCGCGTGGGCCAGGTGATACGTCTTGTCGAGTGTTTCCTCATACAGCGCCGGGTCGCCTATCACCTCGGCGGTCTCCAGCATCAGCCAGCTGCCTTCGATGTCGTGGCCATAGCTGATGATGCCGTCCTGACGCTGCCATTCGTCGTTGAAGAACAGTCCCAAGTGGTGGGTCTTCGGCTCGAGGATGGTGTCGAGGAATATGCGCAGACAGCGCTTGGTGGCTTCGAGCACGGCGGGGTCGCGCCATACGCGCAACAGGGCCGTGTAGCCCTCCATGATGTGCAGATGGGTGTTCATGGTCTTCGACGCGTTGGCGTCCTTCTCGCTGAGACGCATATCGGCAATGGGCGACCAGTCGCGTTGCGACGCCTCGATATAGCCCCCTTTCTCGCGGTCAAGACTATGGTTCTCTATATCATAAAACAATCTCTTGGCCATCTCCAGCGATGTCTCGTCGCCGGTGGCGCGGTAATGCTCGGCCAGACCGTAGATTACGAACGCTATGGCATAGTATTGCTTTTTTGTGTCGAGGGGTTCGCCTTCGGCAGTGACGCTCCAGTACACGCCGCCGTATTCCGGATCGATGAAATACCGGGCGATATAGTCGCGGGCGCGGAGTGCGGCTTCGGCGTAACGCTCGTCCTTGGTCAGACGGTAGGCCGTTGAGAATGTCCAGAGAATGCGGCCGTTCAGGATGGCGCCCTTCTCGGCATCGGGATGCAGACGGTCAGTCATCTTGTCAATCCAATAATTCAGTATGTTGTTGTCGAGCGTATCTCGCAGCTCGGCCACGAATTCCTGTTTTGTCATAGACTGAATATCAAGAGTTGGTGTTGGCGAAGTCGGTGGCCTCGTCCACTGCAGGGATGTCCTTGGGAGCGGCGATGCCGCGCTGCAGGGCCAGCTGGCTGACTATGTCGTCCACGCGCTTCGTGGTGAGGGGATAGAAGTACACGATAACGACGGCCAATGCAGCCACGATGGCGGGGATGAAGCTCATGAGCCACCACAGACAGGAGATGGCCGAATCAGGCTGTGCGATGACGGCGTTGGTCTGGTCGGTGGAACGGACTATATATCCGAATCCGTCAAGCAGCCACATCACGGCCGCGCCGCCGATGGCACCGCCGAACTTCATGGCCATGGAGCTGGAGGAGAAGATCAGGCCGGTGGAGGCCGTCTTGAACTTCAGCTCGGCATAGTCGCTGACATCGGCGTACATGGACCATACCAATGGCGACATGATGCCTGTCAGTGTCGAGATCAGAATCTGGAACAGCAGCATCAGCCAGTATCCGGCGTTGGTGAGCGGCAGGAAGAAGAAGCCCACGCTCAGCACTATCAATGTCATGTTCACGAGCATGAATGTGGTCTTCTTACCCAGACGGTTGGCGATAGGCACGCACAGCGCCACGCCCACCATGTTGGCAATCTCGCCGATACTCAGGAACAGGCCTGCATAGAACAGGACGCTGAGTCCGAACAGCATGATGTTGGCGTCGGCGCCGATGACGTCGGCGAAGAAGTAAGCCACCGAAGCGCCGCGGATGGTGTTGAACAGGTTGAAGCAGAGGGCCGCGCCTATCAGCAGCCACCACGGATTGTTATGTATAAGGCTCTTGAAGTCCTTGCCCACCGAGGCGGTGGAGACGGTCTTGATCTTCTCGCGGGTCAGGGCGAAGCAGCAGATGAACAGCACGAAGCAACAGATGGCTATTACTATCATAGCCCCCTGCCACGAGCTCTGCAGACTGTAGCCGCGCTCGCTGAACAGGTCAACCAGAGGCTGCCACAGCGCCAGTGCGATGAACGATCCGCCGTAGGCGAAGAACATGCGGAATGAGGAGAATACGGTTTTCTGTTTGGGATTGTCCGTTATCACACCCAACATGGCGCCGTAAGGCACGTTGATGCCGGTGTATACGGTCATCATCAGGATGTATGTGACGTAAGCCCAGACCAGTTTGGCGGCATATCCCCAGTCGGGAGTGGTGAACAGCAGGATGCCGCAGATGGAGAACGGAGCCGCAATCCAGAGCAGATAGGGGCGGTACTTGCCCCAGCGCGTGTGGGTGCGGTCGGCAATGATGCCCATCATCGGGTCGGACACGGCGTCCCAGATGCGTGTTATGAGCACCAGGAAGGCGGCGTCCACCAGCGACAGTCCGAACACGTTGGAATAAAAGAAGGGAAGGTAGTAGCTGAACACCTTCCAGAACATCGACGACGCCATGTCGCCGAAACCGTATCCTATTTTCTCTTTCAATAGAGCCATGGTGGTTTTTAAGATATGATGGAATGCATTTACGGAATTCCGTAAATGCGTTCGTAATGATTAATTTATTTCAGGAAAGGAAGATTGCCGTCTATCAGACGGTTGATGGCCTCTACCGACTTACCGGTGAACAGACCGTCCTGCGGAGTGTTGAAGCAGTAGTCCACGAGTTGGTCGATCGTGGATGTGGCCACGTGCATACGGGTGTCGGAGCTGGCGTAGTAGATGAACACCTTGCCGTCCTCGTCGGCGATCCAGCCGTTGGAGAACACCACGTTCATAACGTCGCCGATGTATTCCTCGCCCACCGGAGCCATGAAGTATCCGCCGGGGCTGGCTATCTTCTCCCAGGGCTTCTCCAGGCTGGTCATGTACATATACAGCACATAGCGGAGTCCTGAAGCGCAGGCGCGTACGCCGTGGGCCAAGTGCAGCCATCCCTTGGGGGTCTTGATGGGATGGGGACCTTCGCCGTTCTTCACCTCCTTGATGGTGTGGTAATAGCGGGGGTCGATTATGGTCTCGGGGCCGAGCACCGCATTGGTCATGTCGTCGACGAGACCCCAGCCGATGCCGCCTCCGCTGCCCGTGTCGATGAATCCGTCCTGCGGGCGGGTGTAGAGGGCATACTTGCTGTCGACGAATTCGGGATGGAGCACCACGTTGCGCTGCTGGCTGGCGCACTTCAGGTCGGGCAGGCGCTCCCAGGTCACCAGATCCTTGGTGCGGGCGATGCCGCAGGCTGCCGTGGCCGCGCTCAGGTCGCCGGGATGCGCGTCGTCGTGACGCTCGGCGCAGAACAGGCCGTAGATCCAGCCGTCCTCATGCTGCGTGAGGCGCATGTCGTAGATGTTGGTGGTGGGATTGCCGTCGATGTCGGGCATGGTTATGGGACGCTCGCGGAAACGGAAATTGTCAATGCCGTTGGGGCTTTCGGCCACGGCGAAGAACGACTTGCGGTCCATTCCCTCCACGCGTACCACCAGCACGTATTTGTCGTCGATTTTCATCGCACCGGAGTTCAGCGTGGCGTTTACGCCGATGCGCTCCATGAAGTAGGGGTTACGTTCGGGATCATAGTCGTATTTCCAGAACGGGGGCACCATGTCGGCTGTAATCACCGGGTGGGCGTATCGGGTATAGATGCCGTTGCCCTCCAACGGAATGTTGGCACGGGTCACCAGCTCTTCGTATCGTGTCTCTATCAGGGCCTTGCGGCGTTCGAATGTTGTCATCAGATGAGAAATTATCGTAGATTATATGAGAAATTATGCTCGGTTATAGTTTTATTATCCGTGTTTGGGAAAGCTTATCGGCGTACGGGCTTTGCGTTGGGAGCCTTCTTGACGCGTGCGCCGCTTTGGGCCTTGGCCTTTATGCCCATCGGTTTGTCGGCCATGACGATTAGGTCGTCCTCGGTAAATGCCTTGAAGTCTTCCGTTGCCGGATGGCCCTTGAAGGGGGTGTAGTAGTGCTTCTTGTTGTCCTCGGCGTTGCGCCATACCACCACGTATGCCACGGGGTTGGCCTTAAGCAGCGGAAGCAGCTGTCCGGTGTACCATTTGGGATCGGATATGCCCTCCAGGCCGGTTTCGGTGAAGGCCGGAATCTTGTTGTGTTTGCGTGCCAGAGAGGTCACGATGCCGAGCGATCTGCCGGCATCCTGACGATATGTTGCGTCGCCGCCCTCGCCGGCAAACTGATACACGTCGGTGCCTAAAATGTCAACGTATTCATCGCCGGGATAAGTCAGCAGGTACTGTTCCTCGCTCTTGACGCGGTCGGGGCTGAACGCCCACACCACGTTGTTGACGTTCTCCTCGTCGAATATGCGGCGCATCTCGGTCCACAGGAACTTGTAGTCCTCGGGCGAGCTGTTCTCGCCGCCCCAGAAGAACCACGAGCCGGTCTGCTCGTGCCACGGGCGGAATATCACGCCGAACGGACGGCCGTTCTCGTCGGTCATCTGCTTCAGATAACGTGCCACGAGGCGCACGGTCTCCTGATACTTGGCCAGTTGTTTGGGATCGGTGCGCATCTTGTGTACGGCCTGCTTGTCCGACACGTCCCAGCTGTCGCCGCCGGTCACTTGGTTGCGAAGGTGCCAGCTGAAGGTATTGACGCCGCCGCGAGCGTTCTGGGCGCGGGCCTCGCGAAGTATCAGGCTGAACGGCACGCCGTCAAGGTTCACCGTGTCCTGAAGTTCCAGGCCGCCCAGGTCCCACGACATGACGCCGGGGTAATAACCCGCTACGTCCTTGACATCGCTGCGGCCGGCTGTGCCCGGGGCGAACTTCACGCCGGTCCATTCGTGACCGTAGGCCGTGTCGTCGTGATGGCCGAACGCCGTCTTGCCCGTTTTGGTCAGGCTGTTGAGTTTATATTTCAGCCGGGCGGCGGGCGTCTGATTCTGACAGCAAGCGTTTGTGCCGCAATCCTGCGCATTCATTCCCAGCGAAGCTCCCGTTACGAGGGCGGTAGCCAGTATCCCTTTTATGAATTTAGAGTTCATGATTGAAAAGTGTGTTATCGTCAGTCTTTCCGGACCGGTTCATAACGAACGCAATCCTGAACGCTAAATTATAAAAAAAAGAGGCGCATTGCAACTCTTGTTGTCGCTTTGATATTATTGCGCAACTAATTGCAAATAAAGTGTTAATTTATGGCGTGTCAGAGGTGCTGCATATCCACCAGGCGCTTGTAGTGGCCACCGAGGGCAATCAGCTCGTCGTGGGTGCCGCTTTCCACAATCTCGCCCCGGTGCAGCACGCAGATGCGGTCGGCGTTGACGATGGTGGAGAGGCGGTGGGCTATGACGATGGTGGTGCGTCCTTTCATCAGGGCTTCCAGGGCTTCCTGCACCAGTCGCTCGGATTCGGTGTCGAGGGCCGATGTGGCCTCGTCGAGAATCAGGACGGCGGGGTTCTTGAGTATGGCGCGGGCTATGGATATGCGCTGGCGCTGGCCTCCGGACAGTCGGCACCCGCGGTCGCCTATCATGGTCTGGTAGCCGTGCTCGGTCTCCATGATGAAGTCGTGGGCGTTGGCCACGCGGGCGGCTTCCTCCACCTGTTGCTGCGTGGCCGTGTCGCAGCCGAAGGCGATGTTGTTGAATATGGTGTCGTTGAACAGTATGGCCTCCTGGTTCACGTTGCCCATCAGGCCGCGCAGGTCGTGCACGCGCAGGTCCTTGACGTCGATGCCGTCCACCTTGACATGCCCGTGTTCTACGTCCCAGAGGCGAGGTATAAGGTCTACCAAGGTGGACTTGCCCGAGCCGGATTCGCCGACAATGGCCACGGTCTGGCCGGCCTTGACGTCAAGGTTCACGTTCTTCAGCACGTCGCGCGAGTCGGGATCGTCGGAATACCGGAAAGTCACGTCCTCGAAGCGAACCCCGACGGGGGCGTTGCCGTTGGTGAGTTCACGCGGGGATTCGGGATCCTGAATGGGATTCTGAGCGTCCAAAATCTTGTCGATGCGCTCTTTGGCTCCCATACCCTTGCGGATGGTGTACGACACCTTGCTCAGTTCCTTGGCCGGGTTGATGATGGAATAGAACATCACCATGTAGTAGATGAATCCGGCGGCGTCGATGTCGGAATTGCCCGACAGGATCAGCGAGCCTCCGAACCAGAGGATGATGGCCACAGCCGTGGTGCCCAAGAACTCGCTCATGGGGTGGGCCAGGGCCGTGCGGCGTCCCACGGCATTGTTTATCTTATAGAACTGCTCGGTCTCCGAGGCGAAATGACGCTCCATGAATCCCTCGGCGTTGAATGCCTTGATGACGCGGAGTCCGCCGATGGTCTCCTCGGCGCTGGACAGGATGTCGCCCCATTTCTGCTGGGCGGCCAGAGACTTGGCTTTCAGCTTCTTGCCCACGGCTCCCATCAGCGCGCCGACTATCGGCAGCATTACGAACACGAAGATGGTGAGGCGCCAGCTTATGAATATCATCATGGCCAGGCAGGCGATAATCATGATGGGGTATTTCACCAGCGAGAACAGCGACGCCATCACGGAATTCTGCACCTCCTGCACGTCGCCCGACAGGCGCGCCATGATGTCGCCCTTGCGCTCGTTGGTGAAGAAGCCTACGGGCAGCGACACTATCTTATTGTACATCTGGCGCCTGATGTCGCGCACCACGCCGTTCTGCATCGGGATGGTGAAATATTCCGAGAAATAAGCGGTCAATACCTTAAGTAAGGTCATCACTACCAATATCAGGCCCAGACACGCCAGTGTGGCCGACGGGCCGTAATTCGCTATCATTTCGGCCACGTAGTAGTAGAAGTTGTTGACCACCACGTCCTTGAACGATGCGGAACCGATTTCCATGTAGAAGTACTGGGTGGTGCTGATGCCGAACAGCATCTGCAGTATCGGGATTATGAACGCGAAGGAGAACAGCGTGAAGAAAGCCGTCAGCAGGTTGAACAGGATGCTGAGCAGTATGTTGGCCTTGTAGGGAGTGGCGTATTTCTTAAGAAATAAAAAAAGTTCCTTCATGACTTGATGTCGGGTATTGTCCGGAAACGGGATTAAATGAAAAAACCTCCTCAGCTCCGAGCTGAAGAGGTTTATAGGAGCCGCGAGTGGGACTCGAACCCACGACCTTTTCGTTACGAATGAAATGCTCTACCAACTGAGCTATTGCGGCAGGTGACCTTGTGTTACTGCATTATTGCGGTGGCATAGGCCTGATGCGTCTGCAAAATTACAAATAATTTCCCAAATTGCAAAATTTCAGCGAAAATCCGCTGAAAATCCGCTGAAAAATTAGCTTATGACCTTACGGGCCGGGACTCAGGAGTTGAGGTCGGGCTTGAGGCGGTAGGTGAGGAAGGAGCAGACCAGGACCAGGGCGAGGAGCACCAGGAACACGATTGCAGTGCTGTGCATCACGTTGCCGATGCCGGCCAGCGGGGCGACGACGGCGCCGACAATGTAGCCGGACACGCCGAGCAATGCCGAGGCTTCGCCGGCCTTGGCGCGTCCTTCGTTCATGGCCAGGGTGTTGGACACGCTGAATATCATGCCGCCGGCAAAAAGCATCGTTACCATGCAGACCTCGAACCAGACGAAGCTGTGTATGTGCCACAGTGCGTAGGCTCCGAATCCGATGGCGGGAACCAGTATCAGCGCCGCCACGGGCACGGCCTTCTTGAACGGATGGAACCTGAGCGACAGCATCGAACCCAACGCCACGGCTATGGAGTTGAGGCCGATTATGACGCCGTACATGGTCTGCGAGAATCCGTAATGGTTCTCCAGGATGAACGGGGCGGCCGAGATATAGGTGAACAGGAGTCCGAGCGAACAGCCTTTAAGACAGATATGTGTCACGAAAGCCTTGTTGCGCAGCAGGACCATATACCCGGGCAAGGTCCTGTACCACGGGAGTTTCGATCTGTCCTGAGGATATAGCGATTCCTTGAGCTTGCCTATGAATGTCAGAATCAGCACCGTAAAGGCGGCCAGGAATATGAACACGGCCTTCCAGCTGATGTAGTCGGCGATTACGCCGCCCAATACGGGCGCGGATGCGGGCGCAAGGCCGTTGACGGCGCCGATGATGGCCATGAACTTGGCAAGCTCGCGGCCGTGGAATATGTCGGCGGGAATGGTGCGCGCCAGGAAATAGCCGCCCGATGCCCCCATGCCCTGCACGAGACGGCACATCAGAAAGAATATCATGGATTTGGAAAAAACGGATATCACGGCCCCGGCTATGAATACGAGCATGGATATGACCAGCACCGGTTTACGCCCGTAACGGTCGGAGATGGGGCCGAGCAGCAGCTGGCCGATGGCCAGTCCGATCATGCCCATGGTGAGCGAGAGCTGCGACTGCGAGGGAGAGCTGTGGAAGTCACGGGCTATCTGAGGCAGCGACGGCGTGTACATGTCGTTGACGAACGAGCCCAGGGCGCTTAACAGCACCAGGTAAATGATGAGGAACCAGTAGTACCTGCGGTCGGTCTGCGCCGGCCGGAGTTCGGGGGTGGGAGCGGGAGCGGGAGAATTGGGAGAGGTGGGATTATTTGGATTATCCGGAGTGGCGGCCATAGTGTATTGTTTTAGGACCGCGCCCGTAATGATGCGGGTTGGCGGCGGGGTCTGAAATATTAACAATCCGGAGGCCGTCAAAGTTAGCGGGTGACGATGCCTGAGCGGCAAAATGAAAAGGTGTATCAGAACCGGATGTCTGACACACCTTTTTAAGACGTCTGATAAACTGCTACTGTAAAGTCGAAAGTGCTGCCGAGATTAAGGGAGTGTGTTTCGTCAATAGTTGTCTATAGTCGTAGAGAGGATCAGCGGTAGTCCTTCAGGATTTCACGGAGGCGCTTACGGGTGAAGAATATGCGGCTCTTGACGGTGCCTAAAGGCATCTTGAGGGCTGCAGCAATCTCCTCGTACTTGTAGCCTGCCACGTGCATTGAGAAGGGCTGACGGTAATCCGCGGGGAACCCTGCGAGAATCGTAGAGATTTCGTTGGCTGCGAATGCACCTTCAGGCGTTTCGTAGCCGGCATCCTGCGGCTGACTGAGATAGTAGAGGTCTTCGGTCGTGTCCACGATGGTGTTCTCGCGTGCGCTGCGACGATAATTGTTGATGAAGATGTTGCGCATGATGGTCAGCATCCAGCCTCGGAAGTTGGCGTTCTCGACATACTTCGATTCGTTGTCGAGGGCCTTGAAGCAGGTGTCCTGTACCAGATCATTCGCCTCCTCACGGTTAGTGGTGAGTTTCAGCGCGAACGACATCAGGTCTCCTTGCATCCCAATTACGGAGGATTTGAAGGTGTTGCTTTCGTTCATTAAATTAGTTAGTGTGTTGTTTGTGTGTGTTTGTTTATAGTTTATTAAGATTTTCTATCTGCTGCCAAGGGAATTTGTCCCTTTTCACCCGGCGAAGTTAATGCAAATTTTGATTAAAACAAATTATTTTAATAAAATTTATAAAATAAATAAAAGAAGTACAGCATAATGCCCCAACTGCGTTGTGGATGCCGGGCCGCGGCATCCGCGGTTATTGCTGCGGGTCGATATGTTGCACCCTGATGAGTTCGATTTTGGTGGTGGACATCTTCAGGACGGTGAAAAGCAGGTGTCCCACGGTCACTGCCTCGCCTTCGGCGGGCAGCGCGCCCAAGTTGAACATGACGCAGCCGGCCAGGGTGTGATAGTCCTCGCTCTCCTTGATGTCGAGTCCGAACATCTCGTTGGCCTGGCTCACCTCCACGCGGCCCGAGAATTCATAGACGCCGGGTTCGGTCTCGCGGGCTTCGAGGCGCTCCTTGTCATGCTCGTCCTCGATTTCGCCGAATATCTCCTCCACTATGTCCTCCAGGGTGATGAGTCCGGCGGTGCCTCCGAATTCGTCCACCACTATGGCCATGGAGCGTTTCTGGTTCATCATGCGGCGCATCATCTTGTTGGCCAGCATTGTCTCGGGGGTGAACAGCACGGGCTTGAGCCGGCGGCGCCAGTCGTTGTCGCCGTTGAACAACTCGGACACATGCAGGTATCCCACCACGTCGTCGATGTCGTCGCGGTACACTATCACCTTGCTGCGCCCCGTGGAGATGAACACATTGAGCAGATGCTCGCGCGTGGTGCCTTCCAGCGGCACGGATATTATCTCGTTGCGGGGACGCATGCAGTCGCTGATCTGGGTGTCCTTGAAGTCGATGGCGTTGCGGAATATCTTGACTTCGTTCTCGATGGCCTCCTCGCCCTCGCGGTGCTCGATGGAATCCTGGATGTAATCGTCCAGCTGGTCCATGGTGAGGCGGCTGCTGTCGTCGGTCCGGTCCTTGATGCCGAACAGCTTCATCAGTCCGCGCGAGATGGCCGATACGAACCATGACAGCGGATACAGCACCAGGTAGATGATGTATAGCGGCAGTGCCAGCAGTCGGATGGTGAAGTTGGGGTTGATGCGGAACGTGGTCTTGGGCAGGAACTCGCCCGTGATCAGTATGATGCCCGTGGACAGGATGGTATTGGTGATCAGCTCCAGGGCCTCGTTGTCGAGCCATTGGTGCAGCCAGGGGTTGATGATGGCCGAGAACGAGATACCGTAGATTACGAGCACCACGTTGTTGCCCACCAGCAGGGTGGAGATGAACATGTCCTCGTGGCGCGAGAACGTATGTATGATGCGGTCTATGATGCCGCCGCGCGCCGCGTCGATTTCCATGCGGACCTTGCTGGACTGCACGAATGCTATCTCCGTGCCCGAGAACAGCCCGGAGAACGCGATGGCTATCAGCGTGATGACAATGGCGAGACTGAAAGGGAGATCCATAGTTTATATCATTTTTTAGACGCGTCGGCCTGGACTTCGACTGCGGCGCCCTGACCCGACGAGGCAGCCTGACCGGATGCTGCGGGGGTGGATACCGCCCCGGATTCCGTTGACGCGCCGGGATGGAAGTCATCGCGGTTCACCGGGAATATGCCCTGAGGCTCGATCACGCGATAGGAAGTCAGGTCCTCGTTGCTTTCGAATCCGATTCCCTCCAGCACGTGCGTCTCGGTCTCGATGTGCATGAACGAGTCGCTGTATATCTTATGCCGTCCCTGGTCCCAGAACAGCTGCTGCGACAGGAACAGCCCTTTGGGTGCCTTGGTCAGCTCCACGTTGCCGTCCAGGCGCCACAGTTTCCGGTTCTTGAAATATTTGGCCGAGTCGGCCGCAACGGTGGCTATCACGTGGAAGTACGGGTCGTACTTCTGCAGGTACAGTCCCTTAGGGAAGTTCCAGTAGGGGGTGTCTGCCTGGTCGTAGACAGTCCATAGCGGCGCGACTATCTTATACTGTATAACGCCCGAATCCGATATAAGTGTCGCTACGTTGACGGTGGTCATGGTGGCCATCTTTTTCGGATTGAGCCTGGACGCGATGTCGATTTTGCGCTCCTCGCGGCACGAGGGGAGTATGACGGAAGCGGCCGTGAACGCCAGCAGCGCCCAGGCCGTGATTCTCATATCTGACAGATGCCGCTTCACTTGGTGCGAGTTGCGAATTACTTGATCTTACGCTTGAAGAACCACACCTCGTTGAAGTTGACTCCGAGGGTGACGTTGAAGTAGTTCTCGGAAATCAGGGTCTGCGGCGACGCCTGACGGTGTTTCCACTCCAGACCGAGGTTGATCATGGTCTTGCCCTCGGGGGTGGGGAATCCGAAACCGCATGTCACGCCGTATTCGCGCAGTCTGTTGGAGTCTATCTTAAGGTAGTCGTCGCAGTAGTAGGCGCCGATGCGGTAGTTGATGCGCTCGCCGTAATTGCCCCGCAGCTTGGGCACGAACTCGGCGCCCACGGCATAGCGCATACGGTCGTTGAATGTCATGCCCCGGAACACCATGTCGTTCTTGTCCATCAGCTCGCCGTTGGCATACATCGGGTCGTACTTGCAGTCGCTCCAGCCTTGCCACAGATAGTCGAACTCCACCATCCAGCGCGAGGCCTTCTCGTAGGTATAGCTTACGCCGGCCCCCACGGAATTCGGGGTGTAATAATGGTTGCGCAGACCCATCTCCGAGATTGTGGTCAAGTCCACCTTATTGTCCGAGGCCAGTGTCTGCTTGGTGACGCGGGCGGTGCCGAGCAGTGTCTTCTTCGGCTTGTATGTCACGCCTAACACGGCCTTGCTGAACTGCGAGGGGCGCAACGTGTACTGCGCGCCTATGAGCAGGTCCCAGTCGCGCACGTTCATGGTGTGCTCGGTCTTGACCTGGTTCTGGCCCGTCGGGGTGGTGAAGAAGTCGTTGGTGATGGTGCCGAAGTCATAGCCTATGTTCACACCGAGCGACACTCCGAAATATTGTGCGGCCACGCCGAGGTACAGCTGGTTGATGCCTCCGGTGCCCTGGTTGGCCAGTGTGCCGTGCTTGATCTCGTTGCCGAACGAATAGCCCACCGACGTGAGAGGCAGCATGCCGATGGATCCGCCGAAATGCTTTCCCATGCGGAACTGTGCGGTCATGTAGTCCACACCGCCTCCGGTGGCGTATTCCCTGGCGCTTCCTTCCTTGCTCCACATCATGGAGACATCGGCGCCCAGGTCGAACAGGAACGTCAGAGAGTCGGTGGCCGCGTATGCCGCCGGGTTCATCACGTTGACCTGACGGCCGGAATTCATGGCCACGCCGACGGAGCCCATCTGGCGCTGCATGGAGGTGGCGTTGTCGCGGAGCATGCCGTAGCCATACATGGAGTAGGGCGTGGTGGTGTTCTGGGCCATCGCGCCTGTCATGACCGTCACTGCGGCCATGGTTGCTATAAATCGTGCGGTTTTATTCATTTCTCTCTTAACGGTTCGCAGTAATTGAATATTTTGACAAGTCCGCGTGCCACCGCGTTATTGCACACGGTGTGCGGCACATTCATCATGGTGAGTTGCCGGCTCAGCACGGGGGCATCGCCTCCGGTGACGCACAGGCGCGCGTCGGGACAGAACTGCCTGAACCGGCCGAGCACCGACATGGTTTCGTAAGCCATGCCCCGTATCACTCCCGAGCGTATGGCCTGTGCGGTGTCGCGGGCGAACAGGGGGGCGGGGCCGTCGGGCGACACCAACGGAAGGCGGCGCGTGTGGCTGTGCAGGCTCTCGAAGCGCATGTTCATGCCCGGGGCTATGGAGCCGCCGGCGAATGTCATGCCGCGTGTCATGTCCAGGGTCAGCGCGGTGCCGGCGTCGGCTATCAGCCAGCATCGGTCCGGTTCGGCCACGCCCGCGGCGGCGGCGAGACGGTCGGCGCCTAATGTCGCGCGGTCGTAGTCCACCTCCACGGGCACCGGCGTGTCGGCGTCAAGCGATACGTAAGGCAGGTTGCGGCTCGCGCACACGGCGGCGAGAATGCCGCTGATGTCAGGACCGACCGAGCAGCTTATCACGCCCTCGGCGCCGGTGTCCTGCAGCATCCCGGTCACCGCGCCCTGTGTCACATCGGGCACGGTGACGCTGACCAGACTGTCCGCGCCCTCCATCACGGTGAGCTTGGCCGACGTGTTGCCCACGTCTACGGTCATTATGCGTTTGTTCCGGCTCATTTCTTATCGGACGGATTTCCGCCCTCCTTCTTCATCTGCGAGGCAATCATCCATGCGGCTATGATCTGGATCAACGCGCCGGCAAGGGTGAACACCACGGTGTCGCGCATCACGGCCAGCGACATGTAGGGATAGCGCGACGTGTTGTAGAACCAGAAGAACGTGGCCACACAGAATGCCACGCCGGCCCATACCTCCATGCGGCGCAGCCTGCGCAGGCGCACGGAAGCCTGCGGATCCGTGCCGCCGAATATGCGTGCCAGCAGATATATCAGCGATCCGGCGCCGAATATCCATTTGAACGCGGAGAGCAGCGCGGTGTTCGACAGGTCGGTGAAGGGTGCCACCAGCCCTATGGCCAGCAGCAACAGCCCGAACGTGGCCGTGCGCTCCATGGCGCGGCGGATACGCTCCTTTTTCAGTTTCTTATCGGGGGTGTCTTGTGCCTTTTTCATTTTCCGATGCAATACGGTCATTATCGGAGGAGATATACGTCCTCGGTGGGTTTCTGCATGTGGTATTCCTCGCGGGCTATCTGCTCCAGTTCCTCGTTGCCGGTGAGCAGCTGCTCGCGGCGCTCGCGGAACCATTGCGCGGAGTCGTTGCAGGCCTTGATTTCCTCCTGAAGCGACTTGATCTGAGCCTGATACTTCATGTTGTTCTTCCACGATGTGTCTTCGTTGAAGAACAGCAGCGCAATCACCAGGCTGCCTATCAGCAGCGGCGCGATGTGCGACCGGCGACGCATCCAGAAACTCATTTTTTTAGTCTTCTTCATGAGGCAAAGTTAGTTATAATCGGTCATTTCTCCAAATCGGAATTCTGCGGCGCGGGTGCGGCGTCAGAATCCGACGGGGTGCGGCGTCAGAATTCGGAGGAGAAGTGGAACTTTATTTCGGGGAAATCGGACTGCGCCATCTGCAGCACATAGTTGGAGTCGGCTAAGAACACGTCGCGCCCTTCCTTGTCCTTGGCCATGTACTGGAGCTTGCGGCGCTTGAAGGCCTCGAGGGCCTTGGGGTCGTCGCTCTCTATCCAGCATGCCTTGTAGAGACTGATGGGTTCCCAGCGGCACTGCGCGCCGTATTCGTGCAGCAGGCGGAACTGTATCACCTCGAACTGCAGCTGGCCGACGGTGCCTATCAGCTTGCGGCCGTTGAACTGGTTGACGAACATCTGCGCCACGCCTTCGTCCATAAGCTGGCTGATCCCCTTCTCCAACTGCTTGGCCTTCATCGGGTCGGCGTTCTCGATGTATTTGAACATCTCGGGGCTGAACGAGGGGAGGCCCTTGAAGTGCAGGTTCTCGCCGCCGGTCAGCGTGTCGCCTATCTTGAAGTTGCCGGTGTCGGGGATGCCGACGATGTCGCCAGGATATGCCTCGTCCACCACGCTCTTTTTCTGCGCCATGAAGGCCGTGGGGGCGGCGAAGCGCATCTGCTTGTCCTGACGCACGTGGTGGTAATACACGTTGCGCTCGAACTTGCCCGAGCATATCTTCACGAACGCCAGGCTGGAGCGGTGGTTGGGGTCCATGTTGGCGTGAATCTTGAACACGAAGCCCGAGAACTGCTCCTCCTCCGGGCGCACGGTGCGTTCCACGGCCTCGATGGGCTGTGGCGCGGGGGCGATGCGCACGAATGTGTCCAGCAGCTCCTTGACGCCGAAGGTATTCAGGGCCGAGCCGAAAAACACTGGAGCCACCTCGCCGCGCAGGTATGCGTCGGTGTCGAAGTCGGGGTACACCCCCTCTATCAGCTCCAGGTCGTCGCGCAGTCGTGCGGCGTCGTCGGCGCCTACGCGCTCGTCGATTTCGGGCGAGTTGATGTCGTCTATCTCCACGCGCTCGGTCACGGTCTGCTTCGACGGCGTGAACAGGTCGAGGCGCTTGCCGTATATGTTGTACACGCCCTTGAAGCGGGCGCCGATGTTGATGGGCCAGGTCAGGGGGCGTACGCCTATCTTCAGCTCCTGTTCCAGCTCGTCAAGAATCTCGAACGGGTCGCGGCCCTCGCGGTCCAGCTTGTTGACGAAGATTATGACGGGCGTGTTGCGCATACGGCACACTTCCATCAGCCTGCGTGTCTGTGTCTCCACGCCCTTGGCCACGTCCACCACGATGATGACCGAATCCACCGCCGTCAGGGTGCGGAACGTATCCTCGGCAAAGTCCTGGTGGCCCGGGGTGTCCAGGATATTGATCTTATAGTCGCCGTAGTCGAAGCCCATCACGGAGGTGGCCACGGAGATGCCGCGCTGCTTCTCTATCTCCATCCAGTCGGAGGTGGCGGTTTTCTTTATCTTGTTGCTCTTTACGGCTCCGGCCACGTGGATGGCGCCTCCGAACAGCAGCAGCTTTTCGGTCAGGGTCGTCTTGCCGGCGTCGGGGTGCGAGATGATGGCGAATGTGCGCCGGCGCTTTATTTCTTTGGTCAGTTCGTCAGACATTGTGATGAAATGAGTTCGGGAAATCAGGGATTGTCAATACAAATCAGAGATTGTTAATACATTGGATCAGCGAATCGCGCCAGTACGGAATCCCGATGCCGTACACGGACTTGATCTTATCCTTGGCCAGCACGGAATAGTGGGGGCGACGTGCGGGTGTGGGATATTGTGCGGTGTTGATGGGATGGACCGTGACGTCGGAGTTGCCGGCGAGGCGGAATATCTCCACCGCGAAGTCGTACCACGATGCGACGCCCTCGTCGGTGAAATGATACACGCCGGGATGCCATTCCGGGTTCTTCACGACGGCGTATATGGCGTCGGCCAGGTCCTGTGCGTAAGTCGGGGTTCCGATCTGGTCGGCCACAACCGAAATTTCCTTGCGCTCGGCCCCGAGGCGGAGCATGGTCTTGACGAAATTGTTTCCGAATTCGGAGTAGAGCCATGCGGTGCGTATCACGACGGCGTCATGGTTTGCGGCCTTCACCATCGACTCGCCCTCGAGTTTGGTGCGGCCGTACACGCTTCTGGGGTCGGCCTCGTCCAGCTCGGTGTAGGGCTTGAAGTTCTCGCCGTTGAACACATAGTCGGTGGATACGTGTATTATTCTGGCACCGGCTTTTGAGGCGGCTTTGCCTAAGATGCCGGGAGCTAAGGCGTTGAGGCGGCGTGCGGTCTCGGGGTCGCTTTCGGCGCGGTCCACGGCGGTGTATGCGGCGCAGTTGATGATGATGTCGGCCGGGTTGGATTCAAGGTAGGCCGCCACGGCCTCGGCGTCGGTGATGTCGAGCGTATCGTAGTCCGTGTATTGTGCCGTGATGTCGGGGTCGCCGGCGAACGCGCGCCGCAGAGACCGGCCGAGCTGGCCATTGCTTCCTGTCACTAATATTCGCATAGGGTCAATCCTGATTGAAAAGCTCGTTGTTGTAATCCTTTTTATAGTATGAGGCGAGGAGGGCGAGGAATTTCGAAATCTGTTTGGAGGCGGCAAGGGTGTCGTCGCTCACGGGCTTGTGCTGGATGCGCAGCATCAGCAGGCCGTACATTGCTTCGAACAGGGTCTCGATTTCGTCCTTCTTGTTGTCGCCGGCCTTGGAGCGGAGTTCGACTATGAGCGGCAGCGTGGCGTAGTACTGGTTGGAGTAGGCCGAGAATTTGGGGTCGGACAGGAGCTGGCGGTGCAGACGCTCCAGGTCGGCCAGGGTATTCCTGTTCAGCTGCAGGTGGCCATGTTCGGCCACGCCCTCGCGGCGCATCATGTCAATCAGGCTTTCGTACCAGTCGCGCATGTCGCGGCGCTGCGTGTCGGACAGGCCCTCGTAGCGGTCTATTATCTCATGCTGAATGCGGTCTATGTCAAGCCCGTAGGCGCGTATCAGGTCCTCGATCTGCCACATATACAGCAGATATTCGGCTATGTTCTCTCTCTTTTTCGCTGATGCTGTTATCATAATCTCTGCAAAATTACTAAATCTGTGAATTTTAAACAAATTTTGGGGCCGTACCGATTGGCGGGTGGCATGGAAATCAGGATTTGATTGCGGATATAGGTAAAGAGGAATTGGGATATGATTGGACCGATAGGAATATGTTAAAAAAATTAATAAAGAATGTGAAACAAAATGCCCTGGTGTATTGTTTAAGGAGTATAATCTTAAAAACGATCCACTATGGCTGACAATTTATCATTACGGGATAAGCTGGTAGGACTGCAGGGAAATCTGTTCAACTTCGCCTGCCGTCTGACAGCCAATCGAGACACCGCACAGGATCTGGTTCAGGACACAACGCTCAAGGTATTAGACAATCAGTCCAAATACGTTGACAACGTCAACTTCAAGGGATGGGTGTTCACCATCATGCGCAACATCTTCATCAACAACTACCGCCGCCAGACGCGTAGCGCTACGATAGTGGACACTACCGAGGATCTGTATCATCTCAATGTCTCGCAGGAGTCGGGACTCACCACGCCCGAAGGCTCGTATGCCGTCAAGGAGATTTCCAAGGCCATCGGCACCTTCAATCAGGAATACCGCGTGCCCTTCTCCATGTACATCGCCGGTTACAAGTATGGCGAGATAGCCGAAAAGATGGGTCTTCCCCTCGGCACGGTCAAGAGCCGCATCTTCTTCGCCCGCAAGCGTCTGCAGAGCATGCTGAGCGAATATAAGTAATTTTCGCATTCGAAAATTACAGTTGAAAGAGTTGAAAGAGTTGAAAGAGTTAAAAGAGTTAAAAGAGATGAAAAAGGTTAGAAAGTTAAGAGAATACCTCAGCTTGCGAATGTCTGCACTATCATCTTAACTTTTTTAACTTTATAAACTTTATTAACTTTATAAACTATACAAGGATACGAAGGGTTGAAGGTTAAAATACGCCGGGGTGTGTCGGAACAAAGTTTCCCGCACACCTTTTTTATGCCGGTTCGGAAAATAATTGTAAATTTGCAGGTCGGAAATAATTATTAATTTTTATTAACGGTTTACCCTTGACATACGCTAAACACGCTGACAGACATGGCTAAGATACATTCGAAGAAGGAATTGCGTTTCTATATCGCCGCGGACATGATGATGAATCACGGCAAGTTCCGCTGGTCGTGGAAAGACCGGCTGAAACACCTGGCGGCTCCGGATTATATAATGCGTTATCTTAAATCCCTGAGGTATCTGCAGTATCTGTCTTCTAACAAGAGCAAATCCCCGAGATGGGTTTGCCTCTACTTGTATCACCGGCTGCGATACCGTAAACTGGGCTATAAATTGGGATTTTCAATCGATTGGAATTCATTGGGATATGGCGTGAATATCCCGCATTACGGCACGATAGTGGTGGGACGGACCAGCTCGCTTGGAAATTTCGCATGTCTGCAAACATCGGTCTGCGTCACAGGCACCGGTCATGAAATCGGCGACGCCCCCTATCTTTCAACCGGTGTCAAAATTATTTCCAAAGTGAAAGTCGGTGACAATGTTTCATTCGGAGCCAATGCGGTAGTCAACAAGGATATGCCCGACAACTGTCTGGTGGCCGGCGTTCCGGCTCAGGTAGTGAAGCCTTCGCAGCCATGGTATGTCCGTGACGGTCAGAAATTCGTAGACCGTGTCAATGCTGTCGAGGCCTTGAAGGCGTCAACTTAACGGCGCGTTGTCATGTTTAAATATTAAAACATATAAAATCAAGGCTATGGAAAGGATTGTGATAATTGGAGGCGGGTTCGCCGGATTGAAGCTCTGTAAGAAGCTGGACCCCGCCAAGTACGAGATATGCCTGGTGGACAGGAATAATTTCAACAGTTTTCCGCCGCTGTTCTATCAGATTGCGTCGTCGGGACTGTCCAGCGCCAACATCTGCTTCCCGTTCCGGCGCGAGTTCAAGAAACACCGCAACGTGAGCTATCACATGGGCCATGTCAAGAACATAGACGTCCGGACCAGGGAGGTGACCACCAGCTACGAGACCATTAAATACGACAAACTGATACTGGCCGCCGGTTCGACCAACAACTACTTCGGCATGGACTCGCTGGGCGAGGAGACGTTCGGCATCAAGACCGTGGCCGAGGCGGCGCACACGCGCGACGAGATACTGGACCGCTTCGAGCGCGGAGCGTTATGTCAGGACAAGGCGCGTCGCCGCGAACTGCTTACGTTCCTTGTGGTGGGAGGCGGTCCGGCCGGCGTGGAGATTGCCGGTGCGCTGGGCGAGATGAAGAAGTATATACTGCGCAAGGAATACCCCGAACTGGAGCCGGACGACATCACCATCACTTTGGTGGAAGGCACCGGGTCGCTGCTCGGCGCCATGAGGCCGCAGTCGCAGGCATACGCGCTGAAAACACTCCAGAAACTTATGGTGAATGTCCGATTGAACACCGTTCTTAAGGATTATTCGGATAAATATGTTAACTTTGCAGACGGACAGAAGGAATATTACGAGACACTGATATGGACGGCGGGCGTGCGTGGAGAGCCTATGCCGGGACTGCCGCAGGAATGCGTGGGACACGGCAACCGGGTGCTGGTGGACGAGTACAACCGCGTCAAGGGTCTTGACGGCTCGGTGTTTGCGGTGGGCGACATCTGCCTGATGCAGCGCGACGGCCACCCGAAGGGCGACCCGCAGATGGCCCAGCCGGCGTTGCAGATGGCCAACAACCTGGCCAGGAACCTGAACCGCGGCGAGTTCCGCACACCGTTCCGTTATCGCGACAAGGGCTCGATGGCCACCATCGGAAAGGCAAAGGCCGTGGCCGACCTGCCGCACTTCAGCTTCAACGGCTTCTTCGCCTGGCTCGTGTGGATGTTCATCCATCTGATGTCCATATTAGGAATGCGCAACAAGCTAAGCGTGCTTACCAACTGGACGTGGAACTACCTGTTCTATTCCACGTCGCTGCGGCTGCTGTTGCGCCCCACCAGGTATCCCCTGCGCAAGCACTGGGGGGAATGACAGATGTATATGACCATGAGAAAGATTCAGATTACGGCAATATGCGCGGGGCTGGCGTTGGCCATGGCCTCCTGCGGCGTTTTTAACAAATCAGCGAAAACACAAGGCCCGAACACGGCCGAGGAACCGATTCTGCCGCACGACCGCGAGGTAATATCGCCGGATGCCGACAACCGCTCGTACAACTCCGAGGAAATCAAGAAGGGCGTGGTGAAGGGCGACTGGAGCATCCAGGAAGTGTACGGCAAGGACGCCGTGGGCGAGAAGGCTCCGTATCTGCGCTTTGTGCCCGGCATGAAGCGCGTGTACGGCAACAACGGCTGCAACACCCTGAACGCCTCCTATAAGTACAATCCCGCCGACTCCACGCTGAGCTTCAACAATACGGTCACGACCATGATGGCCTGCGCGCAGGAGGGTCTGACCGACACCGAGATAAATCAGGCTTTGGGCGCGACGGTACGGTATACATGGGGCGTGACAGGCTCGGAGTATTATCTTGACTTCTACGACAAGGCGGGGCGCAAGGTGATGACGCTGATGCACCAGAACTTCGATTTCCTGAACGGCACGTGGCAGGTCACCGCCATAGGCGACCGTAAGATAGACGTGCCCGACATGAAGATAATGATAGACGTGGACGAGGGCAAGCTGCACGGCAACACCGGCTGCAACATACTGAACGGCCGCATGGACATCAACATGGAGGAGGCCAACTCCATATCGTTCAGCGCAATAGGTGTGACACGCATGGCCTGTCCCGACATGAACTACGAGACGTCGCTGATCGTGGCCCTTGAGGAAGCCACCGCCGCCAGGCCCGTGTCGCCCACCGAGGTGCTGCTGTTCAACGCCATGGGCAAGAAGGTGCTGACGCTGCAGCGGGTCAAGGTTCAGTAAGGGGAACGAAGCATTATGGCAGAGACAAGAATAGACAAATGGCTGTGGGCCATGCGCGTGTTCAAGACGCGCACCGTGGCCACCGAGGCCTGCAAGAAGGGTCGCGTCACCATGAACGGCGTGGCCGTCAAGCCCAGCCGCCCCATCAAGGAGGGTGACGTGATAGACGTGAAGAAGCCTCCCATCACCTATAAGTTCCGCGTGCTGAAGCTGGCGCAGAACCGTCTGGGCGCCAAGTTAGTGCCCGAATACCTGGAGAACATCACGCCGCAGTCGCAGTACGAACTGTTAGAGATGACGCGCATTTCCGGATTTGTCGACCGCCGCAAGGGACTGGGACGCCCCACCAAGCGCGAGGGACGCAAGCTGAGCGAATTCCGCGACGACACGCAATACGCTGAGACATATTTCCTTGACTGGGAAGACGATGATGACGACGAAATGTTGGAAAATTGAGAATAATTTCCTAATTTTGTGGGCGCAAAGGCATTTTCGCGAGGCGAAGATGCCCGATTGACAATGTATATATTTGATTATCAATGATAAAGATTACATTTCCGGACGGAGGCGTCAGAGAATACGCCGAGGGAACCACTCCGTTACAGATAGCCGAGAGCATCAGCCCGCGCTTTGCGGCCGACGTTCTGGCTGCTAAAATCAACGGCGAGGAATGGGACCTGGCACGCCCGGTGCAGGGAGACGCCAGGATAGAACTGTTCAAATGGGATGATCCGGAAGGCAAGCACGCTTTCTGGCACAGCTCGGCACACTTGCTGGCCGAGGCGCTGCAGGAACTGTATCCCGGCGTGAAGTTCGGTATCGGACCCGCCATCGAGAACGGTTTCTACTACGACATCGATCCGGGCGAGCACAAGATCACCGACGAGGACTTCCCGAAGATAGAGAAGAAGATGCTGGAACTGGCTGCCCAGAAGCAGCCGATAGTCCGCGCCGACATATCGAAGGAGGATGCTCTGAAGATGTTCGGCGACCGTGGCGAGGAGTACAAGTGCGAGCTTATCTCCGAGCTGGAGGACGGCCATATCACCACATATACCCAGGGCAACTTCACCGACCTGTGCCGTGGCCCGCACATCCCGACCACCGCACCCATCAAGGCCGCCAAGATAATGTCGCTGGCCGGTGCCTACTGGCGCGGTGACGAGACACGCAACCAGCTGGTGCGCGTATACGGCATCACTTTCCCCAAGAAGAAGATGCTGGACGAATACCTGGTGCTGCTGGAGGAGGCCAAGAAGCGTGACCACCGCATCCTGGGCCGCGACATGGAACTGTTCGCGTTCTCGCCGATGGTGGGCCAGGGTCTGCCCCTGTGGCTGCCCAAGGGCGCCGCGCTGCGCGACCGCCTGGAGCAGTTCCTCCGCAAGATTCAGAAAAAGTACGGTTACCTGCAGGTAATCACCCCGCATATCGGCAACAAGGCCCTGTACGTCACTTCCGGACACTGGGCCAAGTACGGCAAGGACTCGTTTCAGCCAATACACACCCCGCAGGAAGGCGAGGAGTATCTGCTGAAGCCGATGAACTGCCCGCACCACTGCGAGATATACAAGACATCGCCCCGCTCGTACCGCGACCTGCCGCTGCGCTTCGCCGAGTTCGGTACCGTGTACCGTTACGAGCAGAGTGGCGAGCTGCACGGACTGACCCGTGTGCGCGGATTCACGCAGGACGACGCACACCTGTTCGTGACGCCCGACCAGATCAAGGAGGAGTTCCTGAAGGTGATGGACATCATCCTGTACATATTCCGTGCCCTTGACTTCCAGAACTACGAGGCGCAGATCTCGCTCCGCGACCCGAAGAACAAGACCAAGTACATCGGCAGCGACGAGAACTGGCACCTTGCCGAGCAGGCCATCATCGACGCCTGCGCCGAGAAGGGTCTGAAAGCCACCCAGGTGGAGGGCGAGGCCGCGTTCTATGGTCCCAAGCTCGACTTCATGGTGCGCGACGCCATCGGCCGCAAGTGGCAGCTCGGTACAATCCAGGTGGACTACAACCTGCCCGAGCGCTTCGACCTGACGTTCACCGGCGCCGACAACCAGAAGCACCGTCCCGTCATGATACACCGCGCGCCGTTCGGCTCGATGGAGCGTTTCGTGGCCGTGCTGCTGGAGCACACCGCCGGCAACCTGCCCCTGTGGCTGATACCCACTCAGTGCGTGGTGCTCCCCGTGTCCGAGAAATACAACGACTACGCGCGTATGGTAGCCGCACAGCTCGAGGAGATGGACGTACGCGCCGAAGTGGACGACCGCAACGAGAAGGTGGGCCGCAAGATCCGCGACAACGAGATGAAGAAGATACCCTACATGATCGTTGTGGGCGAGAAGGAGCAGGCCGACGGCACCGTGGCCGTGCGCAAGCGCGGCGAGGGCGACTTAGGTGTGATGCCCGTGGCAGATTTCGCTAAGATAATAAACGACGAGGTTTCGGCGTTTACAAAACAATAAAGTTTCGACAGTTACGAAGCCATAAAATCCTGTTGATGGAGAAAAAACCATTATTCACGGGACCGAAGCGTCCCATGGGGCCGAAGCCCCGGCCAGGTCAGCGACCCGGTCGCGACGACCGTCGCAACGACCCGTATCAGACCAACGAACGCATCCGCGCACGCGAAGTCCGATTGGTGGGCGATAACGTGGAGCAGGGCATCTATCCGATAGCCCAGGCCCTGAAGATAGCACGCAGCCAGGAGCTGGATCTCGTGGAAATCTCACCCACGGCCGAACCCCCTGTATGCCGTGTGATCGACTACCAGAAATTCCTCTATCAGCAGAAGAAGCGCCAGAAGGAGCAGAAGCAGAAGGCTACGAAGGTGGTGGTGAAGGAAATCCGTTTCGGACCCCAGACCGACGACCACGACTATAACTTCAAGCTGAAGCATGCCCAGGGATTCCTGAAGGAAGGGTCGAAAGTGAAGGCATACGTGTTCTTCCGCGGCCGTTCCATCCTGTTCAAGGAGCAGGGCGAGGTGCTGTTGCTGCGTTTCGCCAACGACCTGGAGGAACTCGGTAAGGTGGAGATGATGCCGGTGCTGGAGGGCAAGCGTATGACCATCATGATCACGCCCCTGAAGGCCGCGCCCAAGAAGGAGAAGCAGGCCGGCGAGCTCCGCAAGGACAAGCGCCCCGAGGCCCAGAAACCCGCCGAGGACGCCAAGCCCGAGGTGAGCGACAGCGAGGAGACTCCCGACGCAGCCGAGTGACAACGAAGAAAACCCCGACGCAGCCGGGTGACAGACCCGCAGCGACGGAATACAGACTGAAAGAATTAGAGACCGTAGGCACTCGGTGCCGAGGTTTAAAACAACTAAAAATAAAACAAAATGCCTAAAGTAAAGACCAATGCCGCGTCCAAGAAGCGCTTTGCGCTCACCGGCACGGGAAAGATCAAGCGTAAGCACGCTTATCACAGCCACATCCTGACGAAGAAATCGAAGAAGCGCAAGCGCAACCTGGACCACACGGGACTGGTGGCAAGCGCCAACCTCAAGCAGGTACGCGACCTCCTGAACCTTCGTTAAGATCGCACCGGGCCCGGGCCGGCAGCGCCCTTGCCCCGTATTAAAAATTTATTAACCGAAACTCCAGCATATAAAGAGTGAATAAAGCCGCTGGATTTCAAAAACAGAAAAAAAGATGCCAAGATCAGTAAATCACGTGGCTTCACGTGCCAAGAGAAAGAAGATATTGAAACTGACGCGCGGTTACTACGGTAGCCGTCGCAACGTGTGGACGGTGGCCAAGAACACCTGGGAGAAGGGTCTGACCTACGCCTACCGCGACCGCAAGCAGAAGAAGCGCAACTTCCGCGCCCTGTGGATTCAGCGTATCAACGCCGCAGCCCGCCTGGAGGACCTGAGCTACAGCAAGCTCATGGGTCTGATCCACGCCGCCGGTATCGAGATCAACCGCAAGGCTCTGGCCGAGCTGGCCGTGAACCATCCCGCAGCCTTCAAGGCCATCTGCGACAAAGTTAAGAAATAATACGCCTCGGCGTGCAATATCCTACAGAGGGTGTGTCAATCCGCGTTGACACACCCTCTGTTGTATCTAAGCCGGCGCTTCGCCCCGGAACAGAACGGCTCCGCGCTGAAGAAAACAAAAAAGACGGAACGGCTCCGCGCTGAAGAAAACAAAAAAGACAGAACGACTCCGCGCCGGAACAGAACGGCTCCGCGCTGAAGGAACCGTCAGGCTGTCATTCCCTTGGAACGGCCCGGATATGCGATTGCAGAAAGGGCTATAGCATTGTTAATTAACAAATAAAAGATAAACCAGGAGAGGTGGGATAGTGTTGGAATAGTATAAGTGGAGTTGTAAGGATACCTTCAATCTTGAATACACTATAAAACAATCTTGAGTACACTATAAAACCATATACTATGAAAACACTCATACTCACAGGCGCGATGCTTGGGGCATTGTGCATATTCCCGGCAACGGCGGCCGATACGCCGACCGGAAGTCCGGAACCGGAACCGGTAGCAACTGCTGAACCGGTAGCAACTGCTGAACCGGTAGCAACTGCTGAACCGGTAGCGACTGCTGAACCGGCAGCCACTGCGGAGCCGACGGTGACCGAGTCACAGAAACCTGCCAAGAGCTGGCTTACCGAGCCGATGAGCGATCCTGATGTGGTGAGCACTTCGGTGAAGCACCATGAGGAGGCACGCACTTCGGAAGGTAAACCCAAGTTCAGTTTCAAGCCAATGGCCCGAATCCTTGCCGACGGTGCGGTTTACGCGCCTGACGGCAACGGATTTACCGACGGCGTGCAGCTTCCCGACATGCGTATAGGCCTCAGCGCTGCTTACGGCAACTGGAACGCCAAGGTAGACGTGGGCTTCGGCGGATTCAAGCTCAGCATCAAGGATGTGTTTATCCAGTACAAAATCAACGACAAGATGCTGGTGCGCGGCGGATATTTCGTGCATCAGTTCGGATTGCAGTCGTCCACATCCAGCTCGTTCAAGAGCGCGTTCGAGGCACCGACCACCGACGATTACTTAGCCGCCACGGCGCGTAACCTCGGTATCATGTACAATCTGAGTCTGCCCAAATTCTTCATGGGCACGAGCGTGATATTCGGCAACAGCGACAATCTGACCGCCGACGGCATCACACGCCAGAGCATCGGAGGCGTGGGGCGTTTCGTATGGCGTCCCATCGCCCGCGACGGCGCGATAGTGCAGGTTGGTGTGAGCGCATGGTACCAGAGTCCGACGCACAAGCGTGGCGAGGACGGTAAGTCACAGTCCGGAGCATTCAATTTAGGCGCCAATTTCCCGACGCGCGTGGCGAAAGTGAAACTGTTGGGTGCCGATGTAACGGATGCCGGCAATCAGCTGAAGCTCAGCCCCGAATTGCTGCTCTGCAAGGACCGCGTGGCTCTGGAGTCGCAGTATTACTATATGAACATCAATCGCATAGGGCGTCCGGCCTATCAGGTGCAGGGTGCCTACGCATGGCTGCGCTGCCTTATATTGGGCGACAGCCGGTACAGTTATTCGCCGTGGGATGCCGGTATAGCCATTCCCAAACCCAGGACCCTGGAGCTTGTGGCCGGTTACGACTACACCAACGCCAGCTGCAAGGACATACGAGGCGGTATCAGCAGTGACTATTCGGTGACGTTGAACTATTATTTCAACAAGTATATGCTTGCCCGCTTAGGCTGGCGTTACACGGACGTGCGCGACTCGAGCGTCAGCCCGAAGCGTCACGTCAACATAATCCAGCTTCGCCTGCAGTTCAAATTTTAATGGTTGAAGCGGTTCATGGCGATGTCGGGGCCGGCGAGACAGAAAGTCGAGACGGACTCGGCCGCACGCTTCAGCACTTCGGGCATCTTCGCGCGTTCTTCGGGCGGGAACTTGCCGAGCACGAAATCGATCTGGCCTCCCTTGGGGAAGTCGTTTCCCACGCCGAAGCGCAGACGGGCGTAATTCTGGGTGCCGAGCTGTTCTGCTATGTTCTTCAGCCCGTTGTGGCCGGCGTCGGAGCCTGACTTACGCAGCCGCAGGGTGCCGAAGGGAAGTGCGAGGTCGTCTACCACCACCAGCAGCCGGTCCAACGGCAGCTTCTCGTGGTTCATCCAGTAACGCACGGCCACTCCGGACAGGTTCATGAACGTGGAGGGCTTCAGCACCAACAGCTCGCAGTTCTTGATGCGCACTGTGGCCATGTCGCCGTAGCGGCCTGACCGGAAGCTGACGCCGGCGTCGTCGGCCAGACGGTCGGCCACCATGAATCCGGCGTTATGGCGTGTGCCTTCGTATTCGGGACCTATGTTGCCCAGGCATGCTATCAGGTAACGTTTCATATCGGTATCGGTGTCCCGGTCCGGAGCGCTCGCTGAGCTTCGGGATGTTCCGGACCCGAACAGACGTTTAAAAATATTCATGACTTCAATATATAGGCTCCATCCCGCAGAGTGTGGGATGGAGCCTTAAAAGTTTCTGTGGGTTGATTAAGCCTGCTCAGCCTTGGCCTGTGCGCCACGAGCGGCACGGGTGAGCTGAACGGCGCAAACAACGGCGTTCTTGGCGTTCATCAGCTCGAGGCCCTCGAAGTGGAGGTCGCCTACGGCCATGGACTTGCCCAGACCCAGATGGTCGACGTTGATGACCAGGCGCTCGGGAATCTCGTTGTAGAGAGCCTTCACCTTCAGCTTACGCATGGAGAGCGTGAGCTTACCACCGGCCTTCACACCCTCGGCGTGACCCTCGATCTTGACGGGAACTTCCATCACTACGGGCTTGTCGGGATATACCTGGAGGAAATCGATGTGAAGCAGAGTGTCCTTAACGGGCTGGAACTGCAGGTCCTTGATCACGGCCTTAACCTCCTCGCCGTTCAGGTTGATGTCAACCTCGAAGATGTCGGGAGTGTAGATGAGCTTACGCACATCCTCGGCGTTCACTACGATGTCAGTTGTGATCAGACCGCGCTTTGCGTCGATCTCAACCAGCTTCTGGCCCTCTTTCAGGGTGCCGGTGTAGGGCAGCTCTACCAGAGCGCCACCGTTGATCACTGCGGGAATCTTGCCCTCGGCACGGAGAGCCTTCACCGACTTCTTGCCCAGCTCTGTACGCGGCTGAGCGTTCAATGCATACTTTTTCATGTTCTTGTTGTTGTGTTACTCAAAACGGGCCTGTGCGGCGCGTTTCCCATCACACGGGATTTTTGCGGTGCAAAATTACTAATTTTATCCGATATATGCAAATTATTCTTTTTCAGCGGTTTTGAACAGCTGTCGGGCGCGTGCTATGAGGGGTGCCATGTCATAATACCTGTACTCGGCCAGTCTGCCGCCGAACAGCACGTCGGGTTCAAGGCCGGCCAGTGCGCGGTATTGCTCATAGATGGCCTGATTGCGGGCGTCGTTGACGGGGTAGAACGGTTCCATGCCCTCGGTCCATTCTGTGGAATATTCGCGCGACACCACGGTGCGCGGATTGTCGTATACCCGGTCGCCGAACGTCTCGAAATGCTTGTGTTCGATTACACGGGTGTACGGCACTGATGCCGACGTATGGTTTATCACCGCGTTGCCCTGATAGTTGGGCGTGTCGAGCACTTCGGTTTCGAACCGGACCGTACGGTAATCCAATTTTCCGAACCGGAACCCGTAGAATTCATCTATCTTGCCGGTGAACAGCATCCTGCGCGCCACGCGCTGCCATCTGTCGCGGTCGGCGAAGAAATCGGTGTCAAGCACCACGTCGGAACCCTTAAGCAGACCTTCGATCAATGGATTATAGCCTCCCACGGGAATGCCCTGGAATGCGTCGTTGAAGTAATTGTTGTCGAACGTGAATCTGAGTGGCAGGCGTCTGATTATAAACGCCGGGAGTTCGGTGCATTTGCGGCCCCACTGTTTTTCGGTATATTCCTTGATCAGAAGCCTGTACACATCCTTGCCGACGAGAGTCAGCGCCTGTTCCTCCAGGTTTCGCGGCTCGGTCACTCCGTCGGCGTGCATCCTGTCAAGGGCCTCGCGGCGCTGTTGTTCAATGATGCGCTCCACCGCCTTCGGGTCGCGCTCGCCCCACAGCTGATAGAAGGTGTTCATGTTGAACGGCAGGTTGTACAGTCTGCCGTCGGGCGCGAGGGCCAATGGCGAGTTGGTGAAGCGGTTGAAGGGGACTATGTCGTTTACGAACTTCCAGGTCTCCGGGTCGGAGGTGTGGAAGATATGCGCGCCGTATTTGTGTACGTTTATGCCCTCGATGTTCTCGCAATATACGTTGCCTCCTGTGTGCGGACGGCGGTCGATGACCAGGCATTTCAGGCCACGCCCGGTGGCCTCGTGAGCGAATGTGGCGCCGAACAGGCCGGCCCCCACTATAAGGTAATCGTAAGGCATAGTGATGAGTGATGAGGTATGAGTGATGAGTGATGGGTGATGGGTGATAAGGTTATTCCACGGGATTCGGGGCGAGGAGGGCGGTGGCGCGGAGCAGTGCGGCTCCGGCGAATTTTCCGTTGGCCAGACGCTCGCCGATGGCCAGCACCCTGCGACGCATCTCGCGGTAACGGTCCGGTGTGATGGAAGGGAGGATGTCATGCAGTTCCTCGAGCGAGCCGATGGTGATGCCGAGACCTTCGCGTTCTATGAACGGGGCGAGGGCCGCTTCCTTCCATATAATGACAGGCAGTCCGCAGCGGATATAGAGCGATGTCTTGTGGGGATTGTTCAACCGCAGGTATTCGCCGTAGTTTCCGCTGCATGTTTCGGCGGAATCGCCGTCCCATACCAGTCCGAAATCGCCGCCGGCATCCTTAATCAGGTCAGAGGGCTTGGCGAAGCCGCGATAGTCTATGTTTTCGGCACCGGCCGCTTCCGATGCCTCGAATCCGTTGCCGTACAGCACCATGCTCCAGCCCTGCGGCCGGATGGAATACAGAAAACTGTTTTTGCGCCGTTGCAGGTTGCCTGCATATACCACTTTGTAACTGGCGCCCGGTTCATGATTCTCGGCGGGACGGGAATGGTTCAGGAAGTCGAATATCCCGAGTTCTATAACTTTGGCCGTGCATCCGCGTCGTTCCAGCCACCGGCGCATCGTGGCGTTATGGGCTATTATCAGGTCGGCGTTCGACAAGCGTCTGATTTCCTTATCTTCCGTCAGGGCCTTGCGCCGGAAGCTGCCTAAGTCGTGGATCAGGGCTATTACTTTTGCTCCGCGCGCATGGGCTATGTGGCATACGGGCGAGAAATACTTTTTCAGCGGATACTGCAGCACCACGATGTCGCCGGGGCGTATGGTGCCGCATTCCTTGATGACGCCGGCCAGATTGCGGACAAAGTGCTTCAGGCCGCCGTTGGACACGGACTGCCTGATGCCGAGGTTGCGGTAGCCCAGGCTGGTCATTACGGCCTCGATGTCGGTGCGGGCCTTGTTGCCGGCACTCAGCGTGCCTTTATAGTCGCGTGCGAGATAGCAGTTCATTTCTTTCTGAGTTTGTTGACAAGTCGCTTCATGGTCCCTTTTCTCCATTGACGGCACACTTCGGGAGCTACCTCGCGCCATGAGCGTGTGGTGGACACCACCAGTTCGCCGTGTTCCGTCGGATCTTGACGGGGAGTCATGTAATCGTCGCCGTACAGGATGCGCAGGTACCGGTCGTAGCCGGCCGGCAGCGGCACCTTGATGTCCTCGAAATCCATATACACCGTGTCGTCGAACAGATGACGGTCGAACAGCAGCCGGCTGCCCGAAAACGAGATGTTGGCCCAGTTGCGGACGGCATCCATGTCTACCTGACGCAGCCGGTCTTCTATTGCCCTGTACATGTTGATGAACCCTGATTTGCGGACCCGGCGCCGCATACGTGCCTTGCGGAACACCTGCAGCAGACGCCCTGAATAGAGCACGTCGAGGTCCACGGCCTTGAGGAGACGCAGGGAATGCAACGTGTCACGGCTCAGGTCCTCCAGTTCCTGCGGATCGTCGGGACAGCCGTCAAGCGCGAATATGTCTACGAAAATGCCCTGGTTGAACTTGCGGTAGGCTTCGGAGGGGCGTATGGCGGCCGTGTTGTCGTTGCGCAGCTGGGCGTGACCGCGGAAATAACCGGGATCGGAGTATGCGCTTTGCAGGAAATAAGGGTGACTGAACCATTCGTTGCCATGTCGCAGCAGTATGTCGTAGTCATGGCGCGGCATCAGCACGTCGATGTCGTCGTCCCAGGGTATGAAGCCCTTGTGACGCACGGCGCCAAGCATCGTGCCTCCGTCCACCCATACGGTCAGGTTGTGTTCGGAGCACACGCGCAGCAGCTCCTTAAGCAAGTCCAGCTCGACAAGCTGTAGTTCTCTCAGGTTGTTCATTATAAATTATCCCTGTTGTTCGCGTTTCAATGCCTTCATGTATCAGATTCGCAAAATTACACAATAAAACCGTAATGCCAAAATTATTATAATACGGACACTCCGGCGGCTATTCGTTTTTTTTTCGTATCTTTGTATTTTCAAAGCAAAAAGCAGTATTAGGGCATGAGGATATTGAAGGCAATACGGAATATTGGAATTATGGCGGTCATGGCTGTGTGTGCCGTGCCGGCGGTGGCGCAGGTAAATGCCGAGCAGGTGCTGACCATCGGACAGAACGTGCTGTCGATGGACGACTATATGCTTTCAATCCAGTATTTCAACCAGGCCATCAAGGCCAAGCCCTATCTGTCCGAGCCTTACTTCTTCCGCGCCCTGGCCAAGCTGCAGCTGGAGGATTACAAGGGCGCCGAGGAGGACGCCACCCTGTCGATGGAACGCAACAAGTTCCATACCGACACCTACCGCCTGCGTGGCTTCGCCCGTCAGTCCATGGGACACGATTCGCTGGCTGTGCTCGACTATCAGGCCGGTCTGAAATATAATCCGCGCGACAAATACATGCTCTATTTCAAGGGCGTGGCCGAGACGGAACTGAAGCGCTATGCCGATGCCGACACCACGTTCGGCACGTTGCTGCGCATGTATCCAGGTTTCGAGGAGGGTCTGGGCGCCCGCGGTCGTCTCTATGCCATACAGGGCGATACCGTCAAGGCCCTGGCGTCGCTACAGAAGGCCATGGACCAGGGTGCAAAGAGCACCAACACCTTCCTGCTCCATGCCGAACTCAGCACCCGGCAGCAGAAGTGGGACGAGGCCCTGAAGGACATGGACCAGGCCATCAAGCTGATGCCGCGCGAACCGGACCTGTACCTGAACCGGGCATACGTACGCTATAACCTCGACGACTTTTTCGGCGCGATGGCCGACTATAATTATGCTATAGAACTGAATCCTGCCAACGAAGCCGCGATATTCAACCGCGCCCTGCTGCGCTATGAAGTGAAGGACCTGGACCGTTCGGCACGCGACTTAGAGGAAGTACTGAAGCTGAATCCCGACAACTTCCACGCCACGTTCAACCTTGGACTGGTGAACCTGCAGCGCAAGAAGCCGCGGGAGGCCCTGGAGCAGTTCAACAAGATAGCACGGCGTTATCCACGCTATCACAATGTGTACTACGCGCTGGCCGAGGCATACCGCGATCTGGGCGACATGCGCAAGGCCATGGCCATGGTGCATCAGGCCGACGAGCTGGTGAAGCAATACGTGCACAATCCCGTAGCGCATCCTCTGGACCGCCCGGCCGTGCAGAACGGCCTGACCAACACCGAGAGCCATTCCGCGCCCGACGAGGACGAGGACGAGAACGAGGTGATGGACCGCTTCAACCGGCTGGTGACCGTCAGCGCCACCGAGCAGACCACGCTGAACTACGACGACAAGATCAAGGGGCGCGTACAGGACCGCAACGTCAACATCGAACCGCAGGCCGCATACGCGCTGACTTTCGTACCCACGGCCGCCACACTCGACAGCCGGCCGGTGTATTTCCGCGAGATGGACGAGTTCAACACCCGTGGCTGGACCGCGCGCAAGCTCTATCTCGTGTCCGGCCCGGTGGTGGGCGAGTCCAACGCTCAGATATTGTTCGACCTGGCCTCGGAGCTTGATCAGAAAGCGGCCTTGGGTACGGCCACGGCCGCCGACTATCTGAGTCTCGGTGTGGCACGTTCCACACTCAAGGATTACGAGGCCGCCATCAAGGCATTCGACAAGGCTTTGGGTAAAAGTCCCGACCTCAGCACGGCATACGTGGGCCGGGCATACGCGCGTGCCGCCCTCGACCCGAGACAGGCTCCCGTCGCGCTCCATGACTATGACGCTGCCCTCGACATCGACCCGCGCTTGGCTTTCGTTTGGGTCAACAAGGGCAACCTGTATTACGCCGCCGGCGATTTCACATCGGCCATTGAATGTTACGGCAAGGCTCTGGAACTTGACCCGGCTTTCGGCGCAGCCCTCTATAACCGGGGCCTGACATACCTGCGTATCGGCAACCGCCGCCTCGCGTTCAACGATCTCAGCAAGGCGGGCGAACTCGGTGTGCTGCCCAGCTACAATCTGCTGAAACGAATGAAATAATCCTCTCATGGATACCATTACATTTTTGGGGGCTGTTGCGGAAGCGTACGCCCGGCAGGATGTGGACCTGTCGGAATATTGCTTCGTGTTGCCCAACCGGCGAAGCTGCACCTTCTTTCTGAAACGCCTGTCCGAGCGGCTCGGAGGCAGGACAATGCTGGCTCCCGAAGTCATGGCCATGGGCGAGTTCATGGCCCGGATTTCCGGTCTGGAGGTGGCGCCGCGCGTCACGCAGCTGATGGAGCTGTACATGGCATACCGTGAGCTGCGCAAGGTGTCGGATCCTATCGACGAGGAGAAGACTCTGGTGGATTTTGACGAGTTCCTGCCGTGGGGCGAGGTGGTGTTGTCCGATTTCAGCGAGGTGGACATCTGCGATGTCGACGCGCAGAAGATATTCGCCAACGTGGTGAATTACAGGACTCTCGCGACCAACCCGCTGACGCCGGAGCAGATGGACATCCTGGAGCAGTACATGGGCTATCGACCCACGGGCGATGAGGGCGAGCGTTTCTGGACCAATGTGGAGAAGGGACAGGGCAGTGTCGCCACCAGCCGGTTCACCGAGCTGTGGCAGTTGCTGCCCGGACTTTACACCGAACTGCGCAAACGGCTGGAGCATCCGGGCGGCGACCCGGAAACGGCGCTCCTGCCTATGGGTCTGGCCGGTACGGTCTATCGCCGCGCCATGGAACTGGTGCTGGACCGTGGCCTTGACGCCATTCCCTGGAAGCACGTGGTTACGGTCGGACTCGACTGGATGTCGATGACGGAGATAAAGCTGTTCCGCGAGTTGCGGAAGATAGGCGAGAACCGCAAGGAACCGGTAGTGGATTTCTGGTGGGACCTCACCGGACCGGTACTGACCGCCAAGGATTCGGAAGCGGGCCGGATCATCAGGCGTCAGATGCGCGCGTTCCCCATGTCGAGGTGGGCGCAGGAATATGTCGAAAAGGCGGCGCGCCGTGACATGCCCGACATCACCGAGGTGTCGGTGCCGTCCAATTCCATGCAGACCAAGGTGATAGGGGAGTGGATAGACCCTCATGCCGGCAACATGGCCGCGGACGTGGCCGACGCCCGGGTGGCCGTGGTGCTCCCGGACGAGAACATGCTGCTGCCGTTGCTCTACTCGCTGCCCGACCGCAATATGGACGTGAACGTCACGATGGGATGGTCCATGCGTTACACGGACATAGCCACCTTCCTGTTCCATCTGCAGCGCACGTTGCGTCACAGGCAGAAGGAGGGCGACGACACCATCTATCTGGCCTCGGACCTGCGGATGCTGTTGGCGCAGCCCATCATGCAGCTGCTGTTCGGGCCGGAGGTGATAATACGCATCAATACAGACATGGACCGCTGCCACCGCCGCGTCATGTCGTGGACGGAGCTGGACGGTTACAGCAAGGAGTTGGGCAGGCTGCTGTATCCTCTCAGCGCCACCGCCGGGCTGAAGGAAAGCGTGGCATGGCTGGAGGAGCTGCTGCGCAACGTGGACTTCAGGCTGTCGCAGGGAGAGGCCGACAATAAGAACAAGGTGGAGAGGATGCTGATACAGGTGTATCTGACATCATTGTTCCAGATAGCAGCGGCCGGGGAGATGAACGGTATCGAGATGCGTTCGGGCACACTGTTCCATATCCTGCAGAAGATGGTGAGCGGCGAGAAGATCTCGTTCAAGGGCGAACCCTTGGAGGGATTGCAGGTGATGGGTCTGCTGGAGACGCGCGCGCTGGATTTCGACCGTGTCATCGTCCTGTCGATGAACGATAAGGTCATGCCGCGCCATGCACGCAAGCGCAGCTTCATTCCCGATACGCTGCGCTACGGTTACGGCCTTCCTTCCACCAATCACCAGGAGAAACTGTACGACTACTGGTTTTACAGGCTGCTGTCGCGTGCCGGTCAGGTGCATCTGGTATATGACGCCCGTCAGAGCGACGGGATGCGTAGCGGCGGCAAGTCGCGGTATCTGATGCAGCTTGAGAAGATATATTGCCGTGAGACACTGAAGCGCATCACCATGAAGTTCAGCAACAGTGCCCGCGTCGACAATACGCCGGTGCCTCCTGTGGAGAAAACACCCGAGATCCGCGCCATGCTTGACGAGTTCAGGGCCGACCATAAAGGCGACAGGCGCTACCTGTCGGCTTCGGCACTGAATACATATATCAGATGCCCGTTGCTGTTCTATTACAGATACGTGAAGAACATCGGCGACAAAACCGAATCGGACGGCGGCATAGACGCAATCACGCAGGGCGACATATTCCACGACGCGATGATGAACCTGTATTTCGCAAAGAAAGACCAGCGCAAGCTGTGGGACAACGCCTCGTATATCCCCAATCCGCAGGAGCACGACCGGGACTATTACATGCGCGTGCTCAATGACAAGGCCACGCTACGCAGGAAGATGACACAGGCCGTGAACCGCAAATATCACGGAGTGAAGGATGGCCCGGAACTGGACGCGCCGCTTAGCGAGTCGGTGCAGATGGTGGCCGACAGACTGCAGAAGCAGGTGGAGGCCGTGATACGGCACGACGCCGACATGGCCGCGAAGTCGCCGCTGACCGTCAACGGCGTGGAGGTGGCGTTCCAGGACGAGCTGAAAGTGCGCGACGACCTGACCGTAAACATCAAGGGGAGCCTGGACCGCGTCGATTCCCTGAAAGGCGGCCCGTACCGGATAGTCGATTATAAGACGGGTAAGGTATATCTGGACATGAGCAAGGGACTGGACTCGGTGTTCGGCGGCGGCAAGGGCGATGAGGCCAAGCACGTGTTCCAGTTGCTGTTCTATGCGCGCCAGCTGGAGAAGATGACCGGCAAGAGGGGTGTGGATATGTGCATATTCGACACCAACGGCATGGAGCATGGCGACGGCGAATGTTACATCTCGTTAGGCACGAACCGGGAAGGGCGCAACAGCGACGGCGAAGCGTTCGCGGAGTTCGACAGCCGCCTTGCCGACCTGATCGGCCACATCTTCGACGATCCGGCCTTCACGCCCGCCTCCGACGACGCCGAATGCCGCTACTGCCCCATGCGCCGCCTCTGCGGCAAGGAGTGATTATATTATGCGTTTTCGATCAGCCAGCCGTCGATGGTGCGGGTTTCGGGCGAGATATTGACGCCGACCTTCACGATGGGCTTGGGGTTCAGGGTGTTCTCGTAGGGAAGGGCATACTCCTTCTCGTTGATCTGTTGCAATGCTTTTTCAGGTGTCGAGCCATATTTGAACTCGATGATGTATATGGCCTTGGGACCGTCCAGCACCATATCCATGCGGCCGCTGGAGGTGCGCCGCTCCACGTCGACCTGAAGTCCTACCAGACGCGCTATGATCAGGATATCTTTCTGCCATTGCGGCTCCTTGTCGGTGTGCGCCATATAGGGGCTGCCGGCCAAGAATGACTTCATCTCGTGCAGAAACCCGTCGATGTCGTCGTCCTCGATGAAATCCTGCAGGGAGTTGACGAAATTGTAAGCACGGAGCATATCCCATTTTCTGGCGGTTTCCACCAGGTTCATGAAGAATCCGTTACGGACTTCCATGTTGGGATAGCCTAAAATGAAGTTGTCCCTTCGGAAATTGTAATCCTTGATGGTCAGATAGCCTGTGTAGAAGCAGGTCAGAGCAAGGTTATCGCCCAATACATCGCCGCTTTCAAGTATGGTGCCGGATATGACGGTGCCTTCCAGATCGGGGGTTCCCCAGTCGTTTGCCAGGAACTGATGTATCAGTCGCGTGGGAGTGCCCGACTGGAACCAGTAATCGCCGATGCTGCGTGAAAATAACGCCCTGACCAGACTGAAAGGATTATAGACATCTACCAGGTTCTTTGAGAAATGATAGCCGTCATATTGGGCTTTCAGCTTATGTAATGTCTCATCGTACGTGCATTGGAGTCTCTGCGCCATTTCTTCGATGCCTTCGCGGAAATTATCCTGCAATTCCTGAGGAGTAATACCGCAAATGGCGGAATATTCGGTGAGAAGGGAGATGTCGATTATGTTGTTCAGCCCGCTGAAGATGTTGATTTGGCCCAGCTTGCCCACGCCTGTCAGAAACACGAACTTCAGGTATTTCTCGTTGGACTTCATCACGCGGTAGAAGTCATGGAGAATCTTGCGGTTCAGTTTCTCCAGTTCCGGCTTGTCGTGAACGTCGACGATTGGGCTGTCATATTCATCTATGAGTACCACAACCTGCTGACCCGTGCGTTCGCATACGTCATGGAGTAATTTGTCGAATCGACCATCCGGCGTGTCATCCGGATTAGGAATGCCATATTTTCCCTCCCAATCGTCAAGAATATCAGACAAGGCTTTAGGCAGGTCATCGGGATTGTTATAACCACGGTGTGTGAAGTCCAGATGCAAGACAGGATACTTGGTCCATTCCTCCGATTCCAGCCTATCGATGGCCAGACCCTTGAACAGTTCGCGTTCGGCATTGAAATAGGCTTCCATCGTAGAGATTAGCATACTCTTGCCGAAACGTCGCGGACGGCTCAGAAAAAAGTACTTTCCGGAATTGACAAGCTGATGGATATACATGGTCTTGTCGACGTATAGACATCCTGTACGCCGTATCTCACCAAAATCTGCCTGTCCTATCGGATATCTTACCATCTTGACTCCTTTATTTGATTCTACTCTACAAAGTTAACAAAATTCATGTAAAAAGAGCAATTTTGCCTGCATTAATCTGCGCATCACCTTTGAATCGGCATAAAATAACGGAGCGTCGGTCGGGCCGGCGCTCCGTCTTTATGGAGTTGGATTACAATTGCAGAATTACTTGGGAAGGGTGCACTGCCATCTCCAGGCGTTGGCCATGGTTTCGTTGATGGGAGTCTCGGCCTTCCAGCCCAGCACCTCGTTGGCCTTCTTGGGGTCGGCCCAGATCTTCTCGATGTCGCCTTCGCGGCGTGCGCCGATCTTGTAGGGCACCTTCACGCCGGTGGCGTCCTGGAATGCGTTGACCAGTTCCAGCACGGACAGGCCGTTGCCCGTGCCGAGGTTGAACACCTCGAGCTGGTCGGTGTCCTCGCGGCTCAGCATGCGCTCCATGGCGATTACGTGAGCGGCGGCCAGGTCGTTGACGTCGATATAGTCGCGGATGCAGCTTCCGTCGGGGGTGTTGTAGTCATCGCCGAACACGGTCAGCTCCTTGCGGATGCCGGCAGCGGTCTGCGTGATGTAAGGCACCAGGTTCTGGGGCACGCCCACGGGGAGTTCGCCGATCTTTGCGCTGGGATGCGCGCCGATGGGGTTGAAGTAACGCAGCAGAATCGACTTGATGGGAGCGCCCGAGATGATGACGTCGCGGATTATCTCCTCCGAGATCTGCTTTGTGTTGCCGTAAGGCGATGTGGCGGGCTTGATGGGAGCGGTCTCGTCGATGGGGTTCACGTCGGGCTCGCCGTAGACGGTGCAGCTCGATGAGAACACGATGCCTTTGACGCCGAACTCCGGCATGCACTCCAGCAGATTGAGCAGTGTGCCCAGGTTGTTGCGGTAGTACAGGATGGGCTTGTGTACGGATTCGCCCACAGCCTTGCTGGCGGCGAAGTTGATGATGCCCTTGATGCCGGGATTCTCGCTGAACAGCCGGCGCAGCGTGGCGATGTCGGTGCAGTCGCCCTTCACGAATACGGGACGTTTGCCGGTGATGGCCTCGATGCCGTCCAGCACCTCGATGTTGGAGTTGGACAGGTTGTCGATTATCACTACCTCATAGCCGGCTTCCTGCAACTTGACGGTGGTGTGCGAGCCGATGTAGCCCGTTCCGCCGGTTACCAATATTTTCTCTTTCATTGTCTTGTCTTTATTATTTGAACAGGGGCGAGGGATAGAGGCCGTCGTCCACGAGCTTCTGGAACTGAGCCACGGTAGCGGGACGGTCGGCTGCGAACGTAACGCCGAACCACTTGCTGGGCGTGGGCTCTACCTTAAGCGTGATGGTGCCGTCATTGATCAGGTCGTTAACGACGCTGGGGATGTAGAACTCGCTCTTAAGCTCGTCGCCGTGCTCGTCCAGGAACTTGATGAATGCCTTTTCGCTGTAATCGAAATAGTCGGGAGTGAAGCCCCACATGTTCATCGACACGCTTGCGCCCTCGGGGAAGGGTGACTTCGAGCCGTCGGGCTCGTCCTGGATCAGCTTGCCGTCCACGCGCTGGATGCCGTGGCACTCCTTGACGCCGGTCAGGAAACCGTTCTCGTCCACCTCGCACAGACCGCGCGACACGCCGCCGTTCTCGCTCAGGGTGTTCTCGATGTTAAAGCCTACCATGCAGTATGCGTTCTTCTTGCCCTCGACGCCGCGCAGGAAATCGCCGAGAACCTGGAACGACTCGGCTCCATAGTAGTCGTCGGCGTTGATCACTCCGAACGGCTCCTTGATCACGTCCTTACCCATCAGCACGGCGTGGTTGGTGCCCCACGGCTTCTGACGCTCGGGATTCGGCTTGCGGCCCTCGGGCAGCTTGTCGATGGACTGGAATACAACCTCCACGGGCACGTGGCCCTCATATTTGCTCAATACCTTGTCGCGGAACTCCTGCTCGAAGTCCTTGCGGATCACGAACACGATCTTGCCGAATCCGGCGCGCAGCGCGTCGTATACGGAATAGTCCATGATGGTCTCGCCGTTGGGGCCCAGACCGTCAAGTTGTTTCAGACCGCCGTAACGCGATCCCATACCTGCAGCAAGAATGAATAGTGTAGGTTTCATTGGTCTTTTAGTTTTTAAGGCAACGTTCCTTAAAAAATATATAAGCCAGGGTCGCAGATGTGCCTCAGATTTAGCCTTGCAGACTCAGGAGCATAGTGGGCTATGTGACTGAGTCAAAAGGCTAAAGATGAGGTGCAGCTGCGAGTCTGAGGTAATATTCTTTTCGGACATGCCTGTTATTAATAGATTTTTATAACAATTATAAATTATTTTGTGCCTTGCCCGGTGTCTTTTCGGTTAATTTTGTCGCTTTCTTCGGTCACAGCCGCGAGGCTGCTCCCTCATCAATCGGCAAAATTACCTCGAAAATCCACCGCCCTGGCGTATATATTTTTTAAGGAACGATGCCTTAGGTTTGTGTATATTGGTTCTACGTTTTGTTTGTTATTGCCTTTTTGTTTGTTATAGCCTTATTGAGTGCGTTTGCGGCGTATCAGCGCCACGATGAGGAGGAAGAAGTCGAACATCACTATCTTGGCGTTGCAGTTGCGCGTTATCTCGTTGCGTGCGCGGTCGCATTCGCTTATCATTTCCTCCACGTTGCCGGCATGGATGAAAGGGGCGAAATTGCGCGAGAACGCCTCGTCCTGCGCCTCCAGCCGGTTCAGCTTCGGTATGCGCATGTTGTAGATGAAGTTCTCGCGTATCATGGCCGTCATGTAGATAAAGAAACGTGTCAATTTCTCGCGCCCCCAGATGGCCACGCTTTCCGACAGGCGTTTGATGTTGCCTATCTTGCGCTGGTATGCGTCGCGCATCAGCGACTGGAACACCTGGCGGAACTCGGCGGTCTCCTCAGAGTCGGTGGCCGGTTCGGACGTCACGGCGTTGGCGCGCACCTCGATGCGCTGCGTGCGGCTCAGTATGGTGGGAAGCACCTCCAGGTCGTTGTTGCTCACCAGCAGGAAGCAGATGCCGCTGGACGGTTCCTCTATCACCTTCAGCAGCTTGTTGGCGGCCTCGGGACGCAGGCGTTCCGGTAGCCAGATGACGAAGAACTTCAGCGATGTGGTGTACGACGGGAAGGCAGCGAAGCGTATTATGTCCTGGGCCTCCTCCACGTGGATTGCCGGCTGCGAATTGCCGGCGTCTATCAGGTCCAGCCAGTTGCGCGGTGTCATCAGCGGATGCTCGGTAAGCATCCTGACCCACAGGTCATGCCTGTCGTCGGATGTGAGGATATGCTTTGCCGCGCTTTTTACGATTGGGAACGAGAAGTGAACGTCGGGATGGTCGATGTCGGCATGGAGACGGCAGTTGCGGCAATGTCCGCAAGGCTCGCCGTCGTGCGGGTTCTCGCAGTGGGCGTAGGCCATGAACGCGCGCGCCAGCAGCATCTTGCCCAGGCCCGACGGTCCCGTCAGCATCAGCGCATGAGGCAGCTTGCCGCTGTCCACGGTCATGCGGAGCCGGCGTTTGGCCTCCTCCTGACCCTTGACGTCACTGAATCGCACTGTTTCCATTCCTTATATTATATTGTCTCGTTACAATGACGGCACGTTTCTGTTGTGTTGGTCGAATATGCGGCGCGCGTTGCGGTCGAACAGCTCCCAGTGCGCTTTCTGCGCGGCCGGTATGCGGTCGGCCATACGCGAGGGCACCACCTTGAAGTTGCCGCGCGGCCCGTGGGGCTTCTGCGAGAAGAAAGTGTCGTACGCGGCCCTCACGAAGCGCGCCTTGCCGTCGGCACCGCGCTCTATGCGCGCCTTGACCAGCGCGCCGCCTCGCGTGTCGGCCGTCTTCATGTTCGATATCAGGTTGCCTAACGAATACACCACGAGTACGTCCTTGTCCTCGGCCTCGTTGCGCACCACTTCCATAGGCTGTATCACGTGCGGGTGGCCGCCGATGACCATGTCCACGCCCTGGTCCACCAGGAACCGCGCCAGGTCCTTCTGCGCCTGTCCGGGCAGAAGCACATACTCCACGCCCCAGTGCACGGCCACTACCAGAATCTCGGCGCCGGCCTCGCGGGTGGCCTTGATTTCGCGCGCCATGCGGTCGCGGTCTATCATCGACACCTCGATGCCGTCGCGCGGCTCGATGCCGTTGGTGCCGTATGTATAATTAAGGAATCCTACCTTGATTCCCTTGATGTCCCTGATGAACGGAACGCGCTGCGTGCGCTGCAGCGAGTCGGCGTAAGTACCCACATGGTCCACTCCGAGACGGTCCAGGGCCTTGATGGTGGCGCGGGCCCCCTTGTCGCCACGGTCCAGACAGTGGTTGTTGGCCGTCAGGAACATGTCGAATCCGGCGTCCTTCAGGGCCTGTGCGTAATTGTCGGGAGCGGAGAAGCAGGGATAGCCCGAATAGTCGGGACCGCCGCCCAGGGGTACCTCCAGGTTGCACACCGCGTAATCGGCGGCGGTGATGTCGGGAGCTATCAGCGAGTAGCATTCGTTCCAGTCATAGCCTTTGCCGCCGCCCAGCTCACGCGCGCGGTTCAGCTGCGCCTGATGCTGCATGGCGTCGCCCACAAACAGCAGGTCGGCGCCCGCAGGGGCTCCGATGCTGTCCGCGCCCGTGATGAACGAGAGCAGACTGAACGCCAATATTCCTAACAGATTCATTCCAACACTTGAGATGAGAACGTGAACAGAATCTGCGCGTGCTCCATGTCGAGTTCCACCATTGTGGGAGTGGCCAGATACGGTGCCACACGAGTCACGTAGGTGGTCTGCTGTCCGTAGTAGTTGTTGGTGGTTTCTGTGGTGACGGCTATAGGCTGCAGGCAGAACACCTCATCGTCGGAGAAATTGGCCGGATCCTTGCGGTATTCATCCAGTTTCTTCAGCAGGTATTCGCGCATGGAGCTGAAGGTATATATCTTGTTCTCCGAATCGTACGTGCAGTAGAACGAGGTGACGTTGTCGGGAATCTTGTTCTCGCGGAAGAATTCCTCGCGCTGGTCCAGGGTGGTCATCAGCAGATTGGCGGGTGGCATCATTCCGTAGTCGTTCTTGACTGAGACGGCGGGAATCTTAAGCACCAGCGACGAAATCACCGACAGCTCGGTATCGGCCTCCAGGTAACGGTCCAGCAGCTGGCGCACCGGGAAGCGGAACGTGGTGACGTATCCGCCGGGCGATGTGACGAGGCTCTTGCCCTCCTCGGCCAGTTTCTGCAGCTGGGCCGAGGGGCTGTAGTTGATGTTGTTGGACGACAGCACCTCGGGTGCCGACGCCAGCAGGCAGACGGAGTCGCGCCTTATGACGTCGCGGTATTCCACCTTGGCCGAGTCTACCGTTACGGCCTCGCGTTCCTTGCGGTGCCAGTACAGATAGGAGCGCACGCTGGCTATGTTGGCCACGCATCCGTTGCCGAAATTCTGCTCCACATAGATGCCCTGGAACCACTGGTTGAACGTGGCCGGCCATTCGAAGATGGGGTCGTTGTCGCGGTATTTACGGAACAGTTCACGGCCGAACTCGAGGGGGAGCTGCATGGGGATGTTGACGTAAGCGGCCTGTGCGAAGATGGTGTCGTTCTTCGATATGTTGCTGACGGTGTAGCTCTTGGTGGCGAACGGCGCCGACGGGTCGTAGTAACCGGTTGGGTCGAACTTGGAGTTGATGTCCTTGGGCAGGTCCTTGTTGAGGCGGTACACGCGCAGCTGCTGCGGGGCGAGCGAGTCGCCGGTAAGAGCGCCACGGGGTATGGACATGACCATGCGTATGGAGTCCACGTCCGATTCCGGAATGGAGTCGGGTATGTTCATCTTGGTGGAGCTCATCATCTGGGTGACGAAGCTGCACTTCAGATTGCCGTACTCGGGTATGGTAAGGTTGCCTAACAGCTTGGTGGTGGTGCGGGAGTCGAAGTCGTTGATCCACTCCGCCTTGCCCCTGAGGTCGGTCTCGATGGAATCGACGGTGATGGTCACTTCGCCCGGGGCGAGCGAGCCGCCGATTGTCGACGTGTCGTCCTGACAGGCGATGAACCCAAGCGCCATGCAGCATGTCAATGCCAGTCCGGTCAGTTTCAGCCTCATGTTCCTGAATGTGTTGTTGGTAGGGCGCGTCACGCCCGGGTTATTATTCAAAATTAAATTATGTGCCTTACGCCTTGCGTAGCGGCACGCTCTTGTAGAATTCGTTGAGTTCCTTGCCGTGTGCGGTCTCGCCGTCGATCTGAATCCAGGGTACTTTGGCGGCCTCGGCGAATTCCACCAGCTCGGGATCCGGCTCGATGCCACGGAATACCAGGCCGTCCGACCAGTTGATGGCCATCTTGTGCAGCGTCGTGCGGTTCAGCTCCATTTCGGCGAAGGGCTTGAGGTCGGTCTTGCGCACGCCCTCGGCCTTCAGCTTCTCGAAGAAGTCGGGGTCGAGCGGGGCTATCTCGGTCTCGGGTCCTACGGTGTATATCACCTTGGTGTGGTGGAATGACGGGCCGTCGTTGAACAGGCGCTTCAGATACAGAGGCACCAGGGTGGACATCCATCCGGTGACGTGCACCACATCGGGATCCCACTGCAGTTTCTTGGCCGTGGTCATGGTGCCGTGGGCGTAGAATATCATCCGCTCGTCGTTGTCCGTGCGGTTTGAGCCGAAGGGGTCGGCGTCGCTGTCCTGTTTCTGGAAATAATCGTCGCTGTCGATGAAATAGACCTGGATTCGCGAGGGCTGCATCGAGGCCACCTTTACGATCAGGGGATGGTCGTTGTCGCGGATGGGTATGTTGACGCCGCTGAGACGGATCACCTCGTGCAGCTGGTTGCGTCGCTCGTTGATGGTGCCGAAATCGGGCATGAAGGTGCGCACTTCGTACTTAAGCTCCTGCATTTCCTGAGGTAATTCGCGGTCCAGTCGTGCGTTTTCACTGTGATGGAGATAGGGGGCTATCTCCTGGGATACATATATGATCCTGTTGTCTGCCATTCTTGTGTCTGCTATGTCTCTCGTATGGGCAAGGTAGGCGGCGCTTGCCCGCAGAGCCGTACCTTATCGCTATAATATTATATATAATGACTGCAAAGTTAATAAAAATTTTCGAGTTTGCCGAGAATTTAGTAATTTTGCGCACAAAAACCAAGCAAAGCGATGCTGATAATCAAAGAGGCAGGGGAACTGGAGCAATATGTTGCCCGTGCCAAGAATAATGGCCGGAGCATAGGATTTGTGCCGACCATGGGAGCCTTGCACCGGGGACACCTGTCGCTGGTGGAGCGCTGTGTGAAAGAAAACGACGAAAGCGTGGTGAGCGTGTTCGTGAATCCCACGCAATTCAATAATGCGAATGACCTGGCCACCTATCCGCGCACGGAGGAGGAGGACGCCCGTCTGCTGGCCGAGGCCGGCGTGTCGGTGGTGTTCATGCCGAGCGTGGAGGCCGTCTATCCCGACGGCACGGAGCGCGACCACGAGTTTGACCTTGGCGCCGCCGCCGAGGTGATGGAGGGCAAGTACCGTCCGGGTCACTTCCAGGGCGTGGCGCAGGTGGTGAGCCGCCTGTTCCTGCTGGTGCGTCCCGACCGCGCGTATTTCGGCGAGAAGGATTTCCAGCAGATAGCCGTGATACGCAACATGGTCAGGAGCGAGGGAATCAAGGTCGAGATCGTGGCGTGTCCCATCAAGCGCGCCGACGACGGTCTGGCTCTGTCCAGCCGTAACGCCCTGCTGACGCCCGAGCAGCGCAAGGTGGCGCCCGAGATACACGCCGCGCTGATGGAGTCGAAGGCCTACATGCTGGACCATTCGCTGCAGGCCACGCACGACACCGTGGTGGACCGCCTCAACGCCGTACCCGGAATGCGTGTGGAATACTTCGAGATAGTGGACGCCGAGACCATGCAGCCCATCGACGACTGGGCCGAGGCCCGCTGGATAGTGGGTTGCATCACAGTCTATTGCGGCGCGGTGCGTCTCATCGACAATATCACATATAAGAACGAATCAGGCGTCTGAATCCAGAGTGCCGAACAGCTGAATGCAACCATGCAGATAGAAATGCTGAAATCCAAGATCCACCGCGTCACGGTGACGGAGGCGGATCTGAACTACATCGGGAGTATCACGGTTGACGCCGCGTTGCTGCGCGCCGCCAACATCCTGCCCGGCGAGCGTGTGTTCATCGTCAACAACAACAACGGCGAACGCTTCGACACATACACCATCGCCGGCGAGGAGAACAGCGGCATAGTGTGTCTGAACGGCGCCGCCGCACGTCGCGCGCAGCCCGGCGACATAGTCATCATCATGGCTTACGCCCGCATGACGCCCGAGGAGGCCGCCGACTGGAAGCCCACGGTGATTTTCCCGGATACGGCCACCAATAGACTTAAGGGGTAGTTGAGAAAGTTGAAAAAGTTTAGAAAGTTCAGAGGTTAGTTTAAACAAGGGGTTAAGGTTAAGATAGAAAATGTTCAATACACTGTCCGAGCGTCTTGAACGCTCATTCAAGATACTTAAGGGAGAAGGAAGAATCACGGAGATCAACATCGCCGAGACGCTTAAGGATGTGCGTCGCGCGCTGTTGGATGCCGACGTCAACTATAAGGTTGCCAAGACCTTCACCGACACCGTGAAGCAGAAGGCCCTGGGCCAGAACGTAATCAACGCTCTGAAGCCCAAGGAGCTGATGGTGAAGATAGTTCACGACGAGCTTGCCGCCCTGATGGGTGGCGACGCCGAGCCGCTGAACATCGAGGGGAAGCCGGCCGTGATACTGATGGCCGGTCTGCAGGGTGCCGGTAAGACCACATTCGCCGGCAAATTAGCGAAGAAGCTGAAAAGCACGCGCGCCAAGCATCCGCTGCTGGTGGGTGCCGACGTCTACCGTCCCGCCGCACGCGAGCAGCTGCGCGTATTGGCCGAGTCCATCGGAGTGCCTGTGTTCACCGACGAGGAGAGCAAGGATCCCGTCAAGATAGCCAGGGACGCCATCGAATTCGCCCGCAAGAACCAGTATGACCTGGTGATTGTCGATACGGCCGGTCGTTTAGCCGTGGACGAGGAGATGATGGACGAGATCTCCAACCTGAAGAACGCGCTGCAGCCGCAGGAGACACTGTTCGTGGTTGACTCCATGACGGGTCAGGACGCCGTGAACACGGCTAAGGCATTCAACGACCGAATCGACTTCGACGGCGTAGTGCTCACCAAGCTGGACGGCGATACCCGTGGCGGTGCCGCCCTATCCATCCGCGCCGTGGTGGCAAAGCCCATCAAGTATGTGGGTACGGGCGAGAAACTGGAGGACATCCAGGAGTTCAACCCCGAGGGTATGGCGTCGCGAATCCTCGGCATGGGCGACATCGTGGAGCTGGCCAAGCGCGCGCAGGAGGTCTACGACCAGAAGGAGGCCGAGCGCCTGCAGGAGAAGCTGCGTAAGAACAAGTTCGACTTCAACGACTTCATACGCCAGATCCATCAGATCAAGAAGATGGGTAACATCAAGGACCTGGCGGCCATGATACCCGGCGTGGGCAAGGCCATCAAGGACATAGACATAGACGACAACGCCTTCAAGGGCATCGAGGCCATCATCGGCTCGATGACGCCCTACGAGCGCGAGAACCCTGAGATAATCAAAGGCACGCGCCGTCAGCGCATAGCCCGTGGCTCGGGCACGTCGCTCCAGGAGGTGAACCGTCTGCTCAAACAGTTTGAGGAGATGCGCAAGATGATGCATCTGGCATCGAATATTAAGAATCCCGCCCAGATGATGAAACGCATGAAGGCGGCACAAGGAGGAATGAGAAGATGATACAGACCAACAATCTGTGCATGCAGTTCGGGAAGCGCGTCCTGTTCCAGGACGTGAACCTGACCTTTAACCGTGGCAACTGCTACGGCATAATCGGAGCCAACGGCGCCGGCAAGTCGACGCTGATGAAGATATTGTCGGGCGAGCTCCAGCCCACCATGGGCAGCGTGACGTTCGGCCCGGGCGAGCGCCTGTCGGTGCTGAGCCAGGACCACTTTGAATTTGACGAGTGTACGGTTATCGATACCGTGATGCGCGGCCACACCGTGCTCTATCAGATCATGACCGAGAAGGACGCCCTCTACGCAAAACCCGATTTCAGCGACGAGGACGGCATCAAGGCCGCTGAGCTGGAGGAGAAGTTCGCCGAGCTTGAGGGGTGGAACGCCGAGAGCGACGCAGCGGCTCTGCTGTCGGGACTCGGCATCAAGGAGGACCGCCACTATATGCTGATGAAGGACATGAGCGCCAACGAGAAGGTGCGCGTGCTCCTGGCCAAGGCGCTGTTCGGCAATCCCGACAACCTGCTGCTGGACGAGCCTACCAACGACCTGGACCTCGAGACCGTGGCATGGCTGGAGAACTGGCTGGCAAACTTCGAGAACACGGTGCTCGTGGGGAGTCACGACCGCCACTTCCTCAACGCCATCAGCACCCACACACTCGACATAGACTATAACAAGATATCCCTGTTTGCCGGCAACTACGACTTCTGGTATCAGTCGTCGCAGCTTGCGTTGCGTCAGCAGCAGGCCGCCAACAAAAAGGCCGAGGAGAAGCGCAAGGAGCTATTGGAGTTCATACGCCGCTTCAGCGCCAACGTGGCCAAGTCCAAGCAGACCACCAGCCGAAAGAAGATGCTGGAGAAGCTGAACGTGGAGGAGATTCAGCCGTCATCGCGCCGCTATCCCGGCATCATCTTCACGCCCTGCCGCGAGGTTGGTAACAAGATCCTGGAGGTGAAGGGCCTGAAGGCCAGCGTGGACGGCGAGGTGCTGTTCGACGACGTCAACTTCCAGATAGAGAAGGGCGACAAGGTGGCGTTCCTGAGCCGCGACCCGCGTGCCATGACCGCCCTGTTCGAGATAATCAACGGCAAGCGTCAGGCCGATGCCGGCTCCTACGAGTGGGGCCAGACCATCACGAGCGCGTACCTGCCGCTCGACAACTCGGCGTTCTTCCAGACCGACCTGAACCTTGTGGACTGGCTGTGCCAGTACTCGTCCGACAGCTCGGAGATATATCTGAAAGGCTTCCTCGGCAAGATGCTGTTCAGCGGCGAGGAGGTGCTGAAGAAGGCGTCGGTGCTGTCCGGAGGCGAGAAGATACGCTGCATGATAGCGCGCATGATGCTGACGGACGCCAACACCTTAGTGCTCGATTCGCCCACCAACCATCTGGACCTGGAGTCGATTCAGGCGTTCAACAACACGCTGCAGAACTTCAAGGGCGTAATCCTGATGGCCAGCCACGACCACGAGTTCATCCAGACCGTCTGCAACCGCATCATCGAGCTGACGCCTCACGGCATCATCGACAAGATGATGGACTACGACGACTACGTCGAGGACGAGAAGGTGGCCGCCGCCCGCGAACGCCTCTACAATGCGTAATGCACGATGCGTTCAATGCACGTTGCAGGATTGCTAATTTATAATTGCTGATTGACATGAAGCATACGGTTATGTTCCGGCTGAAAGGCACGGACGCGGAGCGAAAGGAGCTGGCAGCTAAGTTCGCCGAGGCGCTGATGAAGCTGCCGGAGATTATTCCGGAATTAAAATCGATGGAAACGGGGCTGAACGTCAACCCTGCGGAGACTTTTGACGTTATTCTTACAGCCGAGGCAGACTCGCTTGAGGATATCGCCGCGTATAGCGCCCATCCCGCCCACGTGGCGTGCGTGGACATTATCCGTGGCAACATCGATTGCCGTGCGTGTGTGGACTACTTCGGCTGAACGGCTCATCCGCATGGGCCGGATTGATAGGCTCCACTGTATGAATTGAAAGTTATGAAAAGACTACACTTACTGGGGCTCTTGCTGAGCCCCGTTTTATTTGTCGCCTGTGATAAGGACGACAATAATAAGGACGTGAATCTCGACCAGATCCAGTCCAAGACGTACACCGGTCTCAATGTGCTGGACTTGGAATATAACGACTCCGGACTGGCCGGCAAATCGGTAGACGTGTCGCCCGCTTCGGGCCGCAACGTCAACATGTCGTTCTATTCCAAGGTGAATCTCGGCACGCTCAACGCCGCGTTCAAGGATCTGCCCGAGCTGGACGGTCCCGGCGTGCTGCCCGGTACTCCGAAACTTGATATCACAGTACCCGTGACCCGCGACGGCAACGAGTGGGATTTCGATTACACGGGCGAGACCGACTTCGTGACCTACCGCCTGGAGGGCGACTTCGACAACAACAAGTTCGAGGGCGAGTTTGAGGATGTCCGCCTTAAGAACCAGACATTTGCCGGAGGCGCCTGGAAACCTGTGGCCGTTCCGGCTAACCCTCTGGCCGACAGCCAGCCGTTCCATATCGTGTGGGAGACGAAGCTGCCCATCCAGTTGCCGGGTACTCAATATGGCATTCAGGATGTGCTGCGCATCCTTGTAAACACTCCGTTCATACCTGTATATAACGGCACGGCCGAGATGTCGCTGACACAGGTCATAGCCAACGGTCTGCGCACCGTGGGGATGGCAGGCGACGGCTGTATGCCCGTCACGTATCTGCAGACGGCCAACGGGGCCTCGCAGTTCATCACCGCGCCCCGCTGCACGTTCACGTACGTGCCTCTGAGCGACAATGCCATCAGGCTGTACGCCAATCCCACCGATATACTGAGCCTTGTGCTGCTGAACAACACCAACCGCGACCCGAATATCCCCGACAATCCTTTCGGCAAGGCGAGTCGTGCCGAAGAAGGCACCCTGCTTCAATTGCTGGAGGCTGTGGTGAAGAATCTGTCGCCGATGCTGGCCGAGGGCCTGCCGATGGCGTGCGTCCGTCAAGGCGACGGTATGCAGTTGTATCTAAGCAGCGAGGTTCTGCTGCCGCTGCTGAAGCAGGTAATCGTGCCGGTGCTTTCCAATCCCGCCATGCGCGGCATCGTAGCGGACTTAGTGCAGCACAACACCTCCCTGGCCCAGTACGCCACGGCCATCATGGCACTCTACGACTCGCTGCCCCAGCTGCTGGACCAGACCACAAAGATAGAACTGGGCCTTAACTTCACCAAGGCCCGGTAAAGTATTCTATAAAAAGACATTGAAAAATCAGTCCTCGAGTTCCATCAGTTCGAGGAGGCGGAATTCGGAGCTGTCCGTTTCGTCGATGATCTGCTGGATGCGGACACCGGCTGCGGACAGCTCCTCGTGTGTCAGCGTGCCGGAGTTCATGGACGCCTCCAATTCGGCGCGCTCGGCGCCCAGCTGCTCCAGGCGTGTCTGCAGCTGCTCGTATTCGCGCCGCTCCTTGAACGACATCTTGCGTTTCTGTTCGGTGCGGGGGCGGTTCTGCTTCTGAGCCTTCTTTGCGGGGTCGGCGGCTGCGGACTCGCTGCGCTTGGCGGCGCGTTCCTGCGCCACGCAATGGCGGTAGGTGGAATAGTCGCCGGGGAAGTCCTTGATCTCGCCGTCGCCCTTGAACACGAACAGATGCTGGGCAACACGGTCCAGGAAGTATCGGTCGTGGCTCACCACGATGACACATCCCTTGAAGTTGGCCAAGTAATCCTCCAATACGGCCAGCGTCATGATGTCCAGGTCGTTTGTCGGCTCGTCAAGCACCAGGAAGTTGGGCTCCTGCATCAGTACGGTGGCCAGGTAGAGACGGCGCCGCTCGCCGCCGCTGAGCTTGTGGATGAATTTCTGCTGGTCCTTGGGCGTGAACAGGAAGCGGGTCAGAAACTGCTGGGCCGTCAGCGTGGTCTTGTCGTCGATGCGGACGCGGTCGGTGATGGTGCGCACGGCGTCTATCACCTTGGCATTCTCGTCGAAGCCGGTGATTCCCTCCTGGCTGTAATAGCCCCATTTCACGGTCTGGCCCGTGTCGATGGTGCCCGAATCGGGCTGCAGGCGGTTCAGCAGTATCTTGATGAACGTGGACTTGCCCACGCCGTTGGGACCGACGACGCCCACCTTCTCATAGCGGGCGAAGGTATAGCTCCAGTCCCGCAGTATCACTTTGTCGCCGAAAGCCTTGCATACGTTCTTGGCCTCGAATATCTTGGAGCCGATGTAGCCGGCCTTCACATCCAGGCGCACGTCCTTCTCCGGGCCTGCGGAATGACTGCGGGCCTCCAGGTCGTAGAAGTTGTCGATGCGGTATTTGGCCTTCGAGCCGCGGGCCTGCGGCTGGCGGCGCATCCATTCCAGCTCGCCGCGCAGCAGGTTGCGCACGCGTCCCAACTCCGCTTCGCGGTTCTCCATCCGCTCGGTGCGCTTCTGGATGTAGTAGTCGTAGTTGCCGTCGTAGCTGTACAGGGTCTCGCCCTCTATCTCGATGATACGGTTGCACACGCGGTCCAGGGTCCAGCGGTCGTGCGTCACCATCAGCAGCGTCACCTTGCGGCGCTGCAGGTAGTCCTCCAGCCATTCCACAATCTCGATGTCGAGGTGGTTGGTGGGCTCGTCCAGAATAATCATGTCCGGCTCGGTCAGAAGCACCTTGGCCAGCGCCACACGCTTGGCCTGGCCGCCGGAGAGCTTGCAGACGGGCAGCGTCATGTCGTCGATGCCGAACTGGCCCAGCATCTGGCGCGCCATGTCGCGGCCATTCCATTCGCCGGGCGTCAGGCCGGCGGGACAGTCGGGAGTGGCGTAGTCCACGGCGTTGAGGTCAGAGTCGAGGGGAGGCTGCTGCTCCAGATAGCCTACGCGGATGCCGTTGCGCCATATCACCGAGCCGGAGTCGGGCGACTCACGTCCTGTCAGTATGTCCAGGAAGGTGGATTTGCCTGTACCGTTGCGTGCCACCAGCCCCACTTTCTCGCCCTGGTCTATGCCGAAACTGATGTCGCCGAACAGCACCCTGTCTCCGTAACTCTTGGTCAGCCCCTCTACCTGCAGATAACATACGCCCATCTTCTTTCCTTTGTCTTAGTCCATTTATATAAACACGAATTTCCTCCGAAAATTATCCGGCCGGTCAGTGGGGAAGGTTGTTAGCAGGAAACGCGTTATGGCGCGTCTGCACGGGGTGCAATTGGCATTTTCGGCTCAATGTCATTTTGAGGTATTAAAAATAATACCTACATTTGCAGATGTAAAATCACTTTTTATGCCAACAGTACTTTTTATATTCGGAATACGATTTTTCTTTTATCCCAATGATCATGAACCCATTCATGTTCATATTGAATATCAGGGGAAGTCCGCAAAAATCCAGGTAGTTCCCGAAATCGTTGTTATAGAAAATAATGGTCTGAAGGCTCAAACGATTAAAAAGGCTCTTGAGGCCGTTAATTTCTATCGAGAAGATATTGTGACAGAATGGCATAAAGTATTTGACAGATAATATGGAACAGACAATAATAAAAAATACATATCCTAAAATTCAGCGAGTTTGGTTTGCGGATAACAGGATTTGGATTGCAACGGAGGGAGGCACTATATACAGCCAGCCTTTAGAGGCTTTCCCGGCTCTGTTCCTTGCCTCAAAGGAGGAACGGGAGAACTATTACATCTGGAGCAATGACACAAGTATTCGCTGGGAGAACCTTGATGAGGATATTCATGTGTCTAATTTTTTTGAAAAAGAAACGGTTAACTACGATAATGAGGTGAACCGTCTTTTGTCTCGTTTTCCATGGCTTGACCTCAAAGCATTTGCGGAATATATAGGAATGCACTGGACAAAGCTTGCACGATTCCGCTATGGAGTCTGGACTCCGGCTCCTGAAACATTCGCCAAGATAAAGAACGGTATACGGTCCATTGGTAAAGAAATGTCAACGGCGGTGTCGTGAACAGACCCTCGTGATTACAAATGTTTCCATTTTATAAATAGGAATTATATGCGGCCGGTGACAGTTCACACGGCAGCAGTGGCTATGGTGCCTGTGTGTTGACGGCGTGGACGCCGTCACTCCAGTGGCGTGGCGCGGCGAGGCGGTATGGTGGCTCAGGGGCGGACCGGCGGCGGGTAGGGCTGGCGGTTTGAGCGGTTTTTTCGGGTTCTTGATGCAAAATTTACGATATTTTATCAGATATAGGCTTATTTTGCATATAAATGCGATATTTTAGAATTTTTTTGCTATCTTTGTCACAACATTACAACAGTAGGATGTTTCACCTGCTCACCATTTGACGGTACCGCGTCATAGCAGGATGATTCAATGTCATGCCGGCAGGAAGATTCAACAATACTACAACAGGATAAAACACGAGAATAGGATAAAAACACGAGCACCGGATAAAAATACGACAACCGGATAAGAACGTGCTACCCACGTAAATAAATAATCAGGAACAAACCATTAAAACAAACAGTATATGAAGAAAATCTTTTACGCAGGACTATTGGCAGTAGCGGCGTCGGGCATAGCCATCGCCCAGCTGGCAACCGCCCCCGCGCAGCAGGCGGTAGCTCCGCCGGCTGTCACCGCCGACGGCGACGTGGACTATTCCGTCTTGCAACCACTTGCCCCTGAACTTAATGTAAATCTTAGTATCAATTTTGATACCCGGAAGATGGTTCCTGAGATTACACTCACCGCTCCGATGCAGGCCCGAGATCAGGATAATTGGAGCTTAAAATATGATATGGCAAGTTTCACCAAGATGGTGCTGACGCGTCAGCTTGGCTATTCGGGTGAAGAAGTGGAAATCAAGGAGTGGAACGACGTTACAGCCGGTCAGGTGCTCAACTATAGCGATGAGGACCCTTCGCTTGAGAATGGGAAGAGATATACATATAACATCAGAGCCTACAATGGTGAAGTCGAGGGTTCTGTTGGTTACAAATCCATTACCATCGGTCTGGAGCCTACCACTCCCGACTCCCCGGTGGCCCGGTCCAACAATGGCTTCGCACCGGTTGCAGTGAGCTACACCTGTCCGGGGTTAACTACTGGCGGCGGATATTACGATGACCCGGAGCCAATGCCCGATGGTGTAACTTATACCAAGATAGTGCTTACAAAGCAGAATCCCGACGGCACAAAGGTAGAACTTGATGTTCAGCTGAACCCGGAGCCGGGAAAGACTTACAGTGTGACCGATACCGACGAGACGCAGGGAAGCCGCAGATACAGCGTGCAGACGTTCACAGACTTCGGCAACAGCGAGGAGTCGTACGCAACCACAGTATATATCGGCGAGGATTACCCCTCAGCTGTGACCGATCTGCAGGCACGGGAAGTGGATGGCAAGGTCGAGCTGACATGGACAGCACCTGACAAAGGATATAACAATGGCCATTTCGACCCCTCAAAGGTATACTATACGGTATATCGCATGAAGAACAATTATGACAACGACCCCGAGCTGATAGGCAACAACATCAAGGAATGCAGCTTTGTCGACGACCTTGCCAACGTAACAGAGGAACGCGAGGTTTATTACCGCGTTCATGCTGACAATGGCGTGGAAATTCCGGCTAACGTAAGGCATCCCTATACGGATACCAGAACTCCTCTTGTCGTAGGTCCTGCCGGTAAGCTGCCGTTCCTTGAGACATTCAACAGCGGAAGCAAGTGGAGCAAGGCTTTCGACAAGAGATGGACAGAAGAATTCCCGTCTTACGGCGCGTTTGATTCCCATTATGTGATGAACGAGCGCTGGTTCTATTACGGCGAGAATGAGGACGAGGTTACCATTACCGCCGGCACAGGAGGCGGTACCAGGGACGATGAACTCGGCCCGGACGCATATTACTATGTTAACGCCAATAATTACAACACCGGCAAGGAAACCGGCTATCTCGAGACCGGTAAGCTCGACTTCTCCGATGTGTCGAAGCCGATGCTCTCGTTCTATTACATTCCGATCAAGGGTTCGTGCGGCTCTATCGACATCGAAGTCACAACAGGCGAGGTTGATCCCGAGGGTGCGCCCATATATAAGAAAGCAGCTCAGTTGCTGATCGACTCCGAATATCAGATGCCGCAGGCAGATTCCGAGCCGGAGGCCGCTCCCGCTGCCAGGGAGGGTGCCGAGACTCCCAAGTTCGAATGGACCAAGGCTGAGTTCCCCCTTTCCGAGTTCGCCGGCAAGGCATACGTGAAAGTCCGCTTCGGTTTCCGCTATAATGCGGATGATACCGACAGCCGCTATCCCTTCTTCTTCGACCAGGTGAGCGTGAAGGATTATCCCGGTGTCAACGGTCTGGAATACAAGGTTACCGACGACAACGACATGGTGCTGACATGGTCCATGCCGGAGGGCGTATCGACCGAAGGCATGAAGTACAACGTATACTTTAACGGCGCCGAGACTCCCGTGGCTACGGTAGAGGCCCCGACATATACCCACACGGGCATACGCCAGGGACTGAGCTACAGCTTCACCGTAGAGCCTGTATATGCCGACGGCCAGACCGGCAAGATTTCGGAGCCTGCTACATACGACGCGCCCATCTATTCGATGGAACTCGACGGCGTGACCTATATGCTCGACGTGGCGGAATCTACCGCTATCGCCTACAGCTACAACGGAACGGCCGAGAATCTGACGATTCCTGCGGAAGTGAAATATGAGGTGACCGAAGACAAATCCTTCACTTTCAATGTGGTTCAGATCAATTCTGGCGTATTCAGCGGAGTGCGCAGCCTTAAGAACGTGGATATCAAGGCCGACATAACCGCGCTTGCCGACGAGACCTTCTACGGCTGCGCCGCATTGGAGAGCGTGAAGCTTCCCGCCGGCGTCACCGCTATCGGCAACAAGGCATTCTTCGGCTGCGCCGCTCTGAATGGAATCGAATTCCCCGACGCCCTCGAGACAATCGGTGCATCCGCATTCGAACACTGCAGCAAGCTGGCCGAAATCACCATCGGCAAGAATGTGACCGAGATCGGTGCCCGTGCTTTCGCAGGCTGCTCGTCGCTGGGCAAGGTGACCTTCGAGCCTGTCGTGCCTCCCACCGTGGGCGAGAATGCGTTCCAGGGCGTGAAGAATCCCTGCGAGGGTGTATGCCCCGAGGGTTCGCTTGACGAATACCTGAAGGTGGAGGCCCTCAGTCCCATCACCTTCCCCAGCAGCGGCATCAGCCTCATCTTCGGCACCGACGTGCGCGAGGTGGAATACTTCGACTATGCGGGCAATAAGATTGCCGAGCCGGTTGCCGGACGTCCCGTCGTGGTCCGTGTGACCTACATCGACGGCAAGGTCAGGACCGCAAGAATTATCGTCAGAAAATAAATTACCATAAATCGGGTATGCCTCTCCCATCCGGGAGGGGCATGCTTTACCTGTAAAAAACATGAAGAAAAAACTGTTATTATCATTCGCGCTGCTGACGGCCGGCGTCACGGGCGCACTGGCCGTTCCTCCGGGGACAGTGGATGCTCCCGACGGATTCGTACGTGCGCAGGCAGGCGCGAAGAACATTCAGGTGATGAACGGCATCAGCCGGGCGGAAAGCGCCGAATTGATGCTGGAAGCCAGCAATGCCGAGGCTCCCGGGGCCAGGGCCCTGACGCCGCGTTCCGATCTCCGCGCTCCGCAAAGAATCAGCCTCTCCGGCGCCACCATCTCCGGATGGATGGGCGGTGTGGGCGACGATCTCTCCGGCTGGTACACCGTCGACACCGACGGCACGTATAAGATGAAGTGGGCTGCTCCCGATGCTTTCCAGCAGATGGGAATCACATTGTCGGGCGGATGGGTGAAGAACGGCCGTCTCTGCGGCTTGGCCACAATCACCCAGGGGGGCCTGATCCTCTATTACAATTATGTGGAGTTCGACCTGGCCACCGGCAAATTCCTGAAGGAAGAACCCGTGACCCCGGACAACCTTATCCATACGGAATGCTACTATGTCAGCAGTGTCTACGTGGCGGCCGAGAACCGAATCTACGGCTACACATACAACGAGGAGGGCAATGCCCTGCGTTTCTGCTCCTCGCCGGCCGACGACCTCGACAACGTGACGATACTCAATGCAAACCCCGGATGGCTTGAACTGACCACCTCGATCTGCTACAATCCCGAGGAGAACGCCTTCTTCGGCATCAACCGCAACGAGAAATTCGTAAAGATAGACCGTCAGGGCAATCAGACCGAGCTGATGGACGTGCCCGCCACGGGCCTTTCCGCCTCCAACTCCGGCCTGATATACAGCCCGCTGGACGGATGCTATATCTTCAACGCCGTCTATTACCACTATTGTTCGCAGATGTATTATCTGTATCCCGAGAGCAAGACATCGCGTTTCATCTGCAACTACAGCGCCGACCAGGACTTCACCTTCTTTGTCAGCGACGACGTGAAATATGACGCATCGGCACCGGGGCGCCCCGTGCTGGTAAGCTACGGCCTGAACGACGGCGCTCTGTCGGGCGACATCGTGTATACGCTTCCCTCCGTGACGGGAGGCGGCGCGGCCCTGACGGGACAGCTGGACTGGACCCTCTATGTCGACAACCGGGCATACAAGACAGGCAAGGCTGATGCCGGCACGAACGTGACGGTCCGGGCTGAGTCCATAGCCCAGGGCCTGCATGTGTTCCGCTTCGCGGCCTCGACCGGCGGCAAGGAGGGCCTGAGCTGCGTCATCTCCAGATATGTGGGCAACGGCAAGCCCCTTGCCCCGGAAAGCGTGACCCTTACCGCGCAGAAAGTGACATGGGATGCCGTGACCAAGGCCGACCTGGACGGATACCTGGAGCTGAGCAACCTGCAGTATGACGTGTATGTGAACGGCATGTTCATGGGTACGACCGACAAGACGGAGCTTGCGGTGACGCTCGACGCCGCAGCGCCGGTGCAGCCGTATTACGCCGAAGTGTCCGCCAAATGCAACGGCATGGCCTCCGACCGCGCCCGTTCCAACAAGCTGATATACGGCGCTCCGGAGTCTCTGCCTTACGAGGTGGTTCCCACCAGGGAGCAGGCCGAAATCTGCCACATCATCGACGCCGACAACGGTCCGGAGTACGGACGGTGGGAATTCTCCGAAGCGCGCTGGCACGAGCCTGTGTTCGCGTCGGGATGGAGCGCCGAACCCTCCGACGACTGGCTGATCATGCCTCCGGTGAACTGCGACGACATAACCAAGGCCTACCGTGTCAGCATCGACGCTGCCTGCGGCGGTATGACCGGCAAGGACGAGCGCTTCGAGGTATGGGCCGGAACGGAACCGACCGTGGAGGCGATGAAGACTCTCGTTATCCCCGAGACCTCCGTGTCAGAGTTCATGAACTGGAAGACATTCAGCAACATCTTCGCCGCTCCGGCGGCAGGCCCCGTTTACGTGGCCGTACGTTGCGTGTCGCCCGGCGAGCAGTACTCGCTGATAGTGCGCAAGATCAAGATTGAGAAGACCGCCGAGCCCACCGCCGTGCCGAGCCTGCCCACCGACATCAAGGTGACGGGCAAGAGCGACGAGAACCTGACCGTCACCGTGTCGATGAAGCTGCCCGAGACACTTATCACCGGCGCCAAGATTGACGCCGACGCCGAAATGAAGGGTGTGCTGCGCGTCGGCGAGACACGCGCCGAACAGGCCGGCAAGCCCGGCGAGACCGTCACCGTCACGGTGGCCTCGCAGCAGGGCAACAACATAGTGGAGGCTTTCGCCAGCCTTAACGGCCAGGATGGCCAGGCCGGTACGGTCTCGGTGTTCACCGGTACGATTCCTCCCAATTACGTCGAGAACTTCAAGGGCGTCATCAGCGAGGACAACATGAGCGTGAAGCTCACCTGGACGCCTCCCGTACGCGGTCAGGAAAACCTTGAAGGCTACTACAGCCCCGAAGGCATGTCTTACTGGCTTTATGAAGTGAAGGTAGACGAGGAATACGGCGAATCGGAATGGGTGCCCACAAAGGAACTGGGCAATGTGCTTGAATATACCTACGAGGTGCCGGCCGGTTCACGTCAGGGCATGCATTACATCGGCATCATCGCGGCCAATAAGGGCGGCCAGTCAAGGGCCTTGAAGCATGGCGCCTACAATCTGGGAACCCTCTACAACGCTCCCGCTGCGGAGGACTTCATCGGTTCCAGAGGCCCGGTGCTGCATTACACACCGCTCATAGTCCTTTCTTCATCCGGCGATAAGGGCGCTGCAAGCTGGGAGTGGGTGCAGCCTGAGGCTGTGAATCCCGACTATTGGAACGCAGATACTCCATACGCGATGATTGCCTACGCCGACGCCGAGGAAGGCGGACGCGGACAGATCGAACTGCCTAAGTTCAGCATCAAGGATGTGCAGGATCCGGCATTCTCGCTCAAGCTGTGGAACTCCGATCCCCGAGGCAACGTGAACGTATATGTGTCGGGCCACGGAAGCGAGAGATACAGACATCTGTACGAAGTGCCTGTCACCGGCAAAGGCTGGAGCACCGTGCAGGTGGCCATCCCCGAGGAATACCGGAAGATGGCATGGCTGCAGTTTGCCATCGACGCCACGCTGCCTGATTACGATACCTACGTTCTGATCGGCGGATACGGCATCGGGACCAAAGATGATTCCGGCGTCCGCCTGCGGCCCGTGGCCGAAGGAAAGCTGTTCGGCGGCAAGGGTACGATAGGCGTGACCGGATTCAGCGGAGCCGACGTGGCCGTCTACACGGTTGACGGAGCGCTTGCCGCACGCCACGCTTCGGTATCCGACTACGAGACGATCAGCCTGCCCGCCGGCATTTACATCGTGAACTGCGGCGGCCGCACCTTCAAGGTCGTGGTGAGATAGCTTAATCCCGTATAGCAAAAGATAGCCTAAACTCGAATAGTATTGAAAAGATGGTCGGAGCCCACCGCGGACTCCGGCCATATTGTGTTTATACAATCGCTGCCAATCCGTTTACATAATTCCGAATCCGTTCACATAATTCCTAATCCGTTCACATAATTCCGAATCCGTTCACATAACTTAATCTGTTCACATAACTCCGAATTGAATATGTCGGAGCCTTTATTTGTCAGGCCCGGATGGGCCTTCACGGTCTCAGCCCGAGTGTCCCGTGAACGACACTGCTACATTCGCCGATTAAGCAACTCGTTTCCTGCCTCGGAGAGGCTGTTTCTCATTAACCCCACGATGGACGGCGACAGCGACAGCTGGCACCGGCCTTCGTGGGGAGTATACCTGGGGTGGCACAGCTTGGTCGGAGACCATGCCGCTCGCCTTAACCAACCTAATCCTCTATCATATCGGGATGCCACGAAAGGCCAGAGTCCTCTATTAGTCGTTTCAATTCTTCTTCATAATCTTCGGCTCCGTGATGGTGTTCCTGTTGATTATTGATGTATTCAATCACGGCCTCGCAGTCTTTTTCTGCAAGCGTAGCAGCGTAATACTCGCGACTCCAACCGTCAGACATAGGGTATTTGTCGCGTTGTTCCTTCATCCACAAACTACTGCGCCGTTTTATCTCGCCCACCAACGGAGCCAACGCCATCATGGAATGAAGATCGATTAATAGATGCACGTGATCCTCAACGCCGCCGATGCGGATCAGCCGACTGACCTGTCCCTGTACTTTGTAATCCTTTATAATACCGAGGATCACCATGTAGAGATCCTTGCGGAATTCGTGGGTGATGGACGGCACACGTTTATGTGTACCGAATACAATATGATATAATGCCCTTACCTTGCTCATAAGGCAAAAGTAGCCATAAAATACGACATGACCAAATGGGGGCACTGTCACATCGGGTAGTACAGCGGCATGGTCTCCGACCAAGCTGTGCGGCACCAGTCTGTCCCCACGAAGGCCGGTGCCAGCTGTCGCTGTCGCCGTCCATCGTGGGGTTAATGAGAAACAGCCTCTCCGAGGCAGGGAACGCACCCTTCAGTCATCGGAGAGTTAATGAGAAACAGCATTTTCCAGGCGGTCAAGGGAGGCGGGGAGGGGCTGGAGGGCGCCGGTGAGGGAGTCCATGATGTAGCCGGCCACGCGGACGTCGGCGGCCATCAGCGGGTGGTTGCGCACCAGGTCGACCGTCTCGCGCACGGCGTCGCCGGTGTCCTCGAAACCGTGAAGCCATTGGTCCAGGTCGATGCCGCAGTGGCGCATCAACGTGATGTGCTCCTCGCTTATGCCGCGCTCGCGCATCAGATTGAGCATCTCCCCGGCATTCATGCCCTGCACGCCGCAGCCGGTGTGGCCGATTATCATGATTTCGTTTACGCCTAACTCATATACGGCCACCAACAGCGACCGCATGGTGGAATCGAACGGATTGGTGATGGTGCCTCCGGCATTCTTGATCATCTTGACATCGCCGTTGCGGATGCCCAGCGCCGCCGGAAGCAGCTCGACCAGGCGCGTGTCCATGCACGTCACTATCGCTATCTTCTTGTCCGGATATTTCGATGTCTCGTAACGTGTATATTCCTTGCGCTCCACAAACTCCCGGTTGTATCTCAAAATATCTTCTATCATGGCATTAGCTTTTTGATTTTGTTCTGATTCCTTCCACAAAGTTAATAAATTCCGACATAAAAACATATAAATGTGCGGTTTTTGGAACGGGAGTTGCATATTAAGGGGAAATGTTGTAACTTTGCGGATGGATTCGGAGAGGAGGCCGCGAAAGCGGACAATCGGACGGGTCCGGTGGACAAATTTGGCTGCTTGCAACCACCGTGTAAAAAATGCTAAAACTGCAATACCTCGGGGCAACGACTGTACACCCGGGGCATGACAGTAAGACATCTGCACGGCGACTGCATCTGACAGCCGCCTAAATTTTTATTATATGAAGCAGACTGAAAAATCTCCCGTATTGACTAACGGGAACTACCTATTTACATCGGAATCGGTGTCGGAAGGACACCCGGATAAGGTCGCCGACCAGATCAGCGACGCGCTGCTTGACGAATTCCTGGCGCGCGACCCGGAGAGCCACGTGGCCCTGGAGACGCTCGTGACCACAGGTCAGGTGGTGGTGTCGGGCGAGGTGGACTCGCAGGCATACATCGACGTGCCGGTGGTGGTGCGCGACGTGATACGCAAGATCGGTTACAACCGTGGCGCCTATCGCTTTGATTGCGACAGCTGCGGCATCTTCACCGCCATCCACGGCCAGAGCGAGGACATAGACCGCGGCGTGGACGCCGGCAAGGTGGCCGAGCTGAACGCGCTGTCGGACAACGACGAGGCCGAGCTGCAGGGCGCCGGCGACCAGGGCATGATGTTCGGTTACGCAGTGGACGAGACCGACGAACTGATACCCCTTACGCTCGACATGTCGCACAAACTGGTGAAGGAACTGGCCGAGATACGCCGCGAGGGGAAGGATATGACCTATTACCGCAAGGGGAAGCAGGTGAGCTATCTGCGCCCTGACTCCAAGAGCCAGGTGACGATAGAATATGACAGCAACCGCAAGCCGGTGCATATCGATACCATCGTGGTGTCGACCCAGCACGACGAGTTCGTGGAGGCGCTGGAGGATACCGCCGAGGCCCGCAACAAGGCCGACCGCGCCATCCTGGACACCATCGCCGACGACGTGCGCAAGGTGCTGATACCGCGTGTGCTGGAGCAGTATCCCGAAGACGTGCAGAAAATGTACGACAGCCGTACCAAGGTGTATGTGAATCCGACAGGCAAGTTCGTGATCGGAGGGCCTCACGGCGACACAGGCGTGACGGGCCGCAAGATTATCGTGGACACCTACGGCGGCCGCGGCTACCACGGCGGCGGTGCTTTCTCTGGCAAAGACCCCTCGAAGGTAGACCGCTCGGCTGCATACGCCGCACGTCACATCGCCAAGAACTTAGTTGCGGCCGGCGTGGCAGGAGAAGTGACGGTACAGGTGTCGTATGCCATCGGCCGCGCTCATCCCATCAACCTGTATATCAACACCCACGGTACCGCCAAGGTGAACATGAGCGACCCGGAGATAGCCGTGAAGGTGAGCGAGCTGTTCGACATGCGTCCGCGCAGCATCGAGAAGCGTTTCGGACTGCGCAACCCGATATACCGCGCCACGGCAGCCTACGGCCATGTGGGTCGCAAGCCGGCCGACACCACTTTCGTGTCAGCCATACAGCGCGACAAGGTGGAGCGCGACGTGCGCCAGTTTGCCTGGGAGGAGCTGGATATGGTTCCTGTCATCCGCGAGGCGTTCGGCATAAAAGACTGACGAAAAGCAGCGAAAAACGGCGTAATTACGGTGTGAATTTGCTAAATACGCCAAAAAGTATTACCTTTGCGCGTTTAATGGCCCCATGGGGCTGTTAAACGCGTATGTTTTCCGCAACCGGACACACAAGATTGCATAACAACTTAGTAACAAAATACAGAGCTACATAAATGGCAACATTAGAGAAAATCAGATCCAAATCGGTATTTCTGATCGTGGTGATAGGCTTGGCATTGCTTGCCTTCATCGTGGGGGACGCCCTCACAAACAGTCGTAATATATTCGGCGACCAGACCACGGTTGCCAAGGTAGGGTCGACCAAGATCGACTATACGGAATATCAGCGTAAGCGTGAAGAACTGAACAACCAGTATGAGGAGGCGCGTCGCCGCAATCCCCAGCAGTTCGCCAACTTCGACACCCAGCAGTTAGGTGAGATGGCTCTCGAGCAGCTGATACAGCAGACGGTGATAGACAACGCCGCCAAGAAGGCCGGCGTGAAGTCGAGCGCCAACCTGCTGCGTTACTATATGCTGGAAAACATGGGCAACCCGAAGGTTCAGGAGCTGATGCAGAGCCTGCAGCAGTCGGGCCTGGCAGCCCAGACGCCCGCACAGGCATACGACATTATCTTCAATCCGAAGCGCAACGGTCTGACCGAGGCTCAGGTAGAACCGATGCAGCGCGCATGGCTGGCTGCCGAGAAGGAGACGGACCAGCAGATCGCAGAGCAGATATACCAGCGCCTGCTGGCCGGTACGGTCAAGGCGAACGACCTGGATATGAAGGCTCTCTACAACGATTATGTCAACACCAAGAGCGTGGACTACGCGTTCCTGCCTTTCGGCAACCTGAACGAGAAGGAATATCCCGTCACCGACGCCGAGCTGAAGGCCAAGTATGACGAGATCAAGGGCCGCTTCGCCGTTGACGAGGAGACCAAGGAAATAGGCTTTATCTCCGTTACCGTGACCCCGAGCGACAAGGACATCGCGGCCGCCAAGTCACTTGCCGACCAGACCGTGGCATTCATGAACAAGAACGCCGGCCCGCTGAGCAAGGAGCTGAAGAAGGAAGGCGTATCGATGTCGCGCCACACGGTGCTTGCAGCCGACATTCCCGGCAACGTGCGCAGCGCCGTGACAGCCGGCGGCGATTCCGCCCGTCTGGCCTACAACAACAGCCTTGGCTTCGGCGTGGTTCGCGTGCTGAGCACCAAGCAGGAGGTAGACTCCGTACAGATCACACTGGTACAGGCCGCCACCGAGGACTGTGGCCGCCGCGTGCTGAGCGCGCTTAACGCCGGACTTCCCGCCGACTCCATCGGCACCAAGTTCAGCCCCGACAGCGTGATGGCACAGCCCGACCAGTGGATTGCACTCTATGACGCCGACGGCGCCACGAACGCCATCCCCGCCGAGCAGCTCGACACTCTGCGTCAGGCAGCCGGCAGATATGTATCGATAGTAAGCGGCCCGCAGGGCATGGTCATCGCCAAGCTGGTGAAGCAGAACGCCCCCAAGACCGTGTATGAATATGACGAGGCATCGTACGTGCTCGGTCCCAGCAACGCCACTCTGAACGACGAGCGCGGCAAGCTCGAGAAATTCCTGGCTCAGAACGCCGACGCCAAGAAATTCATGGCCAACGCATCGAAGGCCGGCTTCAACGTGCAGAACTTCACCGTTACGGCTTCGCTGCCCGCAGTGCCCCGTTTCGCCGGCATGAACTCCTATTATCCCGACTCGCGTCAGGTGATGCGCTGGGCGATGATAGACGGCGAGACCGGTGCCGTAAGCCACATCTACGAATCGAAGAACCCGACGGCTCCGCTGCTGTATGCCGCCGCCGTGATAAGCGAATACGACGACTACGCACCGCTGTCGAACAAGGACATCAAGGACTATGTGACCGACCTGGTACGCTCGGAGAAGGCCGGCAAGAAATTGGTGGACAAGTTCTCGAAGAACACGCAGAGCCTGCAGAGCGCGGCCCAGGCAATGGGCGTGCAGGTGCAGAGCAACGCACAGTTCCGCTTCGGCCGTAACATGGGCGTAGGCGATCCCGAGGTTACCGGCAAGATCTACGGCACCCCCGCCAACAAGAAGGTGGTGATCACCGCAGGACAGGACGGCGTGTACGTTTACCAGGTGATGGGTCAGAACACCGAGAAGTTCCCCTTCAACGAGCAGCAGTACCAGCAGCAGTACTATCAGCTGGTCAATCCCAACATGTTCGAGCTGATCAAGGGTGACAGGAAAGTAAAGAACAACATCTACAAATTCGAGGCCGGCGACTAAGGATCGGCCCTGGATAGACGGAAAAATTCAGGGAAGTGATTGCCGCGGCCCTGGATGGACGAAAAAAATTCGGGGAGGAGAAAATAAAATCCTCCCCGAAATTTGTTTTTATAGGACAGAGAGGTTGCCGCACAGGCAATATGGATTATAAATTACTAATGGATATGAGAAAAACAGCACGTTATCTGATTGGCGCGGCAATGATGTCAATGGCGGTTCCGACGGCATTTTCACAGTCAGTGGGAATCAAGACGAACCTTGTGAACGATGCGTTGCTTAGCCCTAACCTCGGACTTGAGATAGGACTTGCGCCCAAATGGACATTACAGCTCGAAGGTGAATACAACGGTTGGAAAATCAGGGACAAAAACTCGAATTCCGGCTATCACCACCAGTGGAAGCACTGGTTCGCCAGCATCGAGCCGCGATACTGGTTCTGCCAGCGTTTCGCAGGTCACTTCATCTCGATCAACGCGATAGGCGGCGAATACAACTTCGGCCATATCGGTCTGAAGGGAAACTTCTTAGGCAGTAATTTCAACGACCTGAACACGAGCCGCTACCAGGGCTACGCCGTTGGCGCGGGCTTCAACTACGGTTACGCATGGCCGGTGGCCAAACACTGGAACATCGAGGCCGAGATAGGCATAGGCTGGTTGTGGACCCGCTACGAGAAATACCCGTGTACCGAATGCGGCACACGCGAGAAGACAGGACACCACAACTATGTGGGCCCGACCAAGCTGGCCGTGAGCGTCGAATACCTGTTCTGAGGAGCGGTGCCTGAATTATTAACACAAAAGAAGAAAGAAGATGAACAAGATAATAATGACATTGGGCTTGGCGGCGGTCACCGCGTTGGGTGCCGGAGCCATGACGTCGTCGGACTTCGGAGCATCTGACCTTCAGGTGCTCAGACCCACGGACCAGACTATGCGCGTGCAGATGACGCTGGTGCCCGATAATTTCAACGTAAAATACAACCAGGATGTGACCATCACCCCGGTGCTGAAGCAGCTGAACGGCTTGCTCGAGAAGCGTCTGCCGTCGCTCACGTTCGCCGGCCGCAACGCATATTACTACAATCTGCGCGACGGCGAGACCCCCAACCTGTACAAGCGCAGCAGCAAGACGCCGGTGAAATATCAGGAGGACTTCGCCTACGAGCCCTGGATGGAGCATTCCAAGCTGGACTTCGAGTGCGTGACCGGATGCTGCGGCAACGAAAAGACCGAGAACGTGCCCATGGCCACCATGGACTATGCCGCTCCGCAGTATAAGCCCCAGTTTACCTACATCCGCCCGGCGGCAGTAGACTCCAAGCTGTTCAACCTGGAGGGTCAGGCGTTCATCAACTTCAAGGTGAACAAGACCAACATCGAGCCTGACTATATGACTAACCCCGAGGAGCTTAAGAAGATTCTGGACACCATCGACGCCGTGCGCGACAACAAGGACGCCAAGGTGAAGCGCATCACTCTGACCGGTTATGCGTCGCCCGAGGGTTCGTATGCCGGCAACGCCCGTCTGGCACAGGGACGTACCGACGCGCTGCGCGAATACATCCGCCAGCAGTACGCATTCCCCGAGAACCTGTTCGTCACCAAATCGGTGCCCGAGGACTGGGCCGGCCTGAAAGCCGCCATCGAAAAGAGCTCGCTGTCGGATAAGGAGGAACTCATCAGTTTCATCGACTCTGATTATCCTATCGAGAAACGCAACGACCAGCTGCGCAAACTCTTTCCGGAAACTTATCCCTACCTGTTGAAAGAGATATATCCCGGCTTGCGTCACACCGACTACGTGGTTAACTACGAAGTGCGCAAGTACACGGACATCAACGAGATCCGCGAGGTACTGAAGACTCATCCGCAGAACCTGAGCCTTAACGAATTCTTCCTGGCAGCCCAGAGCTATAAGCCCGGCTCGCCCGAATTCGACCGGGTGTTTGACGTGGCCGTACGCATGTACCCGAAGGATCCGGTGGCCAACATCAACGCCGCCATGGCATCCATAAGCCGAGGCGACCTGACCAGCGCGCAGAACTTCCTGAACCAGGTCGGCGACAGCCCCGAGGCCAACTATGCCCGTGGCGTGCTCGCTGCCAAGCAGGAGAACTACGACAAGGCACTGACGATGTTCAAGAAAGCCGGTACGCCCGAAGCTAAGGACGCGATAAAGCAGATAAACGAAATTCTGAACTACAAGGGTGCCGTACAGTATCTGTATAAATAAAAATTGAAAATCAAACATATTGGGGGTGTGCCGCCGACAGGAGCAGGTGCACCCCCAAAGGTGTGTACTTAAAGCGATGGAAAACGAGAAACAGCCGTTGATCGGCAAGACACTTGAGGAACTGCAGGATGTGGCCTATCGTGGCGGCATGCCTAAATTCGTGGGCAAACAGCTGTGCGAATGGCTGTATGTCAAGAAGGCGACGCGCTTCGACCAGATGGTGAACATCTCGAAGAAAAACCAGGCGTGGCTCGCCGATAACTATGAGATAGGACGCACGGCACCGGCCAAACACGCCAAGTCGCAGGACGGCACGGTGAAGTATCTGTTTGCCGTGGGCGAGGGGCGCAGCGTGGAGTCGGTGTATATCCCCGACAAGGAGCGCGCCACATTGTGCGTGTCGAGCCAGTCGGGCTGCAAGATGAACTGCTATTTCTGCGCCACCGGCAAGATGGGTTTCCGCAAGCAGCTCACCGCAGCCCAGATCATAAACCAGATACTGAGCATTCCGCCCGAGGGGTCGAACATGCAGCCGCTGACCAACGTGGTGTTCATGGGGATGGGCGAGCCGCTGGACAATTTCAGGGAGGTGGAGAAGGTGATACGTATCCTGACCGAGCCGTGGGGCTTGGGATGGAGCCCGAAGCGCATCACGGTGTCGACAGTGGGCAAACTGCCCGAGCTGAAGGACCTGCTGGACCGCACCCAGGTGCATGTGGCCATCAGCGTGCATACCGCCGACACCGCGCAGCGCGAGTCGATGATGCCCGCGCAGAAGGCGTTCCCCATCGCGTCGGTGATGCATCTGCTCAGCGGTTACGATTTCAGCCATCAGCGCCGCCTCAGCCTGGAGTACATAATGTGGCGCGGCGTGAACGACGACATAGCGCACGCCGATATGCTCGTGAAACTGATAGGGAAGATAGAATGCCGCGTCAACCTGATACGTTTCCATCAGGTGCCGGGCGTGGACCTGAAACCCGCCAGCGAGGAACGTATGCTGATGTTCCGCAACTATCTCAACTCCAAAGGAATCACGGCCACCATCCGCGCCAGCCGCGGCGAGGACATAGCCGCCGCCTGCGGACAGCTGAGCCGCACCGAATCGGTGTGACCTGCCGGCAAGTGTAATGAACAGAACCTAAAGTGCGTTAATATATATATTGACACGCTCTAACAAGACCTGAAAACAATGTCTGAACTTCTGAAAGTGGGGATAACCCACGGCGATTATAACGGAGTGGGCTACGAAGTGGCACTGAAAGCCATGGCCGACGAGACCGTCACCGAGCTCTACACTCCGGTTCTCTACGGCATTCCGGCACTCGTGGAAAAGACCGCGGCCGATTTCGAGCTGGAACTGCCCGAACTCAAGATAATAAACGATGCCTCCGAAGCCGAGGAGGGATACCTGAATATCGTGGACTTAGGGATAAAGGAGGTGAAGCTGACGCCCGGTCATCCCGACCGCCAGTCGGGTGCCGCAGCCGTAGACGCCTTAGAGAAGGGTGTGGCCGATGTGCTGGCCGGCACCATCGACACGCTTGTCACCGCCCCGATCAGCAAGGAGGCCGTGCAGACCGAGGAATTCCAGTTCCCCGGCCACACCGAGTTCCTTGGCGCCCGCTCCGACAGCAAGCCGCTGATGATACTCTATTACGAGGGACTGCGCATGGCGCTCCTTACCACTCACAAGGCCATAGCCGACATCCCCGGCGCGGTGACCAAGGAGCGCGTTATGGAGACAGTCAGGGAACTGAACGCCACGCTGAAGCAGGACTTTGACATCCAGGCGCCCAAGATCGCCGTGCTGTCGCTGAACCCGCACAACGGCGACGGCGGACTGCTCGGCACCGAGGAGATACGCGACATCAAGCCCGCCATCGAGGAACTCGGCGACAAATTCTTAGTGTTCGGACCCTTTGCCGCCGACGGATTCTTCGCGTCGCATTCCTGGCGCAAGTATGACGGCGTGATAGCCATGTACCACGACCAGGGACTGGCCCCCTTCAAGGCCCTGGCCGGACCGGAGGGCGTGAACTTCACGGCCGGACTGCCGTTTGTGCGCACCAGCCCCGACCACGGCACGGGCAACGACATCGCCTGGCAGGGCGTGGCGGACCCGCAGTCGATGCGCCAGGCCATCTATTCGGCCATAGACCTGACACGTAATCGCCGCCGCAACATCGAGGCCGCTGCTAATCCGCTGCCCAGGATGCCGGAACGTCCCGACCGCGGAGAACGTCGTGGCGCTCCGCAGGAACGCAGCAATAAACAGGACAAAAATAAAGCGGCGGAATGAATTTCGGAGTAATAGCTGCCGGCGAGGGAAGCCGACTGTCGGAGGAGGGTATCTCTGTACCCAAACCGTTGGTGGACCTGAACGGCGAGCCGATGATAGGGCGCCTGATGCGCATATTCGGCGAACTCGGAGCCGAGGACGTGGCCGTGGTAACCAACGCCACGCGGCATGAGACGGCACAATATTTAGACGAAATAGCGCCGACATTGCCTTTCCGCCTCCATGTGAAGGAAGCCGTCACCCCAAGCTCGATGCATACGTTTGCATTGCTGGGCAATATGCTGAAAGGCAAAGGGCGGTTTATTACCACCACCGTCGACACCATATTCAGCGCCACGGAATTCGGCAAGTACGTGCAGGCGTTTCAGAACGCTCCGGCCGACGTGGACGGCATGATGGCCGTGACCACATACATCGACGACGAGAAGCCGCTGTATGTGCGCGTGGACGACAGGATGGACATAACCGCATTCCTTGACAAAGATCCGGAGCCGAAATATATCTCTGCCGGAGTGTACGGACTGGACGACAAGGCCCTTGACGTGCTGGACCGGTGTCTGGAATCCGGAGTGAGCCGTATGCGCAATTTCCAGCGCGCCTTGGTGGAGAACGGGCTATGCCTCAAGGCGTTCGACATAGGGCGCGCCATCGACGTGGACCACGCCTCGGACCTGGAGCTGGCCAGAAAAATCACTAAAGAGGAAAGGAAATAATGTCAGCTATCAAGATAGCCGGCGTGATGAGGGCCGGCGCATATTCGCCTAACCATATCGGGAACGATGCGGCCATCTTCAACGCGGTGGCCGACCACCTGCGTAAGCGCGGCTGCGAGGTGAACGTGTACAGCGAAGATGAATTTCAACGCGCGGAAATCACCGAGGACACGGTGCTGAACATGTGCCGCGAACGCGAGTCGGTAGCCAAGCTGCAGAGCCTGGAGGAGCAGGGGAAGTTGGTGATAAACTCGGGCTTCGGCATCGAGAACTGCACACGCGAGCAGATGACGCGAATGCTGTTAGGCAACGGCATCCCGTACCCGGATTCGCTGATAGTGAACACCAACGAGGATGTGCGCGCCGAGCTGGAACGCGCCGGATTCGGCAGCGTGTGGATAAAACGCGGCGACTTCCATGCCATGCACAAGGAGGACATATCCTATTGCCGTCATGCGGAGGAGGCCCAGGAGATGCTGCACGAGTATTATTACCGTGGCATAAAGCGCGCCGTCATAAACCGTCATCTGACTGGCGACTTAGTGAAATTCTACGGCGTGCGCGACGAGCCCTTCTTCTTCTGGTTCTACCCGTTTGACGAAGGTCACAGCAAGTATGGGTGGGAAGTGGTGAACGGCAAGAGCCAGGGCTTCAGCTTCGACCTGGACGAGCTGCGCGACATCTGCCAGCGCGCGTCGAAACTGATGGACGTGCGTATTTACGGCGGCGACTGCATCGTCGACGAGCACGGGCATATCAGCATCATCGACTTTAACGACTGGCCCAGTTTCGCCCCATGTCGTGCCGAGGCCGCTCCGGCCATAGCCAAGAGCGTGCTGAAAGCCATCAGAAAACATATCAAACAACAACAGTAACGACTCTGTAATGAGCAATAAGGATAAAAAAGAGGAGTATCAGTCGTCGCTGAAGTCGATGGATACGGAGGAATGGTGGGACCTGCACTTTTACCGCCCCATCGGATACTGGTGGGCCAGGATGGCGCGCAAGGCCGGCATCAGGCCCAATGCCATCACCATCGCCTCCATATTCTTGGGCATCGGATCGGGCGTGTGCTTCTATTTCGACAATATATGGTGGAACCTGTTGGGCGTTCTGCTGCTGGTATGGGCCGACTCCTACGACTCGGCCGACGGCCAGTTGGCGCGCATGACGGGCCAGTATTCGCGCATAGGACGCATACTGGACGGCGTGAGCGGCGACCTATGGTTTGCGGCCATTTACATAGCCATCTGTCTGCGCGAGAACGTCACTTCCGAGTTCTTCATGGCCCATCACTGGGTGATATGGGTCATGGCCGTAGTGACAGGAATCTGCCATGGCGTACAGGCCGCGATGGCCGACTATTACCGCCAGTTCCATCTGTATTTCGTCAAGGGGCCGGAGGGTTCTGAGCTTGAAAACGCCGACTCGCTCATGCAGAAATACCGCACTATGACGTGGCGCCATCAGCCCTGGGCCAAACTGGTGCTGCTGTTCTACATCAACTATACAGTGGGCCAGGAATCGCGCACGCCCAGGATGCAGAAACTGCGCCGGCTGCTGCACGCACGCTATGGCAACAACATCCCCGTGGAGTTCCGCGAGCGTTTCCGCAAGGCTTCGCTGCCGCTGATGAAATACACCAACATACTGTCGTTCAACACCCGTTCGCTGGCGCTGTTCGTGTCCATACTGATATTCCGTATGCCGTGGCTGTACTTCGCTTTCGAGCTGACGGTGCTGAACATACTGATGGTGTATATGGTTGTAAAACATGAGAATATATGCAACACATTCATCAAGGAACTTGAAAATCAGAAACCATGAATATAGACAAAAGTAAGATAAAGGGAATCATCTTCGACTATGGCGGTACGCTCGACACCGGCGGACGTCATTGGAGCGAGGTGCTGTGGGACGGTTACCGGCAGGCCGGCGTTGAGGTGGACAAGGCTGAATTCCGCGAGGCATACGTATATGCCGAGCGTGAACTGGCCAGAACGCGCCACATACTGCCGGCGCACGACTTCCACGATATGCTTGACATCAAGGTGCGCATCGAACTCGAGTGGCTGGTGCGGCAGGGGCTGTTCTCGCCCGACGAGGTGGAGGCGAAAGGGAAGGAGATAGCGCAGATATGCTATGACTTCGCCCGGAAGACCGTGCATGCTTCAGAACCGGTGCTTCAGGCGCTGTCCGAGAAATTTCCGCTGGTGCTGGTATCCAATTTCTACGGCAACATCGAGACGGTGTTGGAGGATTTTGGCATCAGGAAATATTTCAAGGATATCATAGAGAGTGCGGTGTTAGGCATCCGCAAGCCGGATCCCCGCATCTTCGAACATGGCGTCAAGTCGTTAGGCATCCTGCCGGAACAGACTCTGGTGATAGGCGACTCGCTGCGCAAGGACATCGAGCCTGCCGAAAGCCTGGGGTGCCAGGTGCTGTGGATCAAGGGAGAGGGCTGGACCAAGGAGGAGGACGAGCAGACGCACCCCAACACCATCTACGCATTGGAGGAAGCGAAGGCCGTGTTGCTTTGATGGCATGATTAACATAAGTTAACAAAAGAAGCTGATGTTGATATAAAAATTAACTAATATTGGTCAAATACGGGTATTGATAAGAAACTTTAAGATTTAAGGAGCGTAAATAGACGGCTATTTCCTTTGCCGTCTCGACTATTGGGTATAATTTTACGCCCGAAATGCGAAATGTCGGCGTAAGAGTGCCGCAGGGCCGGCCCTGGACCCTTTTGGCAACGGATGTCTCGCAGAGAATCAAAAGACAATTATCAATAACACACACAACACAAACTATGTCAACAAAAGCAAAGGCTCCCAACGGTAAACTCGGAGTAATGGTGGTAGGACTGGGTGCGGTAAGCTCCACGTTCATTACCGGCGTGCTGATGACCCGCAAGGGACTGGCCAAGCCGGTAGGTTCGATGACCCAGTACGACAAGATCCGCGTAGGTAAAGGAGAAAACAAGAAATATCTGCACTATAAGGACATCGTGCCTTTGGCAGACCTGAACGATATAGAGTTTGCGGCCTGGGACGTATATCCCGCCAACGCATACGAAAGCGCCATCAATGCCGAGGTGCTGAAGGAGAAGGACATCAATCCCGTCAGGGACGAGCTTGAGAAGATCAAGCCGATGCCCGCCGCATTCGACAGGAACTACGCTAAGCGTCTGGATGGCGACAACGTGAAGCAGTGCCGGGATCGCTGGGACATGACGGAACAGATCCGGGAGGATATCCGCCGGTTTAAGAAGGAGTCGGGCGTGGAGCGCGTAGTGGTGCTTTGGGCCGCATCGACCGAGGTCTATGTGCCGGTAGACGAGAAGGTGCACGGTTCATTGGCTGCCCTGGAGGCTGCCATGAAGGCCGACGACAAGGAGCATATCGCTCCCTCGATGTGCTACGCTTACGCCGCATTGTCGGAGGGCGCTCCCTTCATCATGGGCGCTCCCAACACCACAGTGGACATACCCGCCATGTGGGAACTGGCCGACAAGACCGGTATGCCTATCGCCGGCAAGGACTTCAAGACGGGCCAGACGCTGGTCAAGTCGGGTTTCGCGCCCATCATCGGCACGCGCTGCCTGGGACTGAGCGGCTGGTTCTCGACCAACATCCTGGGCAACCGCGACGGCCTGGTGCTGGACGAACCCGCCAACTTCCGCACAAAGGAGGTGTCGAAACTCTCCACTCTGGAAAGCATTCTCGTGCCCGAGGAGCAGCCTGACCTCTACGGCCACGGCAACGACGAGGACACGCAGTATTATCATAAAGTACGTATTAATTATTATCCCCCTCGCAACGACAACAAGGAGGGCTGGGACAATATCGACATCTTCGGATGGATGGGATACCCCATGCAGATCAAGATCAACTTCCTGTGCCGCGACTCGATTCTGGCCGCGCCGCTGTGTCTTGACCTGGTGTTGCTGAGCGACCTGGCTGCGCGCGCCGGGCGCAAGGGCACGCAACGGTTCCTCAGCTTCTTCCTCAAGAGTCCGATGCACGACTATACCAAGGGAGAGGTGCCCGTAAACCACCTGTTCCAGCAGTATACCATGCTGAAAAACGCCATCCGCGAAATGGGCGGTTACGAGGCTGACGAAGAAATCGATTAAGACTTATGGTCTGAATCGGTCAAGGTATTAATTATAATAATGAGAATAGACATTCTGACCGTAATGCCCGAAATGATCGAGCCCTTCATCGGCTGTTCGATCCTGAAGCGGGCGCAAGACAAAGGACTCGCGGAGATTGTGGTGCACAATCTCCGCGACTACACCACCAACAAACACCGCAAGGTGGATGATTATCCGTTCGGCGGCGAGGCCGGCATGGTGATGCAGATACAGCCGATAGACGCCTGTATCTCAGAACTTAAGGCTCAGCGCGATTACGACGAGGTGATATTCACCACGCCCGACGGCGAGCAGTTTGACCAGCCCATGGCCAATCAACTGTCGCTGCTGCAGAACATCATCATACTCTGCGGCCATTATAAGGGTGTGGATTGGCGCGTGCGCGAACACTTGATTACTAAGGAGATATCCATCGGCGACTATGTACTGACGGGCGGCGAACTTCCTGCGGCCGTGATAGCCGACGCGGTGGTGCGCATCATTCCCGGCGTGATAGGTGACGAGCAGTCGGCGCTGTCCGATTCGTTCCAGGACAATCTGCTGGCGCCTCCCGTATATTCGAGACCTGCGGTATATAAAGGATGGGAAGTGCCCGAGATTCTGCTGTCGGGACATGAGGCCAAGATTGCGCAGTGGCGGTATGACATGGCGTTGGAACGCACCAGGCGCCTCAGGCCTGACCTGTTGGGCGAGAATCCCGAGTAACGGTCGGAAATTTGGAATCCGAATCCTGCAACAATTCATTAGAATCCGAATCCTGAAATATTTCAGGGATAAAAATAAAACGGGATGCAAGGCCTCGGCCTCCATCCCGTTTTGTCGCTTTAGCATTGTTCTACTATTTAGGCAATGTCTGCGACAATCACCTATTATATAGACGTAAAAATTGCTCGTTTAGTTTAATCGGACGCAAAATTTTTTTCACTTTTTTGCGTTAAAATTTTTCTTGCCGTCAATATTTCACGTCATATCCTTGATCCTTAAGGTATTGCAGGATTCGGTAATTCATGGCGTGGTCGTAATATTCTATGATGTGCTTGCACCAGTCGTTGGTCGTGGTGCCTCCGGCGCGGGTCAGGTTGTATTCCGTCACGGTCTTGTCGTATGCCGCAAGCTCGTCGGTCAGATGCTCGTCGTCCCGGCGGTAATGGTTGTGATGGAACACCAGGCTCTCGGGCTGTTTGGGCTTGAGGTCGGGCTGTTCGCGTGGGATTCCGAGTGCCAGACCGCATACCACGAACACGCCCTTGGGCAGTTGCAGCAGCTCGGCGATACGTTTGGGGTCGGCGGTGCGCAGGTAGCCGATGCAGTTGCATCCCAGTCCGCAGGCCTCGGCGGCCACCACGGCGCTCATCATGGCCAGCGAGGCGTCGATGATGCCGATGGTCACGCCGTCCATCGTGTCGTAGAACGCGGGCATCTCCACTCCCTTGCGCTGTGCCAGCATCGAAATCTTGTTATAGTCCGAGCAGAATATCAGCAGACGGTTGCATGTCTTGAGCTGTTTCTGATTGGTGATGGCGTACAGTTCCTCCTTCAGGGGCTGGTCGTCTATCTCTATTACGGAGAACTGCTGGCCGTTGTAGCTGGTGGGGGTGTTGCGCACGGCGGCGCGGATGAATTCCATGGTCTCCGCAGGTATCGGCTCGCGCTCGTAGCGACGGATGCTGGTGCGGTCCAGCAATGATTCCTTTACGCTTTTCATATTCTTAGTGTAGGTTTATGCTTTGGGTTATGTTTAAATGGAAAGTAAAAAACCGGCAGACATTTGAAAGTCTGCCGGCTTAAAGGTCCACACCAAAGGAATGTGACGAAACTCCGAACGACAGGATTTGAGTGCCCTCAATCTTTGTAATCCGCCTTGTGACTCGGGGAGTCAACGCCTTGCGGCGCGGGGCCCGCCATTAATTGATAAGCTTGTCTCGGCATTTCTGATAAATTTGATGAGTTTCCCAATTTGCTTTGATGTGGGATATCTTGACTCGGTGTCCGCACTTTAGCATCCGCCAGACCCTCTTGAATCTCGATGCACCTGGGCGTGACTCCCGTTTCTGATATTTCTCATTATTTAAGAAAGCTCTCTTGCTCCCTTGTTTTCCATTACAACGCAAAGTTAATACTCTTGGTTTACATTTGCAATACCACCCGATATTTTTTTATCGACATCTGCCCCGAATCTTTCAATTAAAGTCTGTTTCGTAAAGTCTGTTTCGTAAAGTCTGTTTCGTAAAGTCTGTTTCGTAAAGTCTGTCCTGAAAGACTGTCCTGCATTGTTTCTCTGAACAGATTCGTCTTTCCGGACAGATTCGGTTTTCATTACAACGGACGTATTGCCCCGGAGGGGCTGTTTCTCATTAACCCCACGATGGCTGAGGGCGCGAAGCGACCGGAAGCCTTCGTGGGGGAGAGACTGGTGCAGCACAGCTTGGTCGGAGACCATGTCGCTCGCCTTTAGTTTGCTCCCGTGGAGATTTTGGCCACCATTCCTTAATAAAAGACACCGCTATATGTCCTATTTGTGTATTATGAACAATATAGTACGGAAAATTGTTACCTGAAATTAATATAATAATATATAAATTAACATTTATTAATTCGATTGAGAATCAACGAGTTAAACGGATAAGTAAACGAAATTTGAAAAAATATCGTGCGGGGACTTGACAAGGGCCGAAAAACATACTAATTTTGCATTCGCGTTTCGGGGGCAACACCTTAGGAACAGCAAGGAGAACAATGACATTTTGCCACAAGACAGAGCAGCGTAAAAAGTTGTTTTGAGAG
>CABQXY010000015.1:0-6346 GCA_902468245.1 uncultured Porphyromonadaceae bacterium | reverse complement strand
TTCTTAATGTATTCCTTCTTAATGTATTCCTTCTTAATGTATTCCTTCTTAATGTATTGACAATTTCCCTGTTACGTATGTGTTCTATAGTAGGCAACAAGTCCGATGTAATGAGAAACAGAACTGTTCTATGAGAGGCAGGTTGGACAGATTTTAAATGAAAGAGTCGTTATAGTCGTTATATAAAATTAAGTAAATTCGTAAAATTTGCCTGACTAATCGATGTGCGGCGTTCATAGTCGTTTCATTTCGGCTTCGGCGGCGGATGTGCCTTTGTAGCCGCTCTTGCGGGGCTGGAAGTTGTAGATGATGTTGAGGGAAAGTCCCCGGCGGTCGTAGCTTTGGCGTTTGTCGACGAACACGCCGCAGGTGTTCATGGTCCAGTCGTTATTTGCCGTGTTGAATATGTCGGTGGCAGCCAGCTTGACGGTCAGCGATTTGTTAAGGAATGTCTTTCCGACCGAGGCATCCATAGTGAACCATGAGGCTCCGAAACGGTTGGTGTGCATGTCGCCCTGCGAACTGCCGCTGATGTTGGCCGTGATCATCCACCCGTGAGGCAGCGAGAAAGTATTGTCGAAAAAGTATGAGAATATCGGCTTGTCATGTCGGTTATCGGCAAGTTTCAGCCATTGGCGGTACATGCCGACCGTGACGTTCGGTGTCCATCGGCGCACAGGCTGATTCCATACCAGATAGAGACTGAGCGCCGAGACATCGATATTGACCGGATGCATGATCAGCTGAAGGTCGGGAGCCGGATATACCTGCTTTACATAGGCGTATGTATCAAGTGCCCGGGTGTAATCGGCTTGCAATATGAAGCCACGCCACAGGCCGAACAGCCGGATGTCGTGCATCCTTTCGTCATGCAGTCCGGGATTGCCTCCCTCGATCTGGTGCATACCTACATAATTCAACGAACCGGTAAGCTGCGAATACGGCGGCTTGACCGTCGCCATTTTATAACTGAGGCTAACCTGCGATTCATCGTTGAACGAATAACCCAGCGACAGGTCGGGCGTCAACAGATGGTCGCGCCGGCTTACATCTTCGTCCCGTATGCCGTTGACCTTGAAGTCATAATCCACATATTCGTATCTTGCACCGGCCGAAAGGGAAAACTTGCCTAACATACGCGACCAGGAGACGAACAGAGCGGCGGAAGTCTGCCGTGCGTCAGTCAGCGACGAGGGGATATATTCGCTGACAGCATTGTTCAGCATACGGTAATCGAGCGAAGTATGGGTATAACTGTCCTGCGTTCCGACGGTAAAATCACCTTTTCCAAGAGGAAAATTCAGATACAGTTTTCCTGCCCAAAGGGTCGAAGTCCTGTAATCGGTAGAGTTGACTGCCGGATCAGACGATGCGGGATAGGTAGTGGCTACGGAATTGCTCTCACCTGACCGTCGGAAATCGCCGTCAAAGTGAAGACGGTATTTTTCGGCAAAAGTGTTTTCATAATAGAGTGAGACCAGATGGCTGTGCGCTCTGACGTGTTTGTCTATAACGCAGCTGATTGCCGGGTTGTCGTCGAGCCATTCGCTGCCTGTGTTGTTGAAGTCGCCGCGTTCCGGATTGTAACGGTAGTAGGCGCCGAAGGATTGCGGGCCGTGCGCGTAGTTGAAGCCCCCCTTGATCACTCCGGTTGTGGTGGGGTAGTTGTTGTGCTGGGTGCTCCCGACTATCGTTTCCTTCCCGTCATAAACGAGTGTATTGGTGGTTGAGCCTTTGGCAACTGAATTGTTGTGGTTTACGGTGCCGTTGACGAAGATTTCCCAGTCGCCGACACGGTAGCTGAGATTGAGGTAATCCAAAACCGACCATTTGCGGCGGCGATCTATCAGAAACCGGTCGGTAAGCGACAGCCCCTTCACGAAGTTACGCTGTGTCGTGATCTTAAGCACAGCTCCCGTGGTGCTTTCGTATGCGGCTCCCGGCGCCATGAGCAGTTCCACTTTCTTCAGATTGGAAGAAAGCAGTTGCTGAAGTTCCAGATCGTCGCGCATGGGCCTCCCGTCGATGAAAATCTCGATATTGCTCTTGCCTATGACGCTTACTGAATTGTCAGTCACCTTAATCATCGGCAACTGCGCGAGCACATCGAGTGCAGTGCCGAGGTCGGCAAGGTTGGTGCCGGGAATGGTGGAGACAAGGGTAGAGCCCACTAATTTAGTAGCCGGCTGTCTGGCGGTGACGATTACTTCCTGAAGCTCGCGGGCAAGGCTGTCCGTCGCCTCCTGATTCTGTGCATGACCGTTCCCGACAATAAGAAAAGCGGTCAGCATTGGAATTAGAATTTTTGCTTTCATGCTCTGCGGATTTTTCTGCAAAGCAAATGAAAACACCTCAATCAGACCCCAAAATTTGTCAGACTTTTATCTGACAAATTCTGACAACGCAGTGTATCAGTTGTTTATGCGGAGCTCGTATGAGTCGCCCCGGTTGCATACTATTTCCATACCGGCATTGGCGAGTGCCGTTTTGGTGCGTCTTACCAGAGTGTAGAGCGATTCCTCGGCATTGCTCTTGTTGCCCCAGAGGGTCCGGCACAACGTCTGTTTATCCACTCTCATATCCGGCGCGTCAAGAAGCATCCGGGCCAACTGTCGCTGCATGGGGGTGAGCCTGATGCCGTCGAGCGACGGAGACACTGGCAGGGCAATAACCTCTGTTTCGGGAAGGCGGGATATTCTTCTTTTCCAGACAAACATACCCGCCATCGAGAGGATGGAAAGTACGAACAGGACGCCCGGCAATGTCTGGTCAGAGGCGATGAAAACGGAAGCCATGGAGCAGTCTGCAAATCCCTGAACCTGTATGGCCAGTCCATCGGCAGCCGTCCGCGGGACAAGCATGATGGAATCGGATGCTATTTTGTTTCCCCGGATTTTAGGCGCCGCGTTCTTATTGTCAACCAATGCGAGTGTGAAATAGGCGTCTTCCTTCAGATTCGGATTCTTGAAATTGACGTCCGAAGCCTGATATATCAACGGCTTATGGGTAGTGGCATACATCTGGCGTATGGCCGCGATTGTGTCCGGACGTGTCCACAGTTCACTGTTCTCGTTGGCCAACGCAAGCATCGCATCGTTGAGGTCCTCCGCGATATTTTGTTTAGCCGTCGAATAGGAGAAGGTGCAGGAGATGACCGACGCAATCATCAAAGCCAGCGGCACGAGCACCCCGTAACGAAATGCATCGCCGCTGTTAACGGCTGTTGTATTATCACGCTTCATACAGAGATTATAGATTTTTGCACTGTTGATTCCAGGTAGCCCCAGACTCGTCAAGCTATCGGGTTTAGTCTTTATATTCGCAAATATAATTATTTTTGTCGGATTGGGCAATAGTCGATTATCCATTTTCTTGCCGTCTTAAGGTTACAGACTTCGTATTATTCCAGAAGCCTTTAGGTAAAGTCAAAATCCTTTCTGTCTTTATTTTCAGGCATAGGGTATCCAATGACACGGTATTTCCTTGAAGCAGAATTGCCGGGTCTTGGCTTGAAACCAGACGTATTACTTCTTTTGAAATGTTCCATGTCCCATAGTTGCTGATTTCGGGGGTAATGGCCTTTTTATGAATATTTCTCTTTGATAACTTATATGTTGAGTCAGCATTCAGCTTCAACTCATAGACTTGTTTACCTCGTTTACCCGAATATCTGCCAACAAGATTGTCGGTTCGATAATACGGTTTCTCTGTCATTACGACCACAAATGGAGTTCGCAGCCAATGACATCCTATCTTGACTTCCTTTAATAACACACATTCCTTGACACCATAATCCATTATGTCGGCAAACTCATCCTTGATTATGTGCTGAATATATGTATATCCGCCCAAAATCTCTCCGGCGGAAACTTTCCCTTTGGATTTATTAAGAATCCCGTTGATGATGACTAATAATGGTTCGCGGAATGTGGTGGTAATATTTATGACGCTACTATGGTTTGGAAAACAATATTCCAATGCTTCGGAGGAGTCTTGCACAGAAATTTCCGTAATATCATTCGGATACACCCAACTTAAAACGCGGCTTGCCAAAACTGCAGCGCTGTCGCTTCTCATTTGGTCGAGAGTGTAATCGAACACAGAGTCTTTCAACGCCACTCCGTCTACAACCCAAAGTATCTGTTTCTCTTTTCTGTCCGGACATTCATTACCGGGAGTCTGAGCACATAGGCAAACGGCGAAAATCCCCAATATCAGACCTGGAATAATTCTACTTGCTTTCATCGCTTACATCCTTTTAGTTTTTCTAATAATGTTCTGACCTCTTTAGAAGAATGATTTCCGGCAGAATCCTTTGGATAAGATAGCTCGGTAAGTCGTTATTGATAATGGTCACCTGCATATCTAAAGCGTAGTGTGGAGTTACAACAATCCATGATGTTACTCCTTTTTATGTTTGAACTTGATGGTTTTCTTGGCGTTGCGTTTGGGGTATTTGACCTTGATTGTCACCGGGTCGTATCCCTCGGCCTCTATGCGCAGGATTGCCTCTTTGAGAGGTTTTCCGTCGTCATCTTGCAATCCGTTGTCCTCATCCCAATAAATGCGACATGGATGTTTGTCGTTAAAATATTCAGGTGATACAAGTTCAGATTCCTCATCACCATCCTTATTAATCCATACACGCTCCACATTTAGATCAAAAGGGTCTATTGCTTTTCCCTTTTCATCTATTACATTAAGATCAAGATAATGGTCTGTATCTCTTTTTGCTGAATAAGCTCCAACAAAAACAACCTCATCTCCTAATGCCGATTCATTTTCAGTCAATTCGATTTGAATGGTGTCTGATAGTGAATTTAAGCAGATTGTTTTAGGTACATAGCCAATATATGAAACTTGTAACGAATCACCTTTGCTGGCTTCTATCTCAAACCTGCCGTCAATATCGGTTGCCGTACCTTTGCCATTTGTGAGATTTACTACCAATGCGCCAATCAACCCTTCTGTTGCTATTGAATCGCTTTGGGTTTTGTATTCGTTTGTGACAATACCCCTTACTTTTACAGAATCGACACGGGTTGCTGAAATACTGTCACATGGATGCATTTGAACATTGTGTGATGCCGATTGTGCATGCGAAGTCACCGGCATGAGCATGGCGAGGGATGCTGCCGAGATACCTGCGAGGGCTATGGCTTTCCCCGCGAGAGAGCGCGCTCTAAGCTGCTGCTCCAAATAACGAACCTCGGCTTCGCACTTGGGGCATGTGCCGAGACAGTCACCATTAAAGCGACATTCCGATGTGACGAACTCGATGTCGTTAGCCTCGGCAATCTGTCGGCGTATCTCTTTCAGTATCTTGCAGGTCTGCTTTCCTCGTGCCATAGTCAGTGTTTGCGAATTTGATAGGTGAATAAATCAATTCGGTCGAACCCGAGAGCTTCAAGAGCCTTGCGGCTTTTCTCTTGGTCGGTGTCGGTATTATAGCCCGGTATCAACGGTATGCGGACGATGCAGTCCGGTTGTCGCCCTGCATCGGCTATCAGGCGAAGGTTATCGAGTACACGATTGTTTGACTGACCCGTGTAGCTGTGGTAAATATCGGGATTCATATCCTTGATGTCGATAATCATGGTATTGATTATCGGGAGCAGAGCCTTGATGTTTGCAGAGGGCACGTTGAGCGATGTCTCCAGATTGAGCCGCCATGCGGAGCCACACAGTTCGCGGAATTCACGGATAAACTGCGGACGCAGGCATGGCTCGCCGCCTCCGAAAGTCACTCCTCCGTTTGTGGCGATGAAATAAAGCTCGTCGATTCGCGTCTCGGCATACAGTTCCTCAGGAGAATACTCGCGGAAGCGTCCCCTATCGTCCAGCGACTGCGGATTCAGGCAATACCTGCAACGTAGCGGACAATCATGAAACACAACAAGCGTGGTGACGCCATCGCCGTCAGTCGAAAGGCGATGGCGTGCGATACCGATAATCTTAGCCCGTTGCTTATTCATACCTCCTTTGTCTGTAATCAAACAAAGTTACAAAGAATATTCGACATTGGTATAACAAATTCCCAAACAGACATGAAAATCGGTTCCGAAGTCTGATGTCTCTATCTGTGCCACGGCACATAAAGTGCAGAATAAAGCCATGCAGAGAATACTTGCCTGTTTCATGCTTGTATGTGTTTTTAAGGAACGATGCCTTATTAGTTTGTTCGCTATTTAAGACACAAAAAAGGTCTTGAAGGTGACGCATGGTGATAATAAATATTTATGAAAAACATAGATTCAAGAACGAAGTGCAAAAAACTTCGATCTGAATAGCCTAATATTTTTGTCCGCTCGCGACTTAATGGCGGATTGGGGATGGGGCTTCATAA
>CABQXY010000014.1:0-103956 GCA_902468245.1 uncultured Porphyromonadaceae bacterium | reverse complement strand
TTCTTAATGTATTCCTTCTTAATGTATTCCTTCTTAATGTATTCCTTCTTAATGTATTGACAATTTCCCTGTTACGTATGTGTTCTATAGTAGGCAACACGTCCGATGTAATGATAGAATAGCCCGTCCTTAGAGGAATTTCTTATTAAGCCCATATTTAAATTATAAGAGCCGTACTTTAAAGAAAAAGAACATAATTTTTTACACTGCCGATGTATAAATCTCGCTATTTTTACGTATCTTTGCGAAAACTCATCTAATACTTATGAAGGCGATTCTGACATCATTGATTGTCATTCTCGGGGTTGCAGGCATGGCGGGAAGCCGTTCCGGTATCACCGTCAACCTGAAAAACCAAGGCAATGGCAAGGTTTCATATTTCGAATCACAGGGCGGAATGCTGATCCAGTGGCCCGTCGACCCGGAGACAGGTAACGACAGCACTTTCCACATCTCGTTTCCCGAAGGGAACAATCCGGAGTACGTGTTGTTCCGGTACGTAAAGGATGGGAAATATTCGCTGTTTCCAATGTATCTGACGCGTAAGTCGGGCGAGACACTGACGATTGACGGGGCGTCGGAGAATATCTTCACCTCCTCGCTTCCTGAAGCGGAGGTCAAGGCCATCGCCGCCTCCCGCGAAATGGAACAATGTTATTATGACTATCTGTCGGGCCGGGGCGATTCGTTGGGCTTAAGGAAAGACACCGTTCCGTCATCGGTCTATCGCAAGATATTGCAAAAGGCTGACAGTCTGGCCGACATATCGAAAAGTATTGAATCCCTTTATCCCGCACTTCGACAGGAAATTTACCTGAACGCATATAAATTCTTCAACGAAATCAAGGCAAGAAGGGAACATGGATGTACCGACAAGGCAATTCTTGACGAATGGAAACACAAAAGAGCTGAATTTGAGAGGATTGTGGATTTCCGTAATCCATTGAACGCTCTATCTATGTCCCTTCTGCGTATTTTTCCGGGCATACCCGAATACAAGGGCGACGGCAGTCCCGACGACGTGAACCGGTTCAAGACCGATTACTACCGTGCCTTCCATACCGGACTGAACGCGGAACGTCTCGAAGCGTCGGTTATATTCGACGACGTGGCTCAGAACCGATTTGCGCAGGGAATTCCTGCATTGTACGATGAATTCCAGGCCCGTTACCCTCAGTCTCCGTTGTTGCCGCGACTGAAAGAGGCCGTCGACAGAAACATCTCGGTTAACTCGGGCATCAACGACACGGACATAACGTTCGTGGACAATATCAAGAGCGTCGATGAGCTGGTGGCCCGGTTCAAAGGCGCGCCTGTGTTGATTGATATATGGGCCAGCTGGTGCGGGCCGTGCAGAAAAAGCTTCACCCAGCTGGAGCCGCTGCGCAAATTTGCGGCTGAAAGCGGTCTGAAACTGGTGTATATCTCAATAGACGAAGATGAATCCGGGAAAGCGGCATCCAAGGAAATAGCCCGGAAACTCGGAGTTAAGGGCACCCATGCCATAGCCGGGAAAGAGCTTCACGACGATGTCTTCAGGATTTTCGGCAACAGCGACGGCTCCCTGATGATTCCGCATGTAGCTCTTTACGACGCGCAGGGAAACCTTATAGTCCGGAAAATCAACACCTCCGACAATCCCTCGGATTTAATCACACGCCTGAAAGCAGAACTCGCAAAGTAGTGCTTCAGCGCGTTTCGATGCGCGCCAAGGGGCGCGAGGCCTCGATAATGTCAGTGCCGGCGGGACGCTGGTAGATAGTAATATCCTCTTATCTCAATTCATAATTTCTTTTGGGTGATTTCCTTGGCTTTGGATTGTATAATTAAAGGTAATTGCTTAAATTTGCAGATACTTATTGTATACCGGGGGTTTCGTATAATAACAACGCTAACGGCCACGATAGAAAATCCGCAAGAAATTAACATAACAAGATGACGCTATGAAAAGAACTATGTTCAGGCTATTACTGCTCATACCAATGCTATGTTCCACCATACCTGTGATGGCTGAATACTTTGAGGTCGACGGAATATATTATAGGCATACCTCAGAAGCGAACCTAACTATTGCGGTAACAGAAAGCACGCAATTCTACTATGATGAAAAAAAACTCTATTCCGGAGACATAGAAATTCCGGAACGAGTAACGTATAAAGGGAAAACTTATACTGTCACTTCGATTGACGAGCAAACATTCAAGGGCTGTAGCGGCCTGACTTCGGTATCAATACCCAACTCCGTCACCTCTATCGGAGGTCACGCATTCGACGGATGCAGCGACTTGACCTCTGTAACAATGTCTAACTCCATTGCCTCCATCGCCGATTATACATTCAATGGCTGCAGTAGTCTGACTTCGGTTACCATACCTGAATCTGTCACATCCATCGGCGAATCTGCATTCGACAATTGCCGCAGTCTGACCTCGGTGATTGTGCCTAATTCTGTAACCTCCATAGAGGAATATGCATTTGCCCGCTGCAGTGGCATAACTTCGATAACAATGCCCAACTCCATCACCTCAATCGCCCATGGCACATTCATCGGCTGTAGTAGTCTGACTTCAGTGACCATACCTGAATCTGTCGTCTCAATCGGAGAATACGCATTCTACTACTGCAGCAGCCTGACTTCAATGACTATACCCGACTCCGTAACTTCCATCGGAGAATGTGCATTCAGACAATGCAATGGTATGACATCATTACGATTATCCAACCGTCTGACCTCCATCAACGACTATTCATTTGAGTTCTGTACAAGTCTGACTTCGGTTTCCATACCCAATTCTGTCACATCAATCGGCAAATCTGCATTCCTTCAATGCAATAGCTTGACATCCGTGACAATACCGACCTCTGTCACCTCAATCGGGGAATCTGCATTCTATATGTGCAATAGCTTGACATCCGTAACCATACCGAACACCGTCACCTCAATTGGCATTCGAGCATTTGAGGGCTGTATAAATCTAACTTCGGTATCTATATCCGAATCCGTCACTTCTATTGGCACCTGTCTATTCTATGGGTGCAACAGCCTGACGACAGTTTCTATACCCGGTTCAGTCAAATCAATAGGAGTGTCGGCATTTGAGGGCTGCAGTAGCTTGACTTCGGTTATCATACCCAATTCCGTCACATCTATCGGTGTGTCGGCATTCATGGAATGCAATAGCCTTACTTCAGTTGCCATACCCAACTCCGTCACATCTATCGGTTATGGTGCATTTGGCTCTTGTTCTGCATTGAACGAAATTTTGGTCGAAAACGGAAATACTGTGTATAGTTCCTTGAACGGGATGTTATTTGACAAGGATAAAACAACTTTACTATGTTGTCCCGGCGGAAAGAAGGGCGATGTAGACATACCTGTGTCAGTATCTATGATAGGTGTAAGTGCATTCTATGGTTGTAAACACATGACCTCCATCGCCATTCCCAATTCCGTCACATCAATCGACAGTGGTGCATTTCAGGGGTGCAGTGGCCTGACTGCGATAATAATACCAAACTCAGTCTTATCCATAGAGGACAATACATTCTATGAGTGCAGCGGCTTGAAATCTGTTGCAATACCCAATTCCATCACATCAATCGGGATGTGTGCATTCCTTGGCTGCAAAGGCTTGACATCGGTTATCATACCCAATTCCGTCACATCAATTGGGTGGTCGGCATTCTATGATTGCAGTGGCTTGAAATCTTTGACCATACCGAACTCGGTCCTATCCATTGATATGTTTGCTTTCGGTGGCTGTGACAATCTTAAGGCAGTTTACAGTCATGCTGTTAAACCGGTTGATTGTTATCCCGGATTCTCCGATGACAACTACAATAAAACAATATTGTACATCCCCAAAGATTGTATGTCAGCATACAAGCAAGGCGACCCCTGGCGTCAGTTTCAACACATAGTAGAAACAGATTTCTCAAGTGTTGACAATATAGAGTCGGATGTGGATAACAGGACTGAAGTGGGCAGATTTAATCTTCAAGGGACTAAAGTCTCGGATGACTATAAAGGCATAGTCGTCATTCGCTACAGTGATGGCTCCTGTTGCAAAAAATATTCCTATTGACAGTAAGGGCGGGAGGCCTCGATGATGTCAGTGCCGGCGGGACGCTGGTAGATGGCGAGGCCGAACTCGCGGATCACGGCGTAGACATGGTCGAAGATGTCGGACTGCACGCGCTCAAAGGCTTTCCATTCGGTGGTGCGCAGGAAGAAATAGAGCTGCAACGGCAGACCAGCCTGTGTCGGCTCCATCTGACGCACCATCAGCAACATGTCCTCGTTCACGTCGGGATGCGCGGCAAGCCAGCGCTCCAGATAATTGCGGAACAGCGACAGGTTTACCGTCTCGGCCGCGCGCAGGTCGGAGACGCCCTCCAGACGCCCGGCAGCCCGCAGACGGTCTATCCGCTCCTCGGTGCAGAAGCCTACGGTGTTGATGTCGATATAGATGGAACGGTCCACGCGGCGGCCGCCCGAATGACGCATGGGCTCATAGTTGCTGAACGAATCGGATACCAGCACATACGGCGGAATGGTGGTTACGGAATTGTCCCAGTTGCGTATCTTGACGGTAGTCAGCGACACGTCGAGCACCTCGCCGTTGACGTCATGGCGCGGCATTACTATCCAGTCGCCGCGATGCAGCATCTTGTTGGCCGTCAGCTGCACGGAGGCCACCAGGCCGAGTATCGTATCCTTGAACACCAGCATCAGCACCGCCGCCGAGGCACCGAGAGCCGTCAGAATCACCATCGGCTGTTTGCCCAGCAGGATACTGACAGTGATTATGATACCCGCGGCTATCACCACCAGCTTCAGCATCTGGAATATACCTTTCACGGCGTACGGGCGGAACCGTTTCCGCTTGCTGAAGGCCTGATAGACGTTGCCGAGGAATATGTTCAGTATCCTGACGATTACCCACAGTATATAGAGCGACGTGAGGTCGCTGACCCACTGCACCTCATGCTGTTCCTTGGCTGAGAACAGCGCCGGCAGCAGCCAATTCACCAGCAGCGCCGGCGCCAGCTGCGACACGCCGCGCATGAAATGGCGGTCGATCAGGTCATCGTCCCATTTTGTGGGGCTTTTCTCAATCAGCCATTCAGCCATGTAAAGCAGCCCCTTACAGATATAATATGACAATGCTGCTGCCACGGCGATACCCAACAGGATTATCACCATCGTGACCAGATGCGAATACTCGCCGCAGTCTATGTGCTGCAACAGAAAAATCTTTATCTCCCGAAACATCATGATGTCAGTGAATTCAAACGAAATTTTCCGCAAAGATAACCGAGTATAACCGTGAAAGCAAACAAAAACTGCATGATTTACCGGTTATAACCTGAAAAGTTGACAAAATCTGCATGATTTTACGGTTATAACCGGCAAAATCGACAAAACCAGTATATTATTTAAGGAGAAAAAGGTGGGAGGAAGTTGCGGGATTTGGTTATGTCGGAAAAAAGTATTAATTTTGCACCGCAAAAATCACAAACATTCATAAACAACACAATGAATCATTACGAGACCGTTTTCATTTTAACTCCCGTTTTGTCTGATGAGCAGATGAAGGAAGCGGTAGAGAAATTCAAGGACGTTCTGAAAGAGAACGACGCGAAGCTGGTCAACGAGGAACTGTGGGGACTGCGCAAGCTGGCCTATCCTATCCAGAAGAAGTCCACAGGTTTCTACGTTCTGTTCGAGTTTGAGGCCGAGCCTACAATCGTAAAGCGTTTGGAGACCGCTTATCGCCGCGACGAGCGCGTGATCCGTTTCCTCACCTTCCGCCTCGACAAGTACGCAGTGGAGTACGCCGAGAAGCGTCGTAACAAGAGAGCAGCAACCGCAGCAGAGAAACCCGCCGAAGCACCCGCCGAGGCCACAGAACAGAAGGAGGCTTAATCATGGCAGCAAACAACGAGATTCGTTACCTCACTCCCCTTTCGGTAGACGTCAAGAAGAAGAAATACTGCCGCTTCAAGCGCAGCGGTATCAAGTATATCGACTACAAGGACCCCGAGTTCCTGAAGAAGTTCCTGAACGAGCAGGGCAAACTGCTGCCCCGCCGCATCACCGGAACCTCGCTGAAGTTCCAGCGCCGTGTGGCCCAGGCCGTGAAGCGTGCACGCCACCTCGCTCTGCTTCCCTACGTAACCGACCTGATGAAATAATCATTGTATAACCGTTAAAAGCACCGTAAAGATGAAAGTAATTTTGAAGCAGAACATCCCGAGCTTAGGTTATAAGGATGATATCGTAGAGGTAAAGGACGGCTACGGCCGCAACTACCTGATTCCCCAGGGACTGGCCGTAATCGCATCGAACGCAGCGCTGAAAGTGCTGGCCGAGAACCAGCGTCAGCAGGCCCACAAGATCGCAGCCGTTCTGGCCGAGGCTCAGAACGCAGCCGCCGCTCTTGAAGGCGTTCGCCCCGTCATCACAGCCAAGGCTGCCGCAAACGGCAACATCTATGGCAGCGTAGGTCCCGCTCAGATCGCCGAGGCTCTCCTGAAGCTCGGTCACGAAATCGACCGCAAGATCATCGACCTCGAACCCGCACGACAGATCGGCGAGCACGTAGCCAAGATCCGCTTCCACAAGGAAGTAACCGCCGAGGTTACATTCGAGATCGTTGCCGAGGAGGAGGACTGATCACCCCGCCGATTCCAACAGCAACATAGCATAAAATAAGGTGTGTCGCCAACGACACACCTTATTTTTATCCCTATCCGCGATGCCTTACTGCACCCGGACATACGTCTTTTTGCCGTTCTGGATATATATGCCTGATGTCTCAGGCTTGCCGATACGGATACCCTGCAGGTTGTACCAGCGATCGGCACCAGCAGTATTGTCAGCTTCTATCCCCTCGACGGCACTGGTGCCGAACGAGCACAGTTCCTTAAGAGCCTCGGTGGCTTTGCCAGTGGTGGAATCGAACAGAGGAGCGTTGTACCAGCCGCTCAGACTCGTGCCGAACGCGTTATATTCCATCCACCACCAGAACAGTCCGTCAACCTGACTGTATTTATCAAGTTCAGCGACCAGGTCCCTGACGAACTTCGCCTGACCGGCTTCCGTATAAGGCCACGTCGAGGTGTTGTTGACCGTCGTACCCGGCACCTCCCATTTATAGCTGTAGCCCGTCTCCACTATCATTATGTTCTTGTCGGAAAACTTCTGCGTCAGCGTTTTCAGAGCCTTGTCCAGCACGCTGAGATTGCCGTGGAAGTAAGGATAATAGCTGAGTCCGATTATCTCATACGGCACGTTATACCTGGCCATCTGATTGTAGAAATGTTCCAGCACGTTGGGTTGCTGCACACGCTCGGTGTGGAGTATTATCTTCGCGTCGGGGCACACGTCGTTGCAAGCTGAGATTGCCATCTTCAACAATGTGGCGAACCGTTCCCAGTTGGCGTCGCTGCCCAGCAGGGCCTTCTTCGGATCCGACGTTCCGACCGGTCCCCACAGCATACCGTAGCTTATCTCGTTTCCCGGCTGTATGAATGCCGGAGTCACGCCCGCGGCCTTGAGCTGCAGCAACGCATCACGCGTGTAGTCGAATATCTTCTGATACAGTTCCTCGTCGCTAAGACCCTGCCAGTCTATTGGCGTCCACTGCTTGGCCGGGTCGGCCCATGTGTCGCTGTAATGGAAATCGAGCAGCAGCGCCATGCCGTTGTCAACGATTCGCTTGCACAGCGGAATGATGTAGTCCAAGTCCTGACAGGCGTTGGGGTCATACTTAGTGTCGGCATTGGCACCGTTCTGATGCTGTTCCTTATACTTGGCGGGATTGACGAACAGGCGCACGCGCATGGCGTTCATACCCTGATCGTGGAGCCACGGCAGCAGCTCGGCTATCGGTTTGCCGTCATGGTCCTTGTATTGAGCGCCGGCCTTCTCGTATTCCGGCAGCAACGATATGTCGCCGCCCACCCAGTGCTGTGCCGCACCGGCCGACATCACGGCCATCGCCCCTGACAACAGGGTCGCAATAAGTTTTTTCATGTATATTATGTTTTTGATTTTCAAAGTTAATAATTTTATCACGACACTGCAATTTCTCTTAGGCATCGTTCCTTAAAAATTGTCAGAAGTAAATCCAGTAGTCGCTGACGCCGTGCTGCATGTCGAAGTCGGAGAATACGCGCACATGGATGCTCATGTTGGTGTTCGGGTAAGGCTTGCCGTTACGATAGTCGTCGGCGGTGAACGTACCGTTAGGTCGCCCGAAACCGATGTCGTAGACGTATGCGTATCCGGGCTGCCATTCCATTTCGCGGTCGCTTAGCGGAACGTAGAGATATGCGTCGCCGTGGGCCGTCACATAACCGGCGTCGCCGGGCGCAGGCCATACCTGCGTCTCGTTGCCGTCGGCGTCCTGCATGGTCATCGCAGCCCGCAGGAACAGATATTGACCCGTAGGCGTTTCGTCGGGCGTGTTGGGACGACGGTCCCATGCGGTCACTTTCTGCGGTATCACATACACTTCCGGGCCTAAGATGCAGCCGGGGGACAAATTGTTGTCATAATACTTCAACGGATTGGCCTTGGCTATCTGAATCACGCCGGGATGCGACGATGTCCAGGCATTGGTCCCTACGGGATTGCCGTTCTCGGTGCTGATTACAGGCAGGTCGAACCACCCGACCGTGTTGTTGGTACGGAAATAGGCGCCGCGCACCCGCATCCTCAGACCGTACTCCAGAGTATGATAGTTTATCACTACCTTGGCCAGCGCATGACGGAACCGGAGGTTGATCGGTTTGCCTTCGTATCGCTCGGCATGGGCGCAGGCATACAGCATGTCGGCGCCACCGTTGGCTCCCACAGGCAATCCATCGCCCCCTTTCTGACCTACGTTGAAATCCGCCACTTGTATCGGCTCGTTACGCAGGGCGCCGAAACGCACGTTGAAGTTTTTATAGCGTATGTCGTCGGCAATCCAGCCTGTCTCGCCAAGCGCGTTGACCAGTACCCACGACGACGGCCAGTTTACAGTAGGGGAATACGTCCAGTCAGCGCCCGAACGCTGAACCATCATCCGGTTCATCAATATATTGTCCTGCGTAAAGGTCCAGGCGGCAAAGTCGTTGAATTTGGCCACGTTCGTACCATCGGGAAGCACCGCGTCAAATTCTATGGCTGCTTCCGGCATGTCTCCGGGAGCCTCGTTAAAGTCCTCGTACTCGTTCACCGTGATGTCGAAGTCGACATAATCCGACACATAATTGTCTATCGACACCGTATAATTGTATGCGTGTCCCTGCAGCCACGTCTGTGTGGTGCCGTGCGCAAGCGGAATCACAATGTCGGCCATACCGTTCTGATCCACGGTCTCCGAACCCGATGGCCATACCTGCGAGCCATCCTTCAATATCCGGCACTTCACGCGCAGCATGACGTCGTCGGCCTCGCCTACTCCCTGCGGTATCATGAAGAAGGCATCGTCGCCGACCGTCACAGACTCACGCCGCTTCAGGTCGCTCCAGCTGCCGGAGCCTACCGTGATGTCGCCCGGCGCCGTGGTCTGTCGCGGAAACATGAATGACCCACTCTGAAACACATTCTCCAGCGTTACCTTGCCGATGTCGAGGGTCAGGCCTGTGCCCTCCTTGGGCACGACCCGGAAATGCACACGCGACAAAGCGTGCCGGAAATTAATCTTGACCTGAGGCGTGGAGTCGTCCAGTCCCATGTTGACACCATACAGCAGGTCCACGCTGCCGTCGTTCACGAAGTTCGGTATGTCCGGGCCGGTGCCGTCGGCCGAAACCGGGTCACAGTGTATCTTGTCGCGTGAAGGAGCAAAACTGTAGAAATTCAGCTTATCATTCCTGGGCCAGTATTGCGTCGGCGAGTATTGCCACAGTCCGTCACGGTTCTTGCTCACTTTCACGTCGCTCATATACTCCTGACCAGTGCCTTGGATGAAACTATATACCGTGAAGTCCGTCAGCGTACCGGTCGTGGCCACGGCGCGTGTAGGCACTCCGGCCTGCGCGTTGGCCGGTACGGAGGCCGTGAACGATATGGTCTGTCCGGTCACGGGAATGTCCGGGCCGTTGTCCCTGGAACAACCCGTAGCCAGTATCGTGACTACTGAAATCAATATGTATGCTATCCTTTTCAATTCGTCAATTCAATATTTTCGACAGTCCAGTTGTCGATATCCACGTCCATGCCCCCGCCGTCGGGATTAGGCTTGACTTCGGGGAGCTTCAGTCCCGACACCCTTATGGTCAGCATCAAGCTGTCGGCGTTACTGTTCACTATATCCGACACATCGTAGGCATACACCTGCTTCTGACCGTCGGCCAGCCACACATATATGCTAAGCGTATGCGGCAACGCGTCTGTAGCCGGTCCGAAACAGAACATATTTCCGGTGATTATATCCCCGTTCACAGACATGGACGACGGCATCATGACCGGCACATCCATCCTGCGTCCCGACACCAAGTATTTTCCGGCTGCCAGCCCTGACAGCGACGCGCTGCATGTCACCACCGAGTTGATATTCTCCACATCCTCCACTATTATGGTGTAAAGAGGCGTGAACTGCCGGGTCACGAGTCTCACTACCGTTTCGTGCACCTGGTCGGTGACGGATTCGGTGGTATCGGCCACGAATACCGGGTCCGGAGCCTGACGCATCGGCTCGGGTGTTACGCGCGGTGGAGCGGCGCCACGGTATTGTGCAGCCACGGTAGAGAGGATTTCGCCCGGCATGGTGTAGGCATAAAGTGTTTCGGCGGAATCAAAGCCCTGCCACACCACGCTGCGCGTATCGTTGTTGAGCGCGGCCACGCGGCACTGTCCCAACGGCGGTGTCACAAAGCCGCCCTGCCACGGTGTCTCGAACCGCCAGTAGTCGCCGCCGGCCTCGGGATAGAACAGCGACGTCATCCCCTCCGGCATCGTGAAATCGTGATAACCCAGCCGGCTCCAGTCATACTCCACCCTGACCTTGCCCTCGCAGGGCCTAAGGTCGTCGAGTATGCCGCACCCGCCCGCGAGCACGCCCATGACTCCCATAATTATTATATGGGATATATGGCTAAGTCTGTTCAGATACATTGTGGTTCCTTTCCGTTTTCCCGTTCGTTCCCTTCCCCTTTTCATCTTAGAACAACCGAACTCCGCTTACAGTTTGACCCAATTTCAGCTTACCTGCCAAGTGCCCCGCGACCACCTATTTTGCACGAAAATTCCGAAAGTGAGAATTTTTTTGTAACTTTGCGAGGAAATCCGTTTTCGCGGCAGGCATCTTCCCTCCTTATCCGGCCGCCGCGAGATAAGAAGACCCAATATAGAAAAAACAAATTCAATAATATGAGCCTTAACATAATAGTAATGGCGAAGCAGGTTCCTGACACAAGGAACGTAGGCAAAGACGCCATGAAGGAGGACGGGACCATCAATCGCGCGGCGTTGCCGGCGATTTTCAATCCCGAAGATTTGAATGCCCTGGAGCAGGCCCTGCGCCTGAAGGACAAGTATCCCGGCACCAAGGTCACCATCCTGACCATGGGACCGGCACGCGCCGCCGAAATCATCCGCGAAGGAATGTACCGTGGCGCCGACAACGGCATAGTATTGTCCGACCGTGCTTTCGCCGGTGCCGACACGCTGGCCACCAGCTACGCCCTGGCTACGGCCGTGAAGAAGATAGGCGACTTCGACCTGATACTCGGTGGCCGTCAGGCCATTGACGGCGACACCGCCCAGGTAGGCCCCCAGGTGGCCGAGAAACTGGCTCTGCCGCAGGTTACATACGCCGAGGAGATCATCGACGCCGAGAACGGCCACGCCACCGTGCTGCGCCGCATCGAGAGCGGCGTGGAGACCGTCAAGGTGCCTATGCCCGCCGTAATCACAGTGAACGGTTCGGCCGCTCCCTGCCGCCCCCGCAACGCACGCAACGTGCAGAAGTATAAGTATGCCGCCGTGCCCTCCGAGGCTGCCAACGACGAGCGCCGTCAGAAACTGATGGCCGAGCGCGAATGGCTCAACATCGGCGAATGGAACGCCGCTTCCGTCGACGCCGACCTGAACCAGTGCGGCCTCGCCGGTTCTCCCACAAAAGTAAAGCACATTGAGAATGTAGTATTCACTGCCAAGGATGCCCGCCGTGTCGAGAACACCGATGCGGATATCGAGGTCCTGATGCAGGAACTTATCGCTAATCATACCATCGGATAATATTATGGCATCAGACAAGAACAACCTCATAGTATATTGCGAGTATGAGGACGGTAAAGTGGCCGACGTGAGCCTTGAGCTGCTCACCAAGGGCCGCGCGTTGGCCGACAAGCTGGGCATCAAGCTCGAGGCTGTAGTGGCCGGCGACAATCTGAAAGATATCGAGAATCAGCTGTTCCCCTACGGAGTGGACACTGTATATAAGGTGGAGGACAAGCGTCTGTATCCCTACACGTCGCTGCCCCACGCCTCCATACTGATCAACCTGTTCAAGGAGAAGGAGCCGCGCATTGCCTTCATGGGCGCCACGTCCATAGGCCGCGACCTGGGTCCCCGCGTGTCGAGCGCGCTGCATTCGGGTCTTACCGCCGACTGCACCCAGCTGGAAATCGGCGACCACACCGACGCCCGAACCGGCACCGAGTATAAGGACCTGCTGCTGCAGATCCGTCCGGCATTCGGCGGCAACATCGTGGCCACCATCGTCAATCCCGACCACCGTCCCCAGATGGCTACGGTGCGCGAGGGCGTGATGAAGAAGGAGATCAAGGATCCCGCTTATAAGGGCGAGGTGGTTGACCTGAACGTGGCCGACTACACCGCTCCCGAGGACTTCGTGGTGGAGGTTATCGACCGCCAGGTACAGAAGTCCAAGAGCAACCTGAAGAACGCTCCCATCGTCGTTGCCGGAGGTTACGGCGTAGGCTCCAAGGAGAACTTCGAGCTGCTGCGCGAGCTGGCCGACGTGCTCGGCGGCGAAGTGGGCGCAAGCCGCGCCGCTGTCGACGCCGGCTGGATTGACCATGACGCACAGATAGGCCAGACCGGTCTGACGGTACGTCCCAAGCTCTACATCGCATGCGGTATCTCCGGCCAGATCCAGCACATAGCCGGTATGCAGGAGAGCTCCATCATCATCTCGGTCAACAACGACCCCGACGCCCCCATCAACACCATCGCCGACTATGTGATTACAGGCGACATCGAGGACGTCGTTCCAAAACTCATCAAGTACTACAAAAAGAACACCAAGTAAGCAATGGCTAATTTCTATACAGACAATCCGGAACTGAAGCACTATCTTACCCATCCGATGATGGAGAAGATCGTGGAGCTGAAAGAGCGCGGCTATGCCGATGCCGGCAAGTATGACTACGCGCCCCTTGACTATGCCGACGCACTCGACAGCTACGACAAGGTACTGGAGATAGTAGGCGAGATCTGCGCCGAGACCATATCACAGAACGCCGAGGGCGTGGACCACGAGGGCCCGCGTGTGGAGAACGGCCATGTAATCTACGCCTCAGGCACACAGGCCAACCTGGACGCCTGCCGCAAGGCCGGCCTGATGGGCATGGCGATGCCCCGCCGTCTGGGCGGTCTCAACTTCCCCATCACTCCCTACATCATGGCCGCCGACATCGTGAGCCGCGCCGATGCGGGCTTCGAGAACCTGTGGGGCCTGCAGGACTGCGCCGAGACAATCTATGAGTTTGCCGACGAGGAGCAGAAGCAGAAATACATCCCCCGCGTATGCGCCGGCGAAACCATGTCGATGGACCTGACCGAGCCTGACGCCGGTTCCGACCTGCAGAGCGTCATGCTCAAGGCCACCGAGAAGGAGGACGGCACATGGGTGCTGAACGGCGTGAAGCGTTTCATCACCAACGGCGACAGCGACATCCACCTGGTGCTGGCACGTTCCGAGGAAGGATCGCATGACGGCCGCGGCCTCTCCATGTTCATCTACGACAAGCGTAACGGCGGCGTCACCGTACGCCGCATCGAGAACAAGATGGGTATCAAGGGCAGCCCCACATGCGAGCTGGTGTTCCGCAACGCACCCGCCGAGCTGGTGGGCAGCCGCCGCATGGGTCTGATCAAGTACGTGATGGCGCTGATGAACGGCGCACGTCTGGGCATCGCCGCACAGAGCGTGGGTCTCAGCGAGATTTCCTACCGCGAGGCTCTGCAGTATGCCAAGGAGCGCAGGCAGTTCGGCAAGGCCATCATCGAGTTCCCCGCCGTGTGCGAGATACTGAGCAACATGAAGGCCAAGCTCGACGCATCGCGCGCCCTGCTCTATGCCTGTTCGCGTTTCGTGGACATCTACAAGGCTTACGACGACATCGCCAAGGAACGCAAGCTCACCGTCGACGAGAAGAAGGAAGCCAAGGCATTCAGCCGTCTGGCCGACGCCTTCACTCCGCTGGCCAAGGGCATGAGTTCCGAGTTCTGCAACCAGAACGCCTACGACTGCATCCAGATTCACGGCGGTTCCGGCTTCATGAAGGACTACGCCTGCGAGCGCGTTTACCGCGACGCCCGTATCACCAGCATATACGAGGGTACGACCCAGCTGCAGGTAGTGGCAGCCATCCGCCACGTCACCACCGGCACATACCTGAACTGGATCAACTCCGAGCTTGAGAAGGAATGCAAGCCCGAGGACCAGGACGTAAAGGCCACGCTGCAGTTCATGAGCCAGCAGCTCGCCGCCGCAGTCGAGACCGTGACCGGTCAGGACAGCACCGAGTACGTTGACTTCCACGCACGCCGCCTGGTTGAGATGGCCGGCTACACCGTGATGGGACTGCTGCTGCTCGACGACACCACGCGCAACGACGCCTTCCGCCGCTCGCTCCGTGTGTTCGTCAAGTACGGACAGGCCGAGGTGGCAAAACACGCCGACTTCATCAACAACTTCCGCCCCGACCAGTTGGCCGACTACATGCAGAAGTAAGGGCTACGGTGCAAGACGTAAACGTCTTGGCCTGAACCAACCCACACAGGCAAACAAGACAAAGATAAGCCTGATAAAGACAAATAAGGCTCCGCGCTGCAATCGGCGCGGGGTCTTATTTGTTTTATTATGAAATAATCACTACTTTTGTGGTTACATTACTTTTGCAGTTATGAAGAGGATAGTGATGACAATGGCGGCCGCCGCAGTGACGCTGGCCGCGATGGGGCAGAGTGCCGAGAACCTGGAGCGTGCGCGTCAGGCATATAACAACTATGACTTCGAGCTGGCCGAGGAACTTCTGAAGCCAACCCCCGTGCGCAAGGGGAAACGGACTGTGGCCGGCACTCAGACCGAGGAAGGAAGCGAAATGCTGCGACGCGTGGAGAACGCCGCCAACTTCATGCAGCGCGTCGAGAAGATTGAAATTCTCGACTCAATATCCGTGCCACGTCTCGACTTCTTCAAGGCATACAAGCTCCCGCCGTCAGCCGGCAGATTGCGTGACGGCGCGGCACTCCCCCCCTCCGGTCAGGATTCCGAAGGATTAGTGGACTATGTGTTCACAAACGAAGGAGGCGACTATAAGGTGTGGGCCGAACCCGACTCGCTCGGCACATTAGTGCTGGTGGAGGCTTCGAAATTAGTGGACGGTTCATGGTCCGAGCCTTCGATACTCGATGACCTGGCCGACGAGGGGCAGGATGCGGCATATCCCTTCATGATGGCCGACGGCACGACGCTCTATTACGCGCAGAAATCGCCCGACGGACTCGGCGGCTACGACATCATGGTGGCCACCCGCGATGCCTCCGACGGTTCGTTCCTGCAGCCGCAGAACCTCGGAATGCCGTACAACTCCCCATACGACGACTATCTGCTTGCCATCGACGAAATGAACGGAGTGGGCTGGTTCGCTACCGACCGCAACCAGCTCGGCGACCTTATCACCATCTATCTTTTCAAGGTGAACGACCTACGCAAGAACTACGACCCCGACGACGAAGACCTGGCCGACCGCGCCCTGCTCATAGACTGGCAGTCTACACAGGATCCCGACGCCGACTATGCCGAACTGCTTGAGACCATCGACGCCATCGACCCCACCAAGGAAGCCAAGCCCGTGCTGTTCCACCTCCCCATGGACGGCGGAGTGGTGTATACCGACTATTCCGACTTCCGCAACAAGGCCGCAGCAAACATGATGCGCAAATACTTAGTTCAGAAGCAGACTCTGGACAAAGACCTTGACACTTTGGACCGTATGCGCCGTGAATACTACGACTCTCCTTCTGATTCACTGGCCGATGACATCGCCGCCTACGAAAGCACCGTCGCCAAGCAGCGCCGCGAAGTGAGCCGCGCCCTCTCCGACATCTACAAGGCGGAACGAAAGTAATCCTCGCGAAGCAGTTTCCGTAAGGAGCTCTGCTCCCCTTTCCTCCCCATTCTCCCTCCCCATTCTCCATCCCCATTCTCCATCCCCACTCTCCCTCCCCATTCTCCATCCCCACTCTCCCTCCCCATTCTCCCTCCCTCCCCAATCTCCCTACCATCAACTCACCCCAACCCCCACCGAAATGATTTCTTTCTCAATCGCGCTTCTGATTCTCATTGCCGGATACTTCACTTACGGCGTGTTCGTAAGCAAGGTGTTCGGGCAGGACTCTGCACTTCCCACACCGGTTCACACCTTGGCTGACGGTGTGGACTATGTAAAGCTCCCCACCTGGAAGATATTCCTGATCCAGTTCCTGAATATCGCGGGCCTTGGGCCCATATTCGGTGCCATCATGGGCGTCATGTTCGGGCCGGCAGCCTTCCTCTGGATAGTGTTCGGTACCATCTTCGCCGGCGCGGTGCACGACTACATGTCGGGCATGCTGTCGCTTCGCAACAAGGGGGCGTCGCTCCCCGAGATAGTGGGTATGCAGCTCGGCACGGGCGTAAAGAACGTGATGCGCGTGTTCGCCCTGCTGCTGATGGTGCTGGTGGGTGCCGTGTTCGTGTATAACCCCGCCGACCTGCTGGCGATGCTGACGCCCGAGAGTCTGGACCGCGTGTTCTGGATTGTGGTGATATTCGCCTACTATATGCTGGCCACTCTCCTCCCCATCGACAAGCTGATAGGCAAGCTGTATCCGCTGTTCGGATTCGCGTTGCTGTTCATGGCCGTAGGTATTATGATTGCATTATATACGCACTGGGGCGCGATGCCCGAAATATGGGGCGACATGAGCAACCGTAAGGCAGACGCAGCCGCCAGTCCTATCTTCCCCATGATGTTCGTGTCGATAGCGTGCGGAGCCATCTCCGGTTTCCACGCCACGCAGTCGCCCATGATGGCGCGCTGCCTGCAGAACGAAAAGCACGCTCGGCCCGTATTCTACGGCGCCATGGTCACCGAGGGTATCGTGGCCCTGATATGGGCTGCCGCGGCCATCGCATTCACAGGCGGTTACGAAGGTCTGCAAAATTATATGGGCGATGGCTCGCCCGCCATCTTAGTTAACGACATCAGCAAGACATGGCTCGGCACATTCGGCGGAATCCTCGCCATATTGGGCGTGATAGCCGCTCCCATAACCAGCGGCGACACCGCTCTGCGCTCGGCCCGGCTCATCGCCGCCGACTTCCTCAACTTCAACCAGAAAACAGTGGCCAAGCGCCTGATGATATCCGTGCCCATCTTCGCCCTCTGCTTCGCAGTGATGCTGATGCCTTACGAGGTGCTGTGGCGCTACTTCGCATGGTGCAACCAGGTGCTGTCGGTGTTCACCCTCTGGGCCATCACCGTTTATCTGGCCGCAAACCGCAAGCTGTATATCGTCACGCTGATTCCGGCACTGTTCATGACCATGGTAACGGTGACATACATCGTGTTCGCGCCCGAAGGATTCTCGTCGCTGGCACAGACCATGACCGGAAGTCCGATTCCATACAGCGTGGCCATCGGCGCCGGCGCCGTGGTGTCGGTAGTGTTCCTGCTGCTGTTCGCCCGCTACCTGCGAGGCCTTGACGCCGAGACACCAATACCGGCCGAGTGAACCACAGACGCAAACTAAACGTACTACTATAAACACACTTTAGAATTATGAATATAGGCGATAAATTTCCTGACGTATTGGGGCTCGATGCCGAGGGCAAAGAGGTGAAGCTGTCCGACTATCCCGGCAAGCGGTTCATCATTTATTTCTATCCGAAGGACAGCACTCCGGGCTGCACGTTGGAGGCGAAGTCGTTCCGCGACAACTACCGGACGTTCCTCGACATGGGCTATCAGATAATCGGCGTGAGCAAGGATCCGGCCAAGAGCCATCAGCGCTTTGCCGAGAAGAACGAGCTACCCTTCCCGTTGGTGAGCGATACCGAGGGACATCTGTGCGAGTTAGCTGGAGTATGGGCGCTCAAGACAATGGCCGGGCGCCGCTACTGGGGCATAGTCCGCACCACGTTCGTATGCGACAACGACGGCACCGTTACCGACGTCATCGACAAGGTCAAGACAGCCACGGCCTCCGAGCAACTTTTTGCACTTCTTGACAACCGTTACAATCCCAACCCCGCGTAAATTGTCTGAGCTATTCTCTTAATTTTGTCAACTTTCTAAACTTTCTCAAGTAATTAGCATTTGCGAATCCGGGGCAAAATTATTAATTTTGTATCCCGTTATGAAACACGGATTCGACAACGACAAATATCTCCGCATCCAGTCGGAGCATATCAGTGAGAGAGTAGCCCAATTCGGCAATAAGCTCTATCTGGAGCTTGGCGGCAAACTGTTTGACGACTATCACGCCTCGCGCGTGTTGCCCGGCTTCGAGCCCGACAGCAAGCTCAAGATGCTGAGCAAACTCAGCGACCGCATCGAGATCGTGATAGTGATCAGCGCCACCGACATCGAGAAGAACAAGGTTCGCGGCGACTTAGGCATCACCTACGACATGGATGTGCTTCGTCTGCGCAAGGAATTCCAGAACCGTGGTTTCATGGTCGGTTCGGTAGTGATAACCCATTACAACGGCCAGAGCAGCGCCGACGCCTTCCGCGCCAAACTGGAGCGCATGGGCATCCGCACCTACTGTCACTACATGATCGACGGGTATCCCACCAACGTAAAGCTCATTGCGTCCGACGAGGGTTTCGGTAAGAACGATTATATCGAGACCACGCGTCCGCTGGTCATAGTCACTGCGCCCGGCCCGGGCAGCGGCAAGATGGCCGTGTGCCTGTCGCAGCTGTACAACGAGCACAAGCGCGGCATCCAGGCCGGTTACGCCAAGTTCGAGACTTTCCCCGTGTGGAGCCTGCCGCTGAAGCATCCCGTCAACATCGCATACGAGGCGGCCACCGCCGACCTGAACGATGTGAACATGATCGACCCCTTCCACCTCGACGCATACGGCAAGACAGCCATCAACTATAACCGCGACATCGAGATATTCCCCGTGCTCAACGCCCTGTTCGAGGGTATATACGGCGAAAGTCCCTACAAGTCGCCCACCGACATGGGCGTGAATATGGTGGGCTTCTGCATCAGCGACGACGAGGTGTGCCGCGAGGCGTCGAAAAACGAGATAGTGCTCCGTTATTTTCAGGCGCTTAACAAGCTGGCGCAGGGCGACGGCAACGAGGCGGAGGTGAACAAGATCGAACTGCTGTTCAAGCAGGCCGGCATCGACACCTCCTATCGCAAGCCCATAGCCGTGGCACGCGAGCGTGCCGAGCGTTCCGGACGCCCCTGCTCGGCCATCGAGCTGCAGGACGGCTCCATCATCTCGGCCGAGACCAGCGACCTGCTCGGCCCGAGCGCGGCACTGATTCTGAACGCCATCAAGCACCTGGCAGGCATCGACCATAGCGTCAAGCTGATCCCTCAGGAACTGATCGAGCCGATACAGCACACCAAGACGGCCTACCTGCGCGGACACAATCCGCGCCTTCACACCGACGAGGTATTGGTGGCGCTTTCCGTGCTCAGCACCCGCGACGAAAACGCCCGCAAGGCGCTGGAGCAGCTTCCCGAACTGAAGGGATGTCAGGTGCATTCCACCGTAATGCTCGGCGAAGTTGACCACAAGATATTCAAGAAACTGGGCGTCGGCCTCACCTGCGACCCGGCCCGCAAACCTTAATTTTGACTGGAGAACTAATTGTTTTAGACAAACTAATTGTTTTAGACAAACTAATTGTTTTAGACAGAAGAATCATTTGGTTTTTAGACAGGAGAACAGGAGAACAGGAGTGACAGCACCAACTGATACCCCTGTTCTCCTGTTCTCCTGTTCTCCTGTCTAATTTAGTCGAGTTTGAGGACGGCCAGGAAAGCCTTCTGGGGAACTTCGACCGAGCCGATCTTCTTCATTCGCTTCTTGCCGGCCTTCTGCTTCTCCAGCAACTTGCGCTTACGCGAGATATCGCCGCCGTAACATTTGGCGGTCACATCCTTGCGTACGGCCTTCACCGTCTCGCGCGCTATGATCTTCGCTCCTATCGCGGCCTGTATGGCAATGTCAAACTGCTGACGCGGTATCAGTTCCTTCAGCTTCTCGCACATGCGGCGCCCGAACTTCACGGAGTTGGCCTCGTGGGTCAGCGTCGACAGCGCGTCCACGCTTTCGCCGTTCAGCAGTATGTCCAGTTTCACGAGTTTCGACTCGCGGAAGCCGTTCAGGTGATAGTCAAAGCTGGCATAACCCTTCGAGATGCTTTTCAATTTGTCGTAGAAGTCTATCACAATCTCCCCCAGCGGCATGTCGAACGTCAGCTCCATACGGTTGCCCGATATGTATTCCTGCTTCACCAGTTCGCCGCGCTTGGAGAGGCACAGCGTCATGATCGGGCCGATGAAGTCGGCCTGCGTTATGATCGTGGCGCGGATATACGGCTCCTCTATATAATCGATCAGCGTGGCCTCGGGCAGTCCCGAAGGATTGTGCACCTCCGTCACATTCCCTTTCTTGTCGTGAACCAGATAGGACACGTTGGGCACCGTGGTGATGACGTCCATGTCAAACTCGCGGCCAAGGCGTTCCTGCACTATCTCCATGTGCAGCAGGCCGAGGAAGCCGCAGCGAAAACCGAAGCCGAGCGCGGCCGACGATTCGGGCTGGAATGTCAGCGACGCGTCGTTGAGCTGCAGTTTCTCGAGCGACGCACGCAGGTTCTCGAAGTCCTCGGTATCGATGGGATATACGCCTGCGAACACCATCGGCTTCACTTCCTGGAAACCCTCTATGGCCTTGTCGCATGGGTTGGACACATGGGTGATGGTGTCGCCCACGCGCACCTCGCGGCTGGTCTTGATGCCGGAGATGATGTAGCCCACGTTGCCGGCCGACAGTTCAGAGCGCGGCGACATATCGAGTTTCAGCACGCCAACCTCGTCGGCATGGTATTCCTTGCCCGTCGACACGAACTTCACGAAGTCGTCGGTCTTAATGCGACCGTTCACTATCTTGAAGTAAGCGATGATGCCGCGGAACGGATTGAACACCGAGTCGAATATCAATGCCTGCAGCGGCGCGTCGGGGTCGCCCACAGGTGCCGGAATGCGTTCCACGATGGCGCGCAGTATTTCGTCCACACCCATTCCGGTCTTGCCGCTGGCCCGGATTATCTCCGAACGGTCGCAGCCCAACAGGTCCACTATCTGGTCCTCCACCTCGTCGGGATTGGCACTCTCGAGGTCGCACTTGTTGATGACGGGTATAATCTCCAGATTGTTGTCGATGGCCATATAGAGGTTGGAGATGGTCTGAGCCTGGATGCCTTGCGAGGCGTCCACGATCAGCAGCGCGCCCTCGCACGCCGCGATGCTTCGCGACACCTCGTACGAGAAGTCGACGTGTCCCGGAGTGTCGATTAGGTTCAGCGCATAATGCTGGCCGTCCTGCTCATAGTCCATCTGTATGGCATGGCTCTTGATGGTGATGCCGCGTTCGCGCTCCAGATCCATGTCGTCGAGCACCTGGGCCTCCATGTCCTTGGCGTCCACGGTGCGGGTGCGCTCCAACAGACGGTCGGCAAGCGTCGACTTGCCGTGGTCGATATGCGCGATGATGCAGAAATTCCTGATATTCTTCAATTAACTTCAGTCTTAGTATTTTACAAGAATATGTTTGGATTCGACGGGAAGTCCGAATCCAAACATACTTTATTTAGCTCATTAACAAATGTTATGCCAGAGGGCAGCGGGGCTTGATCTGCTTGAAGAAGTCGTTGCCCTTGTTGTCCACCAGGATGAATGCGGGGAAGTCCTCGACCTCTATCTTCCAGATGGCCTCCATGCCCAGTTCGGGATACTCCAGGAGTTCCACGTTCTTGATGGAGTTCTTGGCCAGGATTGCAGCGGGACCGCCGATCGATCCGAGGTAGAAGCCGCCGTGCTTCTTGCAAGCGTCCGTCACCTGCTGGCTGCGGTTGCCCTTGGCTATCATCACCATCGAGCCTCCTGCGGCCTGGAACTGGTCTACATACGGGTCCATACGGCCTGCCGTCGTGGGGCCGAACGATCCGCTGGGCATTCCTTCGGGCTTCTTGGCCGGTCCGGCATAGTAGATGGGGTGGTCCTTGAGGTACTGAGGCATCGGCTCGCCGGCGTCAAGACGCTCCTTGATCTTGGCGTGCGCTATGTCGCGGCCCACGATGATGGTGCCCTTCAGGCTCAGACGCGTCGACACGGGATATTTGTCGAGTGTCTCCAGAATCTTCTCCATGGGCTGGTCAAGGTCGATCTTCACCACCTCGCCCTCGCCGGCATTGCGCATCTCCTCGGGGATAAGCTCTGCGGGGAACGTGTCGAGTTTCTCGACCCAGAGGCCGTCCTTGTTTATCTTGGCCTTGATGTTACGGTCGGCCGAGCAGCTGACGCCCATGCCTACAGGGCAGCTTGCGCCGTGGCGCGGCATACGGATCACGCGGATGTCGTGTGCGAAGTATTTGCCGCCGAACTGAGCGCCCAGGCCCAGACAGTGGGCAGCCTCGAGAAGTTCCTTCTCCAGCTCCACGTCGCGGAAAGCGTGGCCGTATTCATTGCCCTTGGTGGGCAGATTGTCGTAATATTTCACGCTGGCCTTCTTCACTGCGGCCAGGTTGGCCTCCGCCGACGTGCCGCCTATCACGAACGCGATGTGATACGGAGGACATGCAGCCGTGCCAAGGGTCTTCATCTTCTCGATCAGGAAGGGAACCAGTGTCTTCTTGTTGAGGATGGCCTTCGTTTCCTGATACAGATATGTCTTGTTGGCCGAGCCGCCTCCCTTGGCCACGAACAGGAAGTTATACTCCATTCCCTCGGTGGCGTGGATTTCAATCTGTGCGGGAAGGTTGCATCCGGTGTTCACCTCGTCGTACATGGTGAGCGGCGCGTTCTGCGAGTAGCGCAGATTGTTCTCGGTATAAGTCTTGTAGACGCCGTAGCTGATCTTCTCCTCGTCGTCGCATCCGGTCCACACCTGCTGGCCCTTGTAGCCGGCACAGATGCTCGTGCCCGTATCCTGGCAGAAAGGCAGCACGCCCTTGCTGGCCACCTCGGCGTTGCGCAGCATGGTCAGAGCCACGAACTTGTCGTTGTCCGACGCCTCGGGGTCGCGCAGTATCTTGGCTACCATCTCGTTGTGTTCCCGGCGAAGCAGGAACGAGCAGTCACGGCTCGCCTCGTTGGCAAGTACGGTCAGAGCCTCCGGATCTACTACCAGAAACTCGTGGCCTCCCCAGTTCTCAACTTTTACATAATCCGGTGTCACCAGACGGTATTCGGTGGTGTCGGGTCCCAACGGGAACATCTCTTGATAATGAAATGGTTTCGTAGCCATAATATATCGTGTTTTTGTGGTTTCTTCTCGCAAAATTACTAAAAATCTCCGACTATACCAACACCTTATAATATCTTCACATAACGTTTGCATCGCCCGCGCATCGGGCACACGAGAGCTGTCCGTCTCACAACACGTCTCACAACCCCCCTGCGCCTGATTTGCTTTATACCAAAAAAAATTATAACTTTGCAACGCTTTATGTCTGACGATTTCAGCGTGTCGGGCATGAATTTTTATGGTGTCAGGAACCCGATATTACATCAAAAGGAACGATGCCGCCTGAACATTTCAACGTTTTTGCGTTTGTAATAATATAGTGTTGTTTACATTAAATAACACATAATGTAAGTTGAATTATTAATGAAAATCATACGCACAATGCTATATGCCCTGGGGCTTGCGGCTCTTGCAGTTTCGTGCTCCGCGCCCAAGGACATCACATATTTCCAGAGTCTGCAGAACGGCGACCAGCTTACATTGTCGCAGTCCAAGGCCATAACCCTGGAGCCTGACGACAAACTCATTATTACCGTACACACCACCGACCCTCGACTCAACGCACTGTTCAATCTCCCCTCGCCCACTACCCGCATAGGAACGTTGACGCAGACGGCATCAGCCACCGCTCCCTATTCGCAGAGCGAGGCAACGCCATATACGGTCGATTCCAAAGGAAACATCATTTTCCCCGTGCTGGGCAAGATCCACGTGCAGGGCATGACCGCCGAACAGCTGTCGGAATATCTGCGCAGCGAACTCGAAAGCCGCGACCTGGCCAAAAGTCCGATAGTGACTGTGGAATTCGTCAACCTGGCAGTCTCCGTAATGGGCGAAGTCAACAATCCGGGACGCGTGGCCATAAAACGGCAGGACCTCTCCATACTCGATGCCATCAGCGAGGCCGGCGACCTCACCATATATGGTCTGCGCGACAATGTCAAGGTGATCCGTCACGAAAACGGAACCCAAAAGGTATATACCGTCAACCTCTCGGACGGCAAGAACCTTGCGTCAAGCCCCGTGTATTACCTCAAGCAGAACGATGTGATATACGTCGAGCCCAACAATACCAAAAAGAACACGTCCAAGCCTTCGGGCAACATCTGGCAACAGCCCGGCATCTGGATCTCAATGCTCGGCAGTGCCATTTCTGTGGCTACGATGATTATCACCCTTACTAAAAAATGATTCGGGACATACGATGGAAAATACATATACCGAAGACCGATCCGACGATCAGAAAAAAGACCAAACCGTCAATCTGAAGCAATTTCTGTATCTATGCCTGTCCAACTGGCAATGGTTCGTGATATCGATAATCATCTGCCTCGGACTTGCATTCCTGTACATAATGCACGCGGCGCCGACGTATAAGCGCAACGCGCTGGTGATGATACGCACCAACGACGACGGCAATTCCATGTCGGCCAATACGGCCATGCTCCAGGACTTGGGCATCAACAACGGCAACACGCCCGTCGAGAACGAAATAGCGATAATAGGCAGTCCCGACCTGATGCGCGAAGTGGTGCGCCGACTCAGTCTGAACACGTCGTACACCACACGCGAGGGTATCCGCACCGTCGACCTGTACGGATCCACCCTGCCGGTCACCGTAGAGATGCCCGACCTGCCCGAGCAGGACTACGCATCGTTCAGGCTCCGCCTGCAGTCGGACGGCGATTTCACCATCACCGACCTGAAACGGTTAAAGAAGAAATTTGACCGCGCCCCCATACACGGACGCCTCGGTGTGCCCGTCAACACCCCCCTGGGCCGCATCATAGTGAACCCCGCCAAGGGATTCGACAAGATGGCCAAAGGCTCTGAAATGACTGTCAACGTGAGCCGCACTTCGGTACGTTCCGCCGCTACCGGCTATGCCAAGGCATTGAAAACCACCGTCGATAAGAAGATGGACAACGTGGTGGAACTGTCGCTGACAGGTCCGTCGATTGAGAAGACCACGGACATACTGAACACCCTGATTGCCGCATACAACGACTCCTGGATGATGGACAAACGCGAGATGGCCAATTCATCAAGCGAATTCATAGACGAACGCATCCAGGTGCTGCAACAGGAACTGGGCGACGTGGACCACGACATATCGCGGTTCAAGAGCAACAATATGCTGCCCGACGTCACCGCCGCCGCACAGCTCTACATGACGCAGGCTTCCAAAGGCGAGGAAGACCTGAGACAACTGGAAAACCAGGAATACATGCTGCGTTATGTGCGCAACTCGCTGCGCGACACAAAGAACGGCTATAAGCCGCTGCCCTCCAGCCTGGGCGTCATCAACGCTCCGGCACTGAGCCAGCAGCTGGTGCAGTACAACACCCGCGTCAGCGAGCGCAACTCGCTGGCCAGCCAAAGCTCGGACAACAATCCCCTGCTGGCCACAATGGACGCGGAACTCGATGCTTCGCGCCATGCCCTGATCGCCACCATGGACAATGAGATAGCCGCCGTGCAGGAGCAGATCAAGACACAGCACGACATGATGGGCAAAGCAAAGTCGCAGATTGCCTCCAATCCCAACCAGGCCCGTTACCTGCTCAGCGTGGAGCGTCAGCAGAAAGTGAAGGAGGAACTCTATCTGTTCCTGCTGCAGAAGCGTGAGGAGAACCAGCTGAACCAGGCACTGTCCTCGTCCAACACGCGCATGATACGCACCACCGACGGACCCGACGACCCCGTGGCCCCCCGCACGGCCGTCATCCTGCTGCTGGCATTCGTGTGCGGACTGGCCATCCCGGCCGGCATAATATACCTGAAGGAAGCCAATGTAACCGTGGTGCGCAACCGCAAGGACATATCCGGACTCACCGTTCCCTTCGCCGGCGAACTTCCCTACGACGGCAAATCCAAGAAATCGTTCTCGTCCGCAGGCCGTCATAAGGAAATGGCAGTCGTGGCCGTCAAAGCCAATTCTCGAAACGTCATCAACGAGGCGTTCCGCGTGATCCGCACCAACCTGGAATTCATGCGTGGCCGCGACACCAAGCCCCAGGTGGTGATGGTCACCTCAGCATTCCCCGGCTCGGGCAAGACATACATCACGTTCAACCTGGCCAAGAGCTTCGCCATCAAGGGCAAGAAGGTGCTGGTCATCGACATGGACCTGCGCAAGGCATCGCTCAGCAAATACGGCGACGACCATAAATACGGCATCGCAGACTATCTGGCCGATCGCATCCGGAACATCAACGATGTGATACAGCCGGTCAAGGATGCCACTGACCTATGGCTCATCCCCGTGGGCACACTGCCCCCGAACCCCACCGAGCTTCTTGTCAACGACCGCCTTCCCGCACTGCTCGACGAGCTGCGCAAGCATTACGACTACATCTTCATCGACTGCCCGCCGGTAGAGGTCGTGGCCGACTCGTCCATCATCGGAAGCGTGGCCGACAGCACCCTGTTCATAGTACGTGCCGGACTGTTCCCGCTTGAAATGACCGATGTGCTCGAAAAATACTACGCCGACAACAAATTCCCCAACATGTCGGTGATACTGAACGGCACCATCTACGACAGCAAGGGACCCGGCAGCTACCGCAAGGGCTATGGCTCATCGTACGGCTACGGCTATACGTACGGCAGCGACGAATAAATACACATCTAAACATTATCGGATATGAAAGGCATTGTATTGGCCGGCGGCTCCGGCACGAGATTGTATCCCATCACCAAGGGCGTGAGCAAACAGATGTTGCCTGTCTATGACAAGCCTATGATCTATTACCCGATATCGACGCTGATGCTGGCCGGCATCCGCGAGATATTGATAATATCCACTCCCGACGACCTGCCCGGTTTCCGCCGTCTCCTCGGCGACGGCTCGGACTATGGCGTCCGCTTCGAATATGCCGAACAGCCCAGCCCCGACGGTCTGGCCCAGGCATTCATCATCGGCCGTGAATTCATCGGCGATGATTCCGTATGCCTGGTGTTGGGCGACAACATATTCCACGGCGCCGGATTCAGACAGATTCTGAAGCAGGCAGTGGACGAACTGGAGACGAACGGCAAAGCGTCCGTGTTCGGATACCGTGTGGAGGACCCCGAGCGCTACGGAGTCGCAGAATTCGACGCGCAGGGCAATTGCCTCTCCATCGAGGAAAAACCGGCCAGACCCAAATCCAACTATGCAGTGGTCGGCCTCTATTTCTACCCCAATTCGGTGGTGGACGTAGCCGCCAACATCAAGCCCTCGGCACGCGGCGAGCTGGAGATAACATCCGTCAACCAGCACTATCTGGCCCAGGGCAATCTGCGCGTGGGCATCCTGCCGCGCGGATTCGCATGGCTCGACACCGGCACTCACGACTCGCTGGCCGACGCATCCATCTATGTGGAGGTGCTTGAGAAACGCCAGGGCCGCAAGATAGGCTGTCTGGAGGGCATCGCATTCCACAAGGGCTGGATCTCCAAAGAGAAAATGACGGAGCTGGCCAAGCCCATGATGAAGAATCAGTATGGCCGATACCTGATGAGCCTGGTGAACGAGACCGAAAACGACATCTACAATCCTTTCGAATAATATTACGCAACGACCACAGACAACATCCTGACGAACATGAAACTGATTGAAACCTCCATTTCAGGCGTCTACATTCTGGAACCGCGCATCTTCAACGACCAACGAGGCTATTTCTTCGAATCATACAACAAGTCTGTGTTTGACGAACTCATAGGCCCGGTTGATTTCGTACAGGACAATGAGTCATGCTCGGTGCGCGGCGTGATGCGCGGACTGCATTTCCAGACGCCTCCCCACACCCAGGCCAAACTGGTGCGCTGCACACGCGGCCAAGTGCTGGACGTGGCCGTCGACATCCGCACCGGGTCCCCAACGTACGGACAGTATGTCAGCGTGATTCTGTCAGAGGAAAACCACCGGCAGTTCTTCATTCCGCGCGGATTCGCACACGGATTCGCGGTGCTGAGCGACACCGCCGTGTTCCAGTATAAGTGCGACAACCTGTATTGTCCCGAGGCCGACGGCGGCATATCCATCGCCGACCCCGAACTCGGCATCGACTGGATGATAGACCCGTCCGAGGCAATCCTTTCGGACAAGGACTCCCGCCATCCGCTGCTGCGCGACTTCAAGTCACCCTTCTGACCGCATTTGTTTTTTACGCATTTTTTTCGTAATTTTGCTTGATTGTGGAAACCCCGCCGCAATCCGGCCTGACGGGCTATTACCCTTGAAACAATTACGTTATGCGTCTTAAACATATAATTTACATACTTATTTGCGGTTTGCTCTGCTTCGGTGCCGCCGAATCGTTCCAGGCATACGCCGAACCGGCAGCGAAAAGTGCAAGCTCCAAGAGCAAAAAGAATTCAAAAAGCTCTAAAAGTTCAAAAAGCAGAAAAAGCTCGAAAAGCAGAAAAAGCTCGAAAAGCAGAAAATCAACGAGCCGTAAGTCAGGTAAAAAATCGACTTCAAAAAAATCCCGTTATAATAAATCCAAAAAGAGCAGCCGTTCCAAAAAGAAATCCTCATCGAGGGGCAAGAGCCGTCGCGGACGCAATGCAGTAAAGACAAAATACACCGCACCGCCCAAGGAGACGCCGCAGAACGACTCGCTTACGCTGGCCGTGAACTCGGCCTTGATAGAGCGCATCCCGGCGCATCTCAACCCCGGCGGCCTGCGCGTCAACAGCGTGCGCCCCAACCATTCGTCGCGTCTGGCCAACGTGTCGCTCAACGAGAATTTCACCTATCTGCCCGTCACCAAGGGCCTGATCGACACGCTGCAGAACGATGTGCGCGCCGTGCTGCCCGACTCACTGTCCGACTACAGGGTGATGCTCACAGTCGACGGAAAATCGCTCTCATACTACATAACCAAGGTGGACAAGCTGCCGCCGGAACACCGCAAGAATCCCGCGTTCGTCACCGAGGTCAATCCCGTATCGTCCACCGCCAAGGGTATGGACAATGACATCGTGGCCCTGTGGCACAGCCACGGCCGTTACTACAAGAACGGGGGCTGGCAGTGGCAGCGCCCGCTGCTGTTCCAGACCGTGGAGGACACATACACCATGAGCTACATCCTCCCCTACGTGGTGCCGATGCTTGAGAACGCCGGAGCATACGTGTTCCTGCCACGCGAACGCGACACCAACAGCCATGAGGTGATAGTGGACAATGACACCAACCCCGACGGCAAGGTATATTCCCAGTCCACCTACCGCGAGAACAACGGCGCACAGCAGTGGGCCACAGGCGAGGGGGAGGGCTTCATCTACGACCTGCCCGACTTCCGCGACACCGAGAATCCATTCGAGAACGGCACCTACCGCCAGGTGCCGACCGTAGCCGGAGGCAACACCTCGGCCGCGGCATGGTACGCCGACATCCCCGAGGATGGTGAATATGCCGTTTACGTCAGCTATAAGACACTGCCCAACTCCACGACCGACGCACACTATTCGGTCAACTACTCGGGTGGCACCAAGGAATTCCGCGTCAACCAGAAGATGGGCGGCGGAACATGGATCTACCTTTGCACCGTGCCGCTGGAGAAAGGTTACAGCGACACCGAGGCCGTCGTGACACTTACCAACGACACCAAGGGCGCGCCCGGTACCATACTGACCGCCGACGCCGTCAAGATTGGCGGAGGCATGGGCAACATAGCCCGTTCCCCGCGCCGAAGCGACGTATATTACGATCCTTCCACCCCTGAGAGCGCAGACGACGAGCAGGCCGACGACGAGGAGGAAGAGGAAGAAGACGACGAGGAATCGGAAACCACCGACGAAACCTCGGAAAACTCCGAGACTCCCGACAGTCCCGACTCTGAAATCTCATCTGCAAAACCCGCCGAGTCCAACACCCCCAAAGGTGCCGCGCCAAGCTTCCGCACCTCGGGCTATCCCCGATTCCTAGAGGGTGCCCGCTACTGGCTGCACTGGGCCGGTTTCCCGGAATACGTATACTCTCCTTATCACGGAGCGGACGACTACAAGGACGACTACACGTCGCGCGGTCATTGGGTGAACTATCTTGCAGGAGGATCGCGCGTGCTTCCCGGACGCGAGGGCCTGAACCTCCCCGTGGACCTGACTTTCGCACTTCATTCCGATGCCGGCAAGCGTGCCGACGATTCATTTGTAGGCACATTAGGCATCTACTTCACGCAAAACGGCGCCACATACACCGACGGCACGCCGCGAATCAACTCGCGAATGCTCACCGACATGGTGATGCAGCAGATTTCGAAAGATGTGCGCCGCGAATGGGAACCGCGCTGGACCCGCCGCTCCATGTGGGACAAGTCGTATGTCGAGGCGCGTGTGCCCGAAGTGCCAACCACGCTGATAGAGCTGATGAGCCACCAGAACTTCGCGGACATGCAGTATGGCCTTGACCCCGAGTTCCGTTTCACCGTAGGCCGCGCCATCTACAAAGGCATAGCCCGCTTCCTGGCTCAGCGCAAGGACCGCGAGCTGGTGATACAACCCCTCCCCGTCAAGGATTTCAGAATCAAGCGTACCAAAAAGAACCATTACCGCCTCAGCTGGGAACCCACTCCCGACCAGCTCGAACCCACGGCAATGCCGTCCAAATACGTGATTATGGAGCGTTCGGGCGACGACTTAGGCTTCCACAAGATAGGCGAGACCAAGGACACCCACTTCGACCTGCGCGTGGCCGATCATGACATCCACTCGTTCTATATCATAGCCGCCAACGAGGGAGGCTCCGCCTTCCCGAGCGAGACTCTGGCACTGCGCGAGGCTCCCGACGCTTCGCAGCCCGTGCTTGTGGTGAACGGATTCGACCGTGTGTCCGCTCCCGGCTCGTTCTCGGAGAACGGTCGCGCCGGATTCGACAGCGAGAACGATTTCGGCGTGCCTTACATCAAAGATATATCCTTCACCGGCTATCAGACCGAGTTCCGCCGCAACGCCGGCGAGAGCTTCGGCCGCAGCGGTTCGAACTACGTGACGCAGGTGATAGCCGGCAACACATTCGACTATCCCGCCACGCACGGTGCCGCGATAGCACACGCCGGCAAGGGATTCGTGTCCACAAGCGCATCGTCCGTACAGAACGGCGACGTCAAGCTGCAGGACTATCCCATGGTCGACGTGATACTTGGCAAACAGAAGTCTACCGTTACCGGCCATTCCAACAAGGGAGTGCGCTACAAGGTGATACCCGGCGAGCTGCAGAAGAAGCTGCGCCAGTATTCGGACAAGGGAGGACGCCTGATGCTGAGCGGCGAGTTCATCAGTTCCGACCTGCAGGGCCGTCGCTCCGACCGCAACGACCGCGAGTTCCTGGAGGAAGTGTTGGGACTGCAGGCCACTCCCGACTCCATACAGCATGCCACGATGCCCGCCTCATCGTCGCAGTCGGGACGCCTGCGCGACGCACGAGGCAACAGCATCAGCTATTCCTCGACGCTCAACGAGAACATGTACATCGTGGAGAACCCAGACATACTCACACCCGCCGACAATGACACCGAAACATTGCTGACATTCAGCAACGGCGGCGTGGCCGGCCTGCGTCACGACCGCGGACGCGGCAAGGTATTCGTTTACTCCGTGCCTTTCGAGGCTATAACCGATGCAGCCGCCCGCGACCGCATCATGAAACAAGTCATAGATTCCATCAAGAAATGAACATATTGAGATTCACCACCGTCAACGCCCTGCGCGAGCACATATTCCGTTCCGGGCTGGAACAATACGTGCTGCTGCAGCTTGACGACAAGAAGATAGACATCTCCCCCGCCGCCATGCGGAGGCTTCAGGAGACGGCCGCCGAGATAGACTCGACGCTGACCTACAGCTATTACCGCGAGGTGTTGCCCGACGGCACGCTTGAGAATCATCCGGTCATAGACTATCAGCCCGGCTCGGTGCGCGACTCGTTCGACTTCGGCTCGCTGGTGCTGCTGAACGCCGCCGACATCCTGGCCGCCACCGAGGATTTCACCGACAAGGAATCGGCGATGATGGACGGGGGCTGGTACGCGCTGCGCCTGCGCGTCACCATGGGCAAAATGGTGGTGATGATTCCGGAATACCTGTACTCGGTGCAGAAGGTGGACTTCCGCGACTCGGGCCAGAAACAGCACGACTACGTCAATCCGCGCAACAAGGCATATCAGGTGGAGATGGAACAGGTGCTGACCGAATACCTCGGCGACATCCGCGCACTGGTCAACACTCAGCGCGAGACCATCGACTATGACGCCGAGCCGTTCGACTGCGAGGCGTCGGTGATAATTCCCGTGCGCAACCGAGTGGCCACGATAGCCGACGCCGTAAACTCGGCGCTGAGCCAGCGCACCGATTTTCCATACAACGTCATCGTGGTGGACAACGACTCCACCGACGGCACCCGTCAGTTGTTGGAATCCATATCCGATCCGCGGCTGATACTGCTCAAGCCCGGGGCCGACGACGGTCTGGGTATCGGCGGATGCTGGAACCTGGCCCTGAACGACAGTCGCTGCGGGCGGTTTGCCGTGCAGCTCGACTCGGACGATAAATATATCGACGACAACACGCTGCAGACCATCGTAAACAAATTCCGCAGCGGCAACTATGGAATGGTGATAGGCAGCTACACCATGACCGACCGCGAATGGAAGGAGATACCTCCCGGCATCATTACCCACGACGAATGGTCGGATGCCAACGGCGCCAACAACGGACTGCGCATCAACGGTTTCGGCGCCCCCCGCGCCTACTTCACGCCGTTGGCGCGAAAGTTCCCGTTCCCCAACGTGTCGTACGGCGAGGACTACGCCATGGTGCTACGAATCAGCCGTTCGTACGCCATAGGCCGGATATTCCATTCCCTGTATCTGTGCCGCCGATGGGAAGGCAACTCCGACGCCAGGCTGTCGATAGAAAAGAGCAACGCCAACGACACATACAAGGACTTCCTGCGCTCGGTGGAGCTGATGGCACGCGTGCGCGAGAACGTGGCTGACGAATCGGGACGCCGCGCCGACTGGCAGCTGTTAGGCTCGATACCCGGCGGACCGATAGGCGATGAATTCTGGAACAACATCCAGGACTATATCGACAGCGATGATGACGATGACGACGATGACCTATTAGACGATGACGATGACGATGACGACGACAACATCTGACACAAAATCCCTGCGGCCCGCGCCGCTGAACTTAGAGACCATCAACCTGTTGGTGGAGCATCAGCTGGGCGACTGGCCCGATGCCGCGGCGCGTTACCATGATCTGGGGCGCACACAGCGTAAGCCGCTGGACATAGGCGACCTTCCCTTCGCGTTGCAGCTTAACCCGGCGCGCATGGTGTCCACAGCCGCCGACACGTCAACGGAGACCATAGCCAGCCGCCCCTGCTTCCTCTGCGCTTCAAACAGGCCCAAGGAGCAGATGTGCGCCGAATGGATGCCGGGATGGGATCTCTGCGTCAACCCCTTCCCCATCCTGCCGATTCACTTCACGATAATATCGCGCGAGCACCGTCCGCAGGACCGCCCTCCGTTCGAGATGGCGGCCATGGCCGAGGCGGCCCCCGATCTGGTAATATTCTTCAACGGAGCCGCCGCCGGTGCCTCCGCGCCCGACCACCTGCATACGCAGGGCGTCCTGAAGTCCGAACTGCCATTGCTCGCGCTGGCCGAGAAACATCATCCATCCGACCGACCGGGCTTCCTCAGTTCCGAATCGTTCGGGCTGAACCTCCCCTTCCACTTCGTCAGCGCCGTAATCACGCCCGACAGCCAGGGAGCAATGATGCTACGCGCCATCGCTTCGGCTTTCGGCATCGATACCGACGGCAACCGGGATCCGGGCCTGATCAACGTATTCTACTGGATGGGCGACGACGGTATGCTTCGCGCAGTGGTCGTGCCGCGTCTCAGCCACCGGCCGCATCATTACTTAGATGACGAACCTGACAGAATCGTGGTGGGTCCCGGTGCCATAGACATGGCCGGTCTGATGATAACGCCCCGTCGGCAGGATTTCGAGCGCCTTGACGCCCGCCTTGTCAGGGAAATATACAACGAGGTCGCTTTCGCCGACCGTCTCCCCGAACCAATCAGACAACATTTCGGTTTATGAATTCCACTGCGCGCAGATCGCCCTGGGCATGGATTCCGGCCCTGTATGTGGCCGAGGGCATACCCAGCTTCGTGGTGAACAGCTTCACCGTCATAATCTATACCCAGATGGGCATCAGCCTGACCGATATGGCGTTCTATACCGGCTGGCTCTACCTGCCGTGGGTCATCAAGCCCTTCTGGAGTCCGTTCGTCGACATATTCAAGACCAAGCGCGCCTGGATAGTCAGTATGCAGCTGCTGTTGGGCGTGGCCATGGCGGCGGTGGCGTTCATGCTGCCCGCGCCGTTCTTCTTCACCGGCACGCTGGCGGTGTTCTGGATCATGGCGTTCCTGTCGGCCACGCACGACATAGCCGCCGACGGATATTATATGCTGGCCCTCACCCAGCATCAGCAGGCGGCCTTCGTGGGCGTGCGCAACACCTTCTACCGCCTCGCCTCGCTGTTCGGGCAGGGAGGTCTCGTGATGTGGGCGGGATATATGCAGCAGAAAGGGATGGCCGTGTCGTCGTCGTGGAGCATGGTGTTCGTGGCCCTGTCGGTGCTGTTTCTGTGCATCACGCTGTACGACTGGCTCATACTCCCCCACAGCCCCAATGACAAGCCGATGCCCGGCGTCACGACACGCAGCATCGTCAGGAATTTCTGCATGACATTCGTCAGCTTCTTCCGCAAGCCGCACATCGTCACGGCCCTGTGCTTCATGCTGCTGTACCGTCTGCCCGAGGCCCTGTGCCTGAAGCTGACGCAGCCGTTCCTGCTGGCGCCCCGTGCCGAAGGAGGCCTTGGCCTTACCACCATACAGCTCGGTCTGGTCAACGTATGGGTGGGCGTTCTCGCCCTGCTGGCCGGCGGCATCCTCGGCGGAGTGGCCATAGCCAAAGGTGGCTTCAGGAAATGGCTCTGGCCAATGGCGCTGTCGCTGACGCTGCCATGCATATTCTATTGTTTCCTGGCCATGTTCCAGCCTCAGAACTTCGTGCTGATATGCATGGCCATCGGAATCGAACAGTTCGGCTACGGCTTCGGCTACACGGCGTTCATGATGTACCTGATATACTTCAGCAAAGGCCAGAGCGAGACCTCGCACTTCTCGTTCTGCACCGCGTTCGCGTTCATGGGGCTTATGGTGCCGGGCATGTTCGCGGGCTGGATCCACGAGACGCTGAGCCGGTACAGTATCTTCGGACTCGATGGCCCGCAGGGATACGTCAACTTCTTCTGGTGGGTCATGGTATGCTGCATCGCCACATTCGCGGTCTGCCTTAAAATCAAGGTAAACCCCGGTTTCGGCAAAAAAACAGAACGACTGACATAAACACTCCCCGTGATGGGCTACAGGACAGGATTCATACACAACTTTGCAGCATGGCTATGTGCCGGCATGCTGTGGTGCGCCATGGCGTTGCTGCAGTCGTGTTCGTCCACCAAATTCGTGCCCGACGGCAGCCTGCTTCTCGACGACGTCAAGGTGGAGGTAAACGATTCGTCCGGGACTCTGACCAACCGCGAGCTGCAGACCTACGTACACCAGCGTCCCAACAACCGGTTCCTGAACATCGCCAAGCTTCGTCTCGGAGTTTATAACATGTCGGGCCGCGACTCCACGCGGTGGTGGAACAAGTGGGTGCGCCGTCTGGGCGAGCCCCCCGTAATCTATAACGCCGAGGCCACCGCCGGCGACGAACGCCAGCTGCTGCGCGCCGTCAACAACGCCGGCTTCCTGGACGCAACCATCGTGACAGACTCATTTCCCGACTACCGCAGAAAGCGCACCCGGTTGCTATATTCCATCGAGGCCGGACAGCCGCACACTATACGCAGCATCGCGTATTCCTTCCCCAACGACACCATCCGCGAAATAGTGATGCGCGATTCGCTCCTGTTCCCTGTCGGTCCGGGCGGCCGGCTGGACCGCAACCTGCTGGAACAGCAGCGCGACCTGGTGACACGCCGTATGCAGAACAGCGGCTACTGGGCTTTCGGCAAGGAATACGTCACATTTACGGCCGACACCGCCGCCGGCTCCAAGCTGGTGGACCTGACCATGTTCGTCCGTCCCCCCTCCAAGGAATCGGGACAGCGGGGACTGGACATAACGAGGCATCACCGCTATCTGGTGCGCAACGTGTACTGCATTCCCGACTATAACGGCGCCGACTGCCCTGATCCGCGCGAGTATCAGGCCAAGGACACGGTGCATTACAGGAACGTAACCGTACTGTACGGCGACAAACGCTATCTCCGGCCCGGCGTATTGAACGAAAACTGCTTCTTCACCCCCGGACGCCCGTACAGCGTCAACGACCTGGAGAACACCTACTCCGCATTCGGACGCCTCTCCATCCTGAAATTCATCAACATCCGTCTCATGCCCGCAGGCTCCATCGGCACCGACGGGCTGCTTGACGTTTACATCCTGCTGACTCCGGGCAAAAGCCAGTCGATATCCGCGGAAGTGGAGGGCACCAACTCGGAGGGTGACTTCGGCGTGGCGCTGGCGTTGGCTTACGCACACCGCAACATCGGCAAAGGCTCCGAGACGCTGAACCTCAGGGCGCGCGGTTCGTATCAGGCGCTGAACGGCAACCTCGAGGGTTTCATCCACAACCGCTTCATGGAATACGGCGTGGACGCCTCCGTGGTGTTCCCCAAGTTCAAGATTCCGTTCCTGCGCGAAAGCTTCAAGCGCCGCATCAAGGCGTCTACGGAGTTCAACATGTCGATCAATTACCAGGAACGGCCTGAATACACACGCATCGTATCGGCCGTGGGCTGGAACTACAAATGGACGTCGCGCCGCAACCCGTCGCGTTATGTATGGACTCCACTCGATGTGTCGTACGTGTACCTGCCGGCCAGCACCAACGACTTCATCGACCAGATAGCACCCGACAATCCGTTGCTGCGCTACAGCTACGAGGACCACTTCATACTGCGCTCGGGCTTCCAGTTCTACCACACCACCAAACGTCAGGAACTGCCCGGCATACGCCGGCGGCTGCAGCGCGACATACTCACGTTCCGCACCAACGTGGAGATAGCGGGCAACCTGCTGTTTGCCATCAACCGGATCATCAACCCCAAGCGGCAGTTCCACGAGCATCCCTACAAGGTGTTCGGCATCCGCTATTCGCAGTATGTGCGGGCCGACGGCGACTTCACGTATCTGCGCACGTTCGACAGCCGCAACTCGCTGGCCTGTCACGGAGGCTTCGGCATCGGGGTGCCTTATGGCAATTCCAGCATCCTTCCGTTCGAGAAGCGGTTCTACGGCGGCGGGGCAAACGGCGTGCGCGGCTGGTCGGTGCGCACGCTCGGACCGGGACGGTATCCCGCAACCAACTCTCAGTCCGATTTCATCCATCAGTGCGGCGACATCAGGCTGAACCTAAGCGTGGAATACCGCGTTAAAATGTTTTGGGTGGTGGAAGGCGCGCTGTTTGTCGACGCCGGCAACATCTGGACCATACGCAACTACGCCACCCAGCCCGAGGGGATGTTCAGGTTCGACTCGTTCTATAAGCAGATTGCACTGGCCTACGGAGCCGGAATACGTCTGGACTTCAACTACTTCCTGATCCGTTTCGACCTGGGCATGAAAGCGCACAACCCGGCCATCAACGCCGAGCCCTGGCCGCTGATACATCCCGAATGGAGACGCGACCACGCATTTCATTTCTCAATCGGTTATCCTTTCTGAATTCTCAATAGGTTATCCTTTCTGAACAGACTACGATATGAAAAAATTTGTGATATTCGACCTTGACGGCACATTGCTCAACACTATAGCCGACCTCGGCAACGCCTGTAACCATGCCTTGAAGGAAGCGGGGTTCTCCACCCATCCCCTGTCGGCCTACAACTATATGGTAGGCAACGGTGTGCGCAAGCTCCTGGAGCGCGCCCAGCCGGACGCGGGGCCGGAGACCATCGACGCCATGCTGGCCTCGTTCCGCGAGTATTACGACCGGCATTGCACCGACATGACCAAGCCCTATCCCGGTATCCCGGAGCTTCTGCTTGACCTGCGCGACCACGACATAGCCATAGCCGTGACCAGCAACAAATACCAGAAAGCCGTGGACGCCATCATCAGGCATTACTTCCCCGACATAGAGTTTGCGGCAATCCTTGGCGAAGTGTCGGACCGTCCCAAGAAACCGGACCCTTCCATTGTGTTCCAGGCACTGAGCGACCACCCGTGTCCGAAGCGGGATGTGCTGTATTGCGGTGACTCGGCGGTGGATATGGAGACGGCGCGCCGCGCCTGCGTGGAGTCGGTGGGTGTGACATGGGGCTTCCGTCCCGTCTCGGAGCTGAAGTCGGCCTACGCCGACCACATCGTCTCCACCCCCGCGGAAATCCTCGACCTGGCCCTCGCCAATGAATAAGTAATAGTGACGAGTGACGAGTAAAAACATTGCCGGGAGCGTCTGTGTGGCGCTCCCGGCTTTCGCATTTTTCAGTAATTAAGAGTGTGTTTACTTTTAAACCGATTTAACGATTCCGTTGTACAAGCCAAGGGATTCTTACCTCTGAGTAATTTCGCCCTGCTCGTTGGCTACATACGCAGGCTTCGTGTCGAGGCGCACATAACCATATTTGAAATCATTCTTCGTATAATTCGAGGCGCAGGTGTTGTCCTTCAGGAACTGATCAACAAATGCCTGACGAGCTTCGGGAGTGTCACAAAGAGATGCGCCGCAAACCACGATAGCGCACGATGTCTCGATGTCGTCCTGAGTCTCCTCTTTCTGGCCCCAGCCTGCGAACTTATTGCCCTTCACTACCACATTCACATCCGCATAGTTCTGGAACTGTATCGAATGGCCGAACGTGCTCTGGAAATCACAACCTGTAATCTCCGCGTTGGCTGTCGCATCGCTCTTGGTACTGATTATCTCGATACCCTTACGGCACAGATAGCTCTTACTGTTCTTGTCTCCAAGTTCGGCAGCCTTGGTGAACGTGCAGTTCTTTACGGTCACCTTCTCGGTGTTGGGCTGGGTCACATACATACCGCGGGATTTCACATTGACTATGTTCAGTGTCACTCCGGGCTTGCAGGTGATGTTGATGAACTGCTTGTCGCCCGATGCCTCGCGGCAGTCGAAGTCCGCCACATTCATGGTGCAGCCGGTGAATGTATTTCCGGATACAATGACAGAACCCCTGTTGACTGTACGGCCCACTTCCGTGCCAAGAGCCTCGGCGGCATTTCCTTTGACGGTAAACGTAGAGTTAGTGGCACGGTTGTTCAGAACTTTTGTGGCCTGGGAAGCGGCCTGCGATATGCAGCCTACGAACATACCGCAATCGCGCATTGCCTCGACAGTGACATTTTCGACCGTACAGCCGGTCACCTCACCTTTCTGGAGGAAACCGGTTATGGCTCCGGCCTTGTCGCCGTCATTTCCATTCACGCCCATTGAAGACTCTACCGATGAATTCTTAACGGTACAGTTCGTAATCTTAAGATTAGCGGCATCACCGGCATGAGCGTATCCACAGATGACGCCGGCAAAATGAGTACCCATTACCTTGGCGCCGTCAACTGTAAGATTCTTGATTTCGGCACCGCTCTTGATGTATGCGAAAAGTCCGGCCGCATTGCTGTCGCCATTGGGCACCTCGACGCAATTAAGGTTGCTGATGGTCCTGCCGTTACCGTCGAACGTGCCTGCGAAACCGTATGCGCCGTTGCTTGAGAAGTAGCCGATCGGAGTGAACACCTCATTGTTCATGTCAAGGTCTGCATCGAGCTTCACGACCTTGCCCTTGAAGGTATCGCCCTCTTTGACCAAAGCGGAAAGTCCTGCCAACTGAGCGGGAGTCGTGATGGTGTATGTAGTGACACCGGCCACATCCTCCGATGGAATGTTCTTGTCCACTTCGCCGTTCCACGCAACGTTATAGTCAGGTGTTTCGTAATTCTGCTCCTTGACCACGTTGAATTCCGCGGGGTTGGTAAGCAGGGCGCCGAAGATGTTGGTACGGAAGTTGGCCTGTACCGGGGCGTTGGGAACGTTCACCACGGCGATTGCGTCAGTGGCCGTGGCCGATGCGGCAGACTCCAGTTTCAGATCTACCAGCGACGATGCCTGGGGCACCAACAGATACTGCATCGACAGATAGTCGTAGGTCTTAACCGGTTCGCCGTCATCACCCTTCGGCTGATACGGGAAGTTCTCGGCTGCGGCGGGACGTGCGGCAAATCCGTATGTCACGTCCACCTGTGTGCCCTCTACAACATCCTTTGCAAACATATCGAACTCGGTATAGCCCATAGTCGTGACCCTGATGTAAAGGTTCTCCAGGTCGTTTGCTCCGTAGATAACCTTCAGTACATCTTCTTTCAGGTCGGAGGTACCCCAGTTGATCTGTGCCACGGGACGGTAGAGGGTGACGGTCTCGTTGATGGCTGCGGTGACCTTGCCGGTTTCGAACATCTGATAGAAGCAGTCGTAGCTGTCGGTGCTGTTGTACTCGGTCATCTTGCCGTAGTCCACCGTAATCTTTTTGTTCGCGGTGTCAAAGGTGTAGGGAGAGCCGTCCTTCAGGCTGGCGAAGAAGGCAATCCTGTAGCTGCGCCCGTTGGCCAGGTTCAGGTTTACGGTGGTCTGCAGCGAGTTCTCGAAATCCTGTTCCTTGGTTGTGGCAAGCACTACATTGTCGGGATCGGTGACGTCATAGACGGCCACCTGCAGGTTCTCGGCGGTGAGTCCGTCGGAGAAAGCACGTGTGCCCGGAGTGCCTGGAAGCGTTACCCTGAAGTTCACGTTGCCGTCGCCCCCTGCTGCCGGGGCGTCCAGCTCACTTGAACACGACGCGAAGCCGAACAGCATTGTCGCTGTCGTAGCAAATGCAAAAAACTTTTTCATGTTGTTATTATTAGTTTGTTGATGTGCAATTTGTTATAGCTCGATATTGTATTCACCGTCAAAGCCGGGGTCGATACCCACGCCACCGGTGGCCTGCGACGTCAGGAAGCGTCCGCGCACTATGGTGTTGCGTCCGCGCCTGGTGGGCACGTTGATGGTGGCCGTGCTGCCTATCAGCTCGCCGTCGGGGTCATATACCTCCATGGCGACGGCTACGCTCGACTCGTGCCCGTTCACCATAACATGGTCGAACCCGAGGCGCGCCTCATCGTCGGAAAGTATGCTGATCTGCGCGTCATAGCTCATGCCGGTGGCAGAATCCACGGGCTTGTTCCGGAAGTTATCGAACTTTGAGGGCATATAGCCTGAGTACACCATCCGGATGCGGTACCGGTTGATGTTGGGAAGCCGGTGCTCGACATTGGCCGGAGGGCCGTTTCCCGGCTCATCGCCTCTCGAGATATTGCGGCGTGTCATCTCGCGGTCCACGAAATCGCTGATGTCGGTGGCGCGGAACTCATATCGGGCGAAAGGCCGCTCCAGAGTCATCTCCACTTCCTGATGATACTCGGCGTTCATGGTGCTGGCCACCGTAAACGACACATTGCCGCGGAATGCGTCGCGCAGCTCGTTATTGCCGTTATACGGCTCGGCATATATGATGTTGTGGAATTCCGACGAGTCGAAGAAATAAGACGACTGCTGCGCGGCATCGGCATAATCGCTCCAGCAATACAGGTCGTAGTCCCCCTCGCTCAGCTGGATGGTCACGGTGAAATCGTTACGGTCCAGGTCGGTCCGGAAGAAAACGAACTCGGCCGCCGGCACCCGGTCCAGTCCGGCGGGGTATGCCTTCAGATGATAGCGGCACACCGTGGCGGCGGCATCCTGACGCGTAACGGTCATCTCGGTATGCGTCCATTCCTGAAGATGACGGATGGTCAGCGTGATGTCACGCTTCGGCATTGTGTTCTCGGGGAACTCGTGCACGCACGAGGTCAGCGTCATAACGCCTGTCAGCACAATGACCGCTGTCAGAAGCCGGAATGCCGGTGACATGAATCCCGAAGGTTTCATTTCCTGCCTCCTTTCTTCCTGACGTCAAACATATAGCACACCGACAGGGCGGCATTGTCTATGCCGTAAAAGGTACGCTTCTTGCGCCCGGCCAGCAGTCCGTTGGCCTTGTTCACGAACATATCGTAGTCCAGGGCGTATATGCCGAAACCAAGGGAACATTCCAGGCGCCACCGCTTGTTGCGGCTGATGTTGCAGCGGAAGCCGGCGTTGACGCCGCCGCCAACGGCCGGGGTACGCCCGTCATGGTCCTGATAACGGTATGCGCCTTCGAACGCCACGTTGTACCATCCCAATCCGAAATGCGGGGCTACGAAAAATCCCTGGTTGTCGGGACGGAACCAGTAGCGCACCTCGGGCATCACCGCGAACGTGCGGTACTTGCGCGTGCGCTGAAAGTAGTCGAAGCCGCTGTAATATATGGAGAGGTTTACGCTCCAGTGCCTGGCTATGTCGTACTCGCCGGCGAGGTTGATCCAGAGCAGGAACCATGCCGGCACGTTGGTCTTGAGATATGCGTGGCGCTGCCACACCGGCATTTCGATCGCGGCCGGCACCGTGTCTGTTGCGACGGGAACTTCGGCTACGGGTTCTGCTGCCGGCTGTTCCGCAACGGGTTCTTCCACAACAGGTTGTTCTACAGTCTCGATAGTGGTGCCTTCGTCGGTCAGGACAGCTTCAAACTCCCCTTCGTCGGTGACTACCACAATCCTGGCTCGGCGCACCTGCTGAAATACCTCGGCTGCCAGCCGGCGCCATGCCTTGCCCCCGTCATAACTGCGCAACTCAGCCTCGCGGCGGTCACAGTCCGGCTCGTTGTCGATGATGTCAAGAATGCTGTCCTTGTCGCCGATGTCGCCGGCGGCTATCAGCTCGCGGGTCGTATCCCAGTCCTCGGCCACATTGCTGACATTGATCAGCGAGACCGGGATACCCCAATACCGGTTGAAATACCTGCGTACCGCTTCGGCACGATCTGCGGCGAGCCGGGCGTTGAAGGCATACGGTCCGTCGGGCGACGAGTAGCCACACACATCAAACCGTTCGAGATGACCGGCCTTGTGCCAGTCGGCGACCCGGCGTCCCAGACTCTCCAGGCCGTCGTCAATCACCAGGCTGCTCTTGTTGATGCCGAAGCCTGACGCGAACTCGTGTTCATCCCGGCTTAGCGCCGACGCGCTGATGCCTGTGGCCAGCACCAGTGCAAGGATGCACGTATGTATTGTTAGGATATATTTCTTCACGGTAACAGGTTAATATTACACCGGATTCAGGGGATTTTACAGATTAATACGCTGAGGCGGAGACTGTGCCGCGACGGCACAGCCTCCTGAATCTCGGCATCGCTATTATTGCTTTACTACTCGCCAGGTATATACCGGATTGGTTGCGGCGGGGGTTATCTCCTCCCATACCGATCCCGGAGCAAGATATACGGAGGGATCGTCGTCTGTATAATTAGGCCATGATCCTCCCAGGAATCCCCACGGCTGTTTCACGAACTCACCCGAAATGATGTTGCAGTCAAATCTCTTTCCGCCTCTGTTGTTATCGAAAACGATGGGTGCTTCATATTTTGTGCCAGTTGAATTTTTACAAGAATATTTGCCACCGTCTATCGTCAGCTTTGAACCTGCAACACACGCCGAAGATACATAAAGTACACGGTCAGCTTCAGCATAGAACTCACAGTCTTTCAGCATAGCATCAAATGGCTTATCTTCTGGCGAAACATCTATCTCAATAGCCCGTGCCTTACTGTTAATCTTTACATTTGTCAGGTTCACATTCCCTTTTGACTCTATGGCGCCCCACATATTGCCGCCATCACTGCGGAGACTCACATTTATAGTGGTATTCTCCATTGTGAGTGTACCGGAACTGTTGTGACGCACTGCCGTACAGTTCGTAGTAATCGTATTGTTCTTGATTGTAACAGGATTTACACCAGTGTTGATAGCAGCCCTGTTCGCAGCTTTTTCTTGACAATTGTACACAATATCCACGCCATCTATTTCAAGTTTACCGTTATTTCCACATGAGAACAGGAAATCTCCGCCATTGGCTTCAATCGTGCCTTCTCCCTTGATTTCGACATAACTGTTGACCTTGAAATAAGTCATGTTGCTGTATTTCTTAACATCTTCTCCGCTGGTTAGCGACATCGTGCCATTCACCTGAAGTTTCAGAGGTTTTGACAACTGCACGGTCGTGGTTACATCGGGCATGGTCAGGCTCTCGCCTTCCGGTATCACATAGTTTCCGCCATTCTGTAATGCGGCTACCAGCTCCTCGTTGCTTTTCACTTCTACCGGCACAACAGGGAAATCATAGCTGTCGTTCCAGTTTTCATCCTTGGTTACAGTGAAATAATTGGGATTTGTCAGGAGCGCGCCGTAGATATTGGTGCGGTAATTGGCCTGCACCGGCACATTGGTCACCGCCACTGTGCTCAACGGCTTTTCGGCCGTAGTGCTGTTGGCCGTCTTCAGTGTTATGTCTATCACAGACGATGCTGCGGGCACCAACAGGTATTGCATGGAGACGTATGCGTATTTATCGGGCTGGACAGGGAAATTTTCCTCGTCTGCCGGACGTGCAAGATACGGCAGCGTCACTTCCTCGGCTTCGCCTGTCACATCGCCGCTGAACATATCGAACGTGGTATAAGCCTTAGTCGACACTTCGGACACAAGGTTAGCGGCATCCGCTCCGTATGCGTTGGGATCAACGACAGCCGGCTCGGCCAGATCGGATGTTCCCCAGTTAACCTGCGCCACGGGGCGTGTCAGCGTCACGGCATGATTGATGGCACCGGTGATTTCTCCGGTTTCGTACAGCGTATAGAAGCAGTCGAATGCGTCGGTGTTGTAAGTCCCGGTCATCGCGCCATAGTTGACGGCAATGGTCTTACTGTCGGGATTGAAGGTATATGCCCCGCCATCCTTGTGCTGTGCGAAGAAAGCAATCTTGTAACTGCGGCCCGAGGCAAGGTTCATTGACACGGTGGTGGTAAGCGCACCGGAGGCGCCCTCGCTGAACTTCTGTTCATCGGGCGTCATGACAAGCGAACCGGTCTCGGCGTCATACACCGCCATCTGAAGGTCGTTGGCGGTAAGTCCGTCGGCAAACGAACGGGTGCCCATTTTCTCGGGGATCGTGACTGTGAATGTCACGTTCCCGTCGCCCTGCGGCCCGGCGATCTCCTCCTGCGAACAGGAGACTACTCCCAGCAGCATTGCGGCTGCCGATAATGCAAAGATTTGTTTCATGGCTTTTAAAGTCGTTATTTGTCGTTATTTCCCTTTATATTCATCGCAGGTCTGATTTCAATCACTTATTCGCAAGATAAGGATTAATTACGGACCTGTATGTTCCGTCTTAAGGCGTGTGCAGTGCGATTACTTTATGTAGGTTTTACTTACAATGAGTTCAATTTTGCACTTAGTCTATACTATTTTCAATCTGCCGGCGGCTTTTGTGTGCGTTATTGCCCTTTTAATGTATATATTTATAGTCGCAAAGGTATGAATTATTTTTATTTATCACAAATAAATTTTAAAATATTTTAAAAATTTTCATAAACGGACATTGACGGATAGTGGCGCGGGCACGGAGTACCTACGCCACTACTATGCAAATTTTCAATCGACAGATCACATCGGGACTTTGCGTAGCATCAGCAGGGTAAAGAGGATAGTGATGAGGGTGACGCCAGTGTCGGCGAAGACGGCAGCCCACAGGGTGGCGATGCCGAATGCGCCTAAAATCATCACCACGGCCTTGACCAGCAGCGCGAACGTGACGTTCTCGGCCACGGTCAGTTTGACGCGCCGCGAAAGCAGCACGGCGCGGGCCAGATACTTCAGGTTGTCGCCCGATATGATGACGTCGGCTGTATCCATCGCCATACCGGTACCCATCGTGCCCATGGCCACGCCCACGTCGGAGGCTGCGATGGCCGGAGCGTCGTTGATGCCGTCGCCCACAAAGGCCGTAGGCGCCTGCCGATGCATCGTGTCTATCTTCTTCTGTTTATCCTCGGGCAGCATCTCAGCCTGCCATGCATCGGCGCCGACCTGACGGGCCACACGCTCCACGGCTTCCTTGCGGTCGCCGCTCAGTATCGTCACCTTGATGCCAAGCCTGTGCAGATTGGCTATGGCCTCGGCGGCCTCCTCCTTCACGGTGTCTTCCAGGTATATCGAGCCTAAATACTTTCCGTCACGTTCCACGCATATACGCGAACCCGGCTCGGACGATTCCGGCACCTTGACGCCAAGCGTCTCCATCAGCGTGCCTGAGCCTACCGACACCTCCGTGCCGTCTATCGTGCCCCGCACGCCGTGACGAACGGCCTTGACACCGGCAGCCACAGGTACCTTATCGCCCTTGGATGCGGCATACGCGCATATCGACCTGGCAAGCGGATGGGTGGAATCGGAGTCGATGGCGGCTGCAAGAGAGACCAATGTATCGGCGTCGACGCCTTCGGCCGGTTTGACGACGCTTACGTGAAACTCTCCGGTGGTCAGCGTGCCGGTCTTGTCGAACACCACGTTCTTCAGCCGGTCCATGCCGTCAAGATACTTCGAGCCTTTGAACAGCAATCCCAAGCGTGAGGCGGTGCCGAGCGACACGAAGTAGCTGAGCGGGATGCTCACCACCAAGGCGCAGGGACACGAGCATACCAGGAACACCAGCGAGCGACGGAACCATGTCTGCCAATCGAACGCTACGCCCTGCACGCCGGCCACAATCCACGGAATGAAGAACACGCACAACGCCAATGCGAATACCGCTGGAGTGTACCACTTGGTGATACGGCGCAGCATCGTCTCGGTATGCGACTTGCCGGCCTGCGCGTCCTCTATCATCTTGAGTATGCGCGTCATGGACGAGTTGTCGAACTCTCGCACAGTCGTGGCCTCTATCGGTCTGTCGACAGGTATGATGCCTGACGGCAGTTCCTGGCCGGGACTGAACGACCGGGGCACCGACTCGCCTGTTATGGCGGCGGTATCGAAATCGACGGGGTCGTTGCCTTCCAGCTTGGCGTCGATGGGCACACGCTCGCCGGGCTGAACTATGATACGGGTGCCGACGGGCAGATTCTTGGGGCTGACCTTGCGGCGCTCACCGTTGTCGATGACGGTGGCGCTATCAGGAATGCGGCCCAACAGCGAACGCACGCGACGGCGCACATCGTCCGACGCCACGTCCTCGAGCTTCTCCCCTATGGCATAGAACAGCAGCACGGCCACTCCTTCTGGGTATTCTCCGATTATAAAGGCACCGACACATGCGGCCACCATCAGCGTGAATTCGTTCATCACGCTCCCGCTGCCCCACGACCGAAACATCTCTACGACCACCGGCCATCCCACCGGCAGAAGCGCTATGAGATAGGCCGTCATCGAAAGCCAATCGAAGCCCGAGGCGTTGATTCCCATGGCCGCGCCCATCGATGCAAACGCGCCGGTATGTTCAAGCACGAGACATAGCACCAGCAGCACACCGCTGATTATCTCGCGCGCAAACACGCGCCAGCCTTCCTGACTGCCGTCGTGATCGTGATTGTGATTGTGATGGTGGCAATGCCCTCCATGACAATGTCCGTGTCCGTCACTGTCTGTATGCGAATCTACAGAATTATCAGTATGTGTGTGTGCCATAACCTTGCTTCTTTTTATAGTTTACAACAAATATCGTATTGATTACGATGCAAAGTTACGACAAAGAAGATGCACAGGCTGTGCAAAAACATCTCAACTGCAACGGGGGCAGAGGCCGGTGATGATGCAGTTTATGCCGTCCGGCTCGAACCCCTCGGGCAGATTAACATCGGGCAGAGGGTTGCCTTCCAGGCAGATGGTACGGCCGCATCTGCGGCAGTGGAAGTGCATGTGGCCGTCGTTGGGGTTGTGGTGATGGTGCGAGGGACATACCTCATATTTCGGGGTGCCGCTCCCGTCGTCTATCACGTGCAGCAACCCTTTCTGCACGAACAATGTCAGCGAACGGCTGATGGTGGAGCGGTCCACGGTGTCGAGTTCCGATTCTATCCGCTGGGCGGACACAGGTCCCGGCACACGGTCAAAAAGTTTAAGGAGCATGCTGCGCACCGCCGTAGGGCGCACACCATGCTCCTTCATTCTATCGTCCGTATCTTCGCTCATCGTGAAGATAGCAGCGGCAGTCAAGCAGATACCGCTGTTTTTGGATTAGTTGGATATTATAATCAATCGGATATTATCAGATTATACCCTGAGCCATCATGGCGTCGGCCACCTTCATGAATCCGGCGATGTTGGCGCCCTTCATGTAGTTGATGTAACCGTCTTCCTGACGACCATATTCCACGCAAGCCTCGTGGATGTTGAGCATCATCTCGTGCAGCTTCTTGTCCACTTCGGCGGCGCTCCACTGCAGATGCTCGGCATCCTGGCTCATTTCCAGGCCGGATACGCCCACACCTCCGGCGTTTACAGCCTTGCCGGGTGCGTACGGCAGCTTGTTGGAGATGAAGTAGTCGATAGCCTCGGCGGTGCAGCCCATGTTGGAAACTTCGGCCACCATCATCACCTTATTGTCGACTATCATCTTGGCGTCGGCCTCGCTCACCTCGTTCTGTGTGGCGCAGGGCAGGCAGATGTCCACCTTCTGCTCCCAGGGCTTGCGTCCTGCGAAGAACGTGGAGCCGGGGAACTTGTCGGCGTACGGTGCCACGATGTCGTTGCCCGATGCGCGGAGCTCAAGCATATATTCTATCTTCTCGTCGTTCAGACCGGCGGGATCGTAGATGTATCCGTCGGGACCGGACAGAGTCACCACCTTGCCGCCGAGTTCGGTAGCCTTCTTGGCTGCGCCCCAGGCCACGTTGCCGAATCCGGATATGGCGATGGTCTTGCCCTTGATGTCGGTGTTCAGGTCCTTCAGCATGCTCTCAACGAAATAGAGTGCGCCGAAACCGGTAGCCTCCGGACGGATGCGGCTGCCGCCGAACGACAGACCCTTGCCGGTGAAAGTACCCGTGTTCTCGCGGGCCAGCTTCTTGTACATACCGTACATATATCCTACCTCGCGGCCGCCTACGCCGATATCGCCGGCGGGAACGTCGCGGTCGGGACCAAGGTTGCGCCACAATTCAAGCACGTAGGCCTGGCAGAAACGCATTATCTCGGCGTCGCTCTTGCCGCGCGGGCTGAAGTCGGAACCTCCCTTGGCGCCACCCATAGGCAGTGTGGTCAGGGCATTCTTGAATGTCTGCTCGAAGCCCAGGAACTTCAGGATGGACAGTGTGACGGAAGCGTGGAAACGGATGCCTCCCTTGTACGGGCCGATCGCGTTGTTGAACTGCACGCGATAGCCTATGTTGTTCTGAACCTCGCCCTTGTCGTCTACCCACGTCACGCGGAACGTGAAGATGCGGTCGGGTTCCACCATGCGCTCTATCAGTCGTGCCTTCTCCCACTCCGGATGCTGGTTGTACACATCCTCCACTGACAGTAAAACCTCACGCACTGCCTGGTGGAATTCCTTCTCTCCAGGATGCCTTGCCTCGAGGCCGGCCATGATTTCGTTGATTTTCATATACTTCGATTTAAGTAAATGTGGCACTTCCTGTGCCCTGTTAGGTTTCCATTGGGGGTGTCTCGACCGATAAAACCACCGGCCTTACAACTCCATTGCAAACTTACAACCTTTTTTCAAGTTTACCAAACAAAAAAACATGTTGCTTGACATATTTCTGCGGTTTTCTTCACAACTTCCTGTCATATTGTAAGGCGGACATGAATATGTGCCATAAAAGCAGACCGCATATAACACAAAAAAGGCCGCGCACAGGGCGCGGCCTTCCTTATTTCTATAAGTCTCGATTACTTCTGAGTGAAGATTACGATACGGTTCCAGTCGTTGGTGCTGTAGGGCTGAACATCGCTGCCGTCCCACTTAACAGTCAGACGATCTGCTGCGATTCCGTAAGTGTCGGTCAGAGCCTTTGCAACAGCGTTGGCACGACGCTCGGACAGACCCATGTTGTACTCGGCTGTACCGGTATCCTTGTCGGCGTAACCTACAACCATGATCTTCTCGTTGGGGTTAGCCTTCAGCCACTCGGCCATGTTGTAGACGTTAACCTCCTCGGTAGGCATGATCTTGTCGGAGTTGATCATGAAGCGAACGGTGCTCATCAGAGGAGCGTTCACGCAATCCTTCTGTACCTCGGGGCAGGGGAGCTGAGCCTGGAGGGCAGCCACTTCCTGACCGCAAGCCAGCAGCTGGGCGCGGAGGTCGTTGACCTGACCGTTCAGAGCGGCGATCTGCGATACATAGTTGCACTCGTTGAATGTGTTCCAGCCACGGCCGCCGATGTTGAAGTTGAAACCGCCCATAGCGCTTACCAGAGCGTCGACGGAGCAACCGCGTGCGATGTTGTTCCAGTTGTCGCCATAGAACTGTGCGCGGGCCTCAGCGAAGAAGTCAACATACTTGCACAGACGGAAACGGAACTGGATACCTGCGGATACAGGGAGAGTCCACTGTACACGCTTTGCGTGCTCTGCGGGCCATGCAGCGGGAATCTCGCCAACCTTGTGACCTTTGTTGGTGAAATCCCAGCTTACGCCACCACCAAGACCGAAGAACGGAATGATGCTGAACACACGCTTGGGGTTGTAGCTGATGGAGTTCAACATATCCCACAGCATTTCAACCTGCAGGTTGGCGGCCTTCATGTGCATGAAACCCTCGCCTGTGGTCTGGTTTGGCTGGGGATAGCAGTAGTGGATCGAGCCACCGATACCCTTGAAACGGAATCCGATGTAGGGAGATACCCAACGGCCGAAACCTACACTGTATGTACCGGTCCAGAGAGCGCCGTCAACGCTCTTCATCTGGTCTGCTGCGAGTCCGCGCTCTACCAGAGGCTGGTTGCCGCCGGCGCTGACCTCGATGAACCAGTTGTCACGCCAATTCGAGAAATAGTGGTCGTTGTTGTCGCAGGTAAACTCCGTTACCGAAACAGCATCGTCCACGAAAACGTCCTGTGCGGATGCGCTGTTGCAGGTGAATGCACCGGCAGCACACAGGGCCATCACGTAGTAAAGATTCTTAGCTTTCATAACTTGTGATTTTAGATGTGTTTGTTTTCAATTTATCAGTTAAACGTTAAGAACTTTTAATTTGTTTGCACAAACTCAAGTTTTAACTTTCGGACAGCCGATTATTTTTTTATTTTTTCGGGTTAAGGTTTTGGGTTAGTTATACTTAGCCGTCATTTTATTTATAGTGAAATCTTTTAACATCCCAAGCGCAACCAAGCCGTCCGGGGACTTTCCCGGGCGACGCATTGCATTTAGCAATTGTTAAAATCCGACATTTCAGCGCAAAATTACACATTTTTTCCGAATTACAAACAAATTGCCATTAATTTTTTTAACATTTCGCTGATAAATCATCATATTTTTATAATTTTGCAAAAAATGAGACAAAAACGCATATACCGGCTCAACCTTGAAGACGAGGCGCACCTGCGTCGGCGCGTCTCGCTCGTCCTTACGCCCGTGCGAATATGGCTCGGCCTGTCACTGATCATCATGCTGCTGATATTCGTCACGGCCCTGCTGCTGGCGTACACCCCCATGCGACATCTTCTGCCATCGTATGTGCCCGAAGCCCAGCGCATCGAGGCGCAGCAAGCCATGATACGCATTGACTCGCTTTCGCGACAGGTAGCGCTGACCAATGCCTGGATCGAAAACTACCGCCGGATCTCAAATCCAGGACGTTCCGTCACCGACACCGAACCGGCCGACTCCATATCCGGCGACTATGACCCCGACATGCTCCCGGATGCCTCTCCGGCCGAAAAGCGCTTCGTGTCCGCCATGGACGAGCGCGAACGGTTCAACATCTCCGTGCTGGCGCCGCTCGACGCCGACGGGATGCTTTTCGGGCCTGTCTCCCCGCACGCATATTTCCCCGAAAACTCCCGCAAGGCCGTGGACCCGACAATACTGCTCCCATCCGACGCCCCGATCCAGGCCGTGGCCGACGGGACAGTGCTGGCCGTGTACTATCACGCATCCATGCACGGCTACACCATACTTATACAGCACGCCCGCGGCTTCGTATCGTCATATTCCCATGTGGGCACCCCTCTGGTGGTGAACGGCGACGCCGTCAACGGCGGCCAGCCCATAGCCTATCCCGCCAGCCCCGACTCGCGCGCCACCCGCTGGATGCAGCTCCGCCTCTGGCACAACGCCACCCCTCTCGTCCCCTATTCCTTCTTATAGCAGCCCCACCCAATAGCCCCCCACCCTCCTTATAATAGCCCCCACCCTTCATCCGTATTACACCCTCGCGAAGCCGTTTCCGTCAGGAGCTCTGCTCCAATCCCGCCCCTCTCCCGCCCCTCTCCCGCTCCTCTCCCGCCCCTCTGTTTTCATCAACTTTGCGGTATGCCGTTTTTTTAGTAACTTTGCTCTTTGAAATGGCAACACAACAGGACATAACGATATTGGGCAGTACCGGCAGCATCGGCACCCAGACACTCGATGTAATAGAATCGCATCCGGAGCGTTTCCGCGCCCGGATTCTAACGGCAGGCCGCAACTGGCAGTTGCTGGCCGAGCAAGCCTTACGCCATCACCCCGACTTTGTGGTGATAGGCGACGAATCAGCCCTCCCCTCTCTGCGCGAGGCCCTGCACGGTTCGGGCATCGGCACTGCCGCCGGCGCAGAGGCCATAGCCGAAGCCGCACGACACCTTGACAACGACATCGTGGTGGGCGCGATGGTAGGTTACAGCGGCCTTGCGCCCGTGCTCAACGCCCTGGAACGCGGCAAGACCGTCGCGCTGGCCAACAAGGAGACCCTCGTAGCCGCCGGCGAGATAGTGACGGCCACGGCCCGGCGCAACAAAGCCTCGATCCTACCCGTCGATTCCGAGCATTCCGCCATATTCCAGTGCCTGCAGGGCGAGCGTCACGAGGACATCCGCAAGCTGATACTCACGGCCAGCGGCGGCCCGTTCCGCACCATGCCGCGCGAGGAGCTAAGCACCGTGACTCCGGCCCAGGCCCTGAAGCATCCCAACTGGGACATGGGCGCCAAAGTCACCATCGACTCGGCCTCGATGATGAACAAGGGATTCGAGATGATCGAGGCCCGCTGGCTGTTCGACATACAGCCCGAAAACATCGACATCCTGGTGCATCCCGAATCTGTGGTGCATTCCTTGGTGGAATTCATCGACGGCTCGGTCAAGGCCCAGTTGGCCGACCCCGACATGCGTATGCCCATCCGTTATGCACTCGGATATCCCGAACGTCTCCCGGCTCCGCAGCATCATCTGTCGCTGGCCGACCACGCCAACCTCTCCTTCTTCCTCCCGGACATGGAGAAATTTCCCCTGCTGCGTCTCGCTTTCGACGCCGTAGGCACCGGTGGCACCGCGCCCACACTGCTTAACGCCGCCAACGAAGTGGCCGTAAAGGCTTTCCTGCAGGAACGCATTCCGTTCACAGACCTTTACACCGTGGCCGACAGAACACTGCAGGCCATCCCCATTACAAGCATCAATTCACTCGACGACATCGCCGAGGCCCACCGTCTCAGCACGGAGGCTGCCATCGGCATCGTCGACAGTATGAACATTCACACCGCGTGACCGGATACAGGCCACGCCACTCATTATTTAAATGGAAACATTTCTGATTAAGGCAGCCCAGCTGATACTGGCATTCGCTTTCCTCGTCATAATCCACGAGTTCGGGCACTTCTTCTTCGCCCGAATCTTCGGCGTGAAAGTGGAGAAATTCTACATATTCTTCGACCCCTGGATCGAGCTGTTCAAATGGAAGCCCAAGGAATACATCGGAGGCTTAGGCAAGACCCGGAAACTGAAATGCAAGGATGAAAACGCTACGTCGAAGCCCAAGAAAAAGAAAGGCTTTTGGGGCGACACTGAATATGGCATAGGATGGCTCCCCCTGGGCGGCTACTGCAAGATTGCCGGCATGATCGACGAGTCGATGGACACCGAGCAGATGAAGCAACCGGCCCAGGAATGGGAATTCCGTTCCAAACCGGCATGGCAGCGACTCCTTATTATGATAGCGGGCGTGCTGTTCAATTTCCTGCTGGCAATCCTTATCTATGCAGGCATCGTATACGCCACCGGCGAAAAATACGTGCCATTCAAAGAGGCCAAGATGGGCATGCAGTACAGCGGCGTGGCCCTCGACGCCGGCTTCCGCGACGGCGACATCCCCTTGATGGCCGACTACAAGGAGCTGGACAACCCTGCCGAGGCTCTGATGCAGATGGCCCAGGCCAAGCGGGTGACCGTATTGCGCGAAGGCAAGCAGGTGGACGTACACATACCGTCCGACTTCCTGCTGCAGCTTGACCGTGAGGCCAAGGCCGACACGGCCTCGTTCAGTTTCTTCACCTACCGCATTCCGGCTCAGGTGAGCCAGGTTCAAACCGGCGACGGCGCCGATAAGGCCGGCATCGTCCCCGGCGACCGAATCATAGCCGTAGACACCATCCCGACTCCGGAACTGCTGGGATTCATGCGGACACTCAAGGGACACGACAACCAGACCATCCCGATTACAATAGAACGCAAGAATGGCGCCCGCCTCGACACCATAGTGAAGACCGTCACCCTGTCCGGGTCTTCCAAGATGGGAATCGGACTGGAGATAAATCCTGCGGCTTTCTTCAAGAGCAAGGAGATTCATTACAACCTGCTCCAGTCCGTGCCTCGCGGCGTGGAGATGGGAACCGACAAGCTCACCGGCTATGCCAAGTCGATGAAGATGGTATTCACCAAGGAGGGAGCCGAGTCCATCGGCGGCTTCGGAGCAATCGGCTCCATCTTCCCCTCGTCGTGGGACTGGATTGCATTCTGGAACATCACGGCATTCCTGTCGGTGGCCCTGGCGTTCATGAACATCCTGCCCATACCGGCATTGGACGGCGGCCACGTCATGTTCCTGCTCTATGAGGTGATTTTCCGACGCAAGCCGAGCGAGAAATTCATGGAACGCGCCCAGATAGTGGGCATGATCATTCTGTTCGGCCTGCTGATATACGCCAACGGAATGGATATAGTCCGGCTGTTCAAATAAGTTACGTTTCTTCTAATATCAATGATATGCCACACAAGATCATAAAGCTTAAGCCCGGCAAGGAGGAATCCGTAATCCGCCGTCATCCCTGGATATTCTCGGGAGCCATAGCCACATTGCCGCCCCATCTGAAGGAGGGCGAGCTGGTTACAGTGGAGGACAGCACGGGACGCGTGTTAGGCTGCGGACATTACCAGATAGGCAGCATCGCGGTGCGTATGCTGCGGTTTGACGCCGACACACTGCCCGACGACTTCTTCATGCAGCGCCTTGAGTCCGCGTTCCGTCTGCGACAGGACCTGGGCCTGATACGCCCTGACAACAACTGCTACCGTCTGGTGCACGGCGAGGGCGACTTCCTGCCCGGTCTGGTCATAGACATATACGGCGACACGGCCGTGATGCAGGCGCACAGCCCCGGCATGCACTTCGCTCGCGGCGAAGTAGCCGACGCTCTCACGCTCCTGCCCGATGCCAGAATCAGGAACGTTTATTATAAATCGGACTCCACCCTTCCGTTCAAGGCCGAGCTGGAGCCGGAAAACCAATACCTCATAGGCCAATACGACGGCAACATCGCGCTGGAGAACGGCCTGCAGTTCAACATCGACTGGCTGAAGGGACAGAAGACAGGTTTCTTCGTCGACCAGCGCGAGAACCGCAAGCTGCTTGAGAAATTCGCGCAAGGGAAGCATGTGCTGAATATGTTCTGCTACACGGGCGGTTTCTCGGTTTACGCCATGCGCGGCGGTGCCGTTTCGGTCGACTCGGTCGACTCGTCGGCCAAGGCCGTGGCACTTACAGATGCCAACATCGCGCTCAATTTCCCCGACGACTCGCGCCACCGCTCGTTCACCGAGGATGCCTTCAAGTTCCTGAACGACATGCCGGCCGACCACTACGACCTGATAGTTCTCGACCCGCCGGCATTCGCCAAGCATCGCGGCGCAATCAAGAACGGTCTGATAGGTTACCGTCGGCTCAATACCCGAGCATTCGAGAAAATCAAGCCCGGCGGCATACTGTTCACGTTCAGCTGCTCGCAGGCCATCACCAAGGAGATGTTCCGTCTGGCTGTATTCTCCGCCTCGGTCAAGGCCGGACGCCGCGTGCGCATCCTGCACCAGCTGACGCAGCCCGCCGACCACCCCATCGACATCGCCCACCCCGAAGGCGAATACCTCAAGGGCCTCGTCCTCCAGGTGGAATAACCCCTCGCGGAGCTTAACTCCCCCTCGCGGAGCTTACCCCTCGCGGAGCCGTTTCCGTCAGGAGCTCCGCTCCCGGGGCCTTTCAGGCCCCACCCCCATTGCTAATTTCTAATCTCTAACCGTATGAAACACATAATTCCCGCTATCATCATGGGCACAGTAGCGACACTGCCGGCCGGCGCAGTGGTAGACAAGAACTTCAACTACCATGTGGACCGTTTCGCCGACATCGAGGTGCTTCGCTATGAGGTGCCCGAGTTCGACCGTCTGTCACTGAACCAGAAGACGATGCTGTACTATCTGAGCGAGGCCGCGCAGATGGGCCGCGACATCATCTGGGACCAGAACGGCATGTACAACCTGCAGATCCGCCAGCTGTTGGAAAACATCTACAACAACTACAAAGGCGACCGCAATTCCAAGGACTTCAAGGCATTCGAGAAATACCTGAAGCAGGTATGGTTCGGCAACGGCATACACCACCATTACAGCACCGACAAGTTCACCCCCGAATTCTCCGAGGCATTCTTCACCGAGCAGGTCAAGGCTCTGCCCGCAGCCAAGCTGCCCCTGGAAAAAGGCGAGACACTCGACGCGATGCTGACTAAGCTGACTCCCGTCATCTTCGACCCCTCCGTAATGGCCAAGCGCGTGAACCAGGACGGCACCGTCGACGTGGTGGTGAACAGTGCCAACAACCTGTACGGTCCGGGCGTGACCCAGGCCGAGGTCGAGGAATTCTACAACAAACTGAAGGATCCCAACGATCCTACGCCCGTAAGCTACGGTCTGAACGCCAAGGTGGTTAAAGACAAGAACGGCAACCTGCGCGAGATGCGCTATCACCTCACTGGTCTCTACGGCCCTGCCATCGCCAAGATAATCTACTATCTGGACAAGGCCAAGCAGTATGCCGAGAACGACGCTCAGAAGGCTTACATCACCAAGCTGATAGACTATTACGTGACCGGAGACCTGAAACTGTTCGACGAGTACTCCATCCTCTGGGCCGAGGACACCAAGAGCGACGTGGACTTCGTGAACGGTTTCATCGAGAGCTACGGCGACCCGCTTGGCATGACCGGAAGCTGGGAATCGTACGTCAACTTCAAGAACGCCAAGTCGTCCGACCGCACCGAGAAGATTTCGGGCAACGCCCAGTACTTCGAGGACAATTCGCCGGTTGACAAGCGCTTCAAGAAGGAGAAGGTGAAGGGTGTGTCGGCCAAGGTGATCAACGCCGCCATGCTGGCCGGCGATGCCTTCCCCTCCACGGCCATCGGCATCAACCTGCCCAACTCCAACTGGATCCGCGCCGCCCACGGCTCGAAGTCCGTGACCATCGAGAACATCACCGAGGCTTACGAGATGGCTTCGCACGGCAACGGCTTCAACGAGGAGTTCGTGATCGACGCTCCGACACGCAAGATGCTGGACGACTATCTCTACATCACCGATATGCTCCACACCGACCTGCACGAGTGTCTGGGCCACGCCTCGGGCAAGCTTCTGCCCGGCGTCGACCAGGATGCGCTCAAAGAGAACGGTTCTGCCCTGGAGGAGGCTCGCGCCGACCTGTTCGCGCTTTATTACCTCGCTGATCCGAAGTTGCAGGAGCTCGGTATTCTTGACAACCCCGACGCATATCAGGCCGAGTACTACAAGTATATGATGAACGGTCTGATGACTCAGCTGAACCGCATCGAATTAGGCAAGGACGTAGAGGAAGCCCACATGCGCAACCGTCAGCTGATAGCCAAGTGGGTGCTGGAGCACGGCAAGAAGAAAGGCAAAGGGGGCAAGGACGTGGTAGAACTGGTGAAGAAGGGCGGCAAGACCTACGTCAAGATCAACGACTATCGCAAGATGCGCGAGCTGTTCGGCCAGATGTTAGGCGAGGTGCAGCGCATCAAGAGCGAAGGCGATTACAAGGGCGGCAACGAGCTGATTCAGAAGTATGCCGTCAAGATCGATCCGAAGCTCCACAAGGAGGTGATCAAACGTTTCTCCACCCTCGACATTCCTCCCTACCGAGGCTTCATCAACCCGGTCTACACTCCGGTGAAGGATCAGAAGGGCAATATCACAGACATCAGGATTTCCTGGCCTGAGAGCTACGTGGAGCAGATGATGCGTCTGTCCGACCAGTATTCGCCCCTGACCGGCAAGGTAAAGTGCGAGAACGGCTGCGCCACAAGCTGCGGTGCCAAGTAAAATCGTTACAGTATGGAGATACCTGAAATCAAACAGTGGTTTTTCGCCCGCCGCAACGGCAACACGGCCGACATCCTGAAGCGTGGCGGCTCGCCGTTCAAGATGATATTCGGCTGCGATGTCCCTTCCATTTCGGAATTAGGACGCCGCATCGGGTTCGACCGTGAGCTGGCGCTGACTCTGTGGAACGACAGCTACGTGCGCGAATCGCGTCTGCTGGCTCCCTGGCTGATGGACCCGGAGGAGTTCACGCGGCAGGAGTGCATCGACATGGCGGCGGACAGCCGTTGCATGGAGGACGCCATGATGCTCGCATTCCGCCTGCTGAAGCGTCGCGACGACGCGCAGGAGATTCTCAGGGCCTTACCCGAAGGCTCCCACGCCGCCAAAGCGCTGAGGCAGCATCTCGAATAGCACTGTATTTCATGTATTTATCAGTATAACACAAAAGATAGGGCCGCAACCAATGCGGCCCTATCGCGATTCCACTATAAACTATATCTAACTAAACATAATCGGCAACACTTTCTCGCGAAACCATATACCGACTTTCCATATTGCTTACCTACATAACGTATGGAATCTGTATTTGTTAGACCCTTTAAAGTTTGTTGACAGATTTAACACAATACATGTTAACGTTTTATCTTCCGGAAGCCCTGCATGACTTCCGGATTTTTGTTCCTCAGCGCTTTAACGTTATCTGAAACGGGTCACGAGGAAGCTGACTGCATCCACATAATCGCCCCTGTTCATGGATCCCGTAATCCTTACCTTGAACCATCTGAATCCCTGATGCGTGGCCGCCGACACCCATCCTAGCCTGCCGTCTGCTATCAGACGCCAGTTCTGTCTGTGACGCGAGGCATACACACGGATACGGATGCTCTTACGGTCGAAACAGCCTCGCAAAGCCGCCATGTACACCCATTTTCGGCGTTCCGGATCACCCAAGTCCAACGGGTCTGTCTCCTTGTCTATGTATGGTTCCCATTTATCCTCCTTGTTGTCCCAGATGTCATCCTTTCCGTCATCATCGCCACCGCTTCCGGCACCGCTGCCTGTGCCTCCGGTACTGAATTTGTCAAGCAGTTTCCAGTTGCCCAGGGCACCGGGAATAAGCTGTACGGCGCATGGCTGACCGTCCGCAAGGTCGGCAACAGGTATCGAGGCTATGATGCGCAGATCGTTCTGTATCGAAGCCGTTCCCAACACCTCGGTGTCGTCAAGGCGGTTGTAATGATACGCCCGGCATCTCTTTTCGCCCACCATCACCGTAGTAACGCCCGTGACCTGCATATCCTGCGGCAACAGCGATGCCTGAGGTGTGGCCACGATGTCGATGTGTGTCACATCGCCCCAATCGGCTGGTATGGACGATGCCGTAATTTGCAGGCTGCACGGATTGTTGATTATATCGTTCAGCGTCTGGGCCTCCACCTCACCCACCGAGAAGTCGACTATCGGCAGCACCGGAGAACCGGGATTAATCTGTATCAGCGTCAGCGGCTGCGTCATTGCGCGTGTCCCGTCTTTCTTACGCCACGCCCATCCCACCTTGAACGGCGATGTGAACAGATTGTGGCCGTCAGCGGTCGCAATATACTGCTTCAACAGCCCCTGTACGGCACCGGTAACATTTTTCAGAAGCGTATCGGAAGCCGGCTCCGACACATTGCCGAAATCTCCGTTCATCCAGGCCATCACCCGTTCCCGGTCAGTGTCAGGAAACTTGAACCTCACCGTGCCACGCGGATACCCGCTCACGTCCGACGTCCAGTTCTCTAACTTCGCCTTAACCATCCCGAACGCCACCGACATCTCTCCGGATGTTGTGTTCGCGGCTTCTGCATTCGTCGTTCCCGCCGACTCCGTCGATGCCGCCGATTCCGCCGACTTGTCCCTAACTTCCACTTCCTGCAGTTCTATGTCCGGGCGCCACAGCTGCAGGGCCTTGATCCGGTCATGCAGGTTATCCTTCCCCAACTTCACCCTTACAATTTTGCCTTTCATTTTTTCAGCAAAATTACCATGCCACTCCCATCCCCATTCCTTATCCGTTAAAACATCAATACCGGTACATAAATACCGGTACACATCAAGAATCCGGTACAAGCGCATACAAAAAAAGAGAGCCGGGCCTGCGGGGCCTGACTCTCTCTCTTTCTATGCAATGTCAGTAATTTCAGTTCTGGGGCTGAAGCTGGGCTTCGGCGTCAATCTCCAGGTATTCGTTGGGATCGTCGGTGAGCTGCAGGGCCTCGAGTTCCTCCTTGTTGGCCACCACGAGCTTCTGATACTCGGGCAGACCCGTACCGGCGGGAATCAGGTGACCGCAGATCACGTTCTCCTTCATACCCTCCAGGGTGTCGGTCTTGGCGTTGATGGCGGCCTCGTTCAGCACCTTGGTGGTCTCCTGGAACGATGCGGCCGACATGAAGCTTCCGGTCTGCAGAGCCGCGCGGGTGATACCCTGCAGGATCTGCTCGGAGGTTGCGGGACGCGCGTCGCGCACCACCATGGTCTTCATGTCACGGCGCTTCAGCGACGAGTTCTCGTCTCTCAGCTTGCGCTGCGTGATGATCTGACCGGCCAGATAGTTTGTGCTGTCGCCGGCATCCACTATCACCTTCTTGTTCCAGATCGAGTCGTTCTCGTCCATGAAGTCGCGCTTGTCCACAATCTGCTCCTCCAGGAAGCTGGTATCGCCGGCATCGATGATGCGTACCTTGCGCATCATCTGGCGCACTATCACCTCGAAGTGCTTGTCGTTGATCTTCACACCCTGCATACGGTACACGTCCTGCACCTCGTTGACGATGTATTCCTGCACGGCCGTCGGGCCCATGATGTTCAGGATGTCGGTCGGAGTGATGGCACCGTCCGACAGAGGCGTACCGGCGCGGACATAGTCGTTCTCCTGTACCAGGATCTGCTTCGACAGAGGCACCAGGTACGACTTCTTGTCGCCGAGTTTCGAGGTAACGGTGATCTCGCGGTTACCACGCTTGATCTTGCCGAACGTTACGGAACCGTCGATTTCAGATACGACTGCGGGGTTGGACGGGTTACGTGCCTCGAACAGCTCGGTGACACGGGGCAGACCGCCCGTGATATCGCCGGCGCTGTTGGATGCGCGCGGTATCTTCACGAACACCTGACCGGGCTTCAGTTCCTCGCCCTCGTTGATCAGCAGGTGGGCGCCCACAGGGAGCGAATATGTGCGGATCAGCTCGCCTTCCTCGTTATAGAGGCCGGCCGACGGGATACGTGTACGGTCCTTGGACTCGATGATGATCTTCTCGTGCAGGTTGGTCGACTCGTCGCTCTCGACGCGGTAGGTAACACCTTCTTCGACGTTTTCGAAGTGAACGCGACCGCCCTCCTCGGCCACGATAACGGCGTTGAAGGGGTCCCATTCGCAGATCATGGTGCCGGCCTTCACATCCTGGCCGGGCTTGCAGTACAGGCGCGAACCGTAGGGGATGTTGGCGTTCAGCAGAACCATGCCGCTCTTGGGTTCGATGATGCGGAGTTCGCCCATACGGCCTACAACGATGTCGACGCCGTCGCCGTCCTTGATGGTACGGAGTTCGTCTATCTCCAGACGACCGTCGTGGCGTGTGGTGATATCCTTTACGGCGGCAACGTTACCTGCAACACCACCGACGTGGAATGTACGCAGTGTCAGCTGTGTACCCGGCTCGCCGATGGACTGTGCGGCGATGACGCCGACAGCCTCGCCCTTCTGCACCATGCGGTGGTTGGACAGGTTGCGGCCATAGCACTTGGCGCAGACACCCTTCTTCGACTCGCAGGTCAGCACCGAACGGATCTCCACCGACTCGATGGGCGACTTCTCGATGCGCTCGGCCTTGGCCTCGGTGATCTCCTCGCCGCTCTTTACGATTACCTCGCCGGTGTAGGGGTCGATCACATCGTGAACCGACACACGGCCCAGGATGCGTTCGCTCAGCGATGCCACTACCTCCTCGTTGTTCTTTATCTCGGTGCATACCAGACCGCGCAGCGTGCCGCAGTCCTCCTCGTTGATGATCACGTCGTGGGCCACGTCCACCAGACGACGGGTCAGATATCCGGCGTCGGCGGTCTTCAATGCCGTATCGGCAAGACCCTTACGGGCACCGTGCGTGGAGATGAAGTACTCCAGCACCGACAGACCCTCCTTGAAGTTCGCAAGAATAGGGTTCTCGATGATCTGGCCTCCTTCGGCACCGGCCTTCTGAGGCTTGGCCATCAGACCACGCATACCCGACAGCTGACGGATCTGGTCCTTCGAACCACGGGCTCCCGAATCCAGCATCATGTACACTGAGTTGAAGCCCTGCTGGTCCTCCTCCATCTGCTTCATCAGCGTGGAGGCCAGACGGTCGTTCACCTGTGTCCACACGTCGATTACCTGGTTGTAACGGTCGTTACCGGTGATGAAACCCATGGCGTAGTTGTTCATGATCTCCTCCACCTGGGCGTGACCCTCGGCCACATACTGTTCCTTCTCCTTCGGGATGATGACGTCACCGAGGTTAAAGCTCAGACCGCCGCGGAACGCCATGCGGTAACCCAGGTTCTTGATGTCGTCAAGGAACTGGGCCGAACGCGTTACACCGCAGGCCTTGATCACCGTACCGATGATCTTGCGCAGCGACTTCTTGGATATGATCTCGTTGACGTATCCTATCTCCTTAGGCACGAACTCGTTGAAGAGCACGCGGCCTACGGATGTATCTTTCAGCACTTCCACCAGGTTGCCGTTCTCGTCCAGATCCTCCACCTTCACCTTGACGGGAGCGTGCAGAGTCACCTGGCCTTCGTTGTAGGCGATTCGGGCCTCCTCGGGGCCGTAGAATACGGAGCCTTCGCCCTTGTCGCCCTTACGGATCTTGGTGATGTAGTACAGACCCAGCACCATGTCCTGCGAAGGCACGGTGATAGGCGCGCCGTTGGCAGGATTCAGGATGTTGTGGGCGCCCAGCATCAGCAGCTGGGCCTCCAGCACGGCCTCGTTGCTCAGAGGCAAGTGCACAGCCATCTGGTCGCCGTCGAAGTCGGCGTTGAACGCGGTACATGCCAGCGGGTGTAGCTGGATAGCCTTACCCTCGATCATGCGCGGCTGGAACGCCTGGATACCCAGACGGTGAAGTGTCGGGGCACGGTTCAGAAGCACCGGATGGCCCTTCATTACGTGCTCCAGAATATCCCATACCACAGGCTCCTTGCGGTCGACAATCTTTTTGGCCGACTTCACGGTCTTGACGATGCCGCGCTCTATGAGCTTGCGGATAATGAACGGTTTGTACAGCTCGGCGGCCATCAGCTTGGGGATACCGCACTCGTGCATCTTCAGCTCGGGACCGACCACGATAACGGAACGTGCCGAATAGTCCACACGCTTACCCAGCAGGTTCTGACGGAAACGTCCCTGCTTACCCTTCAGCGAGTCGGACAGCGATTTGAGCGGACGGTTCACGTCGCTCTTGACGGCCGACGACTTGCGGCTGTTGTCCAGCAGCGAGTCCACGGCCTCCTGCAGCAGACGCTTCTCGTTGCGCAGAATCACCTCGGGAGCCTGTATCTCGATGAGTCGCTTCAGACGGTTGTTACGTATGATGACGCGACGGTACAGGTCGTTGAGGTCGGAAGTGGCGAAGCGGCCGCCATCCAGCGGCACTAAGGGACGCAGTTCCGGCGGAATCACCGGCACGGCCTTCAGAATCATCCACTCGGGGCGGTTCTTGCCCATGGAGTTCAGGAAGGAATTCACCACCTGCAGACGCTTCAGGGCCTCGGTCTTGCGCTGCTGCGAGCCGTCTTTGTTGGCCTTGTCGCGCAGCTCGGCTGCCAGGGCGCGCAGGTCGAGACGCTGCAGCAGGTCGTAGATGGCCTCTGCACCCATCTTGGCCACGAACTTGTTCTCGTCGTCATCAGGCAGACTGCTGTTGCCCTCGGGCAGCGACTCCATGATGCGGTTGTATTCCTCCTCGGTCAGCAGGTCGTTGCGCTCCAGCGCCACCTTCTTGCCCGGTTCGGTCTCGATCTCCACGCCGGCGGGATTGATCACGATGTAACGCTCGTAATAGATCACGTCCTCCAGCTTCTTCGAGGGCAGACCCAACAGGTATCCTATCTTGTTGGGCAGCGAACGGAAATACCAGATGTGAGCCACGGGCACCACCAGCTCGATGTGGCCCATGCGCTCGCGGCGCACCTTCTTCTCCGTCACCTCCACGCCGCATCGGTCGCACACGATACCCTTGTAGCGGATACGCTTGTACTTGCCGCAGTGGCACTCGTAGTCCTTGACCGGACCGAAGATCTTCTCGCAGAACAGACCGTCGCGCTCCGGCTTGTAGGTACGGTAGTTGATGGTCTCGGGCTTCAGTACCTCGCCGCTCGACTTCTCCTTGATCTCCTCCGGCGATGCGAGGCCGATGGTGATCTTCGAGAAATTGCTCTTTATCTTATTATCTCTTTTGTATGCCATAGTTGTAGTGTCCTTTGATGATTAGTCGAGAGTGATGCTGAGTCCCAGACCCGACAGCTCGTGCAGCAGCACGTTGAGCGATTCGGGAATGCCGGGTTCCGGCATCGCGTCACCTTTGACGATAGCCTCGTAAGCCTTGCTGCGGCCTACCACGTCGTCCGACTTAATGGTAAGGATCTCCTGCAGGATGTGGGCTGCGCCGAATGCCTCGAGCGCCCAGACCTCCATCTCTCCGAAACGCTGGCCACCGAACTGGGCCTTACCGCCCAGAGGCTGCTGCGTGATCAGCGAGTACGGACCGATGGAACGTGCGTGCATCTTGTCCTCGACCATGTGGCCCAGCTTCAGCATGTAGATCACGCCCACCGTGGCCGGCTGGTCGAAACGGTCGCCCGTGCCGCCGTCGTACAGGTATGTCTTGCCGTAGCGGGGCAGACCGGCCTTGTCGGTCCATTCGTTCAGGTCGTCCAGACTTGCTCCGTCGAAGATAGGAGTAGCAAATTTCTCGCCAAGTTCGCGGCCGGCCCATCCGAGCACGGTCTCGAATATCTGACCCAAGTTCATACGCGAAGGCACACCCAGCGGGTTCAGCACGATGTCCACGGGAGTTCCGTCGGCCAGGAACGGCATATCCTCCTGACGCACCACGCGGCTGACGATACCCTTGTTACCGTGGCGTCCTGCCATCTTGTCACCTACGCCTATCTTACGCTTCTTGGCGATGTACACCTTGGCCATCTGCATGATGCCGGCGGGAAGTTCGTCACCGATGGTGATGTCGAACTTGCGGCGGTGCAGCTCGGCGTCTATCTTCTTCGACTTGCGCAGGTAGTTGGTGATAAGTTTGCTTATCATACCGTTGATGCGCTCGTCCTCGGTCCAGTCGCTCAGATGGATTGTCTCGTAATCCAGCGAGTTGAAGTCGATGTTGTCGAATGTGGAGCCCTTGGGCACGATGTCCACGCCGATATAGTCCTGGATACCCATTGACTTCTGGCCCTTCAGCAGAGCTTTCAGTTTGGAGATCATCAGCTCCTTCAGCTCGGTCTGCTTCTCCTCGTATTCCTCCACCAGCATGGGCAGCTGCGCGTTGACGCTGTTCTTGTTGCCCTTCTTCTTGGTGGCCTTGCTGAACAGCGAGGTGCCTATCACCACGCCCTTCAGCGACGGGGTAGCCTTCAGCGAGGCATCCTTCACGTCGCCTGCCTTGTCGCCGAAGATGGCGCGCAGCAGTTTCTCCTCAGGCGTCGGGTCGCTCTCGCCCTTAGGCGTGATCTTACCGATCATGATGTCGCCCGGCACTACATAAGCACCGACACGGATTATACCGCGCTCGTCCAGATCCTTGGTGGCATCCTCGCTCACGTTCGGGATATCCGAAGTCAGTTCCTCCATGCCGCGCTTGGTCTCGCGCACGTCTATGCTATATTCGTCCACATGCACCGAAGTCAGTATGTCCTCGCGGACCATACGCTCGTTCAGCACGATGGCATCCTCATAGTTGTAACCCTTCCAGGGCATGAACGCCACCTTCAGGTTGCGGCCCAGCGCCAGCTCGCCCTTCTCCGTGGAGTAACCCTCGGTCAGGATGTCGCCTTCCTCCACGCGCTGTCCCTTATTGCAGATGGGACGCAGGTCGATGGTGGTACCTTGGTTGGTGCGGCGGAACTTAGGCAGCTTGTATTCCTTGGTCGCGGGTTCGAATTCCACGAACTCCTCGTCCTCGGTGCGGTCGTATTTGATGCGGATACGCTCGGCATCCACATATTCTATCACGCCGGGACCTTCGGCCGTGATCTGCGTACGCGAGTCGCGTATCAGCTGACCCTCGATGCCGGTTCCGACAATAGGAGCCTCGCTGCGCAGCAACGGCACGGCCTGGCGCATCATGTTCGATCCCATCAGCGCGCGGTTTGCGTCGTCGTGCTCCAGGAACGGAATCAGCGATGCGGCGATTGACGCAATCTGCAGAGGCGACACATCCATCAGATCAAGCTCGTTGGGAGCCACGATCGGGAAGTCGGCCTCCAGACGGGCCTTGACACGGTTGTTGATGAACGTACCGTCGTCGTTCACGGGGGCGTTGCCCTGTGCGATGGTCTTGCCCTCCTCTATCTCGGCGGTCATGTATACGACGTCGTCGTTGTTCAGGTCCACCACGCCGTTCTCCACCTTGCGGTAGGGAGTCTCGATGAAACCGAGGTTGTTGATCTTGGCGTATACGCAGAGGCTGGAGATCAGACCGATGTTAGGACCTTCAGGGGTCTCGATCGGGCAGAGACGGCCATAATGCGTGTAGTGCACGTCTCGCACCTCGAAGCCTGCGCGCTCGCGGCTCAGACCGCCGGGGCCAAGAGCCGACATACGGCGCTTGTGCGTGATCTCGGCCAGAGGGTTGGTCTGGTCCATGAACTGCGACAGCGCGTTGGTGCCGAAGAATGTGTTGATCACTGCCGAGATGGTCTTGGCGTTGATCAGGTCGATGGGCTTGAACACCTCGTTGTCGCGCACGTTCATCTTCTCGCGGATGGAACGGGCTATACGGGCCAGGCCCACGCCGAACTGGTTGTAAAGCTGCTCGCCCACGGTGCGCACGCGACGGTTGCTCAGGTGGTCGATATCGTCCACGTCGCTCTTGGCGTTGATCAGCTCTATCAGATACTTGATGATGGCGATGATGTCCTCGCGCGTCAGCACCTTCACCTCCATCGGAGTGTCGAGACCCAGCTTCTTGTTGATACGGTAGCGGCCTACCTCGCCCAGGTCATAACGCTTCTCCGAGAAGAAAAGGCTCTGAATCACCTCGCGCGCCGATGCTGCATCCGGTGGATCGGCGTTGCGCAGCTGCCTGTAGATATAGGTGACCGCCTCCTGCTCGGAGTTCGACATGTCGCGCTGCAGGGTGTTGAATATTATGCTGTAGTCCACAGCGGCCACGCCCTCCTTCTCCAGGAGGATTGTCTTCACGCCGCTGTTCAGGATCATTTCTATGTTGTCCTCGGAAATCTCGCTTCCACGCTCCACAATCAGCGTGTTGCGCTCCATCGTGGTTACCTCGCCGGTGTCGGGGTCCACGAAATCCTCGTGCATGCTCTCCATCACGCGGCCGGCCAGACGACGGCCTATCACCTTCTTCAGGTTGCTTTCCGTCACCTTTATTTCCTCGGCAAGGTCGAAGATCTCCACAATTTCCTTATCCGTCTCGAAACCGATGGCTCGGAGCAGAGTGGTTACGGGGAGCTTCTTCTTACGGTCGATGTAGGCATACATCACGTTGTTGATGTCAGTGGCGAACTCGATCCAGGAGCCACGGAACGGGATGATACGAGCCGAATACAGCTTGGTGCCGTTGGCATGCATGCTGTTACCGAAAAATACGCCCGGCGAGCGGTGCAGCTGTGACACGACGACGCGCTCGGCGCCGTTGATCACGAATGTGCCCTGCTCCGTCATGTACGGAATGGTGCCAAGATACACGTCCTGGATCGTGGTGTCGAAATCCACGTGGTCCGGATCGGTACACGACAGCTTCAGCTTCGCCTTCAGAGGCACACTGTAGGTCAGACCCCGTTTCAGACATTCGTCGATGGTGTAACGCGGAGGATCAATGTAATAGTCGAGGAATTCCAGCACAAAGTTGTTGCGCGTGTCCGTGATGGGGAAATTCTCGGCGAATACTTTATACAATCCCTGATTCTTGCGCTCTTCCGGAGGAGTGTCCAGCTGCAGGAAGTCGCGGAACGACTTCAGCTGTATCTCAAGGAAATCCGGAAACGGCAGCGGATTTTTAATCGACGCGAAGTTTACTCGCGGTTTTTCGGTTAAATTTACTGACATTGGTTGGGATTTAGTTCTTTATTGCCGGTGGCGGCGAAGGAATTTCTATCTATGTTTTCAAAAACTGCAAAAGCTTCTTATGCCACGGGCGGAATTATCGGAGAAAGGAAAATATGATTGAGAGAGGTTTATGAATCGTGATTCGGGATACTTACGAATCGTGATTCAAGATGCTTATGAATCTTGATTCGGGATACTTATGAATCGTAATTCAAGAGGTTTATGAATCGTGATTCGAGAGGGTGTCGCCGTGCTGAATCCACAAGGGTCAATTCGCACGTAATCATCGACGTCCTGCGGGCATCGATGATAGATTATAATAGGTTAAGAACGCAAACATAATGTGGAGCGTTCTTAACCTATTTAGTGTCGGATTTGGATCTTACTTGAGTTCAACCTCAGCACCAGCCTCCTCCAGCTGCTTCTTCAGGCCCTCTGCCTCAGCCTTGGGCAGGCCTTCCTTGATGGTGTTGGGAGCACCGTCAACCAGCTCCTTAGCCTCTTTCAGGCCCAGGCCGGTCAGCTCCTTAACCAGCTTCACAACAGCCAGTTTGCTTGCGCCGGCTGCTTTCAGAACTACGTCGAAGTTGGTCTTCTCCTCAGCGGCTGCGCCTGCTGCGGCGGGACCTGCTGCTACTGCTACAGCTGCAGCTGCCGGCTCGATGCCGTACTCGTTCTTCAGTATCTCAGCCAGTTCGTTCACTTCCTTTACGGTGAGGTTTACAAGCTGCTCTGCAAATGCTTTCAAATCTGCCATTTTCGTATCTTTTTTTAATTTTTTACTATGTTGGTTTATGCTTCTTTCTTGGAGAGGGTCTCGAGCACACCGTGCAGCAGATTGCCTCCGCTCTGCAGGGCGCTGATCACGTTCTTAGCAGGCGACTGCAGCAATGCCACAACATCTGCGATAAGTTCGTTCTTGCTCTTGATATTGGAAAGGGTCTCCAAGTTCTCCTCGCCAACATAAACTGTTTCCTCCACGTAGGCGCCCTTCAGCAACGGAAGGGTCTCCTTCTTGTCACGGAACTTCTTGATCAGCTTCGCGGGAGCGTTGCCCGTATTGCTCAGCAGAAGTGTCGTCTCACCGTGGAGAAGATCGTACAACTCCGAATAGTCGGTCTCGCTTGCCTCCAGAGCCTTCTTCAGCAGCGTGTTCTTCACGCACAGCATCTTTACCTCGGCTCCGAAGCATGCGCGGCGCAGTGCGCTTGTCTTCTCGGCGTTCAGACCCTGGGTCTGCACCAAGTACACGCAGCTGTACTGTGCCAGCTCGCCGCCTATGCTCTCTATGATCTTAGCTTTATCTTCCTTTTTCATCGATTTTCAGTTTTAAAAATTACTCCGCAACCGACTTCGGCTCGACCTTGATGCCCGGGCCCATCGTGCTTGAAAGATAAATGCTCTTGATATATGTGCCTTTCGAAGTGGCCGGTTTCAACTTAATGAGTGTGTTGATGAACTCCTTGGCGTTGTCGCGCATTGCCTCGGCCGAGAACGATGTCTTGCCGATGCTGGCGTGAACGATTCCGGTCTTGTCCACCTTGAAGTCAATCTTACCCTGCTTAACCTCCTTCACAGCCTTTGCGACGTCCATTGTCACGGTACCGCTCTTGGGGTTAGGCATCAGTCCGCGCGGACCAAGGATACGGCCCAAGGGACCGAGCTTGCCCATCACGGAGGGCTGGGTGATGATTACGTCAACGTCCGTCCAACCGTCCTTGATCTTCTGGATGTACTCGTCCAGACCTACGTAGTCGGCGCCTGCCTCTTTGGCCGCTGCCTCTGCGTCGGGTCCGCACATTACCAGCACGCGTACCTCCTTACCGGTTCCATGAGGCAGTGACACAACGCCACGCACCATCTGGTCGGCCTTACGGGGGTCTACGCCAAGACGTACATCTATGTCAAACGACGCGTCGAACTTCTCGAACGCTGTCTCCTTCACCTTCTCTGCTGCCTCCGCAAGGTTGTACGACTTCCCGGGCTCAATCTTCGATAAAGCTAACTTCTGATTCTTTGTCAGTTTTCCCATTGTCTTTGAAGATTAATTGTTTTCGGGAAATGCTCCCTTTACGGTTATACCCATGCTGCGGGCTGTTCCCGCTACCATGCGCATGGCAGACTCAATGGTGAAACAGTTCAAATCCGGCATCTTGTCTGTTGCAATTGCCTTGACCTGTTCCCATGTGATTTCGGCTACTTTGTTACGGTTCGGCTGTGCCGATCCGCTCTTCAGCTTTGCCGTCTCCTTCAGCTGTACTGCCACAGGAGGCGTCTTCACTACAAAGTCGAAGCTCTTGTCCGAATAGTAGGTTATTACTACCGGCAAAACCTTCCCGGCCTTGTCCTGGGTACGGGCATTGAATTGCTTGCAAAATTCCATGATGTTGATACCCTTCGAACCCAGTGCAGGTCCGACTGGCGGTGACGGATTTGCTGCGCCACCCTTGATCTGCAATTTGATCTGTCCAGCAATTTCTTTTGCCATTGTCCTATCTGTTATTTGTAGTTTGTGTGGTTCCTATGCGACGAAACGCCGCGTAACATCAACGCTGCGTCACACCTTCTCCACTTGGGATATTTCCAACACCAGGTCATTGCCTCGGCCAAATATCTTGACCTCGACCTTGACACGGCTTCTCTCGCGGTCAATTTCCTTGATGGTGCCCGTAAAGCCGCTGAACGGTCCGTAGTTCACCTTCACCGTCTCTCCCTCCAGGTAGTTGTCGATCATATCGACAACCGGGGCGCTTGTCTCCTCCTGACGGCCGAGCATGCGCTTCACCTCGTCGGGCGTCAACGGCACCGGATCACTCGTCTTGCTACGTCCACGCAGAAAATCAATGACATTCGTAGTGTTGCGCAGCTCATAGATCACCTCTCCCGTAAGGGCGGCTTCTACGAACACGTAACCGGAGTACAGATTGTGCTCCCTCAACACCTTCTTGCCACTGGGAGTCGTAGTGTACTTCTTCTCTGTCGGAATCAGCACCTGCGACACATGTTTGCCAAGGTCCGTATTCTTGATTGACGCATCAAGAATCTCCTTGACTTTAGCCTCTTTCCCCGAAATGGCACGCAATACATACCATCTCTTTTTGACCTCAGCCATTGATTTCTTCGCTTTACTTGCTTTGTTAGAAATTGATGCTGTAGATTAACTCCATCAGCAATGAGAACACCTTGTCAACCGCCCAGATAAAAACTGCCAGTATGATGGAAGCTATCAGCACCAGCACCGAGCTGTTGATAACCTGTTTCTGCGTTGGCCACGAAACCTTATAAACCAACTCGTTATAAGATTCCTTGATATCCTTTATTAATTTCATCTTCGTATATAATAAGCACGGGAAGAAAGACTCGAACTCTCGACCCTTGGTTTTGGAGACCAATGCTCTACCAACTGAGCTATTCCCGTGTATATGGGGCCTTCCTGTCGGGGAAGGCCCCTTTATGTGTCAGCTATGCTGTGATTAGTCGTCGATTACGGCTGTGATCTGACCCGATCCTACCGTGCGGCCACCCTCGCGGATTGCGAAACGCAGACCCTGATCCATGGCTACCTTGGTGATCAGCTTAACGTCGATCTCAACGTTATCGCCGGGCATTACCATCTCAACACCCTCCGGCAGAGCGATCTCACCGGTTACGTCAAGCGTACGGATGTAGAACTGGGGACGGTACTTGTTGTGGAACGGTGTGTGACGGCCACCCTCTTCCTTCTTCAGGATGTAGACCTGAGCCTTGAAGTGATCGTGAGGCTTAACCTGTCCGGGATGGCAGATTACCATACCGCGCTTAACCTCGTCCTTGTCGATACCGCGGAGCAGCAGACCTACGTTATCACCGGCCTCTCCCTCGTCCAGAATCTTGCGGAACATCTCGACGCCGGTTACAACCGACTTCTTGTCCTCGCCCAGACCCAGGATCTGAACCTCGTCGCCAACCTTTACGCGGCCAGCCTCGATACGACCTGTTGCAACAGTACCACGACCTGTGATCGAGAATACGTCCTCAACGGGCATCAGGAAGGGCTTGTCCACGTCACGCGGAGGCAGCGGAATCCATGTGTCAACGGCATCCATCAGCTCCATTACCTTTTCAACCCACTTCGGATCGCCCTCGAGGGCACCCAGTGCGGAACCGCGGATAACGGGAGTGTTGTCACCGTCATATTCGTACTGCGACAGAAGGTCGCGCATATCCATCTCAACGAGCTCGAGCATCTCCTCGTCGTCTACCTGGTCGCACTTGTTCATGAATACAACCAGACGGGGAACGTTCACCTGACGGGCGAGCAGGATGTGCTCACGGGTCTGGGGCATCGGACCGTCGGTAGCGGCTACTACGATGATGGCACCGTCCATCTGGGCTGCACCGGTTACCATGTTCTTCACATAGTCGGCGTGTCCCGGGCAGTCTACGTGAGCGTAGTGACGGTTAGCTGTCTCGTACTCAACGTGGGCTGTGTTGATGGTTATACCACGCTCCTTCTCCTCGGGAGCGTTGTCGATTGAATCGAACGAGCGAAGCTCGGAAAGACCTTTCTCTGCAAGAACCTTGGTGATGGCAGCCGTAAGAGTGGTCTTGCCATGGTCTACGTGACCGATCGTACCGATGTTCACGTGGGGTTTGGTTCTTTCAAATTTTTCTTTAGCCATTTTGCTATATTTTGATTTTGATTTTTCCTCTTGAATCGAGGAGGAGGTTGATAATAACTTGGAGCCGATGGCGGGATTTGAACCCGCGACCTCTTCCTTACCAAGGAAGTGCTCTACCCCTGAGCTACATAGGCATTTTTTTGAGCGGAAGACGAGGTTCGAACTCGCGACCCTTAGCTTGGAAGGCTAATGCTCTACCAACTGAGCTACTTCCGCAATGCAACGTTCTGCGTTGTGGGTGGAGATGGATTCGAACCACCGTAGGCGTAAGCCAGCAGATTTACAGTCTGCCCCATTTGGCCACTCTGGTATCCACCCTTCCGGATTCCCTCACGAGGTCTTTACTTGACCACTTTTCGCGAATCCGAGTGCAAAGTTATAACGAATTTTATTCTTGTGCAAATATTCTCCGTTAATTTTTTGAAAAAATTTAGCAACCCTCTGTATTTCAGTCATCACAAAATTACTCCACCGTGACCGATTTCGCAAGGTTTCGGGGCATGTCCACATTCTTCCCCTTGTTTATGGCCACATAATAGCTCAGCAGCTGCAGCGGGATGCTGGTGATGATAGGCGTCAGACACTCGGGCATCCCGGGCACCTCCACCACATGGTCGGCTATCTTGCATATCTCTGTATCGCCCTGGCTCACGATGGCCAGGATGTTGCCTCCGCGGGCCTTTACCTGCTGCACGTTGCTCACTATCTTCTCGTACAGGTGGTCGTTGGGCGCGATTATCACCGACGGCATCTCCTGGTCGATCAGCGCGATCGGGCCGTGCTTCATCTCGGCCGCAGGATAACCCTCGGCGTGGATATACGAAATTTCCTTCAGCTTCAACGCACCCTCCAGGGCTACAGGATAGCTGTAGCCGCGTCCTAGGTACAGGAAGTTGCGCGCATACGTATACGTCAGTGACAGGCGCTCAATGAATTCGGCCGATTTCAGCACCTCCTCCACCTTTCCGGGGATGTCCAGTATCTTAGCGCCGATCTTGCCGATGGTGTCGGCGTCCATAGTGCCTCGCAGCTGCGCCACTGCCAGGGCCACGAGCGTAAGCACCATCACCTGGCCGGTGAACGCCTTTGTCGAAGCCACGCCTATCTCCGGCCCGACGTGGATATAGCATCCGCTGTCGGTCTCGCGCGGTATGGACGAACCCACCGAGTTGCTGACGCCGAACACGAAGGCTCCCTTCTCGCGGGCTATCTTCACGGCCGCCAGCGTGTCGGCAGTCTCGCCGCTCTGCGATATCGCTATCACGATGTCGCGGTCGTCAAGCACCGGATTCGAATAACGGAACTCGCTGGCATACTCCACTTCCACGGGAATCTTGCACATGTCCTGCATCAGATATTTGCCCAACAGTCCGGCATGCCACGACGTGCCGCAGGCCACAATCACTATGCGCTTGCAGTTCCGGAATTTCTCCTTATTGTCGAGCACTCCGTTAATGATGATGCGCCTTCCGCCTTCCACCACACGGCCGCGGATGCAGTCGCGCAGGGTGTTGGGCTGCTCGAATATCTCCTTCAGCATGAAATGCGGGTAGCCCCCCTTCTCCAGCTGGGAAATGGACATCTCCAGCTTCTTGATGTCTATGTCGGCCTCCTTGTTGTCCAGGTCTGTAATCTTCAGCGGCATGCCGCGGCGTATCTCGGCAATCTCGCCATCCTTCAGATACACGGCCTCCTTGGTGTATTCCACGAATGGAGTGGCGTCCGAGGCAAGGAAAAACTCGTTTTCGCCGATACCTATTACCAGCGGCGAGCTCTGTCGTGCAGCTATTATGACATCGGGATTGGTCTTGTCCACCACCGCGATGGCGTATGCGCCCACCACCTGCTTCAGTGCCTTGCGCACTGCCTTCAGCAGCGAGCACTTGTTGGTGAGGCGTATGTATTCTATAAGCTGTACCAGCACCTCGGTATCGGTTTCGGACTTGAATTCGCAACCATGCTGTTTAAGCGCGTCCTTCAGCACTTTGTAGTTCTCAATGGTGCCGTTGTGTACTAACGCGATGTTACCGTCCTCGCTGTAATGAGGATGCGCGTTAGTATCCGAAGGCTCGCCGTGGGTGGCCCATCGTGTGTGCGCGATACCGGCCACGGCATCCAGATCCTTCTGCTCGCAATAAGCTTCCAGATTCGCCACTTTTCCTTTCGCCTTGTACACGTTCAGCTTGCCGTCGCGGCCGACCAATGCCACACCGGCACTGTCATAGCCTCTGTATTCCAGCCTGTGCAAGCCCTTGATCAAGATGTCGTAGACATTCCCGTCTCCGATATATCCTACTATTCCACACATAAGTTCAATATAAGCTGTAAGGCATTCCGTATCATTATGATATGCGGCATGATGACTACATGCAGCCCGTCATAATGCAATACCTTCAGTCGTTTTTTGTTTAGTTTCCATCCCTTTTGTATAAAGCGCTATCTCACTTATCGTTCCATGCAGCCACTCAACGTTCGGGAGAGAAAAATCTTCTTGTTATTCGGATCAATGATTGTTAAACGTAATTTCAGCCGACAAAATTACCATTTTTTCACCACATTACAAAATTTAACGCCCCGTTCTCCTTTCATTTTGCAACCCTTCATCATCTATACACTTCACCATCAACACAATATCCTATACATACAACAAGGCCCCGGCATGGAAACCATGCGGAGCCTGGATGCGGGATATTGGCCGGACTTCTGCCGGGGTCGTAACGATGTTATTTGCCGACAGTTTCGTCAACCACTACGCCGTCGCCCTGCGATATGACGCCGGTGCTGTCCGTGCCGGCCTGCGAGGGCATGTCTTCTATATCACCCACCACGCCGGGCGTCGACAGGTCGGGACCTGCCCCTTCCGGCAACGGGAATGCCTGGTATTTGGTGTATTCCTCCACCTTCTTCTGATTCTCCTTGTCAAGATCCGAGTCCTTCAGGTTGTACACCACGTTGCGGAACATGTCCAGATAGGGATATTCCTGCACCAGCGCGGCCATATCCTCGGCTGCGCGGATGTATTCCGCAGTCGAATCGTTAGGCTGCGAGTTGATGATCTCGAAGTATTGCTGCGCCTTCTTGGCATAGTCTCCGCAATAGTCCAGCACTGCGGCATAATCCTTCTGCGACAGTTCTTCCTGCGCGTCAATCTTGGCGGCTACTTCTTCCGGCTTCACGCCTCCGCCGCACGATGCCATCATCGTCAGGGCCATTACGGCCATAGTCATAAGCAGACCTTTGATTTTTCCTGTTTTCATAACCCGAACTTATTTTTAATTAGTTAATGAGCAGTTAGCAATTTATGCGACACGGTTAAAAATTATCGCCAAGATAGTTCACCGCCGGCTCGCGCAGCCTGTACAGAATCATCTTGCGGAGCTGCGGATCACCGTCCACCATCTGCGAGAGCTCCCAGTGCTGACCGGCTTCGTCGCGCAGCAGCGACGACGTCATGTCCACGTCGGTCAGATTCCATGTCAGCAATACAGTCTTTATCTTCAGTGCCTTCAGCTTGCGCACCAGCATTTCATGGTCGGCGTCGCCTGTGATCAGCACCACATAGTCGAAGTGGCGGAACCGCGCCAGCTCGTATGCCTCCAGCGCAAACCATACGTCCACCCCCTTTTCTATCACCTCGGTCTGGCCGTCGCGCTCCACCTCGCGCAGATGCTTGTAGTGAAACACCACGTCATTCTCTATCAACGTATCCTCGAATTTCCGCTCGTTGTACAGCAGATGCTTGTCGTACGCCTCCTTCACGCGGAAACGTCCGCGGAAATAGTGAGCCTCCGTTATCTGACAGTCAGATATGTTGATGCCCTCCTGCATCGATATCTCCGAGCAGATGTATTCGAACAGCGCGCTGACCTTGATGATGCTGCGGTCGCGGGCCTTCAGCGCACGGTTGATTTTGGCGTAATAGCCTCCGTCGATAAATACTCCTATGGATAAAAAATCTACCATCTTTTCGTGTTTCTCTGTATTTATTAACCTCGCGTACCCCCGAATTGTTTACTCCCGGCTTATATTTCAATGCTATTGTCGGCGACAGAGACGTCGCCGCTCCAGTCAGACACGATTGGCAGCCCGCTGATGACTGAAACTTGATCTTGTCTGTACGCAACAAGGGCGTGCCGGATATTGCATTTCGGCACGCCCTCATTATATAATGTCTGTTTACGTCAGTTTGCCAGGCGGGTGATGATTTCCTTCAGCAGACGGTAGAATTCGGCCACCGACCGGATGTTGGCGCGCTCGCTCGGCGAGTGGATGTTCTTCAGTGTCGGGCCAAAGCTGATCATGTCCAGATGTGGCATCTTCTCCAGGAACAGTCCCGTCTCCAGGCCTGCGTGCAGGGCCTCCACCTTCGCCTCCTTGCCGAACAGGTCGCGGTACGATGCTTCGGCCACCTTCAGCACTTTCGACTGCGGATTGGGGCTCCAGCCCACGTATGCGTCATCAAATGTGACGTCTGCGCCTATCATGCCGAACAACGCACTGATGCGGTCGGCTATCTCGTCACGGCGTGAATCCACCGAGCTGCGCTGATGCACGGTGATCAGGATAGTGTCGTTCTCCACCATCTTGACCGACGCCAGGTTGCACGATGTCTCTATCAGGCCCTCGATGGCCAGCGACATTCCCTGCACTCCGTTAGGGCAGCAGTACAATGCGGCTATCAGGCGGTGCGATACGGAAGATTCAATCACCTTGGGACGACGCTCCACCTTCTCTACCTTCAGCTGGAATTCATGGTTCTCGGCCATGTCGAATTCAGCGTGCAACTGCCGGTTGAAGTCGTTGATGAAACGCTCGAAGTCGGCCACGGCGTCGCGGCTCACGGCCACCACGGCATGGGCATCGCGCGGAATGGCGTTGGCCAGGTTGCCGCCGTCTATCTCCGACACCTCCACATTGGTGACGTGCGCGTCGGCTTCCCACAGCACACGGGCTAACTGCTGGTTTGCGTTGGCGCGGCCCAGTCCTATTTCCATGCCGGAATGACCTCCCTTAAGTCCGCTCAGGCTGACCTTCAGACTCTCATAGTTGGACGGTGTCTCCTCCATGGTGTAAGGCAGACGGCATTCCGTCACCTTGCCGCCGGCGCATCCTATCACGAGCTGGCCCATCTCCTCGGAATCGAGGTTCAGCAGTATGTCGCCGGTTATGAAGCCGGCCTGCAGGCCGTTGGCTCCTATCAGACCCTGCTCCTCGTCGACGGTAAAGAGTGCCTCGAGCGGACCGTGCACTAAGTCGGGATCCGTGAGACAAGCCATTGCCGAAGCGCAGCCCATTCCATTGTCGGCTCCCAATGTCGTGCCCTCGGCACGTACCCAGTCGCCGTCAACCACCGTCGTGATGGGATCCTCTAAGAAATCGTGCTTCACTTCCGGCAGCTTCTCGGCCACCATGTCCTGGTGTCCCTGCAGCACCACTGTCGGCGCATTCTCATGGCCGGGCGTGGCCGGAACGCGCATCACCACGTTGCCTACCCCGTCGGCCTCGGCCTCGATGCCGTGACGCTTGGCCCAGTCCAGCAGAAACGCCTTCATCTTGTCAAGGTGATGCGTGGGACGGGGCACCTTCGTAATCTCGTCAAACGCCTGCCACACCTGGGCAGGCTGCAATTCTGTAATTTTCATAGTCCTCCTTTATTATAAGATTGAGACCGTCATCATGATGTCAATAGCCCGTCATTATTTCTTGAACTTGGCGTAGGCGTTGGCCATACGGGTATGGTATCCGCGGCGGGCATAGCTGGCGCCGTTGTATTTGCGAGCGAACGCGGCCCAGTTCTTGGCCTTGAGGTCGGGCAGCATTCCTGTGTTGGTGATGAAGGCGGCGAAAAGCTCCAGCTGTTCCAGTTCCGATTCGCTCATCAGCTTCACGAACTCCCCTACGGTCTCGCAACCGCACAGCTTATAGTTGAAACCTCCAATCTGAAACATTCCCCAGAACGTGCCCATGTTGGCTCCGTCCTCGTTCTGCCGGCGGGCGTTGGTGAGTTGCGTCCATTCCTTCAGGGCATAGCCCGTCAGTCCGGGGGGCACCTTGGCGTTCTTGTCGCCCTTCTTGCTTGCGGCCTTATGACGATGGGAATTGTACATGCTGCGGTCAAAGTTCACCACCGGCACGCCGGGCGCCCAGAAACCCTTCATCTGCTTGCCGGCCTCTATCAGCACCACAGCCTTGATGGCCGCGACCTCCACGTCCAGCTCCCTGGCCACCGACTCGAAGTCGGCGTCAGTCAGTCCGGTATAGCGCGACAGGGAATCCGTTGCGGGCACCGTGTCGACGCGTACCCGCATCTCACGGTGTCCCGTCACGTTCCCCGTGCTGTCGTTGTCGCACGATGCTCCTGACACGGCAGTTGCCGTCACGAGCAGCATCATCAGCAACGCAGCAACGCCTTTCATGACTCGGCCACTTTTTCCAGAACCCGGCACAGGTGTCGCCAGAACTTGTCGACGGTCGGGATCAGAAGTTGCTCGTCGGGCGAATGGACGCCGGTCATGGTCGGGCCGAAGCTCACCATGTCAAGGTGCGGGAACTTGTCGAGGAACAGTCCGCACTCCAGTCCGGCATGTATGGCCTTGATGGCCGGCTTCACGCCGAACAGTTCCTCGTAGGCGTCGGCGGTGATCTTCATTATCTTCGAATCCATGTTGGGAGCCCAGCCGGGATACCCGTCGCTGTGATATACCTTGGCGCCGGCCAGCTCGAAATGAGCCTCCACCTGTCCGGCTATGTCGTTCTTGCGGCTCTCCACACTGCTGCGCTGCGAGGTGGTGATGCGGATGGTCTTCTCGTCTATCACCTTGACGGCGGCCAGGTTGGTGGATGTCTCCACCAGACCCTCGATGTCGCGGCTCATCGAAATCACTCCGTGAGGCGCGCTGTATATGGCGCGGATCAGGGCTATCGACGTCTCGCTGTCGATGCAGAATTCCGGACGCTCGGCCTTCTCCACGCGCAGGTCCATCGACGGCTCCACACCCTTGTATTCCTCCAGGATGTCCTGATAATACTTCTTCAGCTTGCGCTTCAGTTCCTCCTTATGGTCGGAGTGCACGCCAAACACTGCGTATGCCTCGCGCGGAATGGCGTTGCGCAGGTTGCCACCCTCGATGCTGCACACGGTGATGTCCCACTGCTTGGAGCATTCCCAGATGAAGCGGGCTATCACCTTGTTGGCGTTGGCGCGACCCAGGTTGATGTCCGAGCCGGAATGACCGCCCAACAGACCTGTTACCGACACCTTCATGTATTCGAAGTTCTCGGGGGTGTAGCTGCGCTTGTAGGTGAAGTCGGCTGTAGTGTCGATGCCGCCGGCGCAACCCACGAATATCTCGCCGTCGTCCTCGGAGTCGAGGTTCAGCAGGATGTCGCCCTTTATCATGTCGGCGCTGATGTTCTGCGCGCCCTCAAGACCTATTTCCTCGTTTACGGTGAACAGGGCCTGCAGCGGGCCGTGCACCAGACTGTCGTCGATCATTACGGCCATGCCTGCGGCCACACCGATGCCGTTGTCGGCTCCGAGGGTCGTCCCCTTGGCCTTTACCCAGTCGCCGTCCACGTATGTCTCGATGGGATCCGTCAGGAAATCATGCTCCACGCCGTTGTTCTTCTCGGCCACCATGTCCATGTGGGCCTGCAGCACGACTGTAGGCGCATTCTCGTGGCCCGGTGTGGCAGGCTTGCTCATCACCACGTTTCCGGTCTTGTCGGTCTTCACTTCGATGCCGTGCTTCTTGGCGAAGTCCACCAGGAATTCGCGGATCTTCTCCTCGTGGCATGACGGACGGGGTATCTTCGTAACCTCGTCGAAACACTTCCACAGCAACTCGGGCTTCAAGTCTTTTACTTCCATAATTTATAGTGCTTTGGGATTATATATTCTCTTATTTACCTCCAAAGTTAGCAAAATAATTGCGAAATCTGCATAATTTCACATTTTTTTGTTAATTTTGCGCTCTGACAAGGATATATAAACCTTAAAAAAAGTGAAATTAACGTTTCTTGTTATCATAATCGTAGGAATATCGTTACTTTTGCTCTCGATAAACCTGTACGGAGCCAAAACCATGCACCGTCATGCGGCTCCGCGCAAACAAGCCAAGAAAAAAACATAACCATACATAATGAAAAAACTATACAGACCCATAGCGATGGCAGCCGCAGCGCTGCTGATAGGGGCAGGCACACTGGCATCATGCAACGACAGCAAGCAGGACACCAAACCCGCTGCCAAGACCGATAAGGTAGCAGCCAAAGACAACCTCCCCAACTACCGTTATGTAGACTTGGACACCGTATTGGCCAAGTATGCGCTCGCAAAGGACTACAACGAGGAGATGATGCGCATGCAGTCGTCGATGGAGAGCACCATGCGCACCCACGAGAAGCGTCTGCAGTCGCAGGCCGCCGTGATGCAGAACAAGATGAACAACAACGGCTATCTCACCCGCGAAAGCTACGAGCAGGACCAGAGCAGCCTGAACAGCATGCAGGCCGAGGCACAGAAGCAGGCCGCCACGCTCCAGAGCAATTTCGAGCAGCAGGCCCTCCAGGCTCAGAAAAATGTAAACGACTCCATCAACGCCTTCATCGAGGAATACAACAAGAGCCGTGGCTATGACGCCATCTTCTTCAAGGCCGCCACGCTCTATATCAATCCCGCTCTTGACGTGACCGACGAAGTGGTAGAGGGTCTGAACGCACGTTATAACAAACTGAAAAAATGAGCGAACGTACGGTCCTTGTGGGTCTTGTCACACGATTGCAGGACGAGCGCAAGACCGATGAATATCTCGACGAGCTTGCGTTCCTGGCCGATACGGCCGGAGCCGAGCCCGTCGCTCGTTTCACGCAACGCCTCGATTACCCCAACCCGCGCACATACGTAGGCACCGGCAAGCTCGAGGAGCTGCGCCTGTACATCGAGGAGAACGACATCGAACTGGTCATCTTCGACGACGAACTCAGTCCCAAACAGGTGGCCAACATCGAGAAGGAGCTGAAGGTCAAGATTCTGGACCGCACCAGCCTGATTCTTGACATATTCGCCAAGCGCGCGCAGACAGCCACGGCGCGTACTCAGGTGGAACTGGCCCAGTACCAGTACCTGCTGCCGCGACTCACGCGGATGTGGACTCACCTGGAGCGCCAGCGAGGCGGTATCGGTATGCGCGGACCCGGCGAGACGCAGATCGAGACCGACCGCCGTATCATCCTGGACCGCATATCGCGACTAAAGGAGGAACTGCAGGCCATCGACCGACAGAAGACCGTGCAGCGCAAGAACCGGGGCAAGCTAACCCGCGTGGCCCTGGTCGGCTACACCAATGTCGGCAAGTCCACGCTGATGAACCTGCTCAGCAAGTCGGAGGTATTTGCCGAGAACAAACTTTTCGCCACCCTCGACACCACGGTACGCAAGGTGGTGGTCGAAAACCTCCCCTTCCTGCTCACCGACACCGTCGGATTCATACGCAAGCTCCCCTCGCACCTGGTGGAATCGTTCAAGTCCACCCTCGACGAGGTGCGCGAGGCCGATGTCCTGGTGCATGTGGTGGACATAAGCCATCCCAACTTCGAGGAACAGATCGAGGTGGTCAACAAGACCCTGGCCGACGTGTGCGGCAAGTCCGACAAACCGGTCATAATGGTGTTCAACAAGATCGACGCCTTCAGCTATACGCCCAAGGACCCCGACGACCTTACGCCGGCCACCCGCGAGAACGTATCCCTCCCCGAACTGCAGCGCACCTGGATGTCGCGCATGGACAATAACTGCGTGTTCATCTCGGCCAAGGACAAGCTGAACATCGAGGAGCTGAAACAGAAACTCTACGAGAAGGCCCGCGAAATCCATACCGAACGCTTCCCGTACAACGACTTCCTGTATCAGAAATACGAGGATCTGGAAGCCGAGGCGCAAGACCCGGATAAAGAAGACTTAGAGGAAACTACATGAGTCAGACAGACACAGACAAGACACTCCGCCCGCTGGAATGGTGGGAACAACGGGAACTGGAACACAACGGCTGCAGTGCTACGGACTGGAGCCGCGTTTCAATTTGTGACGCCACGGCCCTGGGCGCCATACGCCGGACGCGCTTCATCGGCGCCGTCTCGATAGGCGCCGTCGACGCTACGGCCGACGAGGGCATATTCAGCGCCTGCCTGCAGGACTGCGCCGTGGGCAACCACGTGCTGATACGCAACATAGGCAACGCTCTGCGCAACTGTGCCATCGGCGACAACACGCAGATCATCGACACCGAACTGATCGACTTCGAGCCGGAGACACGCTGCGGCATCGGCACCCAGGTCAGCGTATTGGACGAGACGGGGTCGCGCCCCGTCACCATCTTCCCCGGCATGTCGGCTCAGTTAGCCGTGCTTATGGCACGGATGCCCAAATGGTCGGCCAATCATCTGCAGCCGCTGCTCAGCACCCCGCTACTGAATTTCTCAGCCCCGCAGACCATCGGCAGGAACGTGCGCATCATCGGCTGCGGCCCCATCGTAAACGTGCACGTAGACGATAACGTCCGTATCGAGGGTGCGGCGTCGCTGAGCAACGGCACCATCGTCAACAATGCCGCTCCCGGCAAGGAACTGGCATACATAGGCCACGGCGTACAGGCCGAGAACTTCGTGATCGAGGACGGTTGCGTAGACTCGGGCGCCATCGTCCACAACTGCTTCGTCGGCCAGGGCGTCACACTCGCCAACGGATTCACAGCACACGACTCCCTTTTCTTCGCCAACTGCCATCTGGAGAACGGCGAGGCCTGCGCCGTATTCGCCGGGCCATACACCGTGTCGATGCACAAGTCGTCGCTGCTGATAGGCTGCCAGACATCGTTCATGAACGCCGGATCGGGCACCAACCAGAGCAACCACATGTACAAGATGGGGCCCGTGCACTGGGGCGTGCTGGAGCGCGGCGTCAAGACCAGTTCCCTCTCCTACCTGATGCTCGGAGCCAAGATCGGCGCTTTCTCGCTGCTGATGGGCCAGCACAAGACGCACCCCGACTCGTCGCAGTTCCCCTTCTCCTACCTGTTCGGCGACGAACGCGGCAGTACGGTCGTGGTTCCGGCCATGATGCTGCGCAGCTGCGGACTGCTGCGCGACGAACAGAAATGGCCCTCGCGCGACAAGCGCGTGAAACGCAGGATGCCCCTTCGCGACCGCGTGATATTCGACGTGCTCAATCCCATGACCGTCGACAGCATGATGACCGCCCATCAGGTGATTCTCGACCTGCTGGCGCGTCCCGCCGACGATGACCGCGTTATCCGTTACCGAGGCATGAAATTCACCCGCGCAGCCCTGGAACGCGCCATCTACCTGTACGAGCTCGGCATCTACAAATACCTGAGCATCAAGATGCCCAACGGATTCATCGGCCATGAGCCGGACAAGGAGTATGCCGAATGGGTGGACGTGGCCGGACTGCTGATGCGCCGTCAGGACCTGAACCGCGTGCTGGAATGCGAGTCTATCACCGATATGGAAGCTATTTTTACCGAAGCCTTCAACAGATTCCCCCGCCTTGAGCGCGAATGGATCGTGGCGCGCACCCCGTCCCGCTGGCGCAAGTCCGCCCCCGTGATACGCGAATACGCCCAGGCCTTCGACAAGATGGTGGCCGAGGACCGCGCCCGCAACCTCGCCGACCTCGAGGCCCTCAACCAGATGCTCGCCCTGTAAGGGACTCCCAGCATATCACATTCTCCTCCACCAAGGTCATGGTGAGATAAACATCGTCATAATCTCTTAACAGAAACCGTTAAAACTGATTTGTAACGCAAATTAGTTTTAACGGCTTTAATGTATTATATTTGTCATCCCAATAAGAGGATACCGCACGACAAGGACTTTTACAATTGTATATGGACAAATATTTTGAACCGATAAATAAGCTATACCTGTCACAACCTTTTACCGAAAAGGCGGATACAAGCAAACTGGAAGAAGCATTGCATATAGCCGAGGCGTATGCATTGGCAGAAAATGCCATCGTATCGATGGGCGATTCGATAAGAAACTGTAGTTATTGTTATTTTGGCGGCCTGGCAGATATTATTGGATTGCCGGCATCGGAACGTCGCGCCACAATACCGTCACTCTATGAAGATTTCATTTTCAATCGTACGGATCCTGACGATTTGATTTACAGACATGCCCATGAGCTTGCATACTTACACATGACTCAGAAATACACCCCGGAAGAAAGAAGAAATTATGTTTTGCATGATACCATACGTTTACAGGACATTGCCGGGAAATGGCGTCGCATACAACACCGCATGTTTTCCCTGGCTGGAACTAAAGACGGCAGTTATTGGCTGAATATGTGTGTGTATACCATAAAGAATAACAGTCAGGACACACCAAAAATCGTCAATACGCTCACCGGAGAGAGTGGCGTACTGACGACCAACAATTATACCAAATTTCTTTCTTCTCGTGAAATATCCGTGCTCAGACTTATAGACAACGGCCTGCAGAGCAAGGAAATAGCCGATCAGCTATTTATCAGCGTCAATACCGTTCACAGGCACCGTCAGAACATACTGACGAAACTTAAGGTAGGCAATGCCATTGAAGCATGCAAGGTTGCCCGAGCCATGGGATTAATTCCCTAACCGGAAATCTCCGACATTGTCTGTTGTCAGCGAAAGATCACTGAACTCGCTTACACATTCTCCTTTAACCGGAGCCTGCGAGCATATACCGAGATACAGTTTCTGCGGATAGTCGTTCCTGTACAGTCTAACCATCTGCCATTCATTACCGTCAAGAGAATAATAACTGGCTATTGTATGGGTATCGGATGAGATTTTATAATAAATATTATCTTGCCCGATAACTTCATGATTATTGTCGTCAGACGTACCTACAGTCCTTACCGTTACGACACGGTGCTTCCCGCGCTCGTCCTGTTCGAAGCATATTTTCTGCCATAGCGTGTCGTTGGCGACAACCATAAGGTTGGCGGCATTGTATAGTCCTTCTTTCGTGAATCCCGGTTTCAGGCGCCCTTTGAATGTGAATGGCTTGGAGTTATCAATCTCCGTCAGCAGGATCTGTGCAGTCGATTGGGTTAGTTTTCCATTGGGATCTATGAAGATATCTGTGCCTTCCGGTGCTACGAAGCGTATCACAGAGTCTGACTGGCTCACTTGGTTCACGGCATTGTTTATCATTTTGGTAAAATGTATGCCTCCCAGCATCACATCACAATCCTTGATTTCGAAGGAAGGCGCATAAGCGCTGTCTTTCACCTCCTCTGTTTTAGAAGCACAAGCCACAAGAATCAGCATGGCCAAAGTGGTTGCCACTACATTTTTTAATTTCATAATACCTTTTTCTTATTATTGATGTTTGATGCTGCAAAATTACACATCATCCTCTCAGATCGCAATAGTCAATTTTAACCAAAATCTAAGATATTACAAAAACTGATCTGTTGGTGCAAATTAGTTTTATGGATTATTTATGAATTAGACATGACCTTATTTTGTATCTTTAAAATATTTTTGTAATTTTGCTATACTTGACTCGGAAGCCCAAGGGGTTGAGGGTCGGGCAATACTTTTCTATCCTGAAGGCCAATGGCCTTCTCCAATAGAAATTTTACATAAAAGCGTTTATTTGCGCTATTTCTTGGCTGTGTAGAATCTGGCAGTTTTACGTTCCCGTCAAGATTAGCAACGATAGATGCCTATGGTATGAATGCGTGTATACGGACGTATACATATTCATATATGCGTGGGCTTCTGCGTTGCTCGTCTTATGGGAATGGGCGATGCCAGAGCCTTACACAGCGGGACGAGCAACAGATAAGATTCCCGCGCTTTTCATGTCATAACGTTAATGCATCGCGGGAATCCGGTGCCAGAAACAGAATATCCGGACAGCCCCTGCTTCGGTCTGACCGACCTGCCCTGTTCATCGTATCATAGAATTATGGTAAACCGTCATGACATACATCCCGACGCATCCGCCGCCTGTTTACTTCAGCAGATGTGTCAATACGACGGAGTGTTGCGGCAATACAAACCGGGGGCGGAGTTCTTTTCGGCCGGCACCGTGGCGCAGTATTTCGGATATGTCGAATCAGGGTCCCTCAAGCAGGTGGCATACGGTGAGGACGCGTCGGAACATGTCATAAACTTGGCGTTCAAAGGGCAATTGATAGCCGATTTCCCCTTTTCGCTGCTGGGTCTGAAATCAAAGACATCGATGATAGCGGAGACTCCGTGCGTGATATCATGTCTGCCGACATCGGAATTAGACAGTATTCTGGACAGCGATCCGATGCTTCGAGACATTATAATGGCGACGGGAGATACGCTTTTCCCTAATATCTATAAGTTGTATAACGATTTGCAGAGCAAGTCACCCGGCCAACGATACGAAGAACTGGTGAAAGCCCACCCGGATCTGGACGCTATGTTCCGCCTGAAGGACATCGCCTCCTACCTCAACATCACCGTCCGTCACCTGACGCGCCTGCGCCGGCACCGCTGACCGTCATCCGCAACCTCGCCGACCGCAATGCACTCAACCGGATACCAGCCCTGTAAGGATACTGGTCGTTCCTCTCCCCCGCAAGGTAATTGTGCGATAAATATTCCTGTAAACTCATAACAGAAACCCCTGAAGCTGATTTGTAGTGCAAATTAGCAAATTAGCTTTAGCGGCTTCTTTTTTCCAAAAATTCATGCGAATATATCAAATAAATGATGTATCTTTGCAAATAGAAACCACGGTTGTGGAAACCGCGGTTGTTATTTAAAGCATACTTATGAGATTCTTTGACCGAAAAGAAGAAATCGCCACACTGCGTAAAATCAGGGACAATGCTGAGAGAAATGCTCAGTTCACTGTCTTGACCGGACGACGTCGCATTGGCAAGACATCCCTTGTCCTGAAGGCTTACGAGGATAAGCCTGTTCTATATTTTTTTGTCGGCAGGAAAGCCGAAAGTCTGTTATGCGATGAATTCAGGCATGAAGTCGAGGACAAACTGGGCATTAAATTAGGTGGTACACCTTCTGGGTTTGCCGAACTATTCGACTATCTGATGCAACTGTCCAAACAACAGAGTTTTACATTGTTTATCGATGAGTTTCAGAATTTTGTACGTGTAAATCCCTCTGTGTTCAGTGACATACAGAAAATATGGGACCTCAATCATTCAGAATCAAGAATGAATCTTGTAGTATGCGGTTCCATATATTCGATGATGACAAAGATATTCCGCGACAAAAAGGAACCGCTTTACAATCGTCAAAACCGATTCATGACAATCCATGCCTTCAAGCCATCGGTGCTGAAAGAAATTCTCGATGCATACCATCCCGGATATACAAAAGAAGATCTTCTTGCTCTTTATACCTTCACGGGTGGCGTGGCAAAGTATGTCGAGTTGCTCGTAGATGACAATGCTTTGACTTATGAAGCCATGGTCGACAGCATCATAAGCCCGGATTCTACTTTCATAAATGAAGGACGTTCAATACTAATCGAGGAATTCGGGAAAGATTATGATACATATTTTTCAATACTGTCAGCCATTGCATCCGGGAAGACGCGCCGTAGCGAGATTGAGTCAATCATAGGGCGACACATCAGCGGTTACCTGACCCGATTGGAAGATGATTATGAAATCATAACGAAACAGATACCTGTGGGTGCTAAACCTTTGAGCAAAAATGCCATATATGTAATTCGCGATAATTTCTTTACATTCTGGTTCCGGTTTATATTCAAATATGCCCATATCATTGAGATTGGAGCTTACGGTCAGCTGCGCACCCTTATAAAGCGGGATTACCCTACTTATTCAGGCAAAATTCTTGAAAGATATTTCATAGACAAGGCCATAGAGAGTGGTGGGTACACACTGATTGGACAATGGTGGGACCGCAAAGGAGAGAACGAGATAGATATGATAACCGCCAATGAACTTGACAAGACTGTAGAAATCTACGAGATAAAAAGGAACCGGCAAAAAATTGACATGTCTGCATTGGAACAAAAAGTAAAGATAATGCTCACGACAGTACACCTTTTCAACGGCTACCATATAGAAACCAAAGGTCTTGACCTGCAGGACATGTAAGAATTCAACCGAATTCTCGCCTAAAGACAAGCATCAGCCAAGTAGCTGCGCTTTAACGCTTTGTTGATTTTAATTGCAAAACGTAAAAATATATATTATCTTTGCACTCGCAAATGGTATTCCCTGGCTCAAGAGTGAGCCGCGACGTTTCGTCAGGGAATGGAATGAGATTGTTTAAGCATCTTCATAATTGAATTGTTTAAATAACTTCAAAATAGGGAATCCGGTGAGAGTCCGGAACAGTACCCGCTGCTGTAAGTTCCACGAATCCTGAATTCAACAGGATTCACACGCGGTCGCAGAAGCCATTGGAGCCGGTCTCCGAGAAGGCGCGACACGCAGGAATAAGTCAGAAGACCTGCCATTGCGATATATACACGCGCCTGCGGGACTATGGGCTACGGATTTCCTGATAAAATGCTTGTTACATCCCGTCTGCGCGTACATACGTACGGCCGACGGGATTTTTTGGCTCCGCACATCTCCGGAACTCGATGCTCATCGAGATTCGGTTCATGCCATGCCCCGCTGCCGTTATAACGGAACTAACAGACAGGCATGACTTTAAAAACATCCATAATACTTTTCCTGACGAGTGCCGCAACGGTGCCCGCATACGCTGTAGAACGCCCGCAACGCCCCGACACCACCGGCCGCAACCTTCAGGAGCTTGTGGTCACGGCCCGGAACAAGCCGGAGGACGTGATTCCCGTACAGACACTGCAGGGCGACGAACTGCAGCGCCTCAACAGCAACAGCATTGCCGACGCCTTGCGTTACTTCGCCGGCGTACAGGTGAAAGACTACGGAGGCGTGGGCGGTATCAAGACCGTAAACATCCGCAGCATGGGCACCAACCACACCGGCGTGGTGTACGACGGCGTGGAGCTCGGCAACGCCCAGAACGGGCAGATAGACCTCGGGCAGTTCTCGCTCGACAACATCGAGTCGCTGTCCCTGTACAACGGCCAGAAAAGCCGGATACTGCAGCCGGCCAAGGATTTCGGTTCAGCCGGCACCATCTACATCCATACCCGGACCCCTCACTTCGAGCAGGGCGAGAACTATCATGCCCGTGCCGCGATACGCTTCGGTTCCTTTGACCTGATAAATCCCTCAGTGCTGGCCGAGATACGCCTCGGCCGCAACGTCAACGCCTCTTTCAGCGCCGAATGGCTGAATTCCAGCGGCAAATACAAATTCAGATACCGCCGCGTAAACCCCGCGGGCGAGCTTGCCTACGACACTACCGCCGTACGCCAGAACGGTGACATCAACGCCACACGACTCGAACTAAACCTGAACGGCACCCTAAAGAAAGGCGACTGGAATTTCAAGGTATATAACTACAATTCGGAACGCGGCATCCCCGGGGCAATCGTCAATAACGTGTGGCGCCGAGGCGAACGCATCTGGGACACAAACTCTTTCGCCCAGGGACGTTACCGAGGCGATTTCGGCCGGTTCATAACACTTAACAACCTGAAATATGCAGCATACCGCACCCATTACGTCAACAACGACGACAAGCAGGTGAAGATTGACAACCTGTATCGCCAGAAGGAGATTTACTTCTCTACCGCTAACCAATACTCGATTTTTGACTGGTGGCATGTGTCGCTGAGCTACGACTTCATGTGGAACGACCTGAAAGCCGACATGTACGGATTCGCCAAGCCTGACCGGTTCTCGCATTTCGTCAGCGGCGCCACGGCCATCAACCTTCCCAGGTTCAAACTCCAGGCCAGCGCGTTGGGCACATTCATCCACGACCGGCTCAAAGGCCAGGAATCGCCCAAGGACAAGCACGTGTTCACCCCTGCGGTCTTCGTGTCCGGCTATCCGCTCCGTTCGCCCGATTTTTCCATCAGGGCCTTCTACAAGAAGTCGTTCCGGATGCCTACATTCAACGACCTCTACTATGCCGACATGGGTAACTCCAAGCTAAATCCCGAGCATGTGACGCAGTACAACGCCGGCATACTGTACGACCGTGTGCGCCGTGGCGTGGTCAACACCATCCGCATCGGCGCCGATGTCTATTACAATACGGTGCGTGACAAGATCGTGGCATACCCCAAAGGGCAGCAGTTCCGCTGGACCATGCTCAACCTCGGCCGGGTCCGCATCAAGGGCGTGGACGTCACCGCGCTTGTGACGGTCAATCCGGTAAGCGACCTGATGCTGACACTCCGCGCCCAATACACGTTCCAGCGCGCCATCGACGTCACCGACCCCTCCGACAACTATTACCGCGACCAGATTCCATACATACCGCGCAATTCGGGCGCATGCGTGTTCAACGCCTCGTGGCATGGCTGGAATCTGAACTATTCCTGGATTTATGTGGGCGAACGCTACAACCAGCAGGAAAACATCAGGTACAACTACACGCAGCCCTGGTACACCTCCGACATATCCATAAGCAAAGACCTGAAGATCAAAAAAGTGTCGCTGCGGGCCATGGCCGAGATAAACAACCTGCTCAGCCAGGACTATGACGTGATCATCAACTATCCGATGCCCAAGCGCAACTTCAGATTCACTATCGTGGCAGAAATATGAGAATGAAATCCATAACATATATCATCACCTTATCAATGACGCTGTTCCTTGCCGGATGCCGCCACGACGAGTTAGTGGTGCCGACGGAATACGACATCATCAACGATGTGCCGGACCCCGACACATCCATCCGCGGCTTTTACCTTGTGAACGAGGGCAACATGGGATCCAACAAATGCACGCTCGACTATTTCGACTATTTCACCGGTCTGTACGCGCGCAACTTCTACGCCGAGCGCAATCCGAACGTAATCAAGGAGCTTGGCGACGTGGGCAACGACATCGGCATATACGGGTCGAAGCTGTATGTGGTGGTGAACTGCTCGCACAAGGTGGAGGTGCTTGACAGCCGCACCGGTACACGACTGGGCCAGGTGGACATCCCCAACTGCCGTTACGTGCGATTCTACCGTGGCAAGGCATACGTCAGCTCGTATGTGGGGCCGGTGCTGATTGACCCCGACGCCCCGAAGGGGGCAGTGTACGAAGTCGATACGACATCGCTGAAAGTCACCCGGAAGGTATCGGTCGGATACCAGCCGGAGGAAATGGAAATTGTCGACGACTATATGTATGTGGCCAATTCCGGCGGATACCGAGTCCCGAACTACGACAATACGGTGTCGGTGATTCAGATCGTGGACTTCAAGCAGGTGCAGCAGATTCCGGTAGGCATCAACCTGCACCGTCTCAAGAAGGACCGGTACAACAAGCTGTGGGTCACGTCGCGCGGCGACTACCAGAGCCGGCCATCGCGTATGTATGTGATGGACAAACGCAGGGGCTACAACCAGATGATAGTGACCGACACCCTCCCCTTCGGTGTGTCGAACATGGCCATCCGGGGAGACTCCCTCTATTTCTATTCCACCGAGTGGAACAACTACACCCAGTCCAATACCATCACCTACGGCATTGTCGACGTACGGACCAAGCGACTCGTTTCCGACAACTTCATAACCGACGGCACGGAGAAGGAGATTACGATTCCTTACGGCATCGCCGTGCATCCGGAGACCGGCGACATCCTCGTGACGGACGCCAAAAACTATGTGTCGTCGGGCACTCTCTATTGCTTCGACCGCCAGGGCCGCAAGAAATGGAGCGTACGCACCGGCGACATACCGGCACATATCATATTCCTAAAACGAGAAGGCCATGAATAAGATGCTGTATTTCATATTCGCGGCGTTGCTGTTCACGTCCTGCACGCACGATGTCCAGATGGTCAACTTAGGCATCGATGACGATTACTATGTGTACCGGATGAAGAAGCTGAAGCTCGAATCCGCGTACACCGGCCGCGAATACCGATGGACACTCACCTCCCCCGACGGCGCCACCAGGGAAGTATCCGACAGACCGGAGTATATTTTTATGGAAGCCGAGGAGGGTCTGTATCGCATGACGTTCGACATAATCGACGATGATACACCTTATCATCATGAGTTTACCGTCACGGTGATGCACGAGGAGGTGGAATACAGTCCCTGGATTACGAAGGTGTACGAGTATTGTCCGGCTCCGGGCCAGTTCGTCAACGAGATGCCTCAGTATGAGGAGGGCGACACATACGCCGACATCCTGCAGAAATGCGAGGAATCCATCTCGGGCAAAAACGACGTGATGATCTCACTTGGCGGTTACGGCGGCTATGTCACCTTCGGGTTCGACCATACCGTGATGAACAGGCCGGGCAAGAAGGATTTCCGCATCTGGGGCAACGCCTTTTACGAGCTGTTGAACCCCGACGAGAAGGGAGGTTCGGCCGAGCCGGGCATCGTCATGGTCAGCTATGACGTGAACATGAACGGCATCCCCGACGATCCCTGGTACGAGTTGGCCGGAAGCGAATATCACAAACCGGAGACAATCCATAATTACACGCTCACGTACAGCCGTCCGGACCGTGCCCGCGAGCCCGTCCCCGACTATGATTATCCCTATCTTACCGACCTCTATTATATCCCCTGGTATGACTCGGAAGGCAACACCGGCTATATGCCTAAAAATTCCTTCCATGTTCAGGAATATTATCCTAAATGGGTCGATACGGATGAACTGACATTCACCGGAACCCGTCTTGCCCCGAATGCCGTGGACACCAGCGGCATGGGCACTTACTACATCCTCTACAGCTACGACTGGGGATATGTCGACAACCACCCCAACGATTTCGCCGACCTCAACTCGTTTGACATCGATTGGGCCGTGGACGCCGACGGCAACCCGGTGCATCTGCCGGGCGTGGACTTCGTGCGCGTGTACACAGGACTCAACCAATATTGCGGATGGCTCGGCGAGACCTCCACCGAAATATGCCGCGGCCAGGATCTGCATATCCCGGACCCCGCCACCATCATACCCGACGACCCTGTGGGTAAACGATAACGATTTCAATTATAATTACAATATCAAGTATGAAGAAACAACTACTGACAACAATGCTTCTTTTTGTCTCGGCCGTCACCGTCATGGCCGAGAAGGTGGACTTCGGCAAGATAGTCCATTGGGCCGGCACCGGCGAGAATCAGGCCGCCTTAGTGGTACAGTTCAACGACGGCAAGGATGATGTGGCCTACGTGTGGGGCTACCGCTGGAACGGCACGGCGTCGGGCGAGGACATGCTTCGCGAGGTGGCGGCATACAGCAGCTCTCTGTCGGCCCTGGTGCAGTACACCGGCTCGATGGGCAGCACGCTCGACGGCATAGGTCTCAGCGCCAGCCGCAAGTTGCTCGACCATCTGGAGTATGATTTCCGGAGCGCGGCCATCGACGGACAAGTGTCGTTCGGATATTTCGAGCCAAACACTATGATGGGCCAGATAACGGCCCCGGGCAACGACACACCGCAAATGGTACAGACAGCCATCGAAGCATCCAAGACCAAAGGCATAATCGAGCATCCGCTCAACGCACGCCGCTACGGGTATCCGGCATACGACTATGACTTCTGGCAGCTGAATACCGACCATAGGGATGACACGGAACTGCACTGGCAGGCCGGATGGTACGACGGCTACTGGAGCTACTGGATCGGCACCGAAGGTCAGGAACTGGCCGACGCTTCATATTCCGGGCTCGGCATGTCGTCGGCACAGCTTACGCACGGCAGCGTCAATCTATGGAACTACGTTCCCGACATGATTCAGATGGGCGAGGCTCCCGAGCCCAGCGCCAACCTGGACTACACATTGGCCGATTACGACGAAACCATGACTGCGCCCGAACCGGAAGTCCTGGATATCGACTTCGACAAAATCAGATACTGGGCCGGCGAAGGCGAGAAATACGCCGCGCTTGTCATAAAATTCAACGACGGCAAGACGCCCGAAAACCTTGTGTGCGGCTATCGCTGGAGCGGTGGCTGGGACGATCCGGTCAACACTATGGTCACCAATGTATTGAACGGCAACAAGGCGTTCTATGTGACACGTGACAACGACAACATTGTCTCCATAGGTTATGATGCCGACGCCGACGGCTCGATCACCGCCGACGAGCACAACACGGTGTCCGGCACATGGGACATTTATGCCGACTATCGTAACGAGCCTGAAATATATAAGGTATCCGGCGGTTCGTTCGTCAATCCGCGTGCGGTAATCATTCTGACCTGTACGCAGCAGGGACAGGATCCTGATTACAGCATCGAAAACCCGACATATATCGAAAAATCGGACACTCCGGCAAACCCGAGTGCCGTGAAGGATGTCGATGCCACCCATCCGAGCCTGAAGGCCTCGACAGACGGAACAATCCTGCTCAACAACTGCAGCGGTTACTCCTTCACAATCTATGATCTTTCCGGACGTGTCGTTTCATCGTTCGGTTGCGACAGCGATGCCATGTCGTTCAATCCCGGCATAGGCAAGGGAATATTCGTGATTCAAGGCAAATCGGAAAACAACATGATAACTCTAAAATACATAGCAAAATGAAAAAAATCTGTTTGCTTCTTGCGGCGCTGTCCATGCCGGTACTTGGAGCAGCCGCAGGCGTACCCGAAGGAATCAAGGTATGGTACGGCGACGGACCGGACCATGCGCAGGTAACGATGCGGTTCAACGACGGCAAAGGCGTCGAAAACATCACGGCGGGTGTCAGGTTCACCGCTCCCGCATCCGTAGAGTCCGTTATGGAGACTCTGATTAAGAACGACCGCCGTTTCTACGCGCTGAAAAGTGCCGGCACATTCATCGGCTACGGTTTCGACCTGAACGGCGACAACGTGATCGGCCTTTCCGGGTCCGCGCCCTTGACTGGCGAATACGGCATCTTCACCGCCGAATCCGACGAGGCCGTGACCCCTGCCCAGACATACGACCATTGGGTGCAGAACACACCCGACGCTGAATGGAAGGCGTTCCGTGGCGAGGAGTTCAGCTATCAGTTCACGCCCTGCGATGAGGTTCAGGCCAACGACCTGCTGCTGCTTGATTACACCTCGGCCGACACTCCCGAAGCTCCGGCTTATATCACATATATAGATAATGCCGAGACCGTGGGCGCATGGATTCCCGAGGGCATGACCATCGCCATTGCCGACGAGGCTTACATTCCGGTTCTGATCAACGTGGGTGCCGGAAACTCGCTGCGCTCACTAAGTTGGAAATACCAAAACGCCTCCGGCGTGACCGACACAAAGATCATATCGCGCGCCACGCTGACAGATCCGGCCAAGGGCAACACTCAGGCCAAGCTGACGTTCGGCAACAATGTGGGCGATGCTTACCTCAGCGTTCGCGCCAACACTTCGGGCGGCAATCTGTCTTATACAGATCCGGTGAAGGTGCAGGTTACAGCTCCCGAGATTCCCGTGACATCAGTTTCGTTCGCTTACGGCGAAAACGGCTATGACGCACACTTCACCGAGGTGTTCCGGCCCGAAATGGTGATCGAGCCTGCCGATGCCACCTACACCCTGTTCACCTACACCACAAGCGACCGTACGATAGCATCGGTGGCCAACACCGGCAATGTGACCTGCGCACGCAAAGAGGGTACGGCCGTCATCGGCGCCACATACGCATTCGATCCCGAAGTCAAGAGCGATTTCAAAGTGAACGTGGCCTTGAGAAAACCTGTCGAGCAGATTGACATCGAGGGCGTGGAAGGCGATGTGATCACGCTCAATCCCAAACACCTGATCGGTCTGATCGGCAAATTCACCCCTGCCGACGCCGACATCAGGGACTTTACCGCTACCCTTGAAGGTGCCGGCGATGCCTCCGATAAATCGACGTTGATTGCATCTATGTATAAAGTGAACTATTGGGACGAGGATAACAACCGCATCAATTTCTATGAGCTGAGCGGACATCACGCAGGCGAATGCAAGCTGATTCTCAAGGCTAATGACGGTTCCGACTACACTCGCGAATACACGGTGAAGGTCGAGGACCAGGACCGCACACCTGTTGCCGGAGACACCTACCTTGACGGCACCATCATCCTGAACGAAGAATGGTTCGGCCACACCAACGGCGGCATGAACTTCATTACCGGGGACAAGGACATAATGTATCAGGTTTACGAACGTGAGAATCCGGGCATGTCGTTCGGCTGCACGTCTCAGTATGGCACCATCTGGAACGACAAGCTGCTTATTGCTTCCAAGCAGGCTAAGGACGGCGGCGATCCGCTGCCCGGCGGAGGCCGATTTGTGGTAGCCGATGCCCGGACGTTCAAGCGTATCGGCAGCATCGACGACATAAAGCTGGAATCCGAAGGTCGCAGCGGCGACGGCCGTGCCATTGCCGGAGCTACACCCGACAAAGCCTACATGGGTACAAATCAGGGCATCTACGTCATCGACCTTAACCGGATCAAGGTTACGGGCAAGATCGGTACTGAACGAGAAAACGCAGATCTCTATTCCGGACAGATCGGCGATATGGTCAACGCCGGCCGGTATGTGTTCGCCATCAAGCAGAACACAGGCGTATTCGTGATTGACGTCAACACGGACGAAATCGTGAAGACCATCGAGGACGCCAACGTACAGGGCATTACCCTGAGTGCCGACGGCAATGTATGGGTCGCTTCGCTGACCGACAATAAGAAGGCTTCGCGATTCGTATGCATTGATTCGGAGACACTGGAGGAAAACACCGGCCTCAGCGTCGACATGCCGGAATCCATCGGCAAGGTAACCTGCGGATGGGGCGCATGGCGCACCACTCAGTTCTTCGGCTGCAACAGCCGGAACGTGCTCTGGTTCTCGCCCGGCAGCAGCATTTCGAACGGTGGAGACGGGCAGTTCTATTGCTGGGAAATCGGCACGGATCCCGCAGGCATCAAGCCTGTGTTCGACCTTAAGAATCCCGTTCTGCCTACGCACAACAAGAACGTGGCCCAGGCCACTTACGGCACATCGCGTTACGACGACCGCACCGGCGAACTTATTGTAATGACTACCGAATACAAGGCTTCGGGTCACTACCGTTACAACTGGACTCACTTCGTCAACCCCGAGACAGGCGAGATTACGAAGACCATCGAACTCGAACCTTACTATTGGTTCCAGTCGATGCCTATCTTCCCCGATAAGGAGGACGCCCGTCTGGCCGAAGACTTCCAGGGAATCTCGATTGTCGTGGACGATGAAAACTCCATGCCGGATGCATCCGCTACTCTTGACCTCCGAGATGTAGTCAGCGACCCGGACAACAACGACAACGTCATCATCTATACGCTGCCTGAAGCATCGGCACAGGCTGAAGACGGCGAATCCACGGTTAATCTCTCGCTTGAAAACGGCATCCTGACGGTCAGGCCCTCCGGATACGGCCACGCCACCGCCCTGGTAAACGCCACTTCCAACGGACGCACTGTGACGCTTTCCATCCCCGTTGACGTTGTGAAGGATAGTTCCACAGGCATAGACGGAATCAATACGGCCCGTTCCATTCGATTTGCCGGCAATCGTCTGATCATCAAAGGATACATCGGTGAATCGTTCTCGCTGTACGACACTACAGGTATTGAAATGAACCGGTTCACCGTGGACGCCGACGAGTTCCGCGCCGCCTTCAGCCTCAAGCCCGGCGTCTATGTGCTTCGCGGAGCCGACACTTCCTTCAAGTTCATGGTTCGATAACATTTTTCTTTCTTAGTATGCAGTCTCCGCTGCGAAGTGATTTGCAGCGGGGACATCCTTTTATTTTAAAGAAAATGAGAAAAATATTTACATATCTATTGTTCGCCGCGTCATTGTCGGCATTCGGAGAGTCGACCGAGTATCGTGACGGTGTGTTCATCGTCAACGAGGACTGGTACGGACATCAGAACTCGACCATAAACTGGATCTCCGACGACTGGGAATGGACCTACCGAGTGTTCCAGCAAGCCAACCCCGGCAAGGAACTTGGCTGCACCAACCAATACGGCCAGATATACCGAGGCAAGTTCTATCTGATAGCCAAGCAAGAGAAGGACCCCGGCGCATCCGTGAAGGGAGGCCGCATCACTGTGGCCGATGCCCGTACACTGAAGTGTCTGTTCCAGAGCGACCTGATTGATCCTTCGGGCAATCAGTGCGACGGTCGCGGGTGTCTGGGTATAGACGGGCATAAACTCTACATCTCCACCAGCAACGGAGTGTGGATATTCGATACCGACAACTACACGGTCACAGGAATGGTGGAAGGCACGGCCAATCCGAACGGCTCTGACGGCAAACCCAATACCGACCCGTCAGGATCCCTGTATCATGGCCAATGCGGCTCTATGGTGCTCGCAGGCAATCGCGTGTTCGTGGCCCATCAGTCCGAGGGTCTGCTGGTGGTTGACCCTGCCACCGACAAAGTGACCGATGTACTGACCCTAAAGCCTATATACGACCTCCTTCCTGACCCCGCAAACAGCAAGGTATGGAACGGAGGTTTTCAACCTCCGCACAACAGCAATGTATGGAACGGTGGTTTTCAACCTCCGCACAACAGCAAGGAGAAGAAAATGCCCGGCATCGGTTCCGTCGTGTTGGCCAGGGACGGCTCGGTGTGGGTCAGCGTTGCGCGCGACATCCAGGGCACCGGTGCCACTCTCCCCTACCTGATGCGTGTGGACCCCATCACTTTGGAACAGACCGTAATCGAAGTACCTGACGGTTACTATCCCCCGTCAAACAGCTGGTATGCCTGGACACCCGACGGTTTCTGCGCCTCCGCAAAAAACAATGTGCTATACTGGAACGGAGGTTCCAACTCATGGTTCTCCGGCTCCAAGGTATTCAAATACGACATTGACAAAAACGAGTTTTCAAAAATCATAGACCTTGACCGCGAGGCAGAGGAACAGGGTCTGGATTCCAAGACCCGCTGGAGCATCTACGGCTGCTCCATGCGTGTGCATCCCGTCACAGATAGGCTATACATCTCGCTGTTCCACAATTTCCAGAATCCGACATACAAGCTTCGCGTCACCGATGCCGACGGTGAAACGGTTAAGGAAGTGGACATGATTTCCAACTACTGGTTCCCGTCACTGCCGGTATTTCCCGAAAACGACGCACAGGATTCATATAGTCCTGACGGCATAATGCCGGACTGCATAGGACTCGCACATTACGATACTAAAAATGCTTTATATTACACTTTAGACGGTCAGACACTTTCCTCCCGTCCCTCGAAGCCCGGCATCTACATCCTGCGCACCCCTTCCTCCACCCGCAAGATCATAGTCCGGTAATTATAATTATATTTATATTGTATTATATTTTTCTTTCTTAATATGCGGTTCCCGCCGCGGAGTGATCCGCAGCGGGAACATCCTTAATGCTTCTTACAATTCTATTTATGGGCAATAATTCGCACCAAAAATTTATGCTCCTGATTAGGATTATTCGGAAATTTTTGTAACTTTGCATCGCAATGGTTTCAGAGCACTCGCCAAGGGCTGCGTGGCTTTACGCAGTCTGCATGAAGTAGCTGAAAACAATAGGAAATCCGGCGAGAGTCCGGAACAGTACCCCGTTGCTGTAAACACCTTAATGAGACTAAGAAAAATATACCTAACACTAACAACTGTATTCATGAGAAAAGTTACTGTACTGGCATTGTCCGCAATGCTGTCGGTCCCGATTCTTGCCCAGACAGGCCCGAATGGCAGCAGCCCGGCCCATGCTGAAAGAGAAAGCGGAGACCTGTTTTCCTACATCATCACGAGCCCGGCTGAAGGTGCGGAGACCTTCAGAAACATCCAGCTCCAGTTCCCCGCAGCCGCTTCAATCGAATACATCCCGGCTTTCTGGGACCGTCCCGGCTATCTCAGCTACAAGATAAACGGCCAGAAATTCAACTGTGAAGAGTTCCCTACGTTTGGAGATGCCGACAATGAGGTTCTGTTCGGACCCGCTGTCGAGGTCAGCACATCCGACCGCTGGGAGCTGACCATCCAGCCCGGTCTGTTCAGGCTGCTTGACGCCGCCGAGAACGTTCTCGGCGAGAACCCGCTTATGGAGATTGTAGTGACCGAGGGCCAGCCGGTAAGCCTTGTTGACTTCACTTTCACCACCGACCCCGTGAGCGAGGATCCCTACGACGAGTCCCTGAAAATCGCCCAGGTGTCCACAATCAGCCTGACCTTCCCCAACCTCGACACGGTGACCGCCGACGGCGATGCCGTTTCCGTCACACTTGGCGGGACCGACATAGACAAGTCGGCATACTCCGTGACGACGACCGGTACGGACAACGTGGTGAAGATCACGTTCGACCCCGCGCTCACATCGGAACAGGACGCCAACCTGATCATCACGTTCCCGGTCGGGTCTCTCACCGGCAAGAAGGGTGACGTGTCGGACACCAACAAGTCAGATGTCGTAAGCAAGTATTACACGCTTGTACAGGGTGTGAAGCACGACCTCTCGATCGACTTCTATTCGCCGAAGCCGGACGCAGACGGCAACCTGAGCGTCACAAAGAGCCTCGCTTCGACGATATTCGTCTGTGACACGCCCGACATCAAGGTGGGCGGCGGCACAGACAACCACATCACCCTCAAGGAAGTAAACGGAGACTTCGAGAGCGCGGGCCGTCTGCAAGTATTAACCGGCATGGTGTCCGGGAAGTCGACCTTCATCGCCAATTTCAACCAGCCTGTCTACAACGGCAAGTACACCGTCACCCTCTCGAAAGGGGCTATCGGCGACAGCCGCTGGCGCGCCGACCACACGATGGGCCACACCAACGACGATGTTGTCCTCCAATTCAACATCACAGGTGGCGAGGAGCGTCCCCACATCGACCTCTCCGTGGCCTACACCGCGCCCGAGACCTTAGCCGTGAAGGGTATTCCTTCTGAAAACGGCATATACTGGTATGCCAACATCATCGAGGCGTCACGCTATCCCGGCGATGCCGAGATGTTCGAATCGGCCATCAACTTCTTCAAACTGGGTGCCGAGACATTCGGAATGAACTGGGTGACCGTATTCCAGATGACCGCCAAGACCGGTGAATACACATGGGGATTCGGCGACCTCCACGCGTCAACCGACTATATCGTCTACGCATTCGGACTCGACAGCAAGGGAGACCTGTACATGCCATTGACAAAAATCGATGTACGTACATCAGATATGGCAGTATCCGACAATACCTTCACCCTGAACGTCCTTCCCGTAGAAAACGGCACACAGGCCGACACAAAGAAAGTGACAATCAAGGTCACCCCTACCAACAACGACCCGTATGCAGTCGTGATTCTTGACCCTACTCTCAACCGGCAACTGCAAAATTAGCGATTTCTCGGAAAAAGACAATCTTGGGGGATTCAAAATTGAGTTTTTTTCGAGGCCTACGGTTAATC
>CABQXY010000013.1:0-84597 GCA_902468245.1 uncultured Porphyromonadaceae bacterium | reverse complement strand
GATTAACCGTAGGCCTCGAAAAAAACTCAATTTTGAATCCCCCAAGATTGTCTTTTTCCGAGAAATCGCTAATTTTGCAGTTGCCGGTTGAGAGTAGGCGCATTGAAAAAAAGTTAATCCCGTGCGACATATTTTTTTGTAACGCGCGAATTTTTGCTTAACTTTGTAAGCTGAAAGACCAACGACGTGTGCGCTGACCTGTTGGGCGCACGATATTGGTCTGTCCATTAACAAGTTAGATAAGGCAAATGGGATTATTTTCGTTTACACAGGAAATTGCGATGGACTTGGGTACAGCCAATTCCATCATCATTCATAACGATAAGATCGTGGTGGACCAGCCCAGCGTTGTGGCCATCGAGAATAAGACAGACAAGCTACTCGCTGTCGGCGAGACGGCGCATCAGATGGAAGGCAAGGAGCCTCCGGGCATCCGCACCATCCGTCCGCTTCGCGACGGTGTGATAGCCGACTTCAACGCCGCAGAACAGATGATCCGCGGCATGGTCAAGATGGTGAACAACAAGCGCCGCTGGTTCTCGCCAGCCCTACGCATGGTGGTGTGCATACCTTCCGGCTCGACCGAGGTTGAGATACGTGCCGTGCGCGACTCAAGCGAACATGCCGGAGGCCGCGACGTATATATGATATATGAGCCTATGGCCGCCGCACTCGGTATCGGTATCGATGTCGAAGCACCCGAGGGCAACATGATTGTTGACATAGGCGGCGGTTCGACCGAAATTGCCGTCATTTCGCTTGGCGGCATCGTTTCCAACAAGAGTATCCGTACGGCAGGCAACGACCTGACGGCCGATATTCAGGCACACATGGCCAACCAGCATAACGTAAAGGTCGGTTCCACCATGGCGGAGCAGATCAAGATAAATGTCGGTTCTGCAATTCCTAATCTGGATAATCCCCCGGAACCATTCGTGATATGCGGTCCGAACAAGATCAACGCCCTCCCGATGGAAGTGGCAGTGACGCACGACGAGATTGCGCATTGCATAGACAAGACTATCCAGAAGATGGAGAACGCCATCCGCGACGCACTGGAGCAGACTCCTCCGGAGCTGTACGCCGATGTGGTGCGCAACGGCATCTACCTGGCCGGCGGCGGCGCGCTGCTTCGCGGCCTGGCAAAGAGATTCTCCGATAAGTTCGAGATTGAATTCAAGGTGCCTGACGATCCATTGCACGCTGTGGCAAAGGGTACGGGAGTGGCCCTGAAGAACATAAACCGCTTCTCGTTCCTGATTAGATAACACAAGCCCAATCGGATAGATAACAGATTGTCGGAATGAACAATCTCCTGAATTTCATTCTGAAATACTCCAAATGGTTTGTCTTCACGATATATGTGTTGATAAGCATCGTTCTGCTGGTAGTTAACAACAACTATCAGCAGTCGATATATATGACCTCAGCCAATGCTGTGACCGGATCGGTATATAGCGGCTGGTCGTCGGTAACGGGATATTTCCATCTTCACTCCATCAACGAAAGCCTGCAGCACCGCAATGCGATGTTGCAGACCGAGGTGTTGAATCTGCAGAGTCAGTTGCGCGAGCTACGGGCCGCGGCCGGCGACAGTGTCCCCACTCCTACTGTGGAGCGGTTTGACTACATAGCAGCGGGCGTGATCAACAACAATACCCGCCATCCCAAGAACTTCTTCACCATCAACAAGGGATTGAACGACGGCGTACGCACCGGCATGGGCGTCGTGGATCAGAACGGAGTGGTGGGCATCGTGAATGTGGCCGGACGTCACATGGCCCGAGTCATATCGCTGCTTAACGAGACACAGCATTTCTCCGTGAAGATCAAGGATACGCCATTTGTCGGATCATTGTCGTGGAAAGGACGCAATCCGGAAATTGGATATGTGGAGGAAATACCGCGTCATGCCAGATACAGCCCCGGCGACACAATCGTTACGTCCGGATATTCCACGGCGTTCCCCGAGGGCATTCCTGTGGGTGTGATTCTGAACCGGGTGCACAGCAAAGACGATTCCTTCTTTACGTTCAAGGTTAAACTTACGTCCGATTTCCGCACCATCAATGCCGTGAGGGTGATCAAAGACATATATAAGAACGAGATAGACTCGCTGGCTACCTTCGACGTGGTGACTTCCGAGGAAAAATGACCGCTATACAGGCAAAAGGATATGGGACCTAAGTTGTTCGGAAATATTGTGTTGATGATAGTGCTGGTGCTGGCTCAGGTGCTGGTGTGCAACCACATCATGCTGTTCGGGGTGGCCATGGCCTTCGTGTTCATATATATAGTGGTCAGTATGCCGATGAAGCTGAACACCGACTGGCTGTTGACATGGGCGTTTGTGTCCGGACTTTTGGTGGATGTGTTTGTAGACACTCCCGGCGTGAATGCCCTGAGTTGCACGTTGCTGGCCATGATGAAGCGACCGGTGCTGTATGCCTATATTCCGCGCGACGACCATACCAAGAACGTGGTGCCGTCGCTCTCCACTCTCGGATTCGCCGTTTACGCAAAGTACCTGCTCTCCATGTCGGCGCTGTACTGCGTCATGGTATTCACAATAGAATATTTCAGCTTCGCCAGCGTTAAAGAAATTGTGATAATGTCGGCCGCAAGCGCCGTCTTTACATTTTTGATTCTATTGGCAATAGATAGCCTCATAATCTCAAGACGTGAGAAAAGACTATAATCTGGAAAAGCGTAAGTATGTGATCGGCGGATTCATCACTGTCATAATCCTGATCTACATAGTGCGTCTTTTCTATCTGCAGATAGGAGACGCCAATTACAAGGCCAGGGCTGACAGCAATGCCTTTCTGCGTCGCACCATATATCCGGCCCGCGGTCTGGTATACGACCGCAACGACCGGCTGATAGTGCTGAACAAGCCGGCATACGACGTCATGATAATTCCCAAGGACGTTACGCCGTTCGACACCCTGGCGCTGTGCAAGGTGCTCGGAATCACCAAAGACCAGCTTAAGGAAAAGTGGGCCGAAATGAAGGACACCCGTAAGAATCCCGGTTATTCGGCATATTCACCCCAGAAACTGATATCGCATCTCTCGCAGCAGGACTACGGCAAGCTGCAGGAGAAACTATACCTGTTTCCCGGATTCTTCATCCAGAAGCGTGCGGTGAGAGAGTATTCCACTGTGGCCGGAGCCAATATACTCGGTAACATACGTGAGGTATCGGCCAACGATATAGAGAACGACCGTTATTACCGACGCGGCGATTACACCGGCGACCTCGGTATAGAAAAAAGCTATGAGACGGCACTGCGCGGCAACAAGGGTGTGGAAATCCTGATGAAAGACGCATACGGCCGAATCAAGGGTAAATATGAGGATGGCGCGTTCGATGTGGCACCTACATCCGGGCACAATCTGAAGTTGGGCATAGACTGGGACCTGCAGGAATACGGCGAGCAGCTGATGGCCAACAAGATTGGCGCTATCGTAGCGATTGAACCGGCCACAGGCGAGATATTGTGTCTGGTGACGTCGCCCAATTACGATCCGTCGTTGCTGGTGGGACGCAGCCGAGGCAAGAATTACGCCGACCTGGTGAAGAATCCCAGGAAGCCTCTGTACAACCGTGCCATTCAGGGTGCCTATCCTCCCGGATCTACGTTCAAGCCTACGCAGGGCCTGATATTCCTGCAGGAAGGCACCGTAAATCTGCACACCATGTATCCGTGTTATCGTGGATATGTCAACGGTCTGCGCGTGGGATGTCACGGACACGGCTCCCCCATCGCCTTGAAGCCGGCCATCCAGACATCGTGCAACGCATATTTCTGCTGGGGTCTGAAGAACTTCATCGACAAACGTGGTTCCACTCCAACCCGACAGCTGGAGAAATGGAAGGACTATATGGTGCAGATGGGCTATGGATATAAGCTCGGTGTGGACTTACCCTCTGAAAGCCGTGGCTTTATCCCGAATCCCGAATATTACAGCAAGAGTTTCCGTGGAGCGAACTGGACGGCCAACTCCATCATATCCATCTCTATCGGCCAGGGCGAAGTGCTGGCCACACCGTTGCAGATAGCCAATCTGTGCGCCACGATAGCCAACCGGGGATGGTTCCGCACTCCACATGTGGTGAAGGAAATAGCCGACAGCACAATAGATGCGAAATACAAGGAGCGTCACCGGCCCAAGATCAAGAAAGAATATTACGAGGATGTGGCCGAAGGAATGCGTATGGCTGTATTGGGCGGAACCTGCCGCACTGCCAATCTGCCGGGAGTGGAAGTGTGCGGTAAGACCGGTACCGCTCAGAATCCTCATGGACGCGACCATTCCGTGTTCATGGGTTTCGCACCATATCACAATCCGAAGATTGCGGTATGCGTCTATGTGGAGAATGCCGGTTTCGGCGCTACGTTCGGAGTGCCGATCGGCAGCCTCATAATAGAGAAATATCTTAACGGATCTATAGCGGAAAACCGCAAGCATATAGAAACGCGAATGTTAACATCAAATACTATAGCAAACAGTGGCGTCACCAAACACTGACAGTAGCCTTGGAGGGTTCCGGGGCCTGGACTGGGTCACGGTGCTGATATATCTGGTGCTGGTTTGCGCCGGAGCCGTCAGCATATATGCGGCGAGTTATGATTTCGACAACGCGTCGCTGTTCGACCTGAACGAGTTTTCGGGCAAGCAGATCATGTGGATCGGATTGTCGCTGGTGTTGGGCGCCGTCATATTGCTGATAGACTATAGGATATACAAGACGTATGCCTATCCCATATACATCGCGGTTCTGTTTGTATTGCTTCTGACCATTTTCATAGCTCCCGATATCAAGGGATCGCATTCATGGATATCCCTCGGGCCGGTGAGTCTGCAACCTGCGGAATTCGGTAAATTCGCCACAGCACTGGCTTTGGCCAAACTGTTTGATTCCTATAATTTCTCGCTCAATGCCAAGATCAGCAATTATTTCCGGGCCCTTATAATAATATTCCTGCCCATCATCCTGATATTGCTGCAGAACGAGACAGGAAGCGCTTTGGTATATGTGTCGCTTATATTCGTGCTGTATCGCGAGGGAATGAGCGGACTGGTACTGTTCTCGGTGTTATGTGCCATAACATACTTTGTGGTGGCCGTGAAATTCGCCGACCCTCTGATTCTGGGACTTCCGATGGGCGAATTCACCGTGTTCATCATTATCATGCTGATTTATTCGCTGATGCTGCTGTTCTATTGCCGCGACCTGTTCATAGCGCGCAATGTCATCATCGGATTTGTAGGTTCAGGGGCGATCGTGACAGTGTTGAGTCTATGTGGCATCAGTGTTAACGGTCTCGCCTACTTCCTTACCATAATAGCCGCCGCACTCATATATACAGGTATAGCGATGTTCCGCCACAGGATCGGAAAGTTCGTGGTGTCGATAGGCTTCTGCATAGTGTCGGTACTGTTCCTCTTTTCGGTGAATTACGCCTACAACAATATCCTGCAGCCCCATCAGCAGCAACGAATCAAGGTGGCGCTCGGCATAGAGGAGAATCTGCGGGGCGCCGGCTATAACGTCAATCAATCTAAAATCGCGATCGGTTCCGGAGGTGTGGCCGGCAAGGGATTCCTGAACGGCACGCAGACCAAACTGAAATATGTGCCCGAACAACACACCGATTTCATATTCTGTACCATAGGCGAGGAACAGGGATTCATCGGTGCGACAGGCGTATTGCTGCTGTTCCTGATATTGATATTGCGGCTGATACACATTGCCGAGCGACAACGAACGCCGTTTGAACGGGTTTACGCATACTGTGTGGTGTCAATCCTGATATTCCATTTATGCATCAATATCGGAATGGTAATCGGGTTGTGTCCGGTCATAGGCATACCGCTGCCTTTCTTCAGCTACGGAGGCTCGTCATTGTGGGGTTTCACCATATTGCTTTTCATCCTTTTACGTCTCGATGCATCGCGCAAGGACCGCCTGGATTGAAAAATTTTAACACTTTGACGATAAAAAGCGTCTTATTGACGTTATAATAATAGGGTGTCCGGGCACACACGTAGTTTAGGACAACTCTTATGATTCCGAAAATACTAATAACTCTAATATAACCTGAAACAATGGCAAGCAAGAGAGATTTCAAGAAATATGTCGATCAGCTCGGATCGGTAGTTGTTGACGAGATGGTGTCAGCGTATTACAACGTAAAGGAAGTGGATCGCGACAAGGTGTCGCAGGCCATCGAGAAGGTGCTTGGCGCAATAGGCCGTGCAAAGTGCAACAGCAACGTTTTCTTCGACCGTGGCGAGAAGGCTTTCGAAAGCAAGGAGGCATATTCCAAGGCCAAGAAGGCATTCTTCGTGGCGCTGTTCGACAAGATCATCACCGACTTCAACGAGGAGGTGAACCAGGCCCTGAAAGTGTTCAACGAGGCTCTGCCCGAAAGCGAGCGTGAGCGCAACAAGGCTTACGCCAAGGCTGAAGCCGAAGCATAACAGGCCATGGCCAACATCTGGGGAAAACTATTGCATAAGGCAGGATGGAGAGTCGATATCACGGCTCCCCATCTTGATAAATGCATAATATGTGTCGCGCCCCATACTTCCAACTGGGATTTTATCATCGGACTTGCCGCCTATAAATCATTAGGCTACAAGGCTAATTTCCTGATGAAGAAATTCTGGTTTTTCTGGCCGATGGGAATCTTGATGAAGCGCCTGGGTGGCATTCCGGTGCCCTCGCGCGGTTCCGGAGGCGAACTCAGTCAATATCTGGTCGAGGCTTTTGCACGGCATGACTATATGAACCTGGCAGTCACTCCCGAAGGGACGCGAAGCGCCCGCGAGAAATGGCGCCGTGGATTCATTTATATAGCCCTCGGCGCGAATGTGCCCATTCAGCTTGGAGTCATCGACTATAAGACCAAGACAGTGATAATCCGTGATTCGTATGTGCCCACCGGCAATATCGAACAGGATATGGATTATGTGAAAGGATATTACGCCAAATACAAGGATGCCGCCAAGTATCCCGATAAATTTATATATTGACCATGATATCCCAGGACTTGCATGTATGCCTGTTGCCTCTTAAGATAACCTGGGGCGACAAGATGGCCAACCTAAGCAGGTTGGAAGATACGCTCAAGCTGGTGCATCCGCAGACGGATGTGGTTATTTTGCCTGAAACGTTCTCAACGGGTTTCCCTGTTGACAAAGACAAGGAACAGGTGCGGGAACTGGCCGAGCGTAACAGTGGCGAGACGGTGTCGCGGCTTCAGGAACTGGCTTCACGTTATAATGTAGCCATAGCCGGAAGTTTTATAGCCGATACCGGAGGTTCGCTGTACAACCGTGGCTTTTTCATCGAACCTGGAGGTGAATCGACCTTCGAGGACAAGCACCATCTGTTTCACATGGCCGGCGAGGACAAAGTGTTCTCCCATGGTTATGAACGCATGCTGATCAGATACCGCGGATGGAACATCGCCATGGTGGAATGTTACGATATCAGATTCCCGGTATGGTGCCGTAATGTCGAGAATGAATACGATGTTCTGTTCGTGGTAGCCAACTGGCCCGAGGTGCGTATCGATGCATGGAACAAGTTGTTGCCGGCACGTGCTATAGAGAATCAGGCGTACGTATGCGGCGTGAATTGCACAGGCATCGATGACAAGGGGTTTGTGTATCCCGAATCGTCGCAAGCATTGGATTTCAAGGGACGTGACATATCGGTGCTGCAGGAATCTACGGGACTCATCTATGCTACCCTGATGCGCGATAAGCTCGATGCATTCAGAGTCAAGTTCGCGGCATGGCGCGACGCGGACCCGTTCAAACTGCTTTAAATTTTTATCACAATAAAAAAGACGTGTCAGGGATTGTCCTCGACACGTCTTTTTTACGTCTTTTGTAGCATCAATGAGCTTCGATGCCGGGTGTTTCAGAATTGTTGTCTGCTGTGTCGGCGGGAAGCAAGGGGACATAGGTAAGCGCGAGTTTTTCCTCATCTCCGTCTTTGCTCTTGACAGCTTCGATAGCTCCTCCGAGACATGATTCGGCGTTAAGTTTCAGTATCATCTCGGCAAGTTCGTCCTCCAGGTATTTCTGGATGGCTCGCTTGAGCGGACGTGCTCCAAAGTTCCTGTCATATCCCTTTTCGGCGATAAACTCCTTCGCTTCGGGTGACAGCTTGAGCTTGAATCCTAACTTCTCGACGCGGGTGTAGAATTCCTTCAGTTCGATGTCAATGATCTTGCCGATGGCGTCGCGGTCGAGCTGGTCGAACATCACTATGTCGTCCACGCGGTTCAGGAATTCCGGGCTGAACGCCTTGTTCAGAGCCTTGGATATAACGCCCTGTGCCTGTGCTTTGGGCGATTCGCCGGTGTTGAATCCTACGCCGGAACCAAAATCCTTGAGTTGACGCGAACCGACGTTGCTCGTCATGATTATGATGGTGTTCTTGAAGTCTATGCGGCGGCCTAAAGAGTCGGTAAGCCGGCCTTCGTCCATGACCTGCAACAGCAGATTGAACACATCGGGATGCGCTTTCTCAATCTCATCAAGCAGAACCACAGAGTATGGCTTGCGTCGTACCTTCTCGGTGAGCTGGCCGCCCTCCTCATATCCCACGTATCCCGGAGGCGCTCCGACCAGGCGGGACACGGTGAATTTCTCCATGAATTCGCTCATATCCACACGTATCAGTGCATCGGGCGAATCGAACAGATACTCGGCCAACTTTTTCGCAAGCAAAGTCTTGCCTACACCTGTCGGGCCAAGGAACATGAACACCCCGATGGGCTTGTCGGGATCCTTAAGGCCGATGCGGTTGCGCTGGATGGCCTTTACCACTTTTGCCACGGCGTCATCCTGACCTATTACGGAACCTTTCAGTCTCTCGCCCATCTCAAGAAGACGTGTGCCTTCGGTCTGGGCGATGCGCTGGGTGGGTACCCCGGTCATCAATGCCACTACTTCAGCCACCTTCTCATCGTCGACAATCTGCGGATTGCTGCTGAGGCCGTTCTCCCATTCCGTCTTGGCTTTCTCAAGACGTTCGCGGGCTTTCGTCTCCTCGTCAAGAAGATTGGCGGCTTTCTCATAGTCCTGCGATTTGGCAGCCTCCAGCTTGGCGACGGTCAGACGGTCCACCTCTTTCTCCATGCTGTCGATCTCCTCCGGAACGATGATGTTGGTGATATGCACGCGGCTGCCCGCCTCGTCCAGAGCGTCCAGAGCCTTGTCGGGGAAGTTACGGTCGCTTACATAACGTTCGGTCAGGGATACACATGCCTCCAGAGCCTGATCGGTATAAGTGACGTTGTGATGTTTCTCATACTTATCCTTGACCTGACGCAGAATAGCCAGAGTCTCCTCGGGCGAAGTAGGCTCTACTATCACCTTCTGGAAACGACGTTCCAGGGCGCCGTCCTTCTCGATGTTGTGGCGGTATTCGTCAAGAGTGGTGGCACCGATGCACTGAATCTCGCCGCGGGCCAATGCGGGCTTGAGCATATTGGCTGCATCCATCGAGCCGGGCGCGCTGCCCGCACCCACTATGGTGTGGATCTCGTCGATGAACAGTATAATATTGTCGTTGTGCGACAGCTCGTCGAGCACGGCCTTGATTCGTTCCTCGAATTGACCGCGGTATTTCGTACCGGCCACTATGCCTGCCATGTCAAGGCTCACCACACGCTTGTTGAGCAATACACGAGGCACCAGATGCTGGTTGATGCGCAACGCCAGGCCCTCGACAATAGCCGATTTGCCGACTCCCGGTTCACCGATAAGAACGGGATTGTTCTTCTTGCGGCGTGACAGTATCTGGGCGAGACGTTCTATCTCACGCTCACGGCCTACCACCGGGTCGAGTCTGCCTTCGGCAGCAGCCTTGGTCATATCATATCCGAATTTGTCCAGTGCCGGTGTGTCACTGTTCTGCTTTCCCTTGCCGTTAGACTGCTGACGTGATGAGTTCTTCGGACTTACAGGAGCATCCTCCTCGTCGTCGTCATCGTCAACGGGATTGTTCTGTCCCATGCCCATAGGCGAAATGTCGCCTATGGCCTGTATGGATATGTCGAAATGAAGGTATTCGTCCTTGATTTTACGCAGGATCTCGCTATCCATCGAACGTGGATCGTGAATCAGAGCCATTATGATGTGTTCGCTGCCTATGACGCCGCCATTCATTTTACGTGCCTCGGAAGTGGCCAGCTGCAGATGACGCACCGCTCCGAGGCTGATGCGGTATTGCTGCTCGAACAGGGTCGTGGTCTCGCCGGGCTGTGCGTCCGACGACAGATACCGCTCCAGTTCCTCGCGAATCTTGTCAAGAGGAATCTGCATGTGGTTCAGTATCTTATATCCATATCCGCTGGTGTCGCTCACTGCAACAAGCATGAAGTGCTCGGGCTGGATGGCGACCGATCCGAGTCGGTTCACCTCCCGCATCGAGGCTTCAAGTATTGGTGTGAACAGTTTTGAAAAGTCTTGTTTCATTTACAATCGTTTTATAACCCATAAACAAATGTTATGCCAAAAAGTATATGCGGCAACTCCGCATTGATATGTCAGAGCGCGAAATTAGTAAAAAATAACATGAAATACGGTATAATGTGTGAAAATGCCAACGGCCGGGGATGTATTTCATTTTGTTTAATGGGGATTTTTTTGTAATTTTGTAGCAATAACCGCATGATTTAAGGAAGCGTTTCGGATGCTTCCGGAATAGAGAACTAAACCCGAATTTAGCGGTATTATAGAATAAAATGCAAGGAGATGACAAGATAATCCCGATTAATATAGAATCGGAGATGAAGGAAGCCTACATCGACTACTCGATGTCGGTCATTGTGTCGCGAGCATTGCCCGACGTGCGAGACGGCTTCAAGCCGGTGCACCGTCGTGTCTTGTTCGGAATGAACGAACTGCACAACACCTTTGCCGGCGACACCAAGAAATCTGCTCGTGTGGTAGGAGAAGTGATGGGTAAGTATCACCCTCACGGCGACTCCTCGATATATCTGACAATGGTGCGCCTCGCCCAGGAATGGTCGCTGCGTTATCCGCTTGTGTTCGGTCAGGGTAACTTCGGATCCATCGACGGCGACTCCCCTGCCGCCATGCGTTACACGGAGGTGAAGCTGGCGCGTATGGGCGAGGAAATGCTGCGTGACCTGGACAAGGAAACGGTAGATTTCGTTCCCAACTTCGACAATACGTTGCTCGAACCCGCCGTGCTGCCCACCAGAATTCCTAATCTGCTGGTGAACGGTGCCTCGGGTATCGCCGTGGGTATGGCCACAAACATGCCGCCCCACAACCTGACCGAGTCGTTGAATGCATCCATAGCACTGATAGACAATCCCGACATTGATCTTGACGGATTGATGGAATATGTCAAGGCTCCGGATTTCCCCACAGGCGGTGAGATATATGGCCTGCAGGGTGTTCGCGATGCCTACGAGACAGGACGAGGCCGTATCGTGATTCGAGCCAAGGCCGAGATCGAGACGCACGACAACCACGATTCCATCGTTATATCCGAGATTCCTTATGGAGTAATCAAGTCGGAACTTGTAAAGAATATAGCCGAACTGGCCGACGAAAAGAAGATAGACGGCATCGCCGATGTGACCGATACGTCGGCCCGAGGCAAGATCAATATCGTTATCGATGTCAAGCGTGAGGCGAATGCCAAGGTCGTGCTCAACAAGCTGTTCAAGATGACTGCATTGCAGTCGTCGTTCAGCGTGAACAATGTGGCGTTGGTGAACGGGCGACCCAAGTCGCTGAGTCTGAAGGAAATCCTTGAGGCATTCGTCGATCATCGCCGCGAGGTGGTGTTGCGCCGTACACGCCATGACCTGGCAGAAGCCGAAAAGGAGGCTCATCTGACCAAAGGCCTGATCATAGCCTGCGACAACATCGACGAAGTAATACATATCATCCGCAGTTCCGTCACTCCCGAAGAAGCCAAGCAGCGCCTGTGCGACCGCTTTGAGCTTGATATGGCCCAGGCTGACAAAATCGTAGAGATGCGTTTGCGCCAGCTCACCGGCCTGGAGATGGACAAACTGCAGGAGAAGTATCAGAACCTGTTGGCCGCCATCGCACGTTATCAGGAGATACTGAACAGCGATCAGGTGCTTCGCGAGGTAATCAAAGGCGAGTTGGTGGATATCCGCGACCGTTACGGCGACGAAAGACGCACCACTGTGAATCCGTTCAGCGGGGACTTCAATTCCGAAGACTTCTTCCCCGATGACCCCATGATTATCACAATCTCGCATTTAGGTTATATTAAGAGGACTCCCCTTTCCGAATTCCGCGCCCAGCATCGCGGCGGCGTCGGAGCCAAGGGAAGCTCGACGCGCGACGAGGACTTCATAGAATACATATATCCGGCCACCAACCACAACCATATACTGTTCTTCACACAGAAGGGCCGTTGCTACTGGCTGAAGGTGTACGAGATTCCGGAAGGCGCCAAGAATTCAAAAGGCCGTGCCATCCAGAATCTGCTGCAGCTTGAGCCCGACGACCATGTCAACGCATTCATCCGCACCAAGGGCCTGCTTGATCCGGCATACAACACGACACACAACCTTGTGTTTGCCACCAAGAAGGGGGTCATCAAGAAGACATCGCTCGCATCATACTCGCATCCGCGAGCAATAGGCGTTACCGCTATTTTGCTGCGTGATGACGACGAGGTGATAGGCGTACGCCTTACGGACGGCAAGTCACAGATAGTGCTGGCCAACAAGAACGGTCGTGCCATCCGATTCCCCGAAGAAACGGTGCGCACCATGGGACGTGTCAGCACCGGTGTGCGCGGCATGACCCTCGACGATGACAACGACGAGGTAATCGGCATGATCACGCTGACCGGCAAGGAAGGCGAGACAATCATGGTTGTATCCGAAAACGGTTATGGAAAACGTTCCGATATCGAGGACTACCGAATCACCAACCGTGGCGGTAAGGGTGTACGCACGCTTATGATCACGGATAAGACCGGCAAGCTGATTGCGATAAAGAATGTGACCGACGACAACGACCTGATGATCATAAATCAGAGCGGCGTCGCACTGCGTCTGCCCGTCAAGTCCATCCGCGTGATGGGCCGTGCTACACAAGGCGTGAAACTGATTGACCTCGGCAAGAGAGGTGACACTATAGCTTCAGTTTGCAAAGTGCAGTCCGATCCGGAGGCAGAACCAACGGAGGAAGATGTGGAAAACAACGAGGCCGTAGCCGAAAATCCGGTTGAAGATGCTCAGGCGTCCGACGTAGTTTCTGATGATATTCAGGCCTCCGAGGAACAAATTGCGGAGGAATGACAATAATATGCGCATAACAGCGATATTATAGTTAAACTTCCGGACACAGTGCGTATCATATATAGAAAGACACATACTGTAGAAATAGGAAACCAATATTAATTATGCATCCGGCCACGAATGCTCGGGGCCGGATGCTAAACAGAACATAACATGAAAAAAATTCTCACGCTGATGCTGTGCGTCGGAGCCGTAGGCACGATGATGGCCCAGAAGGCAGTGGTTGACCAGGCAGCCAAGCTGTCGGGCAAAGCTGACAAGATTGCTGAATCGCGCAGTCTGATTGATCAGGCAAGCAAGAATCCCGAAACTGCTAACGATGCCCGTACCTATTATGTCGGAGGTAAGAACGAGTATGAGGTTTATGACCAGGCCCGCACCAAGCAGATGATCAATCCTCAGGACAAGGACGTCAAGCCGATTGAGATGGGCAAGCAGCTGCTGAACGGATACAAGATGTTCCAGAAAGCCCTTCCCCTTGATTCCGTGCCTGATGCCAAAGGAAAGGTAAAGCCCAAGTATTCGAAGGATATGATAAGCCGTATCAACGGCCACTTCAACGATTACTTCAACAGTGCCATTGCATTCTATAACGAAAAGATGTACTATCCCGAGGCATACGAATCGTTCATGCTGTATGGCGATCTGCCCAAGAGCGTACATGCTGACAAACTGATGAAGGCAACTGCTGATTCCGTAATCAATACGGCATACTTCAACGCAGGTATAGCTGCTTACGCCGGCAATGCACTTCCCGAAGCTGCACTGGCATTCAAGAAAGCCCGTCAGAACAATTACGACAATGCCCAGAATTATGTTTACGAGATCGCATGCTGGCAGTATATGGCTCAGAACGATTCCACAAAAGCCGACGAGGCTCAGAAGCAGATCGAGGACATCGCGCTGGACGGATATAAGAAGTTCGGTACTTCACAGATGCTGTTCATCAACAATCTGGTGAATTCCTGGATGAACGAGAACAAGACAGACAAGGTGCTGGCTCTGCTGAATGAAGAAATCGGCAAGAATCCCGAAAACGGTGCCCTCTATGGCCTGCGTGGATTCGTTTATGACCGCAACGGAAAGGATGACGAATCAGTAGCCGACTACCGTAAGGCCGCAAGCTTTGCCGACACCGATTTCGAGACCCTGAAGAATGCCAGCAAGAAGATATTCCGCACCGGCACCACGAAATGGAACGCCATCGAAGGTGCCGCTCCCGAGGCTCGTCAGGACGTGAAAGTAAATTACTTCGAGGCGGCCAAGGCTATCGCCGACCGCGCAAAGTCCATGAACCCCGATGACAGTGACGTGAACTACGTATTGGAGAACATCAATTACGCTCTCGATACATATTTCAACAAGTAATCCGACATTCCGCCCGTTTATCGACGGAATTCAATCATAGCTCCGTTTCACCTTTGCGTGAAACGGAGTTTTTTTGTATTGCACTGTCCCAAAATGTGTTCCGGAAAAATATTAAATCCGCTCTTTGCGAATCGCGCTATTATTATTAAATTTGTAAAAAAATAGCATAATGTCTTTTACTCATCTTCACGTACACACCCAGTATAGTCTTCTTGACGGCAAGGCTACAATACCAGAGCTTGTGGACAAGGCAATTTCCACAGGTATGAAGGGAATAGCCATAACCGATCACGGCAATATGTTCGGAATCAAGGAATTCTGGAACTATGTGGATAAGGTGAACTCCAAGCGTGAGGAGGGCGACAAGTTCAAGCCCATCATAGGCTGCGAGATGTATGTGGCCCGCAACAAGATGACGGAGAAGAAAGACAAGAGCGACAACGGCTATCACCTTATAGTTCTGGCCAAGAACCTGAAAGGTTACCACAATCTTGTAAAACTCGTAAGCCGTGCATGGACCGAAGGCTACTATTACAAACCGAGAACGGACCGAGAGGATCTCGAGGCCCATAAGGAGGGCCTGATAGTATGCTCGGCATGCCTCGGTGGAGAAGTGCCACAGTTCATAATGCACGATGAACTTGAAAAGGCAGAGGAGCGTGTGTTGTGGTACAAAAGCGTGTTCGGCGATGACTACTATCTTGAGCTGCAGCGTCACCAGACATTCAAGGAAAATGCCAACCGCGAGGTTTACACCGAGCAGTGCAAGGTCAATGATGTCTTGTTGCAGCTGGCCAGGAAACATGACATAAAGGTGATATGCACCAACGACGTGCACTTCACCAACGAGGAGGATGCCGAGGCGCACGACCGTCTTATATGCGTGTCGATGCAGAAGACTTTTTCAGAACCTCGCCTGCACTATACCAAGCAGGAATGGCTCAAGACTCCGGAACAGATGCAGGAGATATTCAAGGATGTTCCGGAAGCCCTGACCAATACTGAGGAGATTTTCAATAAGGTGGAGTTCTACTCCATTAACCATCCCCCCATCATGCCCTTCTTCGATATCCCGAAGGAATTCGGTACGGAGGAGGAATACCGTGCGCGCCTCACGGAAAAGGATCTGTTCGATGAATTCACTCAGGATGAGAACGGCAATGTGGTTCTGACTCCCGAAGAAGCGCAGAAAAAGATAGACAGACTTGGCGGCTATGACAAACTGTACCGCATCAAGTTTGAGGCCGATTACCTTGCGAAGCTCACGATGGACGGCGCCAAGGAGCGCTATGGCGACCCTGTACCCGAAGATGTGGCCGAACGGTTGAAGTTTGAGCTGTATATAATGAAGACCATGGGGTTCCCGGGCTACTTCCTTATCGTGCAGGATTTCATAAACACCGGACGCAAGAAGTTAGGCGTCAGCATCGGTCCGGGCCGTGGATCGGCCGCAGGATCGGCCGCCGCCTACTGTCTCGGTATCACACAGATAGACCCTATCAAATATGATTTGCTGTTCGAGCGTTTCCTTAACCCGGACCGTATATCATTGCCGGATATTGATGTGGACTTTGATGATGACGGCCGTTATGAGGTGCTTAAATATGTAACGGAGAAATATGGCGCCGAAAAGGTGGCCCATATCATCACTTTCGGTACCATGGCGGCCAAGATGGCCATAAAGGACGTGGCCAAAGTGCTTGAGGTGCCTTTGCCGGAAGCGAACCGTCTGGCGCGTCTTGTACCCGACCGTCTTCCGGATGTAGACGGCAAGTCGCCGAAAATCAATCTGAAGAACTGTCTGAAATACAGCAAGGAATTCGCCGCAGAGCAGAGCAATCCTGACGAGCGCGTGCGTGAGACATTGAAATATGCCGAACAGCTTGAAGGCAACGTGCGTAACACCGGTATCCATGCCTGCGGTGTGATTATATGCCGTGATGATATCACTGATTGGGTACCCGTGTCGATGGCTACCGATGCGGACGGCTCCAAAGTGGTGTCAACCCAGTATGAAGGTTCCATCATCGAGGATACGGGTCTTATCAAGATGGACTTCCTTGGCCTGAAGACGCTCTCGATAATCAAGGAAGCCCAGTACAATATCAAAATGCGTCATGGCCACGAGATAGACATCGACCACATTCCTCTTGACGATCCCAAGACATTCGAACTGTACTGCAAAGGCGCCACTACGTCAACGTTCCAGTTCGAGTCCGCAGGTATGCAGAATTCTTTGCGCAGCCTCCAGCCCTCTAAGTTTGAGGACCTCATAGCCATGAACGCATTGTATCGTCCGGGACCTATGGACTATATACCTACGTTCATCAAGCGTAAGCATGGAGAGGAGCCTATCGAGTACGATATCCCCTGCATGAAGCAGTATCTTGAGGAGACGTACGGCGTGACCGTATATCAGGAGCAGGTGATGTTGCTGTCGCGTCTGTTGGCCAACTTTACCCGAGGCGAATCGGATATGCTTCGTAAGGCCATGGGTAAGAAGCAGATCGACAAGATGCAGAAGCTCAAGAAGAAATTCATGGAGCAAGGCCAGGGCAACGGATATGAGGAGAAGACGCTGAACAAGATATGGGAGGACTGGGAAAAGTTCGCATCATACGCATTCAACAAGAGTCACGCCACATGTTATACGTGGGTGGCATATCAGACAGCCTATCTCAAGGCCCACTATCCCGCCGAATACATGGCCGGCGTCCTCAGCCGCAACCTGACGGCGAGCGACAAGATGACCAAGGTGATGGAGGAATGCCGTCGCATGGGTCTGAAAGTCCTCGGGCCGGACATCAACGAGTCCATAGAGAAGTTCGGTGTCAACTCCGCCGGTGATATCCGTTTCGGACTTGCGGCGGTGAAGGGAGTTGGTCTGAACGCCGTCAAGGCTATTATAGACGAACGTAACGCCAACGGTCCGTACAAGGATATCTATGACTTCGTGGAGCGGGTGAACCTGTCGGCCTGCAACCGTGGCGCCATCGAGAACTTAGCTATGGCGGGTGCGTTCGACAGCTTCGGACAGCGGCGCGAGGCTTACGTGCAGCAAGTATTCGATTCATCGTTTACCGATTGTCTGGTGAAATACGGGCAGTCGGTGCAGAATGATAAGAATTCCCTGCAGCTGAGTCTTTTCGGCGAACTGGAGCCGATAGAGACCAACAGACCGCCGTTCCCCGAAGTTGAGCCTTGGACACAGCTGGCGTTGTTGAACAAGGAGAAGGAGCTTGTCACACGTTATCTGTCGGCCCATCCTCTGGATCCGTATGCCATGGAGATAAAGTATGGCTGTACATGCACTTGCGATGAATTCCAGCAACGTGAGGAAGTGCCTGGTAACGTGACGATAGCCGGACTGGTGACAAAGGTGTCGACCAAGGTGTCACGTACCGGTAAGGAGTTTTCGATTGTAGAGATAGAGGACTTCAGCGGCAAGGCCGAGATTAGGCTGTTCGGTCGGAATCATGTCAACTTCCGGGATAAGTTTCACGAAGGAGAGGCCATATTCATAGCCCTGTCATATACTCCAAGTCGGTATCAGCCCGATCGGACCGACATGAATATCGTTAAGATAGAGCCTTTGGAGAATATCAAGGGAAAGATAGCCAATTCACTTACAATTTTCTTGGATGTGGATTACAACAACGAGGAACTGTTCAAGAAAATCAACGAGTGCACCGGCAACAAACGTAGTGGCGAGCTTTACCTGGAACTTATAGACCGAAAGACCCGGCAGAGTGTGAAGATACATTCGCGCAGGCGTTACGACATCGACATCGACATGATCGAACTGCTGGAAGCCAATGGCGTTAGGTTCAAGGTGTCGACGATGGAATCATAAAGAATACAATTAACCAAAATTATAAACAATGGCAAAGAAATTTACAGACGAGACGGCCCGCGAGGCCATCAACTCGGGTAAGGTGGTTGTGATAGACTTCTGGGCCACCTGGTGCGGACCCTGCATCAAGTTGGGACCTATCGTAGAGGAACTGGCAGAGAAGTATGCCGACAAGGCCGAGATCGGAAAGCTGAACATCGACGAGGAGTCGGACATCACTATGGAGTATCGCGTGCGCAACATCCCCACCGTCCTTTTCTTCAAGGACGGAGAACTGAAGGACCGCAGCGTAGGTCTGGTCAAGCTCGCCGACCTTGAGGAGAAACTTCTCCCCCTGCTCTGATTATAAGATAAATACGCAAATACAAAGCGTGCCGAGACTCAATCTCGGCACGCTTTGTATTGCGTTACTTCCAGTTATTCAATCAAGTTGAGACAGTTTGGTTTCCAGCTCAGGGAGCCAGTCTTTGTCGGCATCAACCCACAGTGTGTTAATGCCGAGACGGGCGGCGGCTTCGATGTTACGTTTGCTGTCGTCTACGAATAAAATTTCTTCGGGCTTGACTCCCTCGGCTTCAAGTATCTTGTTGAAGAAATCGGCCGATGGCTTGCAGACGCCCATCCGGTAGCTGCAATACAGATGGTCCAGATAATGACTGATGCCGTGGCCGTCGCCGCTGAATTCAGTGCTTTCGGTGAAATCCATCATGAACGGATTGGTGTTGCTGGCAAGGCAGGTGCGGTATCCGGGCCGCAATTTGTTGATTCTGTTTAGTCGATCCAGCGAGATTTCCTTCACATATCCTATCCAGGCATGGCGTGCTTCTTCTTTCGACACGGGATGTCCGACCATCTCGCTGAGTCTGCTTACGAATTCATCATCCCCTATGGCTCCACTCTCCAGGTCAAGGAATATTCCCCGCTGTTCGTATGCATCCAGGTATCGTTCCGAATCGACACCCAATGCCTCGAAACGTCGCTTAGCCTGATTCGTGTCAATCTCAAACAGCACGCCCCCCATATCAAACAATATTGTCTTTATCATCTTACTTGCGTTATAATTGTTCAACGTTAATTATTCAACGTTTATTCCGGTACGAAATTACGAATCTCTTGATCGAATCTACTGTTAAATATTTCATCAACCATAAATCCGGGCAGAGAGCGGTTGTGCGGCATCTTACTATACATTTATCGGATTAACTTATGAAATTGTCTTTTTGTTCGGGTTTCATGGATTGCAGACATAATTTAAGGGGATTCCGATACGTTTCTGAAATGGTATCAGGATGAAAAGCTGAGAAGCGGTATAGGTATATAGGATAAAGATATGGCGTTATTAACAAGGTCGAGACATCATGTAGACATGACTTCGGGGCCATTGGCGGGCAAAATCCTATGGTTCGCGTTGCCATTGATTGCCAGTGGAATCCTGCAGCAGTCGTTCAATGTGATAGACGTGGCCGTGATAGGACATTATTCCGATAGTCACGACATAGCGGCCGTAGGCAGCAACGGCCCGATTATAAGCATAATGGTCAATCTGTTTGTCGGCATCGCCGTCGGAGCCAATGCCGTGATAGCCCGTTACATAGGTGAAAACAAATCTGACCGCATCCGCGAATCCGTAGGTACGGTTGCAATCATATCCATTGTGTCCGGACTACTGCTCTTAGCCATAGGGACAACACTGACACGACCTATACTCGAGGCAATGAGCGCTCCTCCGGATGTCATAGACCAGGCTGAGAAGTATCTCCGGATATTCTTCTGCAGCATGCCGTTCATGATGATCTACAATTTCGGAGGGTCTATATTACGAAGTATCGGCGACACGCCCAAACTGTTCCAATCGCTGTTTGTAGCCACTCTATGCAATTTCCTGCTCGACCTGCTGTTCACCGGCCAGTTCGGCTGGGGCGTTGAGGGTGTGGCATGGGCCACGGTTATTTCAAATGCCGTGAATGCCGCTATAATGGTTTTCTTCCTGAACCATGAGAACGATCCGTTCAAGATGCCTTTGAATCCGCGCCGATGGAAACTATCAATGCCGGACCTTAAGGAAATGCTGCGCATCGGAGTCCCGGCCGGATTGCAGGGAATGGTGTTTTCAATCAGCAATATCTTCATCCAGTCGTCCATCAATAAATTCGGCGCCGATGCCATAGCCGGTTCAGCTACGGCATTGACTTACGAGGCATACTGTTACTTTATAATTGGAGGCATAAACGGAGCCGCCATCGCATTCACAAGCCAGAATTATGGCGCCGGTCTAAAGAACCGTTGCAAACGTGTCTGGGCCATATCCATGGCATACGCCTTCGGCCTATCGTTGGTGGCCAATTTCGCCCTGATTTTCTTCGAAAACGGAGCACTTAGAGTGTTCACCGATATCCCCGAAGTGATACATTACGCCAAGCTCCGCTTTCATTATGTACTGATGTTCCAGTCCATAGCCGCAAGTTACGAGATATCCGGGTCGTATATGCGGGGACTCGGGTATTCGGTCATTCCCATGCTGTTGACCATTTTCGGATCCTGCGTATTGCGGCTTATATGGGTATGGGTATTTCCCTTAATCGATTACAGTTATCCCACGCTGCTCAGCATATATCCCATATCATGGGCAGCGACAGGCGTTATGGTAGTCATCGCTGCATTCATAGTCCAACGTAAGGTGTTCAGAACCATGCCGAGTAGTGAAAGTATGAAATTGAAAGAAAAGCCAATGGTTTCTTGATATTATTTTTGCAATATGTTGTAAAATTGTGCCTTGATTTGATTATTAGCCAATGTTTTATTTTCTTTGAAACTAAATTAAGATAATACTACGAACGATGAAGAAAATAACAGCTATAGCAGCTTTATTGCTGATGGTCGGGAGCGCGGCCGTATCATGCAACGGTGCCAAGAAACAGGCGGATAACACTGAAGCACAGGATTCCACCTTTGTGACTCCCCTGCACGTAGAGGGACTGTACCTGTTGAACGCCAAGGGCGACACAATGGTGCTGAACGGACCATCGCTGGGGTGGCATTCTAACTGGGGCCGCTTCTATAACGACTCGACAGTGATGGCGTTCAAGAAGAACTGGGGCGCCAACATCACCCGTGCCGCCATCGGTGCGCACACATCATGGGATGTAGTGAACTGTTACGATGCTGACTCTGTAGACGCCATGAACAAGCTCTACCGCGTCATAGATGCCGCAATAGAAAACGATATGTATGTTATCGCAGACTGGCATACACACAAGAATACATTGGACAATGCCAAGAAATTCTTCACGGCAGTTACAGAGAAATATGGCGATACTCCCAACATATTGTACGAGATCTGGAATGAACCCGAGACTGTGAAATGGGATGAAGTGAAGGCGTATGCCGAAGAAATAATACCGGTAATCCGTAAGAATGCCCCGAATTCAGTTATAATAGTCGGATCTCCCACATGGGACCAGGATGTCGACATCGCATCCGAATCACCCCTCAAGTTTGACAATCTGCTCTACTCGCTTCATTTCTATGCGGCTACACATAAACAACCGTTGATCGACAAGGCTGAGAAAGCCATTGCCAACGGACTGCCGCTGATTATATCGGAATGTGGCGGTATGGAGGCAACCGGTGACGGACCCGTTGACGAGGAATCCATGCGGAAATGGGTTGAATTTGCCGACAAACATAAGCTGTCGATGCTGTTCTGGAGCATCGCCGACAAGACCGAAACCTGTTCAATGGTCACGCCTGATGCTTCGGACAACGGCATGCTTTGGACAGAGGAACAGATCAAACCGTGGGGTAAAACAGCCAAGACCATCATAAAGAAACGTAATCATAAATGAAGAAGATAGCAAGCTTTACAATCGACCACGAGCGTCTGGAACCGGGCATCTATGTGTCGCGACGCGATACCACGCCCGCAGGCGACGTAATAACGACGTTTGACATCCGTATGACTCGCCCCAACCGCGAGCCTGCCTTAACGCCAAAGTCGCTTCATGCCATGGAGCACTTGGCCGCCACGTTCCTGCGCAACCATACGGAGTGGAAGGACAGGATAGTTTATTGGGGACCGATGGGATGTTGCACCGGAAATTATCTGTTGGTGCAGGGCGAATGTTCCAGTCGTGACATCCTGCCTCTGATTCGCGAGACAATGCGGTTTGTGTCCGATTTTGAGGGCGAAGTTCCGGGTGCGACTCCCCGCGACTGCGGAAACTACTCTTTCATGGATCTGGATCAGGCCAAAAAAGATGCACGCAGATATCTCGATGTATTGGACAACGCTACGGATGTGAATCTGAATTATCCGGAATAAGCGCCAAGCTATATGATGACTCCTTTGGGCATAGTGATGATTTCGGTTTCACTGTAATGTGAAGATAATTGTTGCTATATTGTTAACTTTTTATTAATCTTTTGGATTTAAGACATAAGCGGCAACTTCATTCTGAACTAATGTCCCGTACAGAACGTTTCAAAAGTAATAAAAAACACTGAACAGTAAGACTATGAAAATCAAATTAGCTATGGCGGCTGCTTTGGCAGCTGTAATCGGACTTACTTCATGTAACGGAAGTGATTCCAGACTCGCAGGAAAACTTGTAGGTACATGGAAAGGCAATCCTACCGAAATGATGAAGGACAAGAAGGATAAGCCGGATAAGGAGGGCAAATATAAAGATGGAACCCGAGACAGGACTCCCCGATTCGATGGCGGTGAAATGATTTGCACCCCTACCCTTACATTCGTCAGGACAGAGGGCACAAACGGAGGAACAATCAACATCGTTGCCGATTACACTGTATCGAAGGGGGTTGAGACTCTTGCCTCCACTACTCCGGTAAAGGCCACGGTAAACGGAAATGTCAACGCTGCGGGTACATGGACTGTTGAGGACGGTGATGAAATAATCGTAAATCTGGATCCCTCTAAAACAGTGGTGAATGTAGACACAACTTCAACGGCTCTGAGTTACGCAGCGCTCACAGACGCATCTCCGGATTCTCTTGACAGCATCAAGGCCCGGGTCGCAGCCAACATTCCGGATGTCATAAAGCCCATGATTGCCGGAAAAATGCAGAAAATGCGGAAATTCGATGATGTGAAAATCACGGGTAACACCATGACTCTTGAAGCCGGTCATAACAAAATGACATTCACAAAGCAGTAATAGATTATTCAACCTTCATAAGATACAGGGTGGTCGGATTGAGTCCGGCCACCCTTCACTTTTGTAATCAGGTCAATATTATCAGTAAATGGTGTTCTGGGGGGTCGAAGTTGGTCCAGCCGTTCATCCAGTTGTCGGAGGAGTTACGGAACGCACCGACAAAACCGTCTTTGCCGTCGCTGATAGTCCGCGTACACCTTGTTCTTGTCTGTGCCCGGCACATTCATGCCGGCGTTGATACCACTTTCAAGCCTGAATTCGCCTGCATTGGCATAGTTTTAGTCAGTCCTTTTTTCTCCATCAATAATAAGGCCTGTAAGGATATCGACACCTAATGCATTTCTTCATCATACTCCACATTATGATGCTGTTTCTTGCCTCCGCCTCCGAAGTTCCAGCTTAATCCCACATAGATAATGCGGGGATTCCTGCGTTTTTCCACTTTCTGCTTCAGAGCCGGGGTATCAAGGGTATATGATAGTTTATAAGTATCGAGCAAGTCTGTTACTGATGCAAAAAGAGCGAGATTTATTGACGGTATGTCATACTTCAATCCAAGATTAAGCTGGAGATCGCCATCACGTTTTCCCTGTGGCACAAGAGTCGCTGACCGGTAACGGGCATTCAATTGAACCGTACCATGTTTTATGGGCGTGAAATCAGCGTTCAACAAACCACTCCATGAAAACATTTCGCGACTACCCCCGAAGCCAAGTCTTGAGGCATTTATGCGATTGTAATACCCTGTACCGTTCAGGTTTATGTCAAGCCAGTCTGTAACACGCATATTCCATACAAGCTCGACACCGGCATTGTGGGATGTCTGGAGATTCTCTTTCGTTGTCAGCAGTATTCCATTGTCGATATAACGGGACACCTCTGTTATGCCGTCGTAAATATGACGGTAGAAAAGATTTGCAGTAAGAGAACCTGCGTTTGAAAGCCAACGGATACCGAAATCGGCGGTGTTTATTCTCTCCGGTTTCAGATCCGGATTGCCAGCCTCAAGACTCAACGGATTTATCCTTTCGGCAAAAGGATTCATATCGCTCCCTTGTGGACGGTTGATACGCATACTGTAACCGGTGGACAGTTCTATGTCGTCCCCGATATGGCGTGATACCCTTGCCGAAGGAAATAAGTCAAAATAATGCTTGCGTCGGCTTTCAGAGATGGATTTCAGCTGATTGTCGATGTCTGTATATTCTCCACGCAATCCGGCATTGACACGCCATAAACCAAAAGTCATATCGGCGTTGGCATACAGCGAGTTCACCATCCTCAGATGTGTGAAGTCATTGCTTTCATCCGTATTGGGGATGAATGATGTCCCGTTCCAGTCGGAAACATGATAGTTCTGTTCGGCTCTCAGATGCTCAAACTCATATCCCGAAGTCAATTTGATATTATCTGTCAAAGCGTGCTGCCATCTGATGTTGGCGTTATGGATATAGTCTGCATCCCAGACGGTTTCATTGTTCCGGGTCTCAACATCCTGACGCATTGTCGTGTATCGGTTCAATTCATCTTCCGATTCGGAAGAATATACATAACCGATTGAAATCTCATTGCTGTTGCCATAACGATGTGTGTACTGGAGGCTTCCTTCCCACATATTTTCTTTGGCATCGGCATCACGGTCACGGTGATATGAATCTGAAACAATGCCGTTCAAGTCTCTTGTACGAGAATCAACATACTCATCCCGTTTGAAATTTCTTCGGTTATAAGTTCCCGAAACGCTAAGCATATCGGCAGATGTGATATTGGCGGTCATTCCAAGACGGAATGTATGGGAGACCGGACGCCCCAATCCATAAGTGGTCTGGGTAATGGTGTCTGCGGGGGATATGCGGTAATCATCAACGGTGCGGTCATAGCGGTCGCGTCTAAAAGTATATCCTCCGTAAAAATTCAGATTGCGGATACCGTAGTTTAAGTTCACACCGGCGTTGTATCGTCCCGCACTCCCGGCATTTGCAAGTATCGAGCCGTTGAAACCTTGTTTCGTATCAGTCCTCATTATTATGTTTATGATTCCGCCCCCTCCTTCGGCTCTATACTCGGAGGTGGGATTGTCGATTACTTCTATCCGCTCGATATTGGCGGCAAACAGCTGACTGAGAGCATCTGCACGTGTTTTTCCCGCCATCATCGCTGAGGGTTTTCCGTTTATCAGGATTGTCACGTTGTCGTTGCCTCTCATGCTGACATTCCCGTCAATATCCACTTCAACAGAAGGGATATGATTGAGAACTTCGCTTGCCGAAGATGCTTTTGACATAAGATCCTGATTGACGGTGTAAACTTTACGGTCTGTTTTTACTACAGTTCCGGGCTTCTTGGCGACTATGACAATTTCATCCAGATATTTGTCAAACGCAGATGTGTCAATGCTGTCAGTTTCAACCCCGGTTTGAGCTGAAACTGACACTGTTATAAATAACGATGTTATAAATACTGCTATTCCTTTCATATCTTCGTGTTTGAAATTACGCGGCAAAGTTAGGAACTGATTTTGCAGAAATTCTGAATAGGAAGTATATCATATCCGTCTCATCAGCAATGCAATAAATTATTAACGTTTATGCAATATTCATGAAACGATATAAATCTAATTTTGCTGTGTAAAAGCCAATCCTTCAATTATGAGAATTGAAAACACTATAAATAAGGTAAAAGAAATTTTGCTTTGGGTTTACATCATGGCAGTCCTCTCCGGGATTGTTTACGCAGCCTGTATGGAACAGGAAACAAAAACACCCGGTGAAATCATATACGAGAAAACTCATACACGATAGATATTAGTTGCAATGAAAAAAGCTGTTTTCGTAATGCTGGCTATATTAACCGGTTTTACATCCTTTATGATGGCGCAGGAAACAAAAAATCCCTATTTGCCGGAAATTCATGGCACAATACGGGCAAAATATGAGTATGAACCGACCATAGGAAAGGGCCGGTTCGAGATACGAAATGCCCGAATGAGTGTTGAAGGGAAAATTATACCGATTGTAAGATACAAGGCGGAAATAGACCTGTCGGATGAGGGAGCCATCAAAATGCTTGACGCTTACGTCCGGCTCCAGCCGAAGGAGAGGTTAAAATTTACATTCGGACAGATGCGTGTGCCGTTTTCCATTGATGCCCATCGTTCGCCGCATCTCCAGTATTTCGCCAACCGTTCCTTCATTGCCAAACAGGTGGGAAATGTCAGGGACGTGGGTGCAGCCGCATCATGGACTTTCGGGTCTGAAGCTCCTTTTACGCTGGAAGGCGGAATTTTCAATGGATCTGGCCTGACCAATCAGAAAAACTTTTGGACCTCAAATTATAATTTCTCGTTCAAATCGCAGATTTGCCTTTGGCGGCAATTCAATGTTGTGCTGAGTTGCCAGAAAGCTGGTGCAACAGATGTCAACACATATATGTACGACGGTGGTGTCTATTGGGAAAATTCCCGTTGGCACATAGAGGCGGAGTATCTGCGAAAGTATTATTCGCATCATGCTTTCAATCCGGTCAATGCCGTGGATGCGTTTGCGGCATATCGACTGCCATTAAAAAGAAATAACATGGCTTTGTCCTTTTTAGGTCGATATGATTATATGTCCGACCATAGTAATGGAACAAAAGATGAAAACGGTCTCCTTAAAACCGATGATCCGGAACGCCACAGACTGACAGGTGGATTGACGCTAAGTATGGGGAAAGGCGCACTTCAAGCCGATATCCGTCTGAATTACGAACAGTATTTTTACAATAAAGGTGTTGTTCCTTCAATATCCGAGCAAAATAAAATTGTGCTTGAATTTGTGGCTCATTTCTGAATCATACCGTTCAGTATAACCGTGAACAGATGGTTATCTGATACAAAGTCATATTTTATATCCCAACGATGAACATCGCAGACGGCTTTGGCTATCGCCAGTCCAAGGCCGTTGCCTTTTGTGCCGGATGTTGAAGCAAACCGCCGGAACAGTCGGCTATTGTCGAGCGGTTTCCCGTTATCTGATGGGTTACTTACCATAAGTTTTCCATCAGTCAAGGAGATGTCAACCTGTCCGGAATTACGGAGTGCGTTGACCACCAGATTGTTTACAAGGCTCTCAAAAAGAGTTCTGTTCGCGGTGATTTCACATTGGGTATCTGATAATGAGGTGTTCACCTTGTACCCCAGCGATGTCAGGCTGTCAGCGATGTCTCTTATTATAGAGACGATATCCACTTTTGTATTGGTGACAAACTGGTCGTTGTCGATTTTTGCAAGCAGCAGCAAGTCCCGGTTCAGGCGTTCCATGCGTCGGTTTGCATTATATAGTTCATTGATGGCATCAAGTGTTTCTTTGTCGAGATTCCGCTGCAACAACAGGTCGAGGCGGCTCCTCATGACGGCAAGCGGAGTCTGGAGTTCATGCGAGGCATTTTCCGTGAACTCCTTTTGCTGACGGTAGGTTTCGGAATTCCGTTGCATGAGTCTTGTCAGCGCATGGTTGAGCCTGCTGAATTCCTTTATGTCCCCGTTTTCAAGAGCCGGCAACGTATTGTCGGAAACCCTGAACTGTTCCATTGACTTCAAAGTGTTTTCAAATGGATGCCAGAGATTGCGCAGGGAAAAACGAATGGCGATAAGCAACGACAAAGCTATCACAACGAATATAAGAAGATATTGAATCATCACTCCGGCGATAATATCCTGCTCCAAGTCAAATGACGGTGGAAGCCCCTCTCCCCGTTCAATAGACTCTATGATGTCAATCATATCCTCCGCATAAAAATATCTGGTTATCAGATAAAAAAGCGGAGCGGTGAGAATAAATACCGCAGCTATGCTTACAATAATCCTGTCGCTTGTTTTGTGTAAAAGAGTTTTCATTCGTCAATATTCCATTTGTAGCCGGTGCCGTAAAGAGTCTTGATACTGTCGGGTATTCCCGCCGCAGCCAGTTTTGACTTCAAGTTCTTGATGTGGGCATAAATAAAATTGAAATCATCGAGCATATCAGCCATATCGCCGCTGAGATGCTCTGCAATCGCACTTTTGGATACAATACGGTTGCGGTTCTGTATAAGGAACAGCAATAGGTCGTATTCGCTTTTCGTCAATGCAATATGACTGTTCCCGACTGTCACTTTATGTTCCGGGAGGTCTATTGTGAGTTGTCCGGCGTGAAGCGTGTTGTCACTTGTGAATTTCTTTCGTCTCATCAGAGCAAAAATCCTCATGCTCAGTTCCGGAAGATGAAAAGGTTTGGGCAGGTAGTCGTCAGCTCCGATTTTCAGTCCTTCGACCTTATCGTCAAGCGAGTCTTTGGCGGAAACGATTATCACTCCGGTCTGTGGCGATTCCTTTTTGATATTACGCAATATATCAAGACCACTGCCATCAGGGAGCATAAGGTCAAGAAGAATGCAGTCATATTCGTATGCAGCAATCCTGTATAGAGCCTCATTACAGGTATATGCGTGTTCGCAAAGATAATCCTCGCGTCCAAGATATTCGGCGATACTTCTTGAGAGCATCCTCTCGTCTTCTATTATCAACAGTTTCATGCCTGCATATTTTTCAAGCCGACAAAGTTAAGGCCCGATTCTGTATGAAATATGAATCCCGTTATTTCCACATCATCAGTATGCTGCCGGCGCATATTAGTATGCCTCCGGCGATAACCTTTGGTGAAACAGGCTCTTTCAGCAATATAAACGCGAGTATGATGGTCAGCACAACGCTGAGTTTGTCAACCGGAGCCACACGCGACACGTCGCCGAGCTGTATGGCCTTGAAATAGAACAGCCACGACAAACCGGTCGATATGCCGGAAAGTAAAAGAAATAGCCAGGTATAACGCGATACGGACTTGACTTCCTGCAAATGGCCTGATGCAAAGACGATTCCCCATGTGAGAAACAGGATAACAGTGGTGCGAATCGCTGTGGCGAGGTTTGAATCAACATCTTTGACTCCTACTTTGGCACAGATGGCTGTCAGTGCAGCAAACAGTGCCGACAACAAAGCATATACTTTCCACATTTTACTTTCGTATATAAGTAGAAATATCTTCACAGATAACGTATGCTATTTCATTGCAGTATCATTAGAACATTAATTTTTTGTTAAATAAAAGAATATTGGATTATTCACCAGCAGGGGATTTTTCAATAGTGTTTATTATTCTGTTTACAGGATTCAATTCTTTTTGGTCAATGAGTTGGAGGTCTTTCACCATGTGAAGTGTCCCTTGTTTATATTTCTGAAAGTGAGCGGAGTTTATATGTGATTTGTATGCTTCCTGACTGGCGTATGTTTCCAGTATGGTAATTATGTTTGGTCTGTCCTTCTCCTGCACGGCATACATGGTAAGCACTCCAGGTTCTGTAAGCAGAGAGATTTCTCCAACCTCTGTCGCAAACTTCATATACTGGTCAAGATATGCAGGATCGACCTCCACTTTCGACAGGCGTATTATACCGTCGGCCGCCATCGGCAATTTCGCGCACATTTTAGGTTCCTTTTCTGTTTTTGTTGATAATCCATATTCCGCATCAGTCACGGGGCGCAACTGTACCACATGGCTATCAACAGCACGTTCTGTTACAGTCATACAACACCAATGTTTATCGTTTTCAGCAGGGAAAATAAGTTTATTATGTTCCATCTTATCGGGTGAAGAGGCCTGGATATTCAGTGCCGATATAGAGAAAGCGATTAACAGTGTTATTTTTGTTCTCATGTAAAGTTATATTCTCTTTATAAACTTCGCGGGAACGCCTCCTATAATTGTATTAGGCAATACATCCGTCGTAATGAAAGCCTCTGCGGCAACAACGTCATTATCACCGATTGTCAAATCCCGGCAATATATTCCATTGTTGCCGCAATAGCTTTATTCCCAATGAAGGTGGTCCGGAAACATTATCTTTTGGTGGTGAATGGAATCAGCGGAAGGTAGTTGCCTCCATACACGTTGCCTGGCATGAAGTCTCCGTAGCCGTAACGCGCGGATACAGGATTTGGTACGTCTGGATTGCTGAGTTGGAATTCATTCGTCTGCCACAGGAATATCACTTCTTTGGCAGGATAATATTTACCGTCCTCTCCGGCAATCTCAAAGCCCTTGATGTCATAGTTACGACAGATGCCATGATTCGGAGAGTCTATGGCTACCATAATCTTGTCCCCCTCCACGCGATAGCTCTTATACTTCGGGCTTCCGGCCATAAACTGTTTTTTGCCGTAAGTCTTGTTGAGAGCGAGGTCGCCGAGGCGCTGTCCAACAGCTTCTTTATTTCCGGGGTGGATATTGAATCGCTCGTACTCCTCTACGATGTCGTTTGTGCATATCATGTCGGCGTTATTAAGGCGTGCTACAGCCTCCCATTGTGCTTCGCGCAACATCGGGGATTTGCCGTCCTCGGCGGGGTCGTCATATTCGTATGGAGCTATTTCCACGGCATAGAACGGTATGTCGCCACATCCCAATTCCTCTCGCCAACGGTTTACCATCGTAACCAGACGGTCGGCGTATGTATCGTAACTCCTGACGTTGGAACAACCTTGATACCATATTATGCCGTTGTATGTATATTTGTTTATTGGCTTGAACATGGCGTTATACATCAGCATAGGACGCCAATACGAAGTCATGTTCTCTATATCCTTGGGATCAAGTGAAACGTCAGAATATTTCTCAAGAATCTCACGCGGCAACCAGCTCTCTACCTTTGAGCCGCCGTATGCGGCCGAAACGATGCCGATGGGAATGTCCAGCACATCGTTAAGACGCGTGGCGAAATACCAGGCCGTTGCCGAGTATTCGGTAGCCGTATCGGGGCCCGGTACCGTCCAGTGCGCATTTGCATTTTCCACAGGCTCATAACTCTGACTGGTCGGAACAGTGTAGAATCTTACCTTATCGGAATACTGACGTGCCTTGGCTATTTCCTTAAAGCCGTTCTTTACATTACAGCCGGGGAAACCCTTAAGGGGCATCTCCATGTTGGATTGCCCCGATGCCAGCCATACCTCTCCTATCAGTACGTTTTTGACTCTATCAGAACTGTTTTTGCCCGAAATAGTCAGCTCGTACTGAGTGTATGAAGCTGCGGGTGTTTCAACAGACGTAAGCCATCTGCCGTCCTTATCAGCCTTGACGGTATATGCCTGATTGCTCCACGACGGAGTCACTGTGATTTTTTCGCCAGGGTCGGCGGTCCCCCAGACATGTGCGGATGTGTTCTGTGGCAGAACCATTCCGTCGCTTATCATGGGTGAGGTGGTCATGGCATTCGTTGTCAGCGCGGCGAATGCGGCAGCCGCAAGTAGCGTGTGTTTCATTTTGATTCCGGATTATTCCATTGTGATGGTAACGATGGATTTGGCGGGAAGCTTCACTTTCACCACTCCGTTCTTGCCGGCCTTAGCATCCTTGAAAGGCTTAAGGGTCACCTTCTCGGGCTGACCGAAGTCATTGTAATCGTTGATGCTCTTGCAAGTCAGGATTTCGCCGTTGATGCTCTTGATTTTGGCAAGTCCTGTATTGATTTCCACTTCCTGGGGATTTTCAAGGTCGATATTGGTAAGGGAAACCGTAACCTTACCGTCTTTCCTGGAAGCTGTAGCCTGCAGACGGTCAACGTCCCATTTGTCACCGCAACGAACCTTGTCGGTAGTTACGTCGAGAGGAATGGGTGTTGCATCCTGATGAGGTATGTACATCTTGAAGACATAATAAGTAGGAGTCTTTACCATCTGGTCGCCTTTGGTCAGAACCATTGACTGAAGCACGTTGGCCACCTGGGCGATGTTGGCCATCTTTACGCGTTCGGTGTGGCGCTGGAACACGTTGAGCGACAGGGCTGCCACCATCGCGTCGCGCATGGTGTTCTGCTGGAACAGGTGTCCGGGATTCGTGCCGGGTTCTACGTCCCACCATGTACCCCACTCGTCAACTAAGAGGTTTACGCGCTTCTTGTCGTCGTATTTATCCATTATCTGCTCATGGTGAGCGATTACATCCTCTATCTCGAGGCATTTGCCCATAGTCCAGTAATAGTCGGCCGGCGTGAACTTGATGGCAGAGCCTTTCGAACCGTCCCATCCGGTCACCGTATAATAGTGCAGGGATATGCCGTCCATGTAACGGCCGGCGTTCTTCATCATCACGTCGGTCCAGTTATAATCGTAATCGCTGGCGCCGGATGCTATCTTATACAGCTTATTGTCGCCGAAGTTGCGGCAGTAAGTCTGGTATCTGCGATATACGTCGGCATAATATTCGGGGCGGAAATTTCCTCCGCAACCCCAGCACTCGTTTCCGACACCCAGATATTTGAGCTTCCAGGGCTCTTTGCGGCCGTTCTGCTCGCGCAGTTTGGCCATCGGGCCGTTGTCGGCAGTGATATATTCCACCCACTGTGCCAATTCCTGCACCGTGCCGGAACCGACATTGCCGCTCAGATAAGGCTCACAGCCTAACAGCTCACATAGATTGAAGAACTCGTGCGTTCCGAACGAGTTGTCCTCTACGGTGCCACCCCAGTTGTTGTTGACCTGGGTGGGACGATCCTTCTGCGGACCGATGCCGTCGCGCCAGTGGTATTCGTCGGCGAAGCATCCGCCCGGCCAGCGCATCACAGGCACTTTAAGTTCCTTCAGCGCCTGAAGCACGTCGTTACGGTATCCGTTGGTGTTAGGTATGGGAGAATCAGGTCCTACCCAGAGGCCTCCATATATGCAGGCACCGAGGTGTTCGGCGAACTGTCCGTAGATTTCCGGCATGATTTTGGCATCCGGATTTACCTGGTCCATCTGAAGCGTTACGTTCGCAGCCTGGACCGATGTCACTCCCAACATGGCCGCCACCAAGGGCATCAGCAATTTCTTTGTCATACTGTATTTTTAAGGTTAATATTAAGCTTGAGTATAAGTGTATTTTCTACAATAAATGCAAATTTAGCAAATATTATCCTATCCGCCAAAAATGCTTTTAACGTTTGTAAATAACATTCCACATCTTTTAATCTGAATTATTGGGTCATCCCAAGTCTGTTATGTAATTTTGTGGCGTGAGAATCCACTTGACATTCATATTGCTGCCGTTTGCCATAGCTGTAATTTCATCTGAAGGCATGGCTCAGTCGGGATCCAGGGACCGTACTTCCATAAAAGTTATGGATTTGCCGGAAGTGCTTGTCGAATCCCGAAACAATCCCGTGCTTCATATCCTGGCGTACCTCCGGGAATATTCCACCATGACCACATATTCCGATACGGTGTTATTGTTCAGGGAGAAGATTGTGGACTATATGTTGCCTGTCGGACGCAAAACTCGGTTTCATGGTTGGACCAAGCCGCGTATGCTTACCTCAAAATCTTATTACAGATTCTCTGATCATAATGGACTTGACAGTGTCAGCGACGAATGCCGTTTCCACTTCTCGTGGTCAGACTGGATGGGATTGGTGCCGAATATGCCGCTACCGGAACGATTAAAGAATTCTGATATAGGTACCGATACAATACATGGCAAATTCAGGCCTGCCGAAATCTGGATGAAAGATAACGACAAGGTGCGGATCGATGTCGATGTCAGGGCTGACACATTATCACGTCGCTGGGCCCCGGCTTTTGACGGATTCTTCAGAAGCAACTTTGAGTTCGACAAGTTCAGGATAGGATATAATTACGACAACATTATCGGCGAAAACGCATTTGCTTCCAACCTTACGAGCTATTCATACAGCCTTGAGTCAGTGGGGCGCGGTCGCAATATGTTCCGGTTCAAACAGCCTGACGAACCCTTTTATGTCAGCACCGATGCCGAGATTTATGTGCTTGGAAAGGAATACGTCACCGAAAAGGAAGCCAAACGCTGGGACGAAAGGAAATACGACCTCGACGACCTCGACGTAAATATGCCGGACTATGTGCCTGAGGTCTCGGCCTCTACTCAGGCCCTGATAGCCCGTGTAGAGCAACTTGACAAAGGTCAGATACGTCTTGGCAAAGATCCGGACAAGAGTCTGGCCGGCAAATTCATTTCTTTCAAGAAAACCAGTCTCGGCCGCCGCATCCTCTCCCTGTTCGGCATCAATCGAAAATAAATATATTCGGAGTTATGAAACGTATTGTGTTTTGTATTACAATTAGTATGATCTGTGCGTTGTCATCCTTCGCACAGAAGGAACTGTTCCAACATCAACTAAATGTTATCCGGAATGCTTTTAATTCTAAGGATGTTGCATTGTTGGATAGCTTGCTCTCGGAAGATTGTACGGTATTAGGTAATTCCGGCAAATTACTGTTACCATCCATTAAGGCAGTGTTCGGTACTCTCGCTGATAATACCATAGAGGGCATGACGCTTGTAAATATGGAAAGCACTGTAAACGGAGGTGCAATTCTGACTTATAAGATAAAATATTCAGTTCTTGGAGAAAAAGATGCCTGTTTCGCATTCAATGGGGATGGAAAGATAACACAACTGGATTACATAGTCAGTGCAAAAGCACAGACGGTAAAGAATATCTCGGCGCATAAGGCAGCCTCTCCATTGGTATCAATACCTTTTACCGTGGACAGCAATCATTTGATAATTATTAAAGGTACTATAAATGGAAATGACTGTAATTTGATATGGGATTCAGGAGCGAAACGCTCGATTCTGAATTCCGATTATCTTACGGACTTAAAAACAAAGCAAGGTTCGGCAAATATTGGTGGAGTGAATGCGCAGACTACATCCGGCATAGCGACAGCAGACAGTATAAATCTGAATGTATCAGGCATCACTACTGAAAACGCCACCTTTATTACAAGAAGTCTGAAACATCTGGAATCCAATGGAGCGGAAATGCCCATTGCCGGGTTGATTGGCATGGATATGTTCGGAGGTTATGACATAATTTATGATTATGACACCAGGAAACTAACCTTGATTGATTCACATGCACAGATACGACTTCAAGGGAATCCGATTTTAACTGTGCCATACAGTCAGTTTGCTTCGGACTATTTACCATGCATTAAAGTAAATATGGGCGGTAAAGAAGTCGAACTCGGAATTGATTGCGGTGCAGGTGCGAATCTGATTCAGGAAATAGCTTTACCGGATGGCGTGAACTTTGAAACCAGTACGCTCACGGGCATTTCAGGAAATACTACTCAACAGAAACTTGGAGATATAGACTTTTCAATAGGAGATGTTTCATTTGCAAAGCAGCCGTTTGTAGTTGGTGACATAAGCCATTTGAACCTCGGCATAGATGGATTGCTCGGCTATCCGTTTTTAAGCTCGCACAAAATGATGTTCAAAAATTCTACCCAAGAATTGATAATATTCTGATAGGTCCTATTTGTCTATTTAAAATCAAAACGAGTATTTTCGCATATATTTTTAAACAGACTCTACATTTTTAAACAATTTCTATGCGAAGTCAGAAATAATTCATATATTTGCAACGCATAGGCAACTATGCGGACATATATATAAGCGTTTTTAGCTTTATCCTCCTAAGGAAATCGCCAATTTCAACTACACGAAGGATTAAAGCAGTCGATAAAACGCTCATGCTTGTCGCATATCCACTCCCCGACAAGGGGTATCGATATCCGATAAGGCGTGGGAGTGGACTGTTTATTTCGTGTAAGGCGTTTGGCGATGCCTCTTAGGGATAAACAAGAAATCATCCTGCGCTTTTCAATTTATATTAATGTTTGCTATCAGGATGGAGCAGACCCTAATATTTCAGCACATGAGATATATCATTCTGCTTATGTGTCTGATGGCCTGTACATTGTCATCGGTTTCACAGAATCTGAACCTTAAATCACTGAAATGGTGGAATCCAGGTTATCCTACCGTAGTAGATGCCGGAATAATTGATATGCGCAGTGGCGCTGTAAACAACCGATACGGTTTGCTTACCGACAGTCAGATTGCGGCTACAAAGAAAATTTCCGGAATGGAAGACTTTGCAATTTCCGCAGGTGCCTATGATATATATCTTATGTGGACCCTTAAAGCCATCGATGGCATCGACTATAAGGCTCTTTCCGATGAACAAGTATCGCAATTTTTCAATAACCCCGGCAGCCATAAGTTCAGCTGGGAAACACCGTATGAAAAAGAGCATATAACGATTGGCTTCCCGTCAAAAAAATATGAATTTGTCAAAACGCTAAACATCGACTACGATAAGGGCGATGACAAAGCGGTACTTGTCGAACAATATTTCCAGAAAAAAGAAGGATATGATGTGTTGGTAGACTGGGACGTGGATTGGAGCAAAATTCGCACTTATGATTTTCTTCTCAGAGGGAATGATCCCCTGACGGATAAGAAGATATTGGAGGAGTTTGCCAAGTCATTTGAAGGAATTATGACCCGTGACACGGAGTCTCCGGATGTATTCTTCACGATTGCCAAAGACAGTGAGAGCAGCGTATCCTATTCTTACGTTCCTCCCAAGGTGGATTATATAAAGACAGGGAGTACGACACGGAAAGTATATAACTGGGTTGGCCAAAATCCACGTTATTCCACCGAGGATCATTATCAGAAGGTAGAATCTCAGGGTTATACCAAAGAAATAAACCATTCGGAAATATTTTTGGAAATATGTATGCTCGACGCTTCCAGAATTGAGCAAAGTACACCTCCAATTATATATAAAGGAAGCATAAAAAAGATATATCCCACAAAAATTAATGCGCTTGATAATTATTTATTATTTGCAGGACTATTCGGACATCCGATTAATCAGAAGTTCGCTTTGAAGAAATTAAATTTTGATGAAAGCATTCCTTATACGTTACGATGGGGTATAAAAACCTATCATGGCATTGATTATAAAGCAACAAAGTCGAATCCGAACAAAATTTTAATGATATATGAACCCTCGTTAAGGGTTCTCAGCGGAACAACTCCTGCGGCAGGAGATTTGATTATCAAATATGAATCAGAGAATAGTCGTTATTATAACGATATGAGCGTGACACAATTAAAGTATTATACCACCGATGGTAAAACGCGCAAAGTTAAAATAGTTAATTATGAAAAACCAGGAGTTCCAAACTATTGGAGGGAGGAGATCTGGTTTCGCCCGTATTTAGTGACTGTCGAGGAATAATAGCTCTAACTTAACAAGGATTGAACATACAGGGGGGGGGCGGAGACGCCCCCCTGTATTTTAAGAGAGTAAATGCCGAAGCATTTTAGATTTTTCGAACCATCAACATACGTGGCATAGTGAGCGGTCTTGTCAAGGATTGACTGAGATTCGTAAGTATGAGACTGGCAGACACCTGCCAGTCTCATACTTAACGAACGCCAGGTTTACGTTGTGAATGAAAAATTATTTTTGGCTAAGACCCTTCTTCAGAGAGACATGCTTCGAGGTTTGTCATCTGTGGGCATATCTCATGCTATTTGTCCTATTATCGTTCTAAACGCAGTTATAACTGCCAGAGGGGATAACTGAAAACCTTTGTTCCAGTCTTTCGCTTATACCAACTGTTAATCCCACAGCCAAAAGAATGCTGATGACACGGGCGATATTGGATATAAGACCTCCCGCGGCATTCTCGGTGCCCTCCATTGTAAAAATAAACCACGCGAGATTCATAAAAATATGTAATCCGATTGGGACCCAGAGATTGAAGTTCCACTCAGCATACATCCAGCTGAAATACAGAGCCCCGATAAATGTCACGCCAAAAGCGAATAACGACGAAACCATATCGTGACCCTGATAAAGATGAAGTGAACCAAAGTATAGGGCCGGTAATAATACGGCCCAGAAGAATCCGGTCTTTGCATAACGGAAAAGTAATCCGAACATAAATGCACGGCACACAAGCTCCTCGGTAAATCCGGCAATGATACATTTATGATATATTCTGAATACCGAGATATCGGATGCAAAACTGCCAAATATCGGGAATATGATATAGAGGGGCAAAACGCATATAATCGCTATTCCAAAGCCCTTTAAGATGTTATTGTCCAGCCCGAGAAACGTTAGTATTTCTTTGGGTTTGATCACAATGGCAGTAAACAGGAACACAGCAAGGGTAAGCAGTAATGCCCTTATGGTCTGACCTAATGCAGAAGTTCTTGAAATCTCTAAATAGTCAATTACTGTGCTTGTGTTGCGCCATATAAAGTGGATTATTATACCTGCAATAATAGCAAATAATATTTTAGCGATTTTGGATTTGAGTTGTAGCATAAGTGGAATTGTTAGACGGCGAAATTAATCAGAATCAAAAATGTATACAGGCAGGAACTCCTCTGGCTATTCTATATTGATGTCGTTGCGGCATTTTAACATTATAATGCTGTTGTCCCCGTTAGTGTTGACTTGCCACCACATGTGGGTGTCTGTAAGTTTAACTATTTTGTACGGATAATCACCGGCCCATATATCGTCGCTATCAAGTTCGCCTTGAAACACCACGTCTAACAATGGCTGATGGTGTTCAACCTCACGAATTGACCAGGTAAAAACACGGTCATGCTTCGGAGTTTCTAAGCCAGTAAGGAGGTAGGTATTGATATATCCCTGATAACCTCCGTAGCCTTCGAAAGGCCGGGCAAAAGATATATGGAGTATCTCATTTCTTCCAAAAACCTTTTGTTCGCCCGGTGAAACGACCTCCCAAGTCCCGGCGAAAAGGGTCAGATCCGGTGTGACAACATCGTCTTTATTATCGTCACAACCACTCATCACTAACGATAGCAGCGGCAAAATCAAAAGCAACAGATACCTGTTCATAATCAGAGATTCTTCTCCAAGAAAACGTAAATATCAGACATTTATTTTCTTATGAAGATAAATCTGCACAGAAAAAATGCTTTATCGTACTGCGAAAGTACGGCAAAGCTATTAAAAAGTAAAACAGATGATGTCCTGAATAGTTCAAGATATCGATTTCCGATTTGACCGAAGCAGAATTTTCGGTGGCAAGGTATTGCAGGCTTGAACCATAACAGACTTCTGTATTGAAGCCATGGCAGGTTGTGAGAGTTTAGATTTTTCGATAAGAGTGAGAAAATGATTGGTGTCTAATTACCTTCTATTTGATCGGTGATCTAAAGTTTGTCGCTGGCCCACGAAGCGTATCAGAGTGTATTGTAAATGATGGTCGGAATGATGTCAACGTCTTCATGGAAGGTTATTGTTTATTACTGATAAATAAAATCCGGCATATTTGTTTATTGGCAGTAAACAAAATATGGCAAATTTGTTTATTAGTAATAAATAAATTACTATATTTGCAGAAAAATATTGGGAAATGAATATAGAAGTAATTAAAAATATTATCATAGAAGGCCAGGAATTGTTGCCGGAGTTGCAAATATCCAGTCGGGAATTCCTTTTTGAGCCACAAGCCAGATATGTCATGGTGGGCGTGCGTCAGAGTGGAAAATCATTTCTCCTCTATCTTCGTGCAATGCAATTACTTGCACAAGGCCATGATATAAAGGAAATGCTATTCATAAATTTCGATGATGAACGACTCATAGGTATGAAAGCCGATGAGTTAGACCTCATTCTTCAGGCCTACTCATCACTATATGATCTTAAGCCTGTAATTTTTCTTGACGAGATACAGAATGTCGAGGGTTGGGAACATTTTGCAAGACGATTGGCCAATCAGAAATACCATGTATATGTAACAGGTAGCAATGCCAAGATGCTTAGTAAGGAGATTGCCAGCACTCTTGGCGCGCGTTATATAGAACAGATAATCTTCCCCTATTCGTTCCCTGAGTTTCTGAATGCTAACGGCATCCATATAGACAAAAACTGGAACTATGGCAAAACTAAAGGAGATGTATCCCGGCTTTTGGGACAATATTTCCAGTGGGGAGGTTTTCCCGAGATCCTGAACTATATAAACAAACGGCAATGGCTAAATGAACTTTACGAGAAAATTATTCTCGGAGACATCCTTCAACGGAATTCCATCCGCAATGAAGCCGCGATGCGCCTTATGGTGAAGCGACTGGCTGAAAACATCAAGCATCCCACTTCATACAATCGCTTAGCCAATATGGTAAAAGCCGTTGGCATCAGTACCAATACCGCTTCGATATTGGGGTACGTCGAGATGTGCAAGGACGCTTGCTTACTCTTTACATTGGATAATTATGCTTCAAAATTCGTTGAAAAGGAAACGGTGAAGAAACATTACTTCGTAGATAACGGCTTGTTACATATCTTTTTGACTGACAGCGATACCGCGTTACTTGAGAATATATGTGCCGTAACCCTTTATCGAAATTCTTTCAGAGAGGATGACAATAAAGTATATTTCTACAACAAAGAGGTAGAAATTGATTTCTATCTGCCCAATGAAAAGAGAGGAATACAGGCGTGTTATAGTCTGGAAGATTCTATGACCGAGGAGCGCGAGGTAAAGGCATTAATCGAGTTCAATAGATTATATGGATTGAACAAAGCCGAGATTGTAACTTATTCGGAAGAAAGAACCATTACGACACCTAATCTAAAGATTGATGTTATTCCTCTTGCAAAATGGTTGCTCCAATAATTACATATACATTTTGGAATTTTATTCTTATGATGAATTAGGAATATTGTTCACATTATAATGGCAATTGGATTGTCCGGTTTGTGCAATGATGGGAGAAATCGGTCAATTTTGAGGGATATGGCATCAGAATATTCATGGGGTCGGTTTTGACTTGGCAAACAGAAGGTTTTTTTGTATTTTTGCAAAGTAAAGGCAAAAATAACCGAAAACTAATATCTAACAACTAATCGATATCATGAATTTATTGAAAAAGATGGCGCTGACATCATTGTGCCTCGCCGGCTTGGCCGGTACTTTCACGATGTCTGCCGCTACCGATGTCTCGCCTGTCAAGGGCAAATTCGAGGCCGGCAAGGGGACTTTCCTTTTAAACGGAGAGCCTTTTGTAGTCAAAGCTGCGGAGCTTCATTATCCCCGAATCCCCAAAGAATACTGGGACCACCGTATCAAGATGGTGAAGGCATTGGGCATGAACACCGTATGCCTCTATGTATTCTGGAACGCACATGAACCAAAGCCGGATCAGTTTGATTTCACGGGACAGAACGATCTGCGCGAGTTCATCAAGCTGTGCCAGGCCAACGACATGAAGGTGATACTCCGGCCCGGTCCGTATGTATGCGCCGAGTGGGAAATGGGCGGTCTGCCCTGGTGGCTGCTGAAGAAGAAGGATATCAAGCTTCGCGACAACGATCCATATTTCCTGGAGCGTGTCAACAAGTTCCAGAAAGCCGTGGCCAACCAGGTAGGAGACCTGACCATAGCCAACGGTGGCCCGATCATTATGGTGCAGGTGGAGAATGAATATGGCTCGTATGGCAAGAACAAGCCGTATGTGGCCAATATCCGCGACATGCTTCTCAAGAATTTCGGAAAAGAGGTTACGTTGTTCCAGTGCGATTGGTCAAGCAATTTCCTTGACAATGGACTCGACGATCTTATCTGGACCATGAACTTCGGAACCGGTGCCGACATCGATCAGCAATTCGCCAAGATTAAGGAAATGAATCCCGATTCTCCTCTTATGTGTTCCGAGTTCTGGAGCGGATGGTTCGACAAATGGGGAGCCAATCATGAGACGCGTCCGGCAGCCGATATGATCAAGGGTATTGACGAGATGCTGAGCAAAAACATTTCGTTCAGCCTCTACATGACTCACGGAGGCACCAGCTTCGGCCACTGGGCCGGCGCGAACTCTCCCGGTTTCGCTCCCGACGTGACTTCCTACGACTACGATGCACCTGTAAACGAACAGGGTGCTCCAACGCCCAAATACATGGCCCTGCGCAAGGCTTTGGCCAAATATACTCCCGAAGGACAGGCAAAGATGCCCAAATCCATTCCTGTCATCTCCATTCCGGAATTCAGCTTCACGCAGGTTGCACCCCTGTTCGCAAATCTGCCTGAGGCAAAGAAAGACCGCGACATCAAGACAATGGAAGAATACGACCAGGGCTTTGGCACGATACTGTATCGTACGGAACTTCCTGCTTTGACCGAAGGTTCCCTGCTGACTGTGAACGATGTGCATGACTATGCTCAGGTATACGTGGACGGAAAATATATCGGCAAGCTCGACCGACGCATCGGCGAGAAGGAACTCATGCTTCCCGCCTGCAAGAAGGGTGCTGTGCTGGATATTCTTGTAGAGGCTATGGGCCGTATCAATTTCGGCCGGGCCATCAAGGATTTCAAGGGTATCACAGATAAAGTTACCGTGACCGAGGACCGAGAGGGACATGAATTTACGTGCGACCTCAAGAACTGGCAGGTGTACAATCTGGAAGATGAACTCAGTTTCTATGAAAGCCGCACGTTCCAGCCTGTCGCATCAGTAAATGCAAATGAGGAAGGACGTTACCCGGGCGGTGTGTACAAAGCGACATTCAATCTCAACAAACCCGGCGATACATTCCTGAACATGGAGAACTTCGGCAAGGGACTGGTATATATCAACGGTCACGCTCTCGGTCGCTTCTGGGAAATCGGTCCCCAGCTGACGCTCTATGTGCCTGGACCCTGGCTCAAGAAAGGGGAAAACGAAGTTGTGGTATTCGATGTGGTAGGTCCGCGTGCATTGACGGCAGCCGGTCTTAAGACTCCCATATACGACAAACTGCCGTTCAAAAAGGTCAAGGCAAACGGAACCGCACCGAAGCTCGACGATATGACTCCGGCGTTCTCGGGACAGTTCTCTGCCGGAAACGGCTGGAAGCAGGTTGATTTCGCACAGCCCAAACGTGGCCGCTACATGATTCTTGAAATGACAGACGGTTACGAAGGCTCCCAGGCTGCCATAGCCGAGCTTTATGTGCTCGATAATAACGGCGAGCGTGTTCCGCGCGAAGGCTGGACCGTCGATTATGTATCCAGCGAGGATAACGAAGGCGTGAACCGCACCGGAGACAAGATATTCGACCTTCAGGAATCGACATACTGGCAGAGCAAGCCCGGAACAGGTTACCCACATATTGTGGTAATAGACCTGGGTCGTCCCGTCAATGCATCGGCTATCCAGTATCTGCCGCGTATGGAGCCGGGCGCTCCCGGAGCCATCAAAAACGTCAAAGTTTACATGAAATGAAAAGATCAATCTTTTTATCAGCAATGACAATCGCTGTGGCAAGTGCCACGGCGATTGCAGACAATACCGTCGTGTTGCAGGCCGACAAGCCCGGTGCCAGGGTACAGCCTACAATGTATGGCATCTTCTTCGAAGATATTAATTACGCGGCGGACGGTGGTCTATATGCCGAAATGGTAAAGAACCGTTCCTTTGAGTTTCCGTACGCTCTGACCGGTTGGACGCCGTTCGGCACGATTGAGGTAAAGGAAAAAGGCGGCCCGTTCGAGCGCAATCCGCATTACGTGCGCCTTATGCCCTCGGGGCATAATGACAAGCATTCCGGCCTCGAGAACCAGGGGTTCTTCGGCGTTACGTTCAAAAAGGATTCCGTGTATAAGTTCTCGGTATACATGAGGGCTCCTGAAGGCGCGGGAAAGGTTCGTGTGGAGCTTTGCAATCCCGCGTCTATGGACAACAGTATGGTGTACGCTTCCCATACGTTCGAGGTGACGAGTCCGGACTGGACTAAGTATTCGGCTGATCTGAAACCGACCAAGGGTTGCGACAAAGGTGTGCTACGACTGTTCCTGGTTCATCCTGACAAGCCGATAGATGTGGAGCATGTGTCTATGTTCCCGGCCAATACGTGGAAAGGACGCGAGGGCGGACTCCGTCAGGATCTCGCGCAGGCGTTGGCCGACCTGAAGCCCGGCATTTTCCGTTTCCCCGGCGGATGTATTGTAGAAGGTACAGAGGTGCCTGACCGCTATCAGTGGAAAAACACCGTCGGCCCCGTCGAGAATCGACCCACCAACCTGAACCGATGGCTCTACACATTCCCCAACCGCCTGGCTTCAGACTATTATCAGTCCGGAGGTCTGGGATTCTACGAATATTTCCAGCTGTCTGAGGATATCGGCGCCGAGCCGCTACCCGTGTTGAACGTGGGTCTCGTCTGCCAGTATCAGAACTGGCATCAGGATCAGACCATTCCTTTGGATTCGTTGCAACCATACATCGACGACGCTTTGGATCTGATAGAGTTCGCCAACGGCGGCACGGATACCAAATGGGGCAAGCTCCGTGCGGACATGGGACACCCCGCACCTTTCAATCTCAAGTATCTGGCCATCGGCAACGAGCAGTGGGGACCTGAATATGTGGCCCGTCTTGAACCGTTCCTGAAGGTGTTGAAGGAGAAGCATCCGGAAATCAAGATAATCGGTTCGTCGGGTCCCGACTCCGAGGGTGATAAGTTCGATTACCTGTGGCCGGAGATGCGCAGACTCAAGGCAGATCTGGTTGACGAGCATTTCTATCGTCCCGGCGAGTGGTTCCTGTCGCAAGGCACACGTTATGATAAATATCCCCGTAAAGGCACCAAAGTCTTTGCCGGCGAATATGCCTGTCATATCAAGGGAAAGAAGTACAACCACTTCTATCCTGCCCTGTTGGAGGGCGCGTTCATGACAGGCCTTGAGCGCAATGCCGATGTGGTGGAGATGGCCACATACGCACCTCTGTTCGCGCATGTGGAGGGATGGCAATGGCGTCCCGACATGATATGGTTCGACAACACCCGCAGCATGAAGACGGCAAGCTATTACGTCCAGCAGATGTATAGCCTTAATCGTGGAGACCGCGTGCTTCCGTTGACTATGGACAAGAAGCCTGTGGCCGGTCTGGAAGGCCAGAACGGACTTTTCGCATCGGCCGTATCGGAAGGCAATGACATCATCGTCAAGGTTGCCAATACGGGCGAAACGGCACAGCCTTTCACCATCGACTTCAAGGGAATCAAGGCGAAGGCTCCGCTTACCGGCCTGACCATGACCCGTCTTACGGCTCCCGATGAAGCCGAAAACACTCTTGACAATCCAGACACGGTTAAGCCTGTAACTACTAAGGGATCCGTAAACGTGACGACAAACTGGAGCACTACCCTCCCGGCACGTTCCATGACGGTTTACCGCTTCTCCCGCTAATCCCACTAACTTTTATATCATAAGCCCATCCCGCTTTTCGGCGAGATGGGCTTTTTGCTTATGCTTAATAATACAAGGTTATTTATGTTCCTTCAGGAGTCCGTGACGGTACGAGTACAACAGTTCACGCAATTCATCGGCCTGCGCCTTTAATTCCTTTCCCTTGTCTGTGTCCTTGACGTAAAGGCGTTGGGAACTGAGCTCGACAAGAGTCGTGGTGGATATGATGTCGGACCCCTTGCGTATAGCCTCCTCGGGTGACGAGAACGGTTCGTGCTGCACCAGGTCGAATCCTCGGCTGTGAAACACCAATGTATATCCCGCTATCCCTGTGGTGCTACGATAAGCCTTGGAGAGACCACCGTCTATCACCATCAGTTTGCCATTGGCCTTGATGGGATTCTCGCCGTCTATGGCGCGGACAGGTACATGACCGTTGATGATGTGCCGATGTTTCCCGGTTACGCCAAAAGCATCTAAAATCATATCGCATGTCGCTTCGTCGTTGCGGTACTGATAATACCATCCCTTGCGCTCCTTGTGCGACTCCGGATCCTTGATAAGATAGCGTTCGAATGTGGCCATCTTCGACTTGTCGAATAAAGGCGAATCCGGACCACACCATACGTAGGTATAATAATCTACGGCATATTCACGGGCACGTTCCGGAATGTCGGTATTGAAAGCCTCGCGCATCAGCATTCCGATGTTGTGCATCAGTTCCTTGCCTGCGAATTTTCTGTCGCCTACCAGCACCTGTTTCAGCGAACCGTCTTCGTTCAACGGCACCGAAGCGTGATACATCAGGTTGGAGTTGCAGATGTTATAGAGACATCCGTGCGACAGAAGTATATCTATGTGTCTCCGGAGCTTGTCGCTGACAAAGAACGAATGCTGCAGCTTGTCCATCAATTCTGTTTCCTCATCCGACAACGCGTATGGATCCTCTCTGTTGACAGTGGGGAAATTGATGTCCTCGATATGGTATCGTTTGCCGTCTACTTCGACAGTCTGATTCTCATAGTCAATGGTATGCAGCAATCTGCGGTCGGTCATGCCCCATTCCGGATATTTGGCCACCAGCTGTCCCTCAAGCTTGAACTGGATTACCGTGATGGCCTTGTGCATCTTGGCGATCAGGTTTTTATGCTTTTCCGAGAAGTCGCTTTCATCCGCGAGACAAGGCATAAAAAGGTCACAACTGTCATCGGCGTATGTCTCCAGTGCGAATGATGCCAGGGGCACGAGATTGATGCCGTATCCATCCTCAAGTGTAGTCAGATTGTTGTAACGCAGCGAGATTCTTAGCACGTTGGCTATGCAGGCTTTGTTCCCGGCTGTGGCACCCATCCACAGCGCATCGTGGTTGCCCCACTGCATGTCGAAATTCTGATAGGTGTTAAGTTTATCAAGAATCTGGTGCGTCCCCTGACCGCGGTCGAATATATCGCCTAATATATGGAGCTGGTCGATTGACAGTTTCTGGATCACATTACATATCGCCGTAATGAAATCCTCGGCCTGACCGGTCAGGATGATTGTCTCTATGATGCGGGCGTAGTAATGCTGCTTGTTGGCCGTGGACGGAGCCTCATGCAGAAGTTCTTCGATGATGTAGGCGAATTCCCGCGGCAGGCTCTTGCGCACCTTTGACCTTGTATATTTCGATGAAACCAGTTGCAGAACCTTGACAAGCTGATGCAACGTGATCTCATAGAAATTGGTCATATCCTTGCCCGAAGAATGGATATAGGCCAGCTTCTGTTCCGGATAGTATATCAGAGAGCAGAGCTGTCTGATTTCCTCCTGGCTCATGATGGTGCCGAACAAGTCGTTCACCTTTCGCTTGATGTTGCCGGAACCGTTCTTCAGCAGATGATTGAACGCGTCGTACTCCCCGTGCAGATCTGCCACGAAGTGCTCCGTCCCTTTAGGCAGGTTCAGTATTGCTTCAAGGTTGATGATTTCGGTCGCGGCCGTTGATATAGTGCCGAAAGTCTGCGACAGCAGTTCCAGCACACGCCGATCAGAACGGCTACTCTTTATTTCGTCAGCTTCCATTTCAGTGTCATTTGTCATTTCAGCCGCCAGAGATAAACGTTACTTCTTCAGTTTGTCAAGCAGGTGGCGAACTGCGCCTTCCAGCTGCGCATCGTGTCCACGCTCCACGTCACCGGGATTGTTGTAAATAATCACTTCGGGATTGAGCTGTTTGTTCTCCAACGGCTTGCCGTTGATGTCAAGCGAAGTTACCTGCGGAATACCGAACACGATGGTCGGATCTACTTGAGTTTCCCACCATACGGCGGTCATCGTGCCGGGAATGGGAGCTCCTACGATGTCGCCTATCTTGAGAGTCTGATAAGTGTAAGGCGTGCCGTGGGCATCGGAATAATTGGATTCGTTAACCAGCATGACCGACGGCTTGGTCCATTGCGAGAACGGATCGGAGCCTACGTATTGGCCGCGCGGGGAATAGTCTACATATTTCTTGCCGCTCAGCAGCAGAGCGACATCGTTGTGCAGCCATCCGCCGCCGTTCCAGCGGGTGTCCACCACTACGGCCTCACGGTTACGGTATTTGCCTAACAGTTTGCTGTATACGTTGCTGAACGACTCGGAATCCATACCCTCGATGTGAACGTATCCGATGCGGCCTCCGGACACTGAGTCCACGATATGTTCGTTGCGTTCCACCCAGCGCTCGTACTGCAAGTCGCGGATATAATCCACCGGCTTAACCATGATTGTGTCGCTCTTGCCGTTTACGCGCTTCATGGCGAGCATAACGTTGCGGTCTGCCTTACCCTCGAGCAACGGGAAATAATCGTCTCCAGGTTCGATTGTCACGCCGTCGATGGCCGTGATGATGTCACCGGGCTTCACATTGTATTTCTTTCCCGATAACGGGCCACGTTTCAGCACCTCGTTTATCCTGAGGCCTGCACCATCGTAATTATCATCGAAATATGCGCCGAGATTGCCTGTGTCCCACTTGGCTCCGGACGGACGGTAAGAACCGCCGGTATGACTGGCGTTGAGTTCACCGAGAATTTCGCTCAGAAGGTCGGCGAAATCATAATTGTTGTTGATATGCGGGAGGAAACGAGCGTAAGCCTCGCCGTATTTCTTCCAGTCGACGCCGTGAAGGTTTTTGTCATAGAATTTGTCGTTAACCTGGCTGAGCATGTGACGATAGATATATTCGCGCTCCTTTGAGGGAGTGTTGTTGTATGGAGCCTCAAATTCTATTTCCTCTTTCGAGCCGTCACTGAGTTTTACGAGGTACATACCCTTGCGGGACACCATCAGCAACTTTTCTCCTTTCTTATCGGCCTCGATCCCTCCGGAAATGCCGGGAACCAATATCTTGGTCTCCCCTTCGCGTACGTCGCGTTCCATAAGATTGGTCTTGCCGTCGGCGTTGCGCATAGTGTAATATAGCTTCGATCCATCCTCTGACAGCCAATAGTCGCCTAATGCACCGGACAGACCTGTCAGGCGCTTGGTGCGGTATGCGCGGTTCTCAAGATCGAATTCCAAGGGCTTGACGCTATCCTTGTCCTTCTTGTCTTTTTTATCCTTTTTATCCTTCTTCCCTTTCTTGTCTTTCTTGTCTTTGGAATCGGCGTCATCCTTCTTCTCTTTCTCCTGGTCCTTGTCGAGTTCCGCTTCCTCCTCGGTGCGGTTGAACTCGTCCCAGGCATCGCCGTTGAGCATCATGATTACCACATCCCATTGATTACCCCAGCTGCCATGACTTTTCATGCCATAACGCCCCGTCTCGTAGCAGATGGCACGCCCCTTCATGGCCCAGCGCGAGTTGGCGTCACTGTATCCGCTTTCAGTCAGATCCACTACCTCGGATCCATCTTCTTTCACAAGTGCAACATCCGTATTGTTCCAGCCACCGATGCCGATATAGCTGGTCAGAAGCCAGTTGCTGTCCGGCGACCATGAAAACTCTACGTCACCGTCGCTGTAGCTATAATTATATTTGCGGTCCAAAGCAGTATGCACGGCTTTGGTCTTGGGGTCAATCACCCGGATTTCCTGACGGTCTTCGAGGAATGCTATCTTTTTGCCGTCCGGGCTATATGCGGGTTGCTGTGCTGGTTTGCCGTTGGCCGGCGCATATAGCAGAGTCTCGCCCACTTTTTTGGAATATGCGAATCCCTTGGAAGCGGGATCCTCATTCGTGGCTATATACAGTTTCCACTGGCCGTCGCGCTCGCCGTCGTAAACAAGCGACTTGCCGTCAGGACTCCAACTGACATACCGTTCCTGTCCCGGAGTGTCGGTTATCTGGCGAGTTGTCTTATATTTTACCGAGGTCACATAAACATCACCACGTACCACGAATGCAACCTCCTCGCCATCGGGCGACAATGTTCCGTAGGTTACGCCGGATGTCAGAAGGCGCTTCTGATGATCCGCATTATAATCGTCGCTGATGATTTGAACGTTTACTTTCCGAGGCTCCGCACCTGTAACAAGCGTATAGAGCTCGCCGTTCCAGCTGAAAGCCATTGTGCCGTTGTCGGCGACAGACAACGAACGTACGGGATGTTCGGTGAACCGTGTAAGCTGTTTCTTGCCTGAACCGTCACCCTTCATGCTCCATACGTTCAGCGTTCCGTCCTGCTCGCTGACATAGACTATATCACCGCTTGCAGTCCAATTAGGATTCTTGTCATGGCCGTTGAAATCGGTAAGCTTGGTGTATTTCGCGCCATCCTTGATCCATATATCGTTGGTGCCCGACGAACGCTCATGTTTGCGGAAATCATTCTCATAGCCTTTCTTGTCTTCGTACACCATTTTGCCGTTACGGTCAAAGTCTGCGGACATGGCGTTTATGTTGGCATAAAGCTTCGGACGTCCCGGATGCTTTGCATTTACGGTGTACAGCTGGTTGACGGCCGGATTTATCACGGTGACGGGCGAACCGATCTGGCGTGAGGAGAAGAGTAATGTGCTGTCGTTCATCCAGGCTCTCAGCGATTCGGAGGCACTTGCCGTAGTGATGCGTCGGGAAGTACCGCCCTCGGCAGGAATGACATATATGTCGTAACCGCCGGTGGTGCGGGTGCTTTGGAATGCTATCTCCTTGCCGTCGGGACTCCACATCGGATTGGTGTCGTATGCCTGGTTCGTGGCAAGCTGAACGGCACGGCCACCAGTAACAGACACAACGAAAATATCGCCCTTGTAGGTAAACGCTATCTGTTTGCCGTCAGGAGATATTGACGAATTTCTTAACCATAAGGGAGAATCGGCTGCGCTGACTGCGCCGGCAAAGGCTGTCAATCCAAGCCCGATAAGCAACATCCGTACGTTCATGATATAGTAGTGTTTGAATTGTCAATATTAGAATTCCATTGAAAGGCGCAGGTTAAACTGTCTGCGCGTCAGATAATTGGGCACCGCATACTGCATGTTGTTCACATCCGTTACCCAATAATAGCTGCTCACGTTGGTTATGTCCAGCAGGTTGAAGGCATCAAGCGCCAACACCATGCTTTTGAAAATCTTGTGAGGTTTCTGGTCAGGCGCTCCGAAGAACTGCCAGCTCACTCCGATGTCCAGACGTTTGTAGGCCGGTGCCCTGAAGTAAGTCTTCGATCTGGATGTATGAGGCGGCGTCATGGTCAGACCGTCGGATACAACACCGCGCAAGCTGAATTTGAGACGCGGGAAGCGCGGCAGATAGTCGGTGAAGTAAAGAGATACCGAATAACGCTGATCGGAAGGCATCGGCATCTTCTTGCCGTCGAGTGTCTGCTGCGTTTTCATCAGCGAGAAGCTGAGCCAGGAATCGGAGCCTTCCACAAACTGCCCGAACAGTTTCAGGTCAAGTCCCATAGTGTATCCCTTCGAGTCGTTGTTGCCTGAATATACAATTTTCAGGTTCTCGTACTCATAGCTGATGAGACGAGACAGATTCTTGTAATATACTTCGCCCGACAGCTTGAACGGGCGGTTCATGGCACGGAACGTGAAGTCGGCACCGGCTATGACCTGAATGCTTCGCGGCGACTTGATGTTCTGATTCAGTCTGATTGATCCGTTTCCGAGCGGATCGGTCACGGTCTGACGGTATTCCTTATAAAACGGACTCTGATAATAGAGACCTGTGCCGAGACGGAATATCCAGTTCGGGGTGCTGTTGGGACTTGCCGTGAAGTTAAGACGCGGAGACGCTAAAAACTCCTTGTTGAATGAATTATACGAAAGCCTGAGGCCAGCGTTCAGCGTCATGTGGGCTGAATTGGTAGTGATATACAGCGCATCTTCCACATACAGCGACAATCTATTGATATTCGCGTCGTTATGCGATTTCATGTTGTATATCAGATGCAGTGCGTCGGGCTTGTGAGGCAACGAATAGCCTGCGGAGTCACGCCACTCCCATTCTTTGGTACGGTCGCGGAAGTTCTGTCGCTGGTACTCTATGCCGTATGCAAAATTATTTATCTTGTAGCGCGTCGAGCCTTTGAAGTTAACCGACAGTACTGATGACTTCAGGCGGTTACGCGAATGCTCCATGTATTTTCCCACGCCAAGTTCTCCGCCTACCCCTTCGGGTCCCCCTGTGCCGGCCTGGTCAAGCCAGTATTCGCCCGATATGTCATAGCTTACCAGTTCGTTGCTCAGGAATCCTCCGATTCCGAGCGAAAAACTTGTGGCTTTGTTGTGACGGTAATTGACTGTCAACGCACCGAGATATGTCTCGAACTTGTCACGCTCAGCACCGTCAAAATATACCCGGAAGCTTTTGGCATCCTGTGATGTGCCGAAAGTCGTCTCGCGGTCGTGCGGCTTGAAGTTGAAATGATTCAGCGAGATGTTTCCCATCAGGTTGATGCTCCAGTGGTCGTTCGGCTTAAAAGTCATATTGGTCTGGTAGTCGAAGAACAATGGATCATACTCCCCCTTTGTGTCCTGACTTGCCAGGAGGGAATTGTTTTTCTTCAGTCTGGCTCCGTGTAACTGCGAGAACTTGCCGGAATTCTGGCCGAACATGACACTGCCCCCCATCAGGCTTGCGGATACTGCCCCCTCAAGTGCTTCAGGCTCACGATATGTAATGTCCAGAGCCGACGACATTTTGTCGGCGTATCGAGCCGGGAATCCTCCCGTCGAGAATTTAAGATTGCCGACCATATCGGGGTTGATAATACTCAGACCCTCCTGTTGGCCGGAGCGTATCAATTGCGGCCTGTACACCTCCATACCGTTGATATACACCGAGTTCTCATCGAATGTGCCGCCTCGCACGGAATATTGAGATGACATCTCGTTATTGGAGTTCACGCCCGGCATCGTGGTGATCATAGCCTCGACACTGCCTCCCGACACATCGGGCGAAAGCTTGAAACTTTCGGTGTCGAACGACTGCATCCCGTTGATGTTGTTACGGAAACCGATTACTTCAAACTCCTTAAGGTCAACATCCATGGGATAAAGGCGTACGTTCAGAGTAAGATCACCCTTCGGATTGACAAGTTTATGTTTTACAGTCTTGAATCCTACACAGCTGAACACCATTTCGATGGTATCTTTCTGCGCTATGGTCAGAGTGTAGTCTCCTTTCAGATTGGTATTGGTGCCCAAGGCTGTTCCCGCAACACGTACTGTGCCGAATTCAATGGGCTTGTCCTCGTTGTCTATTACCTTGCCGCTGATCTTCACGTTCTCGGCCTGAAGCCCAAGAACAGTGAATATCATTATAATTATGCCTGTAAACAACCTATTCATCCATTAAAAAACGCCCTCCCGGCACTGTTTATTATCATCTTTGCCACGGGCAATTGTCAATATTTAAAATTTTTTATTTAATTTTGCACCATTAGTGTCAGCATATTGTTAAATATGCAATATCGATTAATACATGATGAAGAAATTACTTACTATAGGCCTGTTGCTTGCAGCTTGTTCTTCAGTCACCGCTTACGGACGCGAATTTGGAGACTCACTCCGGTATCGGGGTGAAATAGGAGTTACATTCAGCAAGGGAGCGCATACGCCGTTCTGGATGGTAAACGATCATTACGGATTTTCCGGATTACAGAAGAATAATGGCTGGATCCGCGCCGGCATATTCCACGATCTTGACAAAGAAAAGAAATTTTCATGGGGAGCAGGCGTGGATCTCGGTGGAGCATATAATTTTCAGGAAGCCTTTATACTACAGCAGATATATGCCGAGGTAAAATACCGTTGCCTGAATGCGATGATCGGTCAGAAAGAAATGCCCGGAGATCTGATGACGTCTGATCTATCATCCGGAAATATGACCACATCCAGCAACGCCCGCCCCATACCGCAGCTGCGTATCGGTATTTTCGATTATGCCGACGTATGGGGCTGCAAGGGTTGGTTTGCCGTGAAAGGATATATCGGATATGGCATGTTCACCCAGAATCGATGGATGAAAGATCACTATCGGGATTATGGTTCGCCCTATACGCTGAATCAACTATATTGCACGCGCGCCATCTACTTCAAGTTCGGCGACAAACGACAGTTCCCTCTTGTGGGTGAATTGGGATTACGAATGGATTCACAGTTCGGAGGCACCACATACACATATTCTGAGAAAGACGGCTGGTCCAAACGTAAGAATCCCTCCGACTTAAAGGCATGGATCAAAGGCATGATTCCCCTTGGAGGCGAGTCATCGACGCCTATGGGCGAACAGCTGAATGTTCAGGGCAACTTCTTAGGCAACTGGACACTCGCGTTAGGCTGGTATGATCCTAATGGCTGGAGTGTCAAGGCTTATTATCAGCATTTCTTCGAGGACCATTCCATGCTTTTCTTCGACTATCCCTGGAAGGACGGTCTGTGGGGACTCGAAGGACACATGCCTAAAAATCCTTACATTTCAGAAGCCGTAATAGAATACATTACAACACGCGATCAGTCCGGTCCTGCTTATTACGACCATACTCCCGCATTGAACCATCAGGTTTCTTCGGTCGATCAGTATTACAACCATTATATCTATCAGACCTGGACTAATTTCGGTTATGCATTGGGCAATCCGTTCCTGATCTCCCCCATTTACAATGCCGGTCACCAGAATGAATTCCTGCATAACCGTATAGACGCATGGAACATCGGACTGAAGGGAGATCCCACCAGGCAGGTATCGTGGAAACTGCGCATGAGCGGCATCAACAGCTGGGGCACTTACTCAAAACCGACCAGGCATGTGCTGCATGATTTCAGTATGTTGGTGCAGGCCAGCTGGCATCCCGCCAAGCTGAAGGGCTGGGAAGGCACATTGACTTTCGCTCTTGACAACGGCAACCTTATCGGCAAGAGCGCCGGCTTCGGCATCACCATCTCCAAAACCGGCTTCATCAAGTTCTGAGAGTCAGAAGTCACGGGTATTGACAATATTGGTTAAATAGTATCGTCCGTAACTAACTTTTATTGTAATTAAGTTACGGACGATACTTTTTATTACGGCCACAAGACTGTTGAAGATTTGTTCAGCCCGTCGGTAGTTATTTGGTCTTGAGAGTATTAATCCAGGCGATGATGTCGGAGAGGACTTCGGGCGAGATGGTTTCTTCGATTTTGCCGTATTCATCAACAGAGCCGGTTTCGGCGTGCTGGAAGAAATGGTTAAGACCTTCGTATGACTTGACTGTAAATGGTTTGCCTGATGTAAGGGCCTTGACTGCGGCGAGATTATTGACATAATCCACCTGGGTATCCTTCGCGCCGTTTAAAGCCAAAAGCGGAACGGATGTCTTGGCAAGATCGTCCTTGGCGGAAAGCCGGATAAACGAGCGCATATATGGCGTTGAGAACTGCTGTAATGCCTTGTTGAGATTCTGGTTCAGGGCTGCAGGAAGTTGCATGTCGTTGACAGGATCAGGATCCTTGCCGGCTATGACCGCATCCATTCCATCGGACAGATGTCTGCAATAAATATCGACTAAATCAGTACTCAATCCCATTCCGGCAAGAGCGTCCCGATTCTGGCGTAGCAACAGTTCCTTGCCGCTTACGGTCATGCCTGCAAGTGATATTGCGAAATCCACAGTCTTGTCACTTGCAAGCATCATGGCTATTGTTCCACCTTCGCTATGGCCAAGAACTCCTACATGTTTGAAACGTTTGCGGAGTAACCTGATGCCGGCTGCTGCATCGTTTTTGAAATCGTCTATGGTGCTGTTAATGACGTCTCCGGTTGATTCGCCAAATCCTCGGTCATCGTATCGAAGGGTGGCTATTCCCTGACGAGCGAGTGCATCGGCAATAACGGCAAACGGTTTGTGTCCGAACGCTTCTTCGTCACGATTCTGTAATCCGCTGCCTGTAACCATGACGAGTGCCGGAGTATTCTTTGTGTAGTTTTCGGGCAGCGTAAGTGTACCACTAAGGACGGCATCGCCATTTGTAAACGATACCTCCTCGGTGGTGTAAGGATATGGCGCCTTAGGAGTCTGCGGCCGATTGATCTTTACTTCACCGGGACGGAGTGTCAATGGAACTGAGTATCCATGCTGTGTGAACTTGCCGGGAATGGAATCGCCTGACAACGTACCTTCGAATGAACCGTTGATGACCGGAATCTGTACTGAAACCTTGCCTGATGTGTCGGGAGTCCATTTGGTCGGAATCCCTTTGGCTCCCTGCGCCGGTGAATCCAGAGTGCAGCCTTCAGTCGAGAAGTTAAATACGATAGGTAGCGTAGTGCAACCTACCTTAAGCTCCCCTTTCCAGCTCCCGGACTGCGCGGCCATGCCGAATACAGTCAGCGTGGCAATACATGACGTCATGAAAAGCCTGTTAGGCATCGGTATTATATTTTTCGGCATACCACTGCGCGAAGGCACGGAGGCCTGTGCGTAAAGGCGTTGACGGCCGGAATCCGAAATCCTGCTCCAGCGGCGTTGTGTCGGCGTATGTGACCGGAACGTCTCCCGGCTGCATCGGCACCATCTCGGTGTGCGCGTCGAAGTCAAAATCAGCCGGCAATATTTTGGCAGATACCAGTTCCTCCTGAAGTATCCTGACAAAGTCCAGCAGATTCTCCGGCTGGTTGTTGCCGATGTTGTAGATCTTATACGGTGGTACCGGTAGACCGTCCTCCCCTTTGCTGCGTTCCGGTGCATGACGCATCACGCGAATCACGCCTTCCACGATATCGTCGATATATGTGAAGTCTCGTTTGCAATCGCCGTAATTGAATATCTTGATGGTCCGGCCGTTCACGAGCTTGTCGGTAAAACCGAAATATGCCATGTCCGGACGGCCGCAGGGTCCGTAGACCGTGAAGAATCGAAGACCTGTGGACGGGATGTCGTACAGCTTGGCGTATGCGTGTGCCATCAGTTCGTTGCTCTTTTTGGTTGCCGCATACAGGCTGACCGGATTGTCCACCTTGTCGTCGGTGCTGTAAGGAACCTTCTTATTGGATCCATACACACTCGAAGATGATGCGAACACCAGATGCTGCACAGGCGTGTTCCCGGGATCGTAGCTATGTCTGCATGCTTCCAGTATATTGTAGAATCCTATCAGATTGCTGTCCACGTAAGCATCGGGATTCTCTATGGAATAGCGTACTCCGGCCTGGGCGGCAAGATTGACTACTATTTCCGGCTGGTAATCCTTAAATATCCGGTCAATTGCCTGACGATCCGAAATTGAACCCTTTACAAATACGAAGCGGTCGCCGTATTTCTCAAGTTCCGCCAGACGCTCATATTTGAGCGATGTATCGTAATAGTCCGTGATGGAATCAATTCCTACAACACGGCATTCCGGATACTCGGCCAACAGACGTTTGGCCAGATTGGCACCTATGAAACCGGCAACACCGGTTACGAAGACGGTGCTGCCGTTGATGGTTATATTGTCTTTCAACATGTTTTAGTCTCGTTTGAATATATCGCGTGTGTACACCTTGTCGAGTACATCGTCCAGCGCCGGATCATACCGGTTGGCTATGATGGCGTTGCACCTGCTCTTGAATGTGTCAAGATCGTTCACCACCAGAGATCCGAAGAATGTGGAGCCATTCTCCAGCGTGGGTTCGTACACTATTACCTGTGCGCCCTTTGCCTTGATGCGCTTCATTACGCCCTGGATGGACGAATGGCGGAAATTGTCGGAATTCGACTTCATGGTAAGGCGGTACACACCCACTACGCAGGGCTGCTCCTTCCTGGAGTCGTAAGTGGCGTTACGTGTATAATATCCGGCCAGATGAAGCACCTGGTCTGCTATGAAGTCCTTGCGTGTACGGTTGCTCTCCACTATGGCCGACATCATGTTCTGAGGCACATCGGCGTAGTTGGCCAGAAGCTGCTTCGAGTCTTTGGGCAGGCAGTAGCCTCCATAACCGAAGCTGGGATTGTTGTAATGTGTGCCGATACGCGGATCGAGACCGATACCCTCTATGATGCTCTTGGAATCCAGACCTTTAACCTCGGCGTATGTGTCAAGCTCGTTGAAGTAGCTTACGCGCAGAGCCAGATATGTGTTGGCGAACAGCTTGACAGCCTCTGCCTCCTGGATGCCCATATACAGCGTGGGGATATTCTCCTCGATGGCGCCCTGTTGCAGCAAGGATGCGAACGTATGGGCCGCATTGTCAAGAAACGGTATGTCGGCTATGGCTTCGATAGCTTCGTTCTCGGCTGCATCCTCGGGACGATTTTTGATCTGGGGTATTCCGGCTATGATACGCGAGGGATACAGGTTGTCGTACAATGCCTTGCTCTCACGCAGAAACTCGGGGAAAAACAACAGGTTCATCTTTTTTACTCCCCGGTTGTAATATTTGAGATATAGCGAGCGGCAGTAACCTACCGGGATGGTTGACTTAATCACCATCACGGCCTGTGGATTAACGCTCAGCACCAGGTCTATTATGTCTTCGATGCAGTGAGTGTCGAAATAATTCTTGACCGGATCATAATTGGTGGGAGCGGCTATCACCACATATTCCGCGTCGGCGTATGCTGCGGCACCATCCAGCGTGGCTGTAAGGTCAAGTTCCTTTTCCTTCAGGTATTTCTCGATATACTCATCCTTTATCGGCGACTGACGTTTGTTGAGCATTTCCACCTTCTCGGGTATCACGTCAACGGCTGTCACCTTGTTGTGCTGAGCAAGCAATACCGCGATGCTCAGTCCTACATATCCTGTTCCTGCAACTGCTATTTTCATAGTTTGGGTGCTTAATTGATATCAATAATTAAACGTTTGAGAAGCTGATTGTATTGTAATGAAGCGTTACGCGATATTCCCGATTACGCCCGGATTAGTCCTTATTCAAAATCCACCACCGTGATTCCGGCTCCTCCGAACCTTATGTCCTCGTCTGCAAAGCCGCGCACTGCCGGATTCGCCTTTAGCTGCTGGCGAATCAATGTCTTGAGGATACCATGACCGGTGCCATGCAATATCCTTACTTTATCTGCCTGAAACTGAATGGCATCGTCAAGAAAATACATCACGGCCTGCAACGCCTCGTCTGCCCTCATGCCGCGCACATCGATCTCCCGATTGAAATTCAGCTGACGGGTGCGGCTGTCATCCGAGCTTACCACGCCTGCGGAACTTGTGCCAAGTCCTGACACTTTGGGCTTCCTGCCTGCTTTCAGTCGGGACAGCTCCACGAATGTACGGAGCGCACCGAACGCCACCTCAGCCTTTTTACCGGAAATGGACAGTATCTGGCCCGGTGTCGTGCTTCCTTCCATGGTGACATAGTCCCCTGCCGCCAGAGGCCGTTTCTCCTGCTGCTTGGCCGTAGCCTGCGGTGGCTTGGAGGCTTGGTTACGTCTTGGTTTCGGGGTCTTGAGACTTTTGGGAAGTTTCGACTCCTTCTCCGATCCCGGATTCAACACTTCGTCCACATGCTCCTTGAGTTCCGCCCGCAAAGCCTTGGTGCGTTCCTTCTCAGCCTGGGTATTGCGGATTTCGAGTATGGTGCGCTCTATGCGGGCATTGAGGCCCTCGACAATCTCCCGGGCCTCTTTCCTCGCCTCGTCCAGTATGGCGCGCCGCTGTGTCTTAAGGTCGCCGGCCTGAGCCTCATATTTATCAAGGATATCGTCAAGACGCTGCTCTTTCTCCTTGATGTTCTGCCGTTTGTTGCTCCAATATCTGCGGTCGCGGGCTATGTCGCTCAGATATTTGTCCATATTGACATAATCGCTGCCGACAATCTCTTTCGCGGCTGTAATCACATCCTGTGGCAGTCCCATCTTGTAGGCAATGTCAAGTGCGAACGAGCTTCCGGGATTGCCTATCTCCAGTTTGAACATGGGCTGAAGATGCTGACGGTCGTAAAGCATGGCTCCGTTTACGAATCCATCGGTATTGTCGGCGAATGTCTTCAGGTTCTGATAGTGGGTTGTGACAACGCCGTATGCGCCTGATTTTCCAAGTTTGGAGAGGATTGCCTGAGCCATGGCGCCGCCTATCTGCGGCTCGGTGCCGGATCCCATCTCGTCGGCCAGAAATAGTGTATGGCTGTCGGAATGAGTCAGGAAATAGCGCATATTGCTCAGATGCGAGGAATATGTACTCAGCTCGTTCTCGATAGACTGCTCATCGCCGATGTCTATGATTATGTTACGGAACAGTCCCATGTGCGAGTTCTCGTACAGCGTCGGCATCACGCCGCATTGCATCATGTATTGAACGATGGCCACAGTCTTGAGCGTGACGGATTTTCCTCCGGCGTTCGGCCCGGAAATAATCAGGATGCGGTCTTTAGGAGTAAGTATGATGTCCAGGGGCACTACCTTCTTATCCTGCGCGCGCAATGACAGCAACAGCCCCGGATGCACTGCATGATACCATTCCAACTCCGGTCTGGACTGTATGTGAGGCATTCTCGCGTCTGTCTCGATTGCATACCGGGCTTTGGCTATAATGAAATCCAGACTTCCGAGCAGCAGGCACGATTGTGTTATGTCGTCTATGTGCGGTCTGATGGATGCGGCGATGTCGATCAGGATTCTTGTTTCCTCGCGTTGCTCGTCCATTTCAAGTTCGCGGAGTCTGTTGCCTGCCTCCACCACTTCCGCCGGTTCAATGAACACTGTCTTGCCGGTGGCACTCTCGTCATGGACTATTCCGCTGATCTCGCGCTTATTGCCGGCATTCACCGGTATAACCATGCGTCCGTCGCGTATGGCCGGTGTCACGTCAGAGTCTATGATGCCTTGTTTTATGGCACCGTCCAGCACCGACCGCAATATGCGCTGCATCGAACCCTGCGAACGTTTGATGGACTGCCGTATCTCGTACAGCGCGGGTGACGCATTGTCTTTCAATTCTCCGAACTTGTTGACGGAATTGCTAATTGTGGATATCAGTTGTGGAAAGCTGCCCAGGTTTTCCAGCTCTTTTGCCAGATGTGGATAGAGGAACGCGCCGGTATCAGTGTCCTGCTCCTCCTTGGCGGTGGCGCGGTAGAAAGCGCGCACTTCGTTGAACGAAAGCAGGATCTGCAGCAGTTTGTAAAGACGGTCGGAACTCATGAATGAATTTGCCGCTTTTATTTCCGTAAGATATGGCAGTACGTTATGTTGTGACGGCACCGCGTATGGCAGCGAGGCCGCGATGATACCGCGCATTTCGTCCACACAATGCAATGCGTGCATTATGGCGTCGTAATCGCGTGAGAACGACATGTCGCGCACACACTCTTTGCCTTGGTGCGTACCGCATAATTCGGAAATACTGCGTCGTACTCCGTCAAATCCAATCTTTATTTCTATATCCGTCATTTATCTGCAGGGAGGGCAAGCATCGGAATGTCGATTGTGAACAGACATTGATGTGCCACCGACGGCCGGAACAACCGCGTCAATATGCTGGCCCGTCGGTTAGGGGCTATGATAAGTTCTATTTGATTATTCTTGATAAATGTCTCTAACTGTGAGTCGATTTTCGCATCGAGAAGCGGAGCCTCGTGGAATGTGGCATTGGGCCATGCGTTCGACAATTTCTCAAACAGAGAGTTCAGCAGTTGTTGCACCGTGGCGGCATGACGATGCGTCACGGGCATTAGCCATACGTCTATTTCCGGCGAATTGAACGTATGCATCAGTTTCTCCAGCGCAGGAACATCATACTGGTCCAGCGTGCAGAACAACAGCATCCGCTTCAACGGCTTGGAATCCTCTATCGGGTAATTGTCTGGTATCGTGAATACGGGCACCTCGCACGAGTCAAGTACTTCGGCTGTGACGCTGCCTATCAGGTCCTCCTCCTTTCGTGATATTCCCCGCGTAGACATCAGCACCATGCCGGGATGCTGTTCACGGCAATAGCCAAGTATCTCGTCTTCAGGAATGCCTTGCTGCAACAGTGTGGTGTATTTCACATCCGCTATGTCGCCCGATTCTATCTTTTCGGTCAACTGCCTGCGGAACTTCCTGAAACGATGCTCGGCTGCACGCATCATGTCGCGCTCGGCTATGGCATCGGCCAATTCCGATTCCATAGGATCGTTTTCGCCTAAGTATTCGCCGGCCGTATCATCACCCAGCCACACCATCGGATACACGTGCATCAGCACGGGCGTCATGCCAAGGACGCGTGCGAAGCGAAAGCCCACACGCACCGCAAACATCGATGCATCTGAAAAATCGACGGGAATGAGCATGTGTCTGCTCATTCCCGAACGTGTTTTCTCCATTTATTTCTCCTTCTGCTCCTCCAGGATCTTGATTGCCATGTCATAGATCGTGGTATCGTCCAATATCACAAGACCGCCGTCGGGGCCCGGTTCGATGTGCATGGCGGCATTCTTGCCGAACTCATAATTGACGCCTCCAAAATAGTTGCGCACCGTCTGTACGGTTACGTTCAACTCGTCTGCGATACGATGTGTGGAGCCGTCGGGCAAACTGTCCTTGATGCGACGGAGCTCGTTAAATGTGATTGTCTTGCTCATGGTCGGTATGTATTGAGTTTTTATTCTTTGTATTAGTGGAGCTGTCGGTTTCCCTCGGCTCTCATAGTGCTAAATTATACATTTTTTCGATTATTTCAAAAATAAAATGTAATAATTTGGAATGTTTTATAACACATTCTGACAGCAGTTTTATTATTCTACTGATTATCAGATTGGTTCAAAAGAGTCGTTCCTGATCCATCCGGCAAAATCCGAGTTGAGGCGTACTTTGTACCATTGAGGTTTTCCGTTTTCAGCTTTCTCCGTATCCATAATCTGCATTACAGTACCCTGCACCAGAGGCGATGTCACGTTCTTGGCGGATGTGGATGGATCGGACTTCAGTTCTATCTTGTATGCCGTGATCACGCCTTCATCCTGTTTGCCTGAAGCATGAGCTCCCATGAATGCGAATATCAGTGTCAGCACGCTGATCGAGATCATGGCTATCGCACCGAAAAATCCGATCTTGCGGAGCATGACCCTGTCCTGGAATATGTAGAGCGCAAGGCATACGCAGAACAATACGAATGTGATTCCGCTCCATGTGGCCCATGTATTGGAATGATGACGTCGGGTAATGAAATTTTTCAGTACAGTGAAAAATGACGGATCTTCGGGCACCACCGATACCTTTTTGCCTTTGAGCTCGGCCATGTTACCGTCCTGTACCCGGCTTTCGATATACTTGATGTTTGAGCGCGCCTGACTGTTGGAAGGGTTCTGCTGCAATGCCCGGCGATAGCACAGCATCCCGTGTCCCAGGTCTCCGGCCCGTGTGTATGCCTGACCCATGTCGAACAGCAGTGCCGACGATGTGCCGTGTGTCTTGGCCAGTTCCTGATATATCTCCACCGCCTTGGCATAGTCGCCTTTGTCATACGCCTGTCGGGCTTCTTCCGGAGTGGCTCCCTGGCTTGACGTTGCGAAAATGCCGGCCAATGCAAACGCCGTGATTATTCTTAATATGTGATGTGTCATTGCTTCGTCTTTCTAAATGCATTTTCAAGTTCGTTGATGGCCTCAATGGCCTCCTTGTAGTCACGGTCCATTGCGGAATCTCCCCCAGCCGATGAATATTTTGCAAATTCAGCCTCGTCAACCAGAGCTATAAGTCGCTCAGTCACATTCTCGGGAATGTTGCGTGATTCAAGAGTCTGGCGGATATTGTCACGCAGCAGCTCGGAGGTAGGCATCTTGAGTTTGTCGCCTAAATAACCCCATAGAGCGGTAAGCAACTCGTCGTAGAAAAGGTCGCGGTTCTTTTTCTTCATTGCCGCGGCTGCCTTACGCAAGCGCCTGCGGGCTATCTTGTCTGCACGGCGCATGTTCAGCGCGGCCATATCCTTATGCATACGGTTGTATCGTATCCATAAGCCAAGACTCAGCAACAGGATTGATGCCGGAATGATGAACCACAGCCAGTAAGCGCCCTTATACACAACGGGACGATGCACCTTGTGGAGTCTGTCCATATCTATGGTCTGCAGCTCCGAGTCAAAATGCAGTCTCTTGCGCGCCTGCGATTTGGCCGACCCTTTACCCTTCTGTACGGTTATGGTATAGCCCTTGGCGACGGAGGTTTCATATTGTCCCGTCTCGGGGTTGAAATAAACCATCTTCACATCAGGAATCTTGAACGTGCCTTCTTCCAGCGGCATGAACGAATAGTCGAAGGTGACATTGCCGGAAACCGATGACGAACCTACCTTAACATTTTGAGTGGATGTCGGGGTGTATATCTCGAGTTGCGGAGGATACAGCGTGGCCAGATCGGGCATCTGCACGTATTTTACATTGCCGGTACCTGATATGGTATAAACTATTGACGCCGTCTGGTTGGATTTGAATTCAGTATCCTTCAGCTGGGATGTAATATTGAATTTGCCGACACCGCCGCTGAAATCCACAGGCTTGGGAGCTGGTAGCGGTTTGACGTTAATCACCAGGTCGTTAGGAGTCACATTCAGCTGCAGCGGCTGGCTGTAAGCCATGCTGCCGAAGAACGGGTCATGATAGTATTCACGACGGTCTACGGAAATGGTGTATGTGTTGCCCGACACCTTCAGAGCTCCTGTCATCTGCGGGAAGATGATGTAGCGGGCTATGATAGCCGTGGCATACGACTTGCCGTTATAGGTCTCATAGCTAAGGGACTGTGAGATGTCTTTTGATTCCTCCACAACAAAGCCGTCGAATTTAGGAGCTGCCGTGGCACCGATGAATTTGACTGCGTCATAGCTGGTGTACAGCTTGACGGTATATACCAGGGCTTCCTGTTCGTATGCCGAAGTCTTGGTCACATTGGCACGCAGGAACAGGTTCTGATCGCCATGTCCTATGTATTGCGGCTTGTCATCGTCCGCACCGCCTTGACGTCCTGTCTGACCCTGGGGCTGCGCGGCCGATTGCCTCTGGGCCGGCATTGCCTTTCCGATGTTGTAATGCACCACGTTACTTTTCACCCCGCCGACAACAACAGGACCGAAACTATAATTACCCTCCTTTTCGGCCCGCAACGTAGCCGTCCATGTGTATGACGTGCTGCGGCTGGTCTTGCCGTTGATGCTTGTAAAGCTGGATGAAGAACCTGTCCGGTCGAAATAAACCAGTTTGGCTCCCGGCACATTCGACGGCTGCGACGGTGAGCCGTCAAGGTTCACAACCTCGATCGTGATATAGAACAGATCCTTGACCTCGATGCTTCGGCGCCCGGGACCCGGACTGACTTCCATACGCACTTCAGCAGCCTGCATCGCCATGATGCCGGCAAACAACGCTATAAGTACGGATAAATATCTCTTAATTTTCATCGTTCTGATTATATGTCGTGAGTCGGTGCCTTTGCGGCTATGGACTGCACCTTGACCTTGACCGGTTCGGATTTAACTGTCTCGTAAACGCCCTTTATGGGATTGAACACTTCAAGCCATACAGGGCTTATCTCCGCGTTTTTATCCGTAGGGATGAAAGTACATTCCATCTGGAGTTCGGATATCATCTTTCCGTCCCTGAGGTATTGCTGACGATTCTCGGAAAATGACTTAAGTTTGGTTCCTTTCAGAAACGCGTCGTGATATTCAGGCAGCGTATCGTCGTTCAGCCAGCCGTTGCCTGTGATGGTGACGATAGCAGTGGCTTCCTCGTTAAGGAAAATATCGCCCGGAGGCACTGTAACCTCTACCTTAAAGTCCCCGACAGCTCCGGAGAACTCTGTGTCCTGCGGCACAGGCGGCAGGTCTGAAACCGTGATCTGCACGGGATTTACCGGCACCTCTATCCGCTGGGTCTTCATGGTCTGCATCTTGCCCCAGAATGGATCATCATATATGACCGGAACCGCAACATCGACAACATAGCGGCCATCCTGAAGCTTATATTTTCCGGCCTTGTCCATTGCTATGGCGTAACTGTCAATCGGGTAGACTGTCCATGTCTCGCCGTCCTTTTTCACCACACGGGGCTGACGGTCGAATTCTGCCTGTTTCAGATAACTGAATTTCCCGTTGTTGAGTGTGGATGACTTTGATTTCCTGACACCTTGCACATCGTATCCCTGCATCCACAGGTACAGAGTGATTACTGCCGGCTCGTGATGATACAGGTTGATTTTCTCGCGGTTCCAACTCAGTTTCAGGTTATTCTTGTTTATGTCAAGATTCTGCGCCACAGTTTTGTCTGTAACGCAAATCATTAACATAAGCAATATTGTCAGGATTTTTTTCATTGTCTGTCAGCACATTGGGAATAAATACATTAGTGAATAGATCAAGAGTGAATGAATCAGGCGTAGGTTACCATCGCTTTCTGGCGCTTCCGTTTCCAACGCTCTTTTCACCTTTGGCGGCGCGGTTCACTCTGGCTCGTGTCTGGTTCTCCTTGCTGTCCATGGCCTGTAGTATCCGCTGGGCTGTCTGTTCATTAATCTTCTGTTCCTGTGGCTGCTGCTTTTGTTCCTGTGGCTGCTGCTTTTGTTCCTGCTGCTGAGGCTGCTGTTGCTGCTGATTTTTCTGGTCCTGCTTGTCCTTTTTATCCTGCTGGTCCTGATTCTGGTTCTGCTGGTTCTTATCCTGGTTCTGCTGTTGCAGTTTCTTCTGTGCGATACGGAGGTTGCGACGGGCATTGTCATCGTCCGGATCAATGCGCAGCGACTGCTTGTAATAATCTATAGCCTTCTGATACTGCTCCATATTGAATTCCATATTGCCCAGATTGTAGTTCGCCTTGGCGGCTATGCCGGGACGTTGCTTGACATTGCGTGCCGCTTCGGTGAAATTCTGACGGGCGCCCTCTATCAGTTTCTGAGTCTTGGGCGTGGAATCCTTCAGGTTCTTCACCTGACGCAACTGAGACAGCCCGAGGTTATAGCGCGCGGAAGTGCTCTGCGGATTTTCGCGCAGCGCTTCCTGATAGACGCTTTCGGCCTCTACGAATTTACGTTCGGTGTACAGCTTGTTGCCTTTTGTCACAAGACGTCGTTCGGCGCGTGTCGAAGCCTGGGCCACCGGCACGGCCGAAATGCCTAAAAGCATGACCGACATCAGTATGTATATAGCTTTTCTCATTTTTGCTCAGCTTTTGCTTTGGGTTTACGGTTGGTGAAGAATGTGATCTTGTCCAGCCATGCGATTTTTCGCTCCAGCAGGAAGATGTCTATGCACATCAGCACGAGGGCTATGACCGCGAAAATATAGAACAGTTCGTCGTGCTGTGCATATACGCTGCTTTCGAGAGTGGATTTTTTCAGGGTGTCAAGCTGACGTTCCAACTCGCTCAATGCGTCGCGGTTTGAGGCGTTGACATATATTCCTTTCGCGCTTTTGGCTATCTCGGCGGCCAGATCCTCGTTCAAAGCCGTCCTGACCGGCTGGCCTGTTTCGGGATCAAGCATCAACGCTCCATTCTCGGGCACTGTGACAGGAGTGGTCGAGCCGATTCCGACCACATCCACCTGAATCCCCTTCTTGCCGGCGTTTGCGGCCGTGGCCATCACTGTCTCCTTGTCCTCGAGTTCCTCGGCATCTGTAATCAGAATCAATGCTTTACCCACATTCTTGTTGTCGGAGAATGAGTTGACCGCCATGTCTATCGCCGCAGAAATGTTAGTACCCTGGTCCTTGATCTGTGTGGGGTCGATGCTGTTCAGGAACATCTTGGCCGATACATAGTCGTTTGTAACGGGTATCAGCGTGTATGCGCTGTTGGCATATACGATAAGTCCTACCCTGTCATTGTCCAGACGGTTTATCAGCTTTTCAAGCGTAAATTTTGCCGTGCGCATTCTGGAGGTTCCCTTATCATCGTCCGTGGCTGATGCCAGCATCGAATTGGATGCGTCGACTGCTATAACGACTTCAATACCTTCTTTGGTGGTTTTCTGGTTGCGGACTCCTCCCCAGGGACGGGCGCACGCCACGATAAGCATGGACAGCGCAAGCATCTGCACGCATATTTTCAACGGGGCCTTATAGTCGGAGACCTCAGGCATCATGGGCAGCAGATACGCAATCTTACCGAACCGCTTCAGATTTTTCCGGCGGCTGTAGCGTGCCAATATGTACAGTGCCACATACAGCGGCACCAGTATCAACAGGTATAATACTTTGGGATATGCAAAACTAAACATACGCTATGGGATTCTGCGCAACACGGTGTAGCGCAACAGCAGGAACAGACCGTAAGCACAGATGCTCAGCCACAGCCACGGCATGAAGTTGTCTTCAGTCTGGGTGTAGGTATTGACATTCAGCTTGGTCTTTTCCAGTGAATCTATTTCATTGAACACCTCGCGAAGCATACGCGAATCGGTGGCACGGAAGAATTTGCCTCCCGTTATGTTCGCGATATTCTTAAGTGCGGCTTCATCTATTTTGGTCTCCATCGTGGTTGTGGAGAAGCCGTAGGGATCCGTGATCTGTATGGAGCCGTTGGTTCCGGCACCGATGGTATAGATCTTGATGCCTTTCTCCTTGGCAATCTGCGCGGCAGTGGCGGGCGCGACATCGCCTGCATTGTTGGTGCCGTCGGTGAGCAGGATGATGCTCTTGGACTTGGCGTTGCCCGACACGAGACGATTGATTGCCGAGGCTATACCGTCGCCTATGGCGGTACCGTCGTTCAGGTCGCCGCTCTCCACATTCTTTATGGCGTTTACCAACGCTGCTTTGTCCGAGGTCAAGGGCATAAGCGACAGCGACTCGCCGGAGAACACTACCAGACCGATGTTATCGTCAGTACGCTGTCCGACAAACTTGGTAGCAACCTCCTTGGCTGATTCAAGTCGTGTGGGACGAAGATCGGTTGCAAGCATGGAACTCGAAATATCCAGTGCCAGTACGATGTCGGTGCCTTCCACATTCTGCGAGCGGAGACTGTCGTGGGTCTGAGGTCTTGCCAAAGCCACGATTATGCCCGCTATGGCCACGAGCTGAAGCGCGAAGCAAACGTGCATCAGCAATATCTTGAACGACGCCCTTTTGCCTTTGAACGGCGCGATGGTTGAAACTCCGACCGACGGATCGCCGCCTTTCCACTTCCATACGTACCAGGCCACAAGAGGCACAAGCAGCAACAGAAGGAACAATAATCCGGGATGCAGCATCATTTGGAGCCTCCTTTCTTCTTGTTATTCTTTTTCAACGCAGCCTTCTTTTTCTTATCCGTTCTGTTCCGGGTGCCGTTATCGACTTCGTCTTCAGGCTTTGGAACCGGTTTGGTCTCGTTAACAAACCTTACGGCACTCTCATAGCTGGCGATATTGTCTTCGGGCAACGGCCTTACCTTGGCAAACTTCACGAAGTCGGCCACGTCAAGAATCTTACGGAAATACGCACGTTTGTCTTTGGTTTCCTCGTTCTTTGCCAACGAAGCCATGATCTGTCGCGACGTCATTTCCTCGGCATTGATGCCGAAACGACGTGCCAGATAACGGCGGAGTATATCGGTCAGTTCGGTGAAATATTCCTTCTCCATTCCCTGTTCCCACAGTTTCTGGCCCTTGAGCGTGCCAAGACGCTTCATTGCCTCCTCGTAGGGAGTAGGTTCCGGTTTCTTGGGTATAAGGTAACCTTTCGTTCTGTAACGATGCCATGCATAGATGCCGGCTCCAATCAGCATCAATACGAGCAATACCAGCCACCAGTAGTCAACGGCCCAATCGGGAATCCAATCGAAAATTGAGGGGTCCTCGGGGTCTGCGGTACCCGCATAATCGGAAATCTGGTCGTCGGCGGAAACCGTCACAGGGGCCACTTTGAGGTCGATGGTATTGGAACGTGCCGTATCGTTGCCCACCACGTATTCGAACGGTGGTAGCCGGTAGGCTCCCGAATCGAATGCCTGTACCGGCACCGTAAAGAGTATGCGACGCTGTGAGCCGAGATCAACGGTATCAACCCCGGACGGGGCCCGGAATTCCACTGTGTCGCCCAATACCGTGGCATATCCTCGCTCGCGCAGCTGATTGAACAGCGGGAAATGGCCCTTGGCGTTCTTGGGTTCCTCCACCATAAGTTGCAGCACGCCCATCTTGCCCATCATGAGCACGGACGTGTCCATCATGGCCTTCACAACCGGAGCGCCCTGGCTTCCGAATGTGACGCCTGCAAGCATCAGTATGCCGAGTGCTATTCGTATTATTCTATGCTTCATTCTGCAAATGCAAATTTCATCGTGCCACCGACCGGCGTCGGAACATTCCCAACAGGGCTTTCACGAAGTCCTCGTCAGTGGCTATTGACGTCATGTCAACGCCGCTTTTTGTCATTACCGACGATATCCACTGCTGGCGGTCATACCAGGCTTTGGCATACGTCTTGCGCACCGATTTGCTCGATGTGTCAATCCAGGCTGTCTCGCCTGTCTCAAGATCACGCATCTTGACAAGACCCACATTCGGCATCTCGCAGTCCCGCTTATCGTACACCTGAAGTGTCACCAGGTCGTGTTTCCGGCTGGCTATCATCAGGCTCTGTGTGTAATCGTGGGTGTCTATCAGGTCGGATATCAGAAATGCCGCCGTGCGCTTCTTGATGGCGTTGGTCAGGAAACGCAGCGCCTGGTCTATGTCGGTACCCTCGTTTTCGGGCTGATAATTGATGATTTCGCGTATCAGCAACAGGATATGCTTCCTTCCCTTCTTTGGGGGAATGAATTTCTCGATCTTGTCGCTGAACATTATCATCCCCACCTTGTCATTGTTCTGAATCGACGAGAATGCCAGGGTGGCGGCTATTTCGGCCATCTTTTCCATCTTGGCCTCCCCCACGGCTCCGAAGCTGCGGCTGCCGCTCACATCCACCAGCAACATGACGGTCAGTTCACGCTCCTCCTCATACACCTTGACGAAGGGCTTGTTCTGGCGTGCCGTCACGTTCCAGTCAATGTCGCGCACGTCGTCGCCCGGAACATATTCGCGCACTTCCGAAAAAATCACTCCGCGCCCTTTGTAGGCGCTGTGATATTCGCCGGCGAATATGTTCTGGCTCAGACCGCGTGTCTTTATCTCGATCTTGCGGATCTTTTTCAGCAATTCATTTGCGTCCACAATCTTCCGTTTTTAGGGCACTGCCACCTTGTCGAGGATGTCGGTGATGATGTCGTCGGATGTGATGTTGTTGGCTTCGGCTTCGTATGTGAGTCCGATGCGGTGACGCATCACGTCATGGCATACGGCGCGTACGTCTTCGGGAATAACGTATCCGCGACCCTGCAGGAATGCGTAAGCTCTGGACGCCAACGCAAGACTGATGGAGGCACGGGGGGACGCTCCGAACGATACCAGGCTCTGCAGGTCGTTCAGTCCATATTTGGCGGGCATACGTGTGGCGAACACTATGTCTACGATGTAGTTCTCTATCTTCTCGTCGATATATATCTTCTCCACTATCTTCTGCACTTCCAGAATCTCCTTGGGATCGAGCACGGGTCTTACTGGTTCCAGTGCGCTCTTGATGTTCTGACGGATAATCAGCTTCTCCTCGTCTTTCTTGGGATAACCTATCACCACCTTAAGCAGGAAACGGTCCACCTGTGCCTCGGGCAGCGGGTATGTTCCCTCCTGCTCTATCGGGTTCTGGGTAGCCATTACCAGGAAGGGATCCGGGAGTTTGAATGTCTCCTCTCCGATTGTTACCTGGCGCTCCTGCATGGCCTCGAGCAACGCGCTCTGCACCTTGGCCGGCGCACGGTTAATCTCGTCGGCCAGAACGAAGTTCGCGAATATCGGGCCTTTCTTGATTTGGAATTCCTCTTTCTTGACGCTGTATATCTGCGTGCCGAGCACGTCGGCCGGCAGCAAGTCGGGAGTGAACTGTATGCGGCTGTATTTGGCGTCGACCAGATTGGCCAGTGTCTTGATGGCCAATGTCTTTGCCAGTCCCGGAACGCCTTCCAGCAGTATGTGTCCGTTGCACAGCAGCGCGATCAGCAACGAATCCACCAGATGTTCCTGACCCACAATCCGACGGTCCATTCCGGTGCGTATCATGCTTACGAAACTGCTTTTGGACGCAATCTGATCGTTCAACTCTCTGATATTCACTGTATCTTCCATATTATTTCATTCATTCATGCCCTTGGGGGCTGACTATTTGTTTTCTAAACTGCAAAAATAATATTTATTAAGTTAATTTCACTCAATTGCTGTGTTAAATAAAATCAATTGCGCTGAATAAAAATTAACCGGCCGGTTAAAAATTGAAATGAAGGCCTATTCTCAATCCCCCTTTGCGTACATCCGGTTTGTTCCGATATGTCAGACGCCACACATATTCTATTCGCAGAAATGTGAATATGTTTTCCAGACCGACGGAACATTCCATATATGGCGTAGTGCCTATGGTAGAGGTCTCGATGCCAGGAAATTTGTACACGTTCTGCGCCTTGGCGGGATTATTGCGTTTGGTGAGATTGCCCCAGAAGCCTCTGAAACTGAACACCTCGCGAATGCGTGCCCGTTTCACGAACGGTATCTTGTTGAACAGAAGTCCCTGCATGTTGTATTGCAGATACCAGCTCACGAATTCGTCCATGGCGAATTCCATAGGGTTCATCATCGAGAACGATCGCGGATTAGTCAGATATGATGTATTGGCCACCTGCCAGTACAGTTCCGTGAATGGTACCTGTGTCCAGATCTTGGCTGCTCGGATAGCCGCTTCCAGATAGCCGTATGCCGAGAAGCGCAACGTCTTCTCTATCCCTAATTCAGTCTTGGAGATGGTGAATCGGGAACCCAACAGCTTCTTGGGGCCGTATTCCTGATCCAAGGTTATGATAAGGGCATCGCGGTTAATTAGGTTGCGCTGATTCAGAGTCTGTATGAAACGCTCGCCGGGAGCCCAGCGTATTCCGGCATGGAACACGGCCTGGCCGAAATGTCCGAATACCTGTCCGAACCCGTTACGGAACTCAACCCAAGGAGAATGCTGCTGGCGCACGTAACGGAAGCCCACGTGCATCGACAGGTTGTTGCGCCATTCCTTGTTATAGTCCACATAAACGTGGTGACGATAGGTTATCAGATTGGTGTTTATGCTCTTTAGCGAACCCAACAGGTCGGCCGTGCTGTACCATGACTGTTCCTGTCCGAGCTGGTCCATGTCGAAATTCCAACCGACACGAATATTATTCATCGGAAATTCAAGAGCGTGCAGACGACGTTTTTCGAACGAGTATTCCACTTCCATTGCCCCCTTCCATTTATGGTCGCCTATACTATACGCCCCGAAGCCACGCAGGAATACATGCGGCCATAATTTGCTTGTGGTCATGCCTCCGAGCTGGAACCTCCACCCTCCGGCGTTGGTATAGCTTACAAAGGAATTGATAGGCCCTATGAATACCTTGTTGTGCTCGTCGTCACCCGTGGGAATGTAACCTTTGACAAGCAGGTCTATTATTGTTTCAGTCACCCGGAATCCTTTATCCCTCCTGAAAACCGAATTCCTGCCGATCAGGTTTGATTCGGCCGTAGTCAACGGTACGAGGCGGTTAGCTGTCCAATAGGATTCAGGCCTTTTCAGTTCAAGATCCTCCTTGAAACTTGAGCCAACGGCATCGACATATTTCTGATACTCAGGCCTTCCGTTATAATTGAAATTGTTGCGTCTTATTTGTCGGTTGAAACTGAACACCGGAGTGCCCGGCACTATCTGGACATTGACCATCAGGTCGTCTACCGTCTTGTGAAGTTTCCCGATGGAGTCAAGTTTGAAATTCTGATTAAGAATGAGGCTTTTCACATAGTTTATGTTCGTGGCCTTGGGCATTCGCATCATGGCGCGGCGCACATATTTTACGGAGTCGTTTACCGGGATATACAGCTTGCCGTTCAATCCGGTCATCTCCGGGTTGGCAGGCGCGAAACTGAGTTCCACACACATCTGGTCCCCTATAGGTACAGTATCGACCAGTTCGTAATGATAGAAATTGATGCCATTGCTTGACAACGGACTCACAAAATCACTGCGCAACATGTGCAGGTCGTTCTTGTACAGGTCTATTTCGCGCAACACGTCCTCCAGGAACACATTTGTATATTCCGTGCTGAACTTCTGGTCGAGACCGTCGCTGTTACGGCCGGTGACTATTTCGGTGGGCTCGTCGTTTTTATATACTACGGTCGAAGTCTTTTCCTTGATGGCGATGTTCATTATCCTGTCGGCAGTCCAGCGGGCGGTGTCGATCAGTTTGCTTAGGTTCTGACGGTCTTTCACCGGTATAACCCATGTGCCGCTGTTCTTCTCCGAACTATTCAGTCCGATTACGGTTTTGGAATAACTGTCAAAATTATAGCCGTCTATTTTGCCGGGATCCACAGAGTCATGATGTGCGCGCACCTTCAGCATCAGTTCCGATGCCGGATTGCGTTTCTTATACTTTTGCTTCTTGAATTTCACCACAACTTCCTGAAGCTCGGTCACATCGTAATCCAATGCTATCCTTAATGTATCGGTTGGGAAAGGCCCCTTAAGGGTCTGTGCGGCATATCCTTCCGACTCAATCCTTAAAGTGGCTTTCGAAGGCAGGCGCAATGTGAAACGTCCTAATGAATCGGTAGTGGTGGAACGTGAGCCACGCCCCCCTATCACAGATACATACGGCATGACCTGCCGGGTATTTGCGTCAGTCACCACTCCCCTTACAACCTGCGTGGCCGGATTGGATGCAAAAATAAAAGCCGGACACAGCGGTAACAGCATCACCACCACGACCAGCAATCGATTTATATATCTTGCTTCAGGATAATCCATTATTATTTATAACCAACGCATCTGCCACTTATTGTGTGCGAGGCGCGTAGTGGAACCGTTATTATAACAATTTAAACGCCCCTATGTTTTGTCAGGACAATATATGGTTTGTCTTACGAGTGGTGTCCCAGCTATTCTAATAAACAACTGTCGCGTTGATACTTGCAGAATACAAAAGACTCTATCCCACAGAACAGGATAGAGCCTTATGTATTTGTTATATAAAGGGAAAGCGTTAATAGACAATCTTTATCGTCTTGCCATCGCTTAACCGTATTATATTTATGCCTTTAACGAACGATGAATGCTGTATGCCGTCCAGCCCATAGACTTTGGCATTGTTCGTACTGATCCATTCCACGCCGCCGTCCGACGGAATTGTCGAAGGTATGTCTATTGAAATTTCCACATCTTCTATTCCACTTTGGTCAGGCATTTTCTGAATCAATTCATCAAGAACCGGAATCCTATGCTGGAAATAATACTCCATTTGCTTTACACATTGTTCCGTAGTCATCGATGAACCCGCAAATCTACGTGATGCTTCAAGACCGGGCATCAGTGGAAGTCTATCCTGTAATGCCTGCATAATGCCATCATACAATGTCGCTTTTATGGAATTCCATTTTTTCTTGTAGGCCTGACGAAACTCCGTATACTGGAACAGCTTCTGGAACCAGAAAGTGTCCTTCCCATGAACCGAACAAAAATCATCAGGCTCCAGTTTGAATGCACCGTCAGTATCCCACAGAACGCTCATGCGGAACTTGCTGCTGAAGGGATTTTCCATATCAAGGTCATCTTTAAGGACAAACATGTTGCTGCCAAGACCATCCCTGCTGTTGATGACGTCATGCATAAGTACCCAACCGGCGAATGAGTCTATGTCGATAACATCGGCAAGGGTGCGTCCTTCGGAATCCGTTCCTTCATATATTACTTTTTCGGCCATTCTGGTAACAGCCTCGATATTTTGTCTCGCTTCTTCGGGCCAATCCTCAAAGTCAGGATCCTTAAACGTCCATCCCATTACCGGATGAATATACTCTGACTTAAAACACTCGTCGGCCTGGGTCCACCAATAGACATCATTTTCGATTATGAAGCCGGTGTCCGTAATGTTTATCCTGTCCTTGTCAGCCGACACAGCCTCTATAAGGAAATATGAGCCGAAATAATTTCCGTTGATCATCAATGCCACCGGATATCCTCTTGGCTGCCATCCTAACCCCATGACTCTGCCAGTTTCAAATCCTACCACATGGTTAAGGTCAGCACAGCGATCCTTAAGCAGAACCCAGTCTTTGGACTTGCCAACTGTCTCGTCACCTATTATCAGATTGGCTTTCTTTGAAAGCTTGATCTTGTACGAAGGAAACGGAGCCTTGTGGCCTCCGATATTCGAGGAACCGTTACCTCTGACTTTTAGACGCACGCCGCTTTTCTTTGATTCGTAAGGACCGCTTTCATACAGAACATCGCCTTTTCGGGTCACTGACAATTCGCCCTCTACATATATATTGTTGGCTATCGAAGAACTTACAGCCCCCTCCGGTGCCGACACGCAGTCGAAATCAGGAAACGCCCCGTCTTTAAGCGAAAAGTTCATGATCGGTATGTCGATATTATTGAGTTCCACCTTCCTTTCTTGGGTTAGAACAATGCCGGACGGCGCAGGCTCTTTGTCATCGTCCTCCGCTGCATGCAAGTTGAACGCAAACATCGACAGCAAGACAATAATAGTAAAGTAAGACTTTTTCATTTATTGATGTTTTGGTTATAGTCATAATTGTGTATCACCAATCCCCTGATTAGTACGGAAATGGCCTAATGCGCGTAGTGTTTGTCAGATCCCGAATCTATGAATTACAGGGTATATTTGGAATTTCGATGCACAAAAATAGTCAAATTTGTCAATATTAACAAAAAGTTAATATTATATTTATTATTTATCGACAAAAAATGATAAGGAAAGGATAAACACCGTACTATACGAATGAATAAATAAAGGCTGCACTGCGGCGTATTCGCCTGCATAACCAAATTTTGCAACGAGGATTGCACTGGCTAATGCCCTCTTAGTATCGGCATCACCTTCTTCATTAACATTAAACCGGTCTTGAAGTTGGAGGCAACTCTATGTGCGTTAAATCGATCGATCTCGAATCCATCAAGAATGCACAACATCATGTCTGTATCATCGGTCCACGCACTTTTTACCCATCGGCATCGATGTGCATCTTGAATGATTTGGGTTATAGTTCTTTAATCCATCGGGATAATTCTTTGACACTTATACTTTACTCAGAAATTCAGAGCCAAGACCAAGTGCATCTCCGATTGCCTGTCCATACAGGCAACCTTCCATACGACCAATGATTGATGTGTCTATTCAAATTGATAATCATTCGGGTTCGTAGCCTTCATAGTAGTAAGATCGGTCGATGCCATGGGAAATTACATCTCGGTTGTCAGTTTCAGTAGTGAGGGCGTTTTGAAGTAGAAAACGGAGCTCAAGATCATTGATTGGAGAACGTTCCATTGCCTGCATATAAGATTCGCGAGCGATTTTGCGCCAATCGACGACTTTGCTCAATGAACGGCGCAGCATCATATCGAGCCAGATGCGTGTAGCTCGCCCATTTCCCTCCATGAAAGGGTGAGCAATATTCATCTCAATATATTTGGAAATGATTTCTTCAAATGTCGTCTCGGGCATCTTCTCGATAGCCTCAAGCGCCGGAATAAGATAAAGCGAATTAGCAAACCGAAATGCGCCTTTAGAAATATTCAATTTACGAATTTCACCCGCAAACGGATAAAGACCGTCAAACAACGCCCGATGAATCGCTTGCAGACCCGCTGTAGTGCCGACTTCTATTTCATATACTTTGCCTGAGGAGAAAAATTCTTTTGCCTTTTCTATACTCTTGCGGTCAATATCGTTCTGATTCATTTATATAAAAGCTGGAAAACTTCTTCTTTCAATTTAGGTAGATAATTGATAACGATTCCCCAAATGGTAAAGGGTTGAAGAGAATCGTATGCGTGAATCAGATAGTTTCGAGTTCCTTTAATCTTGCGGGCGTCTGTTATTGGTATATCAGGCATGATTTGAAGGATCTTAGTCATCGCTTCACCGATTATACCGATTTGTCGCTCAATTGCATTACGGAACATACTGTCATCAAGAAATACCTGGTATTCTTTCGGCCGCTGGGTAAGGTATAATTCAACTTCCCCAATTGCCTGCATGATATCTTGTAGATATTTCTTTATAGTTCTATCCATAAATCAACTGTTTGGTTTCATTGAGTTCTTCTATGAAATATGGGTTCTTTAAGCAATCTTCATCTACCAGGTCAATTCTTCGTCCCATTAGATCTTCAAGGTCCATATAAAAGTTAATGAGGTTTTCCCCGGCAATCAAAGGGTCAGGATCATGATGGAATGTCGCTGAAAAATCGACGTCGCTATTATCATTGAAGCGTGGTGTCAGAATTGAGCCGAACACATACAGAGTCTTTACCTTATACTTCTTGCATAAGGCAATAATCTTTTGTAGATTATCAGTAATTAAATGCATAGCAATCTTTTGGGGAATATAGGTTAAAATGTTATTATATTAGCATTACAAATTGTAATCGTTGATTATAATGTCATTCAGATAGAAGTGTATCCATCTTATTTACGAAAAATTTTTCTAAGAATCGAATGTCAGATTCACTAAGAATGTTACGGCTGTTCAAAAATTCCTTATAGAATTGTGAGAGGTCTATCATATTAATACAATTTAAGCCAGTGAAATATAACTTAATGCCTTGCGCCGTTTTAAGTTCTACTGGAACCGTTTCCAGAAATAATATGACTTTTCGGAGAATCTGAGAATTTAATCCTAATTCTGTGTTTTCTCTATTATACCATTTTCTTGGGACAACAATTCTATTACTATCTATAGATTCTTTAAGATTTATAGGGGCCATTTGATTCCTGTAAGTGATGACTTTTTTTATAAAGCTTTCATTCCATTTCCTATAGATTACTATTGAACGCAAATTCCATTCGTTTATGTGTAGCGGTGTATGGAAAAGATATTCAATTTCACTATTGCCGAAATAGGAACTAGTCTCTACTTGGACATCTGATAGCTTTTTAGCAGGCCTCTCATTTAGTAATTCATATTCATCATTTAGATACAGTGTCATGAGGCTACAAATGATTAAAATATTAATAAGAGATTAAGAAAGGCAATGCCCATTACTAATAGGCATTGCCTTTCTTAGTTTCTATATGATTAGTCTTCGAGAGCTGCCTGCGCCGCGGCTACGCGGGCGATGGGCACGCGGAACGGTGAGCAGCTTACGTAGTCCATGCCGAGCTTGGCGCAGAACTTGACGGAGCTGGGTTCGCCTCCGTGCTCGCCGCAGATACCCACCTTCAGGTCGGGCTTGGTGCTGCGGCCTTTCTTAACGCCCATCTCTACGAGCTGGCCTACGCCTTCCTGATCCAGTACCTCGAACGGATCTACCTTGATGATGCCCTTCTCCTTGTAGTATTTCAGGAACTTGGGTGCGTCATCACGGCTGTAACCGAAGGTCATCTGCGTCAGGTCGTTCGTGCCGAACGAGAAGAAGTCAGCTACCTCGGCGATCTTGTCGGCGGTCAGGGCTGCGCGGGGCACCTCGATCATGGTTCCTACCTTGTAGGGAATCGATGTGCCGCGCTCGTCGAATACCTTGGCGGCTGTTTCGTTGATCACGTTGGCCTGATGCTGGATCTCCTTGAGCGTACCAACCAGCGGTACCATGATCTCGGGATATACCTTGATGCCCTGCTCCTTGCAGATCAGCGCGGCCTCGATGATGGCACGTGCCTGCATCTCGGTGATTTCGGGATATGTGATGCCCAGACGGCAGCCTCGGTGTCCCAGCATGGGGTTGAACTCGCTGAGCTCGTCCACCTTGGCCTTAACCTCCTGCAGGGTCAGACCCATTTCGTCGGCCAGTTCCTTCTGGGTGGCTGTCTGATGAGGTACGAACTCGTGCAACGGGGGATCGAGCAGACGGATTGTAACTCCGCAACCGTCCATTGCCTTGAAGATGCCTTCGAAGTCCTGACGCTGGATGGGCAGAAGCTTGGCCAGAGCGGCACGGCGTCCTTCCTCGTCACTGCTCAGAATCATTTCGCGTACAGCCTTGATGCGGTCGCCCTCGAAGAACATGTGCTCCGTGCGGCACAGACCGATACCCTTGGCACCGAAGCGGCGTCCTGTCTCGGCGTCACGCGGTGTGTCGGCGTTGCAACGAACGTATGTCTTGGTGAATTTCTCGGCCAGATTCATGATGGCGCCGAAGTCGCCGCTCAGCTCAGGCTCTGTGGTGGGAACCTGTCCCTCGTACACATCGCCTGTCGAGCCGTTCAGCGAGATCCAGTCACCCTCCTTGAAGGTCTTGCCACCCATCTTCACGGTCTTCTCCTTATAGTCTACCTGGATTTCGCCGGCACCGGATACGCAGCACTTGCCCATACCGCGGGCCACAACGGCTGCGTGGCTGGTCATACCGCCGCGCATTGTCAGGATACCCTGAGCTACCGCCATACCGCGAAGGTCCTCGGGGCTGGTCTCGATACGAACCAGAATTACTTTCTTCTTCTTCTCGGCCCAAGCCTCGGCGTCGTCGGCCTGGAACACGATCTGGCCTGTAGCGGCACCGGGCGATGCGGGCAGACCCTTGGCAACGACTACGGCACGCTTCAGGGCGTCCTTGTCGAATACCGGGTGCAGCAGCTCGTCGAGCTTCTGGGGCTCCATGCGCAGCAGCACGGTCTTTTCGTCAATCATGTTCTCGCGCAGCAGGTCCATGGCTATCTTGACCATGGCGGCACCGGTGCGCTTACCGTTACGGGTCTGGAGCATCCAGAGCTTGCCGTCCTGAATGGTGAACTCCATATCCTGCATGTCGCGGTAGTGGTCCTCCAGCTTGTGTGCGATGCTTATCAGTTCTGCGGCACAGTCGGGCATCGATTCCTCAAGTGCGGGATATTTGGTGCGACGCTCCTCCTCGCTGATGCCCTGCAGGGCAGCCCAGCGGCGCGAACCCTCGATGGTGATCTGCTGCGGCGTGCGAACGCCGGCCACAACATCCTCACCCTGGGCGTTGATCAGGTATTCGCCGTTGAATATGTTCTCGCCTGTAGCGGCGTCACGGCTGAAAGCGACACCTGTAGCGGAATTGTTACCCATGTTGCCGTAAACCATGGCCTGTACGTTGACTGCCGTTCCCCATTCTTCGGGAATCTGGTTCATGCGGCGATAGATGATGGCGCGCTCGTTCATCCAGCTGTCGAATACGGCGCAGATGCCGCCCCACAGCTGCTCCCATGCAGACTCGGGGAAGTCCTTGCCGGTATAATCCTTTACTGCAGCCTTGAAACGCTTTACGAGTTCCTTCAGGTCGTCCACGTCCAGCTCATTGTCGAACTTAACGCCTTTCTCCTCCTTCACTGCGTCCATGATGGCCTCGAAGGGGTCGATGTCGGTCTTGCTCTTGGGCTTCATGCCGAGCACCACGTCACCGTACATCTGCACGAAGCGGCGGTAGCTGTCCCATGCGAAACGGGGATTGCCGCTCTTTTCGGCCATGTTGGCTACTGTCGCGTCGTTCATACCCAGATTCAGCACCGTATCCATCATACCGGGCATGGATGCGCGGGCTCCGGAACGAACCGATACCAGCAGCGCATTGTCGGGATCGTCGAATTTTTTGCCGGTTAATGCCTCTACGTGAGCGATTGCTTTCTCAACATCAGCCTTGATATCGGCTACGACAGCGTCACGGCCCATCTGGGTATACTCGGTGCATACTTCAGTGGTGATGGTGAAACCGGGAGGCACAGGCATACCCAGCAGGTTCATTTCTGCCAGATTGGCGCCCTTGCCGCCGAGAAGATTTCTCATGTCCGCTGTTCCTTCGGCCTTGCCGTCGCCGAATGTATATATTTTCTTAGACATAAATGATTAATATATTGTATTATATTCGTTCAACAACCATGCCGTAACCCATAGGGGAAGCGAATCCGGCACAGTAGGGTTCATATACATAACCTGTAAAAAGTAACTTCTGTGTGCAAATTTAATAATTTATAGTCGAAATTTAGTATTTTTACCTCAAAAAATGAACATTCGTGTTATTTTTCTTAGCAAAACGGTCATTGACTGACTTTTGAAACAGGATTCTTCAAGCATCATTTGTGTCAAAAATAAAAAAATCACGGATAATCATTGCAAAGTCGGAAAAAAGCATTAACTTTGCAGTCGCAAAACGGAAAGGAGCGATGCTCGAGTGGCTGAAGAGGCACGCCTGGAAAGCGTGTATACGCCAAAAGCGTATCCCGAGTTCGAATCTCGGTCGCTCCGCAAGTAAATACGCTGGAATTCATAATAATATGATTTCAGCGTATTGCTGTTTCAGAGCAATACGCTCTCCATTTCTATGTATTCTCCATTTCTATATATATTCCGATGATACAGAATCTGATTGCTATATTCTTAGGCAGCGGTCTGGGAGGCGTATGCCGCTATCTGGCGGGCAAGGCAGTGCAGTCGCAAGTTGCCGACACATCATTGTTTCCGTGGGGAACGTTTGCCGTCAATGTTACAGGTTGTCTTTTAATCGGGCTTTTCTACGGCCTTTTCGACAGATACGCTCCCGACGGCTTCCTGTCTCAACAGTTCAGACTGCTTCTCACTGTCGGATTCTGCGGGGGCTTCACTACTTTCTCCACATTTATCAACGAGAATTATCTTTTGTTCCAGTCCTCCAATCTGCCTCTTGTTATCGGATATGTTGCCTTAAGTGTGGTTGTGGGATTCCTGTTGTTATATATCGGCTATAGTCTGACTCGTATATAACTATATGCGGACACAGCCTGGCTCGAATGTCATAATACTGTTGCCCGGGAATTAACAGCACAAAAAAAGGCCGATGCACTTTCAAATGCGTCGGCCTTTTTTATGTAGTCTGTAATTATTATCAGCGGATGATTGACTTCATTGCTTTGGAACCCTGACGGATGATTACGAGTTCACCCTGTGCAGGATTGGCTACACGCACACCCTGCAGGTTGTAGTACTCCACAGGTGCGTTTTCGTCTATTACGATATCGGCAACGACACTGTCTTCGGTCGGCAGTTCAAGATAACCGGCCTCTTTTTGATCGCTGTTGTAAAAGACACTTTGCTGTGAGTATGAGGGGAAATAGAACCAGATTGACATAACCGGGAATTCTATGCGATTGCCTTTCATCGTAATGAGAGCCCCTTGTGAAGGATCTTTAAGAGCCTTGGTGGTAGATGCGATGTAACATTCACCAGCCTGACTATCATAGATTCCGGAATCCTGCATATCGATAGTTACATTGTCCGGATCTGTGGCATCAAGTATAATATTGGCATCACCTGCTATGTCAGCGAATGGAGCTATCATACGGTACTTGCCGGGCTGATTCTCATTCACCTGTACTGTGATTTCCTTTTCGGTGGGTTCAGCCTCCATGTACATGGTCCATACCATGCGGTCCATCCATTTGGCAGGTTTGTCCATATTGATCCAGCCGATTTCGGGATCTACACCCTTCTCCATGCCCAATACATCCCAGGCATCGAGATACCCTGCGAATTCAGTATAATCTGCATCTTTATATACCCCCCAGCTGAAGCCATGGTCAGCCTCAAACGAAATAGTTCCTTCTGCCGGGTCGTATGTGCCTATAACCTCTGCAGGATTGAGATATCCTTGTCCTCCTACTTTAGTGTACAAAAAAGGCTGGAAAACAAGGTAATAAGTGCTGCCATACATGCTGAATTCGCCCAGCTTTATTTCACTGAACATCAATTTGTTGGCGGCAGCATCGTATGTGCCGACGAGATCTGTTGCAAAATAATCGCTTTTGCTGGTGATTGTAACTGTTGTGCCGTCAAGCGTGAGGTTGGATGATACTGTCTCAGCAGTTTGTGTACTTGTCTGGAAATAGTAATCACCAAGGGTGAAATCGTAGTATCCCTCTATGGACTCTGATTCCTCAGCGGCTCTGACTTTCTTTGCCGCAATAGTCTTTGATGCCGACACGTTCAGGTTTGCAGACATCTTGACTGCTTTCTTCACCGGCTGAATCTGACGGATCTGCGGGGCGGCTGCTGCCGATACCGCTACCATCAGTGCCAATGTCGCTGTGTAGAATTTCTTCATACTCTTTGGTTTTGGTTGGTTTATGTTGATTTGTATGCTATGTAATACGGCTTATATTCCGGGTAAATGAACACAGGGTAGTATATTCTAGCTTCTAACGATGGCAAAATTACAAATTATCTTAAAAAAAACAAACATTTTTTCACAAATTTCAACAAATATATATCAAAATATTAATATTTCCCATAGATTCAAGAACGAAGTGCAAAAAACTTCGATCTGAATAGCCTAATATTTTTGTCCGCTCGCGACTTAATGGCGGATTGGGGATGGGGCTTCAT
>CABQXY010000012.1:0-52698 GCA_902468245.1 uncultured Porphyromonadaceae bacterium | reverse complement strand
GAATTGTACGGGATAACTATGTATCCCTTGTACTCTCAAAACAACTTCTTACGCTGCTCTGTCTTGTGGCAAAATGTCATTGTTCTCCTTGCGGTTCCCAGGGTGTTGCCCCCGAAACGCGAATGCAAAATTAGTATGTTTTTCGGCCCTTGTCAAGTCCCCTGACGATATTTTTTCAAATTTCCCTTACTTATCCGTTTAAGTCGTTGATAGTCCGAGGGATCAATAAATGTTAATATTTATATAATTCTGTTAATTCCGAGAGCCGGATTGAACCTTCTCCGCTGAAAATTGTTGCGTCGCTCCGAAATATTTTCCGAAGCGACGCAAATTTTACTGATTTATGACAGGATTATTCCAGCCAAATATCCTTGATGAGACAGGTGCCTTTATGGGTCGGAAGATTAAGCTGGATGAACTCTATGTCTCGGAACGAACCGAGCGGAATGTCGGTCTTGGGAATCTCGCGAGTCACAGTCACAGGATATGGCGCCGGCATTATCACACCGGTGTCGGGTGCCAGGTCCTTGATATTTATCGTCGCCACGGCCGAAGCCGCCGGGATATTTGCGGTCGGTTCCACAGCCTCGAAAGTCATCGGCGCCGAGTACGTGTAACCGTTGCGAGACACTACCGACACCTTTGCGTCCGCGCCGGGCAAATCGACAGCGCCGTAACTGTCGGCCGGATCCATGGTCAGGAACGCCACCTTGAGCTGAGTCGGATTTACCGTTTCGGGCACTTTTGCAATCTTGTCGCCGACGCGGCGACGTATTACAGTACGGCTGTCAGGCTTGTCATTACGTATGTCAAGTTTATAATGCACCGGGTCGTACCAGTTGGGGTTGACATAATTGAACGAGAAATCCCAGCTTTCGGGAATCATGTTGACGTCTAAGTTTGCGTCACCCTGCTTGGGCGAGAGCAATGCCAACGGAACGCGCGTCGGTTCCGGCTTCACGTATTCCGTAAAACCTAAGTTGCCCGCAATCTTTCCTTCCATGAGCAAGTCCATATTAGGTTCTATGCCGGTAGCTACCACAAGATAGATGCCGGGCAACACGTCGGCCCGACGCCCTACTTTTTCGGCCTCGTTGTCGTCCGTTACCTTATATAATGTATAGTCGCGGCGCAGTCCGGGCAGGTTCAGCTTTATCTGATGCGCACGCTCCACGGCCACTATCTTGGCATCGTTGAGGGATGTGTTGCCGAACGGATCGTCCAATATATCGGCATCGGGCATTATCTCCATGCGCCACACGCCGGGCTGCTCGGTCTTGTCAAGAAAATACGCTCCGGTGCCGTCGTACTGTGCTACGGGCGACGAGCCATGACCGGCCACCAATTCCAGACTGTCGGGACAGACGGGATTATCCTCGGTGGAATTGCTGTATATGAACTTCTGCGGCGAGTTGAACACCGACAGGTCGGGGTCGTGCGACACGCGGGTGTGACCGAACCTGGTGTTGTCGGGATATTTGCCGTAATCAGCGCCACGTGGCGTCTCGCGGGCCGTTTCGGCGGCTATCATCAGACTCAGTGCCTTGGCCGGCGTGTACGCTAAGTTCATATAATGAGTAGGGTATTCCGTATTATACTGCGCCAGGTCGATGGGATCGTATACAAACTGCGTGATCCACTGGAAGCCCTTGCCACGGAAAGTGCGCGCTATGGCCGGATAAAGATGCGAATACAGCACGTCAGCCGGGTCAAACTCGTAGACGGCGCGAGCCAGATGCCTGTATGCGGGAATCGTATCCTCCCATGGAATGGTATAATTATCCAGCGCCGGCAAGAAATTCCCCTTGCGCTCATGACCGGCCACCAGACCCGTGGGATACCACTGATACGTCGTGCCCTGAATATCCTTGGCATCGTAGTAGGCCGAGGTCACGTCGGGGTTGTGCGTCACATTATATAATATTGGACGCTTATAGCCGGCCTTGCGCAAGGCGGCCGACATCTGGTCGATATATTCCGTCACGCTCTTTTTAGATGCTTTGTGACATGGCTCGTTATTGATCTCGATGGCCACTACGGCCTTGTCGTCGGCAAGAGTGCGCCCTGTGTACGGATTGCGGTGCTTGACCAATTGCTGCAGATAGCGCGCCTGGGCGGCACGCGCGGCCGGATCGAAATGGATGTTACACTTGTCGTAATCGTAGGTGAACGATCCGGTATCGGCATCCTTCTCCGGATAACCGTTGCCGAAATTGGTCTGCGCGGTAAGCACGATGTCGATGCCGCGCTTCTCCAGCTGAGCTATAAGGTAGTCCAGCAGGTCGAGGTGCTCATTCTGCACCAAGTTGCCGACCGAATCGGCCAGTTCGGCGTCCCACAGATGGAGCCGGAACGCATTCAGACCCAGACGGGCCATGTGGTAGACATCCCGGTCGATGGCACGTTTACGGTCCTTGCCCTCATAACCCAACGCCCGGTAGGAATAGGCGAACGGAACGGTATAGTTCGTGCCATAATAGCTGACCTCCTGCTTGTTGTCGCTGCGGCGCATCACACCTTCGCTGTCTACGAACACCTCATACTTCTGTCGGTCGGGATTAATCTGACTTTTCTTAGCTCCGTACGCCTTGGCTCCGCAAGCCGCAACGCCGCCCATCGCGACCAACGCCACAGCCGCTATTATCCGGTTTTTCATGTCTTCTCTTTTTCTATGCAATGTTCAATAAAATACTATAAATGTATTTATTTAATATCCTTGATAAATACCCAGTGTCCCGTCTTAGGATGGCCAAGCCAGGCGATATTCCAATCTTTCAGCCGCCTCTTGATCGTACTCTCCGAGCATCCTACAAGTTTTGCTAACTCAGCACGGCTAATACTGCCGTTATCACTGATTGCCCGGACAACAATATCCTTTTGAGGGTCAGCTTGTACTGTTTGAGGGTCATTTTGACCCTTAAAAGCGGTTTGAGGGTCATTTTGAGGGTCAGCTTGCACTATCTGAGGGTCATTTCGTCGGTCATAATATAATGCTTTACCTTTCAAGGTCAATCCGTATCTTTGATTAGGCGCCTTAGGATTATCTGAATTTTCGAGAACAACCAATCCCATGGCTATTGCCGGCCCTAAATATGTCTTTGTAAATGAAGGTCTTGAAGAAAGCCTCATTATTCCAAGCATATCATATAACGACAACCAATCTTCTCCTATAATATCAACAAGTCTCAACACAGATGATTTTATATTCCCGCCATCGTTAGTTAGACTTGCGGCAACTGTACTTCTACTTGTACTATTACTTGTACTATTACTTATACTATTACTTACTCCTACTATATCCCTGGGCCGTGCAAAAATGATTTTGACAATAGAGCCGTCTCCATAGAATTCAGGAACCGGCAATCCAACGCGCTCGCATTCTTTAGCCATCATTGAAAGGCCACGTCCCCAATGTTCGATAAGACCTCCAAGATACATCACGTTAGCTATAACCGGATTCGGTGGGAGCGATGTATTTTCTCGATGTTCCACTTCCTCCAGCATCAAGGCATCAGGCGAGATTCGTGCCGGGAATCGGCCTGCATTCTCAATTTCAATCCTGTCATCATAGATTGCTATTCCCACAGTGGCGACCTCATGTCCCCAGTTCATGTGACAATAAGCATTCACAACACTCTCGCGCAACGCATCGTATGGAATTTCAAGCTCATCCTCCCGGACAATGCGGTGATGTGTCGTACCTGACAGGTTAAGATGTTTGAAAAAGAAGGACATAGCGGCATCTATCAGCTGAAATATATTGCCCACCTGTTGCTGATTGTCTATGAAATCCTGTCTGACGGTACCCCTGAATCGAGCCAGACGCAATCTGCACTGTGGATAATCCGTGAATTTTTTGCCAAACAGGACCGCCGCAGAATTACAGATGTGTCCGTCTTTAATTAAATCAAGACGTCTCAAGACTGTCGATACATCATCGTTAAGCGCAATGTCAGACAATCGACCACGCCTTACCGCACTTTGAATTACATTATGAACAAGCAGCTCGTCAAGATCTTCAATGGTCAAATCAAGGTTTACATTATTTTCCCATTTATATTTCAATCCATGCTGCAGCTCATGGAGTCTGATAAATTTCTCGCGGGGCATCACGCTTGTAACGCTGTCGTGCCGGCGGTATGGCTTGCCATCCCACATATAAGGCTTGTCCGTTTCCAATCCATCTGTCTGGAAAACTATTACATACTTGTCTGAATCGTCAATCGGCACATATATCGGCTGGAGGTCAACAGCCGGATCAAACTTATTGATAGCTTCGCCAATCTCACGTGTGGTTTTGTCGCCAATCTCCTGACCTATGATTTTTCCTTTGTTCGATACACCGAATACAACGGCACCACCACTGCCATTGATCATACCACATAATGTCTCCATTCCACGGTTTAACTGCCCGGTGGTTTCCTTAAACTCAACATCGACACCTTCGTTGCCTGATACGAGCCGTCTTACGTATTCAAAAGAAAGTTTCATGGTCTTTATTGATTTACAAAGTTAAGAAATATTTCTGAGAAAAGCTCTATCTCAATCTAACCTGCACACTCGTTGTGTCTGCAAATAAGTAATTTTCGCGCTTCCCATAAATTGATGTGTTTTTATACCCGACTTTGCTATTTTTTATTTACCTTTGCACATTAACAGCGTTCTTTTATAAGAATAGTCCAATTTAAACCCAATTAATATGGATAATGATACATATCGTCGGATTCATTTCGCTGTAATGGCAATTGAAAGCGGAGCCCGCAAGCTCGGCATTTCCAGCAAGGAAATGCACGACAGGCTACGCAAGCAAGGCCTGATTCGAAATCGTCTGTTCAAAAGATATGACACCCTGCATACTCAAAGTCTGGATTGGGTAGCCGATGATATTTCTGAAACCCTTCTAAATTGGGAAGCCGGATTATGATAACTTTATTTCATGGTTCATATATCACCGTCCCTGCTCCGTTCGTCAAGTTGGGAAGGAAAAAAGTAGATTTCGGACAAGGATTCTACCTCACCAAATTACGTTCCCAAGCTCAATCCTGGGCAGAAACAGTTGCAGAAAGAAAAGGCAAAGATGTCCGACCGGTCCTGTCGATATATTCCATCGATATTGATTCCATTAAAGCCAATGGCTACCGCGTGAAAGTCTTTGAGGCTTATGACCTTGAAGGCTTGAATATGTTATTGATTGTAGACGAGGCGGCAGGATGCAGTTACTTTACGATTTAGTAGAGGGCGGTGTGGCAAATGACAACGTGATTGATACCGTTGAAGATTATGAAAACGGTATCATTACTGCGGACCAGGCTCTCGGCCAATTAAAATACAAGAAAGTCAATCATCAGATTTGCATATTGAATCAGGAGATCATAGACAAACATTTGTTATTTATTTCATCGGAAACATTATGAGGGATAGTGTTTTATGGCGTAAGCAGAGCCGCATAATAATGCTATTGGCCGACAGGTTGCAAATCGATCCCGAGCGGGCTCTTGACTTGTATTATTCAACCGAAATATGCCGACAGCTTTCCGACCCCAAATATGGGCTGCATCTGAGAAGTGACGGCTATATATTGGAAGATCTCATAAACGAACTCAGAGACACACAATAATGCCGGATAAGGTATCCGCTGCGACCGGAGGGGCGGTGTCCTCACCGCCCGGTGGGTGACGACGTGGACGTCGTCATTCCAGTCGTTGACGGTTACGGGGCTTCGGATAAGCGCCTGATAAAAACGTCTGAAAGGCGCCTGACAGACGCCCGATAGGGTTCTGAGGAAGTTAACGGGTCGTAAATTTCATTATCTCAGAAATTTTGATTATTTTCGCGGTTTAAAAGGACATCATATCGTTATCAAGGAGTCGGGAAGGTTAAAACGACCTTCATAACCGGGCCGGATAAACAGCCCGCATAACCGGACCCCTGATAAGGATAGGATTCAAAGACCCAAAAACAATGCTGACATTGCAACAGATAAAGGCCGATCCGGAGTATGTGATCGGCAGACTGGCTGTCAAAGGATTTGACGGTCGCGGTATTATAACGGAAATACTGGAGATAGACGAGGAGCGCCGCAAGCTTCAGCACAAGTGCGACACGGATGCGTCGGAGCTGAAGAAATTGGCTGCGAGCATCGGCGCGCTGATGAAGCAGGGCAAGAAGGAGGAGGCCGAAGAAGCCAAGGCCGAAGTGGCCCGCATCAAGGGCGAGACCAAGGGCCTGCAGGACCGTCTGGAGGAGTGCGAACACAAACAGTTGCAGCTCCTGCTGACCGTGCCCAACCTCCCCAACGAGACCGTGCCCCTCGGCACATCGGCCGAAGACAACGTGGTCGAGAAGACCGGCGGCCCGATGCCCGACCTGCCCGAAGACGCTCTCCCCCACTGGGAACTCGCCAAGAAATACAACATCATCGACTTTGAATTAGGCGTGAAGGTCACCGGCGCCGGTTTCCCCTTCTACGTAGGCAAGGGTGCCCGTCTGCAGCGCGCGCTGATTCAATTCTTCCTCGACGAGGCCTGGAAGGCCGGTTACGTCGAGGTTGAGCCTCCCTTCGTGGTGAATGAGGCATCCGGCTACGGCACCGGCCAGCTTCCCGACAAGGAGGGCCAGATGTACCACGTCAATCTTGACGACCTCTATCTGATTCCTACCGCCGAGGTGCCCGTCACGAACATATACCGCGACGTGATTATCCCCGAGAACGAGCTGCCCAAGAAGAACTGCGCCTACTCGCCCTGCTGGCGCCGCGAGGCCGGCAGCTACGGCAAGGACGTGCGCGGCCTGAACCGTCTGCACCAGTTCGACAAGGTTGAGATAGTCCGCATCGAGCGTCCCGAGGATTCCTACGCCGCCTTAGAGGAGATGAAGGACCACGTGCAGGGTCTGCTGGAGAAGTTAGGCCTTCCCTGGCACATACTGCGTCTGTGCGGCGGCGACATGTCGTTCACATCGGCCATCACCTTCGACTTCGAGGTATGGAGCGCGGCCCAGAAGCGCTGGCTTGAGGTAAGCTCGGTGTCCAACTTCGAGACATATCAGGCCAACCGTCTGAAGTGCCGCTACCGTGGCGACGACAAAAAGACCAAGCTGTGCCACACGCTGAACGGCTCGGCCTTGGCTCTGCCCCGCATCGTGGCCGCACTGCTGGAGAACAACCAGACCCCGCAGGGCATCAAGGTGCCCGAGTGCCTGGTGAAATACACCGGCTTCGACATGATCGATTGATATATCGACCGACAATTAAGAGCACATTCCACATTTAAACGATACACAGATGACACAGCATGACTTTTCGCACCCCGACATGTCGCCGCAGGACAAAGGATATGTCAGCAAGGGTGAAAAACAAATTCCCATCGACGACCCGACGGGAAAATGGAGCGACCTGACACTTCTGCCGGAATGGGGCGAGAAGTTCTACGACGTGTACACTGTGCGCAAGCACGGCAAATGGGTGATGCTGAAGGGCCTGAAGCCCGAGTATCGCGACGACCCGGAGCGCGTGCGCATGCTGGAGCAGGAATTCGACACGCGCTATAACCTGGCGCATCCCAACATCGTGATGGTGAACGACTTCGAGAACGTGCCGGGCGTCGGCCCGGCCATCATCACCGATGACATCTACGGCTATTCGCTTCGCCGCCTCATCGACGAGAAGCGACTGACGCCCAAGATAGTATACCGCCTGCAGACCCAGCTCGTGGACGCCCTGGAATACATTCAGGAGAACCACATAGTGCACGACCCCATCACCCCGGACACCATCATCTTCACCGAGTACAACGAGAACCTGAAGCTGATCAACGTGGGCTACGCGCAGAAGTCGAGCCTGACCCAACAGGACACTCAGGCCGACATCCGCGACTACGGCCGTGTGCTGAACGAGGTGCTGGACCACCTGCCCACCACCCTGCCGCGTCTGCGCCGCATCGCCAACCGCTGCGAGAACCCCGATCACTCCTACCGCAGCGTCCCCGACCTGCAGCTCGCCCTGGAGCGTCGCAACTCGGGCCAGATGTACGTGTTCATCTGCGTGTTCATCGTGTTCATGGCCGCCCTGCTGATATGGCTCACCAACAGATGACGGCCTCACACCCCTACGAATCAGAATGTTAGAGATAAAGCAAATACAGCCCACACGTTCCGCTTTACGCGACTTCACGCAATTCCAGATAGACCTGTACCGTGGGAACGACTATTACGTTCCGCCGTTGGTCAGCGACGACATCGAGGCGTTGTCGCCGGACAAGAACCCGGCGTTCGACTTCTGCGAGGGAGCCTATTTCATGGCTTACCGCGACGGTAAGCCCGTGGGACGAATCGCCGCCATCATCAACAACCAGGTGAACCGCAACTGCGACACTAAGATATGCCGCTTCGGATTCATGGACTTCGTGGACGACATGGAGGTGTCGCGCGCGTTATTTGACGCCGCCGAGGACTGGGGGCGCCGGAAAGGGATGAACAGGATGGTCGGTCCCCTCGGCTTCACCGACATGGACCGCGAGGGTCTGCTGGTGGAAGGGTTCGAGGAACTGTCCACCATGGCCACCAATTACAACTATCCCTACTACGCCGGACATGTGGAGGCGGCCGGATACGCCAAGGAATCGGACTGGGTGGAGTTCCTGCTGCAGGTGCCCGACAAGGTGCCCGAGCGTTACGACCGCATCGCCACATTAGTGAAGGAGAAGCTGAACCTGCGTATACAGAAATACACCAGCCGCAAGAAGGCCAAGGCGGAGATAGGCCACAAGCTGTTCCGCCTCATCAACGAGGCATACAAGGACCTGTACCAGTATTCGCAGCTCACCGACCGGCAGATAGACTACTACGTGGACTATTACCTGGGGCTGGTGAACCTTGACCTGCTCACGTTCGTGATGGACAAGGACGACAACCTGGTGGGCCTGGGCATAGCCCTCCCTTCGCTGAGCCGGGGACTGCAGAAGGCGCACGGCAGGTTGCTCCCCTTCGGGTGGTACCATCTGCTTAAGGCCCTTAAAGGCAAGAACGACCGCGTGGACCTGCTGCTGGTGGCCGTACATCCCGACTACCAGAACCGTGGCGTGAACGCCCTGATGTTCCAGGACCTGCTGCCGCACTTCATCCGGCTGGGCTTCAAGTATGCCGAGACCAACCCCGAGATGGAGACCAACGCAAAGGTGCAGTCGCAGTGGGAAGTGTTCAATCCGCGCCAGCACCGCCGCCGCAGGTCGTACGCCAAAGATATTTAACCGGGTGCATTCCGTAACGCAATTATCGGCATGAATCAGGAAGTGGAGCATGTGAACCCCTATCGTCAGGGCGACAAGACGGAGCAGGTCGAGGAGATGTTCGACTCCATCGCCCCTGCCTACGATTTCATGAACGCGGCCATGACATTCGGCCTGTTCAAGAGCTGGCGCAACAAGGCCCTGGCCCGTGCGCACAAGTTCGCACCCGAAGCCAAGGATATCCTTGACATAGCCACCGGCACGGGCGACGTGGCCCTGCACCTGCTGAAACTGTACCCCGACGCCGCCATTTCCGGTCTGGACCTGTCGGAAGGGATGCTGAAGATAGCGCGCGAAAAGGCCCGCAGGCTCGGCGTGGCCGACAGATGTACCTTCACCCAGGGCGACTCGCTGCAGCTGCCGTACGTTGACAACAGCTTCGACCTCATCACCGTAGCCTACGGCATACGCAACTTCGCCGACATCAGCCGCGGTCTCTCGGAAATGGCGCGCGTGCTCCGTCCCGACGGAACGCTGTGCATACTCGAGCTGTCCGAGCCGGCCAACCCCGTGCTCCGTACTCTGTACCGTTTCTATTCCCATAACATAATTCCGATGGTGGGCCGCATGGTCAGCGGCGACAAGAGCGCTTACAGCTATCTGCCGCAGTCCGTTGCCGCGTGTCCGCAGCGCGACGGCATGACCCGTCTCATGACCGAAGCCGGTTTCCATGACTGCCTGTGGAAAAGCCTCACCTTCGGAGCAGCCACAATTTATCTTGGAAAGAAAAGACTTTGAAATAATGGCCCCGGTAGGGTCGGAGGAATCGCTTGCCGCCGCCATCAGCGCCGGTGCCGATGCAGTGTATTTCGGCATCGAGGGGCTGAATATGCGCAGCCGCAGCAGCTCCAACTTCACCCTCGACGACATGGAGCGCATAGCCCGTCAGAGCGCCGAGGCAGGCGTCAGGACATACCTGACGGTCAACACCATCATCTACGACTCGGACATCGAGAAGATGCACTCCATCGTAGAGCGTGCCCATGCGGCCGGCATCACGGCCATCATAGCCACCGACATCGCCACCATACAGTATTGCAGCAAGGTCGGCATACCGGTGCATATCTCCACCCAGGCCAACATCAGCAACACGGAGGCCGTGCGTTTCTACGCGCAGTGGGCCGACGTGATGGTGCTGGCGCGTGAGCTCAACATGGAGCAGGTGGCCGACATACACCGTCATATAGTCGAGCAGCCCATTCTCGGACCCGACGGCAAACCGGTGCGCCTGGAGATGTTCTGCCACGGAGCCCTCTGCATGGCCGTCAGCGGCAAGTGCTACCTGTCGCTGCATCAGATGAACTCATCGGCCAACCGCGGCGCCTGCAACCAGATATGCCGTCGCTCGTACACTGTGCGCGACAAGGAGACCGGCGACGAGCTGGACATCGAGAACCAATACATAATGAGCCCCAAGGACCTGAAGACCATCAGTTTCCTGCCCGAAATGGTGAAGGCGGGCGTCAGCGTGTTCAAGATAGAGGGACGCGCCCGCGGTCCGGAATATGTCTACGAGACCGTCAGCTGTTACTCAGAGGCGTTGCAGGCCATCTGCGACGGCACCTTCGGCGAGGAGCGCGTAAAGCAGTGGGAGGAGCGCTTAGCCAAAGTGTTCAACCGTGGATTCTGGAACGGCTACTACTTAGGCCAGCGCTTAGGCGAATGGAGTGCCAAATACGGCTCGTCGTCCACGCGCGTCAAGCAGTATGTTGCCAAGGCCGGGAAATATTACTCCAAGCTGGGCGTCGGCGAGTTCCTGATGGAAGCCGGCGAACTGCACGTAGGCGACGAAGTGGTGATAACAGGCCCCACGACGGGTGCGCTCATCTTCACGGTCAGCGAATTGCGTTTCGACCTCAAGCCCGTGGACAAGGTGGTGAAGGGCCAGCTGTTCTCGCTTCCCGTCCCCGCCAAGACGCGACCCGCCGACCGCCTCTATCTCTGGAAAAAGAAATAAATCACGCAATACATATACACTATGTTACAGATTTCAAAACGCGTTAGTGCATTGTCACCGTCGGCCACACTGGCCATGCTTCAGAAGACCAACGAACTGAAGGCCGCCGGAGTGGACGTCATCGGCCTCACCGCCGGCGAACCCGATTTCAACACCCCGGACCATATCAAGGAAGCGGCCAAGAAGGCCATCGACGAGAACTATTCCCGCTACACTCCCGTGTCGGGCTATCTGTCGCTGCGCAAGGCCATCTGCGACAAACTGCAGCGCGAGAACGGACTTACGTTCACGCCCGACCAGATTGTGGTGGGCAACGGCGCCAAGCATGAGCTGGCCAACGTGGTGCTGACCATGGTCAATCCCGGCGACGAGGTGATAATACCCACACCGGCATGGGTGAGCTACGTGGAGCTTGTCAAACTGGCCGAGGGCGTACCCGTATGCGTGCCCGCGCTGCCCGAGAACGGTCTGAAGCTGACAGCCGAGCAGTTAGAGGCCGCCATCACACCCCGCACGCGCCTCATGATTCTCTGCACGCCCAGCAACCCCACCGGCGCCGTCTATACCGCAGAGGAACTGGAGGCACTGGCAGCCGTATTGGTGAAGCATCCCGACGTGACGGTGCTCAGCGATGAGATCTACGAGCACATCAACTTCACCGGCGGCGTGGCGTCCATCAGCCACTGCGAGGGAATGCAGGACCGCGTGATAATCTGCAACGGCGTGTCGAAGGCATACGCCATGACCGGATGGCGCATCGGCTACATCGCCGCACCGCTGCCCATAGCCAAGGCCGTGACCAAACTACAGGGCCAGATGACTTCCGGAGCATCCTCCATCGCCCAGAAGGCAGCCGAGGCCGCCTATACGGGTCCGCAGGAATGCGTCGAGGAGATGCGTCAGGCATTCGAACGCCGCCGCGACCTGATATACGGACTGGCACAGGAGATTCCCGGCTGGAAGGTTGCGAAGCCCGCCGGAGCGTTCTATCTGTTCCCCGACGTATCGGCGCTGATCGGTAAGGAAGCCGACGGCGTCAGGATCAACACCAGCGGCGATTACGTGTTCTACCTGCTGGAGAAGGCCAACGTATCGACCGTAGACGGCGACGCCTTCTGCGCGCCCGGCTACATCCGCCTCAGCTACGCCACCAGCGACGACAACATCCGCGAGGCCATGGCCCGCATCAAAGCCGCCACCGAGAAGCTGAAATAACCGAATCACCCCGATTAATCCGGATTTATCTCGATTTATCGGGATTAATCGAGATTATCAGGATTAATCGAGATTATCAGGATTAATCGAGATTATCGGGATTCTCTCGATTAATCGGGATTCTCCCGATAATAAATAAAAAAATCAGGGTTGAGCCGCGAGACTCAACCCTTCTTTTTTGCGTTGTCTTACCAAGATTCGAACTTGGACAGGCAGAACCAAAAACTGCAGTGCTACCATTACACCATAAGACAATCCTTATGTCCCAAGGCCCTGCGGCCCTAAAGACGATGCAAAGTTAATAAAAATGCCTTAAACCACCAAACCAAATAGTGGCGCAGACTCTCCTGCAGGCTCTCCGAGCCGCGCTCCAAGACTGGGATGGCGATGTCCACATCGCCAACAATAGCCTTACTTCTTCATGGTGAAGTGGCGGCTGGCGAGGCGGTAGCCGTCACAGAACACCTCGACGGTGTAGTCGCCGGGGGTCAGCGTGGTGTTGACATCCCAGTAGATGCTGGCGCTCATCTCCTCGTTGGCGTATTCCAGATTGCGCGAGGCCGTGGCCTGCACGCTCTGGCCGTCGATAGTGAAGCTTCCGCCGCCACTCAGCAGGCTGCCTTCGGGCGAGATGATACGCAGATAGAATGTCTTCATGCCGGGCGCCGCCGTGCTGTTGGGGCTGACCGTGAAGTGTACGCCTAACTGACGCGCCTTGGTAATGTTCTTCTCCTTCTTGCCTTTCTTGTTGTAGGCGTTCAGCGACAGACCGGTGATGTTCAGCTTCTTGGCGAGTTTGACGGTCTGCGTCAGCTGCTCGTTGCTGGCCGTGGCCTGGGTCACCTGCGTAGACAGCTGCTGGTTCTTCTGCTGAACCTGTGCTATCTCCTGCTTCAGACCGGCGTTCTCCTCACCCAGTCGCTTTATCTCCTCTAAGTAGTGACGCACTATGCCCTTCAGCGTCGAGATCTCGCCCTCCAGCTTCTTGATCTTGGCGCGCGACGCGGCCATATCCTTGTTGTGGCTCTGTTTCTCGGCGTTGAGTTCGCGCAGCAGGCCTTCCACCTTCATGCGGGCGGCGTTGTATTTCTGCACCAGCGAGTCGTTTTTCAGATATATCTGCTGTCCCTCATACTGGTTGAAGTCGGCATTTAGCTGATTGAACTCGTTGGTCAGCACCAATTGGTCGTTGGCTATGGCCAGCGAATCGGCACGCGCTTCGGCTTCATTACGCGCCACGGTATTATGGTTGTCGTTGACAATCAACACTATAATAAGGGCAATCAGCGCCACCAGGACGCCGGCCGCCGTATATACTATTATCTTGACATTCTTATTCATACCGCAAATTTAACAAATAAGAGCGAATTAAGCAACAATCACGTTTTCTTTAATGACTTTAACAGCAGCGGGTCTCTGACTGGAATGGCGATGTCCACATCGCCACCCCGTGTAAATATGCCTGTACTCTTATTGGCGATGTGGACATCGCCACTCCAGTATGCGGCATATAAAAAGTTAGGAGAACATATCTTGCGATACATTCTCCTATGTTGACGATTAAATCGTCTTGCTGTCCTGTGTAGATGCTACTTATTTTGCAGCAGTCTCAGCAGCAGCCTCAACTGCTACTACAGTGTCACCGGCGGGAGTTGTAGCCTCAACAGCCTCAGCTGCTACAGCTGTGTCGGAATCAACAGCTACTACCTCAGTTGCGGCGATGATCGAATCAGAATCAACAGCCTCCTCAGCCTTCTTGTTGCCATTGCAAGCAACCATTGCTACGCTGAACAGAACAGCAAGCGACAGAACTACTTTCTTCATTTCTCTCTAATTTTTAAATAATAAAACAATGTTATTTTTGTTTCAACCTCGGCCGGGGCTTCGGTTGACGAAAGGTGGAGAAGCGACTCTCGTGCCTTTCGCTTTCAAAAACGTTGCAAAGTTAATATAAATTTTATTGATACACGCATTTTTTTCGATTTTTTTTGCTTTTTTCTCAAAAATACGTGTTTTTAACCGTTTTTAAGTTAAAAATCGGCTCATTTAACCATTACCTTCACGCTCTTGCCGGCCGAGCGTACCACATAAATTCCCTGCTGCAGATTCACCCGGCCGTCTCCTTTCAGCATTCCGGCCTGCGAACCCGACATGGAATATATGTAAGCCGGCGCCGTCAGACCCGCAACTTTCAGACTGCCGTCGGCAACCGATACAGTCCAGGGGGCTGCGTCGGCCACAGTAATGTCCTTGACGCCGGAGATATTGCGCGTGGTGACCACGGCGTACGAGTTGGCTGGCACGGTGACGGTGCCTGCAGCCACATCGAACGTCGGTTCGCTGCCGTAGCTCTTGGATGCCACCCAGTAGTCGTCGTTGCCGGTGCGCCGGAACGATACTGGAACGGTTATCGCACCGGCCACGTTGGGATTGATGACGCAATACAGCTCGCGGTCCGTCGCCGTGGTCTTGATGGTACGTCCCTGTGCCCAGCCGCTCAGCGAATTGCCGAAAGGCTGAATCGTGGTGGAGAACAGTTCCTTGTTCTCAGGCGCCAGACGGATCTTGATCAGCTGGCGGTAGCTTTGCATCAGGCCGTTGTTGTCGGGGTCGCTGAGCAGGTTCCAGTTCACGGTCTTTGGGTCGGTGTTGTTGCCGCCGTTCGACGATTTGGTGGTCTGCGCGTTGCCCATCTCGGAGAACTGCCATATCATGTGCGAGCCGGGCATCAGAATCATCTGCGCGGCGGCCGCGCCGAGACGCTGCATCGACACGGCGTGATTGCCCTTGACGCCGGCCACGCCCCATTGGTCCTGCTTGTAAGCCAGGCGCTCCTCGTCGTGGCTCTCGAGGTAGGCCACCGTCGAGCCGGGCGTGCGGCCCGCGTCCTTGGCGTTCATGGAATTCAGGTTCGAATCGGTCTGATAACCCATGGCGAACTGGCAGCCGGCGTTGTTCAGGTTCATCCAGTTAAGCTCGCCGTCCCTGGCCATTTCGTTTTCCTCCTGTGCTCCCGCCAGGTTCTCGTTGATGAAATATGCATCGGGATTCACCTCCATGACGTATGCGTGCAGCTGCTTCATGCGGTCGATGCGGCTTTGGTTGAAGGCATTGGTTGCTGCGTCGCCAGAATTGGCATACGAATCGTTATTGCCCAGACCTTTCACCAGGTCGAAGCGGAATCCGTCCACCTTATATTCACGCATCCAGAACTGCAGCATGTCGCGCCACTGCTCGCCCACCAAGGGATAGCCCTGGTTCCAGTCGTTCAGCACGCTGTAGGCATGAGGCGCGTTCAGGTTGAAGAAGGGATTCTTGCCCGGTTCGTACAGCTGGTACCAGGGATGGCAGCCATCGGCCTGGTTGAACACCACGTCAAGGATTACGGCGATGCCCAGTTCATGGCAGCGGTCGATGAAACGCTTGTAGTCAGCCGGCGTGCCGTATGCCTTGTCCACGGCCATATAGAAGTTGGGATTGTAGCCCCAGGAGATGTTGCCGTTGAACTCGTTGATGGGCAGCAGCTCGATGGCGTTGATGCCGAGATCCTTCAGGTAACCGAGTCTGTCGTACGCCTTGTTGACCGTACCGTTGCCCGCGGCCTTACCCTCCGTGCCGGTGAAGTCGCGCAACAGCAGCTCGTATATCACAAGATTCTCCTTATCCGGAGCCTTGAAGTCCTTGCACTGCCAGTCATAGTCCAGCATCGTGTCGGAGTGATAGGCCAGGAAGGTATTGTTAGGCACCTTCCCCTGCGGATATTCCGGGAGTCCGGGATATACGGAAGCCGAGATATATTTGTCGTTGTAGGGGTCAAGCACCAACCGGGCGTACGGGTCGCCCACGTTATATGTCAGGTCGACGCAATAATAGTAGGAGAACGCGCCTTTTATCACACCGGCCGGGATGGTGGTCTTGAAATAACGGAACGGCTGACCGTCAATGATGCGGTCCACATACCGGCAGACACCGGCCTCGGAGGCCTGATAGTCGTTCCATGAGCCGATCACCACGCAGCTCTGCTTCTGCGGCGCGGCCATACAGAATGTATAGCTGCCGTCGGCGTTCCTGGTCAGTCCCAGCGGGGGGATGGTCTTGTCGGTGTCGGCCACGGCAGGCGCCACGGCCAGTACGGTCATGGTCTGCGTCAGCGTATTGCCTCCGGCCACGGCCTTGCACTCCACCTTATACTCGCCGGCTGCGGCAAACGTGTAAGGCACCTTAAGTTCGGTGACGTTCTGCTTCGAAGCCTCCTGCTTGCCGTTTATGGTCAGGGTTATGGCGGCGGCCTGCGTAGTGGCGGCGGTAAAGGTAATGCTGCTGTTCACGCCGGCCACCGGCGCGGTCAGGCCATTGCTCAGGCTCAGCTGGAAGCCGCTGTCAAGCACGTCGACGAATATGTCGGCGTCGCCTGGGCCTTTGCCCTCCTTCTTGCAGTCGGCGGTGCGGAACACGAAGCACAGCCGCTTGATGGTTTCGCCGGCGCCCACACCGTAATAAGTACGGAGGTCGCCGATAGTGAGTTTCCACACGTTAGGCTCTACGTATTCCAGCTTGTACTTCTCCTTGTTGTCGCCCCAGGTCGGCGCGTATTTCCACGCTGCCTCCTTGCCGTTGGCGTCCACCACGTTCACGCCCGTATGGGCATATACGCCGGTACCGGCCGGCAGATTGATCATGCCTTTGTTGCCCTGGTCGGCATGGAAATAAATCACTACGTTATGCGAATCCTCCTGCAGCGGATTCGGGCTGGTTGTGACCTGTGCCTGCGACAGCAGCGCCGTCATGACCACAGCGCACAGCGTCATTAACAGTTTCCTCATGGTTGTTGGTAATTGGGGTTGTTTATATATAATCAGGTTGTCTATATCATCAGGCTGTTAAATAATCATGGTATTGTCCGTTAGGGTTCGGGCTATTTCTTTTTCTTGCGGATAGCTTCGGAGAACAACGGCACCTCCAGCACCGGCGAATCGAAATACAGGCCGGGACGGAAGCAATGGAACTTGAAGAATTTGGTCAGGTCCAGCTTGCGCAAGGCGTTCAGCGGCTCCTTGACGGTAAAATCCTTGTCCTTCTTGTAGGCTATGGCCTGGAACACAATCCTGGCCATTCCGGGGATGTCGTCATGCTCCAGCGTCCTGAGGTCGGCTATCTCGTTGGGCGCCACCTCTCCGCGGGCCATCGTGCTCCATTCGCCGGGATTCTTGCCCGTGACCAGCAGCTGATAGCTGAGGAAATAATTGGAGTCGTTCACCAGCGCCACGTTGAACGTAGTGGTGTCCAATTTGCGTACATCCTTCGGTTCGAAGGCCATCACCACGTTCATGGCGTCGCCGTAGTCGGTCTCCTCTATCGGGAAGTCCTCCGGTTCAGTTTCGGGCGCGGCTACCGTCGGCTGCGGCTGTGCTGCGGCTGCAGGCAGCTTCGGTTCCTCCGGCTTGTTGCGCTTGTTGGTGCGTCCTATGTCGTATGCCTGCTGGTCGAACATCAGTTTCGCGCCGGTCTGCGCGTGGCCGGCGGGTATCACCACCACTAATTCGTTCAGGGCCACGGGGCGTTCGAAGCCGTCGTCGTTCACGTACGCTATCTTCCCTTCCACGCGTGTCACCACGCCGCCTCCTACTTCGTTGAGGTATCTTACTGTATCTCCCGGTTTAGTCATTATCGGTTTCCTCCGTTTCCATTTCGCGGCGCTCCTCGGCGGCCACTTCCTTCTCACGATGCTCGTAGGCATCCACTATGCGCTGCACCAGCGGGTGACGCACTATGTCCTTCTTCTCGTATTCTATCACGCCTATCCCCTTGACGCCCTTCAGGATGCGCAGGGCGTTCAGCAGACCGCTGCGCACCGAGTGAGGCAGGTCTATCTGCGTCACGTCGCCCGTCACCACCATCTTGGAGTTCATGCCCAGACGGGTCAGGAACATCTTCATCTGGTGGGTGGTGGTGTTCTGCGCCTCGTCCAGTATGATGACGGCGTCGTTCAGCGTACGGCCGCGCATGAATGCCAGGGGCGCTATCTGTATCGTGCCCGAGTCCATGTATTCCTTCAGCTTCAGCGGCGGCAGCATGTCCTCCAGCGCGTCGTACAGGGGCTGAAGATACGGGTCTATCTTGTCCTTCATGTCGCCGGGCAGGAAACCGAGCTTCTCGCCTGCCTCCACGGCCGGGCGGCTCAGTATCAGACGCCGGCATTCCTTGTTTTTCAGCGCGCGTACGGCCAATGCTATGGCTATGTATGTTTTGCCGGTACCGGCGGGACCGAGCGCGAACGTCAGATCGTTTTCCTGAAACGACCTGACCATACGCGACTGGTTGGCGTTGCGCGGCGATATGGGGCGTCCGGTCTGGCCGTAGATGATGACGCCGTCGGCATCGGGGCGTCTCACAGCCTCTCCGCGCACCATGTCGATGATGTCCTCCTCGGTCAGCTTGTTGTATTTGGCCGCCCAGGCCTCCAGTTCGCGTATCTTCTTCTCGAACTGCTGCGTCTCGCCCTCCTCGCCCAACACCTTGATGACGTTACCGCGCGCCGACACCCGCAACTTGGGATACAGGTTGCGTATCAGCGACATATTCGCGTTGTTGGGTCCGTAGAACGTCTGCGGGTCGACCGTGTCTATTATTATAATTCTTTCTATCATCTGTTTTCCTTAGTATTTTCGTCTCCTTGCCAATACAATTCGACTGAGCCGCCGTTACTATCCTACCGAGTCTGCAAGGCTGATCTGCAGGAGTTTCTGCGCCTCAACGGCGAATTCCATGGGAAGTTTCTGCATCACGTCGCGGGCGTAACCGCCCACTATCAGGGCTATCGCTTCCTCGGTGTCGATGCCGCGCTGACGGCAATAGAACAGCTGCTCCTCGTTTATCTTGGACGTGGTGGCCTCATGCTCCACGGTCGAGGTCTGGTTGCGCACGTCAATCTTGGGGAAAGTGTGCGCGCCGCACCGGTCGCCCATCAGCAGCGAGTCGCATTGCGTGAAGTTGCGGCAGTTGTCGGCCTCGGGCGCGATACGCACCATTCCGCGGTAGGAGTTCTGCGACTGGCCGCACGAGATACCTTTGCTTACTATCGTCGACCGGCTGTTCTTGCCCAGGTGTATCATCTTGGTTCCGGTGTCGGCCTGCTGGTAATGGTTGGTCAGCGCGACGGAATAGAACTCGCTCTGCGATTCGTCACCCTTCAGGATGGTGGAGGGGTATTTCCATGTGATGGCCGAGCCGGTCTCCACCTGCGTCCACGACAGTTTGGAGCGGAAGCCGCGGCACAGTCCGCGCTTGGTCACGAAGTTGTAGACGCCCCCTCGACCCTGGGCATCGCCGGCATACCAGTTCTGTACCGTCGAATACTTCACTTCGGCGCGTTCCTCCACTATTATCTCCACGATGGCGGCATGAAGCTGGTTCTCGTCGCGCATCGGAGCCGTGCACCCTTCCAGGTACGACACGTACGCGTCGTCGTCGGCCACTATCAGCGTGCGTTCGAACTGGCCCGTACCTGAGGCGTTGATGCGGAAATAGGTGCTGAGTTCCATCGGGCAACGCACACCTTTGGGTATATACACGAAGCTGCCGTCGGAGAACACCGCCGAATTAAGCGCGGCATAATAGTTGTCGCGATAAGGCACCACAGTGCCGAGGTATTTGCGCACCAGGTCGGGATATTCGCGCACGGCCTCGGAGAACGAGCAGAATATCACTCCAAGTTCGGCCAGGGCCTCGCGGTGCGTGGTCTTGACCGACACGGAATCCATCACGGCGTCGACGGCCACGCCGGCCAGCCGCTTCTGTTCCTCCAGACTGATGCCCAACTTGTTGAAGGTCTTGACCAGTTCCGGATCCACCTCGTCCATCGACTTCTTCAGAGTCTTCTGTTTCGGCGCGGCATAGTAGCTGATGGCCTGGAAATCGATGGGCGGAATGTCCAGATGCGCCCAGGTGGGCGGCGTCAGCGTCTGCCAGTAGCGGAACGCCTTGAGACGGAATTCCAGCAGCCACTCCGGCTCACCTTTGATGGCCGATATTCGGCGTATCACATCCTCGTCAAGGCCCGGCGGCACTATCTCAGTGTCGATGTCGGACGTAAAACCATATTTATATTCCGAGTTGGTTGCTTCGTCAAGAACGCGCCCCGACTCGTCGTGCATGTCTGTGCTCATGGGTATATTCGTGATTATTATGCAATTTCCCCGACCCTGCGCATCTTTGCACAAGGTCTACATAATCTATACGCAAAATTACAAAAAAAAGTTGAGGTATAAAAAGATGTATATCTAAGAGTATGTCGCCGTGGTATAAAAGAGGTGTCCGCCTTTCCTCCGGAGAGGAAAGACGGACGGGGGGTTTGTGGGGAGTGGGCGATTACGGATTCGAACCGCAGACCCTCTGCTTGTAAGGCAGACGCTCTAAACCAGCTGAGCTAATCGCCCGAAAAAACTAAGTATGAAAAGAATTACAGACTCACGTCTGGATCGGTGGGCGATTACGGATTCGAACCGCAGACCCTCTGCTTGTAAGGCAGACGCTCTAAACCAGCTGAGCTAATCGCCCGATTGCGAGTGCAAAATTAGTACATTTTTTCGATTCCGCAAAATTTTTCGCAATATTTTCTAAAAAATTTTTCATCTTCGCCCCTAACGGGTCTCCGTTATCAAAAACCTCAACCCTCCGTAATGAGCAGCATCAGGCCGTCGCGCACGTCCGGCGGCAACGCTATGTGCCTCTGTTCCACGCTTCGCGACCATCCCAATGCGTCTTCGGGACGCAGCGTCATCAGCACCTCCTGGAATTCCTCTATCTCCTCGTCGGTATAGTCGTCGCCGCTGCGGCCGGCGAACCGGTCCAGCTCCTCGTCGTCGTAATATATTATCTTGTCCGTCGGCGGATACTTCTCGCACACCAGGTGCTGGCCGCAGCACAGCGGACCGTGCTTGCCTGTCTCCGGCGTCCCGGCTTCGGCTACCGGCTGTTCGGCGGAGGTCGCCCCGGAGGCCGCTTCAGCAGCCTCCGGGGGTTCCGTTTCCGATGATCCTTCTTTCCGGTGGCCATGCAGGCGGTCGGCGAGGTATAACGCCATGCCGACCACTATGGTCACCCCCAGTATTATCAGTGCTCCTTCCATTATCTGATCACTTTGCAGGTCTTGTCGCCCTGACGGCGGATGTAGACGCCGGGAGCCTCGGGAGCCGGTATGCGCACGCCCTGAAGGGTGTACCATTCCACGGGTTCAGTCGCATCGGCGTCCACGCCGCCTACGCCTCCGGTCTCGCCCTCCTCGAACGAGATGTTGTCAAGATGGATATTGCCTCCGCCCAAGGCTTTGCCACGGAACATCACCCTGAGGGCGTCGGTCTGCGGCAACGGCAGCACATGACGCTGCCAACCCTCGGTGCCGTTGTCGCGGAGGATGGGATCGCCCACGGGCGTCCACTCGCCGCCACGCACGCTTACCAGCACCTGCAGGGCCTCGTTCTTATCGGCGTCCTGCGCCTTGGAATGCCATATCCAGAAGCCGAGCTGCGGTTTCTCAAGCTGCGACGTATTCACCTTGGGCGACGAGAACTCGCCCGTCACGCCGGCATTGTCGGCCGTAGAAGTCATCATCACCAGGCCCCGGTCGCCGTTCTGGTCCGAGCACTCCGGGTTGACGCCGGCTTCCTCCAGTCCCCACATATAGTTGGGGCCGTCGCTCTCCGAAATCCAGGGATACCATTTCATGTCGGCCTTCGGGAACGTCTCGGTCAGGGGCGCGGTGTAAGCGCGGCCGTATATTTCCGACGTGCTGTTGGCCCAGCCGCCCTTCTGCGTGCCGGAATATGTGGTGACCAGATAGTACAGGAAGTTCTGCTTCTTCAGGTCCAGCGTACGGTCGTTCCAGGCGGTCTCGGCGCAGTCGGTCGAGAGCACCGCGGCATCGTTGCTGCGGACTATGCGGTACGTCAGGCCCGTGGCGTCGAACCATCCGCCGTGCTCGCCCACAACGGGAGCATCCCATTTCAGCTCCACATATCCGTCATGCTCGGTCACGGTGAGGTTCTGCGGGCTGCCGGGCGTATCGACGCCCACGAATCCCGACACCTCGGCCTCGGGTCCCATGCCGTCGGCCGTGGAGGCCACTACGCGATACATCCGCATACCGCTTGCCTCGGGCGTGTCGGTCCATTCCATCCGCTTGCCCAGGCCGGTGTTGTCGAACACCTTCACCGGCTCCGTGTCGTTGTCGCGGTACACGCTCACGGTCAGCTCGCTCTGCAGCGCGTTGCCGTTGGCGTCCAGAGTAGGAGTGGTCCAGCTGAGCCGCGCCGTCAGCGCGCCCTGGGCGCCGGGTTCAAGGTTCAGGTCGGCCACGACCGTAGGCACGTTGCTGTTCACCTCGCGGATGCCCACGTTGTCGATGATAAGGTTCCAGTGGGTGGCAGGCGAGTCGGTATGGATGCCGAGCCACGTGCGCCCGCCATCCTTGGGAGTGAATATCACGCGCTTGTGCTGCACGTCTTTCGACAGGAATTTGTCGTACCTCACTATCCGCTCCGTCTTCAGCTCAGGCTCGTTGCCCCCGGCCAGCCAGAATTCGAAATCCTCGGCGTATTTGTCGCGGTTGTCGTATTCGCAGTTGGCGTCGAAGCTCAGCTCGTAGGTCTTGCCCGCCTCCAGGTAGAACGGCATCGAGAATATCCATTCGTCGGCTGCGGTGTTGTTGTCGTCGTATTTGTTGAATATGTTCTTCTTGTCGGCGTCGTACTGCCATGTGTTGGCGCCGTTCATGTCGATCACACTCCAGTAGCCGAAATATTCCCTGGAGTCGAAGCCCTCGACGAAGGGAATGTTGTAGCCCGGACCGTCGTAATATTTGTTGGAGACGGCACCTTCGCCCTCCCCCTCCTCGTTCGAAGCGTATACCATATACTGGTAAGCGGCATGGCCGTCCACCTGCGGCAGCGTGCACTGCCACGAGGTTTGCTTGTAACCGGTCAGCACCTCCTTGCCGGTCATGGCGTCGACAACGCGGTATGTCAGCGTGGCGGGGTCCAGGGGCTCTCCGTTACGCATTTTCGCGGGGGCGGTCCAGCTCAGCGTGTGGTTTACGTCGTCGGGAGTAATCCGCACGTTCGACGGAGCCATCGGCACGTCGTCGCCCATCTCGTACGGCAGCACCCACATGCCGGCGAAGCATTCGTTGTTGTCGAAATCGCGCAGCAGCGTGGCCTTGCCGGTGGTCAGGTCTATCTCGTAGATTCCGGACTTGCGGGTCACGGCGCCCTGACGGTTGCGTTCCTCGCAGGCCGTCCAGTAGAGCTTGCCCGTGGCGTCGTCAAAGCACAGCGAGTTGGTGTTCTCACCGGGATATACGCCGGTGGTGCCTATCTGTTCGTACTTGCCGGTCTTGGGATTCACCTTGATCAGCCAGCCGGTATAGCCCCAGATGCCGTATATCTCGCCGGCCTTGTTGGCGGCGATGGCGAAGCAGCAACGGTCCATGTCCTCGCATATGTCGTTGGCCTCGCCGTAGACCGGGCTCCACGAGCAGAACCGCGTGTATTCCTGCGTATCGTCGCTCCAGAAGAACCCGTAGTATTTCTTGGTCACAGGGTCGTACGTGATGTCGCTTGGCACGTTGCACTTGTCTATCTCCTCCTTGGAATTGCGCGTCCAGCTTGAGGCCGAATACGACTGGAGGAAATACTGACCCTCCTCGCCCTGCTCGGTGATGGCGTAGAATATGCCGTTGGTGTTGATGGCGGCTTTAATCTGATAGAAGTCGTTGACGCGGTGCAGCATGGTCACGGCGCCGCCCGGCTTGGCCGACACGGTATATACGCCGGGATTCATGGGATTGGGATAATTGCCCGACTCGTCCTGCACGGTCCACAGGTCGCTGTAGACCATAGCGCCCTGAAGGCGAACATTGCCGGCCGCCTGCGCCGCGCAAGCCGCCGAGGCCAGCGCCAGGAATATCATGGCTGTCTTTAGGAATTTCATATTATCTGAATGCTATATGTATGTGATATAGGTTTATTAGTCTTGAATCACCGCAAATATACCTAATATCCTTAAAACGTGCAAATAAAAATTTTGTCACCTCGAATTTGTTGCCTCGGATTTGATGCCTCGGATTTGTCACCTCGGAATTGTTGCCTCGGAATTGTTGCCTTGGAGAGGCTGTTTCTCATAAACCCCACGATGGCTGGCGGGCGCGTAGCGTCCCGGCAGCCTTCGTGGGGTAAAACGGATACTGCGCAGCTTGGTCGTAGACCATGCCGCTCGCCTTAAGATACAATCTCACCGTGCAGTACAGAGACATGGTCTCCGACCAAGCTGTGCTACGCCATATTAACCCCACGAAAGACGGCGCCAGCTGTCGCTGACGCCGCCTATCGTGGGGTTAATGAGAAACAGCCTCTCCGAGGCATTGACTCACTAAGAGTGTTTAGAGTCTTATCTTATGTAAAAACCTTTAGGGCCTTTTCTTTGTAATGACCTTTAGGGTCTTATCTTATGTCATAACCTTTATCGTCTTTTCTGTATCAGAAAGCCACCTTGGCGGAAACTCGCTTACCGTTTACGTGGCCGGTGACGATGTAAGTACCCTTTGCGAGACGCTTGGCATCGAGGCTCTCGAAGCTGTCGGCGCTCATGACTGCGCGTCCTGCCAGGTCATAGACCGTGATGTCGCGTGCATCGGCACCAAGCAGGTTCTCGCCGTCTCCGAAGATGTCGCTGATACCGACACTTGGACCGGGATTGGTGTTTACACCGCCGTCCACCTTGAACTCGCGGATATTGATCTCATACGTCTTCTCATTGCAATGGAGACCGAGTGTACCTACTCCTGCGGGAACCTTGATGGCATTGCTGGTGTCGGGAACGTCGTTCTCTGCTGCGGGTTCCACAAGTTCGGCGGGGTCTACTGCAAGAATCTGTACCGTAAAGAGTTCTCTATCCGCATTGGCCTTGAACGGGCCGATGTCCGCCACCTTGATGGTCATATCCTCCGGGGTGATGCCTGTGCCGTGATAGAGCTGTACCCGCATTGTCTCCGGCACATCGTCAGTAGTAATACCCATGCCCAGTGTAGGATAGCACGTGATGGTGTACAGATAGCCCTTCTCGATATTCAGACGCGGAGAGATGGCCCAGTCGTCGGCCTGATTCTTGCTGCTTGCAATAGTCAGTTTGCCGTCCGAACTTTCTTCCCAGGTTATAGGACTTCCATCAGCGGTTCTCGTGTCACCGTTTACATTCAGGATTGTCCAGTCTCCCTTTGTGGATTCGTACGGCAGATCCTTGCCGGCGCCAATCCAGGGGCTGACCACGCCCGTAGCTGCGGCGCAGCCGTCGACGGAGTAAACCTCGACCTTGTAGGTATAAGTACCGGCTTCGGGCACCTCGGCATCCACGAAATCAGATGTCTCGCCGCATACCAGGCCCTCGGTCACAGTTCCGATCTCCTCATTATTGCGGTAAACCACAGCCTTTGTGAGTTCGGGAGCGACACCTTCCACAGTGCTGGTAGTCGGGTTCGTCCAGCTTATGGTAGCCTGCAGGCTCTTGTCCTCGGCAGCCTTTACCGTTACGTCTGTGGCAACGGCCGGAATGATCTTGGTGCGTTCAATCTTGATTTCAGAAATAGTCAGGTCGTAGTAGGTGCTTGCAGCTGTAATATCATTAGCAATGAACACAAACATACCGCGGCCCTCGTCGTCCACCTTGATGCGGAACAATTGGTTCGTAGAATAATAGGGGCTTCCTAATTGCACTGTAGTATTACCCTTGATGTTTTGGGCGTCAGCCTCCATCGCATAACCTACTTTCATGCCGTACTTGTCACACGGACCCTGGATTTTGAGAGTCACATCATAATATCCGGGAGCTAAATTGAAAGGAGGTGTGTAAAGCCGGGAGTTCGGCGTATAAAGATTTTTCTGACGCAAAGGCAGTACCGCACCTGCTGTGCCGAACGTCCAGTCAGAATCCTCCTGATTGATCTTCTCGGGAGTAAAGAGTGCGTAGGTACTCTGGCCGGCAGTTCTGAATACATAATTGAAGGGCAGTTCCTGCAGTTTGTCGCCGGCCCATGCCGACCACACTTCGGGAGCTGCGGCGTCGGGAGCGAACTCGCCGTTATAAGCCACCACCTTATACAGATAGCTGCCGGCTGCCGGAACGACATCGGTAAACGAGCATGCTGCGCCGGGCACAAGACCTTCGGTAACGGTTCCGGCCAACTCGCCGTCGCGGTAAACCTCGACTTTCACCAGTTCGGTTATGTCGTTGCCGCAGGAGGTCTTTGAAGGATTGGTCCAGCTTACCTTTACGTCGTTGCCTGTTATTTCCGTTGCCAAGTCGGTCACGTTGAGGGCGGCGTCATGCCATTCCTCCACACTGAAACCATACACACTGTAGGAGCTGTAGTCGGCAGATTCAGCACATGCATGAAGTGCGATGGTATATTCTCCCGGCTCGTCAAACGAGAACGTATAATAACGGTATGCGTGACTGGAAATGGGTTCTTCCTTGTAAGTACCTACATTACCGGTAAGGCCGGCGATACCGGGTGTCAAACCGTCAACATTCTTTCCATATTTAATATCGATATGTCCTTTAACTCCGCTCTTGCTTAAGTCAATGCCCAAACGGTAGGTACCTGCCTTTGTCACTTTAATACCGGGCAATAGCAGCCAATCATCTTCAGGCTGGTCAGTAGCCGGTGCCAATACAACACTGTTACCGGAGTATGAACTGGGAGTGAATTGCCATGTTCTTCTTACACTGGACCCACTGCCTTGTATCACCGTAAAGAAGGCGGAGAAATCATCGGCAGCAAGGTCATTGAGGCTATAGACAAGAGGAAGGTTAAATGCCTCAACCGGCCCTATATAAGCCGAATTGACGGCAGCCTTGGCACTCTTGGCTCCGTTTACGGTCACTTCCACTTCATACTGATGCTTGCCTGTTGTAAGACCATTTTCGGCATTGTCTGTCCATTCAGTGGCTGTGCCGGCGAGGTCGGCTACTTTCACGCCGTCGCGATAAACGGTTACGGCCTCAACTGTCACATCGTCACCGAAAGGCGCACCGTCAGTGTCTGTCGTGGGAAGTGTCCAGGCCAGTTTGGCTTCCAGAGCGCGACTGGCGTCGGGAGTCACTGTAAGATTCGAGACTGTTGCAGGAACAAAAATATTCTCTACTATCTCTACCCCTGTGAAGTAAACACGATACGTGTTGGCATCTGAATGGGCGTGCGCACCTAAATAATAGTCGCCATCAACCGCAGGTGTAAACAATTTCACTTCTTTAACTCCATCCCGTTTACTTTCGTTTAAATCAGCAAGCATCTCGCCTTCCTGCAATTGTTCCGGGGTATTGCCCGAGCCAAACCATACAGTCAGTTTTTCAGGATCACTTTGCGTTTTGTAGGCGAACTTGATTTTATACTCTTTGTTCGCTTCGAGATGGATTGCAGGACTAATGGCCCAGTCATCGGCGGCCATCGAACTGTTCCAACGAATAACCAGACCCTTAGTACAGCCGGCGAACGACAAATCATATTCTGATGCGGCTGTCCAAGTATAGTCATCTTTGTTCAGGTTCTTGATGTCCCAGTTGTCGTAACCGGAATTCTCAGCGATGTACGGCACCGGCAGGCCCTCGGCATACGCCGACAGTCCCAACACCGCCGCTGCGATCAATGTAAAGATTTTCTTCATTTATTTATCTTTTAGTTGTTATTATCGTGCTTTTCGGCGACAAATGTATGGAATATTTTGCGTTTTAGCAAATTTTGTCACCAAATAAGTAATTTTAACTTAAAAAATAAAAAGAATCCCGTCGCATACAGCATACCTGCGACGGGATTCTCTAAATTATGATCAGCGCACCATTACCTTGACGGCACGGTGTCCTACGGTCACTACGTAGATGCCGGGAGCCACGCCGACGCGGGCGCTGCCCTTGCCGGCATAGACCATACGGCCGTCTGTGGCTGTCATGGCCACGGAAGCGGCATCCTCGCAGCTCACCACGATATTGCGTCCGTCAACGAACACCACGGCCTGCGTGTCGCCGCTGACGCTGCCGATACCGCTGCTGGAGAGTGTCAGGGATGTGCTCAGCTCGCTCTCGCCCTTGTCGTAGACTGCCGAGACATTATAGGTGTGGTCGGCGGCGGCGCCGTCCAGGTGAGCGAACGATGCTGCGGCAAGCGGCGCCTCGTTGAGAAGGACGCGGTCGCAGTAAACGTTATAGCCCTTCAGCGCGAGGTTGTCCCATGCCATGCGCGCCATGTACCGCACATCGTCGATGCGGAGCATGAAGCCGTCCTTGGAATAGGAACGGATGGCGAAACGCTTGGTGCCGGCCGGCATCTTGGCGGTGTATTCCCTCCAGGTGCCTGCGAAGCGGGGATAATCCTTCACCTTCGTAAAGTCCTTGGGATCGGTGGAATCGAGGCTGCTGGCCCATACCTCGATATTCTCATAGTCCGAAGCGCCGAGGCCTGCGGCCCAGAACGATATGGTCTGCTCGTTGTCGGTGATCAGGGGCGAGATGGCCCAGTCGTCCACGTTCTGATACAGCACGTACATCGAGGCCAGGTACTTGTATCCGCTATGGGCTGCGAACAGGGCGGCGTCACCGGCTTCCTGGATCTTATCGAGCGACGAGTCGAACACATAGAACGAAGCGGGCGTATAGAGGGGATGGCCGGGGATTTCAAGCTGCTTGAAGCCGCCGCAATCGCCGCCGTCCACGTCCACGAACGCCCAGCCGTCCAGCTGGTCGGCCCAGGACACGGCGCTTTCGAAGTCCTCGACAATCTCGCGGTCCACGGGACGGCTCGTGTCGATGGCGTCCCAGGTCAGCGCGTTGTCGTTGCCGGCAGCCGCGCCTGCCAGATTCTCGACCACGGGCAGCTTAGAGGCGCTGCGGGTCACCGTAGCCTTGCCGGTGAGGTTGTTGTCCAGGTATCCGTCGCCCTCAAGCACGAGGCGCGCCTGGAATGTCGCCTTCCTGTCGGCTGAGTTGAGCTTCTGCTTGAAAGTCACCGTGCCGAACGCGTCGGGAGCCACATCGGCCATGGTCTTGGTGTCTACGGTCTTGCCGTCGCGCATCAGTTCCACGCTCACGCCGGTGGCTGTCTTGACGCCTTCGTTGCCGGCCGTGACCGTCACGTCGAACTCCTCCTGCGAGCTTGCGCCCAACGGAACGTTGATGCTGTGGGCGGCCACGTCGTAGTCAAGCTCGTCCTTGACAGTGATGTTGTCCAGGAAGTTCACGGTTATGCCGCGGGCCTCGCTGCCGATGCGCAGCTGCACGGTCTCGCCCTTGTAGGCTCCCAGGTCCACGCGGATCTTGTTCCACTGTCCTATCTTCAGCGTACTGTTGTCCACGCTCAGCACCTTGGTTACCGCACCGTCCTTCTTCACGTAGATGTTCAGCAGATTGTTGTCGTCGGCCGACACTCTCCACGCGCAGAGGGTCAGTATAGGTTTCTCGACGTTGAGGTTGATGCGTCCGGTCTCAAGATATGTCTCGGAGGCGGTGACGTTGGATATGTAGTAGAAGCAACCGTCGTTGTCGGCCGAATGCATTGACTCGGCGTCGGTGCCGCGGCCCACTGTTCCGGCGCCTCCGGCCACGATGGCCAGGTCCTCGCTCGGGGCGGCGCTGTAGCGCACGGGCAGCTCGTAAGGCTTGCCCACGATGGCCGCGCCCGAGGTGAAGCTGCCGTTGACGTCACGGTTGTTGGCGCGAACCAGCAGATAGAGGAATGTCTGCTCGTCGGGATTCTCCTTCAGCCCGGCGGTAAACTGAGTGTCGGTGAGGGGCTTGCTGTTCAGTTTGCTGCCGATGTGGAGGCCATCCTCCTGCACCACGCCCTGATAAACGTCATAGGTCACGTTGGCGGCGGGAATCTCCTTGCCGTCCACGTCGGTGGTGACGGGCTGCCAGGTCATGTTCACGTCCATGCCGCTCTGCCACAGGTTCACGCCCTTGACAGTGGCGGGAGTGGCCGGGCCTACGTATGCCGACACGCGTGCCGCCAGACCTTCCACTTCGCCGTTAATCGCCCTTACTACATATTCGTATGTTCCCTTTTCGGGTACGGCGTCTTCGTACGAAGCAGCCTCGCCCGGGGCGCACGACAGCGTGGTGACAAGGGTCTCGCCGCGATAGATGCGGCAGCTGACGTTACCCGATATCGGGGTGCCTACCACAAGATTGGCGGGAGCCTTGAAGGCTACGGTGGCCTTCAGGTCGCCGTTGGCGGCGGGGGTTACCGTCATCTCCGAGGGTGCTTCGGGAGTGGCCGGATCCACGGCCTCCTCCACGTCGTAGGAGTAGAGCGTGATGAGATAACGGCCGTAACGCGAGATGGCGTGGAAACCTATATAATACAGGCCGCTGGTAGTCGGGCGCAGCATACCGTGCATGTCGCGGGGCTCCGAGCGCTTGAACTCGACAGGCTCAATGGCGGTGGACGTCATGGCCTCCACGGTGGGTGCCGTGCCGTACTTCACCTCGATCTTCTCGGCGAAATAGTTGCTGGATGCGGCCAGCGAGGTGGTAAACTCATAGACCTTGCCGCCTTCCAGATATACCGGCGCGCTCATCAGCCAGTCGTCGCCGTTGTTGCTGTCGTGATAACTATATATGGTGTGGCCTGCGGAATAGCGCCACGTGTTGCGGTCGTTGTTGGCGTCTATAACGGTGTGCTCGTCGAATGTTTCGCGCTTGTCGAGGTTCATGCTCATGGGCGCCGTGTAGTTGCCCAGTCCGATAACATTGGAACGGGCTGCCTCGGATTCCACATTGTTGTTCACCGCCTTCACCGAGTAGCTTATGCGGCGGTATGTGCCGGCTGGCACGTCGAGCGTGGCTGACCAGGTGGTTTCGGTGAGTCCGGTGGCCACGGTCTTGCCGGTCTCGTCCGTCACGTTATACTTCACTGCCTGGGCGTCGAACCATCCGCCGTTGCTTTCGGTCACGGCGTCCCATGTGAGGGTGGCCTTCGTGCCGTCCAGAACCAGTGCTACATTGGCGGGAGCCTTGGGCACTCCGGGGCCGATATATGTCTTGATGAGGGCCTGCGGAGAGTCGCCGGTGGCGTTGGCGACCACGGCCGCCACTTCGTACGCTCCGGCAGTCTCCACTGTGATTTCAGTCTCCGCTGCCGCACCCGCCTTGGCCGTGCCTGTAGCCTTGGGTTCGTCGTTTACGTAGACTTTCCAGGTGAAGGTCTCGCCGGCGGCGGGGGGGTGCCGTCGTTCAGGGTGACGGGAAGGGTGACCTTCACCGCTGCCTTGAGTTCGGCTCCACGGGGCGTGACCTCAAGTCCGGGAACGGCCGGAGCCTTGGCCTGCGCCATAGGCTTGGCGATATGGAGTCCGGCTACCTGCTGTCCGTCCGGGAACTTGGCCAGCGTGGCGGTGGCGCCCGTGGCCAGGTCTATCTCCACAAGGCCGGCCTCCGTGTCGTTGGCGTAGGTCATCAGGAACGTATTGTTGTCGTCGTTCACACAACCGCTGCACTTATAAGTGGATTCCACGTCGGTCTGCGCCACCAGGGTCAGTTCGCCGGTGGTCTTGTCCACCTTGTAGAACTTGCCGCTGGCTCCCATGGCGTAATATTGTCCGGCATTGGTACATCCCACGGCTATAAGGGTCTCGGGAAGAATCTTGATGATTTCCTTAGGTCCGGCAGTGTACTCGTCCACAAGATGGAAGTTATTCTGAGCCCAGCACGGCTTTGAATTCACACCCATCACGCAGGAATAGACATCGCCCGTCGAGGGGTCGCGCGCGCAGTCGCTTCCCATCACGAACGTGGGGGTGTCGCCCAGCCACGACTTGTAGTTCTTCCAGGTGGAGATGCGGTACAGGTCCACGTCGTACGACACGTAGCCGGACTCGGACGAGACTCCCGAGGCATATAGGATGCCGTCCCAGTTGTCGTACATCATGCTGTAGGCCAGGCGCATCGTGCCTAATTTCTTGAACGATGCCACGCCGTCGGTCACCAGGATCTGCGAGATGTCGTAGGTGGACGGCGTGCCGAGCCATGTGTCGGCGTCCACCACCTCGCCGCGCAGCACGATGTTGGGCGCCAGCGAGGGCGCGGATGACATCACGCGGGGTGCGGGGCGTGATGCGGGACTTTGTACGCCGGCCAGACGAGCCTGACGGCGCGTCATCGGAATAGTCTGACTCGCATCGGCCTCGCTGTAGCTCAAAGCTTTCGCAACCGGCACTGTCTTGCTCGTACGGTGTGACGAGACCTTGGCGACCGTCTGCGCTTCTGCCGCGGTCCATAGGCCGCATGCAAGAAGCAGAGTCGCCAACAGATGATAGGAAAGTCTCATAAGTAAGCGGATTTTAATGAATAATGTTGTTTTTCATCCTAATTTTCCGCTAATGTACAACTTTTCTTTCAAACTGCAAAATAAGTGTAAAAAATGTAAAATTTGCACTTTGAAAATCAGATTCGGACACCCGTTATCTTGAGGCCCGGTTCCTCAGATTCTGTTTCCGGTTATCTTAAAGCCCAGACGGCCAAGTTCATTGTAAAAGCCGGGGAAAGATTTGGCCACCACTTCGCCGTCCTTGATTCCGAGCCAGCCCAAGCGGGTTGCCAATATCGATATTGCCATGGCGATGCGGTGGTCGTTCCAGGCCTCGAAGGTCTCGTCGTCGGCCACGGGGTATCTCTGACCCTTCCATACCAGGCTTACGGTCGGCGTCTCCCAGGGCAACGGGGCGTCTCCCCCGTCAACGTCATCGGCCACATGCACCGCAAAACCGGCCTTATGCAGCTCCGCGCACAGTGCCTGCAGACGGTCGGACTCCTTGACGCGCAGGGCGCCGACGTTCTCAAACACATACGGTATGCCGGCCAGACACATCCCCACGGCCAGTGCCGGCACAAGGTCTGGCGTGTCGCCCATATCCAGACGGAATGACATGCCGGTATCGGCAAGAGCGCGTGTGGCCCTCGCGTCACCCACGAGCACCGCGCCGGCTGCAGAATCTTCCCACCGGTGCGTTTCCACGCCTAAGAAGGCGAAGATATTCTGCGCCTCGCTGTCGCCCTGAATGGAATGCTCCGCATCGGTCAGATTCTCGATATATAATTTACGCCCCGGCACCGCAAGCGCGAGTTCGTAGAAATAGCTTGCAGCAGACCAGTCGGCCTCTATCTCGTATCGTTCCGGAGATTTGGAAAAACTCTCCATTACCTTGCGCGTCATCTCGACGTAAGGTTTCGACACGGTGACGTCAGGCACTACCGGTGCCGCCTTTATGTTCCACAGCGGCGAGGCCATCAGCAACGCCGACAGGAACTGCGAGCTCTGCCCGCTGCTGACTGTCAGCTCATTGCCGGTGAGACGCCGTCCCGTGATTCTCAACGGGGCGTAGCCCGGACGTTCCAGACATTCTATCTCGGCTCCGTGACGTCTCAGCTCATCAAGCAGCGGCGCCAACGGACGCCGTTTCAGTCCCGGCGCGCAGTCCACGTAAGCCGTCAGGCCGGGCAACGATGCCGCCAGCGCCACGAAGAAACGCAGCGACGTGCCGCCGTTGCCCAGATTGAATTCCATTACGCAAGGGGGCAACTCGCCGAATTTTTCCAAACGCAGCAACGGCTTGTCGATTTTTTCCGACAGTCTGTTCAACGCCTCCGACAGCTCCACGGTGTCGTCGCAGTCAGGCAGATTGATCAGCTCTGTATCAAGCCCATACACATAACGGCACACCAACGCGCGGGCCGCTATACTTTTCGACCCGGGAAGCCGGACACTCTCCCACTCCCGGCCGCTGTCGTAGTGTACCTTTACTATCGCCATTACTTTCGTGTAAAATAGCAGGCGTCGCCGTAGCTCAGGAAGCGGTAGCCGTTCTCTAACGCCCGGTCGTAATAGCCGCGCCACAGCGGCGTGCCGTTTTCATCGTGGCCGAGAAACGAGCTGACCAGCAGCAGCAGCGTCGACTGCGGCTGATGGAAATTGGTGACCATCGCCGACACGATGCGCCACTGAAATCCCGGTGCGATCATGATGGACGTCTCCATAGACGCGGGCACATCGCTGTCGGAATCCGTAAGCCTGTCATACAGAGCCTTCAGTGCCGGCAACGTGTCGAATGGTTCCGATTCATACGCCTCCCACTGCGAAACGCTGTATGGATTGTCGGCACCCGCAAGAAGATGCCGGCCGATATAAGGCAATGATTCAAGGGTACGCACCGAAGTGGTGCCGATAGCCGTAACAGGATGGCCGGCTTCCAATTGTCGGATTATGGCGCCGACCGTTTCAGGCGTGACGGTAAATTTTTCCGTGTGCATGGGGTGCTCTCCGATTTCCTCCGACTTCACGGGCTGGAACGTGCCGGCACCTACATGCAGCGTGACGGGATGGAATTCGATGCCACGGCCGCGGATCTGATCCATCAGTTCGTCGGTAAAGTGCAGTCCGGCCGTCGGCGCGGCCACCGATCCCTGCATACGGGCGTAGACGGTCTGATAGTCGTCTGTGTCGCTCGCCTCCGATTCGCGGTGCAGGTACGGCGGGATAGGAATGCGCCCCGCAGCCTCCACGATGTCGGCCCAGTTATGGGCGCCGTCCCACTCGAACGCGATGTCGAAGCTGTTGCCCGGAGCCTCGCCGAGAATGCGTGAGCGCAGACGGCACACCGAGCCGTTCACGTCTATCTCCTTGACCAGTTCACCCTCTTTCCAGCGCTTGCGGTTACCCACCAGGCAACGCCACACGCAACGCTGCCGTTCCTGGAACATCAGCACGTAATCGTGCGGCTCGACCGGCTCCAATAGGAATATTTCGATGCGGCTCCCGGTAGCCTTGTGCATCTCGATGCGCGCATTGATGACGCGCGTGTCGTTGCAGCATATTATGGTGTCCGGACTCAGGAGGTCCGGCAACTCGCTGAAAACGGTATGATTCACATCACCCCGGTTGTCGGCGGCCAGCAGCTTGCACGCCGCGCGGTCCGTCAGCGGATGCTTCGCGATCCTCTCGTCCGGCAGCGGGTAATCGAAATCCGCTATATGTATCGCCTTTATCTCTGTCTCGTTCATGTTCTGCAAATCTAAGCAGTTGCAAAGTTACACATTTTATCGCCATTTTCACGTTTTTGAGATTATCAAACGTCTAATTTTACACGTTTTTGAGATTATCAAACGCCTAATTTTACACGTTTTTGAGATTAATGCCTCATTCCGATAGAAAATACATCTTCAATAGAACCACCTTCCACCGAAGTATTACCTTCTACCGATGTATTACTTTCCGTCTAAGTATTACCTTCCACGAAGTATTACCTTCCACCGAAGTATTACCTTCCACCGAAGTATTACCTTTTACCTGTGATTTATAGCGGGGTGCCTCGGAGAGGCTGTTTCTCAATAACCCCACGATGGACGGGGACAGCGACAGCTGACACCGGCCTTCGTGGGGTCAGATCGGTGCGATGCAACTTGGTCGGAGACCATGCCTCTGTACTGCATAGTGATGATGTCGCATAGAATTGGTGTGTATGGAGGGATAAGGCGAGCGGCATGGTCTCCGACCAAGCTGTACCATTGGCGCCTTTACCCCACGAAGACTGTCGGGGCGCAATGCGCCCTCCAGTCATCGTGGGGTTATTGAGAAACAGCCTCTCCGAGGCAACCCAGCCGCTATAAAATGCCAACGGTGCTAAAGAGCTTAAACAACACATTATTAAAAGTTGCGCCCGGATAAGTTCTATACATTAACATTCAATTATTCAAAAGCACAAGCTAAACCGGAGTCAGAAAATCTTTATCGGCCAATATTTTCAAAATTCAAGATTTATTATTAATTTTGCAGTCTCTATTAGGCGGAACTCAAAAGAGGGATACGATGAAGTTCAAAAGAGAGGTTCGGAGAACTCAAAAGAGGGTTTCGGATGGAGGCAGAAATGGTGGAATGGTAGACACGAGGGACTTAAAATCCCTTGGCCGTTGAGGCTGTGTGGGTTCGAGTCCCACTTTCTGTACTGAAAGCGGCGCCCGGTGTGCCGCTGAAAAACAATCGGCGCCCGGTGTGCCGTAAATGATATGTCGGTCAGAACGTTAGCAAGCACAAGGTCAAAACATCCGCATTTGCACTGTCACTGGTTCGAACAGCACCAGATGCGACAGAAACGACGTGTGCGGGCATATAACGCGGAATCCGACATGCAACAGTATCACGATGCGCAGGCGTATGGTCATGGCCGTACGCCTGCGCGCGTTTTTATCTCCGAGTCAGCTCAGAAATCAGGATTATTCTCGGAATCAAGGTTATTCTCGGAATCAAGGTTATTCTCGGAATCAGGGTTATTCTCGGAATCAGGGTTATTCTCGGAATCAGGGTTATTCTCAGAAGTTAAGGTTAAAAATCAGATATACAGATGAAGGTTGGAATAGTAATGGGCTCTGCCTCCGACTTGGGGGTGATGAAGGGAGCGTTCGAGATTCTGGACAGTTTTGGAGTGGAATACGACAAGCGCGTATACAGCGCGCACCGCACTCCGGAAGCATTGGCCGAATGGCTTAAGAACGGCCGCGAGCGCGGTTTCTGCGCCTACATAGCCGGTGCCGGCGGCGCGGCACACTTAGCAGGTGTGGTAGCCTCGAAGACCACCCTCCCCGTGATCGGCGTCCCCGTGATGTCGCAGGCACTCCGGGGCATGGATTCGCTCCTCTCCACCGTGCAGATGCCAACCGGCATACCCGTGGCTACAGTGGCTATCGACGGTGCAAAAAACGCCGCCTTACTCGCGGTTGAGATAATGGCGGTGTCCGATTCCGGACTGGCCGAAAAACTCGCCGACTACCGCCGCAAACAGGCTCAGAAGGTGCTGGACACGGTAATCTGAGCCGCAGCCCTGAGCGACAATCCGCATCAAGACTAAAAATCCGCTATAAAGCTTATCCGTATTATATATATGGCAAACAGAATATTTGTAGAGAAACGTCCTGAATTCCGCAGCGAGGCCGAAAGCCTTCGCCGCGAACTCAACAATACGTTGGGCCTGGGACTCAAATCGCTGCGTATCGTGGCCGTGTACGACCTGTTCGGTTTTTCGCCCGAGCTGCTTGAGAGCACCCGTTATTCGGTGTTCGGCGAGCGCGCCACCGACACGGTGACCGACACCCTCGACCTTGAGGGCGTACCCAGCCTGGCCGTAGAGCCGCTGCCAGGCCAGTTCGACCAGCGCGCCGACGCCGCCCGCGCCTGCGTGCGCCTCATCCAGCCCGGCGCCGACATCGAGATCACATCCGCACGCCTTTACATCTTCGACGACACCCTCACGCCCGAACAACGCGAGCGCGTGGCCCGTTACCTGATCAACGCCGTGGAGAACCGCGAGAAGGATATGTCGCGCCTCGCACTGCCCGAACGCGGCACCGAGACGCCCGTGGGAGCCATCGAGGGCTTCTCCGCCATGTCGCGCGAGGACGCCGACGCACTCCGTGTCAGCATGGGTCTGGCCATGAGCACCGACGACCTGATGGAGGCCGTGAAATACTTCGCTTCCGAGGGGCGCGACCCGCAGGAGGCTGAAATACGAATACTCGACACATACTGGAGCGACCACTGCCGCCACACCACCTTCACCACCCGCCTGGAGAACATCGAGGTGGAGGATTCGCCCGTGGCCGACGACATACGCGAGGCACTGAACCTATGGCACGACATGCGCCACGAACTTGGCCGCGACGAGAAACCACTGCACCTGATGGACCTCGCAACCATCGGCGCCCGCTGGCTCAAGGCCAACGGCAAGCTGCAGGACCTGGAGCAGAGCGAGGAGAACAACGCCTGCTCGATATATGTGGACCTCGACGTGGACGGCGAGACCGAACGCTGGCTGCTGCAGTTCAAGAACGAGACCCACAACCATCCTACCGAAATCGAACCTTTCGGCGGCGCGTCCACCTGTCTTGGCGGCGCCATCCGCGACCCGCTGTCGGGCCGTGCATACGTTTACCAGGCCATGCGCGTCACCGGTGCCGGCGACATCTACGCCCCCGTGGCCGAGACGCTGCCCGGCAAGTTGCCGCAGCGCGTCATCACCAAGGGTGCCGCCGCAGGCTATTCCAGCTACGGCAATCAGATAGGCCTGGCCACCGGCCATGTGCGCGAGATATACCACCCCGGATACACCGCCAAGCGTCTTGAGGTAGGAGCCGTGGTCGGCGCCGTTCCCGCTTCGGCCGTGCGCCGCGAGTCGCCCGCGCCGGGCGATGTGGTGCTGATGTTCGGCGGCCGCACGGGCCGTGACGGCATCGGCGGCGCCACCGGTTCGTCCAAGGAGCACAACGAGGCCAGCCTCGAGGTATGCGGTTCGGAGGTGCAGAAAGGCAACGCGCCCGAGGAGCGCAAGCTGTCGCGCCTGTTCCGCCGCCCCGAGGTGACACGCCTGGTCAAGAAGTCGAACGACTTCGGCGCCGGAGGCGTCAGCGTGGCCATCGGCGAGCTGGCCGACGGTCTCGACATCTTCCTGGATAACGTGACCGTGAAGTACGACGGCCTCAACCCCATCGAGTTAGCCATCAGCGAGAGTCAGGAACGCATGTCGGCCGTTGTAGACCCGAAGGACCGCGAGGAGTTCGAGCGTTACTGCCACGAGGAGAACATCGAGGTGCGCCACATAGCCAATGTGACCGACACGGGCCGCATGCGCCTGTTCCGCCGCGGCGAGACCGTGGCCGACATCGCGCGCAGCTTCATCGACTCGGCGGGCGCTCCCCGCTACACGGTGGCCAAGATACAGGCCGTGGACGACCGCGACCCGTTCGCACGCACTGTGCCCGGAGACACGCTCCGCGACAAGATACTTAACAATCTGGACGACATGAACGTCACCGACCAGCGCGGTCTGGAGGAGATGTTCGACTCGTCCATCGGCGCCACCACGGTGCTGATGCCTTACGGCGGCAAATATGCCGGCACACCCACGCAGGTATCGCTGCAGAAGCTCCCCGTAGGCAAGCATCACACCGACACCGCCTCGATAATGAGCTACGGCTTCGATCCATACCTGACGGAATGGAGCCCCTACCACGGTGCCGCATGGGCTGTGGTGGACGCCGCCGCCAAGGCCGTGGCCACCGGAGCAGACTTCCACAAGCTGCGCTATTCATATCAGGAATATTTCGAGCGCATGCACACGCCCGAATCGTGGGGCAAGCCGCTGAGCGCATTGTTAGGCGCACTCCGTATGCAGAAGGAGCTCGGCCTCCCCTCAATCGGCGGCAAGGACTCCATGAGCGGCACCTTCGGACACCTGAACGTACCCCCGACGCTGATAGCGTTCGCCGTCACCACGCTGAACGCCACCAAGGCCGTGAGTCCGGAATTCAAGCAGCCTCTCGACTCGCTGCACCTGGTCAGCCCGCGCGTACGCGCCAACGGCATGCCCGATTCCGAAAGCGTGACCCGCGTGTTCGAATCCGTACACAAGGCCATTGACGAAGGCAAGGTACGCGCCGCATGGGCCATTGGCCGCGGAGGCGTGGCCGAGGCTGTGGCCAAGATGAGCTTCGGCAATAATCTTGGCGCGGAAATCAACCTTCCGAACGACCACCTGCTGTTCGACACGCTGTACGGCTCCATACTTATAGAGGCCGACGACTCGTCGATACTCGGCATAGAGGATGCAATGTACATCGGCAAGACCATCATCGAACCTACCGTTTCGTTCAACGGCGAGAAGTTCACCATCGCCGAACTCCGCGAGCAGAACCGCAAGCGCTTCGCCACTGTGTTCGCCGACCGCACGGAGGTGCGCGGCACGGCACCCTGCGCCGACAGCGCGGGCAAGACGGCTGCCGAATATCCCGGCGAGGCCGTGGAGCATCCCGTGGTGTTCCTGCCCGTGTTCCCCGGCACCAACTGCGACTACGACATGGCCGCGGCCTTCGAGCGCGAGGGTGCCGAGACTCGTTCCATGGTGTTCCGCAACCTGACTGCCGAGGACGTGGAGGCAAGCTGTCGCGAAATGGCCGACAACATCGACGCCTGCAACATCCTGGCGCTGTCCGGAGGTTTCTCTGCTGCCGACGAACCCGACGGTTCGGGCAAGTTTATCTCGGCCGTGCTGCTTAACCCTGCGGTCAAGAGCGCCATCGAGCGTCTGATGGAGCGCAAGGGCCTTATAATAGGTATCTGCAACGGCTTCCAGGCTCTGGTCAAGTCGGGTCTGCTGCCCGACGGCAAGATCGGCGAACTCACCGAACAGTCGCCCACACTTGCCCGCAACGACATAAACCGCCACATCTCGCAGATTGCCGCCACGCGCGTAGGCACCACCGCTTCGCCCTGGCTCAAGGGATTCAACACCGGTGACATCCACCAGATAGCCATGAGCCACGGCGAAGGCCGCTTCACCGTAAACACCGAACTGGCAGAACGTCTGTTCAGCAACGGCCAGGTAGCGTTCCAGTATGCCGACCATGAGGGCAACCCCACGATGGATTCGCCCCTCAACCCCAACGGATCGGTCTGCGCCATCGAGGGCATCGTAAGCCCCGACGGCCTGATTCTCGGCAAGATGGGACACTCCGAGCGCTACACTCCCGGCCTGATGATAAACGTGCCGGGCAACAAGAGCCAGAATCTGTTCGCGAATGCCGTAGCGTACTTCCGCAAGAAGTAGGGATTAGTGAATAGTGAATAGTGAGTAGTGAATATATAATACGAAAATAAAAAACAATTAAAACACAATACAAAAATGGAACAGAAAGAAATGCTTTATGAGGGCAAGGCCAAGCAGGTCTATGCCACCGACAACGACGACCTGGTAATCATCCACTACAAGGACGACGCCACGGCATTCAACAATCTGAAGCACGACATCGTTCGCAGCAAGGGCGTGTACAACAACGAGATCACGACCATCATCTTCAACAAGCTGAAAGAGGCCGGCATTCCCACCCATTACGTGGAGACACTGAACGACCGCGACCAGGTTTGCCGCAAGGTGAAGATCTTCCCGCTGGAGGTGATAGTACGCAACATCATCGCCGGCTCCATGGCCAAGCGCCTGGGCATCGAGGAGGGCACACCCGCTCCCAACACCATTTTTGAGATCTGCTACAAGGATGATGCTCTCGGCGATCCGCTGATCAACGACCACCACGCCGTGGCCGTGGGCGCCGCCACCTACGACGAGCTCAACACCATCTACGACCTGACAGGCCGCATCAACGAGCTGCTGAAGGACCTGTTCGACAAGATCAACGTGAAGCTGGTTGACTTCAAGATCGAGTTCGGCAAGACATCCGACGGTCAGATCGTGCTGGCCGACGAAATCAGCCCCGACACCTGCCGTCTGTGGGACAAGGACACCAACAAGAAGCTGGACAAGGACCGTTTCCGTCGCGACCTGGGCGATGTGATCGGTGCATACAAGGAGATTGAAAGTCGTCTGCAAACTCTCAAATAACAGTCTGTATGGCTCAGCATTATGAGGCTTCCGGAGTGAATCTGGAGGCCGGATACGAGGTAGTAAGCCGCATCAAGAAGCATGTGGCGAGCACCAACCGCTTCGGCTGCATGGGGGGCATCGGCTCGTTCGGCGGCATGTTCGACCTTGGCGCGCTCGGCATGAAGCACCCCGTGCTGGTCAGCGGCACCGACGGCGTGGGCACCAAGCTGAAGCTTGCCTTCGCCATGCACAAGAACGACACGGTAGGCATCGACGCCGTGGCCATGTGCGTCAACGACGTACTGGCACAGGGCGCCGAGCCCCTGATATTCCTTGATTACGTGGCCGTGGGCAAGAACGAGCCGGCCGTGGTGGAGGACATCGTGGCCGGCGTGGCCGAAGGATGCCGCCAGGCAGGCTGCGCCCTCGTAGGAGGCGAGACCGCCGAAATGCCCGGCATGTACGACCCCGAGGAATATGACATCGCAGGTTTCACAGTGGGCGCCGTGGAGAAGGACAACCTAATCGACGGTTCGCTTGTGGCCGAAAACGACGTGCTGATCGGCATCCCCTCGTCGGGCGTGCATTCCAACGGATTCTCGCTGGTGCGCAAGATCATTGCCGACGCCAACCTGGACCTGCATACGGTTTACCCCGAACTCGGCGACCTCCCCTTAGGCAACGTACTGCTGACTCCTACCGTGATATATGTAAAGCCGGTGCTGAACCTGATGAAGAAGGTGAGCGTACACGGCGTGGCCCACATCACGGGCGGCGGCTTCGACGAGAACATTCCCCGAATCCTCCCCGAAGGCCTCGGCGCCGAAATCGTGCCCGGAAGCTGGAACATCCTGCCGATATTCCGATTCCTGGAGAAGCACGGCCAGATACCACACCGCGAGATGTTCAACATATTCAACATGGGCATCGGCATGGTATTGGCCGTAAGTCCGGCCGACGCCGACGCCGCAATCGCCTCGCTGCGCGAGTCGGGCCTGGAGCCCTCTGTAATCGGCAAGGTGGTGAAAGGCTCGGGAGTTTCATTCAAGTAATAACCAATTTAGATTAAGGATTAAAAAATGCGCGCATTATTCAGCGTAAGCGATAAGACAGGCCTGGTGGAATTCGCCAAGGGTCTGGTGGAATCAGGATGGGAAATCATCGCCACGGGCGGCACACAGAAGCTGCTTGAGGACAGTGGCGTGAAGACCACCGGCATCAGCGACGTCACGGGCTTCCCGGAGATATGCGGAGGCCGCGTCAAGACTCTGCACCCCCGTGTGCACGGCGGTCTGTTAGGCCGTCGCGACAACCCCGGCGACATGGCCCAGCTCAAGGAAAACGGCATCGAGACCATCGACATGGTATGCGTAAACCTCTATCCCTTCGAGGCCACGGTGGCCAAGCCCGGCTGCACACTCGAGGACGCCGTTGAGCACATCGACATAGGCGGTCCCTCCATGCTCCGCAGCGCCGCCAAGAACTTCGCCGCAGTCACCGTTGTCTGCGATCCCGGCGACTATGACGTGGTGCTGGACGAGATACGCCGCTTCGGCAACACCGACATCGACACCCGCATCAAGCTGTCGGCCAAGGCATACACCCACACCGCACAGTATGACGCTCACATCGCCACATACATGCGTATGAAGGCCGGCCTGAACGAGAAGCTGTTCCTGGACTTCGACCTGGTACAGTCGCTGCGTTACGGCGAGAACCCCCATCAGCAGGCCAAGTTCTACGCCGAGGCGGTTCCCGGCACATACTCCGTGGCCGGCGCCCGTCAGATCCAGGGCAAGGAACTGAGCTACAACAATATCCAGGACGCCAACGCCGCGCTGGAGATCACATCCGAATTCTCGGAACCTTTCTGCTGCGCGCTGAAGCACATGAATCCCTGTGGCGCCGCTGTCGGCAAGGATGCCCTCGAGGCATGGACCCGCGCTTACGAGGCCGACAAGGTCAGCATCTACGGCGGCATCGTGGCGTTCAACCGCGAGGTCACCAAGGAGATAGCCCTGGGTCTGAAGCCCATATTCCTGGAGATCGTGATGGCTCCGTCGTTCAGCGAGGAGGCTCTTGAGGTGCTGGCCACCAAGAAGAACCTGCGCGTGCTGGTGATCGACATGTCGGCACCCCGCTGCAAGCGTCCCAAGTACACGGGCGTTACAGGCGGCCTTTTGGTTCAGGACGCCGACACCGAGTGCGTCACACTGACCGACGAGATGTGCGTGACCGAGCGCAAGCCCACCGCACAGGAACTGGCTGACCTCAACTTCGGCTGGAAGATAGTTAAGCACGTGAAGTCCAACGCCATCGTGGTAGTGAAGAACGGCGCCACCCTCGGCGTGGGAGCAGGCCAGATGAACCGTGTGGGTTCGGCCACCATAGCCCTTGAGGAGGCCCGCGCTGCCGGTGCCACCGAAGGACTGGTATTAGCTTCCGACGGATTCCTGCCCTTCGACGACACCGTGGAACAGGCCTCGCATTACGGCGTTACGGCCATCGTACAGCCCGGCGGCTCCATCCGCGACAAGGATTCAATCGTAAAGGCCGACGAGAAAGGCATCACGATGCTTTTCACCGGCATGCGTCATTTCAAACACTAATCATCAGCCTTATACCATGACTTACAACGTATTGGTAATAGGAAGCGGCGGACGCGAGCACGCCATAGTCGATGCCCTGAAGCGTTCGGAGAGCGTAGGCCGTATATACTGCGCTCCCGGCAACGCCGGCATCGACACCATAGCGACTCCGGTGTCCATTCCCGTCACCGACATCAACGATCTGGCGCGCTTCGCCACCGATGCCTCCGTATCGCTGACCGTGGTCGGCCCTGAGGTGCCCCTGGCAGCCGGTATCGTCGACGAGTTCCGCAAGCGCGGTCTGCGCATCTTCGGCCCGACCAAGGCCGCCGCGCAGATAGAGTCGTCCAAGGCATTCGCCAAGGAACTGATGGCGCGTCACAACATTCCGACGGCCGCGTCGCGCACCTTCGACGATTTTGACGAGGCACTGAAGTATGTGTTGGCCGGTCCCGAACGCTCGGTCATCAAGTACGACGGACTGGCCGCCGGCAAGGGCGTAGTAGTGGCCCAGAGCCACGAGGAGGCCGAGGCCGCGCTGCGCAATATGCTCCTTGACGACGAGTTCGGCAAGGGCCGCGTGGTGGTTGAGGAATTCCTGGACGGTCCGGAGTTCTCGTTCATGTGTCTGGTGAATGGCCCGAAGGTGTATCCCCTGGCCATTGCCCGCGACCATAAACGTGCCTTCGACAACGACCGCGGTCCCAACACCGGCGGCATGGGCGCTTATTCACCCGTGCCTTTCGTCACCGACGAGATCCGTCAGACCGCCCTCGACACCATCATAAAACCTGTGGCACAGGCCATGGCCGACGAGGGAATGCCCTTCACCGGCGTGCTGTACGGAGGTCTTATCCTCAACAACGGCGTGCCTAAGGTGATAGAGTTCAACGCCCGTTTCGGCGACCCCGAGACCGAGGTGGTTCTGCCCCGTATGCAGTCGGATATATACAAGGTGTTCGAGGCCGTGCTGGACGGCAAGGACTTCGACATCGAGTGGAGTCCCGAGACGCGTCTGGGCATCGTATTGGCCGCCGACGGTTATCCCGGCTCCTACCCCAAGGGTCTGCCCTTGGGCGGTCTTGAACAGACTGAGGGCAAGGTGTTCCACATGGGCACCAAGATGGACGGCGACCGGCTCGTGTCGGCCGGAGGCCGCGTGCTGATGGTCACCGATTCCGGTGCCACACTGTCCGAGGCCCGCGCCAAAGCGCTGAAAGACGCCAGGACAGTGGCCGAAAACTCTCAGGGTTTATTCTACCGCAGCGACATCGGCGCCGCCGAATCACGTAACGAATTATAAGCAATGAATATAGACGGAAAAGCATTGGCCAAGGCCACCAAGGAGGAAGTAGCCGCCAAGGTGCAGGAGTGTGTCGCCAAATATGGCCGCGCGCCTCACCTGGCCGTGATACTGGTGGGCGAGGATCCCGCCTCGCAATCGTATGTCAAGTCCAAGGGTAAGGACGCAGAGCAGTGCGGCTTCAAGAGCACCACGCTGCGCTTGCCCGAAAGCACCACCGAGGAGCAGCTGTTGGCCGAGATACAGCGTCTGAACGACGACCCGGAGGTTGACGGCATCTTAGTCCAGCTCCCCGTGCCGAAGCACATCAACGAAGACCGCGTCATCGAGGCCATCAGCGCCGAGAAGGATGTGGACGGCTTTCATCCCCACAACGTTGCCGCCCTGTGGCAGAAGCGACCCTGCGTGGCTCCCTGCACCCCGAAGGGCATCATGAAGATGCTGGACGAGCACCACGTGGAGATTGAGGGCAAGAATGCCGTGGTGATAGGCCGCAGCAACATCGTGGGCCTGCCCATGGCCAAGATGCTGCTGGACCGCAACGCCACCGTGACCATGGCCCACAGCCGCACGCGCAACCTGCCGCAGATAGCCGCGCAGGCCGACATCTTGGTTGTGGCCGTAGGACGTCCCCGCTTCGCCGGCGCCGACTTCGTGAAGCCGGGTGCCACCGTGATTGACGTGGGCATCAACCGCGACCCGGAGACGGGTAAACTGGTGGGAGACGTGGACTTCGACGCCGTCAAGGACGCCGCTCTGCTCATCACCCCCGTACCCGGCGGTGTGGGACCCATGACGCGCGCATGCCTCATGGAGAACACGCTGGAATGCTATCTGAACCGTGTAAAGTAATGTTATAGTTTATAAAGTTTAAAAAGTTTATAAAGTTAAGAGAATACCAAGTCAATCTGAAGAATGCACCATTATCTTAACTTTTTCAACTTTATCAACTTATTCAACTAATTCAAAAATGATTGAACGCTATTCACGCCCCGAAATGAGGGCTGTATGGACCGAACAGAATAAATTTGACGCCTATCTCAAGGTCGAGCTTCTCTCGGCAGAGGCATGGCGCGAACTGGGCGTGGTGCCCCCGGAGGACATCGAGAAGCTGTATGCCAAAGCCACGTTCTCCATTCCGCGCATCAAGGAGATAGAGGAACAGACACGCCACGACATCGTGGCCTTCACCCGCGCCGTCAGCGAAAGTCTCGGCGAGGAACGCAAGTGGGTGCACTACGGACTCACCAGCACCGACGTCGTTGACACGGCCAACGGCTACCTGATCAAGCAGGCCAACGACATCCTGCGCAAAGACTTAGCCAAGTTCAGCGAAATGCTGCGCAGCCAGGCCATGAAGTACAAGGACACTCCCTGCATGGGCCGCACGCACGGCATCCACGCCGACGTCACCAGCTTCGGACTGAAGTGGACGCTGTGGTATCAGGAGATGCAGCGCAACATCGCGCGCTTCGAGGAAGCCGCCCGTGGCGTGGAAGTGGGCAAGATCAGCGGCGCCGTGGGCAACTACGCCAACATCCCGCCGTTCGTGCAGCAGTATGTGTGCGAACACCTCGGCATCGAGTCGGCCGCAGTGTCGACACAGGTGATACAGCGCGACCGCCACGCATGGTACTTAGCTGCCATCGCACTGATCGGCGCCAGCATCGAGCAGATGGCCATGGAGGTACGCAACCTGCAGCGCACCGAAGTACACGAGGTGGAGGAGGCTTTCGGCAAGGGCCAGAAGGGCTCGTCGGCAATGCCCCACAAGCGCAACCCCATCGGATCGGAAAATATGTGCGGCTGCGCGCGCGTGCTGCGCGGTTACATGGAGACGGCTTACCAGAACGTGGCCCTGTGGCACGAGCGCGACATATCGCACTCCGCTACCGAGCGCATCATCCTGCCCGACGCAACCGAGCTGCTGGACTACATGCTGAACCGCATGGGCAACATCCTTGGCAACCTCACGGTGTTCCCCGAGCGCATGAAGAGCAACATCTATATGACCAACGGCGTGATCTTCGCACAGCGCGTCATGAACGCCCTGATCAACAAGGGATTCTCGCGCGAGAAGGCTTACGACACCGTACAGCCCCTGGCGATGAAGGCCATGGCAGAAGGAAAGCCCTACGCCGAGCTTCTTGCCCAGGATCCCACGGTGTCGCAGAACCTCACCAAAGAGGAACTGGACAACTGCTTCACGCTCGACTACTATTTCAAGAACGTGGATTACATCTACAAACAGGTTTTCGGAGACGCCGAGTAACCCTTTTCTAATCAATACAATGGCAAAGACATTAGTTGTACTCGGCTCCCAGTGGGGAGACGAAGGCAAAGGTAAAATCACCGACTACTTCGCAAGCCACGCCGACATGGTGGTGCGCTACCAGGGCGGCAACAACGCGGGCCACTCCGTGATGTTCGACGGCCGCAAGCACAGCCTGCGCTCCATTCCGTCGGGCATATTCAACCCCGAGACCATCAACGTGATGGGCAACGGCATGGTGGTGAATCCCGTATCGGTAGTGACCGAGCTGCAGAAGCTGGCCGACGAGGGCGTGACCGACTATAAGCTGTACATCTCCGACCGCGCCGCCATGGTGATGCCGTGGCATTCCGTGCTGGACGGCGCTTACGAGGGCAACCGTGGCTCCGACCTGATCGGCACCACCAAGAACGGCATCGGCCCGGCTTATGCCGACAAGTATTCGCGCATCGGTCTCCGCATCGGCGACCTTCAGGAACCCGCATATTTCCGCAAGCGTCTCGAGGCCGCGCTGGCTGTCAAGAACCCGGAACTGAAGGCTCTCGGACTGCCGGAATTCGACGCAGACCAGGTCTATGACCAGTATATGGAGATAGCCCGTCAGATCGGCCACATGATCACCGACACCTCGGCGCTCATCAATCATCACCTCAAGGGCGACGGCCACATCCTGTTCGAGGGCGCGCAGGGCATGATGCTGTGCATCGACCACGGCACATATCCCTACGTAACGTCCTCCACGCCGTCGTCGGCTTCAGTACCCGTCGGCGCAGGTATCGCACCGCAACACATCGGCACCGTGGCCGGAGTGCTGAAGGCTTACTGCACCCGCGTGGGCGAGGGCCCCTTCCCCACCGAGCTGCACGACGAGATTGGCGACGGCATCCGCGAACGCGGTCATGAATATGGCACCGTAACCGGTCGTCCGCGCCGTGTGGGCTGGCTCGATGCGCAGGTAGCACGCTACACCGCGCAGCTGGCCGGTATCACCAACTGGGCCATCACGCTGCTCGACGTGCTCAGCGGCATCGACACCCTCAAGATATGCAAGGGCTATGAGCTGGACGGCAAGATGATAGAGAATCCGCCGGCCACCATCGCCGCGCTGGAACGCGTCAAGCCCGTGTTCGTGGAACTTCCCGGATGGAAGGAGGACATAACCGGCGTGACCCGCTACGAGGACCTGCCCGAGAACGCCAAGAAGTATCTCGAGACCATCAAGGAGCTGACCGGCGTACCCGTCGGACTCGTTTCCGTCGGCCCCGACCGCACCCAGACTTTCATCACCTCTCCCGCATTACAAGAATTCATTAAATAAGCCCGCCATGTCATTCCAATCAGAGAAAATAGCCCAGGAAGGCTTCACCTTCGACGACGTGCTGCTCATTCCGGCATATTCGGAGGTGACCCCGAACCTGGTGCAGCTCAAATCGCGATTCTCGCGTAACATCGAGCTTCAGATACCGATGGTGTCCGCCGCCATGGACACCGTGACCGAGGCCCCTATGGCCATCGCAATCGCCCGCGAGGGCGGTATCGGCGTGATTCATAAGAATATGTCCATCGCCGACCAGGCCGCACAGGTGCGCAAGGTGAAACGCGCCGACTCGGGTATGATATACGATCCCATCACCATCACCAAGGAGGCCACCGTGGCCCAGGCCCTGCGCCTGATGCGCGAGAACCGCATCGGCGGCATTCCCGTGGTGGACGACGAGAACCACCTGATAGGCATCATCACCAACCGCGACCTCCGCTTCCAGTCCGACCTCAACGTGCCGGTGGAGAAGATCATGACTTCCGACAAGCTCATCACCACCGACAAGACCGACCTGGACGAAGCCAAGAAGATACTGCTTCAGAACAAGATCGAGAAGCTGCCCGTGGTGGACAAGGAAAACCACCTGGTGGGCCTCATCACATACCGCGACATCACGAAGATAGCCGAGTATCCGCGCGCCTGCAAGGATGCCAAGGGGCGTCTGCGCGTGGCTGCGGGAGTGGGCGTGACGGGCGACGTGCTGAAGCGCGTGGAGGCATTGGTGGAGAATGGCGTGGACGCCGTCGTGATCGACACGGCACACGGTCATTCGGCCAACGTGATCCGCACTCTCAAGGCCGTTAAGGAAAACTTCCCGACAATCGACGTAGTAGTAGGCAACATCGCCACTGCCGAGGCCGCCGAATATCTGGTCAAGGCCGGCGCCGACGGCATCAAGGTGGGCATCGGCCCTGGCTCCATCTGCACCACGCGCATCGTGGCCGGTGTGGGCGTGCCCCAGCTCACGGCCATCTTCGACGCCGCACAGGCCGCTCATAAGTATGGCGTGCCCGTTATCGCCGACGGCGGTCTCCGCTATTCGGGCGACATCGTCAAGGCTCTTGCAGCAGGCGGCGACTGCGTGATGATGGGTTCCATGTTCGCCGGCGTGGAGGAGTCTCCGGGCGAGACCATCATCTACAACGGCCGTAAGTTCAAGGCATATCGTGGCATGGGTTCCGTCGAGGCCATGCAGGCAGGTTCCAAGGACCGCTACTTCCAGGGCGAGACCTGCGACGCCTCCAAGCTGGTGCCCGAGGGTATCGTGGCACGCGTGCCTTACAAGGGAACGCTCGGCGAGACTGTCTATCAGCTCATCGGCGGTCTCCGCTCGGGTATGGGTTATGTAGGCGCCAAGAACATCGACGCCCTCCACGAGGCCAAGTTCGTGAAGATCACTTCGGCCGCCGTGGTCGAGAACCATCCCCACGACGTCACCATCACCAAGGAGGCTCCCAACTACTCGCGCGGCGAGGGATAACAACTTAGAACGTATGGAAAAAATTCTGATATTGGACTTTGGCTCCCAGTACACCCAGCTCATAGCGCGCCGCGTACGCGAGCTGAACGTGTATTGCGAGATTCATCCCTTCAACAAGATTCCGGAGATTGATTCGGACGTGAAGGGAGTGATACTGTCGGGCAGCCCGGCGTCGGTTCGCGACGAGGACGCGCCAAAGCCCGACCTGTCGCAGATCAAGGGGAAGCTGCCACTGTTAGGCGTATGCTACGGCGCGCAGTACCTGGCCTACGCCTACGGCGGCGAGGTCGAGGGCGCTCCCAGCCGCGAGTATGGCCGCGCCATGCTCAGCGTCGTGGCTCCCGAGGACCCGCTGATGCACGGCCTCCCCTCGCCCACACAGGTGTGGATGAGCCACGGCGACTCCATCACCTCCGTGCCGGCCAATTACGAGGTAATCGGCTCGACCGAAGACGTGAAGTATGCCGCATACCATATCGGTGGCGAGATGACGTGGGGCATCCAGTTCCATCCCGAGGTGTTCCATTCCACCGACGGCCCGAAACTACTGTCCAACTTCGTGATGGACATCTGCGGATGCGCCGGCACATGGAGCCCCGCCTCGTTCATCGACTCCACAGTTGCCGAGCTTAAGGAGAAGATCGGCGACGACAAGGTGATAATGGGTCTGTCGGGCGGCGTGGATTCCACCGTAGCCGCCGTGCTGCTGCACAAGGCCATCGGACATAACCTGCACTGCATATTCGTCAACAACGGTCTGTTGCGCGCCAACGAGTTCGAGGACGTGCTTGCGTCGTACCAGGGCATGGGCCTGAACGTAACGGGCGTGGATGCTTCCGAACGTTTCTACAACGACCTTAAGGGTGTGACCGAGCCCGAGCAGAAGCGCAAGATAATAGGCCGCGACTTCGTCGAGGTGTTCAATGCCGAGGCGAAGAAAGAGGAGAACGCCCGCTGGCTGGGCCAGGGCACCATCTATCCCGACGTGATAGAGAGCTGTTCGGTCAAGGGTCCGTCGGCCACCATCAAGTCGCACCACAACGTGGGCGGACTGCCCAAGGAGATGAACCTGCAGGTGGTGGAACCGCTGCGTCTGCTGTTCAAGGACGAGGTGCGCCGCGTGGGACGCGCATTGGGTATCGACCAGAACCTGATAGGGCGTCATCCCTTCCCGGGACCCGGACTCGGCATCCGCATCCTCGGCGACATCACTCCGCATAAGGTACAGGTGCTGCAGGCCGCCGACAAAATCTTTATCGACAACCTGCGTCAGTCAGGCTGGTACGACAAGGTATGGCAGGCCGGCGTGATGCTGCTGCCCGTGCAGAGCGTAGGCGTGATGGGCGACGAACGCACATACGAGAACTGCGTGGCCCTGCGCGCCGTCATCTCCACCGACGGCATGACCGCCGACTGGGTCCACCTCCCCTACGAGCTCTTGGCCAAGGTCAGCAACGAGATCATCAACAAGGTCCGCGGCGTGAACCGCGTAGTCTACGACATCTCCTCCAAGCCGCCGGCCACCATCGAGTGGGAGTAACCCCTAATTTTGAATTAGAAATTTTGAATTCTTCAGTTCAAAATTCAGCACAACAGAGGGCACCCCGCATGGAGTGCCCTCTGTTATATCATTACAATAATATGGGCATTACCCTTCTTGTCAAGAAGTAGCTCAGGCTCTCCCCAGACGTGTACGATAAAGGGCCAAATGCCTTATATTTCCCCCATAGATTCAAGAACGAAGTGCAAAAAACTTCGATCTGAATAGCCTAATATTTTTGTCCGCTCGCGACTTAATGGCGGATTGGGGATGGGGCTTCAT
>CABQXY010000011.1:0-141636 GCA_902468245.1 uncultured Porphyromonadaceae bacterium | reverse complement strand
TGTTGCATGTGATTGCCGAGCCGCTGCTTATCTTGACGCCGTTCAGCGTCAGTGTTCCTGGCTGGCATCCGATGCTCACGTTATCGCCGTCAACGGTAAAGGCCAGTCCCATTTTCGACTTTATGTAGGTCCAGAAGTCAGAGGCGCTGTAGGTCACGCCCTCGGCTTCCTCCCAGGACGCCGCGAAGAACCTGTCTTTGTCAACGATGGAGCTTCCGGCAAAGCACGCCGACATCATGTTATACAGCGTGAACTCCGTGGCTCCGTCGCCTTCATAGCCGAGATACAGCCTGTCGGTTTTGTTTTTGACATAATCCCAAAGGCTGCTGACCCTGTTGATATAGCAGCTGCCGTCACTGTTAAAGAGCATTATATCTGTATCTACGGGTGTTTTCAACACTCCAACTACATGCCGTATCAGATTGTCAAGACATGTCCATGTGGCGTTGCTGCCGTCGTTTTGCAGGAAAGCCTCACTGCTATCCGCAAATTCGTCCACAGAAACAAAGTTTAGCTTAACCCATGATTCAAGGGCATAACCGGCTAAAGAAGGTGTAAATAAAGCCTCGTTCACCCATTTGTTGTTCTTGTAAACGAGGGTTTGTCCGTCCGCAGGTGTCCCTAACTGCACATCAAGCAAATCGGACAGATAATTCTTACCTCCGCTTCCTCCTCCGCCTGCATTCGCGTTTACACCGTGGGCCGATACTCCACCCGTGGAATAAAGCCCCCTGTCTACCTTCAGCATGTTGCTGGCGGCATCCCACGAGATTGTGCAGTCGCCGATGACAAGTGCCGTTGTTCTTGTCGCCCCGTTGACGTCAAGTTTATATGCGGAGCTGTCCGTGCCGATACCGACGTTACCATTGCCGGCAATCATTATCCTTCGCGAGCTGTTTGTGTAGAAGTACAGAGGATTGTTGCCATAAGCATATAAGAGGCCGCCTGTATATGTATCGCCCAATCCTGCGCCGGAATGCCCGATATAGGCTCCTTGTGATGAGCCTCCACTGATAATGCCGCCCGACATTATTATGTGCTCGACTTCCGACAGTGTACCGCTGACATTGCCCGTGCCGTCGAAATCATGTCCCCATATCGTACGGGCCGTCTGCAATCTGCTCGCCGATGCCACGTTGGATGCAAGTATGTCGGCGAGGTGGTTGCCGTCAAGCAGATCGGCGTCAAGGCCGCTACCCGAGCCGTCGTTGCCCTGGTGCCATATAACATTGCTGTCAAAGCGCGGAGTGCCATTGGGATGTATGCCGAGATAATGGCCGCCGTCATAGGTGTACAGAACTGTGCCACGATAAGTATTATAACCTACCCACCCCAATGTCGCGCTATTGACTTTTAAGCCGATGCCTGTCTCCGCCGCGCCGTTTGAGTTTAGCCATATCTGAGTGGCTTCCGAATTGCTGATATTGAGCGCACCGGTCATTGAGTCACCAAACTTGCTGACAAAGAATGTCGATGCCTCGCTATTGGTCAGATAGTCTCCCTTGGGCTGGTAGTTGGCCTCCACCCATGACTTCAGTGCGTATCCCGCCATGTCCGGAAGTGTAAGGGCCGAGTTCACCCACTTGGTGCCGTTCCACGTAAGCACCTCTCCGGAGGACAGCGTGCTGAGGTCTACGTCCAGCAGCTGCGACAGATACGACTTGCCCGCCGTGCCGCCGCCACCCTGGGGGTTCTGTCCGTGAGCCGACAGAAAGCCGTCCGTCCAAAGGCTTATCTTGATTTTGACGCTGTTAAAATCCTCATCTTTTCGCACATCGGCCCATGTTTTTGCTGCCGTATCAAGATAAGGAATGAACAACTTCGACAGAACGGCACGTTCCAGGTCTTTTGCAGCTTCTGATGTCAGCCGATCAGCTTCCTTGGCACGCTCAGCCAGCGCAGCCTTATCGGCCTCGTCGGCATAATGAGCATAAACCGCACGCTGGGCGAACTCGATGGACGCTCCACTACTGATGCTCCCCGACGTTCTTCCACCGCTGCGCACCGTCCCCTTCGGGACCTTGGCTATTTTTACCTTGATCAATTCGCCCATTATTTCATCCCTACGAAGGAGTCTCGTCTGTTTATATTTCTCAGCAATATCTTTAGCTTGGAGCCATCAATCACAATCTCATGGTCCAGCACAACAGGAGTGCCACCAGCTTTCGGCATCAGATCTCGCAACTTGTTTAGAGGTGCGATCACCTCGGGGTTGTTCCGCGCGCCGGCATACTCGCCCACCAGGGCGTAGGTTGGACCGCTGACAATACCGCCCTCTGCAAATGCCGTGGCGGCCTTGATCTGCGACACCACGCCTATAGCTTCGGCCAGTCCGGCAATGGCGAATGCAGCCCATACCCAGGGGTTGCCGGTCTCTGAAGCGGCAACGGATGCCTGGGCGTAACCGGCCATTACATTGGCGATGGCACCCATGATTATGCCGGCTATGTTAAGTTCCGGACTCTCCATTGCTTCGCCCAGCCCGCTGAATGCCGACGCAGCCGAACGCGCCGATGACACAACACCGTCCATGTTTTTCATCAGAGACTTACTGCCGGCATTCGTTTTCTTGAAGTCGGCGTTAATAAGTTGCATCGAGTCCTTCAGCGAGTCGCGGTCCACATCAACAGGAATCTCAGCTTTCTCAGTGGCCGCGTCGATATTCTCCTTGTCGTTCATGTAGCGCACCCGGATGTCGATGGATTGCTCCAGCTGTTGCTTCTGTGCCAGCAACTCGTTGATTTCGTTCGGGTCGGTGCTGAATCGGATCTTGGTGTCAATCTCCGACACCTGGTCTTTCAGCGCTTGCAGCGATCCTTCCGGCGCTACAGGCTTGTTCGTGCCAGAAGTTGAACCAGTGCCCAATCCTCCACCACCGGCACCTGATCCATCACCAGTGCCATCATCCGTTATGTCGGGGATGAAATTGCCGCCTAACGCGCGTGTCAGTGCCGCCGCCTGATCATCGACAGCCTTTATTGCGTCGGCCGTTTCCTGGGCCAGCCCTTTGAACTTCGCGAGATCAGTGCGTGCCTGAGACAGATTACGACCCGCCGGGGTCCGCAGATAGTTGGCATAATTGCTTCCTGGGCGCGCTTGCAAACGCGCGGTCTGGTCTGCGTTGTACTGCTCCTCGGCCTCCCCTGCCTTCTGCTGTTTGCGGTTAACCGCCTGGTTGTATTTAGCCTGCTGTACCAACAACTGCGCCTTCTTGTTCATCAGGTCCTGAAGCTGCTGTTTGGACGCCTCCATCATCATCTGCTTCTGCAGCGACTGAATGTATGCGTCCAGCGCATTCTTGCTTGCTCTGTATGCTCCGGTGGTCTTATCAATATTGGCGTTGTACCCGGGTATGGTCTTGTTAAGTTCGTTGACGGCCTTAAGTCGCTTATCCATCGACACGCGCTCGTCCTCTGCTGTCTTGATCAGCTGCTGGACCTTCAGTTTCTGCTCCTCCAGCTTGACCGACACGGACTCGCGTACCTTTCCGAGTGCATCCTCTGTTTGCGCGGCTTTCCCCGTCTCACCTCGCATACGCTGAATGGCTCTGGTCACGCCCCATACAGCCGCGCCAATCGCTGCGAATACTCCGAGTGACACCATCAGCCCACGGAATGCCACGGCTGCGGCACGTGCTCCCGCCTGTGTCCCCGTGACTGCAGCTGACAGACCCAGCGTCGCAATAGTGGCTCGTCCGGTCGATGTCGAATAAAGCCCTACAACCGTTACCAGCTTCATAATGCTGGAGCCCTGGGTGGCCGCCATCAATGCCCGCGTAGACGTGACCAGCATACCGACGTTCGCGGAAGCCTGCAGCACTGTCAATGAAAAGTTTATCATCGGCCGGACTGGCGTCACTATGCTGTTGGCGAAATCTCCGAACACGCTGAACTCATTCTTGAGTCTCTGTGTAGCCGAAGTTCCGGTCTCGGCCATGTCGTTGAATGCGGCGTCCATGGTGCCGGCACTCTCCTGCATGGCCGATATATTAGCCGTGAACTTGTCGCGGAGCTCGCCCTGCAGAGGTATGATGGCGCGCAAGGACTCGGCACTGCTGAACAGTTTGCCGTAAATCTCCTCCGCCAGCATCCCCGACGATGCAGCATACTGCTGCACGCTCTGGTCAAGTTTGGTCAGGAACTGCTGAAACCCTCCCGCCGCCGTGATCGCAGAGGCGTTGAACTCTATACCCATCTGCTGGGCCATCTTGGTCGCCTCGCTCGTAGGCTTGACCAGGGCGTTGAACACTGCCGCCAACTGTGTCGACACCTCGGCGGTATTGCCGGATACTCCTGTCAGCGTAGCAAACGACGCCATCAGCTCGTCAATGCTTACATTCAGAGTCGCGGACAAGCCCGTGACTCGCGGAAGGGTTGCCGCCAATTGCTCGAAGCTGGTTACACCGTTCTTGGCAGTCAGCTGTATTTTGTCCTGAATTTCGCCCGCTTCATCCCAGGACTTGCCATAATTCTTGATCACGGTCGAGGTGACGCCTACCACGCTGTTAAGGCTGGCTATGCCTCCGACAGACGAACGCGCGGATTTTTCAAGGAATGTTATCCAGTTATCCTCCGGCACTCCGTTTGATATAACCTGATACAGTCCCTGGGCGAGAGCGTCACGGGCTACCGGCACACTGTCTGCAAGATCCGAGACCTGACGCCTCAATTTGCCTAAATCCTCCGCGCCTTTGCCCGCCATTGTGTTTGTGGCGCGCATGGCGTCGCTGAAGCCACGACTCTCGTCCGTGATACCGTTGAGGGTCTGTTGCACATCGGCAAGTGCGTTTTTTAACGTAGCGACAGACGTAGCGGCCGATGCGAAGTTGATCAGGCTCTTATTAAGACCCTGAGTCTTGCTGGCCGATGCCTCCATCAGCTTCGCAAATTCCTCGCAGTTCCCGACCAGATTCTTGAATCCTTTCTCGTCAAGATCCAGCTTTACGCCTATTGATATTGTTTTGCTTCCTGCCATTTCAGTCCCAGTGTCCTGTTGCCAGATATTTCTTTACTCGTTCCGTCTGCCTTTTCTTCTCGGCTTCCGTGACCTCCGGCCGTTCCGGATGATCCCACGGGAGAGGGAATATTTTCTTCGGGTCAATGTCGTTTTTGACGAATGGCTGCAGAGTCAGTGCCACCTGCATCCGCATCACCTCCCAGGGTGTACGCTCGTTGCGCTGCTGGATCCTATGCCAATATTCAAAGGATTTTTCAAGCTCGGGGATGGTCAGACCGGCGAAAGTGTCAAAGCTCATGCCCATGGCGCCGAGTGCTAACCCCATCAGGTCATCGATGCCTAACTGTTCCCCTTCTTCTTTTTTTTTGATTCCTTATCTGCAGGCGTCGTTTCGGCCTGGAGCCATTCGCCCAGGGCGTTACACTCTGCCAACGACATCTGATCGGCCATATCCTCGACAGACATGTCAAATTTTTCTCCGTACCTTTCAGCAGTGCCTTTCAGCGCGGCCCACGCAAGAATAAATAATGCTTCGGAGTCAACGCGCTCAGGTTCCTTCAGAAAGTCAAATCCAGCCTCGCGCTTGAAGCGCAACAGCGTACCACCTGTGAGGTGAGCCTCATATTCTTTACCGGCTATTATTATTTTCTTCATAGCATTCATTTGTTTTTATTATGGTGCGCCGGAGCCTCGCAAAAGATTCCGACGCTGAACAATGGAATGGATTACTCGCTCAGGGTAGTAGGCGCTCCACAATTCTTAAGCGAACCCGAATATGTAGAGTCGTCGCGCGCGGGATTGTCCTCGGTCAGCGAACTGATCGTGAACTTCCCTACGAGGTAGGGAGCCGTATCGCTGCCGCGCTTGAAGCACTTGACGGTAACGGGCTTTCCTGCTTTCCATGCTGTGCGCAACTTGCCGATGCTGTTTTCCGTCTCCTCATAGTGCTGCAGACCCTCGAAGTCGATTGTAATCGAAAGTCCGGTCACGGTCTCCTCCGAATATAGGTCTGTCCCGGTGGTGGTCACGGATGCTGGAGCCTTGACGTTGTGAGCCTTTGTGTCCGTGCCATACTGCACTTTGTGCGAGGTGCAATGGCCGACACACGACTCCCCGATCATCAGCAGCATGTCGCTACCATTCACATATCCAGTGGGTGTTGTCTGTGTTTCCGACATATTGATTGATTATTGATTGTTAATAATTAGCTGCTCATTCGAAACCTCAATGCCTGAACGTACAGCCCATCCTGCGTTGCGTCCTCATAAGCGTTGTCCAGGTAGCAGGAGCGAAGCCTCAATGCCCCGTCCGCCCATTCGGCAGCGAGGCCGTCCAGCTTGGCCCGGATGGCCTCCGCAATGGATATGCCCTCCTCGTAACGGTCGCTCCACACCTCCATCTCCACATAGCATGTCGTGGCCGGTCTGCCCGTCTTGACCTGCTGGGCGTCCAGCTCCGCGCGTCGATACACTACGGCCGGCAACGTCCCCTCCAGAGGAGCCCGTACCGTGTACACCGGAACGTTCGGGATGCACTCGCTTAGCAGTGTCTTGACCAATATTCCTATGCTCAGGATGGTTCTATTTGTTGTAGCTGCTGCCATATTTCTTAGCTGATCTTTCTATGCTCTTGTCTATCTCCTGGCGGATGGTTGACTGTATGTCCGGCATGGTCTGTGCCTCGGCCCGCTCCATGAAGCGATAAGCGGGCATCGCGCCTCGGTCTGCTCCCTTACGGAAGAATCCTCCGCGCGTCCTGCGTCGCATCGTACCTCCTTCTGCCCAGAGCGGAACCACTCGGAGCCGGCGAAACGCCTTCTCCCTGTTGTCCCTTGCGCTCTTGTCATAGGTCTTGCGTTTAGTGCCGACAGTGACGCGGAATCCTATCATGGTACGGTACAGTACCACACGAATGCCTTTGGCGACCTCGGACGTCCGCCCCTTCAAGGCGGGCGAACCACTTGTCAGGTTGCGGAAGGCCGCCTGACGGACCTTTTGAGCCGCAGCGCGCATACCGTTACGCATTGCGGCGGCTCTGCGTTTGGGGTCAAGCTCCTCCAATAAGCCCCACAACCGTTGTGTATCCACTTCCAGTGCCATCAGTCGTTAATTTTTGAGCACTGCAGGGTTTTCATCCCGCGTGCCTTGTTAAGCAATACATTATCGACACGATACTTAAGACCTCCGTCTGTCAGATGGCGCACTCGGGATCCCTCGGAGATCTTGTGGTGATAGCGAACATTGAACTCGGCATCGTATGCCGAGAATATTTCGCCTCCGGACTCACGGATAGTACCGCGTTGCTTGCGCAGCTCCGCGCGCACATAGCCCTTGCGAGGCACATACTTCACGGTACCGGACGAAAAAGTTCCGTCCAGCTTCACTGCGTCCTGCACCTCCAGGAGCTCCGTCAGCTTTCCCGCCATCATCGTTCAATCTCTTTTAGGTTCCTTGAATACCCAGTAGGGCTTAAGTAAATACTCCAGTCCGTATGGTACTGTCTGCTGCATGGCACTCTCGGTCGGCTCCGGGTGCGCGAAGAAGTGCGCGCCTACCGCCATGATGGCCCAGCGCAGATCGCGTGGAAGGTCCTCGTCGGACTTATATTCGGCCGAATCCCTGTTGATGTAGCTGAATACGCTTTTCTCGGCCGCGTCAAGGGCAGCAGCCAGGTTCTTGTCCTGGTCGCCGTCCTCCACGTAGCTTTCGATGCGACAGTGGGCCTTAAAATCATCGAGGGGTATCAGAGCCATATCTCGTCAGGCTTTAACTATTCTTGTCGGCTGTAACGGCCTTTGTAGCTTTGCTGATGGCAAACGCCTCAGAGCGCAGGCACTTGGTGGCGTAATCGCAGTTCAGCACGAAACGTATCTCGTCCTTATCGGCCAGCGTGTACGGGTCGAGGATGAAACGTATCTGGTGGAACAGACCGATCATCTGATAGCGCCAGTCGCCGATGCCTACGTACTGAGTGCCGTCGGCATCCTGCATGAAGTTCGATGTAAACACCGGCAGGCCCAACAGCGTATGGTTCTGGATCATCGGAATGTAAACACCCTCCTTGTTGATGGGCTCGACCTCCAGGATAGCCTCCATCGACTTCGACATCACCCATGCCATGTGCTCGCCGTCAATGCCGGATGCCAGGATACCGGCCTTCATCAGATTAAGCTCCTTGGCGGTCGGTGTCTCGGATATGGTGCCGACTGTCTTGCCGACGAACGGTCCCTGCAGGTTGGTGGTGGTGTTGACCTTGGTACGGCTAAACGCGATCTTGTTGATCAGTCGGGCGACCGACTTCGGAAGCTCCTCGCGGATGATGCGCTCCAGAATACCCTGCGACTGCAGAAGACTCTGCGATGTGGCTGGAATCTTGACGCCGATACGCTCTGGGCTGGCGGTCAACTTGCTAAAATCGAGCTTGGTGTCAGACAATGCGACATCCTCGCCGGCAACCGTAGCGGTCACGGCCTCATAAACGGGCCACTCGTAGGTGCCGGACAGCCCGGTGGGAAGCGATATACCTACCTTGTCGTAGATGGTGCCCTCCTCCAGTGGCTTGAGGATGTCCATAACGTTCAGAGGTACGAGACCGCCAGCGTTAACATCCGACACCATCATTACGTCGCGCATGAACACCATTTCGGTGCGTACACCCTTCTTGAAGTTCTCGCGCACCACCTCGTCAAGATGTGCGTTCAACTTATTGCCGTACTTCTCGCGGGTCTCGCTGGCACCGGCACGAGCGCGTGCCAGCAGGCGCTCGTCATAGGCCTGGAGCTCGCGCAACTCGGTACGCTCGGCGTCCGTAAGTTCGCGCTCCTCCTTCTCCGCTGTGTCCAGGATCTCGTTCATGCGCGTAGCGACTGCCTGACTGGCGTCCGCTATCTCACGCATGTTAATATCCTTCGTCTTTTTCTTCTCTACAGACATAATGAAATATATTGGTTATTAATCGTTATCTTTTTCTCAAGGCCAGACGCAGAGCCGTGATTTCGCGCTCTCCCTTCTTCTCGCATGTATCAGGCTGTTTTGTCTCGGCCTCGGCATCAGCCGCGCCCAGCATCTCGCGACAGCGGGCCTTCACCTCCGTTGTCGGATATGCCGGATCGGCCGCTATTGTAAAGTCGCGTATTTCCGCAATCTCGCGAATCTTGCTCAATACGATGGTCTTGTCTCCCTCCTTGCGCACCTCTACATCCTCGAATGTATCCCAGTCGCGGATTGTAAAGGCGAAGGAACATCCGGACAGATCGCCACTGCGCACCAGCGCCAGCGCCTTGTCGCCGTCAACGGTATTCGGGGCCTCGAACTCAAAGTACACGCCTTTGTCGTCGCGGCTGTAGCGCAATGTACCTTTGCCCTTGTTGCTGCGGGCCAGGATCAGCTCGCGGTTATGGAACATGGTCATCTTGATGTCCGACTCATCCAGCAGACTCTGCGGTACAGCCTCGGGAAGTATCAGCTCGCGATACTCCTTGTCGTCGTATGTGTAGAGGGTAGCCTCCGTGTTGAACACGATAGCGCATCCGGTAATGGTCCGGGACTCCTTACCATCGGACTCGCGGATATGCACGCCTTCCGAGACTATCTCCCTTAAATTCTGTTTTTCCTTATTCTCCATCGTTATTTTCGCTATTATCATCGGGTGTATGCTCTGCATGGGCGCCGGTCATACCCTCCACGCGCAGCTGAGCCATCGTTTTGAGGTTGGCCGAAACAAGCAGCTCGTCACCGTCGGCCACCGTCGGCATGTTGGATTCTTTACGCAATTCGTTAGGTGTCGCAAGTCCGGCCGCCAGTCTTGCCTGCTGCCACTGTACGCGCGTCATAAGGTCGCACACATGCAGACCGCTCCGGTCAAACTCGATGCGGCGTTTGCGCCATACGCTCTTACCTATCAGCTTGGCGTGTAATTCCGTCTCGATCGAGCGCAGCAAAGGGTTCAATGTCTTGTTCAGGAAGTCCACGCTCGCATTCTCCGCGCTCTTGTAATTGCTGGTTGAGTCCGCGAACACGAACATGGGATTGACCATAAAGAACCGGCAGATCTCAGTCACCGTGAAGCGGCGCGTCGACAGGAACTCAAGGTCGGCACTCGTCATGCTTAATGGAATGAGTTTGCCATCATTGGGGATGGCTACAATCTTCTCCCCGGCCTCGTTCAGACGTCTGTCAACGCTCTGGGCCATCTTGTCCATCTGGTCGTCTGCCAGTTTACCACGGCCCCAGGTTCCTGAATCCGCCCCTGTAAGGATACCACGGACAGCACCACCTTTCAGAAACCGCTTCTCGGTCTCTTGATTGCCGGCCGTCGCAACCGATATGGTCTGACGGGCATACGACAGCACCGACAGTCCGCGCTTCGGATCCATCGGATTGCTGATGTTCTTTATATGAATTATCTCCCAGGGACGATACGTGCGGCCCTGGTATGAATAGATGTCGCGCACGGTGTCATGCTGTACCGTGCCACGGTCGGCCAGAATCACGTGGTCTGTTACAAGCGGATTATCATACCTCTTTACCGGAATGATATATGCGTTGCCCTCCAGAAGAATCTCGGACACCATGCGTTTCTTGAAGTCGTAAGCGTTCTCCCAGTCGTTAGGTGCTACGTTCAGCAGATAACCCCAGTCTTCGCCATCATCCTCCACAAAGATGTCGTTACGTTTGCGCAACGGCCTCAGCGGGAGTGACGCAACGGCCTCCGACAGCAGTTTTACACAGGCGTAAACGGTGGCGATACTCATGGGCATCCCTCCAAGTCCGAGGGCATAGGCCTCGAATACCTGAGTATAGTCCCCCGCAACGGGAGTGCCGTCTTTGGACTGCTCCCGTCTGAAAGGTTTACCGATTACCGATGCAAACTTCTGAAATATATTTTTAGCCTGGGCCATTTGTATTAATGCTTCTACAAATAGGCCCGGACACCCCAAAAGGTGACCACCTTTTGACACTTTACAGCGCTATTAACAAACTTTAACCATTCAATGCTCATCAAGCCATAAACGGTGGCACATCAACATGGTAATTACGCCGTCAATGCGCTGGGTCTCCACACGCTTTACCGGCTTTTTATTGTCCATGTTGTCCTCCTCTATCACGGCATTGCCGAAGCAATAGAAATTGATTGGGTTGTCATTAATCCAGATATGGTCGGTCCACACACCATGCTCGAAACTCTCAACCGGCGCGTTGAAATTGCCCTTGGTCTGACTGATTGCCACAACACGGCGTGCGTCTCCGATAGTCTTTAGCATGTTGACCACATCCTGCGCTTTATATGCGTCATAACCAATTTTCAGAATCTTGGTATGCTCGGCTATCAGCATTACATGGTCCACTATTTTGTCATGGTCTATTACATCACCCGGCAACAGATGCAGATAGCCTTGCGACGCCCATTTGCGGTACAGTCGTTCATTGACATGTCCCTCCAGCGCTCCTTCCGGGAAGAAGTAGTCCGTAATGTAGCCGAAGCTGTAGTCATTCGGGTTATAAAATCCTACCGTCACGGCCGAGAAGTCTCCGCGCACCGACAGGTCTATACCCACCATTGCCTCCGGCATCCCGACAATACCCTCTACCGTGGCCTTGCGCGCGATGTCGCGGGCGCGCGTAGCAGGTATCCACGATTTCTGCTCGTTGACGGTGTACAGGTTCAGCAACTTGGTGCGGAACGCCAGCATAGCGGCGGCACCGTTACGCATGGCCTTCGTGTATTCTTGCTCGTAGAAGTCGCTCTGCACCGTGATGCCGAGATGCGGATGCACCTTGCGCCATGTGGCGGGGTCGTTCTCGGCATCGTCAACGTCAGGTTCGAACAGATGGGCAAACAGCGAGTCGTCATCGATTTTGCCTAACAGCACTTCTTTGTAGCCCTGGAGCATAGCGTAAAAGGGGCCGTCGAACACATCCGACGCAGTGGTGATAATCACGGTCAGGGGATTCTCGCGCACGCCCATCGAGGTTGTCAGTACGGTCAGCAGCTCGGAATCGCGCGCCTGACTGAACTCGTCCATGATCACCGTAGAGGCATTAAGGCCGTCCTTGGTCTTGGCGTTGGCCGTCAGGCATTGGGCGAAGGCTTGACGCGGATTGCCCTTGCGTGGATAGATCTGTTCTTTGTTTATCCAGAATCGCTTCTGGCGGTTGTCAAGTTTACCAATGGCACCGCGTATGACCTCGAAACACTTCTTTGCCTGGTCCTGACTGTTGGCTCCCACATACACCTCGGCGTTGTTGTCGCCATACAGCAGATCGTTGACGGCGAACGATGCGGTGCCGGTAGTCTTACTGAACTTCCTCGGCACATACAGACAGCACTCGCGCACTACCCGCCGCCCATTAGGACGCCAGAAACCGTAGACGTTGGCGAACTGATAGGCCTGTACCGGCGTCAGCCTATATTGCGCCAACGCCGATGTCTTGCTTGGAAAGTACAGATTCTCGTATAGAGTAAAAAAGCGCTGCACCGGCACGCGCGCCAGCCCGTACCGGTCTATCTTGCGAAAAAACAGCTCCACAGACAGCTGTTCCCACAGATTGTGCTGCTCGGGATTGTCAATCACGCCCGCGACGTATATTTCCAGCCGCTCGTCAACGGCTGGAAGCCGATAGCGCGCGACAGCTATCCGCTCAAGTCGTGCAGTGACTTCCCTTTTTGCAGCACGCAGTTCTTCTTTTTCAAGGTCGGTCATTTTTCAGTCATTCGTATCTGAGCGCTGCCTTCCGCCAAATTCCGCGAAATTCCGTCTACCAGGAACTCCTTTCCCGGCATTGCCGGATGCTTGTATAGGTTAAAGCGGTCTACATTACCGTCTATATCCTTGACGCCGTGTATCAAGCTCACCCGGGCTCTGTGCGCCTTGTTCCAGTGCCAGTCGATATACAGCTGCTCGGGCTTACCTGTCGCGCCTCGGAGCGTGTCACTGATTGACGTCAGAGGCTTGTTGGTGGCTACTTCTACAGGCGTATTACGGCACACCACATCGGGCACGCCTAACAGCTTGCGTTCGTCGTTGCTCAACGCCGTAGCAAACTTAAACGACAGATCATCCTTCTTGTTGATGAAACTCTCGTCAGTGTCAGAGGTGTAAACCAGATCGCCGTCCTCCGAGTCATCGGCCTTGTCGGTCTTGATCTGCACGGAGAAGTCCTTCATCCATATAGCCGACACCCGGTTCAGGATCGCAATCCATCCGGTAGCCCACGTGGTGTGTTTCCAAAAATTCGGAGCATAACGGACAATATTCTTCCACAAGGCGTTATAAGGCCCGAGGATACGGAACGTCACGGGTCCCGACAGGTTGTCAGACTTGCGGACCGGTATGCCGGTACCCTTGGCGTCGATGCCCAGCTTGTACGATATATTGTTGGCAATGTCGTATTCCGGACCTATTATTTTATCGCCTATCTTGATGTCGATGCCCAGATTAAAGGACTGCTGAAAATATACATCGTCGTTGGCGCACTGCTCACGCGTCATATAAGTACGCCATTCGTAGCACTCCATCGGGTCATCCCATAGTTCGGGCTCCATCTTCTGCACCAGGCATTTATCGCCCACTATAAGCATACACTGCAGCAGCGGCAGCTGGCGGATGGTGTCAATACTTTGTCCGGAGTGACCGCCACCCTGAGAATAGGCATATTCCAGCAACGCGAATTTCTCGTCATCTTCCACCGGGAACAGTCCTTCGGTCACGGCGTAGTCTATTGGCGTCGGTATCGATGTGGGCGTAGCGCAATGCCAGTAGCGGCGCACGTAATACCGCTTGCCGTCGTGGGCCTCGTCCTCCTGATCGCTGTCATAGTCCTCTCTGGGAAGGGAGGCGAGACCGAGCGCCAGTCCAAATGATCCCTCGCTTGTTTCCCACCAATGTTTCGTCACCGACATGTCGCAATTTAACGGAGCTCCGTCACCGCGTGTAATCTCCTGCCACATTTCAAGGTCGGCGACCTTCATGGCCGAAAGCTGACCCAGCGCCCAGTTATACCCGGCCCTCTGCGCGTCTGTCTTGCATTGAGACGGTACCTGCTTTTTAAAGACATCGATAATGGCTTCGTTTATAGACTTGGCGTCTGCTACAAATTTGGAATACTTCTCCGGCGCCACATGCACAGGATTCAGCCTCATCTTCCCGGAAAATACCACATATCTTGTCGTGTCGTCGTCAGTCGGGGACAACACGAGTGATGATCCCGAGTATTCGGCCACCGGACACGCGGGTTTCAACTTTGCGGAAATCCCGTCTACGACGGACTCCGGATCTCCTGGATCCGGGCCCGGTATCTCGGATGTCTGGCCGTTAACACCTATTACAAGATATTTCGATGTGTCCAGCTTCTCGGATATGGAATTATCCTCATACCCGTATTCCTGTTCGCCCGTCGATACCTCCAGGAGCATCGCGCCCCGGCATGGCTGCAGATTGTTTGGCGCTGCCTCCTGACTGTACTCCTTGGGGTCGTAATAGGCCAGATAGTCGTGGAGATGCTGACTGGCGTTGGTCAGGCTAACGCCACCAAACTTCCATCCTTGAGCATCTAACACCCGGATGTAATGATCCCTTTTCACGGCGGATTGACAGGCCCAGCCCGCAGAATGCGATGTAAGCTCCATCACATAGAACAGCGAGTTGATACGCGGTGCATGATACTCCGAACACCACAGCTGCCGACCAGAGTAAACACGCTCCAACATTTCATCGTCCAGGATGTCGGGAATAACCTGGTCTACTGTTTCACGCTCCACCGTCAGAGACAGCTTGTTGTAGGTCTCCCCCACCTCCATCTGATGCTTGCGGTCCCAAGTCTTCGACAGATCGATGTTCACCGTGGCACCGGTGCCCAGCTTGTCGGGATGATAGATCTTGATAACGCCCTTATGCAGACACATGCGCAAATTAAGGTACTGAAGTATGCCCTCGGCCACCTCCAGCAGAGTCCATGCGCTCTCCTCGTCGTCGCCAAAGAATACAGTACTGTCAATCTCTATGCCGGACAGGGCGTCACGGGTACCTGCCTTTATCGTGCCGTCTGTTATCGTCTGCAGATCTGCGCCGACGGCATCGGTACATTTCTTCAGAACGTCTCCGAAGGTCATGCGCGTAGCAGCGGCCTTGGCCGTGTCGTAGTCCACATCGGCGCGTGACACGTCGCCCCATACACGATACTGTAGCGCAGAAAACAAGTCGATGCACGACAGCTCCACCTCGTCATATCGACTGTTGAAAGGTTGCGAAAAGGCCTGCGGCTCCACATATCCCATAAAAATCACCTCGCCGGAACGAGTCACCGTTACCTTGTTGTCGAGAACATCCTGCGAATAGAGGTGCGTCAACGGCGCCGAAGCAAGCAGCCGTATGGTGCAGCTCTCACGCATAATGATGTCGAACTGGTCGTTATAGGCATGAGCAGTTTCCACTGGATTGTCTTTAGCAAAGAATATCCCACTGGATGCTTGTCCAATAGAGATAATGGTGGGTTTTGGTGAGACTGGCCCGCTCACTATATCAACGGAGATATACCGTCCCTGAAGGTCTAAGAATGATCCTTTATATATCATGGCTAATTGATTTTGTCAAGTACGGATGTCAGTTCGTCTACGCCGTCGGGCAATTCAGGCGCGCCTATCAGGTCCTCGACGGTCAGTTTGAGCTGCGTCATCTGCCTGTTGACCTGCGTCTGAGCGCGGTCCAGCGTCTTGAGCAATGGATTCTCCATCGGCTGCTCGCCGTCTCGCGTCAACTTCATCACGACCAGCTCGAAGTCCGGCTGTCCCATCTCTGCATCGACCAGGGCGAGTAGCCGAAGGGACCGAGCAAGGTTGAGAATCTGGAACTCCAGGTTAGCGTCGTAGGTGCCGCACTTCTGCATGGCGGATTTTATCTTCCGAACGTAACGCTCGAGTGACGGAACTTTTTTGGCGGTTTTTTCGTCATTTCCTTGCGTTTTTTCGCGTTTTTCTACCGTTTTCCCCATTTTGCCGTTTTTTCAAAAATTTTGGTCGCGCTTTTAAGAATGAGCGGGGGGAGGTTTAACGCACCCCCGGGGTCTCTGAAAAAACCACCCCCGGGGTCCCTCCATACCATCGGCGGGCAAAATCCTCCACCGCTTTCAAGTCTCTTTTGCGCTTCTCCTCCTTGCTGTTGCTCTTTAGTGCCACGTGGCGGGCCTTGTGGCACGCTGTGCACAGGGCCACAAGGTTGTCACGATCGTAAGCCATGCGTTGCATACGACCGTAATCCTTGATGCTTTCCAACGGTACGACGTGATGAACCTCGGTCGCCATAGCCACCTTACCCTCGCCCTCGCAGTCCTGACAGAAAGGATGCTCCTCCAGCACCGACGCCCGCACCTTACGCCAGCGCAGGGTGTTAATCAAGTCTATGTAATCACGGTTCCTGGACATATCATCTTCTCTTGTTTATGTTCGGGCCGAACGCATGATCGCTCGACCGTTCCCAGTCCGAATAGTTCTGGAACATGTCCTTTATCTCGTCCTCGCCTTGTGTGCGCGAGCCATACACATATTCTACTTCTGTTAACCTACTCATTGCTATCCTGATTAATGCCCTTGCGAATTTTGCGGGGTAAGGGTAATTATATATATGCGCGTAGTCACGGAGATATCCGAACTCTGCCTCCGTGAACATTATGCGTATCGCTCTCTTATTCCCCTTGTCACCCATTATACCGCCATATCGTTCTATATACAAAGATAATAAATATTATCCACTTATCCATAATGTCTTGCAACATCCATGGCAAGTTTTTTCACCACGCTGTCCTGCACGTCGGCTTTACCCCTCAGCGCCCCCAACATGCGCTCGTCCACTGTGTCGCGGGTAATGAGGTTAACAACCGTCACCGGACACTTCTGACCCTGGCGGTACAGACGGGCGTTGGCCTGCTGGTAGTACTCTAAGTTCCATCCCGTCCCGAACCATATTATCACGTGTCCGCCCTGCTGCATGTTCAGACCGTACGCCGTACTGGCCGGATGCGCCAACAGAAGGTCTATATTCCCCGCGTTCCAGTCCTTCAGGTCCTCGGGACCTCGATACGCACGCACACGCATATCTTTGGGCGCATGCCCCATGATGCGCTGCATGTCATGGATGTAACTGTAAAAGCACAGCACCGGACTGTGCGCAGACTCTATCAGATCGAACAGCATGTCCAGCTTGGCCTGATGGATCTCTATCTCGTTCCGGTTGTCGTCGTACACGCACCCGTTTGCGAATTGTGCCAATTTATTGATCAGTGCGGCCGCGTTAGGGGCTGTCACCGTCAGACCCTTCGGGCACAGCAAGTCTACATAATCCTTGGCGAACTTGCGATAACGCATCATCAGCGACAATGGCAACGTGACGTACACATCCTTGTACACTATCTCCGGCAACGTCAGGTAGTCCTGGGCCTTCAGCGAGAAACAAATGTCCGAGATTTTGGCCATAATCTCGCGCTCGGCATCGGCTTTGGGCGTCACCTTGATTGGTATATTGTTTTTAATGAATGTATTAAAGTACCTCGCACGGTATTTTGTAATGAACGGCCCGAGTCTTTCGCCGCCGTCCAAACAATAAATCTGACCGAACAGATCTATCAGGTTGTTGGGTGCCGGCGTTCCGGTCAGTCCAACGATATGCGCTGCCTCGACACGTAGCTTCTTCATAGCCTTAAAGCGCTGCGAACTCGTGTTCTTAAAGCTGGTCAGTTCGTCCAGCACTATCATGTCAAACCTTGGTCGCTGGTCCTCTTTCAACCCCTGCAACCACGTTACGGAGTCTCTGCCGATAACATATACCTCCGCAGGTGTCGCAAGGGCTGTAAGTCGTTGCTTCGGCGTTCCGGTCACCACCGACACGCGCAGGTCTAAGTGCGCCCATTTCGCCACCTCGTCGCTCCATGTGGACTCGGCCACCTTCTTGGGCGCCACCACCAGCACGTTGCCTATCCACAAGTCGTCAACCATCCGCTGTATGGCCGTCAGGGTGCACACGGACTTGCCGAGACCCATCTCCATGAACAGTCCGCATTGCGGATGCTTCATAATCCAGTCGATCGCCGCTCGCTGGTAAGGATGCGGTGTAAACTTCGTTCCCGTCATACCAATCCGTTCCATTTGTTGCGGATCCGTTCGGTAAGACCCGTCCAGTTCAACCCGGTTTCTTGCACCATTCCTTGCTCCAGATCAAGGGTCTTGGCTACTTTCTCCTTGCTGTCGCACACATACACATGCGCGATTCCGTTTCGCAACCGAGCCAGCCTTACGCTCTGCATCGGACGCAACGGCGCGCCCTTGCTCTTGAGCTCGACAAAGAAGGCATATCCGGTTCCCGGCAGCACTATGCGGTCCGGCCAGCCTTTCGAACCCGGAGGATCGAACTTCAGGCACAGCCATCCGCGTTCCCGGCACTCGTTCACCAGGTACTGCTCTATCGCTTTCTCACTCTCCTCAGAATGTTTCGTCACCATTGATTTTTGTACAAAATAAAAGTGAAAATATCTTGATTTTTATTTGCAAATTCAAGATATTTTCACTAACTTTGTAATGCAATCAAGAGAGATTGCCAATGGTTAATCCCCGAAACCAAAGCAAGGGAAAAACCCAAAACCGAGCCACTATGAAAGCCAAGTTGACAATCACTTTCAAAGTGCTGGGAATCAAAATCAAGATTGAAATCGGAAATTGATTCTCAGGGAGGGCGGAAGCCCTCCTGTCTCGGCTTTTGATTACGATTACGGTTACAAAGTTAGTAAAAATATTTTGAATTATGCAAAATGATAATTTAAATCAGTCCGCCGGCACATGGGGCGGGTCTCGCCAGGGAGCGGGGCGTCCAAAGACCACCGCTAAATCAATATCGCTACGTGTTCCCGAGGATGTGGCCGCCATCCTTGACGCCCTCGGCCGCGGCAAACAGGCCGCCTACATCGTCCGCGCCATCCGCGCCTACCACGAGGCCGGCGGCGTCTGATAATCCATCCAAACGACTTTTTACCATGGAGCATAGCAAAGAGTTTTATGAGGGCGCCATTCGGGTGATCGACTTCCTTAAGGATGGAGACGGCACCCTGCCGTGTGATAAGGGATACGAACTCGCAGACAATTATTGGCCCGCGATCGTAACGCTTCTTAAGGATTATCAAGCCGTGAATGTTCTGATGGGCGGCCACATTCTTGTTACCCGAGGGCAATACCTCGACCCGCTTTATAAGGATTGCAAGCATAAAATCGCCGCAATCGACAAGGCCGAGAATGACAGAATCGTTGACTTGAAATATAAGATTAAAGGCATCATATATGGCCGTATAAGTCTTATAGTTTCGATACTTGCGTTTTTGCTTTCCATTTGGACGGCTGTCAGACAGGCCGGAATACTTTAAATATCGCACAGGCGATAATAAGTATTACTGTCAGCGCGGACAGTATCAATGCCGCGTTGGCACATCTGTTGTCCTTCTTGACCATTCGCATTATATCGTCGAGGGTCGTTTTATCTTTATTATCTTTCATTCTTATTTTACCCTTTAATTCGTTTCTACATTTCCTCTGATTTAAGCATTTCTTCCCACGCCCTTTTCTCTATTTCTTCGCGATTTATCAGACGCTTAATTGCAGCATTATACTTTTTACTGAGACGGTCGTCCTTTAGAATACCGTGCTTTACCAGAAGCGTCTTTATCCGGTCGTTGACTATGATTCCCCTGTTATACAGCCAAAGCAGATACGATATGCCTACATCCTTAAGCAGTTCCCCCTTGTACTTACCGAACGTAAGCTGGTAATCGGAATCGTCAAACTGATTAAGTTCGATTATCTCATAATTTGCCTTGAACATGCCTCCGTGGTTTGACATATTTGCTTCTGCTTCTTCTTTCGTCTCGCATATTTCTTCAACGGCTATATCGTTCCATCCCCAGTAATAATAATAGCCGGGACCACTACTGGATCTATGGCATCTGACCCCAGAGGAATATTCCATTCTTACGATGTAGTACATAGCTTTGTGTTTACAATATGTCGAATATCGTCATCTGATATGTCTTAACTCTCGTCAACAGCGGCAAGGTTTTTGTCGCCGCCTCCGCAAGCTCCGGATCATATTCCGAGGACTCGCATAGTTTCATGGCATTGATGAGACAATCTTCAGAGTCTTGCCGACTTTATGAGAGTTCATAGAAGGAAACCCGAACGATCCACCACCGGTATGATGCACGATCTCGAAGTTGTACCTATAGAGACCGTCGGGCGATCGAGACACCAGCACCAGGAACAGAGCCGTCTTGGTATTCTTGAACGCAAGAAACAACTGCGGCATCAGCACACCATGTTCGTTAGGATGATCTACCGGCTTTATATCAAGCACCCGATAATCTGCTATGTCGTACACATCCTTTTTATCGAAAAGTCTTAAGCTCGTCTGTCTGGCCAGGGAACGGTTCGCCACTTTTATCGGTTTCGCACTCATGACTCCTGCTGTGTTGGATCTTGCTTCACAAACTCAAGGTCATCCGAAGCGAAGTAGACGGTATTGGTCGAACGCACTCTATACAGAGCCTTCTCTGACAATTTGCACTCAATTATCCAATATGAAGTACAATAGGCGTTGCCCGATGCCTCCACCGTGGCGTTGTCCCATGCCCGCACCGTGGCGTTGCCCCATGCCCGCACCGTGGCGTTGCCCGATGCCCGCACCGTGGCGTTGCCCGATGCCCGCACCGTGGCGTTGTCCCATGCCCGCACCGTGGCGTTGCCCGATGCCTCCACCGTGGCGTTGCCCCATGCCCGCACCGTGGCGTTGTCCCATGCCCGCACCGTGGCGTTGCCCCATGCCCGCACCGTGGCGTTGCCCGATGCAAACAAGAATCCTTTGTCGGTATCGACATTCATATAGATCAGCTGCCCCGCAAACTCCTCGCGATACTTCTCCAGCAGATCCGGCGTCACTACATTCCAAATACAACACCAGTTCCAGTTGTCCTTGATCACCCGGCACAGCCCCGCCATGTCCTCGGCCTTATAGGCGCGTCCGTACTGCTCTTTGCACGCATTGGCCTCATGTGCCCTACGCAGGATCTCCTGCTTGATTTCTTCAAATTTCCTTTCCATTGTTATTTGGTTTTGTTTAAAATCAGCCGGAACCCTAAAGGTGTCTAATCTTTAAATTCTATATGGGAATTTTGCGGATTCCGGCCGAATGATTTATATTTGCACTGTCTAATTTTTAAATTCTATCATTATGAGAGATTTTGCGAATCGCAACATCCCTGAGTTTGCAGCTGCCGATCAGCGCCTGGGAAACTTGACGGGAGTAGAATGCAATCTTAACGAAGTGCCCGCTTTAAAAGCAATGGGATTGTATTCTGTGCCGACAATTTCCGAAGACCTGGTAAGAATAGCAACTAAATATGGCATATCCGAGAATGTCACAACCGAAGTTGAATCTTCACGCCGTCAGTTTGTCCGAATCCTGAATGCTCTTATTGCAAAGGGTGTGATCTCTGAATCTGCCCTTGACGCCTACTTCGACTGACTCGCTGACGCATCAGGCTCTACGTGGAAAACCAATACCTTTAAGTCCGGGTATCGCTTTCTGACATCCTCAAGGCATTTGCGTTCCCATTCCCGATAAGAGGTTGGCAAGCCTCGCGCAGAAAGGATTCCATTTGCTGCAAAGCTACCGTCAAGGATGAAAGCATCCTCAGTATCCGGGAGCGCCTTTATGCTGTTCAGGAATTTAGCGGCATCCGGGTAGGCTTCTTCAAACTGTTTGCGCAACCATTCCGGATTCAGTTGCAACGTCCCTTTCCCGCAGCCATTAAATCCCAAACTGAAAATGTCTGGTGCCCCGGTTTGTGTTCCGCGAGTTCTCTTGCGGAACAGCCTGTCATACGCTTTTCTGACCAGGCTTTTGATTTTCTTTTTCATTCTCATTGTTCTTTTGTTTTATTGGTTTTTACTCTTGTTCCAGGCGGTTTTGTCCCCGGCTCCGGGGCTTCAGCTCCGCCCATTGATACTATTTTTGCAATTTATGACACTTAGCTTACTTCTACCCCGCCGAAACGCCCCGGTGTCACTGGGTTGTCACTGATAGCCAGTGACACTTTAAGGCGTTGAGCCTCAATTTTGTTACGGCATTTTTCGATGTGTCACTGAGTGTGTCTCATTATATGCGATATATATACACGTGCGCATAATTATTCTGCACTATATATATTATTTTTGCCTTTTCTTATTTATATCAGTGACACATATATAAAGGGTGTAATATATATGACTGTCAGTCCGTTATCGTGTCACTGGCTATCAGTGACACCCAGTGACACTTTAGATTATTCCGCTGTCCATATCGTCCGCCGGCACCCCCTTTCTTTTCCATCCGCGCGGCCGCCCATACACCGGGTCGCTCGATATGCGCGCGCAATATTCCCACTCCGGATGCACCCGCTCCATATACTTCACAATCTCTCTTGACAGCTGCTGATAGTCCTTGGTCCCTTTCCGCAGATCCATCATTTCGGTCAGGATCTCCTCTACGCACACCTGCCTCCGCGGGAGCAGTACAGTGCTGATGCCTGCCGGACTCGCGCCCTGCGTGATGTACGCCTTGCGCTCCTGGCGGTTCATGTACGGCCAGTTGTCCGGCAATTCCCTCTCCAGATACTCGTCAAGGTCCGAGAACAGGTCGCTGTTCATGTCGAAGCTGTACTGTCTGTTGTTCTCGCGCATCTGCCTGTCTATTTCCTGGGTCATGTAGAGCCGGAACCCCGACCGGTACAGCATCATGGCCTCCGCCCACAGCTGGTCGCGCCACTTCCCCACATAGTCCCACACCGGCACCTTGCGCCGCTCCGGACTGCACTCCACCACCGGAAACCGTCTGTTGTCGCCATAGCCCCGCAGACACAGCTTGTTGTTGGTCGTGGCCACGAATATGTTCTGCCGCGGCACCCTCACGTCAAACCGCCCGTATGCCGGCCTGTAGCTGTCCTCCTGGCTCGTCAGGAAGTTTTTAGTCGCGTCCAGATCCGCACGCTTGAGCGATGCCATTTCCCCGATCTCCAGTATCCATTTCGCTTTAAGCCCCGACATGGCATCCTTGCTCCCTATGTCGATCATCGAGTCCGAGTACCATTCCCCGCCCATCAGCGCGAACAGGCTGGACTTGCCAAGGCCCTCCGGCCCCGATAAGGTCAGGCACAGGTCGAACTTGCACCCCGGCTTATAGATGCGCGCCACCGCGCCCACCCATACCGCGCAGCTCAGCCACCGGCTCAGTTTCGACACCTCCACGCCCATCACGTCGTGCAGCAGGTCGGCCACACGGTGCGTCCCGTCCCATTCCAGCGACTCCAGGTAGTCCTTGATGGGATGATACCCCACATAGAACTTTAGGGTCGCCAGCGCGTCGTCCACTTTCGATATGGAGTTGACGTCATAACACTTCTCCAGCCACAGCCGGATGGCCGCCATGTCCTCGTCGCTCATCGGCATCAGCCTGTCGCGGTCCGTGCGGCGCCACCGCATTCCCCGTGTCTCCAGCTGGCCCACGAACTCGTTGTATTTTATCTTCCCCTTGAACTCCGGATGGTTCAGCAGCACTACGCGTATGTTCTCTCGCGTCGCAATGAATTTCCCCTTGCGGTCCTTCAGTCCCGCCTCGGTCTCCTCCCATTCCAGCAGCTCTCTGTCCGTCGGTCCGTCATCCTGCCCGTTGCCGTCCGTGCCCGTGCCGTCGGCTCTCCCTGTCCGTGCTGAGGCGGAAGCCGAAGTCCCTTCCAGGCGGTTTTGTTCCGGCGCGGTGCCTTTAGACCCGCCTCCGGCCGTCGCCTCCTCCGGCACCTCAATATCCGCGAACGCCCTGTTGCTCCGTTCCCACGACTCCCTCGCCAGGTCCCTGCGCACCGCCTCGATGCCCCTTGCAAACGCCGTCATCTCCTTGTAGCTCGGCAGCTGCGTCGCCGTCTTGGCCCGGCTCCACGAGTCCATGTGTCCGAACTTGTGTATGCGCACCAGGTCGAAGGCATTGCACTCCCGGCCCCCTGTCGGATCCGTGCTGTGATTGCTGAATATGTGCGTGTCGTTGTCATACACCACCGCACCGCCTATCGTCGAGCCCTGCGTGTAGGTGTAGCGGTTCTGCCTGTACGGCGTGTAGACGTCCGGCAGAAATGCCGCGATGGCCTCGCTGATGCGGTACTGCCGGCAGAACGCCCCCACCACGCCCTGCTTCTTCAGCGGGTCGGCCAGACGGCCGTTGCCGTCCTCGTCGCGCTGGCCCGGCTGCAGCAGCGCGCGCCACTTCATCACCGCGTCCGGATCCTGCCGTCCCGCACCGCAGCTCTGCAACGCCGTCCGCTCGTCCTCCGTCCTCGGCCACTCCATCACGTCGCGCCAGTCCTCGTAGGTGTCCAGCATCATGTCCACCTCCACCGGCTCCTCACCCTCGCTGATCTCCGCTATCGGCTCCATGTCCTTAGGGCACGACGGCCAGAACATCAGGCGGCACGGCTCAAAGGTGGTGCGGTCGCACCCTTCCATCCCTATCATGTAGGCCAGACGGCGCGCCACAGCCTCATACTCCTCCGGGGTCGCGTCGCGGTCCAGCGGGAAGCACACCCGCACCCGCCGCGCCTCCGGCCGGCTCTTGTGCGTCGAGGCCATGCACCACGCCGTGTGCCGGAACTCCTCGTGCAGCGTCACGTCGTGGCGGTCCGTCCAGGCGTCATAGTCCAGCGTCACCACGCTGCGCGTCATCAGGTTCGCCTTCTTGCGCACCCCTTTTCGCAACGTCCCGCCCACGAAACCGCCCACGTCCTTTATATCCGTCTGGCGGTCGCGGTCCATCTGCATGTACTCCCCGTAGGTCTCCGCCGTCACCGTGAAGGTCGTGAGCCGCTTCGCCAGCTCCGGCCATGTCATCGGCTCCTGGCTCCATAGCGACGCCCTGCGCGACTTCCCTGTTGATATTATTAATTGCCTCATATCGTCGAGTTTTAATTGGTGCCCTGCGGCGACTCACGCCCCCGTAGGGCCGGGTAAGAACATCTATGACACTAACCTTAAAAAATCAGAGAATCGAAGTAATTAACTAACTAACCATGAGTTAAAAGAATCCCGGACCCAATCACGTCCTTACCCGTAGAAGTTACTTATATTATGTCCGGCACATCCTCGTCCGGAATCTGAATGTCATCGAAGGCCCGGTCTCCCAGTCCGCCGCCAAACGCCTCGTCGTCCGCGGTTTTCAGCACCGCCTCGAGACCGATGGCCACACCCTTGTTGCCGTTCTTGTCGTATGGATATGCCGTGCAGCACACAATGGCCCACATACCCGAATAGACTTCGCTTTCGTTCATGATCGGCGCCTTGTCGCGGTTCTGCACCGGCACCTTGCGGTTGCTCTTGGCGTTGAAGAAAAATGTGTTCTGGAACTCCGCACCCTCGCGTTCGCGACCGTCGCGCAGAGGCAACTGCAGCTTGTAGGGCTCCTTTCCGCCCCACTTCTCGGCGATGCCCCTTGTCTTGGCGGCCGTGACGGCCTGGCCTACGGCCTTGGTTGATTCCGCATCGTCCTGCGGAATGATCACGCAGCACGAATACTGCTCCTGTTCGCTCTGCTCCCCCTTGTAGGGACGCATCAGATGTTCGTAGGCTATACGGCCCTGCACGTAGAATCGGTTGCCGTTCACTACCGGCTTGAATCTCTTTGGCATAGTTGTAATTTTTATTGGTTATTAATTCAGTCTTTATTTTCAGTGCCTATTATTTTGTCTGGCCCTCTCTGTCCGTGCTGAGGCGGAAGCCGAAGTCCCCATTAGGCGGAAGCCGAAGTCCCCTCAGGCGGTTTTGTTCCGGCGCGGCTCCTTTAGGGCCGCACTCGGGCCGGATTATTCCGGCACTTCGATGTTGCTGAACGCGTCCGTGGCTTTATAGCTGGCTCTCCTGTCGCTGTCCGGCACTACGGTCGGCTTCCCCGGCGCCTTGGTGATGCAGTCCCCCGCCGCTTCCGCGAATGCCTTCTTGCCTACCAGCTTTTCAAGGTTCGTAATGGTCTGCAGTTCCGGAGCCTTCATTATCTCATCCTCGCGGTAGCCCATTCCCCTGAGCACGTCCGCCAATTTCACCGGATCGCTGACCTTGCGCTGCGTGCGCGCCTCCACCACCTTGTAGCCCGGCACCGCCTGGCCATCCAGCATGTATTTCAGCGCCGATTCCTTCACGTCCTCGATCCATTGCTCCAGCGGGCCGACCATCGGCATACACACGTTGCCGATACCCTCCGCGCTCATGCTCTCTACGGGCGTCGCGCTCGCTATGACCGCCATTTCATCCAGAGCGCGGCATCCGCGCGACGCACGGCAGAACTTACACCACGGCCCGCCATGGCGCACGCCTAAACCCCGCGCCGCTACATTGGCCAACACCCGGCAATAGTTCAGCCCCCATGTTATCAGATCGTCCACGCTGATCTCCTCGTTGCTGTAATTGCTGATGCGCGGCTGCCATATATGCGTCACCACCCTCTCAAATGGATGTTCCAGTCCGAACTCATCCAGCGCGCCTAAGGCATACAGCCGCATTTGCGGGTTATTGACCGCCGACACCTCCACGCCCTTGCCATACTTGAAATCGATTATGTGCAGAGTGTGCTGCCCTACTATCACCACGTCGCTTGTGCCGAATGAGTTAGGGGCCCAGATGTCGAGGTCCAACGGCGTCTCCACATGTATCTCCACCTTGTCGCTGATTGCGAGCTCCCCGAAATAGGTCTCCATCACGAACTCCGTGTAATCGGTCGCGTAACGCTCCATTTCCTCCGTCACCTCATACCCCTTTTCCACCAGGGCCGTTATCTCCTCCTCCGCATCGACGGAGCTCCGGCTCAGCCGTCCGTTCAGCTCCCTGGCGCACACCGCGTGTGCCAGGCTCCCCTCCTCGGCGAAGCTGCTGCTCTGATCCTCCATCAGCGACTCGGCCACCGCCGACGGCGTGCAGTTCAGCCACCGGTAAGCCGACGACGGAGACAGCAGCGCGTGTTTTTTCTCGTAGCCCGGTTCTCTCTTTAGCTGTGCTGAGGCGGAAGCCGAAGTAGTGCCGTCCGGATTTTTCTTATTGTCCTGCTTCTCCATGATCAAAATGGTTTCTCCTCAAATTTCTGCCCGTCGTAGGCCAGTGTCAACGACCTGCGAATAAACTCCTTCTTCTCCATGCCGCTCTTAAGGTCTGCCAGGCTGCGCGCCGAGGCGTTCCTCGTGATGTCGCGTATCATGGCCATAACCGCGCGGTTCAGTTCCATGGATCTCCGCTGCTGTTCCTCGTCGCGATCCTCCTTGACGGCCGGTATCCCGAACTGCTGGCGCAACAGGCTCACCGCCAGCTCCGGCGTCTCGGCCTCCGGTTGCTCCCTCTGCTCCTGTTCTGCCTGCTCCTGCGCCGACCCTCTCTCTGTCCGTGCTGAGGCGGAAGCCGAAGTCTGCACCCGCTCCTGTTCTGCCCGCTCCTGTTCCGTCCCTCTCTCTGTCCGTGCTGAGGCTGTAGCCGAAGTCTGTGCCGGCGTCTGCTCCTGCGCCGTGTGGGCCGGTTCCGGCGCGGAGTCTTCAGCTCCGCATTTCGCCTTTACCGCCTCGGCCTCCGCCTTGGCCTGTTCCTCCAGCTTCTTGGCCGCCCTCTGCATCCTCTCTATCGCCGAGTCCGTCGCAGTGTCCATCGCAGTGCCCAGTGTCAGGCGGTTTCGTCCCGTCTCGCTTTCTGTCCGTGCTGAGGCGGAAGCCGAAGTCCTTCCTATCGCCAGCAGCAGCTCCGCGGCCTCCTCCGGCGTCAGCGCGAATTGCGCCCTGATTTCTCCTCTTAATTCCATTGTCCTTGTCTATTTTTAGTTAATATTCTCGTTATGCTCTCTTGTCGCGGCTCGATCCGATCCATACAGCAGCAGGATTGTTACCAGTCCCAGTATGCCCGCGGCGGCCACATGCTCGAACGCCGCTAAGAAGAATGCCGCGGCGGCCACCACCGCGCCCAGTCCTAATAATGCCTTTGCCTTCATGCCTCTTTGATTTTAGTGGTTTTCGTATTTACCAGGCGCCCCGATCTGATCAGCGCCTCGATGTTGTTGCGCGAGAAAAACAGCTTGCCCCCGGCCTTGACGCCGCCTAAGATGTCCCAGTTTTTGTAGATGAAGCTCTTGCTCCATCCCTTCTCCTGATGCAGCCTCTCCAACGGCCACATTTCGTCCATCGAGGCCGTGATGCGCGCCGCTACCTTGTCGGCAAGCGCCTCCAGCTGTCGGGGTGTCAAGGTCATGGCGTTCATTACACTCTCGCGTTATTGGTCACTTCCACCGTGACCGTGTTTTCCCTGGAATCCGACGACACGAGGTATGCCTCCCCGTCCTCGCGCGGACAATCCTTCTTTGCGTACTGGGCGATACGGTTGGCCGAAAGCCACTCCGCCGTGTCGATGCACTTTGCCACCAGCTTCTGACCCGGCAGCAACGCCCGTATTTGCTCTCTCGTGATTCTCATTTGCCCTTTGTTTGTTTTCTTTATTTATTACCTTGGTTTCTTGTTGCATTCTAAGAATTTGCCGTAAATGTTTGCAAAATCGGGGCGGTCTTATTATCTTTGCGGTGTTGAATGTGAATGAGTTGCTGATAACAGCGACCGCCCCCGTTTTGCCGTTATTTTATGCCTTTTCGTAGAATGACGTTGCAAAAGTAATGGTATAATTTTATTCCACCAAATAAATTGGAATAATTTTATACCCCTTAGATGTATATTTAACATTCGGCACACTTTTAATAATTGTGTGCAGAAATGCTTAATTATATGATTGATAAGCAAATATTGGCGCAAAGGCTTAATGCGGCCTATAATTTACTCCGGGCAAAAGGTATTTTGCACACGGTGTCAGATTTTGCTGATGCTATAAAGAAGCCTCAGCCGCATATATCGCAAGCTCTAAAAGCTGACCCTAAACGTTGCACACTGGGCCTGTTGACCCGTGTTGCCGACACCTTTCCCGATGTGTTGAACCGCGATTACTTGCTGAAGGGCGAAGGCGATGTGGCCGCGCCGGACAGGACCATGCGCCCGCATTACGAGGCTACGGCCGCCGCCGGCTTCATGTCCGGTCTCGCCGACCCTGAGTCCGGCACCCTCCGCTCCCGCATCCCCGACATGCCCGCCTACGACTTCACCATTGACGCCCTGGGCGAATCCATGCTACCTGAAATAAAATCAGGCGACACATTGCTATGTCGCCTGTCCGAGGATCGCGCCAATCCTCCCATCGGTAAGGTATGTGTCATCGACGGCAAGGATGGAGCCGCCGTCAAGGTCCTGGCCGGCGCCAGCGACTCGGGCCGCACCCTCACGCTCCACTCCCTCAACCCCGCCTACCGTGATTACAACGTCGATGCCGCCGACGTCTCCCACATCGCCGTCGTCGTCGCCATCCTCCGCAAATTCTGATTCCCGTCTCATGGAATCAAGCATAAAAAAACAGAGACAATTAACCGAATATTAACCAACAAATCACTACCTTTGTATGTTGATAATGAAAATCAAAGTCCAGACGATGAGTTGTGATTACTCCAGCAAGAAGGCCGTCATGGCCAGATTCAGACATTCTTTCAACGAGGGTGTCGGGAGTATCATATCAATGCCGGGTGGCTACATAAGGTTGCCATTAGGATCTTCCAGAACGGATGCCGAAAAACTGCGTGGCGATTGGGTAGCAGTGGGCAATGAGATACGTTCGGCATACCATGAGGTTACGAAATATCACACACATTCATCGAATCATGGCAAAGCAAATCAAGGAGAAAAGTAAGGCTGTCACATCAGTTGAAAACACAGACCATGAATTGGAAATGACACCGGAGCTGGTCGAAGCTATCAACAGTCTTCGTCCGGAGCAACGCAATGTGATTGTCAAGGCCATTCAGCGAGAATCATTCAGTGGGCCGATTCCACATCCCGAGCTGTTGCAGAAATATGAGGAAGTCAAGCAAGGCTTTGCCGAACGGATTGTAAGCATGGCCGAACGCCAGTTGGATCATCGCGTTAAATGTGAGGATACCGTTGTTAACGGCTCGGTCGCTGAATCAAGACGCGGGCAAGTGTTCGGTCTTATAGTAGCGGTCCTGTTTCTCGGTGCGTCCCTGGCATTAGGCTTGACCGGGCATGATTGGCTTGGCGGGGTGCTTGGAGGTGGCACCCTTGTAGCTCTTGTTACCGTATTCGTGCAGACAAAACATCAAAACAAGGATTCCAACGGGAAGGAATAGGTTCCCGTTGGAATCCCCTTTGGAATACACCCTCTCGGTACGATTCCGGTACACTAATTTTTACCACCCTCTCTAACTCCCTGCCTCTCACCGCACTCTCTACGCCATTCGACTCCCTACGGGAATACAGAGTAAAAACTCCAATCTACTGTTCGTCAGCAGATTGGAGTTTTTATTAACGCGGGCTATCCCGGTCGCGCTCCAACTGGAGTGACGACGTCCACGTCGTCAAAATATGGCCGGTGAGGACCCCGCCCCTCCAGTCGATGCAACTGGAATGACAACGTCCACGTCGTCAAAATATGGGCGACGTGGACGTCGCCCCTCCAGTCGCCCACAACTTGCAGACAGAGAGGTCTGCGATGCTAATTACTAATCATTAATTGCTAATTACAGCGTCGGGGACTTGATCAGGGTCTGGATGTCGGCGAGGCTGAACCCGCCTTCCAGATACAGGACCGCGTCGTGCTGCTTGTAGTCGCCGCCCTGCACTATCAGCAATTTCGTAAACTCTTTTTTCGCTTCGTCCCACACTCCGTAGAATTCAGATGCCTTTTCGTTCCTGACCTCCCGGGATACAAGCTCCAGACCGTTTCGGCCTATCAGTTCCTGCACGGCATGTTTCAGTTTGCTGTCGTTGTACGAGTATTTACATTTCACCATCTCCATCTTTGTCACCTTGTCCACCGGAATGTCCTGCACGGTCTTGGGCGACAGCGTGCGCAGCATCAACGGCGACAGATACGTGTAGTCGTACATGCTCGCGTTTTTGGAGAAGTCGGCGAAATATTGCCGACGGTCCTTAGCGTCCCTTACGTCTATGCCCAGAAACTGCCAGTCCTTGGATTCCACCAGGTCAATGCTCTTTGTATCGGCAGGGACAGCGGGAAATATCAGATCGAATTCCGCAACGCCTGACTTCGGCATCCAATACTGCTCGTCTATACCGATTCCCACGGTATTCTTCAGAGGATACGTTTCGGTTCCGGCCTGAATATAAGTGTTTTTGGATATTCTGATCCACCATTCGGGCCTGAACTTTACCGACAGCCTCACCACGGTGGAATCGGGCAGCAGGTCCACACCGCAGACGGTGACCCGGCACTCGCGGTTGTCGGTGGTGTTGAGACGCACCGGGGGATAGTTGACTGTCCTCGCCGCAATAGGCAACGCCAGCATGGCGACCACGCCCAGTATATAAAGCAACTTTTTCATTGGTATGTGTTTTAATTGTTCTCAAATAAGTTTGATAAATCCTTAGGAGTCAGCTCGCCTGCCAGATACATCAGCCTGGCTTGGCAATGCTCCGCATCGCGATACTTTATCAGCAGCAGATGGGTAAACACTCCGCGGTCCGAATCCCATACGGCATAGAATTCATTGCGTTTCCGGTCGTCGTCACGGGCAAACATCAGCTCCATCCCGTTGTCGGCTATGGCTTTGGACACTGTTTCCCTGAAGTTGCGTCCGCATCCCAGGTCTTTGGTGCCGACCATCTCCACAAGCCGGATTTTATCCATCGGCATGTTCATGGTCATCTTCTTGGCGGATACGGGTTCCTTATCCGGCATCAGGGATGTATATTCAAACCCCTTCACGTTGTCGAGCCTGTCGAACTGCCGCGCCGTATTTTCGGCATGGGGGCGCAAACAAATAGCCATCAGGGCTACTAAAATGAAAAAAATCCTTTTCATAGTTCACACAATATGGAATTCAAAATTTTCGAAGCATCCTTCAGACTGCCATACACGTCGATGGACATTTCCTGTCCGTCATCCAATACCTCCGGCGAAACCACAATCGTGATTTCATTCGGGATATCCGGTTCATGGCCCGGACTGACCACATCGGCCATCTCCTCGCGCATGGACAGGAAAGCGGCCCATGCATCTTCCTGATTTCCTGATGCGGTATCTGCCGGCTGTTCGGCTACGACGCGTGTCTGCCTGTGTGCGTAGGCTTTCCGAGGCATGACCGAAGGCTGTACCGCGGCAGGCGCACTGCCTTTATAATCATCCTGTATTTTTCCCGTTTCCGCGGGCTTCACTGTTTCAACGGCCGCCATCCGCGCGGCTTTCTCAGTTCCGTAATCAGGCATGAACAGCCACACGGCTACAGTTATGACCACGGCGCATGCCGCCGCTGCCGACAGCCATAACCCCACGACGGGACGCCGTTTAGTTTTCTTTTCCCTGGCGGCAAGACTGCTGATGAATACATCGGCTTCCGCGGCCAGTATCTCGTAGTCCGAATCTGAAACGCACGCCTCCAGTTCCTTCTCCTCCCCGGCGGAAAGAGACGCATCGTCCCAGGCGCCCAACAGCGCCGACAGCTTGCGGTAATCCATGTCCTCTCTCCCTTTCATTTTATATCGTCGTTAAAGTATTCCTTAAGTCTTTTTCTCGCTCTTGACAGCAGTGTGCGGACATTGCCGGGCGACTGTCCCGACATCTTGGCCACGTCATCGTTCGACAGGCCCAAGATTGCCGACATCCTTATCACCTCGCGCTGCGCAGTCGGCAACGACTCGATCTGTTCCATCACCTTGGCGAGCCGGTCTTTATCCTCTAACCGTGTCTGCGGGTCGAGACTTTCGACTATTTCCGGGATGACGGTCTCCAGCCGGTTGGTACGCCTCAGCATCGACAGCGCGCAGTTTCTGACGGTGCGCAGACAATATGCCTTCACGTTGTCAACACGCTCCAGTTCATCGCGTCGGTTCCACAACGCCAGCAGACAGTCCTGCAGACAGTCCGAGGCTTCCTCGCGGTCGCCCAACACAGCCATCGCCATACCGGCCATCAGCCGGTGATGCGGCATCACTATGTCCCTGAACTGCTGTTCCGTCATGTCTCGGTTTTTACTGTCGTTTTATTATAAGACTCCCAACCCCGATTTTTGTTACAAAAAAGAAAAAAATAATGGTGCGTGAGTAGTGGCGCGGGTACTCCGTGCCGCGCATCAAACACGTAACAAAAAAGCCTTTTGTAGAAACCAAGAATGAAACAATGAGAGTCGGTGCCTCGGAGAGGCTGTTTCTCATTAACCCCACGATGGATGGAGGGCGCGAAGCGTCCCGACAGCCTTCGTGGGGTGAGGACAAGGCCATGACAGCTTGGTCGGAGACCATGCCGCTCGCCTTATCCTCTATCTTATCGGACTGTACAGAGACATGGTCTCCGAACAAGTTGAGCTCTACCATGCCTTAACCCCACGAAGAACGTTGCCAGTTGAAGCTGTCCCCGCCCATCGTGGGGTTATTGAGAAACAGCCTCTCCGAGGCAATGCGCGGTCCGGAGCGCCCAGCCACTACGCCGACACGAATAAAGGGACGCCGCGAACGACGTCCCTTCAGTCTTTGAGGTATTATCTTAACTTTCTCAACTTTGTAAACTTTTTCAACTACTTTACTACCGGCTTGATGGAGATGGCGTAGCCGCCGCCGGGTGCTGCCTTGAGCTTGAGGCGCGTCTTGCTGTTCACATTCTTCTTGGTGATGGTGTAGGCCTGCGGGTTGGTCTTGTAGTGGGCGTCCTTGGCGTCGGCGTATATGATGGCCTCATACTTCTTGCCGGGGTCCAGGAAGTCGAACGATACGGTCGACTCATGTCCGCCTTCCCACGCGGTGCAGCCTACGAACCAGTCGTCGGTGCCCTTTGCCTTGCGCGCGGCCACTATGTAGCGTCCCGGCTCGGCCTCAAGGTAGCGGCTCTCGTCCCAGTCTACGGCCACATCCTTGATGAACTGGAAGGCATCCATGAACTTAGAATAGTTCTCGGGAGTGTCGGCTGCCATCTGCAGCGGGCTGTACATCGTGACGTACAGAGCCAGCTGGCGCGCCAGCGTGCTGTTGACATGACTGGTGTTATTGGGATTGTTCTCCTTCATGTCCATCACGAAGATGCCGGGGGTGTAGTCCATCGGGCCGCCCTGCAGACGGGTGAACGGCAGGATGGTGGTGTGGAACGGCTTGCTTCCGCCGAACGACTCATACTCTGTGCCTCGCGCGCTCTCGTTGCCAATCAGGTTGGGATAAGTGCGGTACAGTCCGGTGGGACGCACGGCCTCGTGCGCGTTGACCATGATCTTGTGCTTGGCGGCCTCCTTGACGGCATACAGGTAGTGGTCGTTGAGCGACTGGCTGTAATGATGCTCGCCACGCGGCAGCACGTCGCCTACGTATCCGCTCTTGACGGCGTTGTATCCGTACTTGTTCATCAGATTGTACGCATCCTCCATGCAGCGCTCGTAATTGCGCGTCGAGCCGGATGTCTCGTGGTGCATCATCAGCTTCACTCCCTTGGAATGGGCGTAGTCGTTCAGCATCTTGATGTCGAAGTCGGGATACGGGGTCACGAAGTCGAACACCCTCTCCTTCTGATGTCCGATCCAGTCCTCCCAGCCTATGTTCCAGCCCTCCACCAGCACCTGGTCGAAGCCATGTTCAGCGGCGAAGTCAATGTATTTCTTCACGTTCTCGTTGTTGGCCGCATGATGGCCGTGGGGTTTGGTCTTGGTGTAGTCCAGCTCGTCGATCTTGACCGACGGCAAGTCCCAGGTGTAGCTCCACTGCTTGGCGTTGTTGATCATCTCCCACCATACGCCCACATACTTTACGGGCTTAATCCATGATGTGTCGGAAATCTTGCAGGGCTCGTTCAGGTTCTCGGTCAGATTGGAGCTCAGCATGTCGCGTGCGTCGTCGCTGACCATCACCGTTCGCCACGGCGTCTTGGCGGGTGCCTGCATGTATGCCTTGTTGCCCACGGCGTCGGGGGTGAGCCAGGAGGTGAACACCATGTTCTTGTCGTCCAGGTTCAGGTGCATGCAGCTGTAATCCACCAATGCGGCTTCGTGCAGGTTGATGTAGAGGCCGTCGTCGGTCTTCATCTGCAACGAAGTCTGAACGCCCGTGGGGCTGAATGTGGTCTGCGATGAGTTCGGCGTTACGGCGCCGTCCATCAGTCCGCGTATCTCCGACAGCTTGCTTTCGGTGTAGTCGTACTCCTGCGTGTCGTAGTCGCCGGGTATCCACCATGCGGTGTGGTCGCCCGCCATGCCGAACTGTGACTTCTCGTCTGTAATGGTGAAGTACACCAGGTTTTTCTGCTGCGGGAATTCGTAGCGGAAGCCCACGCCGTCGTCATACACGCGAAAGCGTATGTTCATCTGACGGTCGGTCTTGGGCTGGTCCAGCTCCATCAGCACCTCGTTGTAATGGTTGCGTATCTCCTTGTTCTCGCCCCACACCGGCGTCCAGGTCTCGTCGAAGCTGGATTCCTCCCAGCCCTTTACCTTGAAACCGTCGGTCAGGTTCTCGGCATCCTTCAGCTCAAGACTTAATGTAGAGGGGACGATTACTTTCTTGTCCTTGTAGTCCACGCTGTAGGTGGGTTTGCCGTCCACCACGTCGGCGTGAAGCACTACGTTGCCGTTCGGCGACTTCACGTCAACGGCATAGATAGCTCCCGGCATCAGCATCATGGCGGCCAGGGAAAGCGCTGCTTTTGGGTTCTTCATCGGTTGTTGTGTTTTTGTTTATCAGGTTGTTTCGAAAATCTTTGTCCTCGAAAAGTCAATATGTTTAAAAATTCCATCACAAAGGTACAATATATTAGGGCCATTGTCAAGCTATTTTTCTAAATATGTAAAGGCTTTTAACATATTTATTATTATGTTTCAAACAATTAACTAAACCGGACATGAGAAATTTGGTAGTATTGAAAAATACACTAATTTTGCATTCCGAGACCGAAAACTGTGATATGACGTCAATTTCCATACGATTCAAGAGCATTATCGGCACTGCTGTGGTTCTGACTGCGGCCGTGTTTCTGACGGCGTCCTGCACGGGTGCGCATTCCGGCGACAAGCGTGCGCGTGCCGGCGATAAACAGGTGCCGACCGCCGCGGGTCAGCGCACCGCATACGCGGCCAGCCATTTCTGGGATTCCGTCGATTTCTCCGACCACCCGCTTATGGCCGACACGGCTTTCATGGAACAGAATTTCGCCAACTACATCGCCATGCTCAGGGCTTTGCCCGGCGATTCGTTAAGGCCGGTGCTGACCCGCTTTGTCGAACAGGCATCCGTCGACACCCGGGCCACCGATATGATAGCGGGCATGGCTGCGAAATATCTGTACGATTACAATTCGCCCCTTCACGACGAGGACCTGTTCATCGCCTTTGCCGAAGCGTTCGTTGCCTCGCCGGCAATCCCCGACATAGCCAAGACACGCACCGGGTATCTGCTTGACCTGTCGCTGATGAACCGCCCCGGCGCCAAAGCCAACGATTTTGAATACATATTGACCGACGGCACCCGGCATCAACTGTCCGAGCCCTCGGAATGCGAGACTCTGCTTATGTTCTTCGACATCGACTGCGAAGTATGTGCCGGGGTTCTGGATGACATGAAGGCTTCCGCGGACCTGAAAGCCGGGATTGACAGCGGCAAGCTCCGCGTTCTCGCCATCTATGTCTCGCCCCTTGATAATGACAACGCCGCCGCCAATAACACCGCCAATGACAACGACTCCAGCAGCGGGAGGTGGCGCAATTACGCAGCCGGGAACATTCCACGGAATTGGGATGCAGGCAGGCCTATCGGTGACATCCACGACATTTACGACCTGCGCGTGCTGCCTGTCAGTTACCTGCTCTCCCCCTCCGGCACCGTCCTCCAAAAGGACCTGTAAGTCCTTAAAGTCCTTAAAGTCCCTAAGGTCCCTAAGGTCCCTAAAGTCCTTAACGTCCTTACCCTTTCAGGCTCTGGGCATACCGGCCCGGTGTCAGGCCGTCGTTGCAATAGGCAAACGCTTTGTGAAACGCCTGCACCGTCGAATAGCCGCATTGCTGCGCCACTTCCGTTATGGAGGGCCTGGATTCTGACGCAACAGCTCCTTGGCATATTCTATCCTGTAATGCCTCACCACGAGTATGAAGCTCTGCCCGAAACCTTCGTTGAATATCCGCGAGGCATAGGTGCGGTTCAACTTGAACCTGTTTATCACTTCCTGCAGGCTGAAATCGGCGTTAAGATAGGGCCGGTCGGTCTGCAGCCATTCCTCTATACTGCGCTTATAGCTGTCGAACTGGCTGTTGAAATCCTCACCCCTGACTTCTGCATCGCTTTCAGACAGTCCGTCGCTCCCGCCCAGTTCGTCGCTCTCGGGCAGGCCCTCGTAATCTGCCGGGACCGGCTGACCGGAACCCTCACGGAATCTACGCGCTCCCAGTCTCGGAGCCAGCCATGCCAGCAACATACCTATCACTCCCCACGACATCAACACACCGGCCAGCCATCCGTGACTGCCGGTTTCCTCGCTTTCGCACATTAACTGAATGGCGCCCCACAAGCATATTGTGGATGACACGCATAGTGATATTCGCAGGATGGCCTGTGTCATTATTAATGTATAAGGTTATCTTACCGTGGTGTAGCCAAACCTCAGGTTCAGCTCCCCGGTCCATTTCAAGTCCAAAGTTACAAAAAAATCCGGATAACACGCCATATCAGGCACGTTTTGGCGCATGGTCAGCTCCGGGCTATATACATCTGACGCTCTGCACGTTTTACTTATTGATAATATCTGTTTTATGTTTTGATAACTCAATGTGCAGTCCGTTGTTCAGTATTTTTACGCAAAGCTAATACGAATTACACATAAATATAAATATTAATGCAAGTAAAAACCTAATTTTGCACTCACAACAGAGGGTGCTAAATCTTACAGTCCATAGCAAACGGTTACCCTGTCAGAATCCAGTCCTCAAAAACTCAACTAAAACACACAACCCCCAAGGTAAACAACATAACAAATTTCATTATATAAACAATCAAGATTATGCAAAATTATCTGAAACTGCTCTTTGCGGGTTTGCCGCTGGCGCTTCTTGCGTCCTGTTCGGCTGACGCGCCCGACACCGGCAACCAAGGCGTGGCCGACAAGTCAGAGACACGTTACCTGAAGGTGAACCTGGTTAACGCGGGAGGCGATGGCACACGCGCCATCGGCGACAATGCCGGCACCGACTACGCCAACGGCACCGAGGCCGAGAACAAGATCCGCACCGTCGACTTCTATCTGTACGACGCGGACAAGAACTTCCACAGCCATGTGCCCATGAGTCTGACGGCGGCACAGGATCCCGTCAACAACACCGACCCGTCGAAACCTTCGGTACGTGGATTCTACGAGGCCAACGTGCCCATCAATCTGGTACAGGGCGAGAAGATGCCCCAGTACGTGATATGCATCATCAACGCAGTGAATTCCGGCAACTTCTACGAGGGTCTGAGCATGGAAGCTGCCCAGGCCAAACTGCTGGATAAGTTCTACAGCCACGAAGATGGCGGCAACAAATACTTCTCCATGAACAACTCGGTGTATTACGGCCGCGACGAGGTAACCGGTCTGGAGAACCAGCTGATCATGGCCACTCCGTTCGACACCAACAAGCTGCTGACCATGACCGAACTCGAGAATCTCGACAAAGATCCCGACGCTCAGATTGAGGATGTGGTGGTGGACATCTATGTGGAGCGTTATGCCGCAAAGGTGAACTTCAGCATCAACGAAGACGCCATCAAGAAATTCACGGCTGCCAACGGCATCGAACTCGAGTTCACACCCATGAACTGGGGCGTAAACGCTTACGAGAAGAAATTCTTCTTCCTCAAGTCCTTCCGCCAGGAAAACCAGACCGGACTGAATTTCATGCCATACGACGACCTGAACGCCATCCTGTTCCCGGGCTGGAACAAGCCGGAACATTTCCGTTCGTTCTGGGCTCGCACCCCGGGATACTACGACAACGAATATCCCCTTGTGGCCGACGACATCCTCGACGAAACCGACTATCCCTACACCGTGTATTACCAGTCGGCCAACACGGCCAAGAACACCATCGGACAGGCTCAGTACGTTATAGAGAGCACCCTGAAAGGCTCCCGCCTCACCGGCGCCGACATGCCCGACCAGTACCTGCCCCTCACCTCCATTCCTTCGGTAGTTCTGGTGGGTCAATATAAGATAGGAGGCCAGGTCAAGACATTCTATACATATCAGAAAAACGCCGACGGACAGCCTGAGATCTACGCAGCCAACGACGGCGACATTTCCGGCGTAAAGACCATCCACGACCGCCTGCTGGAGACACAGACCGTTGTCCTGAAGCAGAACGGCACGGGTTATACTCCCGTCCGCAAAAGCGACCTTGTAGCCGGCAGCAACACGTTCGTAGTGGAGCATCCCAAGAAGGACGTGCGCACCGGTCTGAAACTGGGCGGCGACCTCGTGACCCTGCAGGTCAACGGGTCCAACAGCGGTTTCTTCTATTACGATTCCGACACGAAACAGTACACCCAGATCAATTCCGCTGAAGCCATCAACAAGGCCAACCGCCTGCTGTACCAGAACCTTGGCGGCGCGCACGCTTACATCGACGGCATGGCGTTCTTCAGCGCCCCGATCCAGCACTGGGGATGGTACCGCGAGGGTAACGAGAACAAGGACAAGGCTTTGGCCGACTGGGACTGGGGCAAGATGAAGACCGGAGACTTCGGTATCGTCCGCAACCACATCTACACCATCAACATCCAGACTATTGCCGGACTCGGCACAGGCATCATCAGCACCGACGATCCGCTGCTGCCTCCCACCGACAAGGTAAGCTACGCCGTCAAGTTCCGCGTCAACATCCAGAAGTGGGCCACTCTCCCCACCCAGTCCTGGGAGTGGTAATCGCTTAAGGATGCGATCCTTAAATTCTCAGCAAAATTCATAAAAATATGAAAACAAGACACCTTGTCCGCATCTGCGGCATCATCTGCATATCAACAATGGCATCGGTCCTTACGGGCGGCTGCATCAGGGAGGATCTTGCCGAATGCAGGAACTCGTACAATCTTCAGCTGGTGTTTGACCGCAACATGCTGTATACCGACGCCTTTGCGAGTCAGGTACGGTCCGTGGATGTCAAGGTGTTCGATTCCTCTACGGGCAGGGAGGTATATTCCTACGCCGACAGCGGCGCCGCGCTTGAGTCGGCGGACTACCGCGTGGCGTTGCCCATACCTCCCGGCACCTACGATATTCTCTGCTGGGCAGGCATGGCCGAAGGCGACTCCTTCGGCTATGCCCTCCCCGCGGCGGATATGCTTCAGCAGCACAACGTAGCACTCAACACCGAAAACGGTGTCTCTGACCACAGGCTGAACAATCTGTACCACGGACTGACGCGCGGCGTGTCGTTCGTAAGCGGCAACTCCTTAGGCCACGACCAGGCGCAGACGGCCACCGTGTATCTGACCAAGAACACCAACCGCGTATGCGTGATGCTGCACAACCTGGACGGCACCGAGCTGGACGAATCGGGCTTCACATTCTCCATCACCTCGGGCAACGCCCTGATGAATTTTGACAATACACTCGACCCGGCAGGTCGCGTGACCTACCGCCCCTGGCACGTCACTCCGATTATGCTCGAGACCGAAACCAAGAACGAGACCAAGACCGAAACCAAGAGCGAGCCGGTGCAGTCGGCGCTCGCGGCCGAAATCTCGATGGCGCGTCTGGTGCCCGACGGCAATTCCCGTCTGGACGTGTACCGCACGGCCGACGGCGAACGCATCATCTCCGTGCCGCTGGAACGCAACCTGCTGCTATACAAGGGAGAGTACCACTCCATGATGTCCGACGCGGAATATCTGGACCGCCAGGACGACTACACCATCACGTTCATACTGGACCGTAACAACAACTGGGACCGCGCCGCCATGATATACATCAACAACTGGGCGACACCCCCGGTACAATACCAGGACTGGTGATGATTCCGCAAACCGCGCATTAATCGACAATCGATAAACCGCGCATTAAACGACAATGACTAAAGCACTTGACATATTGACTCTTGTCGTGCTGTGGCTGATTCTGTCGGTCACGGCATCGTCATGCCGTTCCGGCCACGAGCCGGAGCGTGACGGCGACTCCGACGGGAGCCGGATATCGTTCAAGTTCACCATATATACCGAGGACATCCCGCAGTCCACACGCGCCCTCGGCGTATGGGAGGAAGACGCAGCCAATGTGGCCGAACGCATCCTGAACGCCGACGACATGCGCATCCTGTTCTTCGACCAGAGCGGACGGCTCCTGAAGTCCGTGCGACCCTCGGACGTGGACTATGTGGGCAGCGACGTGACCAACGACGGATATTACACCGTCTCGGCCTCGTTCACCCACGAATATTTCGACAATTTCGACGACAATGCCAACGTCGCCTTTACCGTAATGATACTGGCCAACCTGGAGGGAATCGGAGGACGATACACCGACTACCCTCCCGGCGACACCTTCATGCGGGATGTCGCGGACTCATTTCCGGTGGCCGACAATTATTTCCCCACCGTGGAGTCCGGCATCCCGATGTACGGCGTCAAGGGATTCTACGTACCCAAGGAAACGCTGATGCAAGGGACGGACGCCCCCGTGGCCGGCGACATCGACATGATACGCGCCCTGTGCAAGATCGAGGTGCGCGACCGCATCACCAACCCCGTCACGGGACCCGACGGACAGCGTTACCCGAAAATAACCAACGTCGAGATGATTTCGTGGCTTGACCGGGGCTACCTCCGTCCCCTTTTCGACGACTATCCGTCGGGACTGCGTGAGGCCAACATTTATCCTGCCGGTGCCACAACCGATGCCGTGGCGGCCCGCACCGCAGGCGACAAATACATATTCTATTGTCCGGAGGCGAAAGTGGCCGATATGCGGTTCCGCGTCACGGCCATTGTGGAGCCGGGTCAGGCGCCCCGTCAGTTCGAGACGGGGCTGGCGCCGTTCAGCGGCGGCATCGGTTCCGAGCTGGTGCGCAACCACATATACCGCTTCGACGTCAAGGCGTTCAACACCATACTTGACCTGGACGTGAACGTCAGCGACTGGACCGTGCAGACCGACGAGTTCGAGCTGGACAACATCGTGAGCGTGGAGCCTGACGGATTCCTGAAATGGGAATACGACGCCAACAACTTCGCTGTCACCACCGAGACCTACAACGGCAAGCCCGAGGAACAGCTGTCGATACTCAACGGCACCACCGGCTATGCCACGGGCCGGTTCACGATACTGTCGCCCAAGGGCGCGACATGGCGGGCATACTTCATACCGGGCGAGAACGGCGTGGATGCCTTCGAGTTCGTGGACACGGACGCGGACGGCAACGTGGTGCCCGGCTCGCAGCGCGTTTATGCCGAGGGTCTTGTGCGGGAACAGGCCACCATCCACATACGCGGCAAAGGGGCGGCCGATTCCTACCGACACTGGGCCGAACTGGTGATAGAGGTGCGCACCGTGGACGGCACCGTGCTCTACGCGCCCCTCACGCCGGCCATGAGCTCACGTTTCATCATATATCGCGAGAATAAATTATGAAAGGCTTGATGCGCATATATATTCTGATGGTTTCGGTGACGGCGTTCCTGCTGTGGCAGGGATGCGACCGCTCACGCGACGACATGACGCAGCCTGACTCCGACTGCATCACGCTGACCGTGGACATACCCTTCGCGGGCACCCGCGCCGACGACGACGAGCTGAACGAATTCACGGTCAAGAGCCTGCACCTGTTCTTCTACGCTGCCGAGGGGCATGACGACGACACTTCGGCGGCGATATACGACGTGACGATAGACGGAGAGTTCGTGTATTCGCGCCACATCACACTGGCCCTGCCCGACAACGCGCTGAAGGAGGGCGGTCTGTTCGGCCCCGCGTCCGACCGGTGTTATGTCTACGCCGTGGCCAATGTGGACGAAAGCCGGCTGGCCTCCGGCACCGTTTCAGGGTTGCGAAACACCGTTTCAGGCCTTAAGGCTACCGTCGTAGACTCGGATTTCGACAAGACGCGGGTGCAGGACAGCTTCGCCATGGACGGTTTCGCCGAGCTGACGCTGAACCGCGCCGACCGCATCGTGTCCGGCACCGTCACCCTGCAGCGCGCCGCCGCCAAACTGACCCTCGCCGTCGACCTCCCGCAGTCTATAGATGTCATTAATGAAGTCAAAGACCCCCTGACCGGCACATCCACCACTCAGACCGTAAAATACACCTCTATGCCCGACCAGATGCGTGTATGGATATCAAACGGCGTCAAGACCTCGGTTCTTAACACCAATCCTGTCAGTCCTGACAACAACACACTGTATTCCAACTCTATATCCACTTCCCAAGGTTCTGCTTTCTCATTCCGGGGCGAACAGCCAAAATATAAGTATGTGCAGGATATGCCCCTGTATTCCTATCCCTCGAAGTGGAATCCCTATTCTCCCGACGCAAACTGCTTCCTGACACTCTCCATACCCTGGCAATACACTGATTCACAAGATCAGAAACATAACGTCGTGACTTATTACAGGCTAAACGTTCAGCCAGGCAAGAACATGATGGAACGCAACACTCATTACGATATGCGCGTCACCATCGAACGCCTGGGAGGTACTGTAATCCAGAAGCCCGTGGACATGCAGTTCGACTGGAACTACAACATGGAATGGAACACACAGACTCTTTCCACCGACATCAAGGAGATACGCTACCTGTTGCTGAACAGCAATGACTTCTCCGAACGGCTCAATGCATACACCTATGTCATGGAAAACGAGACGGAAATATCAGTGCCTTACAATTCATCGCATCCGGTAGAGATAGAATCCGTCGAACTGACATGGCACGACTTCTATAACGACCGGGACCGTAGTATTACCCTGAATTACAATACGGGTACATACCGTTACAGTAACCTGACGGGTTATCGTCCCGCTTCTGATTTCGCCGGAATCGAGCTTGATCCCGTCAACGAGGTGCTGAAATTGAAACGCAATCTGCTGCATATCGCGTGGGACAGCAACAGTGCCGCCATCAGGAACGGAGAGGATGCCCTCAACGCCTATACATTCACCATACGGCTGCGGCATACAGACGCGAAAACCGGAGACGCGGCCTCGCACGCAACCATCATAATAACTCAGATTCCCGCCATCAGCATTACTTCGCAACTCACGACTTCCGGCAATTCCCGCTTCGTGAACAATAATAACACCACGCGCTGGGAAGATATCGGATCATGGTGGAATCATATTTACGTGTATTACGGTTATGTGTCCAACTCCACCAGTACAAGCAATTATTATCTGGGGTCGGTGCACGATGACGACAATGTCAAGAACAAGAACACCTACATCCTGACGATATCCAAATTCGATACGGACGACAACTATATTATTGCAGATCCCCGTACACGCAGCGTGGACAATCTGAACGAATCGGGCACTTCGGCCACAGCCACGGGCGAATGGACCGTGAAAGACAACGCCGACAAACGGATGCAGAATTATTATCCCGCCGACGACAACAGCAACAAATCACGCTATATGGCGCCCGCATTGCGCATCGCCTCGCAATGGGGCGTGACCTACAATGTGACTCGCCGCGGGGCACAACGTCGCTGCGCCTCATATCAGGAAAACGGACGCCCCGCCGGCAGATGGAGGCTGCCAACCATAGCCGAAATCGAGTATATCTGCCGTCTGTCGAATAGAAAGTATATTCCATATCTGTTCGGGACGGAAGGCAACACGGCTTATTATTGGTGCGCCACCGGAGGCGTCAATGTCAACAACAGCACCACTAACCCGTCGGTAAATTCCGCCACGACCGGGAGCAACGACACACGCGCCGTGCGATGCGTATACGATGAATGGTACTGGGGTTCCGACACCCTGACCAATAAAAACAGATTCACATGGGGCGACCGCGCCAGAACAGTAACCGGTAATTAACGATGAGAACAATAAACATCCATTTTGCAGCGATTCTCGCCATCATATTGACGGCCTGCGGCAGCGGGACAGTGCCCGACTCGCCTGAGTCCGGCACATCCACGGGAGTGCCGGTGGAAATCGTAACCGGCATGTCGTTCCCGGAAATGGAGTTTGCCACCACTCGCGCCATGGGCGAACAGCCTTCCATCGACGACCTTCGCAATAACCTCAGGGTAAACCTTTTTGTATTCGATCCTTCGGGTGTGATGCTGCAGTTCATCGGTCCTGAAGATGTGCGCATCATCAACATAGACGAGGCTACCAAGCGCGTGTACTTCAAGGTGTCGAACATATACAGTTCCGACTCGCCGAGACGTCTGCATTTCGTCATCACCTCCGCTCCCGACCTCAGAACCATTTCAGGCGGCGAATATATCCCGGCCATGGCCGGAGAGACCACCGTAATGCCGGCACTGGTGGTAGGAGACGGCACCGACGCCTACTGGGGAATCAAGGAACTGGACAACATCACCGACAACATGGAGCTGACAGTGAAACTGATACGCAATTTCGTGAAGCTCACCGTGAAAAGTTCGGCTCCGGAATCCACCTTCAGGCTATTGGGCTATACGGTGGTGAACCGACCGGGCCACGGCACAATCGCACCATACATCTACCGCGATCATCTGTTCGCCACATTCCTTGACGCGGACAACCAACTTATCAGCTATGACGAGATCATAGAGCAGGGATATTATGGCGTGAATCCGAGCGGCGGAGATCAGTCAATGACCTGCGTCACGGAGACCGAAGTGTCCCGGGCGTTGTCGGAATCGGAGTCGCTGCTTGCGTCCGGCACGGACGCTCCATGCTATATCTACGAGCGTTCGCAAAGCGCAATCGTATCGGCCGGCAACGACGTGATGGTCACTTACATGATTGTGGTGGGTGAATATCAGGGGAAACGCTGCTACTACAAAATCGACATAGGACGCGACAAGGATGGCAAATTCGGATTCTACGACCTGCTGCGCAATTTTCAGTACACCGTGGACATCACCGAAGTAGGCGGCGAGGGGGCGCCCACGCTTCAGGATGCCATGAACGGCGCGGCTCACAACAATCTCTCGACTTCCGTGGTGACACGCGACCTGTTTTCCATCGGTTATGAAGGCGACAAGATAGAGGTTGGCTCAACAAGGGTGATTTTCACAGAGAAAACTACTGACTATTCCTTAAGGTTTCGCTACACGGTCGGCTCCGGCGAAACTTTCGATGCCTCGAAGCTGAGGATATATGATGTCAGCGACGAGTCGGTGGAATATGACATGAGGGGCGTCACGGCCTATGCCGGGAAAACGGTCGATATACCGGGTGCAGTAATCGAAACGGCCTCGGTAACCCGCGAGGGCAACAGCGCGGACGCATGGTACGAACTGCGTATTTCCACTAAGGACATTCCCTCGGACAGCCGGCGGCTGGAACAGAACATTCGCATCTATTATGCCGGCGGCTCGGCAGGTCTGGGACGTACGGTGACATTCATAATGCGGCGTCCATGGGAATTCGCCGATGTCTCGGCCACTTCGCCGGGAGCCACCCTGCAGAGTCAGTTCTCGCTGTCGTTCACATTGCCTACAGGACTGTCGGAATCGCAGTTCCCGCTCGTCATCACTTTTGAGAGTGACAAACAGAATATTTATGCCGTAAACGGCAGCGACCTTGTCGTGGGTTACGGATCTTCCGGTTTCCCGGGTGCCACCACCGACCACGTCATATACTACGAGCTGCGCCTGGAATGGGACAATTACCAGACACTGGCCGGCAACCCCTGTACCGTGCAGTTCCGCATGAACACCACTACGGCCGACGACCGCGCTTACAACACATCGGGCATCGACGCCGCCGGGCTGACGGGACGCACCGCCAACAACGGCAATGCCGGGTTCTGCATACGCATCGCCAACAAGGGGCGCAAATACATCCAGCCCATATACGTCAACGTCTCACGCTGACAGCCGGGGGGGGGGGTATTTCCGTTGGTATCATATTCCTTATAAATAACTTACCCAAAACTTAATTATCAGTCTCAAGCCGAAATGTCGCCTCGTGACTGGAATGCCGACGTCCACGTCGGCAACGATAGTGGCGCAGGCTCTCCGAGCCGCGCCACTATCGGGCCGGAGGGGCAATCGTTAAATAAAAATGGGACATTTGTCCGCTGTTTTATGGTCTTTTGTCCTGTTGCCGATTTGTTTACAAAATTTTTCTTGCATTATGTTGTATTATTTAAATTATTGTAGTAATCTTGTATTTGCAAAAGATGTATGCTGTCATGGTTTTGTCCATGCGCCATGTCTTTAAGTGATTGTAAACCATCATTTATGTACAGATTTTGGTGACGAAATAATGGTTCGGCATATACCGGACTTGCAATAACAACAGGGTGTGTTTGAATGTGGAGGGGTCGCATCGTCAGGAATGCGATGACAAAGGCTTGCCGGATGGAACCGAATGCTTCGGACCGCGCTTTGGGTATGTCCTGCCCGCGCTTCGACATGAAGCCGACTCTGTGTTTAAACACTCAACAGCTTTAATTGCAATCAAATACCCGTATATAGGAATACATAGCAAGTATAGGAATATTGACACATTACCCACATACGCGATGGTAAGTAGCGACAAGACCTACACATAACCATAAGATTGTAAGGAAAACAATGATAACAAAGTAATATAAAAAAAGTATGAAACATTTATCGAAATTCGCGTTCGGAGTGCTGGCACTCGCACTGGCGTCATGCAGCAGCGATGCACCCGTTCCGAACAACGGCAACGACGCCGACGGCGACGTGTACGCAACCCTGAGAATCAAACTTCCCTCCGCCACCCGCGCCGATAACACCAATCCCGCCGGCCAGGAATACGGTCAGGACTCCGAGAACTATGTGAGCAAAATCCTTGTGGTGCTGACCACAAAGAACGAGGCCGGAGACTACATCTTCCTGACCTACGACGAGGCGGACGCCATGGGCGGCGACCAGATTACCCCCGACCATGAAAACGGACAAGTCAACGAACTGAAATACACCCTCAACTTCAGCGCCAAGACCATGAACCCCGACGCGCTCGGCGTGGCGGGAGACGCTGAACGAGACATATACGTATTCGCATTCTGCAATCCCACTGCACGTCTCAGAACCATCGTCAGCAACTGGACAAGCGGCGAAAGCAAATTCAACGGCAATAGCACCGGCGTTATCGACAAGGACAACACCATCTGGAACGAGAAAAACTTCCTGATGACCAACTGTCATATCCCCGAAGCCGTGACTCTGCCCTCGCGCAGCTCGCTGGTGCAGAACAACAACACTCCCGAGAAGGCCTTCAATCTCGGCACCGTACACGTGAAGCGTGTGGCCGCACGTTTTGACTTTGCCCTCGGCGGAAACAATGCAGACAATAAGTACGAGATCAAGAACACCACCGGCGAAGGCCTGATGGGTACAGTAGAACTCACCGATATGGCCATGTTCAATATCGCCAATAATTTCTACTATCTTCCCCGCACCAACACCCAGTGGGACTGGAACGGCACCACCACCCTCTGCGGCGATCTGGAATCCGGTTATGTCATGAGCTACAACCAAAACAACTTCAAGACCGGAAACCTTTCGAGCAGCAATTACAAGCAATATTACTTCGCCAACCTTATCGGCAACGAGTTCAGGCCCGGCAACACCGACGACCGTACCGCCGGCTCCACAGCCCTGAACTGGACTTCCATCCGTCCCGACGACTGGAATAAGAAGACCCAGGACAGCAACGATGGCTGGACTTGGGATCCCAAGAACGACTACCGCATCTGGCGCTACGCCACGGAGAACACCATCCCCGCCGCAGATGCTCAGAACGGCACCGCCGCCCAGAAAATCGGCATCACCACCGGCGTTGTATTCAAGGGTACATTTACTCCCGCCAACGACGAGGTCTGGAACGGCAACGTAATCTACCTGTACAAAGGTATCGTTTACGGTGACTTCAATGCCCTCAAGGCATACGTGACCAAGTATCCCGAATCGGTAGTGGCCACGGCCTTCAACAATATTGACGCTCTGAAGAACGCCACCAACCCTGACCTCAAGACCAACCTGCTCGCAAATCTGTCCAGCACTCAGCGCGGCGACTTCAAGGCTTACGTGCCTGACGAGGGCAAGAACACGTACACCATGTACTACTTCTACTACAACCGTCACAATTCCAACGGCAACAACTCGCAGATGGGCGAGAACGAATTCGGCGTAGTCCGCAACAACGTCTACAAGCTGCAGGTAACCGCCTGCGGATCGCTCGGCGAGCCCGAGGCTCCCGAGAATCCCGACCATCCCGACGAGGAGGAGAAGGCTTACTTCACCGTCAGCTGTCACGTGATGCCCTGGACCGTCCGCATCAACAACATCGAATTCTAACTTAGGATTTCCCATAGGTTCGGGGAGGTTTGCGCCTCCCCGGATCACCACTCTACTAAAGATATTAAAAAGGAATCAACGATGATGACTTTAAGACAACGGACTTACAGCAGCATAAAGAGACTTGCCGGCGCGGCCTTCGCGTTCGTGGCTCTGTCATTGGTCTGCATCGGCGCCACATCCTGTTCGGAGGTGTACGACGACCTCGAGGAGTGTCCGCAGGGCGTGGTGCTACGCTTTGTGTTCGACTACAATCTGGAGTTCGCCAACGCGTTCCCGTCGCAGGTCGATTGCCTTTCTCTCTTCATTTTTGACGGGGAAGGCAATCTGGTGGAGCGCAGGGTGGAGACATCCTCCGTTCTGCAGGACGAGGACTGGCGCATGACGCTCGACCTCCCGGCGGGCGACTATCACGCCGTGGCCTACGGCGGCCTGGAATGCGACAAGGCTTCGTTCTCGCACACCAAGGCGGTGGAAAGCATCAAGAGCCTTGCGGACCTGCAGGTGGCCGTCAACAGCGTGCACACCGGCGACGAGGCGGCGCGTCCCGCCAGCCCGCTGCACGACCTGTTCCACGGCGCGCTCGACTTCACCGTGACCGACGGCCTGGACTACGACAAGGCCACCCTCTACATGATGCGCGACACCAACCACATCCGTATCGTGCTCCAGCATCTGGACAACACGCCGGTCAACGACAAGGACTTCCGCTTCGAGATAGTGGACGACAACACCATGTTCGACCACGCCAACAACGTGCTGCCCAACGGCACCGTCACCTACGTGCCCTGGACCACCGGCACCGCCAACGCAGGCCTGAACGGGCTTCCGGGCGAGGAATCGGAACGGTCCGGCCGCGCCACGGGCGACCCGGTGCAGGTGGCTTTTGCCGAGCTGAGCGTGTCGCGCCTGATGTATAAGTCCGGATTCACCTGGACACAGCAGGACGGCAAGACACAGCGCGGCCCGCGCCTGCGCATCCTGTCGCTGGAGAACGGACGCACGGTGTGCGACCTGCCGCTGAACAACTACCTGCTGCTCCTTAAGAGCGAGGCCCTGGGCAAGATGGACAACCAGGAATTCCTGGACCGCGCTTACCGCTACAACATGGTGTTCTTCCTCGATCAGGACAACGCCTGGGTGCGCATGAACATCATTGTGGACGACTGGACCGTCCGCATCAACAACGTTGATCTGGATTCGTAAGATTCAGGACGTAGATTTTGACAAAGATTTTGACAAAGTGAAGATTTACCGTTACATATTACTCGCCATCGGGGCGCTGGCCGTCGGACTGATGTCCGAGGGCTGTTCGTCACGCTCGTCCGACGAGCCCCGGCCCGACCAGGGGGAGTTCTGTGAGCTGGTAATATCTCTCAGCTCGGAGACTGCCGTGACCGAAACCCCGGCCACCCGCGCCGACCGGCCCTGGGATAATGACCCCAACCCGGAATCCGGCTTCCCTTCGGAATACAGGATTGACCGCGTATTGCTCTATTTCGTAACGCCGGGCAACGCAATCATCCCCTTCTCTCCTACCCTTACCGACCGTGACGACGTCAACAACACCGTGACCTACCGCACTGAGATCGACGTGCGGTCGCCGTTCGTGAGCCACAATGCCGACGGCACCATGTCGCTGTCAGGCCGCATCGTGGCCGTAGCCAACGGACCTGAGGATTACACCCCGGCCGACCCGTTCAGCTGCATTCCCTTCGACATTTCGGACGTCGACACGCGCGGACTCATCCCGATGTGGGGCGTGACCACCGTCTCCGGCCTGCCGCTGATTGCCGATGGCACGACCCATGCCGGCGAAATCAAGTTGTTGCGCGCCGTGCCGAAAATCACCATCGAAATGGCCGACGACCTGAAGGATCTGTACACGATTACTCAGGTGGTGCCCGACCAGCGGGATTACCTGACGCAAGGATATATCGCCCCCGGAGATGCCGCGGACGCCACACGTACCGGCTCGCTGATGATGGAGGGCTGCTTCAATCCGTTCCTCGGTGCAGCCGCCAACACCTCGCCTCAATTCTATAATAGGGGACACGAGGTATGGTGCTACCTTACCGAACGCCAAGGCCCGGCTTCAGCTACGCCATTGAGCTTCACGGTGACGTTGGCCGAGAAGGCCCATCCGGAACGCAATTTCACCGGCAAGGTGTACCTGTGCGATTACCTCGACAACGGACAACCGGACTTCAGCACGGCCTTCACCCGACTGGTGCGCAATCACGACTACCGATACAGGATTTCATTAAGGGAACTCGAATTCGTTATTTCCTTCAAGGAATGGATATTCGGAGGCAAGGTCCATATCGACCTTGAATAATACTATCAGCTATGACTGTCAGGAAACTTAAATATATCTTGTTTACTTTGGCGCCGCTGTCCGCGATGTTTGTGACGGGGTGTCTCGACGAGCCGCTTGTCGACACTGACTGCTTCGACAATCCGGACGTGATCTCGTTCAGCGCCGTTACCGCAGCGGGAGGCGCCTCCACGCGCGCCGGCGAGGAGAAGCAGCTGTACGAGCCGCTGGTGCTGACCGACGACGCGGCTTCGCAGACCTTGTATCTGCACACCTACGACTCGGAGCGCATCGGCTTCGAGCCGGGCGACGACGTACAGTCCGGTGAAACGGACGGCGCACAGACGCGCGGCAACCAGATCAATACCGCCGATGACCTGATCAATTTCCATAAGGACTTCATGGTTCATGCGCAATTCAAGGAGGACGGCGTGGAATACATAGAGTGGAGCAAGACGCAGGTGTCGTCGGCCAATAATTTCTGGCGCACCGAAAAGACCCGTTACTGGCCCGGCGAGCGCGAGCTATCGTTCATGGCTGTATCCCCGACGGCGGAATTCAACAGTCTGAATAATAAAGTCTTTTCCGACCTGCGCGCGGAATTTTCGTACACTGCGAAAAAGCAAGGGAACAATCGGGACGCCGAGGCGCAGACCGACCTGCTGTTGGCCGCCGGCACGTGCAACAAGCCGAACAGCGTGAACGGTCGCGCTCCGCTGAAGTTCCATCATGCGCTGTCGGCCATCAAGTTCGCCGTGCGCGACGTGCTGGACGGTGAGGTGGTGAACGTGCAGATTGCAGGCGTACGCAACTCGGGCAATTGCGTCTACACCGCCCACAGCGATGGCGAGGGCAGCTTCACATGGACCGGCCAGACCGGCAGCGAGACTTATTCACAGAACTTCAACTATGCCATAAACGGTCGTCCCGCAGCCGGCATCAATCCCGGCGACGATTCGCAGGACATACTGCTGAACGACTCGATGCCGGAGAAGACCTTCATGCTGATTCCCCAGCGCATTCCCGACAACGCCGAGATAATCGTGACCCTGAAACGCACGAATCCCGGCAAGGACGAGGACGGCAACCAGCTTCCCGAGACCATCACCGTACGCGGCAAGATCAAGGCCAACAACGTGCAGGAATGGCTTCCCGGCCACGAATACGTCTACACCATCTCCACCTCCAAAGACAACTGGGTGTATGTGTTCCACGCTCGCGGAAACCACAATTCCCGTAATGGCCAACATTTTACCGGCTACAATGCCAACGCCAATCAGATTTATGTGTATTCTCCTTCCGTCAACGAGCACGACACATACAATGACGATGCTTTCTTCGATGTGCGTAGCTATCGTTATCGCGCCAACAATCAAAGTGTGATTGAAGATCTGCCTTGGAGCGCAAGCCACGGTGACGCAAAGCAGTATCGTATTCGCGCATCCGGTGACGAGTATGTGTCGGGACGTGACATCAATGCTGCCGAATGGATTACAGACACAAAGAGCCTCAGAGGCAACGGAAGTCATACGACGTCAGGAGAAAGAAACGATCTGGTATTCACCACTCACCATCAGATGACCGACTGGCCGGGCGACAAGTGGATGCAGGATCAGGAACCCTATTCGGGATATTCCAAGAAAAAGCCGTGGGATTTATCTACGTGTGGCGGAAAGTTGTCGCGCAACACAGCCAACTGTTACGTCATCGACCGTGAGGGCTGGTATTTCCTGCCTTTCGTATATGGTAATGCTTATACTGCAGGAGTCGATACCAAAGACGCATACATATTCAGCGGTCCCAAACAATCAACCCTTAAGCACAACTATCAATATCTTGACGGGTTTGTTAACCATTTAGGTCAGAAAATAACCTCTGCCAAAATTCCTGAATCTTACTGTAAGCACGTAAGTAAATCTTGGGCTGATGTATATAATGTAATTTCAGACCTTGAGATTGTAAAATATGATGGCTTTTTAGGAGTCAGATTCAAAGCTAATAAATTCAATTTGCAGCAAGGGTCATCATGCATAGCTGTTTTCGACAGCAACAATCGTGTAGTATGGAGTTGGCATATTTGGATAACTGAACATTGGTTAAATCCAGAAAACGGACAGCCCAATGCATTTGATTCTTCATCAGCTTTCGATTTTTCCAAAGCAGATATAAGCGGTTGGAGAAACAGAGGAGACGTACAAATTACTGGCGTTGGACAGGCAAATTCAAAATATTACATAAGCCCTTATAATCTCGGCTGGTGTGATCCCAAAAATGTCGATTACTTAAAGAGACCTGGTGAAATGAATTTCGTTCAATATCAAAAGGACGGAATCACTAAATCCGGACACATTGCATCTTTGCCAATATTGCAGGACGGCGCACAGATTCAATATAAATACGGCAATAATACGTATTACCAATTCGGACGCAAAGACCCAATGGTAGGTTTCGTTGATCACGAAAATAACGTTAAACGAAACTTTGGTCCATATCAATATAGTTTGGGTAAACAACCTGTTGATTTAAAAGAAGGCATTCTGCATCCAAATACTTTGTTTTGTACAGGAGACCCCCATGATGCAGATGTTGATAAAAATAACAATAGGACCTATCTGAAATCTAATGATTGGTGTAATACAATCTACATCAATCTTTGGAATAATTGTACTGAAAATGACAGTAAATTCATTTTTGACACTTCAGATTTTAATCAAAAATTCTACTTTTTCAGTAAAAAAACTATATATGATCCTTGTCCTCCGGGTTACATGGTGCCACCGGGAGGCGTATGGAAAATTATAGGTACAGGCACAGGTGGATCATATCAGTCACAATGGTTTACAGATACAAGTTTATCAAAACTCAATGGATTGATGAATGCAGGAGATCCATATACTTTCAGAATATGGGGAGGCTCTAAAGAAGATCAAACTACAACGTTGTGGCTGACAAGTACCGGGCATCGATGGTTCTCCAATTATTATGACAACTCCAACAAAGGTGGAGACAACTTCAATTCTCAACTGGTTTATTTATGGTCAACTACACCAACCGGACGAAATGACATGTCAGCATTTGGTCTTGCCCTTGGCCAACACTCCGCCAATGGTTATGGCGTGTGTGCATTTTTTAGAGGTCGACGTTCAATGGCACGTCCCGTTCGAGCCATACGAGAAGCCTATGTCGATCCAAACAAAAAATCTCATAAATGATTATACTCTCAATTAGAGGTTTAACATATTAAAGCAATAACTCATCACAATGAGACTCAATAGGATATTATTAACAGTGGTTGCCACCATGACGGCGTGGCTGGCTATTCCGGCGGCCAACGCCCAGGACGTGGCGCTGAAGACGAACCTGATAAACGACATCGCCCTGAGTCCCAACATCGGCGTCGAAGTTGGCCTCGCTCCAAAGTGGACCCTCGACATGACCGCCGAAATGAATCTGTGGAAAGTGGATGGCCGCAGCTGGAAACACCTCTATTTCCAGCCGGAGGCACGCTACTGGTTCTGCCAGCGTTTCTCAGGCCATTTCATCGGGTTCCATGCCTTAGGCGGCATATACAATTTCGGCAAACTGAACCTGCCGTTCAATATGCTTGGCTCGAACCTGAAGGAGCTGAAGGACAAACGCTATCAGGGCTGGGCCGTCGGCGCGGGCGTGGTTTACGGCTACGCTTGGCCGCTGCACAAGCACTGGAACATCGAGGCGGCCTTAGGCATCGGCTGGCTTTACACACGCTTCGACAGCTATCCCTGCCAGATATGCGGCACCAAGATTGACCGCAACAAGAGTCACAACTACTTCGGTCCCACCAAGCTGTCGGTGGCCGTGGAGTATATATTTTAAGGCTTTCCTCAACCGTTAAACTGACACAGAATTATGCGCAGATATATCATGACGGCATTGGCAGCCGTCGCCACAATATTGAATGTCTCGGCCCAGGACAACGCCGTATATCATGTCACGGACATGAGCGTGGCCAAGGAACACGGTCTGCTGAAGGTGGGCATGAACGTGCACCCCAAGGACTACCGTCTGAGCTACAACCAGCGCATGGAGGTGACTCCGGTGCTGAAGTCGCTCGACTCGAACGATTCAATCGCGCTGCCCGGCTTCATCGTGGCCGGTCGCAACGCATTCTATGACACGGAGCGCGCCGAGAATTTCGGCGGCAGGATACTCCGCTCGGGCCACGGCGAGGCCTACGGCTATCAGGCCGAGGCGGAGTGGCAGAAGTGGATGGACCATAGCCGTCTGGAACTGCAGGGCCGTTCGTCGGGGTGCTGCGGTGTGCCTAACGGTCCGGCCGAGGATGTGCCGATGGCCGACCTGGACTGGCGCCCCGCCACGTTCACGCCACGGTTCCATTACGACGTGCCGCAGGCCGAGGAACGCAAGATGCGCCGCATCGAGGGCAAAGCGTACGTCAACTTCCCCGTGAACCGCACGGAGATATATCCCGACTATATGGTCAACCCTGTGGAGCTGCGCAAGATAACCAACAGCATCGACACCGTGCGCATGATGGCCGACGCCACGGTCAAGTCCATCACGCTGACCGGTTTCGCGTCGCCCGAAGGCCCGTACAGCAACAACGTGCGTCTGGCCAAGGGGCGTACGGAGGCCGTGAAGGAGTATGTGCGCGGCCAGTACACGTTCCCGGCATCGGTGTTCCACACCAACTCGGTGCCCGAGGACTGGGAAGGCCTGCGCGACTCGGTGGCCGTGAGCATCCTGCCCGACCGCGCGCAGATTCTGGAATTCATCGACCATGGCAACGTGCCCATCGAGAAGCGCAACGACGAGCTGCGCCGCCGCTTCCCCTCGTCGTACGCATTCCTGCTGAAGCATGTGTACCCCTCGCTGCGTCACACCAACTACGCCATCGACTACGAGCTGCGCACCTACACCGACATTAACGAGATTCGCCGCGTGCTGAAGGAGCATCCGCAGAACCTGAGCCTGAACGAGTTCTTCTTAGCCGCCAATTCATATCCCGTCGGCTCCAAGGAGTATGACAACGTGTGGGAGACGGCCGTAAGGTATTATCCCGACAACGACATAGCGAACCTGAACGCCGCCAATTCGGCCATGAACGAAGGCAACATCAAGTACGCCCGCGCGCTGCTGTCGCGCGTCAGCGACAATCCCTCGGCCACCTACGCCCGCGCCGTGCTCGACGCCATCGAGGGCCGGTACGAGCAGGCCCGCACCGGCATGGAGTCCGTACAGGCTTCGGTTCCCGAAGCCAAGGAGGCTCTTGAGCAGATCCGCCTCGTCCTCGAGAAGCGCGACCATGTCAAATTCCTGAAATAAGACACCGCTCCGCCTTCCGGTAAGTGAACTCCCATCCTGAAATGACAAAAAGCGACGCCGGGGTTTCCGGCCCGGCGTCATTGCTGGATTATAGATGTGTGTTTTACATATAATGTTTTGAATTTGTGTTTTACGGGGCTGTCTCAGGGACAGCCCCGTCGGCATATATACATTTTTAGACAGGAGAACAGGAGAAACAGTAGAACTTTTGTGTCAGAACGTGCCTCGCATCTCTTTGTTTGACAGTAGAACAGGAGAAACAGTAGAACTTTTGGTAAGAACGCGCCGCGCTGCTCTTTTTTGACAGGAGAACAGGAGAAACAGTAGAACTTTTGTGTCAGAACGTGCCTCGGAGAGGCTGTTTCTCAATAACCCCACGATGGCTGGAGGGCGCGAAGCGTCCCGACAGCCTTCGTGGGGTGGGGTCGAGGCTATGACAGCTTGGTCGGAGACCATGCCGCTCGCCTTAGTTCCGGTTATGGTGTACAGTACAGAGACATGGTCTCCGACCATGCTTAGCTGCGCCATATCTATACCCCACGAATGACGGTGCCAGTAGATGCTGTCCCCGCCCATCGTGGGGTTAATGAGAAACAGCCTCTCCGAGGCAATGCGCGGTCCGGAGTGCCCCGACGCTACGCCGACACGAATAAAGGGACGCCGCGAACGGCATCTCTTTAGATTCAGATAATGTAAGTAGTGGACGTTTACATGTTCGGGGTGTCCCACACCTTGGTGGTGGTGCAGGTGACGGGTACGGACAGGTTGGCCACCTTCAGCTCGAAGGCGCCTTCCTCCAGAATCCACTTGCCGTCGTGACCCACGAACGCCATCGAGTTGCCGGGAAGCTTGAACGTCACGGTCTTGGTCTCGCCGGGATTCAGCGAAATCTTGGTGAAGTCGCGCAGGCGCTTGTTGTCGGGCACCAACGATGCCACCAGGTCGGAGCTGTACAGCAGCACCGGCTCCATGCCGGCTACCTTGCCTGTATTGGTCACGTCGACGCTGACCGTGATGGTGTCGTCGGCGGTGAACCGGTCGCGGTCCACGCGCAGGTTGGAGTAACCGTAGGTGGTGTAGCTCAGTCCGTAGCCGAAGGGCCAGAGCAGCGACACCTTGGCGTCGTAGTTGTAGGCTCCCTCCATGGTGCCTACTTCCTCGCTGACCTTATAGTCGTAATTGCTCAGGGCGTTGATCTCGCGCGGATATGTGTAAGGCATTTTGGCCGAGAAGTTGGCGTCGCCGGCCATCAGGTTCGCCAGCGCGTCGCCGCCGTAGTTGCCGGGGAGCAGCACGTTGACGATGGCTCCTGCAAGAGGCTCGATGTCGGTGATGAGGCGCGGACGTCCCTCATTCAGCACCAGGATGATGGGTTTGCCGGTCTTGGCCAGCTCCTTGACCAGCTGACGCTGGTTGGCCGACAGCCAGAGGTCGTCGAGGTTACCGGGTGTCTCGGTGTAGCTGTTCTCGCCGATGCAGGCCACGATGACGTCGGCATCGGCTGCTGCTGCGACGGCCGATGCATAGTCCGGCTCGTTCTCCTCCCAGTACTGACCCTTCTCGTTGTAGGTCACGCCCTCCTTCAGGGTGACGTTCTCCTTGCCGTACTTGTTGCTCAGGGCCTCGTAGATGGTGTTGTAAGGTTCATAGAGCGCATCGGCGTTGCTGCCCTGCCATGTGTAGGTCCAGCCGCCGTTCAGCGCGCGCATAGTGTTTGCGTTCGGGCCGGTGACAAGTATCTTCTTCCCCTTGGCCAACGGCAGCAGGTTGTTGACGTTCTTCAGCAGAATCTCGGTCTGCTCGGCCGAACGCAACGCCCTCTCGGCGTTCTCGGCACTGCCGAATTCCTTATAGTCCTTGCCGCCGGTGTTGGGTTCCTTGAACAGGTTCAGGCGGTATTTCAGGCGCAGGATACGGCGCACGGCGTCGTCGATGCGGTCCATGCTGACCTTGCCCTCGTTCACCAGTTCTTTCAGCAGGAAGCAGAAATCGACGTTATAGGGGTCCATGGTCATGTCGATGCCGGCGTTGATGGCCAGACGGATGGCGTCCTTCTTGTCCTTGGCCACGCGCTCGCGCTGGAACAGGTTGTTGATGTCGGCCCAGTCTGTCACAATCATGCCGTCCCAGTCCAGGTCCTTCTTAAGCCACTGGGTCAGGTACTTGTAGCTGGCATGAACGGGTTCGCCGTTGATGCTGGCCGAGTTCACCATGATGGAGAGCGAGCCGGCCATGATCTGGGCGCGGAACGGCTCGAAATATTTCTCGCGGATCTGCTGCTCGGACAGATAAGCGGGCGTACGGTCCTTGCCGGACCAGGGTGCGCCGTAACACATATAGTGCTTGGTACATGCGGCCACGTTGTATTTGCCTACCTTGTTGGGATTCGGTCCCTGGTAACCCTCTATCTGCGCCACCGACATGCGGGCGTTTACCAGCGGGTCCTCGCCGAAGCTTTCCCAGATGCGGGGCCAGCGGGGATCGCGGCCCAGGTCGGTGACGGGGTTGTAGACCCAGGGACAGTCGGCGGCGCGGCTCTCGTAGGCGGTGATGCCTGCCATCTCGCGTGCCAGTTCGGTGTTGAACGACGCGGCGAGGTTGATGGGCTGCGGGAACATGATGCCACCCTGCACGTAGGTCACGCCGTGGTTGTTGTCAAGACCATAGATGGTGGGGATGCCGATATACTTCATCGACAGCTTCTGGATGGTCGGAATCCAGTACTGCCACTGCTCGAGCGAGCCTGCGTAGGTGCCGGGAGCGTTAAGGAACGATCCGGGCTGCCATTTCTGTATCACAGTGTCGAGGCGAGCCTCGTCGAGTGTCCATTTCGGGGTGCCGGTGCTCCAGTCCGTATGGCCGAACACGTCAAGGTTCAGCTCGAGCATCTGGCCCACTTTCTGGTCGAGGTTCATCTTCTTCAAGGTCGCCTCTACTTTCTTCTCGATTTCCGGATCACGCGGAATGGCCGGACGGGCCAGCAGCATTCCGGCGCCTGTCAGCATCGAGGCCAACATTATTGTCCTGATAAGTTTCATGTAGCTATGTTTGGAGATTATATTTTGATTGATATCGTGTGAGTTTTTCTAAATCCGGGTTATACTTTTTACGGCACGGTAACCGCCATTTCTATCAAGTGCAAAGATAACGGCAACCTCCATTTCTATCAAGTGCAAAGATAATAAACCTTTGCGAGTATCGCAAATCATAACGACTCACTTTTACTCTATATTACATACCTTAACAAATACCTTAACAAATATACCACACAACAGAAACATCACGTTGCCCCTGTTGTTATAATTACAACGGGACTGTACTGAGGTGCAAGCCGGCGGCCCTCACCACAGCATCAGCCCGCACAGCATAGCCCACAGTCCGGCACCGTGGTGCAAGCCCGCGGCTTGCACTCCCCCGTAACGTTCCACTATTTATAAGGACATGAAAAGGTTTTATTGCAGCGACAACGGATTTGTGGAATGCGACGCATGGCGTCCATTCTGCTGGGTGTCCGTGGAATGTCCGCAACAGGACGATGTCAGGTTCCTGCTCGACGACCTGAACGTTCCGCCCGATTTCCTGGACAGCCTTGCGGATCCGGACGAGCGCAGCCGCGTGGAACACGACGGCAACTGGCGCCTCACCATCCTCCGCATTCCCGTCAGGAACACGGCCGGGCAGAGCGCTCAGTACATCACCGTACCCATCGGCATCATATCCAACAACGAGATTCTTGTTACCGTATGTTACCATAAATCGGAACTGGTCGCGGATTTCGTGGACCACACGCGGCGTCGCGGCATACATGTGGACGACGTGGCAAATTTCACGCTGCGTATCCTGTATTCGTCGGCCTATTGGTACCTTCAGTACCTCAAGGACCTGAACCATCGCGTCACCGAAGCCGAACGGCACATGGAGCGCAGCATACGCAACCAGGATCTGCTTGAAATGCAGGGACTGCAGTCAACATTGGTGTATTTCAACACCTCCGTACAGGGCAACATCGCCCTTACAGGACGCATCCGCAGCATTTACGGCGACCGGCTGGACAACGACCTGCTCGAGGACGTCGAGATCGAGTTGCAGCAGACGGATTCCACGGTGAAGATATACAACGACATCCTGGAATCGAAGCTGTCGTCGTTTGCATCCATCATCAGCAACAATGTAAACGACATAATGAAGCGCATGACCGGCTTGTCGTTCGTGCTGATGCTTCCCACGCTGGTGGCCTCGTTCTACGGCATGAACGTCGACATCTCCTACGGCAACCATCCCTGGGTGTTCTGGGCCATAGTCGGCGGCTCGCTGTGCGTGTCGCTGCTGCTCCTGGCCGTACTCCGTAAGTTCAAATGGCTCTGATAGTGACGGGGGCACTCCCTGCCACGTAATATTTTAGACAGGAGAACAGGAGAACAGGAGAAACAGGAGCGCCGCGGGCACGTCCCTCCCACCAGCTCTACTGTTTCTCCTGTTCTCCTGTCTAAAAAAGAGCTTTCTCCTGTCAGAGACAAACAAAAACAAACAGGACGCGACCCGCGGGCCACGTCCTGTTCTATCTGAATTATTGGGATTTACTCAGCTTTGGGTTCCTCTGCGGGAGCTTCAGCCTTAGGAGCTTCCTCGGCCTTGTCCTGAACCGTTGCGGGCTCTGCGACTACGGCCTCGGTGTTCGCTGCTTTCTTGGAGCGCGAGCGGCGTGTGGTCTTGGCTTTCTTGGCCTCGGCCTTCGTGCCGGCGTTCTCGTTGAAGTCCACGAACTCGATCATGCACATCTCGGCGTTGTCGCCCAGACGGTGACCGGTCTTGAGGATGCGGAGGTATCCGCCGGGACGGTCGGCGACCTTGTCGGCGATTACGCCGAACAGTTCCTTGACAGCGTCACGGTTCTGGAGATAGCTGAACACCAGACGACGGTTGTTGGTATCGTCGTGCTTGGCGCGTGTCACCAACGGCTCGGCAAATACTCGCAACGCCTTGGCCTTGGCTACCGTGGTGAAAATCCGCTTCTTGGCAAACAATGCGATTGCAAGGTTCGACAGCAGCGCGTCGCGGTGTGCCTTCTTGCGGCTCAGGTGATTGAATTTCTTATTATGTCTCATCGTTGATTAGTCTTTATCTAATTTGTACTTCGAAATATCCATCCCGAACGACAGGTTGTTCTTCTCGAGAAGGTCGTCGAGCTCGGAGAGTGACTTGCGGCCGAAGTTGCGGAACTTCAGCAGCTCGCCCTTCTCATACTGAACGAGCTGGCCGAGAGTCTCGACCTCAGCGCTCTTGAGGCAGTTCAGGGCACGGACGGAGAGGTCCATATCCACGAGCTTGCTCTTAAGCAGCTGGCGCATGTGCAGTATTTCCTCGTCAAACTCCTCGGGCGACTCCTGCTTGGGTGTCTCAAGCGTGATCTTCTCGTCGCTGAACATCAGGAAGTGCTGGATCAGGATCTTGGCTGCCTCCTTGAGGGCGTCCTTCGGATTGATGCTTCCGTCGGTGGTGACCTCCAGAATCAGTTTCTCATAGTCCGTCTTCTGCTCCACGCGGTAGTTCTCCACCACGTACTTCACGTTCTTGATGGGCGTATAGATGGAGTCGATCGCGATGACGTTCAGGTCATCGTCGCCGAGCAACTCGCGGTTTTCGTCTGCGGGCACCCAGCCACGTCCCTGATTGATCGTATACTCGAGGTTGAAGCTGGCGCTCTCGTCCAGGTGGCATATCACCAGTTCCGGGTTCAGTACCTGGAAACCGGACAGCACTGAGCCAAGATCGCCGGCAGTGAACTCTTCCTTGCCCCCTACGGCTACCGACGCCTTCTCGAATTCGGCGTCCTCCGTGATGCGTTTGAAGCGGATCTGCTTCAGATTCAGGATGATGTTCGTCACATCCTCCTTCACGCCGGGGATAGTGTCAAGCTCGTGGGCTACGCCGTCGATACGGATGGTATTGATGGCGAAACCACCCAGCGACGACAGCAGGATTCGACGCAGAGCGTTGCCGATGGTCTGGCCGTAGCCAGGCTCCAGCGGACGGAACTCGAACTTGCCGAATTTGTTGTCTGCCTCCAGCATGATCACCTTGTCGGGCTTCTGAAATGCTAATATTGGCATGGGTATCTCTTTCTTTATTATTTAGAATATAACTCAACGATGAGCTGTTCCTTGATCGTCTCGGGGATGTCGGCGCGCTCCGGCAGGTGCAGGAACTTGCCGCCCTTGATCTGCTCGTCCCATTCGATCCAGGGATACTTCGAGTGGTTGAAACCGGCCACGCAGTCGGTGATCACCTCGAGGTTCTTGGACTTCTCGCGTACGGTAACGACGTCACCGGGCACTACGCGGTACGAGGGGATGTTTACGGGCTTGCCGTTGACGCAGATGTGCTTGTGGAGCACGAGCTGGCGCGCTGCGGGACGCGACGCTGCCAGTCCCAGACGGTACACTACGTTGTCCAGACGGCTCTCCAGCAGCTGCAGGAGCACCTCGCCGGTAATACCCTTGGTACGTGCGGCATGCTCGAACAGGTTGCGGAACTGACGCTCCAGTACACCGTATGTATATTTGGCCTTCTGCTTCTCACGCAGCTGCTGGCCGTACTCCGACGTCTTGCGGCGACGGTTGGCGCCGTGCTGTCCCGGCGGATAATTCTTCTTGGCGAGAACCTTGTCCTCACCGTAAATCGGCTCGCCGAACTTGCGGGCGATTTTTGTCTTTGGTCCTGTGTATCTTGCCATTTTTGTCTTCTGTGTTGTGTCCTTGAGGCTCTCCCCTTAGCGCAGCCGCGACCCTCGAGAGGTAGTTATGGGAGGGTCTATTCGCATTCAGGGCGCTCAGCGGGACGGAAGTCTTGTATGCTGTATTGTTTGTCTTCCTGTATTATACGCGACGGCGCTTGGGAGGACGACATCCATTGTGGGGAAGCGGAGTAACGTCGACGATCTCGGTCACCTCGATTCCGGCTCCGTGTACAAAGCGGATGGCAGCCTCGCGACCGTTGCCGGGTCCCTTGACGTATGCCTTTACTTTGCGAAGTCCCAGATCGTACGCTACTTTCGCACAATCCTGTGCTGCCATCTGGGCTGCATACGGAGTGTTCTTCTTTGAGCCTCTAAAGCCCATCTTGCCGGCCGAGCTCCAGCTGATTATCTGGCCCTCGCTGTTGGCAAGACACACGATGATGTTGTTGAAGGAGCTATGCACATGAAGCTGGCCATTGGCGCCAACCTTGACATTCCTCTTCTTTGCTGCGACTGTCTTTTTTGCCATTTCTTATTCTATTATTTAGTAGCTTTCTTCTTGTTGGCCACTGTCTTCTTGCGGCCCTTGCGCGTACGGGCATTGTTCTTCGTGCTCTGTCCGCGCACCGGAAGTCCGATACGGTGACGGATGCCGCGGTAGCAGCCGATATCCATCAATCGCTTGATGTTAAGCTGCACCTCCGTGCGAAGGTCGCCCTCTACCTTGTAGTTCTTCTGGATCTCCTCACGCACGGCGGCTGCCTGCGCGTCGGTCCAGTCCTGAACCTTGATGTCCTTGTCGACTCCGGCGGCATCCAGAATCTTGCCCGCCGAGCTCCGGCCTATGCCGAAGATATACGTCAACGCTATCTCTCCTCGTTTGTTCTGCGGCAAATCTACGCCGACAATTCTTACTGCCATATATAGCTTCTAATCTATTTTTGTGCAAAGTTAACCATTTTTCTCCATTCCTGGAAACGAGGTTAGCCCTGACGCTGTTTTAATTTTGGATTCTTCTTGTTGATCACGTACAGTCTCCCTTTGCGGCGTACGATCTTGCTGTCGGGAGTGCGCTTTTTTACAGATGCTCTAACTTTCATATTGGGTATTATTTGTATCTGAATGATATTCTGCCTTTCGACAGGTCGTAGGGCGACATCTCGACCTTGACCTTGTCGCCGGGCAGGATTTTTATGTAGTGCATTCTCATCTTTCCCGATATGTGAGCCATGATCTGATGGCCGTTGGTCAGTTCCACGCGGAACATCGCGTTGCTCAGGGCCTCGAGAATTACACCGTCTTGCTCAATAGCTGCTTGCTTTGCCATATTAGTCTGTTTGCTTTCCGATTCTTAAAATGTTTACGCCTGCAGGCGGTCGCCGGATACGGGGATGCCAAGTGCCTCCTCTATGTAGCGGAAGGTGGTGAGTATCTCCGGAGCGTCCTCGGTGATGAGCAGCGTGTGCTCGAAGTGGGCCGAGGGCTTGCGGTCGCGCGTGCGGCATTCCCAGCCGTTCTGCGCTATCACGATATTCTTGCTTCCGGCGTTGATCATGGGTTCGATGCAGATGCACATTCCGGGTTTCAGCATCGGGCCGGTGCCGCGGCGTCCGTAGTTGGGCACCTCGGGGTCCTCGTGCATGCTCCGTCCTATGCCGTGGCCGCACATCTCGCGCACCACGCTCAGTCCGCGGCGCTCGCACCAGGTCTGCACCGCATTGGCTATGTCGCCTATGCGCTTGCCCGCACGGGCCTGCTCTATGCCTACATACAGCGACTGCAGAGTCACATCCAGAAGATGACGCTTCTGCTCGTCTACCTCGCCGACGGCAAAGGTATAACAGCTGTCGCCGTTGAAACCGTTCAGTTCAGCCACGCAGTCCGTGCCCACGATGTCGCCTTCGCGCAACGTATAGGTCGACGGGAATCCGTGAACCACCGTCTCGTTCACCTCGATACACAAGGTGCCGGGGAATCCCTGGTACCCCAGGCAAGCGGGCTTACCCCCGTTGTCGAGGATAAACTCGCGTGCTATGGAGTCCAGACGATGGGTGGTCTCGCCGGGCTTCACCCACTTGGCCACCTCGCCGAGAGTGCGGCTCACCAAATCCGAGGCCAGCCGCATCTTCTCTATCTCTTCCGCCGTCTTGACGTATATCATCTTATTCTCTCCTGTATCAGAAAGCTCCGTTGCCTGTGGTACGTCCCTTGATCCGGCCGTCCTTCATCAGACCGTCGTAACGGTGCATCAGCAGGTGACCCTCGATGATGCGCAGCGTATCCAGGATCACACCCACCAGAATCAGCAGCGACGTGCCGCCGAAGAAGGATGCGAAGCTGCGGTTCAGGCCGCATACATGGGCGATGGCCGGAAGTATGGCCACGATGCCCAGGAAGATGGAGCCCGGAAGCGTGATACGCGACATGATCGAATCAAGATAATCGACGGTGGGCTTGCCGGGCTTCACGCCGGGGATGAATCCGTTGTTGCGCTTCATCTCCTCGGCCATCTGCGCCGGACGCACCGTGATCGCCGTATAGAAATACGTGAACGCCACGATCATCAGGAAATATACAAAGTTATACCAGAATCCGTACATGTCGGTCATCGCGCCGAAGAAACCGGTCTGCTCCTGACGGAAGCCGATCAGCGTGACGGGGATGAACATGATGGCCTGAGCGAAGATGATAGGCATCACGCCGGCTGCATTCACCTTGAGGGGAATGTAGTTGCGCGCGCCGCCATACTGCTTGTTGCCCACCACTTTCTTGGCATACTGTACGGGAACCTTGCGTGTGCCCTGCACCAGCAAAACCGCACCGGCTATGACGGCAAGCAGGATCACGATCTCCACCAGGAACAGCACCAGACCGCCGCCGGCCGAGTTCATGAGGCGTCCTGTGAACTCCTGCATGAATGCCTCGGGGAGACGTGCGATGATACCGATCAGGATTATGAACGAGATACCGTTGCCCACGCCCTTCTGGTCGATGCGCTCGCCGAGCCACATGATGAACATGGAGCCTGCGGCCATCACGATCGTCATGAAGATGATGGACATCATGCCCAGCTCGACGTGACCGCCGGCTGCCTGCACCTGATACTTCAGGTTCATCAGGTAAGCGGGACCCTGCAGAGCCAGGATCAGCACTGTCAGATAGCGTGTGTACTGGTTCAGCTTCATCCGTCCGCTCTCGCCCTCGCGCTGCATCTTCTGGAAGGCTGGCAGAACCATGCCCAGCAGCTGGATTACGATCGATGCCGTGATGTACGGCATGATACCCAACGCGAAGATGGAGGCCTGTGAGAACGCACCGCCCGAGAACATGTCGAGCAGCTGCATCAGGCCGTCGGCCGTGAAATTCTTCAGGGCCACGAGCTCGTCCGGATTGATGCCCGGCAGCACTACATAACATCCGAACCGATAGATGATGACAAGCAGCAGCGTGATGCCGATGCGCTTGCGCAGATCCTCGATGCTCCAGATGTTCTTTATTGTTTTAGTAAATCCCATTGTGAGAGTCGGTTATTTTTTCACTACTGTGCCACCGGCAGCCGTGATGGCTTCCTCGGCCTTCTTCGAGAAGGCGTCGGCCTCCACCTCGAGCTTGTGTGTGAGGGAGCCGTTGCCCAGCACCTTCACCTTGGCGTTCTTGTTCACCAAGCCGGCGTCGCGCAGTGCCTGCACGTCGATGCGCTCCAGACCGGCGGCCTCCGCCAGTGTCTCGAGAGCGTCAAGGTTGATGGCCTTGTACTCCACACGGTTGATGTTCTTGAAGCCGAACTTCGGCACACGACGCTGCAGAGGCATCTGACCGCCCTCGAAGCCGATCTTACGCTTGTAGCCGGAACGCGACTTGGCGCCCTTGTGTCCGCGTGTCGATGTACCGCCGTAGCCCGATCCCGTGCCACGTCCTACGCGCTTGTTCTTCTTATTGCTGCCTACAGCCGGCTGTAAATTATGCAATTCCATTTCCTTCGTCTTCTTAGATGTTCGTTACTTCCACCAGGTGGTGTACTGTCTTGATCATGCCGCGGATCGAAGGAGTGTCTTCCTTCACCACGGAGTGGTGCATCTTGTGCAGTCCGAGTGCGTCCAGTGTTTCCTTCTGCACCTTGGGGCAGTTGATGCGGCTCTTTATCTGTGTGATTTTAATCTGTGCCATTTCCTTGCAAATTATTTGCCGTTAAACACTTTCTCCACGGGTATGCTGCGCTGCTTGGCAATCTGAGCCGGGCTGCGGAGCTCGCCGAGAGCCTCGATGGTAGCCTTCACCAGGTTGTGGGGGTTGGAGCTGCCTTTGGACTTGGCCAGCACGTCGGTAACGCCTACGCCCTCCAGAACGGCACGCATAGCGCCACCGGCCTTAACTCCGGTACCTTCCGATGCGGGCTTCAGGAAGATGCGCGAGCCGCCGAACTTGGCGCTCACCTCGTGGGGAATCGTGCCCTTGTGCACAGGCACCTTGATAAGATTCTTCTTGGCTGCCTCAACACCCTTGGCGATGGCTGCCGTAACTTCGTTGGCCTTGCCCAGTCCCCAGCCGATGATGCCGTCGCCGTTGCCGACCACGACAATAGCCGCGAAACTGAACGCCCGTCCACCCTTGGTTACCTTGGTAACGCGGTTGATGGCCACCAGGCGATCCTGCAATTCCAAATCATTAGTCGTCTTTACCTGATTGTTCTTCTTTGCCATGATTCCTGTTAAAATTTAAGGCCTCCCTTGCGGGCTGCGTCTGCCAATGATTTTACACGTCCATGGTACAGGTAGCCGTTACGGTCGAACACCACCGTCTCGATACCCTGCTCCTTGGCTTTGCCTGCGATGGCCTCGCCTACCTTGGCCGCAATCTCTGTCTTTGTGCCTCCCTCGAGTCCCTTGGACGAAGCCGACGCCAGAGTGGCGCCCTTCAGGTCGTCTACAAGCTGCACGTATATGCTCTTGTTCGAGCGGAACACCGTCATGCGCGGACGCTCGGCCGTGCCGGACACCTTGCCGCGTATGCGGGTCTTGATCTTATTTCTTCTTGCTATCTTGGATACCATAATGCTTCAATTATTTAGCGTTAGCCGACTTGCCGGACTTGCGACGGATAATCTCGCCCACAAACTTGATACCTTTGCCCTTGTAGGGTTCCGGCTTGCGCAGCGAGCGGATCTTGGCACATACCTGGCCCAGAAGCTGCTTGTCGCTGCTTTCCAGTATTATCAGCGGGTTCTTGTTACGCTCTGTCTTGGCTTCTACCTTAATCTCCTTGGGAAGCTTGATATAGATAGCGTGGCTGAATCCCAGCGCGAGCTCCAGAACCTGGCCCGTGGCCGTGGCGCGATAACCTACGCCCACCAGCTCCATCTCCTTCTTGTAGCCCTCCGACACGCCTACAACCATGTTGTGGATCAACGCGCGGTACAGACCGTGAAGCGAGCGGTGCTCCTTGTCGTCGCTCGGACGAGTCACATATACATGTCCGTCCTTCACCTCTACGGCGATGTCCGGATTTACCGTCTGGCTCAGTTCTCCCTTCGGGCCCTTGACCATTACGTCATTTCCCTTGACCGTTACCGTTACGCCGGCAGGTATTGCAATCGGTGCCTTTCCTATTCTTGACATAATTACCTCCTTCCGTTAATATACGTAACACAATACTTCGCCACCGATCTTGCGCTCGGCTGCTTCCTTGTTGGTCATCACACCCTGGGAGGTGCTCAGAATCGCGATGCCCAGGCCGTTCAGAACGCGGGGCATGTCCTTGTAACCGGTGTACTGGCGCAAACCCGGACGCGAAACGCGGTGCAGGTTGGTGATGGCGCTTACCTTGTCCACCGGATCATACTTCAAGGCAATCTTGATCACACCCTTCGGAGCGTTCGTGTCATCGAACTTGTAGTTCAGGATGTAGCCTTGGTCGAAGAGGATCTTGGTGATCTCCCTCTTCATCTTAGACGTGGGAATCTCCACCACGCGGTGACCCGCCATGATGGCATTCCGCAGTCTTGTCAAATAATCTGCTATCGGATCAGTCATTGTAATTAATTGATTCAGATTTACCGAACAATATTAAAACATTAAAACTCTCATGCTGAAGCCACCTCGGACACCCTTGCGGGATCCGAGATGGTTATCTATTTCTTAACGTCGATGCGGGGCGGTTTATTATCCTCGGCCCGTAGCCTTGGAATAAACCGGGGTCCTCGCATTACCAGCTTGCCTTCTTCACACCGGGGATCAGTCCTGCGGAAGCCATCTCGCGGAACTGGATACGCGAAATGCCGAACTGACGCATATATCCCTTGGGACGGCCGGTAAGCTCGCAACGGTTGTGCAGACGCACCTTGCTTGCGTTGCGGGGAAGCTTCTGCAGCTTGGTCAGAGCCTCGTAGTCGATGTTGCCTTCTGCATCGGCGAGGGCGGCCTTCTTCAGCGCTGCCTTCTTCTCTGCATATTTGGCCACCATCCGCTGACGCTTCACCTCGCGAGCCTTCATTGATTCTTTTGCCATGCTTTCTTTAAGTTATAATAAGTTATTACTTCTTGAAGGGCAAGCCGAACTTCTTGAGCAGGGCGAAGCCTTCCTCGTCAGTCTTGGCGCTCGTCACGAACGTGATGTTCATACCCTGAAGCTTGGGAACATTGTCTATATTGATCTCGGGGAAGATGATCTGCTCGGTGATACCCAGCGTGTAGTTGCCACGGCCGTCGAGCTTGGAGTTGATACCCTTGAAGTCGCGGATACGGGGCAGAGCCACGCGCACCAGGCGCTCCAGGAACTCGTACATCTTCTCGCGGCGCAGGGTCACCATAACGCCTACGGGCATCTTCTTACGCAGCTTGAATGCGGCGATGTCCTTGCGCGACAGTGTGGGCACTGCCTTCTGGCCCGTGATGGCCGTAATCTCGTTCACGGCCGTCTCAATCAGCTTCTTGTCCTGGGTAGCGTCGCCCAGTCCCTGGTTGATCACGATCTTCACCAGGCGGGGAACCTGCATCGGAGTCGTATACTTGAACTCTTCGGTCAGTTCCGGAGCGATACGCTCCTTATACGCTTTGCTAAGTGTTGTCTCGCTCATTATTTGATCTCCTCTCCTGATTTTTTAGCGTAACGCACCAGTTTGCCGGCCTCGTTGCGGCGGCGTCCTATGCGGGTGGGCTTGCCCGTCTTCGGGTCTACCACATTAAGATTCGAAATATGCACCGGAGCCTCCAGCTTTACGATTCCGCCCTGCGGATATTTGGCCGTCGGCTTCGTGCTTTTGGAGACGATGTTGATCCCCTCTACGATGGCTCGGTTTTTCTTCACCTGCACCTCGAGCACACGGCCTGTCTTGCCCTTGTCGTCGCCGGCGTTGACATAGACCGTATCCCCTTTCTTTATATGCAATTTTGCCATTTGTCTAAACTTAGAAATTAACGATTAAAGTACCTCGGGTGCCAGTGAGACAATCTTCATGTTGGCGGCGCGCAGCTCGCGTGCCACCGGGCCGAAGATACGGGTGCCGCGGAGCTCGCCGTTGTTGTTGAGCAGCACGCAGGCATTGTCGTCGAAACGGATATAGCTTCCGTCAGCGCGACGTATCTCTTTCTTGGTACGTACCACTACAGCCTTGGACACGGTACCCTTCTTAACCTCCGACGACGGTATGGTGCTCTTTACGGTCACCACGATCGTGTCGCCTACGCTCGCATAGCGGCGTCCGGTGCCTCCCAACACGTGGATGCAGAGTACTTCCTTGGCTCCACTGTTGTCGGCAACTGTCAAACGTGATTCGGTCTGTATCATGGTTACTTAACTTTTTCGATGATTTCTACAAGTCTCCAACGCTTCGTCTTGCTCAGGGGGCGTGTCTCCATCAGACGCACCTTGTCGCCTACGCTGCATTCGTTCTTCTCGTCGTGTGCGTGATATTTCTTTGTCTTGTTGACAAACTTACCGTAGATGGGGTGTTTCTCCTTCCACTTGATCTCTACAGTGATGGTCTTGTCGCACTTATTGCTCGAAACCACTCCGACACGCTCTTTTCTAAGATGTCTTTTCTGTTCTTCCATTTCTTTCTACAGATTGTCAGCAGTGTTGTTACTCAGCGCTGGGAGCTGCGGCCGCTGCGGCCAGCTCCTTCTGACGCAATATCGTCTTCAGACGGGCAATGTGACGACGGTCACTGGTGATCTTTGCCGGGTTGCCTGAGGGAGTAATCGCGTGCGCTACTTTCAATTCACGATAAGCCTTCTCCGAGACCTCTATCTGGGCCTTCAGTTCCTGAACGCTTAATTCCTTGATTTCTTCCTTTTTCATTTCTCTCGTTAATCTATTTTGGGTACGCAAATGATTGCATCCGCGTTCCGAATCGCAAAATTAATAAAAATTCTTGACTTTTCAGCAATTTAGATGCTTAAATCGCAAAAAATTAACTTAAAAAGGCAAAAAATCATTACAAAACCTCCCCCATGTCCCATTCCGGGGCATGAGGGAAGCTCGATTTGATTGCAGAGACCGGAGTCCCCGCATGGGGATTCCGGCTCATGGTTTTCAGACGTTCTGCGAGGGGTCATAGTCGCGGCGCACCACAAACTTGGTGAGCACGGGCAACTTCTGGGCAGCCAGACGGAGTGCCTCCTTGGCTACGTCGTAGGGAACACCCTCCACCTCGATCAGGATACGACCGGGAGTAACAGGCGCTACGAATCCCTCGGGGTTACCTTTACCTTTACCCATTCGCACCTCGGCAGGCTTCTTGGTGATAGGCTTGTCCGGGAAGATGCGGATCCAGATCTGGCCCTGACGCTGCATGTAACGGGTCACTGCCACACGGGCAGCCTCGATCTGACGGCCGGTAATCCATTTCGAATCCAGAGTCTTGATACCGAACGAGCCGAAAGCCAGCTGGTTGCCGCGCTGGGCCTCGCCCTTCATCCGTCCCTTTTGCGAGCGACGGTACCTTGTTTTCTTAGGCTGTAACATTATCCAGGTTCTTTTTAGCGATTGTTATTATTCTTCTTGTTGCGGAAACCGCCACGCTCTCTGCGCGGAGCCATGGGGCGTCCGGGCTCTTTCTGGCCGGCCACGTAGGTGGGGGTCAGCTCCTTCTTGCCATAGACCTCGCCGCGGCAGATCCACACCTTGATGCCGATGATGCCCACCTTGGTGAGGGCCTCGACCATAGCGTAGTCGATGTCGGCGCGGAGTGTGTGCAGAGGCGTACGGCCTTCTTTGAACATCTCGCTGCGGGCCATCTCGGCGCCGTTCAGACGTCCGCTGACCTGAACCTTGATACCCTCGGCACCCATGCGCATGGTGCTGGCCACGGCCATCTTAACGGCACGACGGTAAGCCACCTTGTTCTCGATCTGACGAGCGATGTTGTTGGCCACGATCTCGGCGTCCAGCTCGGGGCGCTTGATCTCGTAGATGTTGATCTGCACGTCCTTGTCGGTGAGCTTCTTCAGCTCCTCCTTCAGGATGTCCACGTCCTTGCCGCCCTTGCCGATGATCAGACCGGGACGCGATGTGGCGATCGTGATGGTGGCCATTTTCAGCGTGCGCTCGATGATGATGCGCGACACACTTGCTTTCTCCAGACGCTTGTGCAGGTACTTGCGGATCTTTGAGTCCTCCAGGAGGGTCTCGCCATATTTCTTACCGCCGTACCAGTTAGAGTCCCAACCGCGGATCACGCCCAGACGGTTGCTGATCGGATTAACTTTCTGTCCCATTTGCGTCAGTCTTTTTTGGAGTCAATTGTGTCAACGAACAATGTCACGTGATTAGAGCGCTTGCGGATGCGGTAGCCACGGCCCTGGGGTGCGGGGCGCATGCGCTTCAGCATCGGAGCGGCGTCGACGAACACTGTCTTTACATAGAGCTCGTTGGCCTCGGCCTTGCGCTCGTTCTTCTGTTCCCAGTTGGCGATGGCCGACCGGAGAAGCTTCTCGACCTTGCGCGAAGCTTCCTTGTTGGAAAATTTCAATATGCCGAGTGCCTTGAACGCCTCCTGGCCGCGGATCATGTCCACTACCAGACGCATCTTGCGGGGCGACGACGGTATGTTGCGAAGCTTCGCGCCATACGTGCTCTTGCGGGCTTCCTTCATCGCATCGGCTGCATTTCTTTTTCTTACACCCATTGTATTCTGTTTTTTCTTTGGTTAGCGGGGACCGTTACTTCTTCTTGTTGCCGGCGTGGCCGCGGAACGTACGCGTCGGAGCGAACTCTCCGAGCTTGTGGCCCACCATGTTCTCAGTCACATAGACCGGGATGAACTTATTGCCATTGTGCACGGCAAATGTATGTCCCACGAAGTCAGGCGAGATCATCGAGGCACGGCTCCACGTCTTGATGACGTTCTTCTTGCCGCTTTCCTCCATGGCTGCGACCTTCTTCTCCAGCTTGACGCTGATAAACGGTCCTTTTTTAAGCGAACGACTCATGATTGCTTCTTTATCAAATTACTTCTTTCTTCTTTCAATTATATACTTCGAGCTGTGCTTCTTGGGCGAGCGTGTCTTGAGACCCTTGGCATAGAGGCCCGTACGCGAACGGGGATGACCACCGCTCTGACGGCCCTCGCCACCACCCATGGGGTGATCGACAGGGTTCATTACCACACCACGGTTGTGGGGACGGCGGCCCAGCCAGCGGCTGCGGCCTGCCTTGCCGCTCTTCTCGAGGTTATGGTCGGAATTGCCCACTACGCCGATGGTGGCACGGCATGCCAGCAGGATGCGGCGGGTTTCTCCCGAAGGTAATTTGATGATCGCATAGTTGCCCTCGCGCGAGGTCAGCTGTGCGAACGTTCCGGCGGAACGCGCCATTTCGGCGCCCTGGCCCGGACGAAGCTCAATACAATGGATCAGCGTACCGACGGGGATCTTCGACAGGGGCAGGCAGTTGCCTACCTCGGGCGCAGCGTCCTCGCCGCTGATTACGGTCTGACCTACCTCCAGCCCGTTGGGGGCGATCATGTAGGCCTTCTGACCATCCTGATAGTACAGAAGGGCGATGCGGGCCGAACGGTTGGGATCGTATTCTATGGTCTTGACCGTTGCGGGTACTCCGTCGTTCTGTCTCTTGAAGTCGATGAGACGCAATTTCCTCTTATGGCCGCCTCCGCGATAGCGGGTGCTCAGATGGCCCGACGAGTTGCGGCCGCCTGTGCTCCGCTTCCCGACCGTAAGAGTCTTCTCTGGTGTGGTAGCAGTGATTTGTCCTTTGAACACACCAATAACCTTGTGCCTTTGCCCAGGAGTAGTGGGCTTGAATTTTCTTACTGCCATTTTTTATAGATTGCTGTAGTAGTCAATAGTCTGGCCCTCGGCCACTGTCACGTATGCCTTCTTGAAGGCGTCCTGACGGCCGCGGATGAGCCCTTTCTTCGTGTAGCGAGACTTACGCTTGCCCGCGTAGTTGCAGATGTTCACCTTCTCCACGCGTACGTTGTACATCTTCTCTACAAGGTCCTTGATCTGGAACTTGTTGGCGTCGGGAGACACCTTGAACGTGTAGCAGTTCTGCTTCTCGCTGTATGCGGTGGCCTTTTCGGTCACCAGCGGTTTGATCTGTATATCCATGTTGTGTCTCCTTATTTAAAGTCGTTGATGATGGCGACGCTGTCCTCTGTTACCAGCATGGCGTCGTTGTTGAGAACACTGTAGGCATTCAGGTCCTGTGCGCGCATCAGCAGCGCGTTGGGAACGTTGCGTACCGACAGATATACATTCTCGTTGTTCTCGGGGAACACCAACAGCACTTTCTTGTCCTCGAGCTTGAAGCTCTTGGCCAGCGCCATATAGTTCTTGGTCTTGGGTGCGTCGAACTGGAAGTTCTCCACCACGATGATCTTGTTGTCGTTGGCACGGCTTGTCAATGCTATGCGACGTGCGAGTGCCTTCATCTTCTTGTTGAGCTTGGTGCGGTAATCGCGGGGACGGGGACCGAACACGCGGCCGCCATGGTACAGCACGGGGCTGTTCAGGTCGCCGCGACGTGCGCCGCCGCCACCCTTCTGACGTCCGATCTTGCGTGTGGAGTACGATACCTCGCTGCGCTCCTTGCTCTTGTGGGTGCCCTGACGCTGGTTCCCTAAGTACTGCTTGATGTCGAGATAAAGGGTATGCTCGGCATTACCCTCGCTAAGGTCGCGGCCGAATACCTCGTCATTGAGGGTGACCTTGCGGCCTGTGTCCTCACCTTTGATATTGTAAACTGCTAATTCCATTATTTCTCAACTGTGACGATTGAACCTTTGGGACCAGGGACGGAACCCTTGATCATTAACAAATTGTGCTCCGGGATAACCTTGATCACCTGGAGATTCTGCACGGTGACGCGCTCGTTGCCCATCTGACCTGCCATGCGCAGTCCCTTGAATACCTTCGCGGGATACGAGCAGGCGCCGATTGAACCCGGCGCGCGGAGACGGTTGTGCTGGCCGTGTGTGCTCTGGCCTACGCCGCCGAATCCGTGACGCTTTACCACACCCTGGAAGCCTTTACCCTTCGAGGTGCCTACTACGTCTACGAAACCACCCTCCTGGAATATCTCCACTGTCAGAGTCTCGCCCAGTGCGGGTACGGTCTCAAACGACTTGAACTCGGCCAAGTGGCGCTGCGGTGCTACGCCTGCGGCTTTGAAGTGTCCGGCCATGGGCTTTGTCACGTGCTTCTCCTTGGCTTCCTGGAAGCCGATCTGCACTGCCTCGTAACCGTCTTTCTCCAGAGTCTTGATCTGCGTAACCACGCAAGGACCAACTTCGATAACAGTGCACGGCACATTCTTGCCGTCGGCACTGAAAACGGATGTCATTCCGATTTTCTTTCCTAATAATCCTGGCATTTCTTTACGTGTTGTATTTACGGTTGTTTATTCTTGTTTCAGCTTTGTTCACTCCTGCATCACACCTTGATGCTTACGTCCACGCCGCTGGGGAGTTCGAGTTTCATCAGGGCGTCCACAGTCTTGGCCGTGCTGCTATAGATGTCGATGAGACGCTGATAGCTCGACAGCTGGAACTGCTCGCGCGCCTTCTTGTTGACGAACGTCGAACGGTTCACGGTGAAGATGCGCTTGTGAGTGGGCAACGGAATCGGACCGCTTACCACTGCGCCGGTGCTCTTGACCGTCTTTACGATCTTCTCGGCCGACTTGTCGACCAAGCTGTGATCGTAAGATTTGAGTTTGATTCTGATTTTCTGGCTCATATTTCTGTTATGACTATTATTTGCGAATTACTTGAGCAGGTCTACGCGGCCGTTGCACTCTGTCAGTACCGAGCGTGCGATGGACGGGCTTACCTCGCTGTAGTGGCTGAAGGTCATGGTGCTGGTGGCACGGCCCGAAGTGATGGTACGCAGGGCGGTCACATAACCGAACATCTCGGCCAGAGGTGCGGTTGCCTTGACGATGCGGGCACCGCTGCGGCTGGTCTCCATGCCCTCTACCTGACCGCGGCGCTTGTTGAGGTCGCCGATCACGTCACCCATCGACTCCTCGGGGGTAACTACCTCGATCTTCATGATAGGCTCCATCAGGACGGGGCCTGCCTTCTCCGATCCGTGCTTGAACGCCTGGATGGCGGCGAGCTCGAAGCTCAGCTGGTCGGAGTCTACGGGGTGGAAGCTACCGTCAAGCAGAGTCACCTTCAGCTTCTCTACGGGATAGCCGGCCAGTACGCCGTTCTTCATCGCGGTCTGGAAGCCCTTCTGTACCGAAGGAATGTACTCCTTGGGCACGTTACCGCCCTTGACCTCGTCGATGAACTGCAGGCTGCCCTCGAAGTCGTCGTCTGCGGGCTCGATGCGTACGATGATGTCGGCGAACTTACCGCGACCACCGGTCTGCTTCTTGAATACCTCGCGAAGCTCGGCGGGACGCGTGATGGCCTCCTTGTATGTAACCTGCGGACGGCCCTGGTTGCACTCTACCTTGAACTCGCGGCGCAGACGGTCGATGATGATGTCCAGGTGAAGCTCGCCCATACCGCTGATGACGGTCTGGCCTGTCTCCTCGTTGGTCTCCACGCGGAATGTGGGGTCCTCCTCGGCCAGCTTCTGCAGGCCTACGCCCAGCTTGTCCAGGTCTTTCTGTGTCTTGGGCTCTACGGCGATACCGATCACGGGATCGGGGAACTCCATTGCCTCGAGCACGATGGGATGGTTCTCGTCACACAGCGTGTCGCCGGTGCGGATGTCCTTGAAGCCTACGCCTGCGCCGATGTCGCCGCAACCGATCTTCTCCATCGGGTTCTGCTTGTTGGAGTGCATCTGGAACAGACGCGACACGCGCTCCTTCTTGCCCGAACGGGTGTTGAGCACGTACGATCCTGCCTCGACCTGGCCCGAATATACGCGGAAGAATGTCAGACGGCCCACATACGGGTCGGTGGCAATCTTGAACGCCAGGGCGCACATGGGAGCCTCGGGGCTGGGCTCGCGGGTCTCGACCTCGTCGCTGCCCACTGCGGTGCCTTCGATGGCGCCTGCGTCCTCGGGGCTGGGCAGGTAAGCGCAGACAGCGTCAAGCAGTGTCTGCACGCCCTTGTTCTTGAACGACGATCCGCATGTCATGGGCTGGATGGCCATGGCCAGGGTGCCCTTGCGGATGGCTGCCTTAACCTCGTCCATGGTGATGGTGGAGGGATCGTCGAAGTATTTCTCCATCAGGGTGTCGTCGCACTCTGCCAGAGCCTCGAGCAGCTTGTCGCGGTATTCGTCGGCCTCTGCCTTGAGCGACTCGGGAATCTCCTCCTCGGAGTATTCTGCGCCCATGCTCTCGTCGTGCCACAGGATGGCCTTCATCTTCACCAGGTCCACGACGCCCTTGAATGTCTCCTCGGCGCCGATAGGAATCTGGATTGCCACGGGGTTGGCGCCAAGAAGCTCGCGCATCTGACGCATCACCTCGAAGAAGTTGGCGCCCGAACGGTCCATCTTGTTGACGTAACCGATACGGGGCACGTTGTATTTCTCAGCCTGGCGCCATACGGTCTCCGACTGGGGCTCTACGCCGCCGACGGCGCAGAACGTAGCCACGGCACCGTCCAGGACGCGCAGCGAGCGCTCCACCTCGACGGTGAAGTCAACGTGTCCCGGAGTGTCGATCAGGTTGATCTTGTATTTGTCACCATTGTATTTCCAGAATGCGGTGGTGGCAGCCGATGTGATCGTGATGCCTCGCTCCTGCTCCTGCTCCATCCAGTCCATTGTTGCGGCGCCGTCGTGTACCTCGCCGATCTTGTGGGTAAGACCGGTGTAGAACAGGATACGCTCGGACGTGGTGGTCTTGCCGGCATCGATATGAGCCATGATGCCGATGTTACGTGTATACTGAAGCTCGTCGTGTTTAGCCATCTTGAATCTCTGAATTTAGAATCTGAAATGAGCGAACGCGCGGTTGGCCTCGGCCATGCGGTGCATGTCTTCCTTACGCTTGAAGGCGCCACCCTGGTCGTTGAATGCGTCAACGATCTCGGCTGCCAGCTTGTCGGCCATCGTCTTGCCGCCGCGTTTGCGTGCGAAAATGATGAGATTCTTCATGGATATCGATTCCTTGCGGTCGCCGCGGATTTCCGTCGGCACCTGGAATGTCGCGCCACCGATACGGCGGCTCTTTACCTCCACCTGAGGAGTGACGTTCTCCAGAGCCTTCTTCCAGATCTCCAGCGCGCTCTTCTCCTCGTTCGGCATCTTGGCCTTCACGGTCTCCAATGCGGTGTAGAATATTGTATATGCCGTGTTCTTCTTCCCGTCGTACATCAGATGGTTCACGAACTTGGTTACCTTTACGTCGTGAAATACGGGATCGGGCAATATCACCCTTTTCTTGGGCTTAGCTTTTCTCATTGTTGTTTGTTTAATGTTTTGATTTTGGCTGCTTTTACAATCTTCAACTCCGTGCCTCTGCACGGGGTTTACTCAACCATAGCATGTCCGAAAAATCAAAACTGGTTATACCTTTTTTGATTCTTGGCCAGATGTTTATTTCTTGGCTGCCTTCGGACGTTTTGCGCCATATTTGCTGCGACGCTGGGTGCGTCCCTGCACTCCGGCTGTATCCAGTGTGCCGCGTACGATGTGATAACGAACACCGGGAAGGTCCTTTACACGTCCGCCGCGCACCATTACGATCGAGTGCTCCTGCAGGTTGTGGCCCTCTCCGGGGATGTAGGAGTTAACCTCCTTGCCGTTAGTCAGACGGACACGTGCTACTTTTCGCATTGCCGAGTTAGGCTTCTTGGGCGTCGTGGTGTACACACGCACGCAAACGCCTCGACGCTGCGGGCAGGAATCCAGCGCAGGAGACTTGCTCTTGTCCTTCATCACCGTACGACCCTTGCGTACTAATTGCTGAATTGTTGGCATTCTGTTGTTTTTTTATTTTTTGTTTATTCTGTTTTATCCATAATCGGTTTCACGGCATACACACCATAAACGCCCGCCAACCGACTGAGTGCCAATCGATTAGTTAGACGCATCAGGCGTTTTGCCCCGAAAAACTTTGCAAAGTTACTAAAAATTAGCTTCTTATGCAAGTGCTTTGTTCGTTTTTCAACACTTTTTATGTTCCGTTCCCGTTCATTCAGAATTCAGGATTCCAAATTCACTAAAATCCCATTACCCATTATCAATAGCGCATCGGGCATCGGGCATCGGGCATCGGGCATCGGGCATCACCGTTTGAATTCGGATGCGGATTTGTGGATGAACTCGAACATGCGTCGGTCCACATCGGTCAGCTCGATGCCTCGACGCCCCATCACAACGGCGGCCACCTTGAAGAACTGGTCTACGCTTACGTCGGCAAATCCGGCGGGGCTGCCCGTCTGGAAGCTGGGTATGAACGGCCTCGGGAAACCGGCGCCGTGGAAGTTAACGCCCACGCCCACCACCGTGGCGGTGTTGAACATGGTGTTGATGGCCGCCTTGCTGTGGTCGCCCATGATCAGGCCGCAGAACTGCAGGTCGGTCTTCATGAAGCCCCGGCGTGCATAGTTCCAGACGCGTATCTTGGTGTAGTCGTTCTTCAGGTTCGAGGCGTTGCAGCCGGCGCCGAGGTTACACCACTCTCCTATCACGGCGTTGCCCAGGTAGCCGTCATGCGCCTTGTTGCTGTAGCCGAATATCACCGTATTGTCCACCTCGCCGCCGATGCGGCAGTTGGGGCCGAACGTGGTGCCTCCGTATATCTTCGCGCCCATGCGTACGCGCGTGCCGTCAAGCATGGCGATAGGGCCGCGCAGACACGCCCCCTCCATCACCTGACAGTCCTTTCCTATATATATAGGGCCGCCGGTCACGTTCAGCGTGGCGCCGATTACGCTGGCGCCCTCCTCTATCATGATGCTGGGCGTGCCGTCGGGCTGATACATCGGGCCGATGACGCGCGTGCTGTCGTCCGGAGCATTCGACTTGCGGCCGTAGCAATAGCGGTGATAATCCTCCAGCAGGGCCTGCTCGTTCTTCAGGAATATGTCGTACACATAGTTGATGCGGCGTCCGCGCGTGTCGCAGTCGGCGATGCGCTCGTCCCTCTCCTTTATCACGCCTGTGGGGATGTTGTCGGTGGCGTCGTTGTCGGTCAGGGTCAGGAACTGCTCGTATGTGCCGCGCCAAGCCCAGAGACCGTCGGCATCGGCCAGACCGTGGCCCGGTTCCAGCTGCTTGACCTGCTGCACCAGCTCGTTGTCGGCCAGCACGTTGCCGGCTATATACACGCATTCCTCGCCCGGAGCGCCGTATTCGCCGGGAAACTTCTCGCGCAGGCATGGCCGTGTCAGCCACTGGTAATCGCCCGGCAGCATGGCCTTCCATTTGTCGGCCAGCGTGTCGATGCCCACTCTGAATGCCCCCACAGGCCGAGTGTAACTCAGCGGAAGCAGATTACGATAATTTGCCTCTGTATCATACAGCACCACCTTGGTGCCCGAATCCCAATTGCTCATTCTGAAAATAGTTGTTTCCACCGCCGCATCCGCGCGGCAGCCAGGTTAACGATTCGCCTTGGTGTGACTTGCAAATCCCTTGGCTTGCAAATTTAAGAATATTTCGCCGCTTACACAAATAAAAACAAAATGCAGCACGGTTTCACAACCATACTGCACCTGTGATTTTTTAGATAGCGCCTGCTTTCACAAGCCAACGATTTTCCTACTCAACCACTAACTTACAATTATATCACTATTACTAAAAGATTTTTGACTTGCCATCTTTCTTATTGTCTTGTCTGTGTTCCATACAAACGGGTTTCCCGCGTTTGCAAAGCAAAATTAGTTAAATTTTTCATACTAAAAAAATGTTACGCAAGAAAAACGTGTTAAAATTTATTAATTTTTGAAGAATTCCTTAATTTCGGGGCAAATTGACCAAATTAACGACCAAAATACTAAAAATCGCGGATAACAAGACAAGCCGATTTTGTCATTTTAACAAATTACCCTCTAAAACCGCAAATCGTCATATTGCAATTCAACAACCATGATTTTCATCATCCATTTCTCGAAATAATTTGTTAAATTTGCACATACAATTAAAGAATATTATGAAAAAGCAACAGGAATATCTGGCGCGGATGCGTCAGGCCATGCGCGAGCATGGAATAGATGCGTGTGTGGTGTCGGGCACCGACCCGCATCAGAGCGAGCTGCCGGCCATGCACTGGCGCGGCCGCGAGTGGCTCACCGGTTTCGAATCGGCCAACGGCACCAACGGTACGGCGGTGGTGCTGCAGGACGACGCCCTTTGCTGGACCGACTCCCGCTATTTCCTGCAGGCCACCGAGCAGCTGAAGGACACCGGCTTCCGCATGATGGAGGAGGATGGCCCCAACGCGGTGGACCTGGTGGACTGGCTCACCGAGCACACCCGTGCCGGCCAGACCGTAGGCATCGACGGCATGACGTTCAGCATCAGCTACGCCCAGCGCCTGGAACAGGAACTCGGCGACAACGGCGTGAAACTCAACACCGAATTCCCCGTGTTCGACTATATATACCCCGACCGTCCGGCACGACCCATGAATCCGCTGTTCGTGCACGACGAGAACATAGTGGGCGTCACCACCGACAGGAAGATGGAGGCCATTATGGAGGAAGTGAAGCCGGAACTGGCCAACGCCATCCTGCTCTCCAGCCTGGACGACATAGCATGGGCCACGAACCTGCGCGCCGCCAACGACATTGCCTATAGCCCGGTGTTCGTGGCATTCCTATATATAGATAATGAGCGACGCGTACTCTTTATCGACCAGGAGAAACTTACAGACGAAGTCAAGGCGCATCTGCAGAAATACCATATCGAGGCCAAGCCTTACGATTCCGTCACCGAGTTCGTGGCCGGACTGCCCAAGGATACCCGTCTGCTTCTCGACCCCGAGAAGACTGCGCGCGGCATCTACGACCATGTGGGGTGCTCCGTGGTGTTCGGCGGCTCAGCCGTGGCCAAGCTCAAGAGCATCAAGAACGAATGCATGATCCGCAGCATACGCACCGCCATGCTTAAGGATGGCGTGGCCCTGACCAGATTCTTCATGCTGGTTGAGCGTGAATATCCCAAGGGCGAGCTGACCGAGATAGGACTGGCACGCGAACTGCGCCGCCTGCGTCTTGCCGACCCGACATGCGTGGACGAAAGCTTCGGCAGCATCATAGGCTGGAACGGCCACGGCGCCATCGTGCACTACGAACCCACCGAGGAATCGAGCAGCGACATCAAGGGCGACGGCCTGCTGCTGGTGGATTCGGGAGGCCAGTACACCTTCGGCACCACCGACATCACCCGCACCGTAGCTCTCGGCACTCCCACTGAGGAGCAGAAGCACGACTTCACACTGGTGATGAAAGGCCACATAGCCCTGAGCAACGCCATATTCCCCGCCGGCACCACCGGCCATCAGCTCGACGTGCTGGCGCGTCAGTTCCTGTGGCGCGAAGGCAAGGCATACTATCACGGCACCGGTCATGGTGTAGGATTCTTCATCAACTGCCACGAGGGTCCGCAGAACATACGCCTCAACGCCAACCCCACTCCGCTGGAGCCCGGCATGCTGCAGAGCGACGAACCCGGCCTCTACTTAGCCGACCGTTACGGCATCCGCTGCGAAAACCTGATTCTCTGCGTGCCAGACACCGTCACGGAATTCGGCCAGTTCCTGAAGTTCGAGCCTCTGACGTTGTTCCCCTTCGACCTCCGTCTGTTCCAGACCGAAATCATGACGCCCGAGGAGATACAGTGGGTCAACGACTATCACGCCCGCGTGCGCGAGGCACTCACCCCGCTCCTCTCGCCCGATGAGGCCGCCTGGCTGGCCGACAAGACCCGCAAACTGAATTAACCCCACAAACCGAAGCAACCCCAGCGAACTGAAGTAACCCCACGAACTGAATTAACCACACCAAAAGTCAGCCCGGTTTCCCGTATTGTGTGGGTTGGTTGTGGCCCGGAGCTTCAGCTCCCCCGCTCCTCACCGCCGGGTTGCTTCCATCATTATAAATCCAAATACCATATAACTGTATGGCAATAATCAAAAGTGTGCGCGGCTTCACACCCAAAATAGGCAAGGACTGTTTCATAGCCGACAATGCCGTGATTGTAGGCGACGTGACCATGGGCGACCAATGCTCCGTATGGTACAGCACAGTATTGCGCGGCGACGTGAACACCATCACCATCGGCAACCGCGTCAACATCCAGGACGGCTCCGTGTTGCATACGCTCTATGAGAAATCCACCATCGAGATCGGCGACGACGTGTCCATCGGCCACAACGTGGTGATACACGGCGCCAAGATACGCAATTACGCGCTGATAGGCATGGGCGCCATCGTGATGGACGACGCCGAAGTCGGCGAAGGCGCCCTGGTGGCCGCCGGTTCCGTAGTGCTGAGCCGCACCAAAATCGGCCCCCACGAGATGTGGGCCGGTGCCCCCGCCAAATTCATCAAGATGGTGGAGCCGGAGAAAGCCAAGGAAATGAACATCAAGATTGCCGGCAACTACCTGATGTACAGCCAGTGGTTCAAGGATCCCGGCTACTGCGACATCCCGCAGGAATAGGTCTTTTGCACAGTCACATACAGAAACGCAGCAGGTCCAGAAAGCCCGCTGCGTTTTTATTACGTTATCTCAATGAGTGCTTCAGTTGGCCGGAGCCTTCAGGATCTGCTTCTTCATCTGGGATTTGGCGGCGAATTCGGCCTTGGCTTTCGCTAACTGGGCCTGGAAGGCGGGGTCGGCATGCAATACACCGATTACACCGGAGCCGACAACGCGGCCCATGTCGACGTCACTCTGATAATGCGCGCCCACTATCACACGGCTCTGGCCGAACTGGAAGCCACGGTCCAGAATCTCGTTGACACGCGCGGGATTAATCTCGCTCAGCACCAGCGCAGTGGCCCAACCTATAGCCGTGTGGCCCGAGGGATATGACCCGTTCTTGGCCAGACCCTCCTCGTCCCAGGGAGTGGATGTGTGCTCGTTCCATTTCACGAACGGACGCGTGCGGTGATAATAGTTCTTGGCAGCGCGTGTAGACAGATCTCCTGCATCCTCCTTCATATTGGTCAGCAGTTTGTAAATCTCCGGAGTGTTCTCCTTGGTGAGCCTCATGCCGAAAGCCTCGCTGAACGAACGGTCCAGCCATCCCTCGTTCAGGTTGGCATCCACTACAGCCTGTTTGCCGCGCTCGGTGTCGCGCAACGACTTCCCCCACTCGTACTGCTCGCGGTCATACGCCAGACGCATCGAGCCGTCGGCCGGAGGCGCCGGCAACAACAACTGGCTGTCGGCCACCTGTCCCGGTGTCAGATAATATTTGTCGGGATCCGTGGTGTGGTCACCCGCCCACGCTACGCCGCTTACCACCAGCGCCGTCATCAGAAGTGCTATTTTTTTCATGGCATTATGTTTTATGTGTATATCTTTCCATACTATTTATACCCACGGCAAAAAAACAAGGATTGTAAGTCGATTTTCTATTACTTTAACGCTCGACCATAATTATTTGATTGTTTTTTGCAACATTTTTTTTAAAATATTTTGTCAATCCATAAAGTAATTGTAATTTTGCAACGCTTTTGCACCCTCAACGCATTCAGGGTGTGGCAAAACAGAATATAAACCAATAAAAAATAAAAAATCAAACATGATCATTGTACAGGTAAAGGAAGGCGAGAGCATCGAGAAAGCTCTGAAGAAGTTCAAGCGTAAATTTGAGAAGACCGGCATCATCCGCGAGCTGCGCAGCCGTCAGGCGTTTGAGAAGCCTTCGGTTACAAACCGCAAGAAGATGGTGAAGGCCGTGTACGTACAGCAGCTGCGTCAGGCCGAGCAGTAATCCGCCACCTACCGACAACAACATATCAAGCGGTATGGGTCTGCTTAGGACCCGTACCGATTTGTTGTGTCTATATGGAAGAATTCGGACGATACCTTAAGAACGAGCTGAACCGCAGCGACCACACCGTCGAGGCGTATCTGCGCGACGTGCGGCAGTTTGCCTCATGGCTCGGCGTTGCGGACGCCATGTCGATGCTCGCGCCCGATGCGGTGACGACCAACGACGTGCGCGACTGGATCGGCGCCGAGGCATCGCAAGGCATCGGTCCCGCGTCGCTACGTCGCAAAACACAGTCGCTCAGGGCATTCTTCCGTTGGGGAGTCCGCTCGGGCCGCATCAGGGTCAACCCGGCCGGCGACGTCACTTTGGCCAAACTACCCAAGCACCTGCCCGACATAGTCAAGGCTCCGGAAATGGAATCATTACTGAAGCAAATCCCCACCGACACCTTCCCCAAGGCACGCCTGCACCTGGCGCTATCTATGCTGTACGGTCTCGGGCTGAGGCAGGCCGAACTGCTCGCCCTCACCGACTCCGACCTGCGTGCCTCGGCCAATGGCTATGAACTCCGAGTCATGGGTAAAGGACGCCGCGAACGGGTTCTTCCGCTCCCCTCGCAATTAGTCGAGGAAATCGACGCCTATCGCAAGCTGCGCGACAATACGTATCCTGACCTGGAGGCACCGGTGCCGCTTATAGCGGGACCGCACGGACACATAGGCAAGAACACGCTTTACGAGCTGGTGCATCAAGGACTGGCCGGCACTTCGGCCTCGCGCAAGAGTCCCCATATCCTGCGGCATTCGTTTGCCACGGCGCTTCTTTCGGACGGCGCCAACCTTGACGCCGTGCGCCAGCTGTTAGGCCATGCTTCGCTCGGCACCACACAGATATACACGCACTTGTCGCCCAACGAATTACGTCAGGCTTACAACTCGGCCCATCCCAGAGCCTTGAAAAAGAAATAGTTTATTACAGCTGTCTTTCCACCTCTACAGGCGTCATCTTGGGCTCCAGGCGCGATTGCTTGCGAATCTTCTTCATCAGCATGGCCAGCATCACGGCGGCCACTACAACCGACAGCAGATCGGCTATGGGATATGACGCCCATACGCCGTTAAGTCCCCAGAAATGAGGCAACGTGAACAGCAGCGGTATCATGAAGATTATCTGACGCGTCAACGACAGGAAAATGGATTTGGCCGCCATGCCCAGAGCCTGGAACAGGTTGGTGGTGACGATCTGGAATCCCACCATCCAGAATGTAAGCGTGGTGATGCGCAGACAGTTCACGGCGCATTCTATCTGCGCCTCGTCCTGCATGAACATCGATGCGATGGCGCGCGGAGCCAATGCCCCGGTCACGCTTCCAAGTGTGGATACGAGCACTCCGACTATCGCAGCCAATGTGAAGGTACGCACCAGCCGCTTGTAGCGGCCCGACCCGTAGTTATAGCCCACTATCGGCTGCATGCCCTGACACAGGCCTATGATGATGAACACGAATATGGTGACGAACCGGTTGAACACCACCACGGCCGCCACGGCATTGTCGCCGCCATGTTCCAGCAACGTATTGTTTACTATGGCGTTGATGGCCGATCCGCACACATTTATCAGGAACGGCGCCATGCCGATATACAGCACGCCACGGATTATCGGCCAGTTGAAACGGAATGTGCCGCGTACGAAGTGCAGGGTGTTCTTCTTGTTGAAGAAGTGGCTCATCACCCACACCCCTGTCACGGCCATCGAGATGTCGGTGGCCAGTGCTGCGCCGCGTATGCCCCACTTGAAGCCGAACAGGAACAGCGGAGCCAGTATCACATTGATCAGCGCGCCTATCATGTTGGTGTACATGGCCTTGGCCGGATAACCCGACGAGCGCATCACATTGTTGTAGCTGAACGTAAGGTTCATCAGCACGCAGCCCGGAAGCACCCAGAGCATGAACTCGCGCGCGTATGGCAGCGAATGGTCCGAAGCGCCGAACATGCGCAGTATCGGGTCGATAAAAGCGGCGAACAGGCCGGCATACACCACTCCGATTATCACCGTCAGCTGCACGCAGTTACCCAATATCAGCTCGGCTGCGCGCTGGTCTTTCTGCCCCATCACGATCGACACCCTGGTGGCCGCGCCGGCGCCTACCAGCATTCCCAACGCCGTGGCCAGGTTCATCACCGGGAACGTCACCGCGATGCCGCTCACCACGTTTGGGTCGTCGATGGCCTGACCTATCACTATGGAGTCGATGATATTGTAGACGGCACTTATCACAGTGCCCACGATGGCCGGAAGGCTGTATTTCAGCAATAGCTTACCCACAGGAGCCTCGCCAAGCTCCCGCATACGCGCCTGCGGATCCTGTATGACGTTTCTTTTCGACATGTCTCGTAATTTCTATGCCACACTCGTCAGCAACACGTATCCGGTCATTGCGTTATAAATTCCGAACGCAATCGGCACAGCCAACAGCGCATAGTAATACTTTCGGCTGATAAGCGGGAATGCCGCCAGCGTGAGTATATCCACAGTACCCAACAGCTCGCCAAGCCTGGTGGGCATGACCGGCATACCGCCCAAAAGCAGGAAACACGCCTGCGAACAGATGGATATACCCACACATACGGTGGCCAACGGATACCGCTTCTGAATCTGCGGAAGATAATACACCATAATCATCAGCACTATAACCATGCCGATACGCATCGGTCCGACAGTCGCATCGGTCACGAAACGCTCGCCGCCATACGATATCAGGTAATTGTTCACTATTTCCAGCGGCAGGAAACGCACCAGTTTGCCCAACTGCACGCCGCTGAGGCCCACTATCAGGCAGACGCCAAGCAGGGCCATCCAGAACGGGCGGTACATCCGCTTGGCGGGCAGGAAGAACAGCGGTATGAACACCACGGCCGACGAGTGAAACAGCATGGCCAGAGCCACCAGCGGGAAATACACATACCATCTGCGGCGGGGTATGTAACGCACCGCTACCATCAATATACCGGCCGACACCGACGCGCGCATCTGGATCATGTCATGCAGCACGAAGTACATGCCCACATACAGGAACATCGACAGCCACAGGTTGGGACTGTTGCGCAGAATTCCCCAGAAATGTGTACCCACCGACAGCAACGCGTATGCCAGCAACAGCGACATGAACGAGGGCGACGCCTGACACAGCCATACAAACGACGGCTCTATGTGCCTGCCGTTCGCAGCGTATCCATGCCCGTAGTACATGTTTTTGTACATCTGATAGTCCGGCAGCAGTTCCGAGCGCGACACACACACCATCAGCAGCATGACGAACACCACGCCCAGAGCCACATACATACCCACACGTATGTACCTGTTCACACCTCCCAACGGCGCGTACCTGTCACGCTCCAGAGTTTCGTGGGCAAAAGCTATCTTGTCCGACGCCATCGGAAGCGTCAGAATCAATATCATCGCAAATACTATGTAATACAGCTGTACCATTCTACCTGCTATATAACGCCCACCGTGTTTTAATTATTATTTTTTCTGCACAGATGCGACAAATACCGGGAATTTTTGTTATCTTTGTAAAGCGGAAGGAACTCCGGGGCACGGCACAACACCACCTGTCGTTTCCGGATCCCGGCCATCGTTCCCGACGGAGAACTTAAAACCCAAGATTATGGAAGCAAAAATCAAAGCTATTCACTTCGACATCACGGAGAAGTTGGTGAATTTCATCAACAAGAAGATCGATAAGATGGAGCGCCGGTTCGAAGCCATCACCGACGCCGAGGTTACACTCAAGGTAGTGAAGCCGGAGACGGCTATGAACAAGGAGGCATCCATACGCCTGAGCGTTCCGCCGGCCGCCGACCTCTACGCGTCAAAAACAGCGGACTCGTTCGAAGAAGCGGTAGACCTCTGCCTCGACGCCCTCGAACCCCAGCTCGAAAAGAACAAAGTCAAGAACTGACATCCCCGTAATGTCACGCCGGTACCCTGACCGGACATATTCCAACCCAACATTATAATACCCCTGTAATTAATGTCTACGTCAAAGAGCGCGGGCACTATGAAAAATAAAAAGGAGCATCCCCGGCCCGGAGCCACCGGCCGGTGGATGCTTTATATCATGCTCGGCGTAAGCCTGCTGCTCATCGTTTTCCTGATTGTGGCGTATCCGCTCCTTATGACAGGTGCCCCCAAGACCGCCGTAATCCGCATTCCCAAAGGAGCCACCGAAGTCAATGTCCGCGATTCGCTGACCAAGCATTTCGGCGAGGACTACACCCGCATCGTGATGCGCACTGCCAAACTGCGGAAGATTGACTATTCCACACGCCACGGATTGTACGAAATCCAGGAGGGCACCAATCCCCTCGCGGCCATGCGCAAACTCACATCAGGCGCCCAGACTCCCGTACGCATCACCGTCAACGGCTACCGCTCGCTGCCACTGCTGCTGCAGAACGTGGCCGACAAATTCGAATTCTCGGTCGATTCGCTGGCCCAGGCCCTATACGACAAGGACTTTCTGGACGAATACGGACTAACCCCCGAGAACGCAATGGCCATATTCATCAACGATACCTACGAGGTTTACTGGTCGGCCACTCCGCGCGAAGTCCTGGACAAATTCGGCAAGAATTACCGTTACCTTTGGAACGAAGGCAACCGCGCCAAGGCCCGGAATCTTGGTCTTGAACCCGCACAGGTCATGATCATAGCCTCCATCGTGGACGAGGAGACCAACAGCAGTTCCGAGAAAGGCACCGTCGGACGCCTGTACATCAACCGCCTGCACAAGGGCATGCGGCTGCAGGCCGACCCCACCGTACGGTTCGCCATCGGCGATTTCACCATCCAGCGCATCAGCAACGACGACCTGAACGTGACCTCCCCATACAACACCTACCGCAACGACGGATTGCCCCCCGGACCCATCCGCACAATCGACAAGCGCACCGTACAGAGCATTCTCGACTCCAAACCGCACGATTACCTGTACATGTGCGCCCGCGAGACACTTGACGGCACCCACAATTTCGCCAAGACATTCGACGAACATACCCGAAATGCCCTGAAGTACCGCCAGACCCTTGACAAGCTCGGCATCTCGCGCTGACCCCGCCGGCCCATCACGCCGCCGCCCATCGTGGCCATCACGCCGCCCATCATGGCCATCACGCCGCCCATCATGGCCATCACGCCGCCCATCATGGCCATCACGCCGCCGCCTGCCGTGGCCATCACGCCGCCCTCAGTGGCCATCATGCAGTCATTCACTGTGGTAAAAGCCCGCGGCTTTTACTCACCATATACCCATCCATTATGACCGTAATCCAACGATATTCCAACCAGGCCGAAGCATACATAGACCAGGGCTTTCTGGAGAGCCACGGCATCCCGGCCCAAGTCAACGCCGACGCGCTGTCCGAGATTTTCCCGGCGCCCGGCGCCGGCATCGGGTCCATCACGCTCGTGGTGCCCGACATACTGGCCCACGAGGCCATGAAACTGATGCAACAACGCGACTGACCCATGCTTCGTGGTTTTTTGGCGATTCTGTTGCTTATCGTCGCAGTCCATACGCCCTGCGACGCGTTCGCCATGCCTGATAATCCCGTCATTCCCACCACTTCCACTCCCTCTGCTCCCTCACTCCCCTCTACCCCTTCAGCGTCCGAGTCTCCGGATACGGTTCTTGCCGAGTCGTTCATAATCGACATAGACACCGCCAGACTCACTCCCCGGTTTCCCGGTCACCTCGCCATGGATGCTTCATCACTGCGAGCAGGTGCCGAAAGCGATTCATTGAAGATGCATGACGACACTTACGCGCAACGCGACTGGTGGTACAAACTGAAGCACAAGCAATTGCAGACAGACGACCCGGCGGTCAGATGGCCGTCACCGTTCGTGGGATGGTGCGTGGGCGTCTACAACTGGTTTCAACGCAATTTCAACGCACGCGACACAACTTACGTAAAAAGCGACGGAAAGATGGGCAAATTAATGCTGACATCCGACAACTGGGCCGACAACTACCTGTTCGGATCCAAGACGCTTCCCTATATCACTATGGGAAGCAAGATGTTTCCGAACTTCGGCATATATGCGAAGTACGGCATCTTGTCCATAGGTTATTCAGTGGATATATCCACGCTGTTCGGCGGCCATCATTCTAATCATCAGAAATGGAATTTTTCGGTCGGATGCGCCAGGTTCAACATCGAGGCACATCTGTGGCGCAACTCCGGAACAACATATATCCATCGCTTCTCCGACATTAAGGAATTGAAAAGCCTCGACCTGCCGTACGACGGGCTTACATTTTCAGCCGCCAACATACACGGTTACTACATATTCAATAACCGCCGGTTCGACTTCGGCGCGGCTTTAAGCTATTCAAACAACCAGCGCATCAGCCAGGGATCGGCCCTTGTCGGCCTGGATATCAGCAGAATCGTGGCATTCTTCGACTTCACCCGACTTCCGAACGAAATAATCGAATCCCAACCATATCCACTGGATAACTACAGGTTTCATTACCAGTCATACAGCGTATTGGGCGGTTACAGCTTCAACTGGGTGTTTAACAAGCACTTCGTGTTCAACATCACGGCCATTCCGGGACTGGGAGCGGCCTATTCGCGCGAGGATGCCTCCATGTCCGACAAACTCCAGTTGGCAGGTGTGTTCAAGGGAGTCGCAGGATTGCTGTATACCACAAAGCGATTTTTCATAGGCGCACGCTGCCGATACCATGCCAATGCCGTCCTGTCAGACGATATTGACTTCATGAACGGCCGTTTCAACTTTCAGGCCGCTGTCGGATTCAGGTTTTAGAATGAAGTATATAATAAATATAGAACATAGTATATAATAAAGCATAATATTATACAATAAAGTATATAATGAGTACCGGTACTGGACATAACAAGGTTTTCTCCGATGATTTTGACCGCGACATGATGCGACGCGCCCTGCAGTTGGCCGCCAACGGCGCGGGATACGTCTCGCCCAACCCCATGGTAGGCGCGGTGATAGTCGATGCCGCAGGCCACATCATCGGCCAGGGCTGGCACCGTAAATATGGAGGCCCTCATGCCGAGGTGCAGGCCTTCAGGAGCGTCAGGCCTCAGGACGAGCGTCTGCTGTCCGAAGCCACGATATATGTAACCCTTGAACCCTGCTCTCATTACGGCAAGACCCCACCGTGCGCCAAACTCATAGTGGACAAAGGCGTGAGACGCGTTGTGGTGGGCTGCGGAGACCCGAATCCCAAGGTATCCGGACGCGGCATCAGCATGATACGTCAGGCCGGCATAGAGGTCACTGAAAACGTACTGCGCGATGAATGCCTGGCCCTTAACAAGCGGTTCATGACCGCTCACACCCTTCATCGTCCCTGGATTCAGCTCAAATGGGCCGAAGACGCACAGGGGAACATGGCCCGAAGGAATCCCGACTATACTCCGGGGTGCGGCATGCCGGAATATCTGCCGTTACAGATTTCCGGTCCCGTCGGCATGGTGCTGATGCACGGACAGCGCGCCATGGTCGATGCCATAATGGCAGGCACCAACACGTTGCTCAGCGACAATCCGTCGCTTACCGCACGCCTGTGGCCCGGGCATTCACCGCGACCCGTCATATTCCGGTCGTCGCGGCTTCCGGATTCGCTTAAAATCCTGGATAGAGACCCTATCATACTTGACCCCGCCGTCCCTTTGGAACAGAATATGCACCTGCTGTTCAGCGAACACGGCATCACATCCCTTATGGTGGAAGGCGGCCGCACACTCCTCGACTCCTTTATCGAGAAAAACCTCTTTGACGAAATGCGTGTAGAGTCCTCCTCTATCTGATTACCCATTCCTCCCATTCCTCCCATCACTCCCATTACTCCCATAACTCCCATAACTCCCATTACCAGATAAAAAAGCGGATGCGCCGGACTCTCCGTCCGGCGCATCCTCCTTTTATCAGGTAATTGATTTTACCGTGGCCTTATTCTGACCTTTAACGTAACCTACATCATTCCTGATAGTTTAACTATCCATGAACCTAACTTACCTTGGGCTTCGTGAGTCGCCTCATCCTTTCCGTGCCCTTAATTTTTATAATTCCTATACAATAACAATAACACTACTTTTATTCTTGCACCTCATTTTTATTACAGGATTATCAGTGCAAATATATTATCCAATGGTTGTTGGGGTTGTTGAAACTGTTGCAAAGTTACACCATCCACCCCCACGCGAAGCGCAAGGGAGTAATATAGTAGTGTTATTATATATTCATAATATTGATATATTGCTTTTTATGTATATTTATATCTATGATTTTAGTAGTTAAATTCCACCTTTTCCGGTAAACGAACCAAAGCCTTGCACGCTCAGACTCCGGAACGTCTACAACGTGACATCCTACGTTATCGTATCTAAACCCAGTTACTTGTATACTATGAATTTCACTGTGGTTGCACCGGACACGGCGATGTATACTCCCGGCTGAAACTTACGAATGTCTCCTGCCGAGGATTTATCAATAAGATTACCGTGGAGGTCGTAAAATTCCACATTGGCAATGCTTTTCACTTCGTTGCCGTTAATCTCGATGATAGAGTCGGCGCTATTCCCCGAAATCTCGCGCACAGAGGAAGATTCCTCTGAAATACTGTGTGTGAAACTGCCCCGCATGGTTACAGTTGTCTCAAGAGTCTTGCTATCGTATTCCATCGGTACGCGCCAAGTATTTGCCCATGTATTGGCGGGTGTGACCCGCTTCATCATATAATAATCAGCTGAGCCATCGGGTTCCTGACCATCATATCCACCTTGTTTCGGTCCCCAGTGTTGCACGGTTTCTCCCATTGTCATCACGATACGGTATCTATTCTCTTTTCCCCACGGCATCTCAAGGTCGCAATTCCATGTGCCTGACCATTTACCCTTTCCTGCATAAGTCAGATCTGCCATGCTTTTGTTGTAAAAGCAATTCCATACACTCACCGATTTGACTTCGCTGACCACCGCTTTCCCGGCAACAAAATCCAGCAGTATGGAATATACGGCATCCTTTTCTACCTTTGAACCGCCTGTGTCCCGGTCAATGGCGTCTCCTTTAATAACGTATTCCGTTCCTTTGTCGTCCTTTATCACGAATGTCTTGCCACCTTTCAGATCCGAAAAGGCCTCAAATGTTTTCACGGACGTTTTGGTAAATGCAATCGGTTCGTTGTCGGTTAACGCTTCGCCCTGGATTGTAAGGGCGTCCGGCACAGGACTTTCGAATTTCACGAATTGACGCACCAATGGCAACAATATGCCCTCCATTATTTCATAGCCTGCATCGTTGGGATGCACCCCGTCGGTAGTGAGAGTTCCGATTAACCCGCGATCGGGAGTGACCATCTTCGAATAGTAGTCGACATAGAGCATGCCATGCGATTCAGCATATTCCTTTATGCGCGCATTCAGAGATTCAATCTTGTCCTTGTGGTTTGTAATACTGGGGTTCCAGGCGAAACTTGTCACAGGTAATACAGACGCCAGAAGGACCTTCATGTTGTTTGCCTGAGCAATCTCAGCCATGGACACGATGTTGCCGAAAGTCCGGTTCTCAACATAAGTGATGTCATTATTCTGTGCAATATCGTTGGTTCCTCCTCCAATTACTACGGCAGCGGGTTTGAGGTTGATTACATCATCCCGGAAACGCAAGAGCATTTCGTACGTTGTCTGACCGCTGATGCCGCGTCCGACAAAATCATTAAGTTCAAAGAATTCCGGTCTTCCTGTTGCCCAGTTGTCGGTGATTGAGTTCCCCATGAACACTACACGTGTCCCTGTATTGGGTTCTGCCATCAGACGCTTGTTATCGTTCTCATATCGCGAAAAATTTGCGATATCATTGGCTGCGCTTGCGCTTAATGCCCCTAAAAAACATAGGAGGACATTCACAATGTGTCTGTGATGATTCATATTATCGGTTTTTAAGTAAATTATTTTAGAGTGTGTTCCTTAAAAATCTTTCAGAGATCTGTTGCGAAAGGTGTCACGGGCAAGCCCGAGGTTCTTCCGGTCAGATTTCCGCCAGGATAGTCCGCCCAGTTGTATCTGGCGGCTACCGGGTCGTTTATCAGCGGAGAGGATAATCGTATTGTCTTCTCGGAAACAATCTGCGTATCGGCATACGCCCATTTCCCGTCTTTCCCTTTTATAATGAAGCCTGTGACAACTCCGCCTTCCGTCTTGACGTCATTGTCAAAAGTAAGATCCATATATCCTTTGCCTATTACAGTATCTATACAGCGGGGAGCCTCACATGCCTGAGTCCGGCCGTATGTTTTGTCAAGGGCAAGCAATGACAGTCGGCGTGCCACTTCCTGTTTATTGACAGGATGAATATCTGCCGGATTCCCGAGGTCTGTGGCTGTTGCCATTCCCGTACCGGGCAGTTGAAGAGCCTTTGACTGTGCATGGCGCAACAAAGCCCATTCCGAATCGGGCTGCACAGTTACAGGATTCCCGAATCCCGCCAACTGCACGAAATAGAACGGGAGGGAAGGATTGTCAAAATATTCTCTCCAACCCTCTATCATATTCTTGAAGCATACCTCATATTGCGCGGCACGTTCCACGTTGGCGCACCCCTGATACCAGAATACACCTGCCAGAGGCATATATGTCAAGGGTTTGATCATGGCATTATACAGCACCGACGGATAATACGGGCTGTCCGGCAACTGATACATCATATCCGTCAGTGAGAAATCGGAAAGCACTGCATAATTCCATTCTCCGTCAAGACTATACTTGGTGCCGTCAACAACTGCATACGACGGTTTCCAGATTCCTCCGCCTCCTGCATTGTCGATAACCTCTACTGTAATGACATTTTTTCCACCCTTTACAAGATTCCCAGCAACGTGATAGTCCCGTTGCTGGTCGAAAATCCGTCCGCTGCCTACAAATTTGCCGTTGAAATAAGTCAAATCCCAATCGTCTACGGCACCAAGGCATAGCTGCAACGGCTTGCCGGCAGCTGTCGCCGGCAGGTCAAGCTCAAACTGCATGACAACAATCCCGTCGAATCCCGGCATCACATTGTTTTCCCACAAGGATGGCACCGGCATTATTTTCCATGCTTTCCCTTTTTGCATGACAGACCTGTCGTAGGGGTAAGACATTTTCTCGACAGCGCGGTAGTCTTCATATACCTTCTCCATGGCGGCATCTATTAACGCTTGCTTATCCTTGCCGGCAGCCAGCTGTTCCTCATAGAATTCAAGTCCCGGAACACCTTTCAGATATTCATGCGGGGTCCATGCCTCAACTGGAGTTCCTCCCCATGTGGCATCGATTATGCCAACCGGGACATTCAATGAGTCCTGAAGAATCCTGCCGCATAGATAACCAATAGCCGAGAATGAAGCCGCAGCCGGAGATGATTCAACCCATCCGAATTCAACGGAAGCGTCATCAAGGGGAGTTACGGAAGTCGTGTTCCTGATCTGCAACAGCCGGAGTGCAGGACGTTGCATCGTAGCCACTACACGGTCGGCATCCATTACCTGCGCCCAGTCGCCTTTCACGGGAAATTCCATATTCGACTGTCCGGAGCAAAGCCACACCTCTCCCGACAAGACATTCTGCAATATTCCCTTATCTCCTGTGCCGTCATCAACGATGATGGTATAGGGACCTCCAGCGGGAGGAGTCGGAACTTTCATGACAAAACGCCCCTCCTTGTCGGCTTTGGCTTTGCATTCGCCGCCCTCCCAACCGGAACGGAATGTTACCGTCGACAATGGCTTTGCCTTTCCTGCCACCGTCAACTCGGCATTCTGCTGTATTACCATATTGTCGGAAAAGACAGAAGGTAATTCTACTTTCGCCTGCACAGTCAACGACGATATTGTCATTACAGCTACCGTTACTCTTCCTGAAAAGATTTTCATTTGCTATGATTCCTTATTATCCGTTTGTTTATGTCGCGGATTCTGTCTTCATCTATCTTCATAACCTTACGGTCGTAGGTCATGAGTCCGTTGACCTCCATCTCCACATCCGTTGTCTGCGTATACACAGCGCCGACAAACCATTCGTCGGCGAGCCGGTCAAGATAGTCTGCATAACCTACGTATGCATCGGTCACCTCCTGCGGAGTCTTGTACTGTATGTAACCCCAGTTGCGGTCCGGAGCCCACAGATGTCCTTCGGCGGCCATGCCGATGCCGCCGTATTCTCCGAGCACGTTCGCACGCTTCGCGTCGTAGACGTGGGTCACAGGAGGTGAGGGATAGCAGTGCACGTCCAGTACATCGCCGCAGGGATAGAAATTGCCTCCGCTTGCCGGGTTCACAAGACGCGAGGGGTCGTGATTCTTCGTCCAGGCTGCTATTTCTTTGGTCTTGAACTGTCCCCACGCCTCGTTGAAGGGCACCCACATGGCAATGCAGGGATAACTGTAGAGACAGTCCATGATCTCGCGCCATTCCTTGCGGTAGTTATCTTCACTTTCCGGGGTGCGCACAAGCTCCTCGCCATCGAAATAATTACGTCCTTGCCACTCAGGATCTTTGTCGCCGCTCGGCATGTCCTGCCAGACGATGATGCCGTTGCGGTCGCAGTACGTGTACCATAGTGCCGGCTCAACTTTTATATGCTTGCGGATCATGTTGTAGCCCCAGTCCTTGGTTTTGTCCACATCAAATATCATTGCCTCGTAGGACGGCGCGGTATAAAGTCCGTCGGGCCACCATCCCTGATCTAACAGTCCGTAATGGAAGATGTCTTTGTTGTTGAGCTGCAGACGCACCACTCCCTTGTCGCTCTTTTGCGCCGAGAACTTCCGCATTGCCGCATAACTGTCAACCTTGTCAAGCATGGTGCCGTCTGACAAAAGCCTGACTTCAAGGTCATAAAGCTTCGGATTCTTCGGCGACCATAACTCTGCATCGGCAGGCATGTCTACAATTACAGTCTCTCCCGTCACGGCGCGTCCGGAGGATATTTGCTTACCGTTGTCCCTTACAATTACCTCAACCATGCCGTTACTGATGCCTTCAGAGGGAATGGCATCCACACTGATGGTGTTGCCGTCGATGTCGGGGAGAATGCGAAGGTCCGCGATGTGTCCGCGCGCCACCGGTTCAAGCCATACAGTCTGCCAGATGCCTGTCACCGGTGTGTACCATATCAGTTCGGGTTTTGATATCTGTTTCCCCCTTGGCTGGGGACCTTTATCGGTGGGGTCCCATACCCTTACGACTACTTCGTTGTCTCCCTTGGATTTCAAAGCCTGGGTGATGTTCAGACCGAACGGTGTATAGCCGCCTGTGTGCGATCCTACCTTTGCACCGTTCACCCACACGTCAGCCTGCCAGTCGACCGCCCCGAAATTCAGCATCACATCGCGTCCTTTCCAGGAGGAGGGAACGGAAAAACAGCGTTTGTACCACAGGGCATTCTCCTCACCTACCTCTTTCCCCACGCCCGACAATGCGGATTCCGCACAGAATGGCACAAGTATCTCACCCTGCCATTCCTTTGGCCGGGGTGAATCTTTAGCGACTATCGCATAGTTCCACAGTCCGTTGAGATTCTGCCAGTCCCCGCGCTCCATGATCGGACGCGGGTATTCCTGCCAGACATTTGCAGGGTCGATGTTCTCGCCCCATGTCGTCATTATATTGTTCCCGGCAGGTTTGTAAGCCGAGCCGGCATTAATCGCCCCGGCAAACAAAACCACCGCTAAAAAATACTTATTCATCACGTATCGGAAAGATATTTCAATATTCTATTGTGAGGTCACGCTCTTTGTCGCATTTTGCCGACGGAACGTCAACAACGGTGCAGCGCGTCGCAGGGTCATATACGGCCTTCACATTCTTGCCGTCAACCCTGGCTATGCCGTCTGCAGGCGCATCCGTGTTGTAGATGCGCAGCTGCCAGCTGCGTCTGGAGGGCAGACGGTCAGCAGTGCCTTCGCGTGCTCCGATTGTGTATGTTGCCTTTTTGCCGACAGTCTTCTGTGAGATGCGGGTATTTGCGAAATTGGTGTCGTAGTCGTTGGAGTCGCCGGAATCCTCGTAGAGTACAGTCTCTCCGTCCTTCCCAGCGACAATGTTGACAACCAGTCTTTCCGAACGTTCGGTAGTGCTCCTCACTTCCGCGGGATTGTTCACGATTATGGCGCCTTCGCGGTAGAAATAAGGTATCTGGTCAAGTGTGAAGTCAAGTGTCTGTATTGCGTTTCCCTTGATCATCCTGTTGTGGGCGACCGACCACCAGTTGCCTTCGGGGAACCAGATACGCTTCCTGCTCACTCCTGCCGAGGACGGCTCCACTACCGGGGCGACGAGAATATCGTCTCCAAAGAAATACTGACCCTCGAAAGTGTATGCCTCATCCTGCTCGGGGTATTCATAATACATCGGACGGCATATACCCACACCGGTGTCATAGCTTTTGCGCGCCATGGTGTAGATATAAGGAAACAGGGCATAGCGCAGTTTCACCGTTGCATTGAGCTGCGGGAAATTGTCGTAGGTCCATATCTGGCGGTTGATGTATGTTCCGCAGGCTGCATGGCTTCGGAACACCGGGGTGAACACCCCGAACTGGAACCAGCGCAGCAGAAGCTCGGGATCGTTGACCGGATGGTTGCCGTCGAACATGTGGCCACCTATATCATGTCCCCAATAGCCGTAGCACACATTCGAGGCGGTGGCGGTGAAGTAAGGCTGGAAGGCGAGTGAGGCATAGTTGATGAAGGTATCGCCGGAAAAACCTATCTGATAACGGTGGCTGCCGAGTCCGCCCCAGCGGTGGAAGATTACCGGACGGCGGTCGGGACGGTTCACCATCATGTCGTTGAAGAATACATGGTTGCACCAGAAAGTCTCTCCGAGTCCGTCGGTGTAGGGGCTGGTGAGGTGCTGCTGCCAGTCGAGCCACCAGAAATCAACGCCCTGTTTCTCGAACGGACGCAGAAAGTTGTTGGCAAATGCCTTGTAGAAATTCATGTCCTCAAGTTTCCATGGAATCACTTTGGTGGTGTCGGGGTTTAATCCCATGTCAGTAGCCATGCCTCGGAAAATGTCTTCCGATGAGTCGACGCCCAAGGCGGGATGGAGGTTGAGCGCGAGGTGAAGTCCGCTGCCGTGTATATCTTTCAGAAGTTTCGTAGGATCGGGAATAAGGTTGGTATTCCAGCTCCATCCCGTCCAGCCCCCACGTCCGTCAGACATCTTGGGGTTAGGGTCGCCGTTCCAGAGCCAGTCCATGTCGAGGATGATGACGTCGGTATTAATGTCATTGTCCCTGAGGTTCTTTATGATGCTGCGGTAATCGTCCGCGGAGTAGTTTTCGTATTTGCTGTACCAATAGCCGAAAACATAGTCCGGGGGCAGAGGCATCTTGCCGGCGATGAGCGTGTAATCTTTCAGCGCCCGCTTGTAGTCATGCCCGTAACCCATGAAATAGAGGTCGAGAGCAGCCTTGTCATCGCGAGGAGCCACCCGGTCTACGCCCGTTTCGTCGGGAACAAGAGCGAGCGAACGACTCCCGTCGGCCCGGACGCACTGCGGGGAGTCATCGACAACAGCCCATCCGGAACGCGACACCAGACCGTTCTCCAGCTGTGAGCGGTAGCCGTCGCCGAAGCAGCGATCGAGGGTGCGGCATGTTCCCTTGAGGTTGCGGCCGTCACCCTGACCGGGAAACCATGTAACCGGTGTGCCGTTGAGGTCCATCGTTATGGTGAGGTTGCCCGGAGGGTTGGGTTCGAAATAAGGGTTCGTGCCCTTGCGGTATTTCAGTTTGAGTTTATCGGTTGTTATGTAGAGGAAATCGTTATCCTCCGATTTTGTAAAATGAGGCACAGGCAGGTTACGGTTAACTACCGTAAACGTTGCCCTGTCCTCGAATTCTTTCGAGGGGCTGTACTCTATGCGGATCATCTCGGGCGTGAGCACCGTGAAGCGCACCACACCCTGTGTCACCACCGCCTCCGGATTCGCAACAGGATTATGCCCGGCCGCGGAAAGGGCGAGGGATGCCGCCATCGCAAGTGCGATGTTCATTATTCGTCTCATAAAGCTTTCTATGTTGTTACTTGTTACTTCTCAGAAAATATGCGCTGCGAAACCGCCACCGGGCGCGAGCTTCACTTTCAGTGACCCTCCGTTTTTCAGGAATATGGTTTCCTTGCGGTAGTCGTTGCCGTTGCGGTGGGCATTTACACCGTCGGTGAATATCTCCATCTTCCTGTCGCCACCCAATTCGAGGGGAGTGAAGTCTATTTCAAGTTCACGGGGCGTCCAGTTAGTGACGCCGCCTATGTACCATTCATTATCCTTGCGGCGTGCGGTAACGATGTACTCGCCTATCTTGCCGTCCAGCACCACAGTCTCGTCCCATACGGTGGGGACGGATGATATGAAGTCGGTACACTCCTGCTCACGACGGTAGTTGGATGGAGAGTCACAGAGCATGTTCAGAGGGGAATACAGCACCATGTATAGCGCCAGCTGGTGCGAGCGCGTGCCGGGACTCATAGGCTGGCCGTGCACGGGGCGGAAGTGAGGTCTCGCGGCGTTCACCATCGAACCCTGCGTATAGTCCACCGGTCCGGCGATCTGCCGCAGATATGGCATAGTCACGTCGTACTGTATGATGTCGAACGTGTCGAGGTCAGACCACTTGACGTTCTCGAGTCCGTTGACACCCTCCACGTTGAGCACGTTGGGCCACGTGCGGTTGATGCCGGCGGGCTTGTACGACCCGTGAAGGTCGAGCACAAGGCGGTGACGCGCCGCGACCTCAGCGGCACGGTGGTTGAAGGCAACCATGAGTTGGTCGTCACGGTCTTCAAAGTCGACCTTGAAGCCCTTCACTCCCATTTCCGAATAGTGCCTGCACACTCTCTCGAGGTCTCGTTCGAATGCGCGGTAGCCCGCCCAAAGGATGATGCCGACATCTTTGCCATTGGCGTAGGAAATGATTTCTTCAAGATCTATATCGGGATTTATGATGAACAGGTCCTCCCCTTTCCCTGCTGCCCATCCATCATCGAGGATGACATATTCTATGCCGTTGTCGGCGGCGAAGTCGATATAATGCTTGTAGGTAGCGGTGTTGATTCCTGCCTCGAAGTCCACTCCCGTCAGGTTCCAGGAGTTCCACCAGTCCCAGGCGACCTTTCCGGGCTTTATCCACGAAGTGTCGGATATGCGCGACGGCTCGGCGAGGAGGTAGCTGAGGTTTGTGGATGCTATTTCAGCGTCTTTGCCCATTGCGATGACGCGCCACGGGAAGGTGCGCGGGGCATTCACATCAGCTATGTAAGGTGCGGTCTCGACGACCACGGACTGGATGTTGTTGTAGCCACCGTCCTCCGTCTTTGCAGGATACGGAGCCTGTTTGCCCTTCAGTGACATGGCTCCGTCCGGATTGTATAAGTAAAGCCCCGGATAGTCGCGCAGGTCGGTCTCGGTGATTGCCAGGGTCAGCCCGTCGCCCGCATCCACGGCAAGGGGAAGGAACGCCAGACGGCGTGGATTCAGCCCCGAAAGCGGTGTCACGGTATACTGGTTCTCGAAGGAGTTGAAGAACTGCGACTGCATGTCTTCATCGGATCCGCTGCGCACGTATGGTACCGTCACCGTGAAATCATCCGGAAAATTGAACTCGACCTGTTCCGACGTGATTCCGAAAGGCTTCCTGCGGCTGCTGACAAAACGGTATGCCACCCCGTCGTCGTAAGCACGAAATTCCACACTCCAGCCCCCTTTCATCTTCAACGTGATGCCATTGTAGTGGTCTGCCATTGATGAACACTGTGAGAACGGGGTGGCTATGGTGTTGCTGACCGAGTTTTTTTCAACTTTCGACACTTTCGCGCCGGCACCCCAGACAGTGCCGTCGGTGAGAGTCATGGATATGGGGGATTTCGACAGCACCTCACGTCCGTCATGGCTGACTGTCCACGCAAGGGTGCCGTCGTTGATGATCTCTGCGGCGATGGCTCCCGATGGGGAAGTGATCCTGTAGCTGGCAGCGTCGCAATTAATTGTCAGAAGCGCGGTCGCCGCGATTAGGCTGGTTCTTAATGATCTCATCAGTTATGTTGTTTCTTTTTGGATTTCAGGACAAGGGTGTCTCCGGTGTCTTCAAGGGGAAATATCCGTGCGCGTTCCGCCCCGGACGGGTCGTTGGGCTGGTGGAGGATGAGGCAGAGGTCGCCTCCAAGCGTACGGAAAATCATGCCGTGGCCGCCGTTGTCGGGAAAGAGAGGTTTGTCATGCTGTATCCACGGCCCCTTGACCGAGCCTGTCGCAGACTCGGCGATTCCGATGGCGTAGCCGTTGCTGCCGAAACTCGACCAGATCATAAGGAGTTTGCCGGTTCCGGTGCGGTAGAGGTAGCATCCGTCGGTGACGTAGCCCTTGGGCGATTCGGGTGACGACTGTATTCCGGTGGACCAGTCGGGTGCGGAGCCGTTGAATAGAACTACCGGATTCCCAACCGTTTCTGAAAGGTCGGGGGCAAGCTCGACCAACTCCATCGTGCCGTCGCCTAATTCAACCCACTCATGGCAGTAGATCATATATGGCTTCCCGTCCTCCACCCAGAGGGTGCCGTCAAGAGCCATCATGCCCGGGGTGTGGGGGAACTTGTCGAAAGGCACGAATGGACCCTCCGGCGAGTCGGACCTGAAGATCTGAGTGCCCCGGTGCGAGAAGTCGCCCCATCCGGATTGACTTTTTTTCCATTTTATGTCGCTGTTTATCGTGGCGAAAAGATAGTAGCGCCCGTCGTGGGCGTGCACCTCCGGTGCCCATACCGTCCCGGTCAGCGCGTTGCCGTCCGGTATCCGCATCACTGTCTTCGGTCCCTCCCAGGTATCGAGGGTGCGGCTCGTGAACACCTCAACGCCGCCACGCACCTTACCTGCCCCGTCAATGGTGTCGGATGTGCGGTACATGTAGTACATCCCCGTCACGCTGTCGGTCAGTATATACGGATCCCGAATGTGAATCTCTGACAGTTTATGATTGCCTGAATAGATATTAAAAGGTACAAAAGCTGCCAGAACGGTCATTAAAAATTTCCTCATGCCTGTCGAAAAAAAAGTAATCGATTCAACTTTCGCAAGCGTAAAGCTGAAGATTAAAAGCCATTTATTTGTGCGATGTGCGGTTTTCAGGTTTATTTGTCTGAAACAAAAACAATCGAAAATCAAAAGGCTTCAGAGTCTTTAAATGATTTCAGTTTAAAGACTCTAAAGCCTTTATAATCTATACGATTATTTTACAATCTTTATTGCGGATCCTACCGCCTTCACTACATAGACGCCATTTGAAAGTCCGGCAACTGTAAGCGAACCGTTATTGCCATGGGCAACCTTACGGCCTGACATGTCATAAACTTCGATATCGGCGGATGCCCCTTCCACAATAAGGTCGTTGCCTACAAACCTTGCTTTCAGTTCAGTTCCGTCAATTTCCGATACTCCGGAATCATCTGCCACTTCTTCGAATTTTATAATATCGTCATCAAGGTTTAATGTCACACGATATTTCTTATCAGGAGTGCATGCCTCTGCGGGGAATCCCCAGAAATGGTCATTGGCAATACCTTCGCTGCTTCCCCACACTCTTCTGACAGGATAGGTTTCCCCTGCTTTTACAAGTTTGACATTAGGATCATTTCCGGCGTCTTCGTTATGGTCACATTCCGCGGGCACATAGAACCAGGTCTCCCAGTAATTACTCGGGAATGCGATGAACTTGAAATGTTTGCATGCCGGATTCGGATCCAGCTTCCCTTCCCATACAAATATATCCGTCGTTCCCTCCTGGGGATAGATATTATATGACGGGTGAGCAGTAGCCGTATCCCATTGATTGGTAGACGCGCCCATCGGGATCACCATGGGAGCCATTTCATCCACCCACTGTCCGGTAATGTATACCGAATCACCATCATCACCGAAATAGACCTTGATCTCATAAGTGCCATTCTCCGGAACCCAGAAACGATTCTCGTTACCTATGCCGCTGACAATCGTAGCTGTCGCCGCCTCAGTTATATGCCATCCGCTCTCCTCCGGCACATATCTGACACCGGTTTCCCCGTTTTTTGCATCGATAAACTGGAGGTTCTGTTTATAGAGTGTGCCGCGATAACTGAAAACGCCATCGCCTTCGTTTGTCATTTCCTGCGCTATGTCGAAATACCACAGACTCGGCGAAGCCTCGCCAACCATATACAGATGTTCGGGAATCGCAGCTGAAAGAGAGGCCGCTCCCAGCATCATGGCGCATCCCAACGCCATACCTTTAATTATATTCTGTTTCATAGTTTTTCAGGTTATTTAGCTATCTTGATGGACGTTCCGGCTGCCTTTACAACATAGACACCATCGGGAAGTCCATTTGCTGTAAGTGAGCTGCCGTTTGACTGAGCGACCTTGCGACCGGATATGTCATAAACCGAAACACCGGCTCCGGCACTCTCTACAACAAGTGCATCACCGACGAAACGTGCATTAAGCGAATTGGCTTTCATAATTCCGATACCAACGGTCTGCCTTTTCTCAAATTTTATTGTGTTGTTATTCAGATCCAGAGTGACCTTGTAATTATCATTCCCATCTGTTTGTGCTGTGGTCGGCAAACACCAGTATGATTCAAGATTTCCATTGCCTGCCCAACCTGTCGTAACAGGATATTCTTTGTCAAGTTCCACATTCTTGATGCTGCAATTTGCATCTTTAGTAGATGTAGCGTCTGTTTCCTTCGGCAAATAAAAGTCTATATTGCTATTCCACTCGCCCGTATGCGATATGAATTTAAACTGTCTGTCGTCATCGGCCGGCATTGTACCTACCCATTCATATACACCGGGAGTTGTGGCTTGCATGATGGAATTATTGGGTTCCGCAGAATTCCATTGGTTCGATGCAGCACCAAGAGGAATGACATGCGATGGACCGCTGATTCTCCGAGCTGTTATCGCAATATCAAATCCAGAGTTTGTGATTTTCACGGTCACATTCCATATACCGGCACAATCGACCATCCAATGCCTGCTGTCTCCACTGTCTGTGCTGATGAATACACTTTTATTCTCTTCGCTGAGAGAGGTGCCCCCGTTCTCAGGCACATAACGTTCGCTCTCCCAATTTCTGCCGGAAAGGAATATAATATCAGACCTGTACAAATCTCCCTCGTACGTGAACGTTCCGTTCCCGTCACCGGTCATTTGTATGGCATTATCGACGTTCCAGCCTGCTGCAGTTGCCGTCCCGACCATATAGAGATTTGCGGGGACCGGGGCTATTTCCTGCACCTTCTCAGCTGCAATCGTAACATTATCGCCATCATTTGCGAAAGTTACGGTCACTTTATATTTACAACCATCATTAGTAACCCAATGGTAATCGAATTGTGGAGTTCCACTCTGACAGGCTACTACTTCGACATTCCGGTCACCCAGAGTGGAATTTCCGGATTTGGGCGCATATCGGGTTCCTACCCAGGATTGGCTGTCCATAAATATCATGTGGTCAGCGTTCAGATGTCCGGTGTACGTAAATACACCATTGCCTTCATTGGTCAGTTGAACTCCGTTTTCAGCTGCCCAGCCGACCGAGGTTGCCGGACCGCACATGTAGAGGTTCCCCGGAATCGCAGCTGACGCGACTGAGGCTCCGAACAGCATGGCAACTGCCGCCACCATTGCTTTTTGTAAATGTTTCTTCATAACATTTAAGGTTAAGTTGATTGAGTATTAGGGGGGCGCGCCCCGTGATACCGGTTGCGCGCTCCCGGTTGATTACGTTTATCTTGAAAATTTCACCACTTTGCAGCCGTGACGGGACACCGTTGCCTCAAAGCTGCCTGAAACCGTGCCCTCGTCAGCGTGACGCCAGAGATCGCGCACCTTGCATTCGCCGCTCAGAGCCATATCGGCCAGGCTGACCGACATCTTTTTGGGTGAGTCCTCGCGATTGAACATCGCCATCACTACATCACCGTTGCTCATCGTTCCGTACCATATACAGCTCCCTTCGCTGTCAATCTTGTCAGACAGCGGTTTCCCGACAAATCCGTCGGCATTCAGGGCAAGGAGTTCCTCATTGGTATAGAACTTGTCGAAATTACCTATTGTTTCAGGAGTATCGGCAATCGCCACAGGACCTCCGGCTATCAATTGCAGTGACACTTGCGACCGACGTTCGTCGTCTGTGGTGCATTTGTTGAGGCGCAGAAAATCTCCATCAAGGATAACCTTTCCCCGTCCCCCTATGTGGCTCCAGTGGGTGAAGCCATCAAGCTGATTATCGGCATAGGGCCATCGGTCATAGATCTTTCCTCGGTTGAAAGATGAGAAATGATGCCATCCTCCTATATTGGCGTCCTGCACGATGCGGGTCATATTGCAATATTTGCTTTCCAGTTCCGCATCGTTATAAAGCTCGGGCATCACGATAGATGTGAATATGCCGTATTTCGCAGCTGATTCGCAGATGTAGGCAAGTCCCCGTTCATAACGTTCTCTGCCGTAGCCGCAAGTCACAGGCTCATCGCGGCCGGGATCACCATCCTCATACCAGCACATGAAGTCCATCCTTACAAAATCCACACCTAAGTCATGGTAATGCTTGAAGAAGCCGTCGATATATTCACGCGCTCCGGGATGATCGGTTACAACCCATGTAAAGTCTGTTCTGTCGGTAACATCGGGATAGAGAACTTTATCCTGCGGATTGCGCGTCAATGAGCGCAGCGTATAATCTGTGCCCGGCACTTTGCTGTCGAGATTCCCCTTTATCCATAGCGGATTGTCGTAAACACCTACTTTCAGACCTTTCTCTTTGGCGCGGCGAACTAGTTCCTTCAGAGGCATCGAGCCATAGTGCGACATGTATCCGCTACCGTCGCGAGAGAGCTGCGGCAGGAAGCCGTCGGTGCAGATCATGTCATAGCCATAGGGCTTGAATTTTGTTGCCATCATGTCAATCACGGCATCCCATTGATCCGAAGTAAGATCCATCTCATGATAAGGCACACCGGCAATCTCCATCTCACGGGCATACTCATAGACCGTCCAGTAAAGAGGCGCCTTGTATTTGTGAATATCTCCGGGAACCGGCAATGCGGGAAGTTCCGGTGTCGGATCCGGTGTCGGGTCCGGAGTCGGGGCGTCGGCGTTTTTATCCTTGCACGAAACGGCAATCGCCATAGCCGTGCAAAACAAGGCCGCTATTATCTTTTTCCAAGTACAAAATCCTTTCATATTATAATTTTAAATCGGTTAGTCATTGTAAGACTTGAATTTTGTCGGCATCATGTCGATGACGGCATCCCGCTGAGCTGAAGTCAGATCCATTTCATGATATGGCACACCGGCAATCTCCATCTCACGGGCATATTCGCAGACAGACCAATACAGTGGAGCCTTATGGGTATGGATCTCCCGGCCCCGGCACATTAAAGCCGGGGCAAGGATACCGCATTTGATGCCGAAACTACTGTTTACAGTTCCTGAATATCATAATCCGAGATAAACGGTGCTGAACGTCCAGTTGCGCAGATCGAACACCAGCCGGTAATTACCGGAATCCTTTACTGACCATTTAAGATCCTCACCTCCGGGATATAGCTGGAAGGGGTCTTTGTCGATATTGACTTTACTTATGGGCGAACCTGCTGTCAGGGGGCGTATACATGGAGCTTCCCAGTTTCCCGGAGTAAGATACGCCTTCATCTCTCCTCTTGTCAGGTTTCCCTCATAGATGAATACGAGAGGATCCTGTTCGCTGGCGGTCAGAAGATACGGACTGTCTATGTTCCATCCTGCTGGCGTGGCATCTCCCACAATATACACAGTGGAAGTCTTGATCGGTATGTTGCCCTCTATCACTATGAGATCTCTCTCTTCATCGCAGCTTGCCGTGAACAACCCCATGAACGCGATTGCCGCAATTGCTGCCAACGATGTTAATTTAAATATCTTCATGTCTTTGATTGCGTTATTGGTTACTCAATTTTAATTATAGCCGGGGTTCTGTTTGAGCGCCGGATTGGTCGTGATCTGAACGCGCGGCACAGGATATATCTTGGCATGATCGTCTACATCCGGATTCTTGTCCCACCATTTGCCTGTGCAGAATTTTCCGAAACGGATCAGATCTATGCGGCGACGACCTTCCGCAAGGAACTCGCGTCCCCATTCGTCAAGCATCTCATCCATGTCAAGAGTCACTTTGCCATCTGGTGCATAAAGCACCTCTCTTTGCACTGCCTTGGGATAATAACGCTTGCGCACGGTATTGAGAAGCTTGCCGGCACCTTTGTCGTCGCCTTTGCGCAGCTTGCATTCTGCAAGAGTATATATGATCTCAGGCAGACGTATCTCCGCAAAATCACCTTCTCCGGCACCAGGATCGGTGTCGCTATACATGGGATACTTCACCGTGTACCATCCGGAATTGTAGTCACCGGTGGTCATGTCGCTTGTGGCTGACGTGAGCCATTTGTCTTCCTTCATGCTGTGGAACTGTCCCACGGCATCGCGGATACAAAGAACATAAGGAGTCTCAGGAGCAGTCAACTTACGTTTTATTCCATTCTGCGTATACTCCAGATTGCCGAAAAGAAACATACCCTCGCGTTTGCCACCTCCAAGGTTCTTATATTTCGTCAGACGCACATCACCCGGATACTTCCTGAATTTCTGCACGGTCATGCCGAGCTCGAAATCATACAGCTTACCGGTCGGATCATAACTCGGTGAACATACAAACTCTCCGTTATGTCCCCCATGTTTCACTTTGTAGTCGTTGAAGAAGAGTTCGGAATTTGACGGCACACCCCAGTTATACAGCTGATGATAATGCCAGCTGGTGTAATTGCAGGAACCCGAGAAAAAGAAAATCAGCTCATCACATTTGTCATTATCGGAATCGAACGGCGCATCCCAGCGTTCGTCTACCTTGTAGGCTCCATACGCACCGTCGACAATATCCTGCGCCACCTTCTCGCAATCCTCCAGACGGTCAACGCCTATCCATTCTTTCGCATTGAGATACAATCTTACGAGCAACGCTGCCGCACCTCCCTGAGTCCATAGATTGGCATACTGCGAACCGGTGCCGAGGCTCTCTTTCTTATAGAGCAAGGGAATAGATTCCTTTAGCTCGGTCTCGACAAAGTTGAATATGAATTCCGGGGCAACCTGAGACATGACGTTCTGCGACGGATCATCGTAGCTCACTGAGAACGGGACATTGCGGAACGCATCAAGCAGACGTATGTAATACCAGCAACGCAGAACCCTATTCTGAGTTTTCAGAGAATTGAACTCCTCCTCCGAGAATCCGAATTGCGCAGGATCGAGCTGATTGAAACGGTCTATCGCGAAGTTGCATTGTCCGATGCCGGCGAAACACGAATCCCATTCATCATGCACATGACGTGAGATATCCGGAGTCCACGTGTGATAATGGAATTGTCTCCATACGCCACCATCGTCCCAGCTGCCGTCCCGGCGGGGGATTATGAGCTGATCGCCCGGGAGTTCCTGAATTCTGAAACGCGGCACTATTGTCCAGTAGCCATGCTCGAAAGAACGGAACGCCATTGCTATTACGTCTTCTCGGGTGTTGAAATAGTTGTTGGAACTTACCTGATTATAGACGGTCTCGTCAAGATCTGTACATCCCGACAGCGACATTGTCGCAATTGCCAGACCGATTAAATATTTATATGGTTTCATTGTATGTTAAATCTTGGTTTTACTTGGAATTAGAAATCAAGCTGAACGCCTAATATGAACTGACGCGTTGTCGGATAATATCCGCGACTGCTGTGAGCGCCGGGCGTAAGTCCATTGACCTGGAAATTGGATGGATCCATGCCACTGTATTTCGTAATGGTGAATACGTTGCGCACTGTTCCGTAAATGCGCAGCTGATCCATGAATCTTGCCTTAGGCGTGGGAAGGGTGTATCCCAGCGTAATCTGGTCAAGCTTGAAGTAATCGCCTCTCTCCAGGAAATAGTCGGAGACTATAGGATTCTGCAACGATGAAATCTTCTCGTTTTTCTGATATGCTTTGCTCAACGTGTTTCCGGTGAAATTGCGCGTGCCGTAATAGAAATCGTGGATATTGAAGATATCAAAACCGAACGCGCCACGGAAGAATAGTGAGAGATCAAAATTCTTATAACGGAAGTTGTGGCTTGTGGAGAGTGTGAACTTAGGCAAGCCGTTGCCGACATACTGACGGTCAGCCTCTGATCCCTGGGCACCAAGGATGATATCTCCGTCCTTGTCGTATATCAGCCATTCACCCTCTGTATTGATACCTGCATACTTGAACATAAAGAAGCTACCGATCGAACGGCCTTTCTCTATACGCTGAAGCGGAATGTTCGGATACGGAATCTCTGTATACGCCACATCGTAATAGTCGTTGCCAACGAATTCGGAGTTGCTGAAATCCACAAATTTGTTGGATTGCGTTGTCCCGATGAAATTCATTGTGTATGTGAAATCACGAGTCTGCACGGCGTTGAACGTGATGTCGAACTCAAAACCTGTGTTCTTCATTGTTCCCACATTCACATAAGTATGCGTGAAAAGATAGGGAGGCATGGGCACGCGGTAATTACCGAGCAGATCCTGTTGACGTCGGTTGAAGTAATTGAACGAACCGTAGAGTCTGTTGTTGAAGAGCGAGAAGTCTAAACCGATGTTCCAGTTCTTTCCCTTCTCCCAGTGGAGGTCAGGATTGACGTTCTTTCCGGGTCCCCATACCCGCACCCACTGACCATTGTAATAGCTGTAGCCAAACGGCCCCATTGTATCAAGTGAAAGATAGCTGCCGAATTCCTGGTTGCCTGTGACACCGAAGTCAGCACGTATCTTCAGTTCATTCAACCATGAGGAGGAGCTTTTCATGAATTCTTCCTCTGAAATGCGCCAGCCGACTGATACGGCAGGGAAATTACCCCACTTGTGATTCTTTCCGAATTTTGAAGACCCTTCGTGACGAAGCGAAGCCGTGAAAAGATAACGTCCGGCATAGTCGTAGTTCACACGCCCGAAGAATGCAATCAGTTTGCTGTCGTCTTTGTAACTGTCCATTCCGACCTCTCCCTCTTCCTTGGCGCCGTCACCGGAACCGAGATTGTCTGCTCCGAGACCATCGTTGGAGAAATCATAATTGGCTGCGGAGAATCCGGAATTCTGCCAATACTGGTATGAATAACCCACCATGGCGCGTATATTGTGATCCTTTATGCCTATGTTGTAATTGGCAAGCCATTCCAGACTGAGACTGCGGGAATTGTTGGCCGAACGATGTGCCCAACCTTTCTTCTTGGTCTTGATATGCTTATTCATCGTTGATGGCTCGAACATACTGTAGTCGTTGTTATACTGATGGTCCGCAAATGTGATCTGAGTCGAGAGGTTCTGGCTGTATTTCGCATTCGGCAGGAAAAGGGGCAGCAGATTCAGCTTGACCGTCGCATCCCAGTCGAGGACTTTCTCCTGGCTTTTGCTCTTTTGCAGAGCCATGGTCTCCAAAGGATTCTCAAACCCGTTAGTGTCGGAGAAGTCATAATAACGTCCCGGTTCGTTTGGATTCCACACCGGAGTAGTGGGGTTAGCCTCTATCGCGCGGCGGAACACGTCATTATCCGCAAGTGTACGATACACAATACGTGGAGCCATATTCAGCGTGGCGTTAAACAAACCGCCTTTGGTGGTATGGTTCACAGTCGCGCGCGCACCATATTCCTCACGATTGCCGCGTCGCTCGACACCATCCCCGTTGCGATAGTCTGCCGACACCCGGTAGTTGGTGTTCGCTCCGCCTCCGCTTATTGTCAATGTATGGGTCTGTTTGAAACCGGTCTGGGAAACCAGATCGAAAAGGTCTTCACTCGCGCCAAGGTCTGTGGCTGCATCTCCCGAGGGAATACGCCAGGTCCGGTATTCCTCGGCGCTCATCATGTCCAGATCTCGGTTTGCCTTATCCCATGAGAACGTGCCTGAATAGGAGGTATGCACTTTCCCATCCTGGGCTCCTTTCTTGGTGGTGATGATAATCACACCGTTTGAACCTCGCGTACCATAGATGGCAGAGGCTGCTCCGTCCTTCAGGACATCGAACGAGGCAATGTCGTTGGGATTGATATTGGTAAGACTCGCACCCGGCACTCCGTCAAGCACGATGAGCGGACCGAGACCCGCCTCACGCGACGAGACACCGCGTATCTGAAGGCTTGCCGTGGAGTTTGGGTCTGCTGCCGCTGTGTTTACTACAGAAAGCCCCGGCACTTTGCCCTGGATCAGCATTGATACGTCTGTTGATGCTATGGATTGGAAGTCTTTCGCGCTGACATGTGATACGGCCGAAGTCAATTCCTTTTTATCCATAGTACCGTAACCGATAACTACCACCTCATCAAGCACCGTATCATCTACATCAAGTGTGACGTTGATAACCGTGCGGTTGTCAATCTTGACCGTCTTTGTCTTATATCCTACATAGGAAAAACGAATCTTGTCGTTGCCTTTCGCCTCAATCGTGTATTTCCCATCTACATCTGTCGAGGTGCCTTTATTGGTTCCGATAACATAAACACTCGCACCGATCAATGGCTCGCCCGATGAATCAGTCAGAGCTCCGGAGATTTTCTGCACCTGGGCGAACACCTGCGATGTCAACAGCAATAATGCCGTGAGAAGCATCATCCGTCCAAATGTTAAATTAAGAGGTTTCATAAAGATTTAGGTTAATTGTTGTTTTTGAATTTTGTGGTAAAATTATAACGTTAACACATTTTAATCAATAGCAAGTAGTCGGTAGGTAGTCTTAAGTTGTTCAGGTAGCGATTCGGGGGGGTAATTCGTTATTTTTCAATGTGTTACAAAATATGTTAAATTAAAATCAGGTAGTGTTAACGAACGATTGGAACGGTTTTGGGTATTTAAAATATTTATATTATCTTTGCACATCAATACGACAGATGTCAAAAAAGATGAAAACGTTCTCAGTATATATATTCCTTATTCTGGTTGTTGCATACCCTCTTTATGCGGGGCAAAAAAATGACCTTGCAAGGCTTGATTCCGTGCTTGAAATCAGAGATACGTTCCTCAAAAACAAAAAACACAGAATTGACAGCATAAAATCCAGAATTCCTGCCAATGCCCCGGCAATGGAAAAACTCAGGGGTTATGACAAGCTTTATGAGGAATATCTCACCCTCAATTTCGACTCGGCAATGAAATATGTGGAGCTTGCAGAAAGGCTTGTCTCGAATTCCGAAAACTATGACCTTAATGCAACGGTAAGAATCCACAAGGCAATGTCGTATGCCACCTCGGGGCATTTCAGCCAGGCAATCGACGAGCTTAAGAAAGTTCAATCCTCATGCATGTCCGACCCCCTCAGAGAAAAATATTATCAGGCCTGCCAATGGACCTACGGAGTCTGGGCTGAATATTCACAAGACAAGACATTTGCTCCTGTTTATTACCGAAACAGCAAAACATATCTTGATTCTCTCATCAGCGTAACCCCACGCAATACATCATTATATGATTACAGGATAGCAGAAAAGGCCCTGATGTTCGATCACGATTTTGAAAAGGCTAAAAAATATTATCTGAAAGTCGTAAGGAACGAACCGGAAAATTCACGCTTATACTCACAGGCAGCATACGCTTTGGCACAGGTCTACATCAATCTGCAGGATAAAGCCAGCTACCGCAAATGGCTCATTAATGCGGCGGTCGCAGACCAGATGATTCCTTTGAAGGAGAATCTGGCTTTGCAGGAGGTGGCTCTGCTGATAAAAAATGATGACGGGGATCTTGAACGCGCCAACTCCTACCTGAACTATTCACTGAACGACGCGCTCGAATACAACAACAGGCTGAGAATACTTGAAATCGGCAAAAAACTCCCTGCCATAGCAACGGCATATCAGGAAACCGTATTGGCGAAAAACAAACAGCTCCACATATACCTGACGACAATTGTAATAATCGTAATAATCCTGATCATTGCGATTGCAATAATCATCGTTCAGAAAAGGAAAATCGGAATCAGGAACGAGATTCTGTCGTCATTCAATGAACAACTTAAAGTATTCAACAAGCAGTTGCAGGAGACCAACCGTTCACGTGAACAATATGTGAACCTGTTCCTGAACCTCTGTGCCGGATATATCGATAAATACAACAGACTGCAGCTGACTGTATCAACGAAATTGAAGGCAGGTCAGTCACAGGAACTGCTAAAACTGCTTCAGGCTAATTCACGCCCCTCCGAAGCGGAGCTGAGAGAAGTGTTCTTCAACTTTGACACAGCATTCCTGCGGTTGTATCCGGATTTCATAAAGAATGTGAATTCATTGCTGCAGCCGGACAAGGCAATATGCCCTAAAAGCAGCGAATTGCTGAATGCCAATCTGCGCATACTCGCCTTGATAAGAATGGGGATTACCGACAGCACAAAAATAGCGACTCTCCTGTTCTATTCCCAGCAGACCATATTCAACCGACGGACAGAAATGCGAAACCGCGCAATTAACCGCGACACTTTCGAAAAAGAAATCATGGACATTTGCCCGTTCTGCCCGGAATAGAGCGCGGCCTGTTATCCCCGGTCGCTCTCGATACGGGCGTTTTTGAGGCGCACGCGGCAGTTGTAGATGGTGGAGAGGGATTTGTGCAGGAATTCGGCTATCTGGTCGCTCGACACGATGCCGAGCCTGATCAGCGCCATCACCCGCAGGTCGGTGCCCATAGAGCCGTCACGGCTCAACGACAGCCTACACTCAGGCTTCAGATCCCGGTTCACTTCCTCTACGAAATCGGGATAAAGTCCTAAGAATGTGGAATCGAAATTGCTCAGAAAGCGCTTCGTTTCCTTTTTATCGTCTATCGCGGCCAGGAATTTGTTGACGCCGTCCATTCCTTTCTTGTGGAATGCCGACGATATGCCCATCTTCAGCTTCTCCATGTCGCGCACAAACTCCGACGACAGTCTCAGATACTGCAGCAGGTATGTGTCACGCACCTTGTTGCTGTCCTTGAGACGCGCGTTCAGTTCAGACAGCTCCGAATTGTACGACTTAAGCTGACCGATCAGCTGCCTTTCGTTTTGCGACACACTGCGCAACCGGTTTCGCTGTCTGGCCACAAACACCAGAACCACAAGCAGAAACAGCAGCATAACGGTTATGCAGGCTATGGCGACCCGCTCGTTGCGCTGTTCGCGATTCACCTGTTGCTCGTACGCGGCCAATACGGTAGGGAACAATGCGTTGACACGCACCTGGTTGGCAATCACCTTGCAGGCGCCGGCATCGGCCATAGCCAGCTTGATGTATCTGTATGCCCGATCGGTATCCCCGCGTTTCAGCAGCAGCTCCGACAGCCGGAACAGCGACTGATAGTCGCGCACCGGCACCTTGAGGTCGTACAGCGAACTCATTATCAGGGGTTCAATGGCACTCACCGTGTCGCCCTCCAGCAACTTCAGCTCTGCCTCCAGATAACTGTATATCGCCTTGTCTCTGTCAGACGCGTCGTCCGGCTGTTTTGAATGCAGTATCACGGAATCGGCACGTTCGTATTGTCCCGTTCCCTCGCATAGCCGCAGCTCGTAGAACCATCTGCCCTCGTCTGCCGGACTCATGTACATCATCATGTGTTCGTACACATCTACCGGCGTGACGCCCTGTCCTACCATCACATCGGCAAGCGCCCGGTAGTAACCGTCGCGCACCTCGGGAATCACCGTATCGTTCACATGACGCATTATCAGCGTCATGGCCTCGTGCAACTCGCCGCGCGACACATACAGCCGCGCCAGACTCATGGCCTTGCGGGCCATTTCGCTTGTGCTGTTCCGCGATTCGGCAAGCTCATATTCCTTACGGCCATAATATATGGCCGAATCCATGTCGAAGGTCTGGTACTTCAGTCTAAGGTCGCTATACATGGACATGCGCCGGTCGTCGCTTAACGATGTCTGCTTTGCCATGATGCCCTCGCGCCGCAGTTCCTCGCCATACCGCCTGATGTTGGCTGCATGATTCTCCACCGCCTCGTCAAGAGCCGTGAGCATCGGTTCCGGGTCATGGCCGCACGCCGTCAGCGACAGCAATGCCACCCATATCATGCCGCGGAACCTCATAACAAGCCCTTTCTTTTTTACTCGTAACGGATTGATTTACTCGTGACGTATCGATTTACTCGTAACGTATCGACGACTTACGCAGCACCTTCCAGTAGCCGTTCTCGAAAATGGCCGTACCGCTGCTTTCGGTCACTATTGACGTGGCTCCTACCGTGTCCTCGATGTCGATTGCCGAGCAACCTCCGGACAGCATCTCCAACGGATGCTCCAGGGCGATGGCCGTAACTGCGGGATTGTCAACGACATGGAATGTTCCCACCAGACCGTCCTCGGTGTCCAGACGATAGATAGTATTGCCCGGCGACAGCCGGCGGTCGGCGCGTACGAATATGCCCCGGCTGTTGGCACGTCCCAGGTATATGACGTGCAGTATCTCCTCCTGCACGGGTGCCGCTTTGGGCTGAACAGGCGCCGCTGCCGGTGCAGCCTGAACAGGCGCGGGGGCGGGTGCCGGCTCACGATAAGAACGAGTCTCGGCCTTGCGCAGTTTCTCCTCCAGGTCGGCGATGCGGGCCAGCAACTGCTGCTCGCGGCGCACATGCTCCTGTTCGCGCGCCTTCAGTTCGCGCTCCACATCCTCGTGGGCGGCAAGCTTTTCCTTATACGACGCTATGGCCTGACGGGCCTTGGCGCGCACTTCCTCGGCTTCGTCATCGTTCTTGCCGGTGGCGTCCGGCTGACGGTTCATCACCTTGGCGGCGAATGTCACGAGCCATACCACCACGCCGATCAGCACGCAGAGTATCACCACATATATCCATGTGGCGTTGCTTCCCGAATTCTGCGACTCCGGAGCCGCGTTTTTGGCATCGTCCTCTATGGCTTTCTGGTCGGCCAGGATGTCGGCCTGCTGTGCGGCAGGGTCAGCCGCAGCAGCCTCGGCGGGTTGTTCGGCTACGGATGCTTCAGCCGACGCGGCCTCTGCGGGTGCGGGTGCAGCCTCCGCAGGCGTTTCGGCGGGGGCAGCAGCCGAAGGCGCGCTTACGGTCATGGCCATAATCTGCTTACGCACACGGGGACGGGCACCCTTGCCATCTTCTATCAGACCGGCGGCCTGGAAAGCAGTGCTCCCCCAGTATTCCACCAGTTTGGTCTTGTCCCATGTCGCGTAATCCTTGGGCACAGGTATTGCAAGGAACGCCTTGATATTTTCCTTCTCCTTGGCTTTAAGCGATTTCTGAAGCTCGGCTATACTCCTGGCATTCACTTCGTCCAGGTATCCGCTGCCGTTGTTGGCATATCTCAGATATGCCTTGGCGGCGATGGCGCGCGCCTCCTCCATTTCCCGGTCGCTCACTGCCCGACACTCCACGGCGCTTCCCATCATGGCCGCCAGTGTCAGCATTCCTGCTATTATCCTGTTGATCTTTATCATAATCGTATATAATCTTATTCTTAATCATTATCCGCCGTCACAGTTCCTTGCGCAGTCTGGCCACAGGGATGCGCACACGGTCGCGGTATTTGGCCACCGTTCGCCGCGATATGTCCAGGCCCGATGCCGCGAGCTGGTCGGCGATGCGCCGGTCGGACAGAGGTTTGCGTTTGTCTTCCTTGTCTATCAGAGCCTTGATGGCTGCTTCTATCTTACGGTTGGTGGCTGCGTCCTCTCCGTCGGCCGCCTCGCCTTTGGTGTCCGAGAAGAAGAACCGCAAAGGGAATATACCCCAGGGGGTCTGCACGAACTTATTATTCGTGGCTCGCGAAATAGTCGAGAAATCAAGTCCCGTTATTTCGGCCAACGTCTTGAGCATCATCGGCTTCAGCTTGTACACGTCCTGCGTGCGGAAATATTCCTCCTGCACCTTCAGTATGGCCGACATCACGGTCATCATCGACTTCTGCCGCTGGGCCACTATGCGGATGAAATCGCGCGCGTCGTTGTATCGCGACACTATGAACTCGCTTCCTTTCTTGCGTTTGCCGCGCGGCAGCTTCTCCAGCTCGGCCATGGCCTGCTCGAAACTGCGTTCCACCCTCAGTTCGGGGATACGGTTGTTCAGCGTCACGGTCAGTTGTCCGTCCTCGTCGCTGATTATGAAATCAGGAATCACCACATTGGCCTGGTCCACAGGGTCGGAGCCTACGGAGGCCCCCGGCTTGGGATTGAGCGACAATATCAGGTCGAGTGCTTCGGCCACCCGGGGTTCAGGGATTCCGAGCTGCGACACGATGCGGTTCCTGTGCTTCAGCGTGAATGCCTCGAATGCCTCGCGCACTATGCGCAGGGCGTCGTCGCGCACCTGCGACGGGCGCATGGCCTCCAGCTGTATCTCCAGAGTCTGCTGCAGGTCGGCCGCGCCTATGCCCGCCGGTTCCAGGCTCTGCACCACACGCAGCGCCTCCCCGGCTTCCTGCTCGGTGATGTCTATGCCCGGTCCAAACGCCATGTCATCGACTATGTCGCGTATCGTGCGTGTCAGGTATCCGTTACTGTCCAGACTTCCTATGATGAACCGGGCGGCCTTGTCCACGTTGTCGGGCAGGTCGCGCTCGGCCAGCTGATCGTTCAGATGGTCGTACAGCGACATCGACGAGTCGGGGGTGATGTTGGAATAGTCCTCGGCCTCGTCGCTGCGGGTACGTGGCGTCCAGCCGTTCAGCTGCTGAGTCTCCAGGGGCTGTTCCTCCTCGGCGTCGGCCAGCGCGGGATTGTCCTCCATCTCGCGTTCCACCGCCTCGTCGAATTCAGGCGCGTTCAGCTCCAGCAGGCGCACATAGCGCACCTGCTGCTGCGACAGCCGCTGCACTGTCCGCTGCTCTATTTCCAATCGCTGCCCGTTAGACATATCAACTGCAAATTTAGCAAGAATCGCCTAAATACGCAAACTTCGTTTATTCCTTTACCGACTGCTTCACCGCCTGACGTTCCTCCGCTTTTTCAGGCTGCATTATTTCATGTGACGCGGACTTTACATATCGGGTGGGCGTCTGGCCGAAATAGTCCTTGAACACGGTGGAGAAATGCGAGGCGTTGGAGAATCCGGTGGCATACGCCACTTCGGCTATGGTCAGATTGTTTTCCGACAGCAGGCGCGCGGCCTGCTTCATGCGGATGCTGCGTATGAAGTCGCGCGCCGACAGGTTGGTGAGTTCCTTCAACTTGCGGTGCAGGTGGGCGCGGCTCATGCCCACGGACTCGGCCAGCATCTCTACCGAAAATTCGGACGAGCCGAGATTCTTGTTCACCGTCTCCATCACGCGCTTCATCAGCATGTCGTCGGCCGATTTCAGCACTATCTTCTCTATCTTGTCCTCCTGTTCCTGCAGGCCGGAGAACTTCACTTTCAGCAGGTGACGGTTGCCTAACACGGTGCCGATGGTGGACAGCAGCAGTTCGGAGCTTACCGGCTTGACCAGGAAATTGTCGGCGCCGCTCTCCACAGCCTCCTTGATGCTGCCGGCCTCCGACTTGGCGCTCAGCAATATCACGGGGATATGGTTCAGCTGCGGATTCTGCTTCAGTTTGCGCGTGAAGGCCACGCCGTCCATTCCCTCGCGCATCATCACCCCCGACACTATGATGTCGGGCAGCGGATTCATGGCCAGTATGTTGCCGAACGATTCCTCGGCGCTGGAATATGCCGTAACGTTGCGGTAATGCTTTTTCAGTTCCAGCTCCATATATCGGCGTACCTCGTCGTCGCTTTCCACTATCACCACGCGGCTGCTGCTGATGGCTTTCTCCACGGGTCCATTGTCTATGGAATTCCAATCCACGGTCATTTCCGGTTTCTCCTCATTCTCAAAGCGGGGATTGTCAACCAGCTCGTTCACCAGTTCCATCACACGCAGCGAGCTGTTGTAGATCAGCGTATACGTCTGTTTTACAGTCTCGTCAGTGCAGCGGGCCAGCAATTTGCGCATTGGATCCACAATCAGCGTCATCGGGGCGCGGAGTTTGTGCGAGAAATCCGTAAACAGCTGCAGTTTGGCTTCGGCCATTTCCTCGGCCCGCTGCTGACGGGCTATCTCCTTGCGCGCACGCCTGTGACGGCGGTATATGTACCACGCCACCCAGCATAACCCGCACCCTGTCAGCGCGTACAGCAGTTTCATGGGCCACGACAGATACCAGGGCGCGGCTATCACTATCTCAAGATGTGTCACGGCCTCGGGATTGTCGGCCACCCGTATCTCGAAATCGTATGTCCCGCTGCTCAGATTATAGAACGTGACCATATTCTGCCCCGGCTCCATCGTAACCCAGTCGGTGCTTTTCTGCGTCACGCGATACTCGAACCGGATTTTCGAGGGATTGTCATACGTCAGCGTGGAGAAGAAGATGCGTATCGTGTTCTGGTCGGATGCCAGGCTTACCTTTCCGTCCTTGCCGGGACCTCCGGACACCACCTGATATTCACCCGGTCTGTCGGCCGACGACGCCAGATATGCACCCACCTCGGTTATGACCGGTTTGTATTTCGATTCCGAATCCTCGATGTCGCCGGGATGGAATGACGTCACGCCTTTCAGACCGCCGAAGAATATCCTGCCGTGTTCATCCTGACAATACGCTCCATGCGTGAACTCATTGCCCTGCAGCCCGTCGCCGGCGTCATATACAGTCACTTTCCCTTGCTTCGGGTCCAGACGCGCCATTCCGTGATACGTACTGATCCACACGCGTCCCTGCTCGTCCCGGGCCAGTCCGGATATCACGTTATTGGGCAGCCCGTCGGCCGTCGTGTAACGCTTCAGCTTCTTGGCCTTAGGGTCAAAACGCCATAACCCTGACGAGGTTCCCATCCAGATGCGTCCGTCTCTGTCCTCCATCAGCGAATAGCCCACGGCGTCACTGACCAGATTCAGACACCCCGTTATACGAAGGAACTTTCTGGCTTTCAAATCATAGCAGCTGATCCCATTATAATGAGCCACCCACATCATCCAGTCCCGGCTTATCAGCAGCGAGTTGACGCAGTTCAGCACGTTGTAATTGTCCTGAATCATGCGGCAATGCTCCGAGGCCAGGCAGTCGGTGACGCGGCCGGTGGAGGGATCGTACATTTCCAGACCCTTGTCAAGCGATCCTATGTATATCATGCCGTCAGGGGCCTGCGCCATGCTGTATATCTTTCGGTCGGCCAGTCCCGGCACCGGGACCCAAGATCCGGGACCCGACATGCGGAACGCTCCCGTCGGATACGTTCCGGCCCACATGATTCCGTCGCGGTCGCGCATCATGCACATGGCCGTACCAGGCAATATGTCGTGCCGCAACTGCCTGCCGTCCTGGTCAAGATGATATATTCCCTCGTTGTCACAGCTCACCCACGTCGTGTTGTCGCGGTCCTTGAACACGGCCATGACGCAGCCCGAACCGATGGGATTGGCCTCATGCTGCATCTTGCCGTAATATTCGAACTTATACCGTTTGCGGGGCAGGCATATCACGCCCTGCTGGTACACGCCGAGCCACAGATTGCCGTCGCGGTCGTCGAGAATCTGCTGCACCTTCAGTTTCCTGCCTCCCTCGGGAGCCGAAGGAATGGGGAGGCGCGACACCAGCCTGCCGTCCTCCAGAACCCGGACGCCGTCTCCATCCGTGCCGGCCAATATCCTGTTCCCGACACGCGCCAGCGCCGACACACGCCGTACCGCCGTCCCGTCCGACACCGCCGTCCCGTCCGACACCGGCACCGGCGTGAAACGTTCCTCGCGGCGGTCGTACACGTTTATCCCGCCGTCGTATGTGGCCACATACAGCCGTCCGTCGCTATCCTCCACCATCGACTGCACTATATTGCCCGACAGTTCCGGCATACGGAAGCACCGGGCCTTGCCGCTGCTCGTATAGTAACGGCACACCCCACTTTTTTCCGTGCCGATCCACAGCACATGCGACGAATCCTCGTATATGCACGACACGAACTCCGAACCCACCAATGCGTTGACCTTGTCGATGCTGCGGGCTTCATTCCCGGCCTTGTCGTATCTGAACAGTCCCGCTCCGGCGGTGGCCACCCACACCTCGCCTGACGAAAGCTCGCGTATGTCGTACACATGCAGCCTGACCTTCTTCCCCTTGGATTTCATCGGTATGGCCCTGAAGGTGTCGCTCCGCCGGTCATATTCCATCAGGCCGTTCACGCATCCCACCAGGACATGACCGTCCGACGTCTCGTAAACGGTACGGACATAATTGGAAAGCAGCGAATTGCCCCCGCCCCCGCCGTCCACATAATATGTCTTGAAGCGTGTGCCGTCATATCGGTTCAGCCCGTTCTCGGTGGCTATCCATATATATCCGCGCGAGTCCTGGACTATGCGGTTCACCAGTCCGGACGACAGAGTCTCGTCCGAGGTGTACATTCTCGGCTCCTGCGCACGCGCCGACGCGCACGCAATTGTCATTATCATTGCGCACAGGGTGCAACGCAATGCCTGAAATGTCATTTTACGATGATAGGTTCCGGTCATGATCAGAGTCTTTCGGGAGGTAAAATATCAGATTTGCGGCAAAGGTAGTTAAAAAATGTCAAATCCGCCAAATTGCAACGGATAAAAAAGCTAATTTTATGCTGTATAACATAAATGTGACATTAAAAAAGATATATGCAACATACTAAAAAGCGAAAGTTACGTTTACTTATATAAATGCAACGTTAAATTTACTTTAATACTTCAAAAAACTCTAATTTTGCAACGTAAAATCCACCCGCATACACCCGCATACACCGGATGCCGCGGCGACCCCATGAACTCCCCGGGATCACACATACCGATTCCCGGGAACGAACCAAGCGAACACCTTTCCTTTAGAGATATAGAGAAAGCCTTTAGATATAGAGAAAGATTAGAGAGATAACAACTTTCACACAACAATAACATTTTTACATGAGAAACTCGGATTTCACTCTGCGACTATTGGCAGCGGTCCTGATAGGATTCCTGATGCCAATATGGACGTATGCCCAAAACGTGAGCGTTACGGGTACAGTTCTTGATGAAACCGGCGAGCCGCTGATCGGCGCGACGGTTCTGCAAAAAAATTCCAGCAACGGCACCTCGACCGACCTGGACGGCAAGTTCAAGCTGTCGGTGCCGGCCAAGGCCAAGTTGGTGTTCTCGTATGTGGGTTACACCACACAGGAGATCTCCGTAAACGGCCAGACCGACCTTAAAGTCACCATGAAACCCAACGCCGACATGCTCGACGAGGTGGTTGTGGTAGGTTACGGTCAGATGAAGAAAAGCGATATGACCGGTTCGGTAGTATCGGTGGGCGAAGACGCCGTGAAGAAGTCGATCTCCACGAGCATCGACCAGGTGCTTCAGGGTCGCGCCGCCGGCGTGCAGATCCAGGCCAACTCCGGTACGCCCGGTGCCTCGTCGTCAATCCGCATCCGCGGTATCAACTCGCTGAACGCCACCAACCAGCCCATCTTCGTAATAGACGGCGTAGTGATCGACTCCGCCACCGACAGCGAGTCGAGCAACCCGCTCAGCTCCATCAACCCCTCCGATATCGTGTCGATGGACATCCTGAAGGACGCCTCGGCCACCGCCATCTACGGTAGCCGCGCATCGAACGGCGTCATCATGATCACCACCAAGAAGGGTAAGGCCGGCGACGCCACAGTCACATACGACATGTATCTCGGCTGGCAGGAGATGCCCAAGCAGTACCGTATGCTCAACCTACGCGAATTCGCCGAGCACTACAACTATCTGGCCAACGAGAAACACCTGATGGACCCCTCCAACACCTATCTGCGTCCCGAACTCTTAGGCAAGGGCACGAACTGGCAGGACGAGCTGTTCCACAAGGCTTTCATGCAGAACTACAACCTTTCGATATCGGGCGGTACGGAGAAAGTGACATACGCGTTCTCCGGTTCTTACTTAGGACAGGACGGTATCGCACACGGATCGAACTTCCAGCGCTTCACGCTGCGCAGCAACATCGACGCCCAGCTCAAGAAATGGCTGCAGGGCGGCATCAACTTCTCGTTCACATACGCCAAGCAGAAGGTGGGCGTGGACAACAACTCCATCATGAACGCCCTGATGCAGCAGCCCTCGGTGGCTCCCACGGGTCCCGACGGAAGCTATGACGGTCCGGACGACGTCTGGATGCCCGACAACGCTCTGGCCCTGGCCGAACTCATCACCAACAAGAACCGCAAGTTCAACTTCCGCCACAACGTGTACCTGGAGGCCACCATCATCGACGGTCTGAAGCTCCGCACCGAATTCAGCGGCGACTACAACTTCAACAACTACTATTATTACATGCCCGACTATAAGTTCGGCGTCCGCACCCAGGACATCCGCACTTCGAAATGGACCAAGACCAACACCCAGTACTATTCCTGGCGCAACCTCCTTACTTATAAGAAGACCTTTGCCGAGAAGCACAACCTGGACGTGATGTTGGGTCAGGAAATCTCCAAGAGCAAGTATGAGACACAGGTAGGCACGGCCTCCGGCTTCCTGTCGAACACCACTCCCGACCTGAGCGCCGGCGACATCACCACATCGACCACCACCGGTTTCAAGAACATCAACTCCATCGCATCGTTCTTCGGCCGCGTGTTCTATAACTTCGACGAGCGCTACCTGCTGACCGCCACGCTGCGTCGCGACGGCAGCTCCAAGTTCGCCGACGGCAAGAAGTGGGGCTGGTTCCCCGCCGTGGCAGCCGCATGGCGCATCAGCTCCGAGAAATTCTGGCAGAACGTCGACCCCGTCAACAATTTCAAGCTCCGTCTGGGCTGGGGTAAGACCGGTAACCAGAACGTGGCCGACTGGGCTACGATCGCTCTGCTGTCCAACAAGACCACTCCCTGGGGTGTAGGCGTGCTGAGCGGCAACACCCCCAACCCCGACCTGACATGGGAAAGCACTTCTTCATATAACGTCGGTCTCGACCTCGGTTTCCTCCAGAACCGCATCGAGCTGATCGCCGACTTCTACTATAAGAAGACCGACAACCTGCTGCTGCAGGTTCAGCTGCCCGCATACCTCGGTTCCGCAGGCCAGGGTGCCGCATCCAACCCCTGGATGAACATCGGTTCGCTGGAGAACAAGGGTTTCGAGCTGACGCTGAACACCACCAACATCACCAACCGCAACCTGACCTGGACATCCAACATCGTGTTCTCGATGAACCGCAACAAGGTCAGCAAGCTCGACACATCCACGGCTTCGCTCGAGAAGACCTTCCAGCCCAGCTCCACCAACTACATCGTGACCAAGACCGTCGTCGGCCAGCCCATCGCACAGTTCTGGGGCTACAAGGTGATCGGCCGCTTCGACAAGCCCACCGACTTCTACTATCACGACAAGGACGGCAACCTCAAGCCCGTGGCACTGCCCGAAGGCAACACCATCGCCGAGAACTCCACATGGATAGGCGACTACATCTACGAGGACCTGAACGGCGACGGCGTCATCAACGCCGAGGACTGCCAGTTTATCGGCAATCCCGAGCCTAAGTTCACCTGGGGCTTCGGCAACACACTGACCTGGAAGGGCTTCGACCTGAACGTACAGTTCAGCGGCGTATACGGCAACAAGGCCATGAACCTGACCTACATGCGCATAGCCGACCCCCGCAACAAGTCCAACATCCTGCACAGCAGCCTCAACGTGGCACAGGTGGGCCTGATCGACCCCAACCTTCCGGCCAACGACTACCGTAACCTGTATGTGACGAATCCCGGCGACACCGACCTTCCGGCAATCCAGAACTCGGACGCCAACGCCAACTTCAACCGCATCAGCGACCGGTTCATCGAGGACGCAAGCTACATCCGCCTGCAGAACATCACCCTGGGCTACACCGTTCCCGCCAAGCTGCTGAAGAAGATATACCTCAGCAACGTCCGCGTTTATTTCAGCGCCCAGAACGTCTACACATGGACCAAGTACAAGGGCCTCGACCCCGAAGTGGGCGCAATGTACGGCGACGCACTGATGACCGGCGTGGACTACGGCCGTTATCCTTCGCCCCGTATCTTCACTTTCGGTCTCAACGTTTCATTCTAACATTCCGAACATATAATGAAAACAAGCATAATTTCACTGAGCATCGCGGCTATAGGTTGCCTCGGACTGGCGTCGTGCGATTCGTTCCTGACATCGGAGAACACATACCAGGCCAACGACCAGACATTCCTTGACAGTGACAAGGCAGTGCAATCCACCACTGCGCCGCTATACAACTACGTGTGGAACGACTTCAACTCGAAGTTCTACTACAGCGTGGGCGACGGTCGCGCCAACAACCTGACCGCCCGCTGGTCGGATTACATCTATCCCTACACCAACTTCACCGAGACTTCGCTGTCGCCCGGTCTGGAGGATGCATGGGGATCGTTCTACTCGGTAATCGCCCAGTCCAACAACGTGATCAACCGTATCAAGGATTATTCGGGCCCAGCAGTCAGCGAGGAGGCCAAGGTGCAGGGCATGGCCGAGGCACGCTTCATGCGCGGATTGGCATACTGGTACATCGGTTCCATCTGGAACTGCGCCATCATCTACACCAACACGGCCGACAAGGTGAACGACTATGTATGTCCTCCCCACCGCGTGACGGACGTCATGGAGTTCGCCATCCGCGACCTTGAATACGCCGCTAAGAACCTGAGCAACACTCCCGCCAACGAAGGCCGCGTCACAAGCTACAGCGCATTCGGCATCCTGTCACGCGTATATCTCTCGATGGCCGGTCTGACCACCGACGGTGCATACGACGGCACCAACATCGCCACCGACTACAACCGTGGCTCGCGCAATCCCTACTACCTCGACCTGGCCAAGAAGGCCGCACTCAAGTGCATACAGGGTCCCTACAGCCTGTTGCCGAAGTACGGCGACCTGTTCAGCATCAAGACCTGGAACAACAACTCCGAGTCCGTGTTCCAGCTGCAATGGCTGTCCGGCGCCACCGACGCCATCGGCTGGGGCGCCAACAACTCGATGTCGGCATTCTTCTCATGGTCCACGATGGTGGGCGAGACCAACTGGGGTAACGCCACTTACGCCTCCTACGACCTGGTGCGCGAATACAGCGATCCCAAGGAGTTCGACAGCCGCCGTCACGCCACCATCGCCACCGTCGGCGCCTACTATCCCGACCTCAACGTCAAGAACGGCGGCTACACCTACGACGAGACCGAATCCGGCTACAAGAGCAAGTGCAACATCAAGAAGTACACCATCGGCAAGCTCGACGACAACGGCATCAGCTACCAGCAGTCGATGGGCGTGAACACCTACATGATGCGTCTTGCAGAGGTTTACCTGAACTTAGCGGAGGCCATCATGGGCAACGACGCCAAGACCACCGACGCAACGGCCCTGCAGTACTTCAACGAGGTGCGCAAGCGTGCCGGCGTCAATCCGCTCAAGGAAATCACATACGAGGACATCCGCCACGAGCGCCGCATCGAGCTGGCTCTGGAAGGCCAGTACTGGTACGACCTGGTCCGCCGCTCGTACTACAAGCGTCAGGAAGTGGTGAACTACCTGAACAACCAGGACCGCAACTGCGGCTACGAGTACGACGAGTCCGAGGCCTGCCAGTATGCCAAGACCAGCGAGGGCACCGGCGTCTCCACCGCTACCGAGCGCAGCCTGGTGTTCCCCTTCAGCGACGTCGACCTGGGCCGCAATCCCAAGCTCAACTCCACGCCCGTAGAGTATGAGTTCGGCGAGCGCGAGGTCACTGTTTCCGAGTTGTACAACTAATATACCACGTAAACACAATGAAAGCTACAAAATATATATTGCTGACGGCAATCGGCGCCATGACCCTGGGCCTGGGCGCCTGCTCGGACGACGACAAATATTTCGACTCGAAATACCAGTCCTGCCCCATCGAGGTCACCAAGGTATACCTGGAGGATTACGAATCGTCGGTACCCGACCGCGAGGTGGACTTCGTACGCCTGGGCCAGACCCTGCGCCTGGAAGGCAAGGGTTTCATGGGCCTCAAGAAAGTGTATATCAACGGATATGACACATACTTCAACCGCAACTTAGTGACCGACGGCAACATGATTATCTCGGTCAACTCCAAGACTCCCATCGTGGAGGCTGAAGAAGATGTGCGCAACACCATCCGTCTGGTCAAGGACGAGACCGAGACCACCATTCCGTTCACCATACGCGCCGCAAGCCCCACGGTCAAGAGCATCAGCAACACGCTGCCCATGCCGGGCGAGACAGTGACCGTGTACGGAACCGGCCTGCAGGAAGTAACGGCAATCACCCTCCCCGGCGGCACAGTCATTACCGAAGGAATCCAGAGCGATGACGTGGACGGCGAATGGTACTCGTTCACGATGCCCGAAGGCGTGACCGCAGGCGGCGCCCTGATCGCGACCTGCGCCAACGGTACGGCACAGAGCCCGGACTACTTCAACTATGCCGACTGCATGATCCTCAACTTCGACGGCAAGGGCGCGCAGGGTTACTGGAGCTGGTCGGAGACCGGTTCGATGATCAACAACGAGGACCTGGTGGACGATCCGTTAGGCAAGCGCGGCAAGTGCCTGCAGCTCGTTCCCGACCGTCTGCTGGCCAACGGTGTGTCGAGCGCCAAGAGCCGTGTCACCGAATGCTGGACCGCCGGCAACGACGACGCCGATGACGACTGGAACCGCATGACCGAGTTCATTCCCGCCACTACTCCCGTAACAGAAGTGGCCCTGCAGTTCGACATCTACTGTCCCGAACCCTGGGGTACTACCGGCCAGCTCGAGATCTGCCTGATCAACAACTACAACTTCGGTGGCTACACCAGCGACGACAACAATTCCAAGGGCCTGACCATGTTCTTCATCCCCTGGATGACGAACGGCGTGCCCTTCCAGAACACAGGATGGACCACCGTAACCATTCCCTTCAGCGAGATGGGCAAGTACAAGGCCCTCGTAGAGGACAAGGAGGCGGAGACTCCCACATTCGCCGACATCATCGCCGACCGCAACGCAGCCTCCTACCGCAACTTCGGCATGGGCTTCGTCAACTCCGACTTCACCTACGACGAGAAGGAATATAAGTCCGAGTGGTTCTACGGTCCCAAGATCTATATCGATAACTGGCGCGTGGTTCCCTGCAAGTCGGTGACCATCTCCGACTTCCCCGAGGAGGAGGAAGAAACTCCCGAGACTCCCGCCGAGTAAGCCTAACATAGTCAATACCTAAAACAGTACACAAACAATGAACAACAAGATATATATACTTCCGTTGGCTGCTATGGCGCTTGGCATGACGGGCTGCGACGATCAGATCATGGATTGGCGCGACAGCGACGGGACGGTTGTAAGCTCCGAGATTCCTCTGGAAGTGCGCGAGAAACTGGCGCTGTACAAGCCCATCAAGGAATACATGCAGGAGTATCATCCCGAGACACAGATCACAAACGGCATGGGTCTGGACCTCTATCTGGACAACGACGCTTACCGCAACATAGTCAACACCAACTTCCAGGGCGTGACATTCGGCAACGCCATGAAGCATTCGTCGGTTGTCTCGGCCAGCGGCAAGACCAACTGGAGCAAGGTCGACAGGTTCCTGGCCATGAACACGGGCCTTAGCCTTCACGGCCACAACCTGCTGTGGCACACGCAGCAGCAGCAGGCCTACATGAAGTCGCTGATAGCTCCGAAGCTGATACAGACCGGCAGCAGCGAGGACGGCATCACCAACGTTCTGCCCGGCGACGCCAGCGACTTCGAGGGAGGCACCACCGGCGGCTGGAGCTCGTGGGGCAGCAACAAGAAATCGGCTGAAGTGGTAGAAGGCGTCGGTCGCGACGGCTCAAAGGCACTGGTGCTCGAGAACAACGGCGACGGAAGCGCATGGGAGGCGCAGTGCGCATATACCTTCGACACTCCGCTTAAACAGAATGTGGACTACAAGATCCGCTTCTACGCCAAGGCCGACACTGGCGCAGGCAAGCTGCAGTTCCAGTATCAGAACGGCACCACCTACGGCAGCCAGGGCGGTTACAACACCTTCGACGTAGGCACCGACTGGACTCTCTGCGAGTACACTTTCAAGATCACTGATTATGATGACGTGAACCGCATCATCCTCAACTTCGGCCAGGTAGGCGGCAAATACATCATCGACGACATCCGCTTCGGCGAATACAAGGAGCCGGCTCCCGACCCGATGACCAACGTTATGGTGGGCGACGACTCCGACTTCGAGGGCGGCACGCTCGGCAAGTGGAGTTCCTGGGGCGGCAACAAGGAATCGGCCGAGGCCGTACAGGGTGCCGGCAAGGACGGTTCATACGGCATGGTGCTCAAGAACAAGGGCGACGGCAACGCATGGGACGCTCAGTGCGCATACACTTTCGACACTCCGCTGAAGCAGAACGTGGCATATATAATCCAGTTCGACGCCAAGTCCGATACGGGCGCCGGCGAGCTGCAGTTCCAGTATCAGAACGGCACCTCCTACGGCAGCCAGGGCGGTTATAACGACTTCGCCGTGGGCACCGACTGGGTACGCTGTGAATATGAGTTCACCATCACCGACTATGACGATGTGGACCGCATCATCCTCAACTTCGGCAAGGTGGGCGGCACATACAGCATCGACAACATCAAGTTCGGCGAGAAGACCGCTGCCGCCAAGAAACGCGGATGGCGCGCCGCTTCCTACCACTACGAGCTTAAGACTCCGGCAGAGAAGCGCGAGATCCTGCTCAACTACATGGAGGAATGGATCAAGGAAGCCATGACTCACGTCGATGTCTGCACGTCGTGGGATGTGATCAACGAGCCCATCGACGACAACACCAAGTGGCGCGGTTTCGACGGCGCGTTCATGTGGGACGAGGAAGAACCCGACCAAGCTCCCGAGGAAAGCACCGAGAAGGGCCTCAACCTGAACTGGAAGTCCGACCACTGGTACTGGGGTACGTTCATCGGCAAGGACTACGGTGCCATGGCATTCAAGTTCGCGGCCAAGTACAACAAAAACGGCGCCAAGCTGTTTGTCAACGACTATAACCTGGAGACCAGCCCCTCCAAGCTGAAGGCCCTGATTGAGTTCGTACAGTACATCGACAACAACGGCGGTCACGTGGACGGCATCGGAACCCAGATGCACGTAGGCAAGAGCATCACCAAAGAGCAGGTTGACGCCATGTTCAAGACCCTGGCAGCCACAGGCAAGCTGGTGCGCATCACCGAGCTTGATGTGGCCCTGGGCACGGCGACTCCCTCGGCAGGCGAGATGCAGACCCAGTCCGACATCTACCAGATGATCATCACCTCATACTTCGAGAACGTTCCCGAGGCTCAGCGCAGCGCCATCACCATGTGGGGCGTCAGCGACAAGCCCAACGAGCACGAGTACTGGCTGAAGGACAACTCGCCCAACATCTGGGACGCCAACTACGCACGCAAGACCGCCTATAAGGGCGTCTGCGACGGTATCGCCGGCAAGGACATCTCCGTGGACTTCAACGGCGACGAGTGGAAGAACGTGGTCGAGACCGAAGACGAAGACGAAAAATAATCATTCTGCACTTTAGTGGCGGAGGGGGTTGCCCCTCTCCGTCACACCAAATTAAAAATCATTACTTGGAGACTGTGTTCAGCCTCCGGCCATGATACTCATGAAACATCTTTTACCTTACATACTTACTCTTGGAGCGCTGGCGATGCCCTGCGCCGCAGATGCCGCCGTGACACTGAGCGACGGTCCCGCACTACAGCTGCTGGTGAACGGCCGGCCGATGCTGATTCTCGGGGGCGAACTGGGCAACAGTTCGGCTTCCTCATCTCAGGACATACGCGCCATATTCCCGAAGCTGAAACGGATGAACCTCAACACGGTGCTGACGCCCGTGTACTGGGACCTTACGGAGCCGCAGGAGGGCAAATTCGATTTCACGCTCGTAGACGCCGCGATAGAGGAGGCGCGCCGCAACGACCTCAAACTTGTATTCCTGTGGTTCGGGGCATGGAAGAATTCCATGAGCTGCTACGCTCCTGCATGGTTCAAGGCCGACACCAGGCGGTTTCCGCGCGCCGTGACTGCCGAGGGCAAACCTCTGGAAATAGCCTCGGCGTTCTCGCCCGAAGTATTGCAGGCCGACAACCGCGCCTTCGAGCGGCTGATACGCCACATCAACGAGGTGGACACCGACGACACCGTCCTGATGATTCAGGTAGAGAACGAAATAGGCATGCTGGAGAATGCACGCGACCATTCGGCACTTGCCCGCAAGGAATATGCCAAAGGTGTACCCGCCGAACTCACCGCTTTCCTGAAAAAGAACAGGAACAGCCTCGATCCGACTTTGGCACGGCGTTGGAAGGATCACGGTTCGAAGATGTCAGGCACATGGGCCGAGGTGTTCGGCGACGATGTATATACCGACGAATACTTCATGGCGTGGAACTATGCCGGGTATGTAGAGCACTTGGCCAAGACGGCCCGTAAACTCACGTCGCGTCCCCTCTACGTCAACGCCGCCATGAACAGCCGCGGACGCAAGCCCGGCGAATATCCCTCGGCCGGCCCGTTAGCGCACCTCAAGGATATATGGCACGCCGCGGCGCCGACAATAGACTTCCTCTCACCCGACCTTTATGACAAGGGTTTCACCGACTGGGTGGCCAAGTATGCACTCTCCGACAATGTGCTGTTCATACCCGAAATCAGACGCGAAGCCGGCAACGCCGCTCAGGCTCTGTATGTTCTCGGCGAACATGACGCCATCGGCATCAGTCCGTTCTCCATCGAGAACGGCAGCGACTCTCCCTCCGACCCCAACGTGCGCGGGTATGCCATGATAGCCGAGACCGCGCCTCTGATTCTGCAGCATCAAGGCCGGGGCACGATGCGCGGAATGTACTTCGACAACGATTCCACTTCACGAATATATACCGACGGCGATCTGCGCATCACCGCCTCGCATTACTTCACCCTGCCCTGGGACCCTCGCGCCACGGACGGCTCCGTATGGCCCGAGACAGGCGCGGTGCTGATCAAGACCGCTCCGGACGAATATATCTTAGCCGGCTCGGGCGTGGTGCTGAAGTTCGAGCATCAGAGCGAGAGTGAGGCCGCGCGCAAGCTTGGCGAGGACGGATTTCTCGACTCGGGCAGCGACCGCACACCCGACTCCAAATGGCACGGCAAGCAGCGCTTCGGTCTGGCGGAGGTGGCCGAAGTGACCGTGTCGCCCGACGGCAGGACGTTCACGCCCGTAAGATACTTCAACGGCGACGAGACACACCAGGGACGCCACGTACGTATCGGGGTGGACGACTTCAAAATTCTCCGCGTCAAGCTTTACCGCTACTGACACGGATTTACCGGAAAAATTCAAAACACACAATGGATAATACAATCGAAATGCAAGCTCCCGTTACCGCACGGGAGGATTCCTCCAAGGGATTCTACAAACTCTCGTGGCTGCAGCGGATCGGATTCGGCTCGGGCGACCTGGCCCAGAATCTGATCTACCAGACCATCAGCATGTACCTGCTGTTCTTCTACACCAACGTCTACGGCCTCGCGCCCGAAGTGGCCGCCATCATGTTCCTCATAGTCCGCATCGTGGACGTGATATGGGATCCGTTGGTGGGCACGTTCGTCGACAAGCACGACCCCCGCTGGGGCAAATACCGCTCCTACCTGCTGTTGGGCGGCATCCCGCTGACAGGCTTCGCGCTGCTCTGCTTCTGGAACGGATTCTCCGGCTCGCTGCTCTACGCCTACATCACATACGTTGGTCTGTCCATGTGCTACACGCTGGTCAATGTGCCTTACGGCGCGCTGAACGCCTCGCTGACACGCGACACGCAGGAGGTGACCATCCTGACGTCGGTGCGTATGTTCATGGCCAACATCGGCGGTCTGGCCGTCGGCATGGGTATCCCGATCGTGCTGAAACTGTTCGATCCCTCGGAGACCACCGACCTCTCCAGCAGCGACTCCGCATGGTTCATCACAATGGGCATATACGGTCTGACAGGCCTCGCGCTGTTAGTGTTCTGCTTCTCGCAGTGCCGCGAACGGGTAGTAATGGCCAAGAGCGAGACCGAGAACGTCAAGGTGTCCGACCTCTGGGTGGAATTCGTGCGCAACAAGCCCCTGCGCATCCTGGCGTTCTTCTTCATCACCGCATTCGCCATGATGGCCATAGGCAACGCCGCCGGAGCATACTACATCAACTACAATATGCACGGCACGGCCGAGGAGCTGTCCATATTCATGGGCCTCGGTTCAATCCCGGCCTTCATATTCATGCCTATGGTTCCGGCCATCAAGAAGCGCATCGGCAAGAAAGGAATGTTTTACGTGTTCCTGATGACGGCCATCGTCGGCATGGCCATGCTGTACGCAGTGTCGATGGTTCCGGCGTTCAAGGACCAGATGTGGATTGTGTACGTGGCGCAGTTCATCAAGTCCACGGGCGTCATAGTGGCCACCGGCTATATGTGGGCGCTTGTGCCTGAGGTAATCTCGTTCGGCGAATACACTACGGGGCGCCGTATCTCGGGCATCGTGAACGCCCTGACCGGTATCTTCTACAAGGCCGGTATGGCCCTGGGCGGCGTTGTTCCGGGATTCGTCTTGGCTTTCGTCGGCTTCAACAAGGACGCCGCCGTGCAGACTCCCATGGCCGAGCAGGGTATTCTCTGGCTTGTGGCCGTGATTCCCGCTATCCTGCTTGGCGTGGCCATAATGATTATCTCGCGTTATGACCTCGACGACGACAAGATAGACCGCATCAACGCCGAAATCGAAGCCCGTCACAAAAACCGGTAATCCCAATCACCTCAATATTTCGATACTCCCAATGAAATCCCACTCTATCATAGCCGCTGCCGCGATGGCAATCCTCGCCGCCGGCTGCAAGCAGGCCGAAACACCTGCCGAACCCGGCCTTAAAGATGTGTTCGGCGACAAGTTCCTCATCGGCGCCGCCATCAACGTAAACCAGTCGAACGGCACCGACACCCTCGGCGTGGCCGCCATCAAGAAGCACTTCAACGCCATCGTGGCCGAGAACTGCATGAAATGCGAGGAGATACATCCCGCCGAAGACAAATACTTCTGGGACGACGCCGACCGCTTCGTCAAGTTCGGCGAGGAAAACGGCATGTCCATCACGGGCCACTGCCTGATATGGCACTCGCAGATGGCCCCCTGGTTCACCAAAGACTCGGTAGGTAACCTTGTGGACGCCGAGACCATGAAACAGCGCATGAAGGAGCATATCTCCACCATCATGGGGCGTTACAAAGGACGCATCCGGTGTTGGGACGTGGTGAACGAGGCCATAGAGGGCGACGGCTCGTACCGTCAGAGCGACTTCTATAAGATCCTGGGGCCGGAATACATTCCGTTGGCATTCCAATATGCGCATGAGGCCGACCCCGACGCCGAGCTGATCATCAACGACTACGGCATGAACAGTCCGGCCAAGCGCGACGCATACGTACGCATCGTAAACGACATGAAGAAGCGCGGCCTGCGCGTGGACCAAATCGGTATGCAGAGCCATACCGGCATGGATTACCCCGACCTGAAGGAATACGAGGAATCGCTGAAGGCATTCGCCGGCACGGGCTGCAAGGTGGCGATCACCGAATGGGACATGAGCGCGCTGCCCACCATCAATACGGGCGCAAACATATCCGATACCGCCGAGTATGACAAGCTGCTCAATCCCTACCCCGAGGCACTGCCCGACAGCGTGTCCGACCTCTGGAACGCCCGCATGGACTCCGTGATGTCCATATTCCTGCGTAACGCCGACAAGATAGCCCGCGTCACCGCATGGGGCGTCAGCGACGGCGATTCCTGGAAGAACGACTGGCCCATGAAGGGTCGCCGCGAGTATCCCCTCCTGCTCGACCGTAAATATAATCTCAAGCCCTTCCTCAACAAATACGTGGAGGAATACAAACAGAACAAAACGAAATAGCTATGAAAGCAACGAAAAGATACCTCTTTCCCGCCGACTATATGGCCGACCCGTCGGTGCATGAATTCAACGGCAAACTATACATCTATCCGTCGCACGACAACGACGACGCCAAGTGCGAGAACGACAACGGCGACCAGTACGTGATGCGCGACATGCACGTGCTCAGCACCGACGACCCGATGAACGGCTTGGTCATAGACCACGGCCGGGCTCTTGACATAGCCGACATTCCCTGGGCCGGACGCCAACTCTGGGACTGCGACTGCGCGGAGAAGGACGGCAAATATTACCTCTATTTCCCGCTGAAGGACAAGAACGACATCTTCCGCATCGGCGTGGCCGTGGCCGACCGTCCCGAGGGTCCGTTCGTGCCGCAGCCCGACCCCATCCGCTGCAGCTATTCCATGGATATCTGCGTGTTCGAGGAGGATGGCAAGTATTACCTATACTTCGGTGGTCTGTGGGGCGGCCAGCTGCAGCGCTACAAGGACAACAAGGCACTGGAGGACGCATATCTGCCAGAGGGCGACGAACCTGCGCTGCCCAGCCGCGTGGTGCGTCTGACGGACGACATGCTGCAGTTTGCCGAGGAACCGCTCCCCGTTGTGGTTGTGGACGAGGATGGCAAGCCCCTGGCAGCCGACGACCCGCACCGGTTCTTCGAGGCCAGCTGGCTGCACAAATACAACGGCAAGTATTACTTCTCATATTCCACCGGCGACAGCCATCTGCTCTGCTACGCCATCGGCGACAGCCCATACGGTCCCTTCACATACAAGGGCGTGATACTCACCCCGGTAGTAGGGTGGACCACCCACCACTGCATCGTGGAGTACAAGGAAAAATGGTATCTGTTCCATCACGACGCCGCGCCCAGCGGAGGCCGTTCGTGGCTGCGCAGCCTGAAGGTGTGCGAGCTGGAATATGACGAAAACGGGCTGATCAAAACCATCGACGGCATAGACGAATGAAGCATCTGACGACACTGGCATTATCGGCATGTCTGGCCGCGGCATCGTTCGCGGCCGGACACGCCGCGACTCCGGTCGAATCGGCGTTCCCGGGCCGACCGCACTTCGAACGCCGCATCCTCAACCATTGGGACAACCTGGATGGCACCATCGAGCGTGGATATGCCGGCCGTTCCCTGTGGCAATGGGACCTGCTGCCCGACTCCGTATCGCCGAGATACGAGGAGTATGCCCGCCTGATTTCGTCTATGGGCATCAACGGCACGGTGCTGAACAATGTCAATGCCAATTCACGCATTCTTTCGCACGAATATCTGCCCAAGGTTGCGGCCATAGCCGATGTGCTGCGACCCTACGGCATCCGCGTATATCTGTCGGCCAATTTCGCCGCACCGATGCAGCTTGACTCGCTGCCGACCGCCGACCCGCTGGACAAGCGCGTGGCCCGGTGGTGGAAGCAAAAAGCCTACGAAATCTATAAGCTGATACCCGACTTCGGAGGATTCTTAGTAAAGGCCAATTCCGAGGGTCAGCCCGGTCCGTGCGATTTCGGACGTACCCATGCCCAGGGTGCCAACATGATGGCCCGCGCCCTGAAGAAGCATGGCGGCATAGTGATGTGGCGCGCTTTCGTCTACTCCCCTTCCGACCCCGACCGCGCGAAGCAGGCTTACGCAGAGTTCAAACCGTTGGACGGCAAATTTGATTCCAACGTCATAGTGCAGGTGAAGAACGGCCCCATCGACTTCCAGCCCCGCGAGCCGGTCAGCCCGCTGCTGCTCGATATGCCGGGCACCACTCTGATGCCGGAGCTGCAGATCACGCAGGAATACTTGGGTCACAGCAACCACCTTGCGTACCTGGCGCCGATGTGGCAGGAATTTTTCGAGACAGCCAAGCCAGACCGCTATAACGCCATAGCCGGCGTGGCCAACATAGGCGATGCTACCAATTTCACCGGTCATCCCTTCGGCCGAGCCAACCTCTACGCATTCGGCCGCATGGCGTGGGATCCTACCCTTTCGCCCGATTCGATAGCCGACGAATGGATTGTACGTGACCTGGGCGTCACCGAACCTGAGGTAAAGAACAAGATCAAGGATATCATGCTGCGCTCGCGCGAGGCGGTGGTGGATTATATGATGCCTATGGGTCTGCACCATCTGTTCGCCTGGGGCCATCATTACGGTCCGGAGCCCTGGTGCGACATCCCCGGCGCGCGTCCTGACTGGATGCCGAGCTATTACCACCGCGCCGACTCAACCGGCATAGGGTTCGACCGCTCCCCCTCGGGCAGCGACGCCACCGCACAGTATCCCGACTCGTTGGCAAAGCTATATGCCGACCCCGAGACTTGTCCCGAGAACCTGATTCTATGGTTCCATCATCTGCCGTGGGACTATAAGCTGAAAAGCGGCGACACGGTATGGACAGCCCTGTGCCGTCACTACGAGCGAGGGTATCAGACCGCATTGGGTATGCTACGCGACTGGGACAGCCTTAAGCCGTATTTCGAATCCAACGGCAAGTTGGATCTGTGGCAGGACGTGCAGCGGCGCATGCATACGCAGGTGCGCGACGCGCAATGGTGGAAAGAGGCGTGTCTGCTATATTTCGCCACGTTCCATTCGCTGCCGATGCCTGATTTCGTCACGCCCGCGGTACACACCCTTGACGAGCTGAAACAGGTAAACCTCGGCATAGACAACTATACCTGTCCGTCGCCCGAACTGCTTAATTCCGTGCGATAACGAAAATAAGTTTCGTAGATTTATGGTGGAATTACAGATTTATGGTAGAATTAAAAGAAGGCAATGCACAGGACTATTTAGGTCGATTATTTTCCTACCGGAATTTGGTGCCTCGGAGAGGCTGTTTCTCGATAACCCCACGATGGTCGGAGACAGCTTCAGCTGGCACCGGCCTTCGTGGGGTCAGTCAGGCATGACACAGCTTGGTCGGAGACCATGCCGCTGTACTGCCTGATGTGTGTCCCGACATGACGAGGATCAGGTTGCTTAAGGCGAGCGGCATGGTCTCCGACCAAGATAGAACATAGCCGGTCTATCCCCACGAAGGCTGTCGGGACGCTCTGCGCCCTCCAGCCATCGTGGGGTTATCGAGAAACAACCTCTCCGAGTAATCCGAAAGGAGGCTGTCGCATAAAAAAAGAGAACATGCGAATGCAACGAATCGCAAAAAAAATCGACCATCACATTCG